>CAVPNW010000018.1:0-171878 GCA_963706875.1 uncultured Actinomycetes bacterium | reverse complement strand
GATGCCCTGACCGGCTGGGGCACACTGGGGCCATGACTGCATGCATCACCGGCGCCACCGCCGGCATCGGCCTGGCATTCGCCGAGGAGCTGGCCGGAGAGGGATCGGACCTCGTCCTTGTGGCGCGAAGCACCGAGCGTCTTGAGGCCCTTGCCGAACGACTCTCCGCCGATCACGGCGTCACCGTGGAGGTGCTGACCGCCGACCTGGCCACGGATGCCGGCTGCAGGGCCGTGATGGACCGGCTGGCCGATACGTCGAACCCCATCGACGTCCTGGTGAACAACGCCGGGTTCGGCGTCAACCAGGAGTTCGTGGCAGGGGATCTCTCCGACGAGGAACGCCTTCTCGATGTCCTGGTCCGGGCCACCCTGCGACTGACCCACGCGGCGCTGCCCGGGATGGTGCAGCGGGGACACGGGATCGTGGTCAATGTGTCCAGCGTCGCCGGATGGATGCCGATCGGCACGTACTCCGCGGCCAAGTCCTGGGTCACTGTGTTCACCGAGGGTCTCGGTGCCGAGCTCTCCGGGACCGGGGTGACCGCCACAGCCGTCTGCCCGGGCTTCACCCGCACGGAGTTCCACGAGCGCGCTGAGATGGACGTCTCGGTCTTCCCGGACTGGGTCTGGCTGGACTCGCGACGAGTGGCCCGTGATGGGCTCCGGACGGCGCGGGCAGGTCGGTCGGTGAGTGTCCCCTCCAAGCGCTACAGCGCCCTGGCACTGGCCGTCCAGTTCACGCCCCGCCCACTCCTGCGGCGGGCGGGCACCATGGCCTCCCGGTCCGGTCTGGCTGGGAAGTGACCCACGTGTCCCTGCGACATCAGCAGCATGGGGTAGGCCAATGACACACCCTCTCGTGGCCCGGATGCAGCCCCACCGACGCAGCATCTTCGGTGAGATGTCGGCCCTGGCCACCTCGGTCGGGGCAGTCAACCTCGGCCAGGGGTTCCCGGACACCGACGGACCGGAGCTCGTGCGCGACGCCGCCCTGGCGGCCATCGCCGAGGGTCGAGGAGCGCAGTACCCGCCCGTCCATGGCCTGCCCGAACTCCGCACGGCGATCTGCGCGCACCAGCAGAGGTGGTACGGGCTGACCTGGGATCCGGCCACGGACGTGGTCGTGACCACCGGTGCCTCGGAGGCGATCGTCGCCAGCGTCCTGGCGTTCGTGGAGCCCGGGGACGAGGTCCTGGTCCTCGAGCCCTGGTTCGACCTCTACGCGGCCGCCATCGATCTCGCCGGAGGGGTCCGCGTCAGTGTCCCACCTGTCCCAGGGACATTCCGACCCGATCCGATGGCGCTCCGGGCGCGCATCACCGCGCGCAGCCGGATGCTGATCCTCAACTCGCCGCACAACCCCTCAGGCTCTGTCCTCACCGGGGCTGAGCTCGCAGCCATCGCCCGGGAGGCAGTCGCGGCCGACCTCGTCGTCCTCTCCGACGAGGCCTACGAGCACCTCTGGTTCGACGGGCATCCGCACATCCCCATCGCCACCCTGCCGGGCATGGCGGAACGCACGATCACCGTGGGCTCCGCCGGCAAGAGCCTGTCGTTCACGGGCTGGAAGGTGGGCTGGGCGACCGGACCCGCGGACCTGATCGGCGCCGTACGCGTCATCCGCCAGCACCTGAGCTACGTCTCCGGTGGGCCGTTCCAGTGGGCCGTGGCCGAGGGCATGACCGCACTTCCCGATGAGCACTGGGACACCTTCCGAAGCGGGCTGGCCCGTCAGCGCGACCTGCTCACCGACGGCCTGTCCGGACTCGGCCTCACGGTGCTGCCGAGCGAGGGGACCTACTTCCTGCTCACCGATGTCACCTCGGTGGGCTACGACAGTGGGGAACGGTTCTGCGCTGAGCTGCCCCGGCGGGCTGGCGTGGTCGCGATCCCGGTGGCCCCGCTCTGCGATGACCAGTCCGTGGGACAGTCCTGGGTCAGGTGGGCGTTCTGCAAGCGCCCGCAGGTGCTGCGCGAGGCTGTCGGCCGGCTGGCCGCGGCCTTCGGCTGAGCCGCCGTCCGCCTGGGCCTGCTTGGTCGGCGCCCCCGGGGGCGCCGGGAGGGGCTCAGGCGCTCGAGGCGGAGCCCACGACCGGGGCCAGGCCGTCAGCACGCCGCACCGCATCCGGATCACCGCACCGCGCCAGCCAGTTGGCCAGCATGAGGTGCCCGCCCTCGGTGAGCACGGACTCGGGATGGAACTGGACCCCCTCGATGTCGAACTCGCGGTGCCGAAGTGCCATCACGACGCCGGAATCGGTCCAGCCGGTGATCTCCAGCTCCTGGGGAACAGAGCCGCGCTCAACAGCGAGCGAGTGGTACCGGGTGGCCCGGAACGGGTCGGGCAGCCCGGCCAGGACCCCGGCACCGGTGTGGTGCACCATCGAGGTCTTGCCGTGCAGCAGCTCCGGAGCTCGCGAGACGATCCCGCCGAACACCGCGCCGATCGCCTGATGCCCCAGGCAGACCCCGAACAGCGGGACCGTCCCGGCGCACGCGCTGACCATGTCCATGCACACCCCGGCATCGTGGGGATCACCCGGCCCGGGCGACAGGAGCACGCCGTCGTAGTTGCGGGCGTCGCCAGTGGACACCTCGTCGTTGCGCCGGACATCGACCTGCGCACCGAGCTGGGCGAGGTACTGGGCGAGGTTGAAGACGAAGGAGTCGTAGTTGTCCACGATCAGGATGCGTGCAGTCACAGGCCCATTGTCGCGGGTACCGTAGTCCCGTGCACTCACCCCTCGGCGCGCCCGGGACCGGATCCGCGGATCCGGGACGTCCGGCTGTCCCGGGGACCGAGGTCCTGGACCCCCCGGAGGACGCCGCTGCTGGGGCACGCCCCGTCCGGCGCCGGCGCCGGGTGCGCTGGCCGGACCTCGTCGCCGGTGGGGTGTTCGCCATGGCCGGGGCGATGTTCATCGCCAGTGCCACGGCATCCGAGGACGGCATCCTGCGTCTGGACCGCACCGGGGGCGTGCGCGACGCCATCATCGCCAGGGCAGAGCAGAACAGCAGCCTTCAGGACGATGTCGATCGCCTGACCACCGAGCTGGCGGCCCTGCGGTCCCAGGATGATCCGGGGATCGTCCTGGAGCAGACCAACGAGCAGATCGCGGAGTTGGCCCCCGCAGTGGGACTGACCGAGGTCAGGGGTCCCGGTGTCACTGTGACACTCGACGATGCCGATGCGCCCAACCCCCTGCCCGACGGGCTCACGGGGGACGACTACATCGTGCACCAGCAGGACGTGCAGGGCGTGGTCAACGCCCTCTGGCGCTCGGGGGCCTCCGGGGTCACCGTCATGGGCCAGCGATTGATCAACTCGAGCTCCGTGCGTTGCGTGGGGAACACCGTCATCCTCCAGGGGCAGGTCTACTCCCCACCGTTCGTCATCGCCGGGGTCGGGGACCTCGACCGCATGCTGACTGCACTCGACGAGGACGAGTCGGTCCAGCTCTTCCGGCAGTGGGCCGGGGTCGTGGGCATGCGCTACGAGGTGAAGACCGCCCGTGAGCAGGTCCTCCCGGCCTACACCGGCCCCCTGTCGACCAATGACGCCCAAGTGGTCCGATGACCATCCCGCAGACCGAGCAGGCCACGCACAGGCCACCGTCACGCGTCTGGTCGGCCGTCGGGGTCCTCGGCGAGCTGCTGATCACGCTGGGCGTCCTGCTCCTGCTGTTCGTCGCCTACCAGTTGCTGTGGACCAACGTGACCGCGCAGAGGGCCGCTGACCAGGTCGCGTCCGACCTGCAGGACTCGTGGGCCAGCCAGGATCCCCAGGGCGGCGACGGGGGCGACTCGGGCGAGGACACCCCCGAGGCCCGTCCCGAGATCGGCAGCGCGTTCGCCCTGATGTACATCCCGCGCCTCAGTGACCGGGTCTGGGGAGTCCCTGTGCTGGAGAGCGTCGAGCTCTCCGACCTGGCCCGGGGGATCGGCCACTATCCGACGACCCAGCTGCCCGGCGAGAAGGGGAACTTCGCGGTGGCTGCCCATCGGGCGACCAACGGGGAGCCGTTCCGGGACATCGACCGCCTCCAGGACGGTGACCGGGTCTTCGTCGAGACCCAGGACTCATGGTTCGAGTACACGCTGAGGCGCGACCAGATCGTCAGCCCGTCGGACACGTGGGTCATCGACCCGGTCCCGGGCGATCCCGGCGCCACGCCCACCGACCGGCTGATCACCCTGACCACGTGCAACCCCCGCTGGGGCAGCACGACGCGGTGGATCTGGTGGGGCGACCTCACGACGAGTTACGACAAGGCCGAGGGAGAGATCCCGCCGGAGATCGAGGCGGGCCGCTAGATGTACGGCTGGCTCTGGAACCACCTGCCCGGCCCCACGGCCGTGCGGGCACTGATCTGTGCCGTGGCCTTCGCCGGACTGGTCCTCGTGCTGTTCACGTGGGTGTTCCCCTGGCTCGAACCCCGTCTGCCGTTCACCGATGTGACCGTGGACGGGATGTCGTCCACAGGGTTATCCACAACTGGGGACAGAGTTACACGGGTGTAGTTCGCTTTCCTTCAGTGGCTGCTTGATCACGGTGTGTCGCGAACAAGCCCAGGTCGTTCCCGCGAAGGCCTCAGGCCCCACCGTCACTGAACGTGACCCATCTCACGTTGCCCAGGGTTCAATGCGGCCAATTGCGGCGATTTGCCCGGCTCAGCGCCACTTCGTCGACAATCCGAACCCGACCATGATCAGCCCGAACCCGACCACCATGTTCCAGCGCCCGAGGGTGGACATGACCGGCATCCCAGGAGCGATGTAGTAGGCGACTATCCACAGCAGCCCGATGATGAAGCACGCCAGCATGACGGGCACCAGCCAGCGGGGGGAGGTCGTGGGGACGTCCTTCTTGGGAACTGGCGGCGGCGAGCTCGACGTCGGCTTCCCGCGGCCCTTGGACTCCGGCATGAATTCCTCTCTCGGCACGACAGGGCCGCATCGTACCCCGAGGCCTCAGCTGAGCAACGCAGGGACCATGTCCTGGATCTGTGAGGTGCGCAGGACGGTCAGCACGATCAGCGCGGCGAGAACCGCCCCCGCTGCTGCGGCCTGCCGGCCGACCTTGGCGCGCCCCTGCTGGCCCCGACCCGTGGTGAGCACCAGCGCGACGAGTGCGCCGGTCACCGCACCACCGAGGTGCGCTCGCCAGTCCACCCCGCCGATGAAGAACCCCAGGGCGACGTTGATGCCGAGCAGCACGATGATCTGGGTCACGTCGCGTTCCAGGCGGCGTCCGACGACGATCCAGGCGGTCATCAGGCCGAAGATCGCGCCACTGGCCCCGACGGACAAGGTGTTCACCGGGGAGAACCAGTACGAGGCGACTGAGCCGCCGATCCCGGAGAGCACGTAGAGGGTCAGGAACCGGTTGTGTCCAAGGACACGCTCCAGCGGTGGGCCCAGGACGAACAGGACGTACATGTTGAAGCCGATGTGCAGCCAGTTGGCGTGAAGGAAGATCGCCGACAGGAGTCGGAACCACTGGTCCTCCAGGGCGATCGCCAGCGGCTGCATCCCCCACCGGGGGAGTCCGCCGGCCATGTCGAGAAGTGTGATCGTGACGAACAGGAACGCGCAGATCCCCATCAGGGACATCGTGACCGCGCCGTCGCGGGTCAGGGTGCCGCCGAACACGGTCCGCGGGGTGGGGATCGAGGCTGCGCCGGCCCGCACGCACTCAGGGCACTGGTAGCCCACAGCAGCAGCCGTCATGCACTCCGGGCAGATCGGCCGACCACATCGGGTGCACTGGATCCAGGTCTCGCGCCCGGGGTGCAGGTAGCAGATGGGCGCGGGCGGAGCGGCCTCCGCCGGCAGGCCGTAGCTCACTGCTCGATGGTCACCGAGGAGATGACGACATCAGTCACCGGGCGGTCACCAGGACCTACCTGGGTCGCGGCAATCGCATCGACGACGTCCCGGCTGGGCTGGTCGGCCACCTCGCCGAAGATGGTGTGCTTGCGGTTCAGGTGCGGCGTCTTGCCGACGGTGATGAAGAACTGGCTGCCGTTGGTGCCGGGGCCGGCGTTGGCCATCGCAAGCAGGTACGACCGGTCGAACACCAGCTCGGGGTGGAACTCGTCGCCGAAGCGGTATCCGGGGCCTCCGCGACCGGTCCCGGTCGGGTCCCCGCCCTGGATCATGAAGCCGCGGATCACCCGGTGGAAGATCACGTCGGTGTAGAGGGCGCCCTCCCCCGGACGACCGGTGCGCGGATCGGTCCACTCCAGGGACCCATCGGACAGCCCGACGAAGTTCTTCACCGTCTTCGGGGCGTGGTTGTCGAAGAGGTTGACGCGGATGTCCCCGAGGGACGTGTGCAGCACGGCTGTGGTCATGGCCGGAATCCTGCCACAGGTGTCGCGGGTGGGCAGGGTCGGGCGGGTCGGGCCACGGGGCGCTGGGAGTGACCGGGTGGGGCTGGGTGGGGAGGGAGTCGTCGCCCGGAGACGAGGGGAGCCGTCGGCTCGCCTCTGGCGAGCCTGCTCCCAAGCCCCCGCCGCGTTCCTGGCACACATGACCGTGGCCCCGGGGAACAGCCCGGGGCCACGGTCATGTGTGGAGACGAGGGGACTTGAACCCCTAACCCCCGCCTTGCAAAGGCGGTGCTCTGCCAGTTGAGCTACGTCCCCTCGCTGGGTCAGCGCAGGTCGGGAGCGGAGGTGGCCTCGTTCCAGAGGTCGCGCTCCTCCTGGGCCTGGGTGACGCGGCTGTAGGCGACGTACCCGGCAGCAGCGATTGCCGCCAGCAGCAGGACCTTCTTCAACATGGGTGACCTCCCGGGGAATCACAGCGAGCCAGCTCGCTGCGCGTGGGCCTAAGAGGACTTGAACCTCTGACCTCTTCCTTATCAGGGAAGCGCTCTAACCGTCTGAGCTATAGGCCCTCCGGTGCGTTCCTGCACCGTCGGAAAGGGTACCCCAGCACCGCTGCGGGACCCAAACGACTAGTCCTCCTCGGACAGCGTGACCTCGAGGCCCCCGCCGATTCCGACGGACAGGTTGTACATGAACGCCAGCAGCGTGCACAGGGCGGTCACGAGCACCGTCTCGATCCCTGCGACCACCAGTGCCGCGCCCATGATCTTGCCGAAGTCCAGGAAGCCCGTCACGCTGGCACCGCTCTCGCCACCCACGTCGGTGGCGGTCCTGGTGATCGCATCGATGATCCCCGCGGAGTCCAGGGCGAACCACAGGGCGGCCGAGGCCGCCAGGATGATCACGGCCAGGGCCAGTGACAGCAGGAACGCCTGCTTCATGACAGCCCACGGGTCGATGTGCGTCACGTAGACGCGGGCCGCTCGGGGGCCGGACGAGGGCCGCACAGCGCTGTGGGCCACCCGGGCGACGCTGGTCTGCTGCGGACGCGGCTGCAGCTGCGGACGCGGCTGTGCCGGTGCGGCGGGCATCGAGGGCGGGCCCGATGTGGGCGCAGGTGCCGGAGCAGGAGCAGTGGCGGCGGCGATCCCCGTCGCGGCTGCCACGGCGGCAGCCGGAGCTGCGACCGACGGGGCGGGGCCCCCGGTCGGCGGTGCCTGCGGTTCGACTGTCGGGGGGATGGGCGCCGCGGGGGCAGGTGCCGGCGCCGCAGGAGCTGAGCCGCCCGAGGCTGAGGTAACCGGGGGGATCAGGACGCTCGGCCGAGGTCGGACGGGATCCGGACCTGTCATGCGGGCCGCCGGGCCGGGGCGGCCGACCGCACGGTCGGCACCGGGCTGACCCTGCACATGCTCCGCCATGTCGATCCTCCCGTCACCGTTGCGACCAGCCCCGATGGTATACCGCCCATGCTGGGACGGCCCGGCTCGCCGCCTCGGGTCCACCGGGGACCCCAGGCGGTGGCCTCACCCGTCCTCGTCGTTACCTGTCCCACTGTCCTCGATCAGGTCCTCGCCGCTGTCCTGCGGCTCAGCACCCGTCGACGGCTCCGGGACGACCTCATCCGGGTCAACGGCCGTCTCCGGGTCAACCCCCTCGACCACGTCGTCGAGCACCTCGTCGTCCTCGCTGAGGTCGGCCGAGCGGGCGACGCCGACGACGCTGTCCCCCTCAGCCAGATCCATCAGGGACACGCCCATGGTGGCCCGACCGGTGGAGCGGACCTGGTCCACACGGGTCCGGATGACCACGCCGTTGCTGGCGATCGCATACAACTCGTCGGACTCCTGGCAGATCAGGGCGCCGACCAGTGAGCCGCGCGCCTCGACGAGCTTCATGGCGGTGACCCCGTAGGTGTTGCGACCCTGGGTCCGCCACTCGGTCACCGACGTCCGCTTGGCGTACCCGCCGTCGGTCACCGTGACCAGGTGCGACCCGGGACGGACAACCTCCATGGACAGCGCCGTGTCCCCGTGACGAAGGCGGATCCCCTGCACGCCGGAGGTGGCCCGACCCATCGGGCGCAGGGTCGCATCATCAGCACGGAACCGCACGGAGGCGCCCTTGGCCGACACGAGCATCAGCTCGTCCTCAGCGCTGACCAGTTGGGCGGAGATCAGCTCATCACCCTCGCGCAGGTTGATCGCGGCCAGGCCGTTGGACCTGATGGAGTCGAACTCACGCAGCCGGCTCTTCTTGACCATGCCGTCCCGGGTCGCCAGCACCAGGTAGTCAGCCGTGGCGAAGTCGCGCAGGTCCAGGACCTGGGCCACGGTCTCATCGGGCTGGAACGCGAGCAGGTTGGCCACGTGCTGGCCGCGCGCGTCGCGACCCGCGTCGGGCAGCTCGTAGCCCTTGGCCCGGTACACCCGACCCTTGGTCGTGAAGAACAGGATCCAGTGGTGGGTCGTGGTGACGAAGAAGTGGCTCACGACGTCGTCGCCGCGCAGTTGGGCGCCCTTGACGCCACGCCCACCCCGGCGCTGGGCCCGGTAGAGCCCCACGTCAGTTGCCTTGGCGTACCCACCCCGGGTCAGGGTCACGACGATGTCGCGCTCGGCGATCAGGTCCTCGTCGGTGACATCGCCCTCGTCGGCAACAATCTGGGTGCGCCGCTCGTCGCCGTACTTCGCGACGATCTCGGACAGCTCCTCGCCGACGATGGTCCGCTGGCGCTGCTCGCTGGCCAGGATGGACTGGTACTCGGCGATGTCACGCATCAGGGCGTCGTATCGCGACTGGAGCTCGTTGCGCTCCAGGGCTGCGAGCTTTCGCAGCTGCATGTCCAGGATCGCCTGGGCCTGGATCTCGTCGATCTCGAGCAGCTCCATGAGCCCGGACTGGGCCTCGGCCGCCGAGTTCGACGCCCGGATGAGCGCGATGACCTCGTCGATCCGGTCGATGGCCTTGAGCAGCCCGCGCAGGATGTGGGCGCGCTCCTCAGCGACCCGCAGCCGGTGCGTCGTGCGTCGACGGATCACCGTGATCTGGTGGGTGATCCAGTGCCGGACGAACGCGTCCAGGGGCAGTGTCCGGGGGACACCGTCGACCAGGGCCACCATGTTGGCACCGAAGGTCTCGCGCAGCTGGGTGTGCTTGTACAGCTGGTTGAGCACGACCTTCGGGACCGCGTCCTTGGACAGGATGATCTCCAGGCGCATCGTGTCGCCGCTGGACTGGTCGATGATGTCCGAGATCCCCGACATCTTGCCCTGCTTGTGCAGGTCCACGATCTTGGCCAGCAGGTTGTCCGGGTTGACCTGGTAGGGCAGTTCGGTGACCACGAGCATCGTGCGCCCACGGGCGTCCTCGGTCACCTCGACGACCGCGCGCATGGTGATCAGGCCGCGACCCGTGCGGTAGGCGTCCTCGATCCCGCGGCGGCCCACGATCTGCGCGCCCGTCGGGAAGTCCGGGCCGGGCACCCGCTCCATGAGCGCGCCGAGCAGCTCCTCGCGCGAGGCCTCCGGGTGGTCCAGGGCCCACATGACCCCGGAGGCGACCTCGCGCAGGTTGTGCGGCGGGATGTTGGTCGCCATGCCCACGGCGATGCCGGCCGACCCGTTGACCAACAGGTTGGGGAACCGCGCCGGCAGGACCGTGGGCTCCTGGGTGCGGCCGTCGTAGTTCGGGATGAAGTCGACGGTCTCCTCGTCGATGTCCCGGGTCATCTCCATGGCCAGCTGGGCCAGGCGGCACTCGGTGTACCGGGAGGCGGCGGCACCGTCGTTGCCCGGGGAGCCGAAGTTGCCCTGACCCTGGACAAGCGGGTAACGCAGCACCCAGGCCTGGGTCAGCCGGACCAACGTGTCATAGATGGCCAGGTCACCGTGCGGGTGGTAGTTGCCCATCACGTCGCCGACGACGCGTGCCGACTTCGAGAAGTTGCGATCCGGACGGTACCCCCCGTCGTACATCGCGTACAGGACGCGGCGGTGCACGGGCTTGAGCCCGTCACGGACGTCGGGCAGCGCCCGGGACACGATGACGCTCATCGCGTAGTCCAGGTAGGAGCGCTGCATCTCGACCTGCAGGTCGATGGGCTCGATCCGGCCGTGCACGCCGGGGCCGTCGGTGATCTCAGTCATCAGATGTCCAGGAACCTCACGTCGCGGGCGTTGCGCTGGATGAACGAACGACGGCTCTCGACGTCCTCGCCCATCAGCGTCATGAACAGTTCGTCGGCCTGGGCCGCGTCATCGAGGGTGACCTGCAGCAGGATCCGCACCTCGGGGTTCATCGTGGTGTCGCGCAGCTCCTGCCAGTTCATCTCCCCGAGGCCCTTGTAGCGCTGGATCGCCTCCTCCTTGGGAAGCTTCCGCCCAGCGGCGACGCCCGCCTCGATCAGGGCGTCGCGCTCCCGCTCGGAGTACGCGTACTCCGGAGCGGCCTTGATCCACTTGATCTTGAACAGCGGCGGTTGTCCCAGGTACACGTGTCCGTGCTCGATCAGGGGACGCATGTAGCGGAACAGCAGGGTCAGCAGCAGCGTGCGGATGTGCTGGCCATCGACGTCGGCGTCGGCCATCAGGACCAGCTTGTGGTAGCGCAGCTTGTCCTTGTCGAACTCGTCCTGGACGCCCGCGCCCATGGCCGAGATCAGTGCCTGGACCTCGTTGTTCTGCAGCACCTTGTCGATACGGGCCTTCTCGACGTTGAGGATCTTTCCGCGGATCGGCAGGATCGCCTGGGTCTTGGGATCCCGCGCCTGACGGGCCGACCCACCGGCCGAGTCACCCTCGACGATGAACAGCTCGCAGTTCTCCGGCTCCCGGCTCGAGCAGTCGATCAGCTTGCCCGGCAGGCCGCCGCCACCGAGCAGGCCCTTGCGGTTGCGGGCCAGGTCCCGGGCCTTGCGGGCGGCCATCCGGGCATGGCTGGCCGATACCGCCTTGCGAGCGATCTCCCGGCCCTCGGCCGGGTTCGACTCGAACCAGGCGCCGAGCTGCTCGAACACCACCGACTGGACCACGGTCTTGGCCTCGGTGTTGCCCAGCTTGGTCTTCGTCTGGCCCTCGAACTGGGGCTCACGGAGCTTCACGCTGACGATGGCCGTCAGGCCCTCACGGATGTCCTCCCCGGAGAGGTTGACGTCCTTCTCCTTGAGGATGTTCCAGGTGCGTGCGAACTTGTTGACCAGGGTGGTCAGCGCGGCCCGGAAGCCCTCCTCGTGGGCGCCACCCTCGGTCGTGTTGATCGTGTTCGCGAAGGTGTAGACGCTCTCATTGAACAGGTCGCTCCACTGCATGGCGATCTCGGCCGAGATCCCCTTGTCGAGGTCCTCGGCGAAGAACTCGATGACCGTCGGATGCGCCGCCCCACGCTTGGCGTTGAGGTAGCGGACGAAGTCGGCGATGCCGCCCTCGTAGTGGTAGGTCACCTGACGGGGCCCGGGCTGATCCTCGACCGAGTCGTCGTCGGTCGGGTGGACCCGCTCATCGGCCAGGGCGATCGTCAGTCCCCGGTTGAGGAAGGCCATCTCCTGGAAGCGGCGCGAGAGCGTCTCGAAGTCGTAGTGCGTGGTCTCGAAGATGTCCTCGTCAGCCCAGAAGGTGACCGAGGTCCCGTTGTCCTGGGTCGCCTCGTCCTTGGACAGCGGTGCCCCGGGCACGCCGTGGGCGTACTCCTGACGCCACACGTGGCCCTCTCGGCGCACCTCGACGTCCAGGCGGGTCGACAGGGCGTTCACCACCGAGACACCGACGCCGTGCAGGCCACCGGAGACCGCGTACCCGCTGCCCCCGAACTTGCCGCCCGCGTGCAGGACCGTGAGCACGACCTCGACGCCCGGCTTGCCCTCACTGGCCACGATGTCCACGGGGATGCCGCGACCGTTGTCCACGACCCGGACGCCGCCATCGGCCAGCAGCGTGACCTCGATCCGGTCGCAGTAGCCGGCCAGGGACTCGTCGACCGAGTTGTCCACCACCTCGTAGACCAGGTGGTGCAGGCCCCGCTCGCCGGTCGACCCGATGTACATGCCCGGCCGCTTGCGCACGGCGTCCAGCCCCTCGAGGACTGTGATCGCACTCGCGTCATAGGACACCTGATGACTCCTGACTCCGGTGGGACTCGCAGACGGCAGTCTCAGACCTCTGCGGGTGCTGAGGACCCGCGACTCCCCCACGACTGCGTGATGCCAGAATTCTACCCTGTGCTGGGCCATCCACGGCCGGAAATCCACATAGGACGCGCGCAGGGCCTCGCACCTGCCGGGGATGATCCCCCCCACATCCCTGCGGACCGCGGCGTTTGGCGGCGATTCTGCGTCTCGGCCGGCTGGCCGGCAACGATCACCCGTAGGTGTCGCGGGGCCCTCGGCCGCGCACCCGCAGCCGCCCGCGGGTGCGCGGCGGCGTGGGGCCGACGACCCGGATGTCGCGCACGACCCCCTGACCGACCTGCGCCTCGATGGCGGTGCGCAGGGTCGGCATCATCAGCCGCAACTGCTCGGCCCAGGCCGTGGAGGACGTGCGGACCAGCAGCACCCCGGATCCCGGATCGAACGACTCCGGGGTCGCGTGCTCCGCGTTGGCCGCACCGACGATCTCGGGCCACATGCCGAGCAGCCGCGCGACGTCGAGACCCTGGTGCCACCCCTGATCGTCGACGAGCCGGGACCAGGCTCCCGCGATGGCCATGGGATCGCGATCATCGGGCCCCGGGCCGGAGAACCCCGCGACCGGCCGGCGCCTCCTACGGCTCGCCGACGGTCGATTGGACCGCTGCTCGGTGGCTGGTGCCCCTGCCCGGGCCGCCGACCTGACCCGGGACAGGACCGCACGGGCGGCATCCGGGACGGCACCGGGAAGGTCCATGGCCTCGTCGCGGCGGTCCTCCTGCCCACGGGCCGGTTCCGGCGGGTCGGGCGGCTCACCCGGGCCCCCCACGGGCTGCGGACCCTGCGCCCTCATGCAGCACTCGCGACCAGGTCGCTGACGGCCACGGTCCGACCCCGTAGGGCCTGAGGGACATCCTCGGGAACCGCCGCGGTGATCAGGACCTGCTCCACCTGCGCGACCGCCACGGCCAGGCGCTCCCGGCGGTCGGCGTCGAGTTCAGCGAAGACGTCATCGAGGATCAGCACCGGCTCACCCCCGGGCCCGGCCTCGGCACGGACAATGTCATAGGACGCCAGCCGAAGGGCCAGGGCCATGGACCAGGACTCCCCGTGGGAGGCATACCCGCGCACGGGCATCCCGTTCAGGGACACTGCCAACTCGTCGCGATGCGGGCCGACCAGCGTGATCCCGCGGGCGAACTCCTCGTCGCGTCGGGCCAGCAGGGACTCGCGCACCTGTTCGACCAATCCGTCTCGTCCCAGTCCCTGGGCCCCTGGGACACCGGGGACGTACTCGATGAGGGCCCGGGGATCGCGGCTCCCCGGGGCCACCGCCCGGTAGGCCTGCGCCAGGGGGTCGGACAGGCGATCGACGAGTGCCGCCCGCGCAGCGATCACGTCCGCGGAGAGGGCCGCGAGCTGGTCGTCCCAGATCGACAGGGTCGCCTCGGCTGCCGAGCGGCTCCGAGCACCCCCTCCGCGCAGGGCTGAGGCCGACTTCAGCAGCGAGTTGCGCTGTCGCAGGACCCGCTCCAGGTCCGACAGGACGGCATCGAAGCGTGGAGCCAGGGCCACCGTGAGCTCGTCGAGGTACGTGCGCCGCTCCCCGGGATCCCCCTTGACCAGGAACAGGTCCTCCGGGGCGAACAGCACCCGGGACACCTGACCCAGGACATCGCGCTGCCGAGGAACCGGTGACCGGTTGAGCCGTGCGCGGTTGGCCCTGCCCGGGGTGATCTCGAGCTCGACGACCACCTCGCGCCCGCCCCGGTCAGCCTGGACCCGGACCACCGCCCGCTCGGCTCCCTGGCGCACGAGCGGGGCATCGGTGGCCACGCGGTGCGAGCGCAACGCGCAGGCGTAGCCGATCGCCTCGACCAGGTTGGTCTTGCCCTGCCCGTTGGCACCCACGAAGGTGGTCACCCCGGCGGGGAGGTCGAGCTCCACGGCCACGTAGGACCGGAAGTCGACCAGGCCGAGATGGGTGACGTGCACGCTGCTAGGACGGCAGGCGGACGGGCATCAACAGGTACAGGTAGTCATCCGAGGCGTCCGCGTCGAAGCTCGCCGCCCCGGTCAGCACGGCAGGCTTGTTCGCGTTCGTGAAGGCCATGTTGGTCACCGGCTTGGAGATCGCTGCCAGTCCCTCGAGGAGGTAGCCGGGGTTGAAGGCGATCCGCTCCATGGGCTCGCCGGTCAGGACGCACTCGATGGCATCAAGGCCGATGGCGTCGTCGCCGGTGCCGGCCTCGAGCACGAGCTCCTGGCCGTTGAAGATCATCTTCACCGCACTGGAGCGCTCAGCGACCAGCGCAACACGCTTCACCGCCTCGGTCAGCGCAGCCGTCTCGACGCGGGCGACTGTGGGGGACTCCGAGGGCAGCAGCGCCCGGTACTTGGGGAAGTCTCCCTCCAGCAGGCGCGTGGTGGTGCGCCGGTCGAGTCCCTCGATGCCCAGCAGGCCCTCACCCAGCGCGGCGGACCCGAAGGCCAGGTGGACCTCATCGGCGTGGGCAAGGGCCTTGGCCGTGTCGGCAAGGGTCCGCGCAGGCACGAGGGCGGCCGCATTGAAGTCGGCGACCTGCGGGCTCCACGAGAACGTGCGCACCGCGAGTCGGTAGCGGTCGGTCGCCGCCAGCGTCACCTGGTCGCCATCGACCTCGACACGTACTCCGGTGAGGAACGGCAGGGCGTCATCGCGCCCCGCTGCGACGGCCACCTGTGCCACGGCCCCCGCCAGCACGGTCCCGGGGACGCTGCCACTCGGGTCTGGCATCGCCGGCAGTGGCGGGTACTCCTCCACGGGCAGCGTGGGCAGCTCGAAGGAGGCCCGTCCACAGCGCACCCGCAGTCGGGTGCCCTCTATCTCGACGTCCACGGGCTGGGCCGGCAGCGAGCGCGCGATATCGACCAGGAGGCGACCGTTGACCAGCACGACACCGGCGTCGGTGACATCGGCGGCCACCTCGACGCGTCCGGAGACCTCGTAGTCGTAGCTGGCGATGGACACCCTGGGCTCGGAGCCGTCGACGCACTCGAGGCGCAGCCCCGACAGCATGGGCAGTGCGGGCCGGGTGGGTACGGTCCGCCCGGCCCACGCCACGGCATCGGCGAACTGGTCACGGTCGACGCGGAACTTCACGAACTCCTCCTGGGTGTGCGCTCTGCTGGGTCACCCTACGACGCGGCGGTGACACCGGGATGCACCGCCGCGACAATCCGGCCCCAACCTGCTGGTGGCGGGGTGCCATCCCGTCCTCGGTGGAGTTGCCCGGGTCGGCTCCTCGATCCGGGGTCGTCCACAGGCGAACCGGCCCAGAGGGCGGTTCATCGAATCATCCCTAAGTAAGTGGAGTCTTCGTAGTAGGTGCTGTGGATCCTGGGGACAACTGCCGTCGTCGCAGGTCGCGGAGCGTGTCCTTGACCACAGCCCCTGTGGGCCCAGCTGAGTCGGACCGATGTGATTCGTGGACATCGGGTCCCACGCACAGGGCAGGACGACCTCGTCCACAGCCGTGCCGGGCCTTGGTGGAACGACACGCCGCGTCCATCCTGCGTGTCCTCCACAGGGCAGCGCGCTCAACGAGTGGCGGCCGACGCCCGGATCCGGGCCGTGAGGTCCATGACGGAGTTGTAGAGCGAGCGCCTCTCGGCCATCAGCGTGCGGATCTTGCGATCGGCATGCATGACCGTCGTGTGGTCCCGGCCACCGAAGAGCTCCCCGATCTTGGGCAGGGACAGGTCGGTCAGCTCCCGGCACAGGTACATGGCCACCTGGCGGGCGGTGACCAGGGTCCTGGACCGGGACTGCCCGGTCAGGTCGTCGATGGTCACCGAGTAGAACTTCGCGGTCTCCAGCATGATCGCCGGTGCGGTGATCTCCGGGCCGGCCTCGTTCGGGATGACGTTGCGCAGAACCTCCTCGGCGAGGTTGAGGTCCACGGGCCGCTTGCTCAGGCTGGCGAAGGCAGTGACGCGGATCAGGGCGCCCTCGAGCTCACGGATGTTGCGCGAGATCTTGCTGGCGATGTACTCCAGGACGTCTGCCGGGACGGTGATCCCCTCCTGGTCGGTCTTGCGGCGCAGGATGGCGATCCGGGTCTCGAGGTCGGGCGGCTGGATGTCGGTGGTCAGTCCCCAGCCGAACCGCGTGCGCATGCGGTCCTCGAAGTCCTTGAGGCGGTTGGGGGCGATGTCGGAGGTGATGACGATCTGCTTGTTGGCGTTGTGCAGGGTGTTGAACGTGTGGAAGAACTCCTCCTGGGTCTGCACCTTGCCCGAGAGGAACTGGATGTCGTCGACCAGCAGGACGTCGACGTCGCGGTACCGGCGCTGGAACAGCAGCGCGGCGTCGTCACGGATCGAGTTGATGAACTCGTTGGTGAACTCCTCGCTGGAGACGTAGCGAACGCGGGTGCCCGAGTAGAGCATCTGCGTGTAGTGGCCGATGGCGTGCAGCAGGTGGGTCTTGCCCAGCCCCGACTCCCCGTAGATGACCAGGGGGTTGTAGCTGCGGGCCGGCTGCTCGGCGACCGCCACGGCTGCCGCGTGGGCGAACCTGTTGCTGGCGCCGGCGACGAAGGTGTCGAACGTGTAGCGCGGGTTCAGGCGTGCGGACTGCTCCGGCTTGGACTCGGTGGCACGTGCTCCGGGCCGCACGACCGGCTGTGGTCCGGTCGGATCCGCCGGCCGGTCGGCGTAGGTGGAGTCAGCCCAGATGTCGGCCAGGTCGTCATCGACGTCAAGGGACGGGTCCACGGTGACTGCGAGGCTGATGTCCCGGCCCAGCAGGGCAGCCAGCGAGTCCTCGATGGGTGGTCGCAGGTGGGACTCCAGGACGTCCTTGGCGAACGGGTTGGGGGCAGCCAGGACTGCGACACTGCCGTAGACGTTGACCAGCCGGGACAACTGCAGGAACGCCCGGTGGGAGCGGCTCAGGGCCGTGCTGTCCAGCGAGCTGATGGCGCTGGCCCAGATGTCGGCCGGGTCTGCAGTGTCATCCACGGGTGAACCTCTTTCCCTCGCTGTGCGTCCCAACGCCACGATCCGCACCGCGGACAACCCGGCGAACCTATGCCCCTGCGGCGGTGGCGTGCAAGAGTTTTCCACAGGTTCGCTGAGCCCCCGACCACGGTGCCCGGCTGATGCCGGCGCATGCGTGCTCGCGGCCTGGCCATCGGCATCGGACCTGAGATGAGAAGGGCTGGAACCACGCGCGTTTGACCCGTCCTCAGGCGGTTGCGTACCTTAGTACCCAGGAAGAGGTCCGTGCGGCCAGTGGTGCACACGCCGAAGGCTCTTCGTCCGAGAACACCCAGCCGCAAGGATGAGACGCCATGAAGCGCACTTTCCAGCCGAACAACCGTCGGCGCGCCCGTACGCACGGGTTCCGCACCCGCATGAGCACGCGGGCGGGTCGTGCCGTGCTCGCCGCGCGTCGCGGCAAGGGTCGCACTCGCATCTCGGCCTAGCTGCCGAGCCTTTCGTGCTGCCCGGGCGCCGAAGGATCCGGCGCGCTGAGGAGTTCCGCGTCGTCATGCGCGCGGGTTCCAGGGCTGCGGCGCACACTGTTGTGGTGCATGCCTTGGCCACCGATTCGGCAGTTCCCGCCCGGGCGGGCTTCGTCGTCGGGCGCTCTGTGGGTGGCTCCGTCGTCCGACACCGGGTGACCAGGCAGTTGCGCCACCTGATGGCGGCGCACCTCGAGGACCTTCCGGCTGGCACGGAGGTCGTCGTCCGTGCGCTGCCCCCGTCCGCCGAAGCCTCGGGTCCGGATCTGGCCCACGACCTGTCCTCGGGTGTCCGGCGAGCTGTGTCCAGGCTGGGACATGACACTGGGACCCCGCGGGTGGTGTCCCCATGACACAGGGCCAGGGATTCGGATCTGCAGCACGGCGTGGGTGGGACATGACCATCGGACGCCTGCTGTCGCTGATCCTGGTAGGGGGAATTCGTGGCTATCAGCGGTTCATCTCGCCGCTCTCGGGACCCACATGTCGGTACCACCCCTCCTGTTCGGCTTATGCTCTGGGGGCGGTACGCACCCATGGGCCGGTGAAGGGGTTCCTCCTCTCCGTCGGGCGCCTGGTGCGCTGCAACCCCTGGTCCCCCGGTGGGATCGATCACGTGCCCGCGAAGGGGAGCTGGCGCGGTGGTAAGGACGTCCGTCCGACCACGCAACGAGTAGGGAGCTAGTTCGTGTTCCTCTGGGAATGGCTGCAGGACGCAGTCTCATGGGTCCTGGTGCTGTGGCACCAGTTCTGGTCGCTCTTCCTGGACCCGGACAGCGGCTGGGCGTGGACGCTGTCCATCGTCGGCCTCGTGGTCGTCATCCGGATCCTGTTGATCCCGCTGTTCGTCAAGCAGATCCGCGCGCAGCGCAACATGCAGGCCATCCAGCCGCAGCTCAAGGAGATCCAGACCAAGTACGCCGGGGACAAGGAGCGCCAGTCCCAGGAGATGATGGCGCTCTACAAGGAGACCGGGACCAACCCGCTGTCCTCCTGCCTGCCGATCCTGCTGCAGGCCCCGATCTTCTTCGCCCTGTTCCGGGTGCTGCAGAACATCGCCGCCGAGGTTCCCGTCGGTGTGTTCAAGTGGGATCGCTACGCAGATCTCCTGGCCTCGGCCCACGATGCTGCCATCTTCGGGGTTCCGCTCTACGGCACCTTCGCGAATGCCGCGGAGACACCCAACCCGACCAACACCAAGATCCTTGCCGTCATCCTGATCGTCCTGATGTCGGTGACCAGCTTCATCACCCAGCGGCAGCTGCTGCTGAAGAACACGGCGAGCGACAACCCGATCGCCCAGCAGATGAAGATCATGATGTACATCTTCCCGGTGCTGTTCGCCGTCGGCGGCCTGAACTTCCCGATCGGTGTGCTCATCTACTGGTTCACGACCAACCTCTGGACGATGGGACAGCAGTTCTGGGTCATCAGGAACAACCCGCAGCCGGGGACACCTGCCGCCGAGGCAGCCGCGGCGAGGAAGGCTGCGAAGGCAGCCAAGAAGGGCCTGCCGGTTTCGCCGGAATCGTCCGGTTCGACCGCAGTGATCGTGGGGGAGGTGGTCGCTGAGGACAAGCCCAGCGGTCGCACCCAGCCGAAGAAGCAGCCTCGGAGCAAGCGGACGGGACCACCACCCAAGTCCGGCTGAGCACCATCGAGGTACGACTGGAGGAACTATGACCAACAAGTCAGAGCTCGAGCGCGAGGGTGATGTCGCGGCCGACTACCTGGAGGCCCTGCTGGACATCGCTGATCTCGACGGGGACATCGATATGGACGTCGAGCGGGATCGTGCCATGGTCTCGATCGTCGGGGGGGACCTCGATGATCTCGTGGGCCCCGACGGCAAGGTCCTCGATGCCCTCCAGGAGCTCACAAGGCTCGCAGTCACGCGCGAGACCGGTGAGCGCAGCCGCCTGATGCTCGACATTGCCGGCTTCAGGGCGGCACGTCGTCGCGAGCTCGCTGAGCTCGGGGAGCGCGCTGTTGCCGACGTGAAGCGGACAGGTGAGCCGGTCAAGCTCGCCCCGATGACAGCCTTCGAGCGCAAGGTCGTCCACGATGTCGTCGCGGACGCAGGACTGCGCAGCGAGAGTGAGGGTGAGGGTTCCGCCCGACGCGTGGTGGTCATGCCGGCGTGAGCGATGTTCCACGTGAAACGGAACTGAGCGCGCGCTACTCGCAGGTTCCCGGGATGCGGTCGTTCGCCGACATCCTGGCCACGCGTGGAGTCGAACGTGGATTGATCGGGCCACGCGAGGTCCCCCGGTTGTGGTCGCGACACCTGGTCAACTGTGCGGTCGTGGCCCAGGAGGCGACGGGGGCTATCCCGCCAGGCTGCTCGGTGGCGGACGTGGGATCCGGAGCTGGTCTCCCGGGCCTGGTGTGGTCCCTGGTCCGGCCCGACCTGAGGATGACCCTGATCGAGCCGCTGCTGCGGCGGGCGACGTTCCTCTCGGAGGCTGTCACCGAACTGGACCTGGACGACCGGGTGGAGGTGCTTCGGGCCAGGGCCGAGGATGTCCCTGCCCAGACCTTCGACGTTGTCACAGCCCGGGCGGTCGCTCGACTCCCGCAGCTGCTGACGTGGACCCTTCCGCTGGCCCGGGTCGGCGGCGTGGTCCTTGCCCTCAAGGGATCCAGCGCGGGCCTCGAGGTTGCCGAGGCCGAAGCCACCCGGGAGTCCCTCGGCGCCGGGCCGATCAGCATCCACAGCTATGGGATCGGGGTCATCGATCCGGCCACGACCGTGGTGATGATCCCCCGTGCCCGGTGACTCTCGTCACGCAGGACGCGGCTCGTGGGCGCGTGGGCGCGCTGCGTGATCACTCATGCACTGACGGTGGGAAAGTACGCGAAACGGACATATCATCCCCACGTTATCCACAGGATTTCTGTGGATAACGTGATTGGTGGGACATCTGGCCTAGGCTCAGCAACGAGCAGGGAGGCATTGTGAGCAACGTCACATCCGATGACCTGGCCCGTGGCACCTGGGCCGAGGTGCTGACCGCAGCCGACCGAGGCGAGTCCGAAGGGCAGGCCGGTGGCGCCCCGGGAACCGCGACTGCACCGCCGATCCGTTACGCCGACCTGCCCCTCGATGCTATCCGCCCGAACCCCCGCCAACCACGCACGGTGTTCGACGAGGACGCCCTTGAGGAGCTCACCGCATCACTCAGGGAGATCGGCCTGCTCCAACCCATCGTGGTGCGCCCCGTGGGTCATGTCCCTGTGGACAGTCCTGAGGACGGCGCAGGGGGCCCCCAGTACGAACTCGTGGCCGGCGAGCGCCGATTCCGGTGCGCCCAACGCCTGGGGTGGGACACGATCCCGGCCATGGTGCGTCCCACGGACGACTCGGACCTGCTGCGCGACGCCCTCCTGGAGAACATCCATCGTGCGGCACTCAACCCGCTGGAGGAGGCGGCCGCCTACCAGCAGCTCCTTGCTGACTTCGGCTGCACGCAGGACGAGCTCGCGGCACGGGTGGGACGCTCGCGGCCGCAGATCGCCAACACCATCCGGCTGCTGCGCCTGCCCCCCGGCGTGCAGCGGCGGGTCGCGGCGGGAGTGCTGTCCCAGGGACATGCCCGAGCCCTGTTGGCGCTGCCGGACAGTGCGAGCATGGAGGCCCTGGCAACGCGGATCGTGGCTGAGGGGCTGTCTGTGCGCTCGGTGGAGGAGATCGTGGCGCTCGGCGACCGACCTCAGCGAGTTCGCACCCGGCGGCCCCGGCGAACCTCCTCGGATGAGGGCCTGCAGGATGTGGCCGACGACCTTGCCGACCGCCTGGACACGAGGGTGCACCTGACCATGGGCAAGGTCAAGGGCCGGGTCACGATCGAGTTCGCTGGCCGCGAGGACCTGGACAGGATCCTCTCGGTCCTTTCCGGGGACAGGACTTCGACCTAGGTCAGATGGTCCCCGATCCGTCCATGGTGGGACACGCCGCCCTTGCTGTGGACAACCTTCCCGGAGAAGTCGATCGGCCGATCTAGGATCTGTCCATGAGCATCTCAACCACCGATGACCGCCTCGAGCTGGTCCCCGGGACCAGTGACGGCGTGGCCCCGGACGTCATCGACATCACCACCGACCGGGACCGGGACATGGCCCCTGATGCGGCCGGTGCGTCCTCCTCGACCCGTCCCACGTTCACCATCACCGATGCGGCCACGTCCTGCTCGGTGAGCCGGAAGACCATCACGCGCAAGCTCCCCGAGCTGGCTGGACACGGTGCGGCCAAGGATGACGATGGCGTCTGGCGGATCCCGGTTGAGGCCCTGCTGGCCGTCGGGCTGCACCCCGGCCGATCGCTGCCCGAGGGTGCCACCTCCGCGCCGCGGCAGGCCCCCCCGGCCCCGCCGCCGGTGCGCGCCACCGAGCAGGACACGATCACAATCCCACGCGATCGCTGGGATGACGTGCGGATCCGCCTCGCCCGGGCCGAGGCAGAGGCCTCCGAGCGTGGGCTCGCGCTGGCCGACGCCCGCCTTGCCCTCCGAGCCCTGACCGCGGGACCGAGCACCGCCCTGCGGCCCTCCTCCGTGTCCACTGTGGAGGATCTCGCGGCGCCTGCGGGCACCACCGACACGAGTCCCGCCGCGACCCCCACCGCCACGCCGGCGAGTACCGGGGATGCTGCCGCCAGCGGGACCGCCGAGGCAACGCCGAAGCGGTTCGGAACCGATCCCGCGATCTCATCCCAGGTGCCTGCCTCGGATGCCGCCGGCAGCGAGAGGGACATCCCCGCCCCCGGCGTGGGCCCGGACGCCGTGCCGGCCGACGTGGTTGCCGCACGGAACCTTGCGGCACGCACCGGTGGGTACGTCCCCGCGGGGTCCACCCCGACGAAGAAGCGCCGCTGGTGGCAGTCGCGCTGATCCAGTCGGATTCCGAGCCGATCAAGGGCTAGGTCACGGCACTGGGACATTCCTCGCGTGTACCTGTGACACGTCCCAGGGACGCTGGCCTCTGGACGGCAACCTCGGCAGGTTCACGGTCACCAGGGCTCCACGAAGCGTGCAACCGTGTCGCACTGCGGCCCCGGGACAGGTCAGCCCCGCCCGGGATCACCCCTCGGCGATGGCCCGCTCCACCAGGACCTGGAACACCTGTCCCAGGTCAAGTCCGGCGGCCTCGACGGACTGGGGGAGCAGGGAGGTCTCCGTGCATCCCGGTGCGACATTGACCTCGAGGAACGTGACCTGCCCGGCCTCGCCCACGATGAGGTCGGCACGTGACAGGTGGCGCAGGCCGAGACGCTCGTGGGCGGCCAGAGCCACGCGGGCACACAGGTCTGCATCGTGGTCACTGAGTCGCGCGGGGACGAAGAACTCCGTCGTCCCCGCCGTGTAGCGCGAGGCGTAGTCATAGACACCTGAGTCCGGGACGATCTCCACCGCGGGCAGGGCGCGAACGGTGCCGTCCGAATCCTCGATCACGGTGACTGCGACCTCTGTGCCTGGGACATGGGCCTCGAGCATCGCGGTGTCGGCGTAGGCGAAGCAGCCGACCATCGCCCCCGCCAGGTCGGCGCTCTCCCGGACGATCGCCACCCCCAGGGCAGACCCGCCTCTGGTGGGCTTGACCACGAGTGGCAGGCCGATCCGCTTCACGAGCGAATCCAGGACCGCGCCGGCACCGAGGTCGCGGAATGTGGTGTGCGGAAGCGCGACGGCAGGGGCGGTGCGCAGGTCACCGCCGGCGACATGAGCCTTGGCGACCATCTTGTCGAAGGCCAACCGACAGGCGTCGGGACGTGACCCGACGTACGGCACGGCCAGGCTGTCAAGGACGTCGCGCAGCGACCCATCCTCCCCGCTGGCCCCATGCAGCAGTGGGATCACGCAATCCGGAGGGGAGGCCGCGAGGTCTCCGAGCAGGCGTGGCGTCGAGGTCGTGGATGGCCACGTCCTCGCCCACGGCACGCAGGGCCTCAGCGACTCGGCGACCGGAGCGGATGGAGACATCGCGCTCATGGGAGAGCCCGCCTGCCAGGATGACGATCGATCGGGACACTGTCCTACCCCTTGTCCTAGGCCAAATCGGGTGCGGGTGTGGTCATGAGAGCCTCGTCGTTGTGCGCCCGGACCGCGCCCGGAGCGGTCTGGCCGAACGTGGCCAGCAGGCCGAGCTCGTCGTCGATGACGTTGCCGAGCCGCCGCACACCCTCCTGGATGCGCTCCGGTGTGGGGTAGCAGTAGCTCAGCCGCAGTGACCGGCGATTGGCCTCCTGCTCGGCATCGCCGACGTAGAACCCGGTGCCCGGGACGTAGGCCACCAGCGCCGCGACCGCGCGGGGCAGCATCGCGCGGGCGTCGAGGCCCTCCGGCAGGGTCACCCACGAGTAGAACCCACCTGTGGGCTCGGTCCAGGTCGTGCCGGGGGGCATGTGGTCGCCCAGTGCCTCCAGGAGTGCGTCGCGCCGCTCCCGGTAGAGCTCGCGGAACGTCGCGATCTGGTCCATCCAGGGGTTGGTGGCCAGGTACTCCGAGACCGTGAGCTGGGCGTAGTTGGAGGGGCAGAGCACGGCGGCCTCGGCGGCCAGCACCAGCTTCTCGCGCACGCCGTGCGGGGCCACCGCCCACCCGACGCGCAGCCCCGAGGCGATCGTCTTGGAGAACGATCCGAGGTAGACCACGCCCTCGGCCTCGTCGGCCCGGATCGCTCGCGGGACCACGCCGTCGAAGCCCAGCAGGCCGTACGGGTCGTCCTCGAGCAGCAGGATCCCGTGGGTCCGGGCCACCTCGAGCACCTCGTGGCGTCGCTGCTGTCCCTGGGTCAGGCCGGCAGGGTTGTGGTAGGAGGGGATCGTGTAGATCATCTTGATCCGGCCACCGTCGGCGCGGACCTGCCTGATGGCCTCGGTCAGGGCGACCGCGGACAGTCCCTGGTCATCCATGGCCACATGGACCACGCGGCACTCGTAGGAGCGGAACACCCCCAGCGCGCCGACATAGGACGGTGACTCCACGAGGACGACATCCCCGGGGTCGCAGAACGTCCGCACGACCAGGTCCAGGGCCATCTGTGACCCAGTGGTCACCACGATGTCGTCGGGATGGGCCGAGATCCCCACCGGAGCCATGACGTCGAGGATCTGCTCACGCAGCCGCTCGTCGCCCTGGCCCGACCCGTACTGCAGCGCCGTGGCTCCCCGCTCGCGCAGGAGTCGGGCGACCGTCTCGCTCATGGCGTCGAGGTCCAGTGCCGCGACGAACGGCATGCCGCCGGCCAGCGACACCACCTCCGGTCGACTGGCGACCGCGAACAGTGCGCGGATCTCGGAGGCCGCCAGCCCATGCGCCCGTTGGGCATAGCTGGTGAACCACGGGTCGAGGCGCGTGCCAGGGCTCATGTGCCTAGGATGCCCGATGGGAGGTGGGCTCATGAAAACGGTGCGGTGGGTCCTGCTCGCGACGGCCGCCCTGGCGGTCGGTGCGACCGCGGGTTTTGCGGTGTCCCTGCTCCGCCCACGCAAGTACGCGGAGTTCGCTGGAGTCCGCGAGAGCGCCCGACGATGATCCGGGGTTAGCACCGCGATAAGTCCGGACCAGTGACCCATGTCGGGGTGATGCCGTACATTTGGGCTACGCGTGGGGAGGAGTTCATTGTGGGGTCTCGAGCCCGGTTGACTGCCGTTGCGATCACAGGTGCCGCCCTTCTGGCCTCCAGCCTGGGAGCCGTTGCACCGGCCGCGGCCGATACCGCCGGCTCAACGGGGACGATCACCTGCGTGGTCGAGGCCCCGGGCAACCCTGTGGTGACCCTCATGGACACGCCGGTGGGGGGCAAGGTCACGTGCACCCACACCGCGCCCGGGACCCCCGTGACCTACTCGGTCGCCCCGTTCCTCATCGACGTCACCGGTCCGTTCAACGGCATGCTCGCCTTCGACAACGCGACTGGCAACTTCACCTACACCCCCGGCTTCTACCCGCCCGATCCGACCCAGGGCGGGAAGCAGGACAAGCTCCCGGAGTTCTCCGGCCCCGACTCGTTCACTGTCATTGCGTCCTCCCCCGACGGCGCCCAGGCCGTCTTCGAGGTGCCGATCCAGATCCAGGGCCAGCCACGTTCCTGCAACCCCAACTTCGCGCCCGACACGCGAACGATGTTCAACGATCCCTCGGGCTCTGAGGCCGAGCAGTACAAGATGCTGCGCTACCTGATCGAGATGATCGACTGCACGCCCGCGTTGAACCCGGACGGCAGCCAGGCGTCGATCAAGTTCAGCTTCTACTCCCTGACCTACGCACCGGTGCAGGCCGCCCTGACCGCCGCTGCCCAGCGCGGTGTCTCGGTCCAGGCCCTGACCAACAGCCACTCGGACAAGTACTCGTCCTGGCGCGAGCTCAGCAGGACCCTGGGCACCGACACGAATGCGGTGAACTTCGCGACCACCTGCTGGCTGGGATGCCTGACCCCCAGGACGCCGCCGGCGGTGGGTGGGCCGACAGCCTGGTACGCCGCAGATGCCACGACGCTGACGTCCAACACGGTCGTGTTCAGCGACCGGTCGCGCCCGGGAATCAACCCGATCATCGCGTGGCGCTACGACTTCGGGGACGGCACGTTCGCCGACGGGCCCGGTCCGCACACCAAGGACCTACAAGGTTGCGGGCACGTACAAGACCAGCCTGACGGTGACTGACTCCGCCGGCGTCACCCACGTGGCCACCGGCGAGAGGACCCTGCCGGACAACCTGGAGCCGATGTACCCGTCGCTGCACTCCAAGGTGTACCTGTTCTCCACGGTGGGCCAGGGGGCCAGCACCCGGCAGTGGGTCAGCGCCTACAGTTCGGGCAACCCGACCTACCAGCAGTCGCGCAAGGGGTTCAACAACCTGAACATCGCGGTCGGCGACAAGCCGTTGCACGACATCTTCAGCACCTACTTCGCCGACATGGTCAAGGGGTCTCGGGGCGAGCTGATGACCACCAACTACTTCCGGACCTTCGCCACCCCGGGCAACCCCGCGACCGGCGCCCGGCCGACGACCGTCCACCTGGGTCCGCAGACCTCCGGTGACATCAACCGAGAGATCCTGAAGTCCATCAAGTGCAAGTACAAGGTGGGCAAGAAGTGGAAGCGCACGGACGTGCGGGTCTCGATGTTCGTCCTCACCCGCCGCGGTGTGGCCTCCGACCTCTGGCGCCTGGCCATGCAGCGGGGCTGCAACGTCCATGTCGTCTACACGCAGATGAGCCAGCGCCTGAAGGCCCCGAACGGCAAGTGGCTGGAGAACGAGGACGGCGAGGAGATGGGCTACGGCTCAGCCGACTGCCTGTCCACGCCCCCGAGCAAGGTCATCGTCACGAAGGCGAGCAAGGGCAAGCCCGCCAAGCGCAGGACCGTGAGGAACGACTTGAACGGGCCGGACGGCGCCTGCAGCGGCGGCTCGTTGCGCGGCTCGGTGCCGGTGACCTCCACCGGCGTCTGGCTCAACCGGACCAGCCCCTACGGCGGCGGTCGGCTGACCGTCCAGATGGCGTGCCCGGTCCAGCCCAAGTACGACACGGTCAAGAAGACGTGGGCGGTCCTGTGCATCCGCAACGACATCTTCACCCACCACAAGGCCCTGCTCGTCAACGGCTTCGTGCGCGGGAAGGTGCAGAAGTACGTGATGACCGGATCGGCGAACTGGTCCTCACCCGGGCTGCGGGCCTCGGACGAGATCATCACCGAGATCCAGGACGCCGGCGCGCTCTACGACCAGTACCGGGCGAACACCGAGTACCTCAAGAAGGTCATCAAGCGCAACAGCCTGAAGAAGCCCAAGAAGCGCTCGGCCCAGACCTACATGCTCCAGCTCTCGGGCTCCCAACAGCTGGATGTGACGGGCATGTCCGACGAGCAGATGGCTGGCCAGGGCTAGACGCGGCAACGATCACGGCACCCGGGCAGGACGACCGCCCGGACCGTGAGGCACTCCGGTAGGACTGCTCCGCCTGCGCGGATCCTGCGCGGATCCTGCGCGGGCTCAGTCCGGCGGGGGTGGGGCGAAGAAGCGGATCAGCGCGGCCGTGATGGCCTTCGCGATCTGGTCGCGCCCGGCCGGATCGCCCAGCCTGGCGCCGTCCTCAGGGTTGGTGAGGTAGCCGAGGTCCAGGTGGACGGCCGGCATCCTCGTCAACCGCAGGATCTCCCAGGTCTTGGGGTGGGCTCCGCAACTGCTCGCCGAGCTGCGCACCGCGATCTCCTCCAGCAGCAGCTCGGCCAGCGCGTGGCCCGCGACGGAGCTGGTCCGCCCATTGAGGGCCCCGAAGTAGAACGCGGCCATCCCGTGGGCCAGGGGGTTGTCGTGCGCGTCGCAGTGCAACGAGATGACGACGTCGGCGCCGACCTCGTTGGCGATCGCGGCCCGCGTCGACTCGTCGAACGAGGTGTGCCCAGCCCGGGCGGGGCCGGTGACGAGCACAGTCGTGCCCAGGGCCGCGAGCCTGCCCTCCACGCGCGAGGCGATGTCGGCGGCGATGTCCTGCTCGGACAACCCGTTGCCGGTGTGCCCCCGGTGCAGGTGATCCGGGCCCGCGTCGATGAGCACGACCTTGTGGGTCACCCCGGTCCGCAGCACGTCGAAGGCCTGCTGCTCACGCAGGACGGTCGACGCGCCACCGCTGACCGTCCGGGTGAGCCTGCCCAGGGCCCGGAACGTCTCCGGCCCCGCCGTCCCGTCGGTCGGCAGCCCGGTGTTGAGCTGGAACTCGCGCACCGCGTGGTCGGTCAGGCGTCCGAAGATCCCATCCGGACGCCCGGGGGAGAACCCCAGTCCGGTCAGGCGCTCCTGCAGGGCCAGGACATCGTCACCGACCATGAGGTGTCCGGGAAGGAACGACAGGACCCGGTCCCCGAGCCGCCACCGGGCCTCCTCGAGGCGCCGGAACGTCTGCGTGCCGACGCAGCCGTCCACGGCGATCCCACGCTCCTGCTGGAACTGGCGCACTGCCCGGTCGAGCTCGGCGTCGAACTCATCGCCTCGGCCGTCCTGGGTGAGGCCCAGGCGGTGCAGCCGGGCGCGGACCTCGGCGACCATCGGCCCCGAGTCGCCCTGCCGGCATGTGGGTCCGGCACTTGTGGACAGTCGTGCTCTCACGGAACGGGTGGACGATCAGAGGAACTCGGCGAGGTCCTTGAGCAGGGCCGCCTTGGGCTTGGCCCCGATGATCTGCTTGACCACCTTGCCACCCTGGAAGACGTTGAGCGTGGGGATCGAGACGATCCCGTAGTCCGAGGCGATCCGGGGGTTCTCGTCGACGTTGAGCTTGGCGATCGTGAGCTTGTCGCCGTGGGTGGCGTCGATCTCCTCGAGGATCGGGGCGATCATCCGGCAGGGGCCGCACCAGACCGCCCAGTAGTCCACCAGAACGGGCTTGTCCGACAGCAGAACGTCGTCGGCGAAGCTGGCGTCGGTCACGGTAATCAGGGCCATCGGATCTCCTTGGGTTGGCTGGCCAATCCTAGCGTCAGGCGGTCGCCATCAGCGCGTGCTCGTGCGCGGCCAGGAACCGCTCCGCGTCGAGTGCGGCGGCACATCCGCTGCCCGCCGCCGTGATGGCCTGACGGTAGGTGTGATCGACGAGGTCGCCGGCCGCGAACACCCCCGGCAGCACGGTGCCACCGGTCAGGACCTGGGTCGAACGGCCCTCGACCAGCACGTATCCCTCGGTGTCGAGATCCACCTGGTCGCCGATGAGCTCGGAGCGCGGATCGTGGCCGATCGCGATGAACAGGCCGGTCACCGGCAGCTCGCGCTGCTCGCCGGTGCTCGTGTCGGCCAGCGTCACCGAACTGAGCTTGTCGGCGCCGTTGATGGCAGCGACCGTGCTGTTCCAGGCGAAGCGCAGCTTCGGGTTGGCCAGGGCTCGCTCGGCCATGATCCGGCTGGCCCGCAGCTCGTCGCGGCGGTGGATGATCGTCACGGTCTCGGCGAACTTGGTCAGGAACAGGGCCTCCTCGATTGCCGAGTCGCCACCCCCGACGACCGCGATGTCCTGTCCGCGGAAGAAGAACCCGTCGCATGTCGCGCACCAGGAGACCCCGTGCCCGGAGAGGCGCTTCTCGTCGGGGAGGCCGAGCTCGCGGTACCCGGACCCCATCGCGAGGATGACTGCGTGGGCCCGATGCTCATTCCCCTCGCCGTCCACGACGACCTTGATGTCCCCGGACAGCGACATCGCCGTCACGTCGTCGGTCACCAATTCGGCGCCGAACCGCTCGGCCTGTGCGCGCAGGTTGTCCATCAGGTCCGGACCCATGATCCCCTGGGGGAACCCGGGGAAGTTCTCGACGTCGGTGGTGTTCATCAGCGCCCCACCGGCAGTGACCGCGCCCTCGAACACCAGCGGGCGCAGGGCCGCCCGCGCGGCGTAGATGGCAGCCGTGTATCCCGATGGGCCAGAGCCCACGATGATCAGATCCCGAACCTCGGACATGTGTCCCTCACCCCTCGCAGTCATGGAGGACAACATCCTAGGTGCGCCCGGGATTCCCGAACCCGCGCACCGACGCCCGGATCTCAGCTGGTGACCCGCACCTCACGGATGCCGCCCCGCCAGCCACCGTCCACCTGGGGCAGGCCGGTCAGCCAGACCAGCACGTACCGGGCCGAGGTCGGATTGGCGGCCTTCAGGCGCACCTTCTCGCCCGCCTCCGTGGCTTGGGCCATGAGGTCGTAGTCCTGGGGGTTCTCGCCCGGATCGTTGCTGGTGAGCACCTGCAGGTCGGTCCCGTTGCCCACGAGGTCCAGGGACACCGAACCGATGGTGCGCGGGGCTCCCAGGTCGAGCAGGATCCCCACCCCGGGCTTGTCCAGGCTCTTGTTGTAGTACGTGACCGTCCGCCAGGCGGTGTTCTTGTCACCGTCGAAGGCGAAGGCCACCCGACCCGGGTTCTCCTCGCCGTTTCCCAGGGGGTCGAAGTCGCGGCCTGCGACGATCTGGTAGGTCACCGTCTCCGGAGCCGTGGCCGAGGCCTCGGGTGTCGGGGTCGGCGAGGCCGTGGGGGTCGGTTCCGGCGGGGCAGCGACCGTGGTGTCCTGGGACAGCAATCGCCAGCCGCCCCAGGCCAGCCCGAGCACGAGCAGCAGCACCCCGATGCCGACGGCGATCCGTGGCAGGACGCGGGAGGGCTCCCCAGGTGCACTGGTCAGGGCCCGGCGCTCCCCAGTGAGGTCGGTCAGGCTCGCGCCCAGGGCCTCGCGTGCCTGCCCGGCTGAGGTCAGCCGCGGGCGTGCCCGGGGGGGCACGATCGGGATCACCGTGCGGGCGCACAGGTCGTCGAGGGATTCCGGGACGTCGGCCAGGATCCGGGAGGGCGGGGGCGTGTGCCCGGCGACCTCCGGGGCGCCGGGGATCCCCTCGACATCGCCGTCGGGCCAGCGGGCCGTCAGGCACGCGTAGAGGATCGACCCGATTCCGTTGACGTCTGCGGCCACCGGGTCATCGCCGGCGACCGGGTCGATGCCGGCCAGGACTGCATCGATCCCCAGGCCCGTGATCCGCACCTCGCCGTCATGGCCGACCAGGATGTTGGAGGGGCGCAACCGACCGTGGGCGATGCCCTTGGCATGGGCCGACTCGATGGCTCCGGAGATCTCGTAGGCGATCCGGGCCGCCTCAGCGGGGGGCATCGGAGCGGTGAGATGGTCGCGCAGGACCTCACCGGCGCTCCACTCGGTGACGACGACCAGGAGGTCCTCGGCGGTGAAGACGTCCAGGATCCGCACGATGCGCCGGTCGTCGACCGTGGCCGCAGTGCGTGTCGACTGGTCGAGGTCGGCGGTGAGGGCCTCATCGGCGGCCACCAGCCACAGGGCGACCTCACGGTTCAGTGTGCTGTCGACGGCTCGCCAGATCTGGGCGCCGTAACGCTCCTCGACGAGGTCGTCCAAGGTGAACCGGCCGATCTGCCGGTTGGGTGCCACCTGTCCCTGCTCGTTCACATCAGGAATGCTAGGCCACGGGCAGCAGCGCCGGTGACGGGCGCGCCCCGGGTCGCCGCGGCCGTTCGGGTCAACCTGTCAAGATCCGCCACTGCGATGTCGATTGCTCAGGACATGACAGCGGGTACGTCCGGGCCGGACGATCGGGGCGGCATCGTCCTTGGCTGGTTGATGCGGGTGACGATCGTCCTGGTCGTCATGGGAGTGCTCGCCTTCGACGTGTTCTCACTGGCCTACACCAACGTGACGACCGTCGACGACGCCGGCATCGTTGCCAGCACCGGCGCCCAGTCGTTGATCGAGAACCCGAGTGACGCGAAGGCCGCACGGTCGGTGTCCGTGGCCCAGGCCGAGGAGCTGGGCGTGCGGATGCGGACCAAGGACTGGTGGGTCGATGAGTCCGGTGAGGTGCACGTCACGGTCAGCCGCGACGCCAAGACCCTGGCCCTGCACTACATCCCCCAGCTGGAGAAGTACCTGACCGTCCGGGCGGTAGGTACGGCGCTGAGCTCCTGACCCAGGGACAGAGGTGGCCACGGGGCGGGCTGACCCTGGTCAGCGACCCAGCCGGCGGCGCACCAGGGACAGCGCTGCGCTGACCTCACGGATCCGTAGCGCCCGAGCCGCGCCGAGGTAGACCGCAAGCCCCAGCAGGCTGGCGACGGTGAGCACCCCCATCAACCTGGGGCGGGAGCCCTGCGTGCCATCGAGGAATGTCGGCAGGTTCAGTTCGATCAGGAAGGTGGCGCCCACGATCACCACCACCGTGGCGGTCCCAGCCACCAGCATCTTCAGGAGCGCCACCCAGGTCTCTCGGGTGTGCAGGCCATTGCTGCGCCGGGCGAGGATCGGCCAGGCAATGGGCATCATGATCCAGTAGGTCAGGCCGAAGGCCAGGCCGATGGCCGGCACCTTGAGCTCGGTGGGTGCCAGGTCGAACAGGGCGATCGACAGCACCACGTTGATGGTGTTGAGCACCAGGGACAGGTAGAACGGGGTCTTGGTGTCCTCCAGGGAGTACCAGCCCCGCAGCAGGATGAAGTAGATCGAGAACGGCACCAGACCGAGGAGCATTCCGATCACCGTCAGGCCGATCACGAAGGCCGAGTCCCGGTTCGCCGCACCCAGGCCGAACAGGACGGTCGCCAGGGTTGGTGCCAGCGGGATCATCACGGCAGTGATGGGGACGGTCAGGGCGGTGACGGTGCGCATCGAGTCGGTCAGGACCCGGCTGAAGACCCCGAACTGCCGGGCAGCGGCCACGCGGCTCAGTCCGGGCAGGAGCGCGGTCACCAGCGACACCGTCACGATCGAGTGCGGCAGGAAGAAGATGAGGTAGGCCTTCTGGTACGTGGTGATGCCGGCCGAGGGCAGGCCCTCGGCCAGGGCCAGGACGTTGGCGGTCGTGGCCAGGCGGCTGTGGACGATGAAGGACACCTGGTTGGCCGCCAGCAGCCCCAGGGTCCACAGCGCCAGGCCGCCGGTCTTGCCCAACCCCCAGCCGCGCCAGTCGAACCGGGGCCGCCAGCGATATCCCGAGGAGCGCATGAACGGGATGAGCAGGAGTGCCTGCGTGGCCACGGCCGCGGTGGAGCCGAGCCCGAGCCATGCGGTCTGCTGCGGGGTGAGCGTGCCGCTCTGGGCGGCCGCTGGTCCAGCGACGGCCAGGAACGACAGGAACACGAAGATGGCGACGAGGTTGTTGGCGATCGGCGCGTACATCGGCGGGGAGAACCGGCCCCGGGCGTTGAGCACCTGGGACACGAGGGTGAAGACCCCGTAGAAGAACACCTGCGGCAGGCAGAAGCGGGCGAACGCCACCGCCAGGGACATCTGGTCGGCGGTGTAGTCCGGCGAGGCGTAGATCCGGGTGAGCAACGGGGCCAGCACCATCGCGATCGCGGTGAGTGCGAGCAGCAGGACGCAGGTCAGGGTCAGCAGGCGGTCGGTGAATCCGGCCCCGCCGTCGGAGTCCTGCCGGCTGCGGCGCACGAGTTGGGGAACGAAGACGGCATTCATCGCCCCGCCCACTGTCAGCACGTACACGGTGTTCGGGATGGTGTTGCCGACGGTGAAGATGTCGGCCACCACCCCCAGGCCCAGGGCAGCGGTCATCGCGATGTCTCGGAACAGGCCCGTGATCCTGCTGATCACCGTGCCGATGGCCATCTGGGCGCCCTTGGCGACCAGGTCCCCCTGCTGCGGGCCGGCCGCCTGCTGGGCGGCGTCGCTGGCTGCGTCGGGGTCGGGCGAGCCGGTCAGGTCCGAGACGTCCCCGGCCTCAGCCGGCAGGTCGTCGGGGGTCTGGTCCCCAGCGTCGTTCGGCCCGGGGCCGTGGGGCTCGTCAGTCATGTGCACCCTCGTGCGACTCGCCGCCCGCTGCGGCCCCGGCGCTGGCGGCGCGGGCCGGCGACTCGTCGGGCTCCGGCTCCGGGGCGCCGTCGGTGCGCCGGCGGCGACGGGCTCGGCGGACGCCGTGGACCACGACGGCCAGGACGAGGGCTCCCAGGGCGACCTGGACCAGGACCCGGGCGGCATTGGCGTAGGCGGCGGACTCGACGACGAGCTGACCGGGCTCTCCGAAGGGATCGCCCTCTGCTGTCAGGAGCTGGATCGTCACCGGGATCGGCCCGGCGGCCGCGACCTGCGCGGTCACCTCCACGGACCGGCGCCGCTCGGGGGCGATCGTGAACGGCTCGACTGCGTCGGCGGAGAACAGCTGGGAGGGCGTGGCGCTGAGCTCGAGGCCGACAGTGACCTCCGTCGGCCCGGCATTCTCGATGGTGATCGGGATCGTCCCCGAGGCGCCCGACACCGTGATGGAGCCGCTGGAGACCACCCGGACCGACTCGATGAGGCCCCTCACCTGGTCGTCGACGAGCGCGGCCAGCTCCGTGCGGGCCTCAGGATGGCTCCGGAACCAGGCGCCGAGGCCGCGGGTCGGGGCGGTCCGGGTGACCTCGGGGATGACCGCGGGGTCGGTGACCACGCCGGCGTACTGCCTCAGGCCCCGGTACTGGGCACGCACCTGTGCCACGTGCGTGGCGGGCAGTTCCTGGGCCACCTGCTCGGCAGTGGGCACCACCAGCTCCCGGGGAAGTGAGCTCGGCTCGCGGGCCAGCGCGTCTGCCAGGGAGGTCGGCGTGACCCAGGGGACTCCCGTCAGGGCGCTGAGCACCATGTCTGCAGCGCCGGCCGGTGGGTCCCAGCCCGGGTCGGGGCCGGTCACCAGGAGCCGCTGCGTCTCTGGAAGCTCGACGGCTGTCACCAGGGTCTGGGCGAGCAGGGCCTGGCGCACTGCCGTCTGCTCGGCCGGGGTGCCCATCGGCAGGGCAAGGGTCCCGGCCAGTCCCGAGTCGAGCAGCAGTGCCGGTAGGTCGCCGTCGGCGGTGGGCAGGACCACGTTCCCGCTGGGGGTGAAGTAGGTCGGCACCTGCAGGGGCGCTGCTCGGTCGCTGAGCACAACCACCCGAACCCGGGCGGCCGCGATGGCAGCCAGGGTGGTGGGTTGGGCGACCCCCCCGGGGGCGAGGACGACCGAGCTGGGAAGCGGCGCCCCGAGGATCTCCTGCGTGGCGTCGTCGATGGAGGGACGCTGGCGCAGGGCAGTCGACAGGATCCTGCCGCGCCGGGCGGCGTCGATGTCCGGCCAGGCGTACAGGGAGCCCGAGGCATCGGCACCGGGTGCTGCCAGTGCTGCGGTCAGCGAGTCGAGCCAGGCGGCCACCTCGCGCCGGCGCGTCCCGGGCTCGACCTCGCCGTCGGGGCGTCGCACCTGGTACCCGTCAGCAAGGTCGGCCGCTGACTGGACCACCTCGGGATCGACCACCAGGGACACCGTCCCAGGGTCAGTCGCGGCCGCGTCGAGCAGTCGGGACAGCCTGCCGGCCGGGGACATCTGCAGGGCCGAGTCCTCGGTCAGGAGCACGCCCTCGGCATCGCGCAGGGGTGCACCGGTGAGGGGCCAGATCGTGGTCAGCAGCAGCGGCTCGACCGGGGTGTCCGTGGGCCACCAGGGCAGGAACGTACGGTCCAGGTCCTGCCGCACTGCCCCGGCCCCCGAGTCGCCACGAGCCTCGACCCCCGTGACGTAGGCCCCGGCCGAGGCCAGTCCGAGGTCGTCGATGTCCGCGCGCACCTGGAAGGGTTGGGACTGCCCCGGGGCCAGCTCGTCGGCCACCACGTCGTCGGCCCCGAGGATCGGCTCGCCGAGGCGTTGTCCGGCCCCGGCCAGGACCTCGGGGATCTCGTCGCGGTTCACCAGGGGCGTGGGGGACACCCGCAGCAGCGCCGAGACGTCGCGCACGGGGGCATCGGAGGTGTTGGTGACGGTGCCCGTGACGGTGAGCTCGTCGCCCGGTTGTGGGATCGCCGGGGCCAGGGTGGTGATCCGGACGGTCAGGGCACCGGCGCCCAGTGCGGGCCGTTCCACGGCCGGCACTGCCAGGACGGTCGCGGCCACGACGGTGGTGGGTCTGGTGGCGTTCCCGGCGGTGGCGGTGACGCTGGGGGTGCTGGCGAGCAGGGAGGCCACGGCCAGGAGGGCGCCGGCGGGGCGCAACCCGGCCCGCCGGGTCACTTCACTCCCGGGACGATCTGCGGGACCTTCTCGACGAGTCGGCGCTCATCGCCGTAGGCGAGCTTGCGCACCACCTGGTGGAACGGGATCCATTCGACCGCCTCGACCTCGACATCCTCGTCGGAGAGCTCACCCCCGATCGCCTCGATGACGTAGTGGTGGACGGTCTTGTGGATCCGCTTGTCCTCGACCACGAACCAGAAGTCGATCACCCCCAGGGGAGCGACGATCCGACCCACGAGCCCGGTCTCCTCGAAGACCTCCCGCAGCGCTGCCTGCTCCGGGGTCTCGCCCTCCTCGACGTGGCCCTTGGGCAGGCTCCACAGCAGGCGCGATCGACGATCGTGCCGCGCGATCAGGGCGACGGCGGGGGGGTCACTGGACAGGTCGAGCACCACGCCCCCGGCGGAGGTCTCCTCCACCTTGGGCAGCCGCCGGCCCCGCAGCCCGCCGGGGCGCACCTTGCGCACGCCACGCCCGGCGGCCATCAGGGTGGCGGGGTTGGGGAACATCCGCCGGACACCCTCCCCGGAGTCCACGTCCTGGTCGGGGGCGGCTGAGTCCGCCGCGCCCGCGAGGGGCATGTCGGGCTCGAGGGTCGCAGCGGGGTCCGTGTCGGGGTCTGACAGGTGCCCGGCCTGGCCCGGGGGGGCCGCGGGGTCGACCGCCTCCACGGGGGGCCGACCACGGCGTGGCAGGGTCCCCGGGGTGGGCCCACCAGTGCGTGGGGCTGGTGGAACTGGGGCACCGGTGTCCGCCGATGCGTGCGCTGCGCCCTCGGGCTCCTGGGTGTCCGGGTCGGTGGCCCGCGCGTCCGGCGACGGCGCCGGGTCGGGCTGCGCTGGGGGCGCGTGCGCAGAGTCCGGCGCGGCGGCCGGGGCAGCGTCGACGCCCTCCTCGGGCCCGGGCGGGCGGCGTCGCGACCCCGGATGGCGCAGGTCAGCCGGGGTGGGGATGGCGATCCGGCGTCCCTCGCGCCGCGGCGGCGGCACAGGGGTCGGCGGCGTTGACATGCTGGTCAGGATAGCGGCCGCGTAGGCTATCGGCCCGTGCCCGACGTCCCTCCCCGCGCGGCGCTCGCAGCTGCGAGCCGCATGCGCATCGATGACCTGCTCGACGAGATCCCGGAACTCGTCGACCTGGCCGGACGGATGACCGCGGCCGGTCACGAGGTCGCCCTCGTGGGTGGTTCCGTGCGCGATGCGGTCCTGCTCGGGCGGCACGTGGACCTCGACCTGGCCACCTCGGCGCTTCCGGAGCAGACACTGGCCGTGCTCGAGGGCTGGGCCGATGCCGTGTGGGACATCGGGATCGAGTTCGGCACTGTGGGGGCGCGCCGCGGCGAGCACAGCTTCGAGATCACGACCTACCGCAGCGACGCGTACGACCGCTCCACGCGCAAGCCTGAGGTGACCTACGGCGACTCCCTGCTCGAGGACCTCCGCCGCAGGGACTTCACGATCAACGCGATGGCGGTGACGCTTCCCGACCGCGCGTTCGTGGATCCCTTCGATGGGTTGTCCGACCTCGCGGCCCACGCGTTGCGCACGCCCGCCACGCCCGAGGAGTCCTTCGCCGACGACCCGTTGAGGATGATGCGGGCAGCACGGTTCGTTGCACAGCTGGGCGTGTCGGTCGCCCCGGAGGTCCTGGCGGCGATGACCGCCATGGCCGAGCGGATCACGATGGTGTCCGCGGAACGGGTCCGCGACGAGCTGTCGAAGCTGATGCTCGCCGAGGTGCCCCGGATGGGCCTCGAGCTGATGGTCGACACCGGCCTGGCCGATCACGTGCTGCCCGAGCTGCCGGCCCTGCGCCTGGAGATCGACGAGCACCACCGGCACAAGGACGTCTACGAGCACTCCCTGATCGTGCTGGACCAGGCCATCGACCTGGAGACCTCGCACGAGCCCACCTGCCCACCGGACCTCGTCCTGCGCCTGGCCGCCCTGCTGCACGACATCGGCAAGCCGCGCACCCGGCGCTTCGAGCAGGGCGGTCGGGTGAGCTTCCACCACCACGAGGTCGTGGGTGCCAAGCTCACGCGCAGGCGGCTGACCGCCCTGCGCTACCCCAAGGCCGTCGTCGACGAGGTCGCCAACCTGGTCGAGCTGCACCTGCGCTTCCACGGCTACGGCAGCGGCGAGTGGACCGACGCGGCGGTGCGCCGCTACGTCCGCGACGCGGGGGACCAGCTGGCCCAGCTGCACAAGCTGACGCGCGCGGACTGCACCACCCGCAACCCGCGCAAGGCCGCAGCCCTGCGGCGCACCTATGACGGCCTCGAGCAGCGCATCGAGGTGCTCGCCGAGGCCGAGGAGCTCGCCTCCATCCGGCCCGACCTCGACGGCAACGAGATCATGGGGATCCTGGGGATCGGTCCCGGTCGTGAGGTCGGCCAGGCCTACCGATGGCTCATGGAACGGCGCCTCGACGAGGGGCCCCTGGGTCGTGAGCGTGCCGAGCAGGAGCTGCGTCGGTGGTGGGCGGGCCGGACTCCAGCCTGAGGCCGCCGTCCAGCCTGAGGCCGCCGCCCTGAGGAGGGCGGCGTTCGCCACGGGCTGATCCGCGACGCGCCGCCCGCGTGGGCCGACCTCCCCGGCGATGTCGGACCCGTGGGGTTCAATGTGTCCAGGCACCGCGGCAGGGTCGAGCCGGGGCGCTGCAGGAAGGAACCGTCATGTCCGGGACTCTCACCCGGCAGCGCCGCACCGTCAGACGTCCGGCACTGCCCCACCTCGTGGGACTCGACGGCCTGCGCGCGGTCGCCGTGATCGCGGTGGTCCTCTACCACGCCGACGTCGCGTGGATCCCCGGCGGATTCCTCGGCGTGGACGTGTTCTTCGTCCTCTCCGGCTTCCTGATCACCTCGCTGCTGCTGGTCGAGCTCGACCGCACCGGGGGGATCGACTTCAAGAACTTCTACATCCGCCGCGCCCGGCGGCTGCTGCCCGCCCTCTTCGCGGTGCTGGGCGTGACCGCCCTGCTGGTGGCCACGGTCGCCTATGACGGGGCCGCGGCCTTCCGCCGCGACCTGCCCGGCGCGCTGTTCTACTACTCCAACTGGTTGGCCATCTTCACCGACACCTCGTACTTCGAGTTCATCGGCCGGCCGCCGATGCTCAAGCACCTGTGGTCGCTGGCGGTCGAGGAGCAGTTCTACATCTTCTGGCCAGCGATCGCCCTGCTCGCGTATCGCTGGCGCGGGGCGCGCGCCGTGGGGCTCGTCGCGCTCGGCGGGGCCCTGCTCTCGACGCTGGCCATGACCATCGGCTCGTTCGTCGGCGACATGCCGGGCGCGGCCGACCCCAGCCGGCTGTACTTCGGCACCGACACGCACGCGATGGGGGTCTTCGTCGGGGCCGCCCTGGCGGTCGTCTGGCGGCCGGGGCGCACGTCGCCGGTCCTGCCCCGCCAGGCTCGGACGGTGATCACCGTTGCCGGGGTCGCGGGTCTGCTCCTGCTGGTCCTCATGTTCACGAGGCTCGGGGAGTTCTCGACGTTCCTCTACCGCGGCGGGTTCCTCGTGGTGGCCCTCGTCTCGGCCGTGGTCGTGGCTGCGGCCAGCCACCGGGGTGTGCTGTTCGGCACGTGGCTCGGGGTGCGGCCGATGCGGTGGATCGGTGAACGTTCCTACGGGATCTACCTGTGGCACTGGCCCCTGTTCCTGGTCACCCGACCGGGGGTCGACATCCCGGTGGACGGGATCCCGGCCCTGGTCCTGCGCCTGGTCCTGCTCCTCGGCGTCGCCGAGCTGAGCTACCGCTACCTGGAGATGCCGGTCCGCCGGGGGGCCCTGGCCCGCGGCTGGCGACGTGTTCGGGACGGCGACCTGCCGCAGCGGAGCCCGGCGCTGATCGCCTCCGTGGCGGCCGTCGCGGTCGTGGTCGTGTTCACCGGCTTCCGGGTCGTCACCGCACCGGCTCCGGCTGCCGCGGCCGGTGGCATGACCGCCGAGCAGTTCGCGGCACTGGCCCCGGCCCGCGCGCCTCTGGAGATTGACTTCGCCCGGATGGCTGCAGCGGAGGGCCGGGATCCCCGTGCCAAGGTGACGGCCTTCGGCGACTCGGTGATGCTCGGGGCCTCAGGCGCACTCGAGAACGACACGTTCAACCTGGACCTGCACGCCAAGGTCGCCACCCAGGCTGCCGACGTCCTGACGGCGATCACCAGCCAGGTGAGCAGCGGCCAGCTGCGAGACACCGTCATCCTGCATGTCGGGAACAACGGCATCGTGACCGAGGAGCAGTTGCGCGGGATGCTCGACGGGCTGTCGGGTGCCCAGAAGGTGGTCCTGGTCAACGTCCGGGTCCCCCGGGCGTGGATGAAGCCCAACAACGCGCTCATCGCGGACGTCGCCAAGGACTACCCCAACGTGACGGTGGCCGACTGGGCGAAGGCCTCGAAGGATCACCGCGACTACATGGTCAAGGACGGGGTCCACCTGACCGGCAAGGGTGCGGCCGAGTACACCCGTGTCATCGCGGAGGCTGCGGGAATCCAGCCCACCTGAGCCCGGCCGCCGCGATTTGGCCGCCGGTGGGCGACCCCGGTACGCTTGTGGGCGTTGTCATGCCGATGTGGCGTGGTGATGCGCGAGTGGCGGAATAGGCAGACGCGCACGGTTCAGGTCCGTGTACTCGAAAGGGTGTGGGGGTTCAACTCCCCCCTCGCGCACCCAGGAGACGCCCCCAGGCGAGCAGCCCGGGGGCGTCCTGCTGTCCCGGGTTGCGGCCTGTCCCAGTCTCCGGACGCTGCCCCGCCGCCGGATGCACAGGCTCGGCAGTAGGCTGCGCCCTCGTGACTGCTGCAGTGAGCCCCGCCACCCCGATCGAGAAGCCCGCGCACGGGTGGATCCCGATGATCTTCATCGGGATGGGCACGGCCCTGATCATCATGGACGCGACGATCGTCAACGTCTCGCTGCCCTCGATGATTGCCGACCTGGGCCTGAGCTCGATCGACGCCGAGTGGGTCAACGCGGTCTACTCACTGACCTTCGCGGCGCTGCTGATCGTGTTCGGCCGGGTGGGCGACCGGGTCGGTCGGCGGCGGATCTTCACCCTCGGCGCCCTGGTGTTCGTCCTGGCCAGCATCTACGCCGCGTCCTCGCAGTCCGGCGAGCACCTGATCACCGCCCGGGCCCTGCAGGGGATCGGCGGGGCGATGATGTCGCCCTCGTCGCTGTCCCTGGTCAACTCGCTCTACGCAGGCAGGGCGCGCAACATCGCCTTCGCCATCTACGGCTCGATCATCGGCGGCATGGCCGCGCTGGGCCCGCTGGTCGGCGGATACCTCACCACCAACTTCTCCTGGACCTGGGCGTTCTGGATCAACGTCCCGATCGGGATCGTCGTCATCGTCGGCGCCCTGCGCTACGTGCCGGAGAGCAAGGACCCCGGGGACACCCAGGGCCTCGATGTCGGGGGCGCCATCCTCTCGGCGCTGGGGATCGGCCTGATCGTCTTCGGGCTGATCGAGGGCCGCAACTACGGGTGGATCCGCGTCGAGGAGGACTCCAGCCTGTTCGGCCGCGACTACGCCGCCGGTGCGATCTCCCCGGTCCTCATCGCGCTGGTGGCGGGGCTGCTGTGCCTGCTGGTCCTGTACTTCGTCGAGACCCGGCGCACGCGCGCGGGGAAGTCGGCGCTGATCGACTTCACGCTGTTCCGCATCGCTACGTTCGGCCTGGGCTCGGTCGCCGCGCTGATCGTCAGCCTCGGCGAGTTCGGCATCCTGTTCTCGCTCCCGCTGTTCCTGCAGAGCGTCCTGGGGTACACCGCGCTGGGCGCAGGAGCGCTACTGGCGACCCTGGCGATCGGCTCGTTCGTGTCCGCCCCGACGGCGGCCTCGCTGGCGAACAAGTACGGTGCCCGGTTCGTTGCCCGGATGGGCATGGGCCTCGAGGTGATCGGCATCGTCGGACTCGGTGCAACGATCTCCCCGACCACGTCAGGCTGGGTGATGGCGTTCTGGCTGATCATCTACGGCATGGGCGTCGGGTACGCCAGCGCCCAGCTCACCGGACTGATCCTCGCCGACGTCCCGGTGCGCCAGAGCGGTCAGGCCTCCGGCACCCAGAGCACCGCACGCCAGATCGGTGCCGCCATGGGCACGGCAGTCCTCGGCACGGTCCTGTTCGTCACCCTGAACTCCCAGACCGCAGCCCATGTCGAGGAGGTCGGAGTCCCGACGGCCCAGGCCCAGGAGGTGGCCGACCTCGTCGAGAGCACCGCAGGCACCGTCATCCCGAGCCTGGACCAGCCGCCGGGGAGCCCTGAGGTCCAGTCGGCTGCCTCCCAGGCCTTCGCGGACTCCGTCCAGATCACCGCCTACGTGGCTGGTGGGTTCGTCTTCCTCGGCCTGCTGGCCACCCTGGCCCTGCCCAAGCCGGTCGGGCGCCGCGAGGACGACGTGGAGGCCGCAGCGGTCGGTGCCGAGGACGCGACCGGCGGGCCCGGCTCCGGCAGCTGACTGGGTCGCCCAGCCCGCCGGTCAGTTCCAGCCAGTGCGGTGGGAGTGCGCCAGGGCGCCCCGGCGGTGTCAGCTCACGCGCAGGCCGAGGTTCTCGGCCTCCTCGAACAGCTCCTCGCGCACGTCCGGGTGCGCGGCCTGGGTGATCAGGTTGCGCGCCTGCTCGTCCTGCGAGCGGCCCCAGATCTCGGCGACCCCCTGCTCGGTGACCACGGCGGTGTGCTGGAAGGAGGTCACCGGCTCGTCGAGCAGCGGCACGATCGTGGAGACGTTGGCCTTGGGGTGCCACGAGCGCAGGGCGATGAACGCCTGGCCGCCCGGGGCGTGCAGGGCGCCGACGATGAAGTCCGTCTGGCCGCCGAACCCGGAGTAGATCCGGGCGTTGATGCGCGAGGCGTTCGCCTGGGCGAAGAGGTCCACCTGCAGCGCGGAGTTCACCGAGGTCATCAGCGGCTGCTGGGCGATCAGCCCGGGGTCGTTGCTGGCCTCGGTCCGGACCATGCGCACGCGCGGGTTGCCGTCGATCCAGTCGTAGAGCTCCTGTGAGCCGAAGAGGAACGACACCGCCAGGGCAGCATCCGGGTCCAGGGCCCCGGCCTTGTCCAGGGCCAGGACGCCGTCGGAGAACATCTCGGTCCAGAACCGCAGGCCCTTGCGGTTGGACAGGGCGGTCAGGACGGCATCGGGCACGGCGCCGATCCCCATCTGCAGGGTGGAGCCGTCCTTGATCCGTGCCGCGATGCGGTCGCCGATCTCGCGCGAGGTGTCGTCCAGGGTCCCCTGGGCGGCGACCGTGAGTGGCTCGTCGGCCTCGAACAGCACGTCGATCGAGCTCAGGGGCACGATCGCGTCACCGTAGGTGAACGGCATGCTGGGGTTGGCCTGGGCGATGACCTTGCCACCGCGGGCCCGGCAGGCCTCGATGGCGGCGGGCATCACGTTGACCTCGATTCCCAGGCTCACCACGCCGTGCCGCGGCATCGAGGTGTGCAGCAGCACCACGTCCGGCGGCATCGCCCGGGAGAACAGGGCCGGGACCAGGCTCAGCCGGCAGGGCACATAGTGCAGCCGCGGGTTCTTGCGCATCCCGGCGCCGACGAAGGAGGTCTCCGGGGTGATCCCAACACGGTCGGGCAGGCCCGGCTGGGGGTTCAGCGTCCAGAGCCGCCACTCGGCCAGGTGTGCATCGAACAGGGCCAGAGCCGTGCGCGGGCTGGCGAAGTTGCCGGAGGCGACGACGCGGGGGTTCGGCGGGAGCGACTCGAGGATGGCAGCAAGGGACTCGGCCGTGGCATGCAGGGTCATGGGTGGCATTCTTGCGTGGTCGCGCTCTCCCGAGGTGGTCCGGAGGGCCCGGGTGCGGCGGTCATTGGTCCCCTGCTCCGGCTGGGGGTCCCTCCCGGGGCGTCTGCCCGAGTGGCCGCCCGGTGAACCCGGCGTGTCATTTGCGCGTCGCCTGCGCGTCAGGTACATTATTCGATGTATCAACTCGATACATCGGTTCGTAACTCCAGGGCAGTGAGAGGACGGTACTCCGCGATGGCAGCCACTCGCCGCAGCGCAGTGCTCGAGTTCGCGATCCTCGGCCTTCTCCAGGACGCCCCCATGCACGGCTACGAGCTGCGCAAGCGGCTCAACGCGGTGATGGGGACGTTCCGTGCCATTTCCTACGGCTCGCTCTACCCGGCGCTCAAGGACCTGCTCGACCGCGGTCTGATCGCCGAGGCGGGTGCCGCGGACGCAAGCGCTCCGGTCCTCTCGGGCCGACGCGCGAAGATCGTCTACGAGCTCACCGCCGACGGCAAGGACAGGTTCGCCGAGCTCGTCTCGCGCACCGGTCCTGAGGCATGGGAGGACGAGGCGTTCGGCGTGCACATGGCCTTCTTCGGCAGCACCCCGGCTGAGGTGCGCGTGCGCATCCTCGAGGGTCGGCGCAGCCGGATGGAGGAACGCCGGGCCAACCTGGCCGCCTCGACCGCTCGCAACCGCGAGCGGCTGGACACCTACACGCAGGCCCTGCAGCGCCATGGCCTGGAGGGTGTCGAGCGCGAGGTGCGCTGGCTCAACGAGTTGATCGACAACGAGAACCAAGGACGGCGCGAAGGATCCGCCGACGCGTCCAAGAACCAATCCGGAGATACCGGGGCCGGGCCGCGTCGCTCGCCAGCCCGCGGGTGAGAAAGGAAGATCAGATGGGTGCCATTCGTGTGGCCATCGTGGGCGTGGGCAACTGCGCCTCCTCCCTCGTGCAGGGTGTTGAGTACTACAAGGACGCGGACGTCAACGACCGTGTGCCGGGTCTCATGCACGTCAAGTTCGGCGACTACCACGTCCGCGACATCGAGTTCGTGGCCGCGTACGACGTCGATGCCAAGAAGGTCGGCCAGGACCTCGCCCACGCCATCGTGGCCAGCGAGAACAACACCATCAAGATCTGCGACGTGCCCCCGTCGGGCGTGACCGTGTCGCGCGGCCACACCCTCGACGGCCTGGGCAAGTACTACCGCGAGATGGTGACCGAGTCCGACGAGGAGCCGGTGGACATCGTCGCCAGCCTCCTGGAGAACAAGGTCGACGTCCTGATCTGCTACCTGCCCGTCGGGTCGGAGCAGGCCGCGAAGTACTACGCGCAGTGCGCCATCGACGCCAAGGTCGCGTTCGTCAACGCGCTTCCCGTGTTCATCGCCGGCACGCCGGAGTGGGCCAAGAAGTTCGCGGATGCCGGTGTCCCGATCGTCGGCGACGACATCAAGAGCCAGGTGGGCGCCACCATCACCCACCGCGTGCTGACCAGGCTGTTCGAGGACCGCGGCGTCACCGTCGACCGGACCTACCAGCTCAACGTCGGCGGCAACATGGACTTCATGAACATGCTCGAGCGCGATCGCCTCGAGTCCAAGAAGATCTCCAAGACCCAGTCGGTCACCTCCCAGATGGAGGGCAAGATCGAGCCGCGCAACATCCACATCGGTCCCTCGGACTACGTGGCCTGGCTCGATGACCGCAAGTGGGCGTTCGTGCGCCTCGAGGGCCGGGCGTTCGGCGACGTGCCGCTGAGCCTGGAGTACAAGCTCGAGGTCTGGGACTCCCCGAACTCGGCCGGTGTGATCATCGACGCGCTGCGCGCGGCGAAGATCGCCAAGGACCGCGGCATCGGCGGCCCGATCCTGAGCGCGTCGAGCTACTTCATGAAGTCCCCGCCGGAGCAGTACGCGGACGACATCTGCAAGCTCAAGGTCGAGCAGTTCATCGCCGGCGAGATCGACAGCTGACACTGATCCGCAGGTAGGTACAGCGCGAAGGGCCCCGGGACGCACTCGGGGCCCTTCGCGCTGTCCCGTCGTCGAGGCGTGGCGGTGCCTGGCGCCGCACACCCAGCGCGCCTGTGGACGGGGACTGCCCGCAGCGGGCATGCTGCGAAGCATGGGCCCCGGTGCCGAACCGCGCGATCCGGTGCAGCCGGGAGCAGCTGGCTTGCCCTCGCCCGCCGCGCCCTCCGCGCCCGAGGAGCCCGGCGCGCGCTGGCCCGTCCTGGCGACGCCCAACTCGCGGCGGCTGCTGGCCACGCGGCTGACCGGCCAGGCCTCCGACGGACTGCTGCAGGCGGCGCTCGGTTCGTTCGTCCTGTTCTCCCCGGAGCGCCAGGCAACCGCCGGCCAGGTCGCGGCAGCCTTCGCCCTGCTGCTCCTGCCGTACTCCCTGCTCGGGCCGTTCACGGGGGTCTTCCTGGACCGCTGGAACAGGGCGCGGGTCCTGGTCGTGGCCAACCTCGCCAGGGGTGCGGTCATGATCGGGATCGCGCTGATGGTGGCCGCCGACCGCGACGGCCTGGACCTGGGCACGGCCGTCCTGATCACCATGGGGATCGGCCGACTCTGGCTGGCCGGGCTGTCGGCCGGCCTGCCGCTGGTCGTTGCCCCGGCGCAGCTGGTCACGGCCAACGCCCTGTTCCCGACGGCAGGCACGATCGCGTCGGCGATCGCCACCGTCGCCGGCCTGCTCCTGATGCCCCTGCTCGGACCCGACGGGGCCAGTCGGCTGATCCTCGTCGTCGCCGGCGGCCTGCTCCTCTCCTCGGTCATCGCGAGCCGGATCCCGCGGCGCGACCTTGGCCCCCAGGCAGGGGAGGCGGGGATGGCCTCCCTGACCTCGGACCTGATGGCGGTGGTGCGCGGGATGGTCGCCGGGATCGTGCATGTCCACCACCGGCCCCGGGCCCGCCGCGGGATGGCCGTCGTGATGGCCCACCGGGTTGCCTTCGGCGCCCTGCTGGTCGATGCCCTGCTGCTGGTGCGCAACACCCTGAACCCCGCCGACGATCCCGACACAGCCCTGGCGGACTTCGCCGTCACGGCCGCGGGCGCCTCCCTGGGCAGCTTCCTGGCTGCAGTGACGGCACCCCGGGTGGTGCGCCGGATCGGCCTGGCACCCTGGTCGGCCAGCACCCTCTTCGTTGCGGCCGTCGTGGCGCCCCTGTCATTTGCCAGCCTGCAGCTTCCGCTCATGGCCATCGGCTCACTGTCCATGGGTTTCGCCGGACAGACGGTGAAGATCGCCGGCGACACCATCCTTCAGCAGGACATCGAGGAGGGCTACCGGGGCAGGGTCTTCTCGCTCTACGACGTCGGCCTCAACGTGGCCCTGGTCAGCGGGATCTGCCTGACCGCCTTCACGGCCCCCACCGATGGCATCGCCCCCGCGTTGTGGATCGGGGTCGGGCTGCTGCTCGCCGCGACCGGCGCGTGGAGCCTGCGGCCCACGGCGGTGCGTGGCTAAGATCGGGCCATTGCCGGTGCCGTCCGCCCTGGGGGCGGGCTCGTATGCACACGAGCGGAAGGAGGTGGCCGGTGGGGATGCTCGACAACTTCGAGAAGAAGTTGGATCGCATGGTCAACGGCGCGTTCGCGAAGGCCTTCAAGTCCGAGGTGCAGCCCGTCGAGATCGCCGCGGGACTGCAGCGGGAGCTCGACGACCGGGCCACCGTCGTCAGCCGGGCGCGCACCGTGGTGCCCAACGTCTTCGTGGTCGAGCTGTCGGCCGCGGACTTCGAACGCCTGTCCGCGTTCGAGGCAACCGTCAACGATGAGCTCGCCAGCCTCGTGCGCGAGTACGCCCAGCAGCAGCGCTACGCCTTCGTCGGTGCCGCCGAGGTGTCGCTGGCCCGGGACGACTCGCTGGGCACGGGCGTGTTCCGGATCCGCTCCGAGGTCCGCCCCGGCGGACAGCCGGACGCCGCGGTCCCGGTCGACGTCAGCGGTGAGCCGCACCTCGAGGTGGACGGCATCACCTACCCGCTGCACGCCGTCACCAGGCTGGGTCGCGGGACCGATGTCGACATCCGCATCGACGACCCCGGGGTCTCCCGCCACCACGCCGAGATCACCCTCGGGACCGACGTGACCCTGCGCGACCTCGGATCGACCAACGGCACGCTGGTCAACGGGCGGATGGTCGCCAGCGTGGTGCTCACCGATGGGTCCCGGATCCAGCTCGGGACGACGACGCTGACCTACCGGGCCAGGTGAGGCGTGTCTGAGTTCGCGATCACCCTGATGCGGTTCGGCTTCCTGGCCGCGCTGTGGCTGGCGGTGTTCGCGATCGTCCTGGTCCTGCGTCGTGACCTCGCAGCCCCGAAGGAGGCGCGTCCGCAGCCGGCCAGCCGTCCGGTGCCGGGCCTGCCCACCTCGAGCACCCCGGCGGTGCCGCCCCAGCCCAAGCAGCGTGCGGCGGCGCGCAGCTCGTCGACCCCGCGCAAGCTCGCCGTCGTGGAGGGCGAGCTCGCCGGCACGGTCATCCCGTTGGGCGCCTCGCCGATCACGGTCGGCCGGGCGGCCGACTCCACACTCGTGCTCCAGGATGACTACTCCTCCAGCCGGCACGCACGGTTCTTCCCCTCCGACGGCCAGTGGATCGTCGAGGACCTCGGGTCGACGAACGGCACCTGGATCGATCGCACGCGGATCACCGGACCCACCGTGCTGCGCGTCGGCGCCAAGGTCCGCGTCGGCCGCACGACCCTTCAGCTGCAGCGGTAGGGCGCGGCGATGACCCAGTTCCTGAGGTACGCGGCGAAGTCCGACGTGGGCATGGTGCGCCGCGAGAACGAGGACTCGGGGTACGCAGGACGGACCCTGCTGGTCGTCGCAGACGGCATGGGCGGCCACGCCGCTGGTGAGCTGGCGAGCTCCACCGCGGTCGCCACCCTCGCGGAGCTGGATTCCGAGGACCTGCCCGCAGGCGATGTCCTGACCGCCCTCGACGACGCCATGCTGACCTCGGCCGAGCGGATCTCGCAGTTCATCGAGGCCGACCCCTCGCGGGCGGGGATGGGGACCACCCTGACCGCGGTGCTCTGGCGCGGCGGACGGATCGCGCTGATCCATGTCGGGGACTCCCGGGCATACCTGCTGCGAGACGGCCAGCTCAGCCAGATCACGCACGACCACACCTACGTCCAGACCCTCATCGACGCCGGCCGGATCACCGCCGAGGAGGCGCGCACCCACCCCAAGCGCAACCTGCTGCTGCGCGCCATCGACGGCACCGGGGTGCCGGAGGGCGAGACGTCCATCCGGGAGGCGCAGGTAGGTGACCGCTACCTGCTGTGCAGCGACGGCCTGTGCGGCGTGGTGACCGACGAGGCCATCGAGGCGGTGCTGGTCCAGGTCCCGGATCCGACCGCGGCTGTCACCGAGTTGGTCGAGCTGGCCCTCGCCGCAGGCGCCCCGGACAACGTGACCGCGGTCATCGCCGACGTGATCGAGGTCGACGACGCCGACCTCGAGTCCACCCTCGGAGGGCCCGTCGTGGTGGGTGCGGCCGGTGACCGGCGCAACCGCGCGGCCCTTCCCGGGCTGTTGTTCCCCGACGACGTCGGGCCCGGGAACGACGGCACCGACCCGACCGGCGCCCGGGGCGGACCGGCCGTGGTCGGCGGCCTGGCGGCCCGCAGCCAGTCGCGGTCCCGCTCGGGATCGCCCGACGAGCCCGAGGATCTGGACGAGGTCCCCGACGAGCCCCCACCCGGCCCGCCCGGGTCGCAGGCCGAGTGGGTCGAGGGCTCCCCGACCCGATCACCCGCGCCGGGATCGATCGGCGCCGCTGTGGCGGCCGGCGACCTGCCCGTGGGTGCGTCCGCAGTCGCCACCGTCGAGGGTGGGCGGCCTGAGGAGGCCCCGCAGGATCAGCCCGGCTGGCTGCGCAGGCACTGGCGGGGCGTCGCAGGGACCACCGCGGTGCTCGGGGTCCTGCTGATCGGCGCACTGGGCTTCCTGTGGTGGCTGAGCTCGCAGTGGTTCGTCGGCCCCGACGCCGGGTTCGTCACGGTCTACCAGGGCATCCCGCAGCAGGTGGCCGGCGTGCCCCTGAACCGGGTCGTGACGCGCACCGCGCTTCCAGTGGCCACGCTGCCCTACTACGACCAGGCCCAGCTCACGGGCACGATCGACGCGGCGACCCGTGCCGAGGCGCAGCGGATCGTCACGGACCTCGAGGCCAAGTCCGCGGCGTGCTCGTCGGCGCAGGCCCCGCTCGGGTGCCCCATCGTCGAGCCGGGCACGGGGTCCGCGACCACCCTGCCCGGGGCCACTCCCACGGCCCCCGCGCCGAGCGCGACCCCCGGGACAGCCCAGTGACGGCCACCGTCATCCCCGGGTCCGCGCAGTCCGGCGTGGCCCCCACCCAGCCGACCCGCCGCAACACCGAGCTGGCGCTCCTGGTGCTCGTGTGGCTCCTCGGGGCCCTTGCGCTGGTCCTGGCCAGCCAGGGCGCGGCCGGCGAGGTCGTGGCCGACGTGCGCACCATCGTGATCATCGAGGGGGTGTGCCTGCTGGGCATCCACCTCGTGGTGCGCTGGTTCGCTCCCTATGCCGACCCGGTCATGCTCCCCGCCGCCGCGGCGCTGAACGTGCTGGGCATCGCCATGATCGGCCGCCTGGACATCGCCGATGCCAAGCGGGCGGCGGCCAAGGGTGTCGACATCCCCGAGTCGGTGGCGGTCCAGCAGGCGATCTGGATGGCCGTCGGGGTGGTTGCCTGCGCCCTGGTGCTGGTGATCGTGCGCGACCATCGCAACCTGCGTCGCTACACCTACCTCATCGGCCTGGCCGGGCTGGTCCTGCTCCTGCTGCCCATGGTGCCGGGCCTGGGCCTGACGATCCGGGGGGCGAACCTGTGGATCCAGGTGGGGCCGTTCACGTTCCAGCCCGCGGAGCTGGCGAAGGTCCTGCTGACGATCTTCTTCGCCTCCTACCTCGTGCTCACCCGGGAGTCGTTGTCGCTGGTCCGGCACAAGGTGCTGGGTCTGGGCATCCCCCGCGGCCGGGACCTCGGACCGATCCTCGTCGCGTGGGCGATCGCCATGGGGATCGTGGTCTTCCAGCGCGACCTGGGCACGGCGGCCATGTTCTTCGGGCTGTTCGTGGGGCTGCTGTACGTGGCCACGGGACGCCGCTCGTGGATCGTGCTGGGCTTCCTGCTCACGCTGTTCGGCGCGGTGATGGCCTACTTCGCCTTCAGCCATGTGCAGATCCGGGTGAAGGTGTGGCTCGACCCGTTCGCGTACTCCAGCGCCGAGGGCTACCAGATCGTCGAGTCGCTGTTCGGCTTCGCCAACGGCGGCATGATGGGCACCGGATGGGGCCGGGGCTACCCGCAGCTGGTGCCCTTCGCGGAGAGCGACTTCATCTTCGCCGCCCTGGGCGAGGAGCTCGGGATGGCCGGGGCCTTCGCAGTCATCGTCCTGTTCGCGATCCTCATCGAGAGGGCGCTGCGCGTGGCGCACGCCAGCCGCGACCCGTTCGGCACGCTGCTCGTGACCGGGTATGCGATCGTCCTGGGCCTGCAGACGTTCATCGTGCTCGGCGGCGTCACCAAGCTGATCCCGCACACCGGCCTGACCACGCCCTTCATGTCCGCCGGTGGGTCCTCGCTGCTGGCCAACTGGATCATCCTGGGACTGCTGCTGCGGGTGTCGGACCACGTCCGGCGGCCCGACCCGGTGATCATCCGCCCGGATGACGCGACCACCGAGGTGGTGCGGGTGCCATGACCAGGTCCCTGAACCGGCTGGCGCTCGGGCTCCTGATCCTGATGGTCGCCCTGCTCGTGCAGCTGACCCGAATCCAGGTGCTCCAGCGCGCCGAGCTCAACGCCATGCCCGGCAACCAGCGCACCCTGCTCACGGAGTACTCCCGCGAGCGCGGCCCGATCCTGGTCGACCGGGCGCCCATCGCCGAGTCCGTGGAGACAGACGACGAGCTGAAGTACCTGCGGCGCTACCCGGAGGGGCCGATGTTCGCCTCCGCGACCGGCTTCTACTCGATCGTCTACGGGGCCACCGGCCTGGAGAAGGCCGAGAACGAGGTGCTGTCCGGGGAGGACCCGCGCCTGTTCGTCGACCGGATGCAGCAGCTGTTCGCGGGCCGGGAGATCCAGGGCGGGTCGGTCACGACGACCCTCGACGGGGCGGCGCAGAAGGCAGCCTGGGACGGGCTGCGGGGCAAGGTCGGCTCGGTGCTGGCCATCGAGCCGAGCACGGGGCGCATCCTGGCCCAGGCCCAGAGCCCGTCGTTCGACCCGAATGAGTTGAGCTCGCACAACTCCAAGGAGGTCAACGCCTACTACAAGTCCCTCGAGGAGGACCCGGACAAGCCGCTGCTCAACCGGCCCATCGCAAAGACCAACCCGCCCGGATCCACCTTCAAGGTGGTCACGGCGGCCGCCGCACTGGAGTCGGGCAGGTTCGAGCCGGACAGCATCCTTCCCGGTCCGGCCACCTACACCCCGCCGGGCACCAGCGTGGCGATCCCCAACTACTTCGACGGTCCCTGCGGCCCCAACGATGAGATCACCCTCGCCGACGCCCTGGCGATCTCGTGCAACACGGCGTTCGCCTGGCTGGGCAACGAGCTCGGCGACGACGCCCTGCGTGACCAGGCCCAGAAGTTCGGCTTCGACGAGTCCTTCGAGACCCCGCTGCGGGCCGCAACCTCGCGGTTCCCGGCCGACCCGGACGAGCCGCAGACCGCCATGTCGGCCATCGGGCAGTTCGACGTGCGGGCGACCACGATGCAGATGGCCATGGTGGCCGCCGCCGTGGGCAACGGCGGGGTGACGATGCGCCCCGGCCTGGTGGACCAGACCGCTGCCCCGGACCTCAACGCACTCGAGACGTTCGACCCGACCGAGTTCGCGCAGGCCATGACCACGGACAACGCCGCGCAGCTCGCCGCGATGATGGTCGGGGTGGTCAACGGCGGCACCGGGTCGAACGCGAGGATCCCCGGTGTCGAGGTCGCCGGCAAGACCGGCACCGCCCAGACGTCCAAGGACCGGCCGAACATCGCGTGGTTCATCTCCTTCGCGCCTGCGGCGAACCCCCAGGTGGCGGTCGCGGTGGCCATCGAGAAGTCCGGGGCCGCCGAGGTCGGCGGCAACCTTCTGGCGGCCCCGATCGCCCGCTCGGTGATGCAGGCGGTGCTGTCCGGCTGAGGTCGGCGCGGTTGGCGCAGGGCAGTGCGTTCCCGGGTCGCATGCCTGCTTCGCGGTAGATTGGGCACCGGGTCGTTGGAGCAGGCTGGCCCGATCCGGATGGCGTGGGCGCGTGCGCGGCGCGCGACGGCCGCAGGACAGGAGAGCGGATGAGCGACGTGCGCCGACTGGGCGATCGGTACCAGGTGGGCGAGCTGCTCGGCCGTGGCGGGATGGCCGAGGTCCACGAGGGCCGCGACCTGCGCCTGGGTCGACGCGTGGCCATCAAGATCCTCAAGCCCGAGCTGGCCCGTGATCCGGCCTTCCTGGCGCGGTTCCGGCGCGAGGCGCAGAGCGCGGCCTCCCTGAACCACCCCAACGTCGTGGCGGTCTACGACACCGGCGAGGACGTCCTCGGCGAGGGCCCGACCGCTGAGACCGTGCCGTTCATCGTCATGGAGCTGGTGGAGGGGATCACCCTCAAGGAGCTGCTGGCCTCCGGCAACAAGCTCGTCCCCGAGCGCGCCCTGGAGATCACCTCCGGCATCCTCGCGGCCCTGGACTACAGCCACCGGCACGGCATCATCCACCGCGACATCAAGCCGGGCAACGTGATGCTCACGACCACCGGCGCGGTCAAGGTGATGGACTTCGGCATCGCCCGCGCCACCGCCGACTCCGGGCAGACCGGGACCAGCACATCGACCGTCCTGGGCACGGCCGCCTACCTGTCACCGGAGCAGGCTCAGGGCCTGACGGTGGACTCGCGCAGCGACCTGTACTCGGCCGGCGTGGTGCTGTTCGAACTGCTCACGCGACGGCCCCCGTTCATGGCCGATGCCCCGGTGGCGGTGGCGTTCGCGCACGTCAACGAGCCGCCCCCGGTGCCCAGCGCCCTGGATCCCACGCTCCCGCGGCAGTTGGACCCGATCCTCGCGCGTGCCCTTGCCAAGGACCCCGCCCAGCGCTACCAGACGGCCGTGGAGTTCCGTGCCGACGTGGAGCGGGCCATCGCCGGCGTGCCGGTGACGCGGGTGATGCCCGTGCCCCCGGTCGTCGGACCCGACTCCGAGGCGACCTCGGTGATCGGGGGCGTCGACCCCTACGCGACCGCCGCCATGGCAGCCACCGGCGCAGCGGCCACCGGCGCGATGCCCCCTGTGATCCCGGGTGGTGCGGGTGACCCCTACGCCGCACCCGACCCGATGGGCGTCGCCCAGAACGAACCGCCCCGCAAGCGTGGGGCGCTCAAGGGCCTGGGCATCGCCGCGCTGGTGATCGCGCTGCTGGGGGCGGGGGTGTGGTTCGGGGTGCGGATGCTCGGGTCCGTCACCCCGGAGACCGTGGAGGTGCCGGCACTCGAGGGACTCACCATCGCCAGGGCGGAGTCCGAGCTCGTGGATGTCGGCCTGCGCCTCGGTGGTCCGGAGTTCCAGGCCTCCGACCTGCCGAAGGACACCGTGATCAGCCAGGATCCTCGCCGCGGGGAGCTGGTCGAGGTCGGCAGCCTCGTCGACGTCGTCGTGTCCGCGGGCAAGGAGCAGGTCCAGGTCCCGGAGCTGATCGACTTGAGCTCCGAGTCCGACGCCCGCCGGGCGCTTTCCGAAGCCGGCCTGACGCTGGGCAAGGTCAGCGAGGAGGATTCGGACCGGCCCGAGGGGACGGTCCTGAGGCAGGAGCCGCCCCCCTACGAGACCGTGGACGCGGGCTCTGCTGTCGACATCTGGGTCTCCAACGCCCAGGTCGAGGTGCCCAACGTCGTGGGCCGCACCGAGGCCCAGGCCCGCACGACGCTGTTCAACCAGGGCTTCGAGGTCGCCTACGACAACGAGGTGGAGACCACGGAGTTCGCGCCCGGGACGGTGGTCGACCAGACCCCAACAGGGGGCGAGAACGCCAAGAAGGGCTCCCTGGTGACCCTGACCCTGGCCAAGGCCCCCGCGCCGACCCCGACCCCGACGCCGACGCCGAGTGTTCCCGCCGATGGCGGCGGCGCGGACGGCACCGGTGGCGCAGGGACGGCCAACGGGAACCCGGGGCTGTCGGCCTCGCCCGCTCCGTAGTCGCGGCCGGATCGGCCAGTAAGCCCGGGGCAGCTCGCGGGGTGGGGTGGCCGGTGTGGGCCGGTGGTGGACCTAGCGCCGTGTCCGCCAGGCCGCCCACGCCGAGTCGGTCATGTCTGCCAGCGACCGACGGGCGCGCCAGCCGAGCAACGTCCCCGCGAGGCTCGGATCAGCCACCAGCGCCGGCGGGTCGCCGGGGCGGCGCTCGACGATCTCGACGGCGAACTCCTTGCCCATCGACCGCCGCAGCGCCTCGATGACCTCGAACACCGAGTACCCGGTGCCCGTGCCGATGTTGACCGCGACATGGTCCTCCAGGCGCGGGGCATCCTCGACGCCGGCCACCCGGGCCACCATCGAGCCCAGCTGGGACGCGACCTCGGCGACGAGCTCACCGGCCTGGCCGCGGCGGCCACCGGGACCGGTCGTGGAGCGGATCACCCCGGGGATGCGCTGGGCGGCCATCTCGACCGCACGGGCGGCGGCCGGCATCCGCTCGATGGCGCGCGCCGGGACGTGCGAAGCGGCCTCCACAGCAGCCGAACCCCCGGGGATCCGCGCGGCCGCCAGCTCTGCACGGGCCGCCGCATCCTGGACGCGGTCGCCGGCGGCGCGCAGCACCTCGGCCTGGTGGGAGATCTCGACGATCCGGGCGGCAGCCACGTGTGCTGCTGAGAGGTCCGCGACGTGGATGTAGTCCCGGATGCACGAGCCGTCCGGAGTCGGGTAGTCATCGCCGAACACCTTGGGGCGACGGCCGTTCTCGAGGGCCTCGAGGACCATGGGGATCAGGTTCAGGGCCGCCGGGTCGCCCAGCTCGGGGCTCGCCGCTCCGGCGACGTTGAAGTACCGCAGGCTCATTGCGTGCCACTGGTGGGCATGAGCGGTGGCCGCGAGCATGTGCTCACCTGCCAGCTTCGTGGCCCCGTACGGATTCATGGGCATGCGGGGTGCGGACTCCAGGATCCGTCCGTCCGCGGAGACCCCGGGCGCACCCGGGGTCAGGTCGGGCTGGCCGTACACCGCGGCTGAGGAGGAGAAGACCATCTGGGTCGTGCCGGCCGCCACCATCTCCTCGAGCAGGACCTGCATCCCGCCGACGTTCTGCGACCAGTAGTGCAGCGGGCGCTCCACGGACTCCCCGACCTGCTTGCGCGCCGCGAAGTGCATCACCCCGGTGATCGGGTGGGTGGTGAGCGCACGCCGGACCGCTCGGCGGTTGTTGACGTCGGCCTTGATCAGCGGGACCCCATCAGGAAGCCGGTTGGCCCGGCCGGTGGACAGGTCGTCGAGCACCACCACATCCCGGCCGCTGGCCACCATGTCGCGAACCACGTGCGCCCCGATGTATCCAGCCCCTCCGGTGATCAGCCACGCCATGTGGGTGAGCCTATCGCCTGCGCTACTTCAGCAGCCGGCTCATGCGACGGTCGGCCAGTGGCTTGCCGCCCGTCTGGCATGTGGGGCAGTACTGCAGGCTCGAGTCGGCGAAGCTGACCTCGCGCACGATGTCGCCGCACACCGGGCACGGCTGGCCGGTGCGCCCGTGCACCGCCATGCCCGCCTTCTTCTCGGCCTTGAGGGTCGCGGGATCGGTGGCCCGGGCCACGGCCACAGCCTCGGCCAGCGTGTCGCGCATCGCGCAGAAGAGCCGCTCCTCGGCCTCCGGCGATTGCGTGCCGGCCGGCGCGAACGGGCTCATCCGGGCGGCATGCAGGATCTCGTCGGAGTAGGCGTTGCCGATCCCGGCGATCCTCGACTGGTCGCGCAGCACGCCCTTGACCTGGGAACGGCCCGCAGCGACGAGGATCTCGTGGAACAGCTCGGGGGTCAGGTCGTCAAGGGGATCCGGGCCGAGCCTGGCCACCGCGGGGACGTCGGCGGGGTCGCGCACGACGTGGACCGCCAGGCGCTTCTGGGTGCCCGCCTCGGTGACGTCCAGGGCGGCGAGGGGAGCGCCGGGGGGCTGCCCGTCCGGGCCTGCGTCAGCCCCCGCCCCGAACACGATGCGCAGCGCCAGGGCCGAGCCGGCTCCGCGCCCACCACCGCGGCGGCCGAACGGGGCCGGGGCGGCAGGTGGGTCCTCGCGCCAGCGCGCCCACCCGGCCCGGGACAGGTGGATCACCACGTACAGGGGCTCCCCCTGGGGGTCGACGAGCTCGAGCACCAGGTGCTTGCCGCGGCGGGAGAAGCCCAGGACCTCGCAGCCGGCCACGGCACTCACGGGCGGGTCGAAGGTCTTCAGCGCGCTGATCGCGGCCACCTCGATCCGGGCGACCCGAAGGCCCGCGGTGCGTGCGGACAGCGCCTCGGCCAGGGCGGTGACCTCGGGCAGCTCAGGCACGGCACTCAGGGTGGCACGGCTACGGCGCAGGATGCGCGCCCCTGCCGGGTCCTAGCCCCGGCCGCGCCCTCGACTGACGGTGCGCGGCCGGCCGTCGCCCAGGATGAAGGAGATCACCATGTGGTTCCACGCGCAGTGCCGGCAGACCTCGACCACGTAGACCTTGAACCGGCCGTGCTCGTGTGCCATGCCGGGCAGTTGGGCCTGCGCGCGGGCTGACCCGCTCAGCGGGCCGAGCTGGGCCCCGTAGACCCAGGTCACCTCGACCAGCTCGGGCCGGCGGCAGACCGGGCAGCCCCGGTCCGTGGCCTCGCCGTGGTACTTCGCGGCCCGCAGCAGGCCCGGATCGGCGTCGCAGTAGTCGCTGTTGAAGGCCCCACCGCGACGCATCGTCTCCAGGGCGGAGCGGCGCGCGAGGGCGAAGGAGACGACGTCGCGGGGGGCCTCGGGGTCGTCGATCGATTCGGGTGCGAACTCATCAGGATGGGGGGCTGGGGCCTTGGTGGGCACGGACGTGCGGGAGCCCCGGATCGTCGACGTGCGCGGGGCGGCCATCGCACAAGGGTAGGGCGGCCCGGCCGCGAGCGCACCCGCCCCTGCCGGGACCCCGTGCCCTGACCCTGCGCGATCACGGCGCAGTGACGGCGCGGGTCCACTACCGTACCCAGCGTGAAGATCAACTACCCGCGGGAGGACCGCCAGGGATGGACACGCTTCATCCCGTCCTGGAAGCTCGTGTTCGGCACCCTGGGCACGTTGTTCGTGCTCGGCGCGACGGCCGTCGCGGCGCTGCTGGCCTACGCCTGGGTCACGATCGACATCCCGGAGGAGAACGAGGTCGCCGCCGCACAGACCTCGATCATCTACTGGAACGACGGGAAGAAGGAGATGGCCCGGCTCGGGGACACCAACCGGATCTCGGTCCCGATCGAGGACATCCCCGAGGACATGCAGAACGCGGTCGTGGCCGCGGAGGACCGACGGTTCTACGAGCACAGCGGGTTCGACATCAGGGGCTTCAGCCGGGCGATGTGGACCAACCTCACCACGGGGGCCTCCCAGGGTGGGTCGACCATCACCCAGCAGTACGCGAAGAACGCCTACCTGACCCAGGAGCAGACCATCGTCCGCAAGCTCAAGGAGCTGGTCCTGAGCCTCAAGCTCGAGACCACCCTGACCAAGGACGAGATCCTCGAGCGGTACCTGAACACCATCTACTTCGGTCGTGGGGCGTATGGCGTGGAGACCGCCGCTGAGGCCTACTTCGGGGTGTCTGCCTCCGAGCTGACCCTGGAGCAGTCAGCGGTCCTGGCAGCCATCATCAACGCCCCCGGACGGTTCAACCCGGACACGAACATGGAGAACCTGCAGACGCGATACGCCTACGTCCTCAACGCCATGTACGAGGAGGGCTACATCACGGCCGACGAACGCGACGAGGCGCTGGACAACTTCCCGGAGATCAAGAAGCGCAAGGTGAGCGAGAAGTACAAGGGTCCGACCGGGTACCTGATCCGCTCGGTGCAGGAGGAGCTCCTCGCGCTCGGGTTCACCGAGTCGGAGATCGAGGGCGGCGGCCTGCGCATCGTCAGCACGTTCGACAAGAAGGCCCAGGCCTCGGCGGTGAAGGCAGTCAAGGAGCAGGCCCCCACCACCGGGATGGAGGGCGTGCGGATCGGCCTGGCCGCGGTCGAACCCCTCACGGGCGAGTTCGTGGCCATGTACGGCGGCGCGGACTACCTCGAGGACCAGTTCAACAACGCGACCATGGCCAGCCAGCAGGCCGGCTCCACGTTCAAGCCCTTCGGCCTGGCGGCGGCCACTGAGGATGAGATCGGCCTGGACACGCTGTGGCCGGGCAACTCCCCGACAGAGATCGCCGGCTATGAGGTCAACAACTACGGCGACAACTCCTACGGTGACCAGGTGAGCCTGCTCAAGGGGACTGAGCAGTCGATCAACACCGTGTACGTGTCGGTCGAGAACGAGACGGGCGTGGAGGCGGTCCAGGAGGCTGCCCTGCGCGCCGGGATCCCGGAGGACACCGTCGGGTTGAACCTCGATGCGCCGGACCTGACCTTCGTCCTGGGGACCGCGTCGACGCACACGGTCGACGTCGCCCAGTCCTATGCGACGTTCGCCGCCCGCGGGGAGCGCGCCGCCACGACGACGATCCGGTCGGTGTCGGCCACGGACGGCTCGGTGCTCTACGAGCGCAAGGATGACCCCCAGCGTGCGTTCGACGAGGACACCGCCGATGTCGTCAACTTCGCCCTGCAGAGTGTGGTGACCAACGGCACGGGTGGACCGGCCCGGGCCCTGGGACGGCAGGTGGCGGCCAAGACCGGGTCGACCGACGAGTACCGGTCGGCCTGGTTCGCCGGGTACGTCCCGCAGCTGGCGTCCGCCGTCAGCTTCAGCAAGAACGACAAGAACGGCAACGTCCTGTCCCTGTCGGGCGTGGGCGGGCAGACCCAGTTCTTCGGCAGCGGCTTCCCGGCACGCGTGTGGACGGCCTTCATGGTCGGTGCGCTGGCCGATACCCCGGTCGAGGAGTTCGTGGTCCCCGCGGATCCGCCCACGGGCGGCGGGGGGTTCAGCCCAACCCCGACCCCCACCCCGACCCCCACCCCGACCCCGACCCCGACGCCGACTCCGACGTCAGCCCCGCCGACGCCCGAGCCCACGCCGACCCCGACCCCGACCCCGACGGAGCCCACCCCAGAACCGACCCCAGAGCCGACGACCTCAGAACCTCCGCAACCGACCGACACCGTCGCCCCGAGCGTGGCCGTGCCGTGAGGCGTTGATGCTCGACGACTCCGACGTTCCTGACGTCGGGATCCCCAGCATGATCGACGGGCCTGCGGCTGCAGGCCTCTAGGCTGTGGCCTCGTGATGGACCTCCACTCGGCAACCAGCGACGCTGCGCGCCCGTATGTGGTCCCCACCCAGGCCGACCCGGTCGCCCGGGCCGCGCTGCCGCTGCTCGGCGGACCGGTGGGTCGGTACGCGGGGCTGGGACGCTCGTGGTGGACCCCGATCCGGGTGTCGATCGTGGTCGGGCTGCTCGTGTACGCGGTGGGCTGGCTGTCGAAGGGGTACTGCCTGGCCAACGGGTGGGGGGCACCCCAGCGCTACATGTACCTGTGCTACTCCGACATCCCGATCCTGTACTCCGCCCGCGGGCTTGCCGACGGGGCGTTCCCCTACCTGCTCGAGCCGGGGCCCGGCCAGCAGGTGCTGGAGTACCCGGTGCTCACCGGGGTCTTCATGTACGTGGCCGCGGGGGTTACCCGGCTGCTCGGTGGTGGTGGCCCGACCTTCTTCGCCGTCAATGTGGTGGGCATGTCCGCCCTGCTGGCCTGGACCATCGCGAGCACCGGGCTCACGGTGCGCCGCCGGCCGTGGGACGCGCTCATGGTCGCGCTCGCGCCGGTGGTCGCCCTGGCCGGGTTCGTGAACTGGGACCTGCTGGCGATCGCCCTGACCTCGGCGTCGCTGGCGGCGTGGTCCCGGCGCCACCCGGCGGTGGCGGGGATGTGGCTGGGCCTGGCCGTGGCCGCCAAGTTCTACCCCCTGGTGATCGTCGGCCCGATCGTGCTGCTCTGCGCCCGGCGCGGGCAGTGGCGGGCGCTGGGCGCGTTCCTCGCCGGGGCGTTGGGGTCCTGGCTGGTGGTCAACGTCCCGATCATGCTGGCCAACTTCGAGGGCTGGGCGCGGTTCTACACGTTCTCCCGCGAGCGCGGGATCGACTTCGGGTCGCCGTGGTATGCCCTGACGCTGGTGGGCTTGGACCTCCCCGGTGACGCGGTGAACTCACTGGCCTCGGGCTCGTTCCTGCTGGCGTGCGCTGCGATCGCGTGGCTGGTCCTGCGCGCGCCCCAGCCCCCGCGGCTGGCGGCCCTGGCCTTCCTGACGGTCGGCGCGTTCGTGCTGACCAACAAGGTCTACTCGCCCCAGTACGTGCTGTGGGTGCTCCCGTTGGCCGTGCTGGCCCGGCCACGGTGGCGCGACCTGCTGATCTGGCAGGCCGCGGAGTCGGCGTACTTCGTGGGGATCTGGTGGTTCCTCGTCGGGTACGGCACGCAGGACAAGGGCCTGCACGAGGGCTGGTACGTGGCGGCCACGGCGGCGCACTGGCTGGCGACCGCGTGGCTGATGGCGATGGTCGCCCGCGACGCGTGGTCCCCGCGGCACGACCCGGTGCGCACCGATGGGTTCGCCGAGCACGTCGACGACCCCGGCGGCGGCGTGCTGGACACCGTTCCCCCCCGCCCCCACCACGATCTGCTCCAAGTCCCGGGCGCTCCTTGAGGGTTGCCCCAGGTCTCGGGCACGTTCTCGGCCCGGAAGTTCGATCAGATCGGGATCTCAGCCGATGATCGCGTCGGGGACGACGGTCGTGAACCGCACGTCGCACTCGAGCAGCTCGCCGACGGGCGGGGGGATCGTGCCCTTGGGGATCCGCAGCATCGAGACGTGCATGTGCGGCGGCTCGAGGAACCACGCCTGACCGCCCGAGGGCAACCGGAACGGGGAGCGGAACCGGCCCGCCGCCTCGAGCGCACCGGACCCGGCTGCGGCCGCCCGCTGGCGGGCATTGCGGGCCGGACGCGGTGCCGTGAGGGCGACCCCATGCGAGGTCCCACCGCCGATCACCACCACGTAGCCGTCGCGGGGGCCCCGGCGCTGGTGGTAGCCGGCCGACTGGCCCTGGGGTGTGGCATGCACAGCCAGCACGGTGCCCCCGGCGCGCAGCGCCCCCCGGTCACCGAGCCACAGGCGGGTGCCCACGCGCAGCCGGATCGGCATGTCGGGCAGCGCCTGCCTGACCTGGGTGCATTCGCGGTCGTCGAGGTGGCTGACCCACAGGGATCCGGCATCGGTCAGCCCGGCCAGGTTCGCCAGGAGGGTGGGCCACAGCAGGCCCCAGGCGACCACCTCGTGGACCCGGGCCGACCCGACGACGACCGGCTGCGGGGCCGAGTCGTCCGAGGTGAGCATCGCCATCGAACCGATGCGGGGCTCCTCGGGGGTGGCGATCGGCAGGTGCAGGGCCAGACCCTCGAGCCGGATGGCACCCGAGTCGATGTGCGGTGCGAGCGTGGTGATCGCGGCAGCGACCTCGTCCTCGGTCATGCCGAACCGGCGCATCGAGGTCAGCCCCTCGAGGACCACCCTGCGCGGCGTCTGCGGCGAGGCGAGCGCGACGATGTCGGCGGCCGACTCGGGGCTGGCGACGGTGTGGATGACCCGGGCGGCCTCGGGGTGCTCGGCCAGGGCCCGCCAGGCGTCGGCGACGACGGTTCCGCGCAGCGTCAGCGGCTCGAGCACCAGGACGTCGAGGTCGGCCTCGGCTCCGAGGACCGTGGGCGCCTCGTGGACCGTGCCCACCGCGACGCAGTCTGCGCCGAGCCGGCGGGCCTCAGCGGCCAACCGCACGTTGCCCACGCCATAGCCGTTGCCCTTGGCGACGGGCACGAGCGTGGCCCCCGTCGCGCTGATCGCATCGCGGACCTGGTCCTGGTGGGCCCGCCAGCGCGGGGTGTCGATCGTGATGACGAAGCTCATGTGCCCTCATGTCCTGCAGGTGCGGTGGGTGCTGCGGAGTGGTGCTCGTGCGGCGCGGACCCGTTACCGGCCCGGTGCCGGCCCGGTGCCGGGGAAAGGCACCGGGATGCCGGCCTCAACGTCGGCGCATGTAGGTCTCGAAGGCCCGGTTCAGGGACGGCCTTATCGCATAGTCCCATTCCCCGACGTACTCCTGGGCAAACCCCCCCGTGCCGACCTTGAACTGCAGCAGGCCGAACAGGTGGTCGTCAGGGTCGAGCGTGTCGGTGATGCCGCGCATGTCGTAGGTGTCGGCCCCGGTCTCGCGCGCGTCGCGGATCATCTGCCACTGGATCGCGTTGCTGGGCCTCAGGTCGCGCCCGGCCGTCGTGGAGGCGCCGTAGGAGTACCAGACGTGCCGGTTGACCCGGACGGCGATGGTCGCCGCGTGGCAGGTGCCCTCGTGCTCGGCGAGGTACAGCGAGATCCGGGCCGGGTCCTCCGCGCGCAGCGAGGTCCACATCCGCTGGAAGTAGGGCAGGCCGCGGGGGGTGAACCGGTCGCGCGCGGCGGTCTCGACGTAGACCTCGTGGAAGGTGGGCAGGTCCGCGGCATCGCCCTGGCGGACCGTGACCCCGGCCTTGGCGGCCTTCTTGATGTTGCGCCGCCAGAGCTGGTTGAAGCCGGTCAGCAGGTCGGATTCCGTGCGTCCCGCGAGCGGGACCTGGAAGACGTAGCGCGGCTGCACGTCACCGAACCCTGCCCCGGTGGCGGGCTTCTGCGTCCACCCGACAGCCTCGAGAACGTCCGCGGCAGCCAGCGCCCGGCCGTCGGTCTCGTCGGCCGTGATGTCGCGCAGACCCGTCGCTTCACCAGCTGCGATGGCGTCCTTGAGCGTGGTCGCACCCCAGCGCCGGGTCCAGATCGGCGGGCCGATCTTCGCTGCGAACGCCCCCGCGGACCTCAGGTGCGCGAGCATCGGATCCAGCCAGTCGGGAAGGGGGTGGACCGTCTCCGGCGCCCCGAGGATCCCGCGGGCGGCCGGGCCCTCACCGAGCCAGTCGATGTCCGGGCCCTCGGGCAGGTAGGCCAGGTAGCGCGGGAGCCGGGGGACCTGGCGGTACAGGACCAGGCCGGCGCCGACCAGGGCAGGCCCGTCGAACCACCCGAGGGACTCGTTGCGCCAGTCGGACTTGACCGCTGCCCACCCGGGGACCTGCAGCGCGCTGACCAGGCCGGTGCCCTGCGCGCGGGCGGCGATGTGGGCCAGGTGCTGCTCGGCGGTGATCCGCCGGACCGTCAGGGACATGGGCCCGAGGCTACCGACCCGCTCGCGATGTGCCCTGCCCGGTGGGGTGCCGCGATACGCCGATTTCGTGACCGCGGCCGCCGCGGGCTACCCTGTTCGTCTCTGGACACGTCGTGGGCTGTGGATAGCCACTGGCGGATGTCGGACCCCCACGTCACCATTCGTGATCGGGGGGACGACCGCGTCCAGGGCGCTGCAACCCTCCTGTCACGGATGGACCGTGACCGCTTGAGTCCGAAGGAGGTGGGTTCTTGAGCACGCGCCATTACGAGATCATGGTGATTCTCGACCCCGAGCTGGATGAGCGCACTGTCTCTCCCAGCCTGGATACGTTCCTCAATGTCATCCGTCAGGATGGTGGCACCGTCACGTCCGTGGACGTGTGGGGCCGTCGTCGGCTGGCCTACGACATCAAGAAGAAGTCCGAGGGCATCTACGCGATCCTCGACATCAACGCGACGCCGGCCTCGGTGAGCGAGCTCGACCGTCAGCTGGGGCTGAACGAGTCGGTGCTGCGCACCAAGGTCATGCGGCCCGAGATCAGGTAGGGGCGCTTCCATGGCTTCTGGGGACATCCCGATCACCGTGGTGGGCAACCTCACGGGCGATCCTGAGCTGCGGTTCACGCCCTCCGGGCAGGCCGTCGCCAACTTCACCGTGGCGTCCACCAACCGGATGCTGGACAAGAACACCAACGAGTGGAAGGACGGCGACACCGTCTTCATCCGCTGCAGTGTCTGGCGCCAGTACGCCGAGAACGTGGCCGAGTCGCTGACCAAGGGCACCCGCGTGGTGGTCACCGGTCGGCTCAAGGTCCGCCAGTACGACACCCGTGAGGGCGGCAAGGGCACAAGCGTCGAGTGTGACGTCGACGAGGTCGGCCCGGCGCTGCGCTACGCGACCGCCAAGGTCAACCGCGTGGCCCGTTCCGACGGGTTCGGCGGCAACCAGGGCGGTGGCGGCTTCGGCGGCTCCCAGGCCGGCTCCAGTGGCGGCTCGCAGGCCGGTGGCTTCGGCGGTCGTTCCGACGACCCCTGGGCCAGCCAGTCCGGCGGCGGCTTCGCCGACGAGCAGCCTCCGCCCTTCTGATCGCGACCGATCGCTGATCGCTGAGATCCGCTGATCCCCCACCGCGGGTGGGTGTCGGCCCCCGCCGACCTGCCCGCTCCACCTCAACACCGACCATCCCGGCCACGCGCCGGGCATCCGTAGAAACGGAGCACCACGATGGCAAAGCCCGTTGTCAAGAAGTTCAAGAAGAAGGCCTGTGCGTTCTGCAAGGAGGGCGCGGCGCCCGTCGACTACAAGGACGTGCCGACCCTGCGCAAGTACATCTCCGACCGCGGCAAGATCCGCGCCCGGCGGGTGTCCGGCAACTGCACGCGCCACCAGCGCGACATCGCCATGGCAGTGAAGAACGCCCGCGAGGTCGCCCTGCTGCCCTACACCTCGACTGCTCGCTGAGACCGGAAGGAGACACGACGATGAAGCTCATCCTCACGTCCGACGTCCTGGGCCTCGGCGCGCCAGGAGATGTTGTCGAGGTCAAGGACGGCTACGGCCGCAACTACCTGCTCCCCCGAGGCCTGGCGGTTGCCTGGACCAAGGGCGGCGAGAAGCAGGTCGTGCAGATCAAGCGGGCGCGTTCGTCCCGCGAGGTCCGCGACCTCGACCACGCCAAGGAGATCAAGGCGGCCCTGGAGGCCAAGCCGATCCGGCTGGTCTCCAAGGCCGGCGGCGGGGGCCGGCTGTTCGGCTCCATCGGTGGCGCTGACGTCGCCGAGGCCGTCTCGGCAGCCGGGGGCCCGGCGCTGGACAAGCGCAAGGTCACCCTGCCGGCCCCGATCAAGTCGGTGGGCACGCACACCGCCACGGTCGCGCTGACCCCGGAGGTCTCGGCCACGGTCACCCTCGAGGTGGTCGCCGCCAGCTGACCACCGCGTCGAGCACCGCAGGAGCGGGTCCCCGGTCTTCCGGGTGGCCCGCTCCTGTTTCGTCCGGCGGACGGGTCGGGCCGTCGGGGCCGCCCGGGGTTGCGCTGTGTGGCCGAGTCGTCATTGACGGTTCCCGAACCACCTGCCTACGCTTGTGTCATGGGGCTGCGCACGCGGTGGACCACCGCGGTTGCGGCGGTGATGGTGGCGGGGATGCTCGGTGCTGCACCCGCCCACGCCGGACCGACCGGCCCCCCGGTCGCGGTTACGGACGCGGTCAGCACCGTCGTGGGCACACCGGTCCGGATCAACCCAGTGGCCAACGACACCCATCCCGACGGCATTGCGCTGCAGTTGATCGGTGTCCCGATCGTGACGAGCGGAACGGCCACTGTCAGCGTGGAGGGCGCAGACGTCGTGATCACCCCGCTCGTGGGGACAACAGCGCCGCTCAGCCTGACCTACGTCGTCTCGGACGGCACGACGCAGGTCCCCGGCACGATCACGGTCGACGTCCTCAACCAGGCCCCGACGCCCGCCCCCGACGTCGCCCAGATGTACTCCGGCGGCCAGCTGCAGGTCGACCCGCGCGCCAACGACTCCGATCCCGACGGCGAGGGGCTGACCGTCGCATCGGCCGCCGTGAGCTCCGGTGCCGGAACCGTGACCACCGACGGTCAGGTCCTGGTCATCGGGGCGGCTGCGGGCTTCGTGGGCCCGCTGGTGGTCACCTATGTCGTGTCCGACCCCCGGGGTGGGCTGGCGACGTCCACGGTGACCGTGGACGTCATCAAGGCTCCCAACCGGCCACCTGTGGCCGCCACTGACTCGGTGCAGGTGAAGGTGGGGCGCACCTACCGGATCCCGGTCCTGGCCAACGATGCCGACCCCGACGGGGACCGGCTCACGCTGGTGAAGGTGGGCAAGGCCAAGCATGGATCTGCGAAGCGGTCGGGCTCGAAGGTCGTCTACCGGGCGCCGAAGTCCTGGACCGGCACCATCAACGTCCGCTACACGGTGCGTGACGCGGCCGGTGCGCGCACCACCGGGACGCTGACGATCATCGTCGAGCGCCGCACCCCGGCCGTGAAGCCCAAGCCCAAGCCGAAGCCCACGCCGCCGGCTGCTGGTGATGGGCCGTCCAGGGCTGCGGTCGAGTCCGCCCTGGCCCGTCTGGGCCTGCCCACGGGCAGTGCCGATGGCCGCTATGACGCCCGGACGCGACGTGCGGTCTGCGCCTGGCGCACGGTCACCGGCCGCCCAGCAGGCCGCGGGCTTCCCTCGCAGTCCGAGGCCAGGGCGATCGTGGCCACAGGGGGCCTGCCCTCCGCCAAGGGCTCGATGGTCACCGGCGTCAATGTCTCGGTCACCTGCCAGGCGGCATTCTGGGTGGGTGCCAACCGGGAGTACCGCCGCGTCATGGCCGCGGCCACGGGGAAGCCGGGCTTCCGGACCCGGCTCGGGACGCACCGGATCTTCCGGACCCATTCCGTCTGGCGGTACTCGACGATCTACCCGGAGGCACGCATGTACAAGCCCATGCAGTTCTCCGGCGGCCAGGCCATGCACGGGTCAGCCACGGATCGACTGGTCAAGACCTATCCGGCGTCCCACGGGTGCGTGCGGATGCTGCATCGCGACATCGACGCCATGCAGGCCGGTGGCGTGGGCAACGGCACGCTGGTCAGGGTGTTCGGGGCCTGGTGACCCCGGGGGACCGGCGCGTGGTCGGGTCCGGCGAGGCCCGGTTCGGCAAGGCTCGCGTCACGCGCCGCGACGGTCGGCGTCCATCGCGCGCAGGTGCTCCATGAGCGCCGGCATCGAGCGCTCCACCATCGTGCGGACCAGTCGGTAGGCGTCCAGCGTCTCGTAGTACGGGTCCGGCACGTCGCCCGGGCCCTCGGGGTCGAAAGCCCGGAAGGCCACGACGTTCGCGTCGGGGCAGCGATGTCGCGCGGCCAGCGACTGCAGTTCGCGCAGGTGCCCGGCATCCATCGCGAGGATGAGGTCGCGGTCCTCGAGCCAGGCCGGGTCGAAGCGGCGCGCGCGGTGGCTGATCGGATAGCCGCCCTCGGCCAGGATCTGCCGGGCGCGGCCGTCCGCGTCGTCACCGACGTGGTAGTTGTGCGTGCCGGCGGAGTCGACGACCACCCGGCCCTCGAGGTCGCTGCCTCGCAGGACCTCACGCAGGATCGCCTCAGCCATCGGGGACCGGCAGATGTTGCCGGTGCAGACCATCGTGACGCGGATCGGATCGGCTGTGGAAAACTGCGGTCTCGGCGTGCTCACGACCCCCATTGTGGTGTAAAGGGACCGTCAACGCCTGCGACCGGTGCCCCGCGAAGTAACCGGAAAGAAACATCCCAAGTTTCTTCAACACACAGGGTGGGGATCCCATCGACGCAGGTCAGAGGCATGTTGGGACCGGGGGAGCGTTCTCCGTACCCAAGTTGTCCACACCCCGCACCGGCGTGTGTGCCGCGTGTCACACACCTTGTCCACACCGTTATCCACAGGGGGGGCTTTCCGGGGTGGTGATCAGGGCCTAGGTTCACCCGGGGCACCAGTTGCGGAGCATCATCCCGCGATGTCGGACCCCCGGTGTAGACCGATGGCCAGGAGGGGTGGGATGAGCGTCACTGAGCTGGAGCTGTCGGTCTCTGATGGAGGGGCACCGTTCGATCGGACGCCCCCTGCGGATATGGCTGCGGAGGCGGCTGTGCTCGGGGCCATGCTGCTGAGCAAGGACGCCATCGCTGATGTGGTGGAGTCGTTGAAGGTCGAGGACTTCTACCGCCCGGCGCACGCGACGGTGTACTCGGCGATCCTGGACCTGTACGCGGCCGGTGAGCCGGCGGATGCGGTGATGGTCGCCGGGGAGTTGACCAAGTCCGGGGAGATCGCGCGGATCGGTGGGGCGTCCTACCTGCACACGTTGGTGTCGATGGTGCCGACTGCGGCGAATGCGTCGTACTACGCGGAGATCGTCTCGGAGCGGGCGGTGCTGCGCCGGATGGTCACCGCGGGCACCCGGATCGTGCAGATGGGGTATGCGGCCGAGGGTGACGTGTACGACCTGGTGGATCGGGCCCAGGCTGAGGTGTACGACCTGACCAGTGGGCGCACGAGTGAGGACTACGCCCCGCTGCGTGACATCTTCGACGGCACCTTGAACGAGATCGAGGCGATCGCCTCGCACGGTGGGCAGATGGTGGGGGTGCCCACCGGGTTCGCGGACCTCGATGCGCTGACCAACGGGTTGCATGGCGGCCAGCTGGTGATCATCGCGGCGCGCCCAGCGATCGGCAAGTCGACCCTGGGCCTGGACCTGGCCCGTTCGGCGAGCATTCGCAACGGCCTGACGAGTGTGATCTTCTCCCTGGAGATGGCGCGCAACGAGATCGTGATGCGCCTGATGAGCGCCGAGGCGCAGGTGCCGTTGGCGCACATGCGCTCGGGGACGATGTCGGATGCCGACTGGCAGAAGCTGGCCCGCAAGTCCGGGGCGATCGTCGAGGCGCCGATGTTCATCGATGATTCGCCGAACATGTCGATGATGGAGATCCGGGCCAAGTGCCGGCGGTTGAAGCAGAAGCACGATCTGCGCCTGGTGATCGTGGACTACCTGCAGCTGATGAGCTCGGGGAAGAAGGTGGAGTCCCGCCAGCAGGAGGTGGCGGAGTTCTCCCGGGCGCTGAAGCTGCTGGCCAAGGAGCTCGACGTGCCGGTGATCGCGATCGCCCAGCTGAACCGGGGCCCGGAGCAGCGCCAGGACAAGAAGCCGATGATGAGCGACCTGCGTGAGTCCGGCTCCTTGGAGCAGGACGCCGACGTGGTGATCCTGCTCAACCGCGAGGACGCCTACGAGAAGGAGTCCCCCCGGGCCGGCGAGGCCGACTTCATCGTCGCCAAGCACCGCAACGGACCCACCGCCACCATCACCGTCGCCTTCCAGGGCCACTACAGCCGCTTCGTCGACATGGCCGCCATGTAGGTGTCGAGATGCGGTCCTTCCTACCCAAGCACGCTACTTGACCCAACCCAGGCCGATTTCTGCCCCACTTCAGGGTGGTATCAGGTGAAATGTGGGATGCGAGCGGGCGCGTGTTGAGCACGAACCCCCAGCGCCCTACTTGACCCAGTCGTTCGTATAGCGCTGCCCGATCCGCGGCCACCCCCCGGGCCGCGAGGGCTCCCCGTCCACCCGGACCAGCTCCGTTCCGTGCCGAGGATCCTCCACGGCCAACAACCACTGCGACCCCGGTGCATGTCTTGACAGTCACTCGCGGCGGATAGACGTGGGTCAGGCGGGCGTTCCTCTTGAGTCGTTGAGTTCGATGCGTGATGTCACCGCTCCTCTGCGCGAGCCCGGAAGCCACGTTGTCTGGAGCATCACGCTTCGACGCGCTGACCCCCTTCAAGGCGTCGAGCCCGCGACGACGTCGCCGCTGTTCGGCACTACCGCAGGCGGGCTCTCAGCTTCCCAGTCACCGCGGGGCCAAGCCCTGGCCGCCTGGGTGGCCGGCGTGGCTAGATGCTGGCCGTCGCGGCCACGGGTTGCGGTGCGGTGGCGGTCGGCCGCGGCGAACCCGCAGCTGACTTCAGCATGGCGATCCCGAGCCAGGCGAACCAGAGGATCGAGAGCAGTCCGAACAGGTACGCGGTGGCACTGAGTGGTGGGATGATCGAGAGCAGGCCCGCCACACCCACGGCCAGGCCGAGCCAGCTCAGTGACCGTGGCAGGGACCTGCTCCGCAGGCTCACGATGCTGACGAGCAGGATCCACAGGCCACCGAGGAACTCCCCACCCGAGCCACTGCCCAGTCCTTGGGCGACGGGCTCGATCGCCTGCCACATCGACTGCGCCTGGTCCGGGTTCGTGGGGTAGAGCCTCGACGACGGCGGCCATGCCGGCGTTGAAGACCATGCCACTGGCGACCAGGACGACAGCCCACATCAGGCCCACCGCGGTGGCCACCTGCATCAGCGCCGGCGCTGCGGGGCGCAACCGGGCGTGCAGGGCCAGGGCCAGGACCGCCAGGACGACACCGAAGACCACGTAGGTGATCAGGTACATCACCTGCATGCTGGCGTGGTTCGCCGCGAGCAGCGCGACCTTCTCGGTCACGTCGGTGGCACCGGGGTAGTCGACCACCACCAGGAAGAACGGCATCGCCAGCAGGAACGCAGCACCCAGGTAGAGCGCCGCGACGCCGCCTGCCCGCTGCTGGGCTGCTGTTGTGTGACCGATCGTGTTCATCTTCTCCTCCGATCCGAGTGGCACCACACCCGCCTTGCCGGACGGGCACGGGACCAGTACCATTACCTACGTTGTAAGTGTAGTACCTACACCGTAGGTAATGTCAACCCCTGACGCCTTGGGCCCGCGACCGCCGGACCGGGCAGGAACGGACGTGACCGATGCCCAGACGCCGGGATCCGAACCGCCCGAAACGAGAAACGCTGACCCGGGAACGGGTCCTGCGCGCCGCCCTGGTCCTGGCCGACGAGCGGGGTATCGACGCGCTGAGCATGCGCGAACTCGGCCGGCACCTGCGCGTGGACGCGATGTCGCTCTACAACCACGTCGACAACAAGGACGACCTGCTCAACGGCATCGTCGACCTGGTCGTCGGCGAGATCGACCTACCCCCCGATGACGGCGACTGGTCGCAGGCCATGCGCACCAGGGCGCTGTCAGCCCAGAAGGTGTTCGCCCGGCACCCCTGGGCCAGCCAACTGCTGGATTCGCGGACCAGCAGCGGGCCCGAGCGGCTGCGCTACCTCGACTGGGTGATCGGCACGCTACGGCGGGCCGGGTTCACCGTCGACGTGGCCCTGCACGCCTACTCCGCGCTCGACAGCTACGTCTACGGATTCGCCCGCCAGCAGGCCAACCTGTCCAGCGGCGAGCCCGGCTCACCCGAGACCGCGGCGCAACTTCTGTCCGAGATCCCCACCGATCAGTTCCCCCACCTCACCGAAGTCATCACCCACTACATCCAGGAGGGCGGGTACGACCCGGACGCCGACTTCGACTTCGGCCTCACCCTGATCCTCGACAGCCTGAAGCGACACCTCGACAACGCCACGCAGCCACACGATCCCGCCACCTGAACCCGACCCCCGAGCTCGTGCGACCGCTGCTCCACGAACCAGAGGCCGGACCACGCATCCACGCCCGACAGGCGGCGGTAGGCAGTACGCCTGGACGCATCCCATGCGACCGACGGGCCCGGCGACCGCTGCACCGTCAGCCTTCGTCCGGAGCCCTCAGCTCAGCGAATCGCACGAGCGACGTCACACTCCCGAGGGTCCCTCGCACGTCGTCTGTCAACTGGTCCACCAGGAGTGAAACGCCCGCAAACCGAGCACCTGACAGCGCAACGAGTTCACGAACCGCGCTGGCCTGAGCCCCTCGCTCCGCCCAGTCATCGACTAGAAGTCCAACGTCCCCGGGGCCGAGAAGCTGCTGCATCCGAATCAGGTGCTCCTGACCGCGGTAGTCCGGCGAGGAGACCGTCGACAGCTTCGGCCCGGGCAGCATGCCGTCGCCCTTGCGGACCGCCTGAAAGCCAACGCCCAAGTTCACGGCGACTGCAGCCCCCAAGAGGAAGCCTCGAGACTCAACACCCAAGACATGCGTGACGCCCGCATCACGCCAGGGATCGGCCAATCCCTCCACGACCAAAGCCAAGGTGGCAGCTTGGCTGAAGACGCGCCACACGTCTGCGTGCCCCATGTGCCACCGGAACTCCCTGACCAAAGCGGCGCGGGCTGCCTGCACGGCAGGTAGCGACCGGTCGACAAGGTCATCCGACGACATGACACCCATTGTGCCCGCGCGAGCCGAGGAGAAGCCATCAGCGCAACCCCTTGCCGCTCGACTTTCGGCGGTCGGCCCGACTCGCGGCGAAGTGGGGCACTCATCACGGGCGGGCGAAGACTTCGGACGACGGGTCCCCCACGCCGCGGGAGCGTCAGGTGAGCCAGGCTCGACCGACCAGGAGGGAGATGGGTGAGCGCGGACCGGCGACCCAGACGACGAGTCGCGCGGTGTCGCTGTGGAGTCCCGCGGCCATCCCCTGATGATGCCGGACGAGGCGACACCTCTGCGCGCGGCAATGCCGTGCTGAAGGCGCCCAGCTCGCGGTATGCAGCTCCTCGAAAGACGAAGGTGCTCGGCCCCGCCTCCCGACTCGCCTGCGATCCGCCGTGAGCCTACCGGGCGGACCGCCCGGCCCCCGGCCAGCGAGGCGGGGCCAGTGGAGGGGGCATGACGTTGGACCATGGATACGGCCACCGGGCCGCGAGATGCTGGAGGCGTGAAGGGACGGCACATGCCCGCTGCTGGGGTGATGGTTCTGGTGGTCGCCATCGCCCTGATGTTCGGCACGTCCGTGGACCCGTACTCCCTGATGATCCTGGTCACTGCGACGTACTTCCTCGTGTGGCTGGCCTCCTTCGGGGTCACCTGGTACGGCCGCCGACGGCCCGGACCGCCGTCCGACGCCGACCCGGGAAGGCCTGGGGACTCCCGGGACCACGACCTGCCCGCAAGGCCGTAGCGTCGAGCGCCCGGGCAGGTCGTGGACCATGGATTCGGCCACGCGGCAGCGGGTCGGTGGACACGTGACAGAGCAGCGGCACAACTGGTTGGGGTGGCCCTTGTGGCTCGTCTCGGTCCTGCTGATCGTGGACGCCGCACCGGCAACCTTCTCGGCCTTGGGCCAGGCGCAGGCGCGTCGACAGGCGGAAGGACGCAGCGGCCGCCACCGGGTCTTGGTGCCTGCCTCAACCTGCGAGCGGCGCTGGCATCGGTGAATCGGAGCTCCGGGTCGTATGGAGCTCTCAGACGAAGTGGCACTGGGGTGTCAGCCCCGAGGCGTTCGATGACCCGACGCCGGTTCGCCCTTGCTGCTGGTGGCCCTTCGATCGGCGCTGACGTGGTCGGGCGGGAGGAGCGTACGCTCGAGGTGTGAGGCGCCGGTGGAAGCGTGCGCTGGTGAGGGCGGGGGTGGTGGCCGGCCTGCTGCTGGCCGTGGTGGTGGTGCTGATCTACCGAGCGGGTGGATTCATCCAGGTGCAAGTGTCATCCGAGTCGAGCGTCCTGATGGCCGGTGATGAGGGCCTGGCGCTGACGACCCGGGTGGGGCCGTCGGCCCGGGATGTCGTCTACTTCGTGATGGTCGACAGGTTCGCCAACGGCGATCCGTCCAACGACACCGGCGCGGGCGGGTCAGGCCCGCTCGTGCACGGCTTCGACCCGACGAAGCCTAACTTCTACCACGGCGGTGACCTGGTCGGGCTTCGGCAGAAGTTGGACTACATCCAGGGCCTGGGTGCGACCGCGCTGTGGCTGACCCCGGTGCTGACGAACAAGCCCGTGCAGATGGACGGCGACGAGGTGCTCACCACGGGCTACCACGGGTACATGGTCACCGACTACACCCGCGTCGACCCGCACCTGGGGACCAACGAGGACCTGGTCGACCTCGTCGGAGCGGCCCATGAGCGGGGGATGAAGGTGTTCCTCGACGTCACCCTGAACCACACCGCCGACGTGATCACCTACGAGGGGGCCGGGCGCTGGCCGGCCTACCGGACGAAGGAGGGCTACCCGTACACCGACGTGAACGGGGTGCCGTTCGACGATTCCCCGCTGGCTGGATCCGACGACTTCCCCGAACTGGGCCCCGACTCCTTCCCCTACACGCCGGTGGTGCCTGCCGACCAGGCCGACGTGAAGGCCCCGGCCTGGCTCAACGACGTGACGATGTACCACAACCGGGGCGACACCAAGTTCGAGGGCGAGAGCTGGACGTACGGGGACTGGGCCGGGTTGGACGACCTGTTCACCGAGCGGCCGGAGGTCGCCGACGGGCTGATCGACATCTACGCCGACCTGATCCGCTGGACCCGCGTGGACGGGTTCCGCCTGGACTCCGCGCGGCACGTCAACCTGGGGTTCTGGCAGGAGTTCGTCCCCGCGATGCAGCAGGCAGCCGCCGAGGTGGGGGTGCCGGACTTCTTCATCTTCGGCGAGGTGGTCGCCGACTTCCCGGACACGATGGACTACGCACGGCGCAGCGCCCTGCCCGCCCTGCTGGACTTCCCGCTGCAGTCGGGCATCGAGCAGTTCGCTGAGGGACTACCTCCGGCGCAGGACTGGGACTCGCTGTGCGCCGTCCTCGAGTTCGACCTGGCCTACTCGGATGCGGACTCCGACGCCTACGCCTCCCCGACATTCGTCGGCAACCACGACATGGGCCGGATCGCCAAGCAGCTCTGGGGCAGGGACCCGGATGAGGCGACGTGGCTGCACCGCGTGCACTTCGCCTACGAGACGCTGTTCCTGCTGCGCGGCCAGCCGGTCATCTACTACGGCGACGAGCAGGGCTTCACCGGCCACGGCGGGGACAACCTCGCCCGGCAGGACATGTTCGCCTCGCGCACGCCGCAGTACCTGGAGAACGCCCGGCTCGGGACCGACGCCGGTCACGACGTCGACGCCTACGACCCGACGCATCCCACCTACCGGCTGCTCGCCCGACTGGCCCAACTGCGCACCGAGCACCCGGCCCTGGCCGACGGCGCGCTGGTCCAGCGAACCTGCCCGAGCGAGACCCGCGGGGTCGTGGCCTTCAGCCGGATCGACCGGGACACCGGAACCGAGTACCTGGTGGCCCTGAACAACGCCAAGGCGCCCACCCAGCTCACGATCGGGACCTGGACCCCGAACGCAACGTTCACCCCGGTCTACACCTCCAGCGGGACCGCGCCTTCCGATCCGCGGTCCACCTCCGACGGCCAACTCACGATCACCGTCCCGGCGATGGGCACCCTCGTGCTGCGTCCCGACCGCCCGACGGCGACACCGGCGACCGGACCCACGGTGCGGTTGCGCGTCGATCCCAACCCGTGGGAGGGATGGCTGTTCCTGCAGGCCGAGGTGAGCAGCCCGGGCTGGGTGGTCGCCACCTTCTACGCCGACCCCGACGGCCCCGGACCGGCCGCCCGCGAACTGATCGCCGTCGACGACACCGAGCCAGCCCAGTGGGTACCACCCGTCTTCGGCGGCGTGCCCCGGGCCACCATGTTCGACGCCACCGGACTCAGCCGGGGATCACCCGTGGATTTCACCGTCGTCGTCCGCGACCTGGCCGGGCGCGAGGCATCTGCCAACCTCAACATCACGATCGCACGCAGCCCCACCCAGGACTAAGCGCAGCGGCCAGAACGACACCTGCACCGGTCATCGGCACAGGCCCTCAGTCAACCCCCGCGGCCAGGACCCCGCCCGCAACCACACGAGCCGGCGGCTCTGAAGCCCGGAGACGAAGAACGAGCCAAGGGGCTGTCCTGCGGGACAATCCCGGTATGGACGGTGAGGAGGCGGCGCGGGCGTTTGGCTTGGGACGTCCCCTGTCGGATCCCACCAACGCTGCCAGCGGCCTGATGGGGACCATCTGGCAGCTGCGAACCGATCGTGGCCAATACGCACTCAAGGAGGTGTGGCACCCGCTTGATGAGAGCACGGCCGCGGCCTCCGACGCGTTCACGCGCCGACTGATCGATCGTGGTGTCCCTGCCCCGCGGCCGCTGCAGACCATTCAGGGCACGACCCTGGCGAGGATCGGAACCTCCACCGTGCGAGCCAGCGAATGGGTGGAGCTGCGCGAGGTGGACCCGGACCGGGAACTTGACGCAGTAGGACGCCTGCTGGCGTTGATGCACCGCGAGCCGATCCGAGCAGCGGGCCCGGTGGACTTCTGGTACACCCACCCGGTGGAGCCACCGGAATGGCAGGCGACGGCGAAAGCCCTACAAGACGCCCGAGCGCCGTTCGCCACCGAGTTCGCGGCATCGGTTCCCCATTTCCTGGACCTGCAACCCTTGTTCCGGGCTCCCCGGGACAAGCAGGTCTGCCATCGGGACCTGTGGCCGGACAACCTGAAGGCAACGGCCCACGGGTTGTGCGTGATCGACTGGGACAACGCCGGTCCAGCAGAGGCGACGCAGGAGCTCGCGATGGTCATCGTCGGGTTCTGGCAGGGCGATCCCCACAGGGCGCGCAGTCTCTACGACGCCTACTGCGACGCGGGCGGCCCGGGTCGGATCGTCGAGCCGGGCGACTTCACCATGGTCCTGGCTCAGTTCGGTCACTTCGCTGTCACGGCAGCCCGCCGCTGGATGAACACCGCAAGCCCCCACGAGAAGGACCTTTACCACGCCTGGTTCCAAGAGGGCTGGGACCAACCGTTCGGGATGCCCCAGATTGCCGGACTACTCCAGTCGCTCAACTGAAACACACCACCACCCCAAGCTGAAGTCAACGGCGACCCGAGCCCAGATCGACTCACGTCCCCCACGATTCTGGGTCAAGAAGGACGGTTCTCGACAGTAGGTGTCGAGATGCGGTCTCCTTACCCAACAACGGGGAACGACCTGCGGTCCACCAGCGCCATTGGGTGCCATGACGCTGGGTCGGACGCGCCACCTGTGGCGACGGTAGCCTGCCGTCATGGCGACTCTCGTGCTCACGGTGATCGGTGACGATCGATCTGGTCTGGTGTCCGCGCTCTCCGGCGTGATCGCCGACCACGGGGGCAGCTGGGAGCGCAGCCAGATGGCGCGCCTGGCAGGGAAGTTCGCCGGGATCGTCCTCGTGGCGGTGCCCGACGACCACGCCGAGGCCCTGATCGGCGCGCTGGGTCCGTTGGGGACGCAGGGACTGCTGGACGTCACGGTCGAGCGAGCCGCCGAAGACCAGGACACAGTCGGCTCCGACCTGACCCGTCTGAGCCTGGAGCTGGTCGGCGCCGACCGGCCGGGGATCGTGCACGACATCTCCCAGGCGCTGGCAGCCCGTCAGGTCAGCATCGAGGAGCTGCACACCGGTACCCGCGAGGCGCCGATGGTCGGCGGGATGCTGTTCGAGGCGACCGCGACCCTGCTGGCACCGCAGACCGTGCCGATCGCCGACCTGCAGGCGGTGCTCGAGCAGCTGGCCAACGAGCTCATGGTGGACATCACACTGTCCGCCGACTGACGCGCCGGGCGGACACCCGCAGCCGCTTGGTGGACGGTGAGGCGCCATGAGCCGTCCGGATCCGTCACCATGGGGACGTGCGCATCGTTGACGTCGAGGCAAGGCAGGTGGGCGCCGTCCCCCTGGCGGAGGTTTCGGGGCTCGCCCATGGGCGCAACCGCGACGATCAGGTGACCGTGGCGGCCATCGGTGACCGGGCTGCCACCATCGCGTGGGCGACCGTGGGCGACGAGGTCGAGGACCTCGACTGGCAGACCCTGAGCCTGCGCGAGGTGCAGGGAACACGGATCCCCGAAGCCGATCCCCAGCTCGAGGCCATCGCAGTGGATGGCGCCGTCGGCGTCCTGCTTGTGCAGGAGTCACCGTGCCGGGCCGAGTACATCGACGCCCGGCAGCGGCGGGTTCTGGTGCACATCACCCTCGACATCCCCGCCGATGCCGGCTCCGAAGCGCTGCGGGCCTCGTGGGCTGATCCCGATGGATCCCACGCCGAGGGCGTTGTCATGCTCAAGGACGGCCACCTGCTGATCGTCAAGGAGAAGGATCCCGCCGCCCTGCTGGAGTTCGGCCCTGCCGGTGCGGTGGCTCGGGGGTTCGGCGGCGACCGGTGGCTCGATGCGGGACAGCCATGGTGGGAGGACGTGACCCCAACGGCGGATCAGGACCTGTCCCTGGTCCTCCTGGCCTCCTGGGATCCCACCCCGCAGATGCTCGCCACCTCTGCGGATCTCAGCGATGCCGACGTTGGTCCGGCGGGCAACCTGATCCTGCTCAGCGACCAGGGCAGCTCCATCGCCGTCGTACCGGCGGGCAGTCCGGCACCGGACCCGTTCGCCGGGTCGTTCGAGGCGACGATGGTGTGGCGCGTGTCAGGGCTCGCGGACAAGCCCGAGGGGATCATCGTGCTGCCCAACCTCGACGTCCTTGTGGCCTGCGACAAGCAGAAGCCGAAGAAGAACCTGTTCGTGATCCCGCGCGCATCCTGGGACCGGGACTGAGCAGGATCACCGGCGGACGTGCTCCTGCCCCGTGCAGGGTCAGCCGGCCTGGTCCCTGGGGGACGTGACCTCGATCGCCACCTTCCCGCGGGCGCGGTGGGTGGCCAGGTGACGCAGGGCATCGGGTACCTCGTCCAGCGGGTAGGTCGCCTCGATGGACGGCGTGACGGCTCCGGACTCGATCAGCGCAGTGAGTTCGGCCAGTCCGCGGTTCGGCCTGGCCGAGACCACGACGAGTCGTTGCGGCCGGGAGATCAGGGACCTCATCGCAACGCCGGCCATCGCTGGCAGGGGACCGAGCGGCCCTCCCGCCCCAGGCCCCGAGTCCGGGGAGGTTCCAACGGACAGATAGACCCCGTGCGGGGCCAGTGCGCGGCGGGCGTCGGCCAGCGGATGGGTGACGACGACATCGACGATGACGTCGTAGTGCTGGCCCAGCGTCGTGTAGTCCTCTCGCTGGTAGTCGATGACGTGGTCCGCCCCGAGGCCGGCCACCATGTCCGCGTTGCGCCCGCTGCACACGGCGGTGACCTCTGCGCGCCTGGCCTTGGCGATCTGCACCGCGAAATGGCCCACCCCGCCGGAGGCGCCGGTGACCAGGACCCGCAGGCCGGGCACGATCGGGGCCTTCTCGAGTGCCTGCCACGCAGTGAGTCCGGCCAGGGGCACGACCGCCGCCTGGGTGTGGGACAGGGTGACCGGCTTGGGGGACAGCTGTGATGGGCGCACCGCCGCGTACTCGGCGTACGCCTGCTGGGCCTCCCCGTACACCTCGTCGCCGGGCCGCAGCCCCGTGACCGCGGACCCGACCGCCTCGACAACTCCGGACAGGTCCCGACCGGGGACCGGTTTGCGTGGCCGGCGCAGACCCGCGGCCGCCCGGACCAGGGCGGGGCGGCCGGTCACGACAGCCAGGTCGGCGGGGTTCACCGACGAGGCCAGCACGTGCACGAGGACGTCCTTGTCGCCGATCGTCGGCCGGTCGATCTCCTCCAGCCGCAGGAGGTCGGGGCTGCCGTACTCGTGCTGGACGATCGCCCTCATGTCGGACCCCTCTCAGGCCGCAGTGAGTCGGCCGCCTCCATCCAACGGGATTGCGCTGCGTCATGCGCCCCGGGGAGCCGATCCCGGTGGGCACCCCGCATCACCCTCGCGTGAGGACCTCCTCGACCAGATCAGCGACGACTGCCGCGGCCCTGTCATTGAGGTGGAGGTGGTCGGTGAGGACCGTCAGGCCGTTCCGGCGGGAGATGTCGTCCCAGCTGCGGCGCAGGACCGCGTGACTCAGGACCGCGCGGACGATCGGCGTCCGATCGCCGGTGTACGGCGGGGGCTGGTGACCGACGGGGAGCATGCTGGCAAGCCGGTCGTGCAGGGGCAGGCACGGCACACCGCGCTCGGCGCAGATCTCCCGCAGAGCGGCGTTGTAGGTGCCAACCCGGAGGTTCCACTGGCTGGACAGGTCCTCCCCGAGCATGGGGATGTCCAGGACCAGGACCCGGGCATCGGTCTCCGCCCCGAGCCGGTCGAGGATTCCGGCCACGTTCTCCCGGTACCAGGGCAGGCTCGCGGGGACGGGCAGCCCCTGGCTGCGCCGGTAGCTGCGCTGGGACTTCTCATCATGGTTCGCGTTGACGTCGTTGGTGCCGATGAGCAGCGTCACCACTTCCGGTCGGCGCGCAATCACCGCATCGATGCGCTGTCCGACGTTCCACGCCAGGTTTCCGTTGACCCCCTCGTTGACGAACTCGAAGCCGGCAGGGGCCAACCGGTTGGCGAGCAACGTCACGTAGTCGGCGCTCACTGAGCCCTGGGTGATGCTGTCGCCGACGCAGGCGACCAAGGTCGTGGCACCACGGTCGACGGCGTCGGGCGACTTCCCCGGCGCCGTGCGCCGCCTCCGCGAGATCGTGTCGCGCAGTCCGTCGAGCATCGAGCCCACATCCCTTCGTCGTCGGCTCAACCTACAAGGGTCGGGCCGGGAACTGGCGGGGCGCGGGACAGGGCGACCTCGACCTGCTGGTCCCGGCGCGCGCTGGGCGCCGCCGGGCGCGATGCTGGGTGCGTGACTGAGCGAAACGTCCTCGGTGGCGACCTCGAGCCGTGCGGCACCGACCCCATGACCGGGTTCTTCCGCGATGGGAGCTGCTGCACCGGGCCTGAGGATCTCGGCAGCCACACCATCTGCGCGGTGGTCACTGCCGAGTTCCTCAACCAGCAGGCCCGGATCGGCAACGACCTGTCCACCCCGCGCCCGGAGTACCGCTTCCCGGGGCTCGTTCCCGGCGATCGATGGTGCGTGACTGCGGTGAACTGGGCCCGCGCGTACAACGAGGGTGTCGCTGCCCCGGTGGTCCTGGCCGCGACCAACGCGGCGGTCCTGGAGATCGTCCCGATGGCGGCGCTCCAGGAGCACGCCGTGGATGTTCCCGGCGACCTCAGCTCGCTGGACTCCTGAGACTCGGATCGGGTCGTGTCCCACCCCTCGCAGGCGCCTCACCCAGGGGTGATACTGCGGCTGTGATCACCGCCGGTGTGGACCTTGCTGCAGAGGCCACGGGAACGGCCATCGCGGTGATCGGGTGGAGTGGATCGGGTGCGCAGGTCACGACCGTGCTGGAGGGCGCCCACGACGCGGATGTCCTTGCCGTGGCCCAGGAGGCCGACAAGGTCGGCGTCGACTGCCCGTTCGGCTGGCCGATCGAGTTCGTCCGCGCGGTCCATGACCACGAACGCGGGCAGTTGATGATGCCTGAGTCATCCGGTCGGGAGTGGCGCCGTGGCCTGACCATGCGTGCCACCGACCAGCACGTCCAGCGGACGACCGGCCTGACGCCGCTGAGCGTCGCCGCAGACCGGATCGGTCACGCCGCCCTGCGCTGGGCCGCACTCGCCGCCCGGCCAACACGCGTCGACAGCTGCGCTGGAGGGCTGGATCCACGTTCCGACCGTCCCACTGGAGGTACTCGTGCGATCCCCCTGATGGCGGGTCCCGCGAGCATCTGCGTGTCCCGGCCGACGTCGGCGAGGCCCTACGCTTCGTCGGTGATCGCGTGGACCCCGTTCGCCGCCGGCCTCGGCGCCGGTCTCGGGATCGCCCTGCCGCTCGGGGCGATCGGCGTGCTGATCGTGCGCGAGGGAGTGGAACGTGGGATCAGGGCCGCCGCTGTGGCCGCGCTCGCGGTCGCGACCGTCGACTTCGGGTACGCGCTGGTTGCGGTGGTTGTTGGGGAGCGCATCGCCGAGGCGCTCTCCGGTGTCGAACGCGTGGTCCAGCTGGTCGGGGCACTGGCCCTGACCGCGGTCGTCATCATCGGTGTGCGTGACCTGCTGCGCAGCGTGCGCGCCGCACCCGGGGCCACCGAGCAGTCGGTACTGCCCGAACTCCCCGTCGGCTACGGCAGGACGTTCCTGAGGTTCGTCGGACTCACGGCGATCAACCCGATGACGGCTGTGTACTTCGTCGCCCTGACCGCCGGGCTCGCGCAGCGACTGTCTGGACCCGGGGCCGGGGCGGCGTTCGCAGTCGGGGTGTTCCTCGGATCCCTGGCCTGGCAGATGGTCCTTGCGGTCGGTGGGGGGACCGCCGGGTCGCGGATGTCCGAGCGGGTGCGGATCGGCGTCTCCCTGGCGGGGTACGCGATCGTCGCCGGATACGCCGTCAAGCTGGCCCTCGGCGGCTGAACGATCCGGCCGGCACCACGTCCGAGTGGTTGAGGTTGACATTGACGTAACGTCAACTTCTAGGGTGGTGCTCGCAGGAACGTCGGAGTCGGCGACGCAGCACGAGGAGATGGACGCAATGGGCAGCGCGGCAACCGTGGGCGCGACGGGCAGGGTGGAGACCGGCGCCGTGGAGGCCATCGAGTACGGGATCGCCGAGGTCGCCCGCCTGGCCGGGACGACCAGCCGGACCCTGCGCCACTACGGCGCCAGTCGGCCTCCTCGAGCCGTCCCGGATCGGGGCCAACGGCTACCGCTACTACGACACCGCCGCGCTGACCCGGCTGCAGCGGATCCTCATGCTCCGCCAGCTCGGGCTGGGCGTGGCCGCCATCGCCGAGGTGCTCGACGCCACCGATGACACCGCCGCGCTGCGAGCCCACCTGGAGTGGCTGCGCGCGGAGTCCGAACGGCTCGACCGGCAGATCGCCAGCGTCGAGCGCACGATCACGAGCATCGAGAAGGAGGTGCCGATCATGGCAAGCGACATGTTCGACGGGTTCGACCACACCCAGTACAGGCAGGAGGTCGAGCAGCGCTGGGGCGCCGAGGCCTACGCCGACAGTGACCGGTGGTGGCGCGGGCTGGGCCCCGAGGGCCAGCAGGCCTTCAAGGACGAGCACGCCGCGATCGCAGCGGCCTGGGCGAGCTGCAGGCAGCGGGTGCTCCAGCAGAGGGCGAGGAGGCCCAGTCACTGGCTCGCCGGCACCACGCCTGGATCGCCGCAGGCTGGGGCAACAAGCCACCGAATGCCGACCAGCTGGCCGGACTGGCCGACATGTACGTCGCCGACGAGAGGTTCGCCGCCAACTACGGCGGCACCGAGGGGGCGACCTACGTGCGCGATGCGCTCACGCACTACGCCATCACCGAGCTGACCTGACCGGATCGTCCTGATCTGAGGGCTTCGTAGGGGTTCTCACCCGGGCTGAACGGGGCTACTCTCACCCGTGTGGACGCGGCGCGGTTTGCCCGCCGGGGGGTGGGAGGCGTCTTCCCCCCGGCGCGCTCGTGTGCGCGATGGTGGGCCACTTCGCGGGGGGCCCTTGCGCTCGTGGTCGCGGTGGCACTGCTGACGGCTGGCCCGCTCGTGGCCGGGACCTCGAGCGCGGCGCGCCTGGTCGCCGACCCTGGCGTGCTGGTCGTCGCCAAGGTGGGTGCCGGGTCGGCCGACACCATGACAAGGCAGGTTGCGACCGCGAAGCTGGCAACCACCAGGAGCAGGCTGTCGCCCGCCCAGCGGCTCGACGCGCTCCTGGCGCAGATCGCAGAGACCCAGGCCCGACTCGATGCCGCGGAGGCAGAGGTGCTCTCGCTGACGGCACGACGAAGCCAGGTGGGTCCCGAGATCACGGCTGCCATCGCCAGGCGCTCGGCCGCCTCGGCTGCCCTGAAGGCGGCGGCCAAGGAGGTGTCCTCCGCCGGCAAGGCGCAGACCCAGGCGAAGACCGCCCAGGACACCGCGGTGGCGGCACACACCGCCGCGACAGCCGAGTTCGACACGGCAAGGCAGGTGGATGAGGCCGCCCGCACTCGGCGTGAGGACGTCACCAGCCTGGCCGACGAGGCGCGCTCGGCCGTGAAGCGGGCCGCAGCGAAGGTGGACAAGGCCCGGGGCAAGGCCTACGCGCCGGCGTTCACCGCCTGGCAGATGGCAGCCGTCGCCGACCGTGTGGGCCGGGCGCGATTGGTGCGAGCCAAGCAGCAGGCGTCCGACGCGGCCCGGCGTCTCGGGGCGGCAGACGCGGCGCTGTCCGCTGCATCGGCCGCTCGCACCCAAGCCGAGGATCGGATGGCCCTCGCAGCCGCGCAGGCCAAGGACGCTGACGAGCGACTCGCGGCAGCCAGGACGGAGCGGGCCGCGGCCAGGGAGGAGCTCGCGGCCCTCAGGGCGGAGAAGCCCCGCGTCCTCGGGGCATTGGCCAAGGTGACGTCACAGGCCAAGGGGCTCCGCGGCGAGCTGGCCGTGCTCACCAAACGCGAGGCCAAGGCCCGGGCCGAGGCGGCTCGGGCAGGGACCCCCACCCCGAAGGCGACACCGTGAGGCGCGTGCTCGCGGCTGCCGTCGCCGCGCTCCTCGCGGTCGTGGCAATCCCCTCGGCGCAGGCGCGCCCCACCAAGGAGCAGTGGCGTGAGTCCGGCGTGGTCGCCGCGGTGCTTGACGGGGACACGTTCGACATGACGACCGAGACCGGCCTGGTGCGCGTCCGGGTGATCGGGATACAGGCTCCGGAGTCCTCCTGGTGCGGGGGGCAGGAGGCGAAGGCCGCCCTGCGGGACATCCTCCCCGAGGGAACAGAGGTCCGCCTGACCAGCCGCAAGGAGACCTCGGGCAATGCCCCCACCGGGGTCTGGCGGGTCAAGCGAACGGTCCACATCGAGGTCGCCGGTGAGTGGGTCGACATCGCCCCTGGCCTGCTCTCACGCGGAGTGGTCTTCCCCTTCCCGTTCATCGGCGAGGACCTCCACAACGAGGAGTACCTGGACCTGGCCCTGGCAGCGTCGGCGAAGCAGATCGGCGTGTACGACCCGACCGCGTGCGGCTCGAGCGGCTCGGCAGCTGACGAGGAGCACCTGTCCCTTGAGGTGCTCCCGGACGGGCCCGGCCACGGCGCGGACGCCGAGTTCGTCATGATCTACAACGGCTCCGACCACGACATCGACCTGCGGGGCTGGATGGTGCAGGACACCTCCCCGCTGAACGCCTACTTCTTCCCCAAGGGATCAGTGGTGCGCGCCGATGATTATGTCGTGGTCTTCTCCAGCTCCGGAGAGCTCGGAGTCGCCCCGGATGGCAGCAAGGACGACCGCTACTTCTACTCAGGAACAGGCGTGCGCTGGAACAACGACACCACGGACATCGCCTTCCTGTTCGACGACGCGGGCAAGGACAAGACCGGCAACTTGCGCGACTGGCTGATCGTCACCCCCGAGTCCTGAGCTCCGGGCCCCACCACAGTGTTCGACGTCGTCCTCTTCTCGCCCCGGATCCCACCCAACACCGGCAACGTGATCCGGCTTTGCGCCAACACCGGGTGCCGCCTGCACCTTGTCGAGCCCCTGGGCTTCGTTCTCGATGAGGCCCGGGTGCGCCGGGCCGGCCTGGACTACCACGACATGGCGGTGGTCACGGTGCACCCCAGCCTGGACGCGGCGCGGGCGGCGTTGGCCGGCAGGCGCTGGTTCGCGACCACAGCGCGCGGGGGCACCGCGCCTCACGAGGTCGCGCTCGACCCGGGCGACGTCTTCCTCTTCGGCCCGGAGCCGACCGGTTTGCCCGACGACGTGCTCGACGCCTTCGGCCCGGACCGGCGGCTGCGACTGCCGATGCTGCCCGGGAACCGATCGTTGAACCTGTCCAACTCGGTGGCGGTCACGGTCTACGAGGCGTGGCGGCAGAACGGGTTCGCGGGCGCCGAGTAGGGCGCAGAGGTCGGGGTGAGGGGCCCGCGGGGGGATTTGGGGCCCGGGGCGGGGCGGGTCCATGCTTGTCGGATGTCATCGGCCGACCGCGAGCTCGAGCCTGAGGCGACCGGGAGCCCGGTCGCCGGCTTCATCGCGCCCGCGGAGCGGCCTGAGGTCGGCGCCGAGCTGGATCCCTCCGCCGACGCCAGCGAGTCGTCACCCCCTGTGTCCGCGGACCCAGTTCGCAGGGAGCCGTTGACGAAGCAGACCCTGAGCCTCTACTGGTCGGCAGCTGCGGAGTTCCCCTGGCGGTTGGGCCTGGCCATGGTGGTCCCAATCATCACGGTGCTGTTCGCGCGCTTCGTCGGGCCCTACGTCATCTCGTTGCTGCTGACGCAGGTGCAGGACGGCACCGTGACCTGGGAGTCCGGCTGGCCGCTCGTCCTGGCCTACGGGCTCTCGCAGCTGCTCGGCCAGGTCGTGGGCTGGCGGATCGCGCTGTACGCGGCCTGGTCCTTCGAGGTCATGGCGATGAAGCGGCTGTTCCAGCGGGTCTTCGACCATCTCACCCGCCAGAGCCTGGGGTTCCACTCCGACCGGTTCTCCGGATCGTTGGTCTCCCAGACCAACAAGTTCACCGGCGCCTTCGAGATGTTCTGGGACACCGTCGTCTGGCAGGTGATCCCGGTCCTGACCACAGTCGTGGCGGCAGTGGTGATCATCGCCTTCATCCTCCCGTGGTACTCGGTGTTCCTGCTGGTGATGACTCTGGTCTTCGGCGGGTTCGTCGTGTTCTCAGGACGCTCGATGGAGCGGCTGAACGTGATCGAGGCGCAGTCCTCGACGCACATGACCGGGTTCCTCGCCGACGTGATGAGCAACATCTCAGCGGTCAAGGCCGCCGGCGCCGAGGCCACCGAGAACGCCGGAGCCCGCCTGGCCGCCGGCCAGTGGAGCACGAACTCGCTGAACGTCATGCGCTCGTTCCTGGGCTACTCGTCGGGGTTCTCGGCGGTGATCGCGATCATGAACACCGGGGCGGTGCTGGCGGCTGTCGTCGCCTCCGAGCAGCGGTACCTGTCGGTGGCCGCGGTCTACCTGGCCACGACCTACACGCTGACGGTGACCGACCAGCTGTGGGAGATCACCCAGGTGATGCGCAACTACAACCGCGTCATGGGCGACGCCCACGACATGGTCGAGATCCTCGGCCATCCCGCCCGCCGTTGCCGACCACACGGATGTCGACTTCCGGCGCGGACCGGGTGCCGTCGAGTTCGACCACGTCACCTTCACCCACGACGGGGCCGGCGAGGACGCCCTGTTCGAGGACTTCACCCTGACCATCGCCCCGGGCGAGAAGATCGGCCTGGTCGGCCACTCGGGCAGCGGCAAGACGACGCTGACCCGCCTGCTCCTGCGGTTCTCCGACGTTGACTCCGGGGCCATCCGGATCGACGGCCAGGACCTGCGCGACGTCACCCAGGCCTCGCTGCGCCGCTCGATCGCCTACGTCGCGCAGGAGCCGCTGCTGTTCCACCGCTCGATCGCGGACAACATCGGGTACGGCCGTCCCGGGGCCACGCCCGAGCTCGTGCACGAGGCGGCGGTGAAGGCCAGCGCTGACGAGTTCATCTCCAGGCTCCCCTCGGGCTACGACACGACGGTCGGCGAGCGTGGCGTGAAGCTGTCCGGCGGCCAGCGGCAGCGGATCGCGATCGCCCGCGCGGTGCTCAAGGACGCCAACCTCCTGGTCCTCGACGAGGCCACCTCGGCGCTGGACAGTGAGAGCGAGGTGCACATCCAGGCAGCACTTGCCGAGGCCATGAAGGGACGCACGACGATCGTCATCGCCCACCGGCTGAGCACCGTCCAGGCGATGGACCGGATCGTGGTCCTGGCCGACGGCCGGATCGTCGAGCAGGGCTCGCATGCCGAGCTCCTGGCGGCCGGTGGGGTCTACGCAGGCCTCTGGTCCCACCAGTCCGGCGGCTTCCTGGAGTAGCGGCGCACGCAGACCCACTCCCGCCAGCCAGACCCTCCACGCGCGTACAGACCCTCCCGGCCGTTCGGGAGGGTTGTACCTGCCGGGAGGGTCCGCCCGGGCCGACCGTCAGCCGGCCGCGCGCGCGTGTGCCCACGCCGCCGCCTCCGTGCGTGATGACACCCCCAGCTTGGCAAGGATGTTCGACACGTGCACGGACACGGTCTTCACCGAGATGAACAGCTCCTCGGCGATGGCGCGATTGCTGCGGCCAGCGGCCACCAGGTCGAGGACCTCCCGTTCGCGGGGGGTCAGAACCTCCTCGTCCGAGCCACCGGCGATGGGCCGGTGGGATCGGTCCGGCCGTGGAAGCGGGACATGCGCGGCCGCAGCGATCCGGTTGGCACGGGGCACCAACGACAGTGCACCGAGCTCGTCGATCAGCCTCCAGGCGGCGAGGATGTCGGCTCGGGCTTCGTCGGGACGTCCATCGCGCTGGGCGTGCTCGCCGGCACGCAGCCGGGCATCGGCCTCCTCCATGAACAGGCCCTCCGCGGCGGCCAGCGCGTCACAGGCCCTCCTCCAGTCCGGCGGATCGGCCGGGACACCGCGCGTGAGCCCCGCAGGGCCGATCGTGAGCAGTGCCGCTGCCTGAGCCGCCGTCACCGTCTGCCACGCGCTGTGGGGGCTGACGCGGCACAGGTGCCCCACAATGAGGGTGAGCTCGGCAGGGGCGGGTGCCGCAGCGTCGAGCAGCAGCCGGCCCCAGGACCAGACGAAGGGCCATCCGGCGGCGGCTGGCGGGGTCGGCCCGGCGGCCACCGCGGCTTCCCGGAAGGTCCTCAGCGCCCCTGCCTGGTCTCCCTCGGCCATGGCGATCTCTGCCCTGGCCACAGCCAGCGGCAGCAGGTGCTGGGGCTGTCGCATTGCCCGGGAGAGCTGCTCGGATGCTCGATCCACGCTGTCGGCGGCCCCGGTGAGGTCCCCGCGGCGCACCTGCACGAGCGCCCTGAGCGCGCTGAGGTGCCCGCGCGTCGTCGGCGGCGGCTCGAGGCGCAGGGCCTCGTCGATCGTGGTCATCGCCAGGTCCCACTGGCCGGCCAGCACGGCGGCCTCAGCCTCGTTGCCCGCCATGAAGGCCCCCTGGGTGCGGGACAGGCCGCGCTCGGCGCTGGCGGCACGGCCCTCGCGGGCCAGCTCGATGGCCGCGGCATAGCGGCCCGCGCCGATCAGGACGTCGGAGTAGTTGCCGTAGTAGCGGAAGAGCTCGGGGCCCGCGCCCTGCGCCCGGGCGATGTCCCGAGCCAGGTCCAGGTGGACCTGCCCCTCCTCGGATCGCCCGACCTGGAACAGGATGCACCCCAGGGTGTTGTGCGAATGGCTGCGCTGCGTGTCGTCCCCGGACTCCTCGGCTGCCGCGACTCCCCGCTGGGCCAGGTCCAGGGCGGGCCCGAGGTCGGCCTCGACCATCATCAGCGCCGCTGTGGCCGCGAGCGCCGCGGCGAGGTCCGCCGACCCGGGAGCCGCCAGGTCAGCGGCCCGGCGCAGGTCGGCGGACGGATCGAGCTGGGCGCCCTCGCACTGGGCGGCACGCTTGAGAAGGAGGTGGGACACGCGCTGCGGGTCCGCGCCCGGGCCAAGGTCCGCGATGGCCGCGTCGCTCAGGGCGATCGCCCGATCGGGCAGGCCCACGTTCGCGGCCGCGCGGCTGGTCCGGCTCAGCAGCTCCGCGCGGTCGAAGCCTGCCCGCTGCGCAGGGGCGGTCACCTGGTCCCAGAGCTCGACCGCACGTTCAAGGTGGGCCAGTTGCTCCTGCCAGGCATAGATCGAGCGTGAGTGGTCCGCTGCCCGCAGCGACCACTCGAACGACTTGTCGGCCTCGTGCGCCGAGCTCCAGTGGTGGGCGATCTCCCCCGCCTGCTCGCAGCGGCCGAGCTTCTCCAGGGCCTGGGCGTACCGGGCGTGCAGGCGTGCGTGCTCGCCGGGCAGCAGGTCAGCATGGACCGCCTCGCGCATGAGTGCGTGCCGGAAGGCATACGCCTCCCGATCGCGGTCGACGACCAGCACCTGGCCGCCCACGGCCTCCCGCAGCGCGGACTCGAGGCTCTGCTCATCGCTGTCGACCACCGCGAGGAGGACGGGGTGATCGACCAGCGTGCCAGCGGCGGAGGCGATCCGCAGGATGTCGCGGGTCTGCGGGGACAGGCCGTCCAGGCGGGCGAGCATCAGGTCCTTGAGCGTCTCAGGGATCGTGGTGAAGTCGCGGTCGCAGCAGTCCGTGAGCTCCTCGACGAAGAACGGGATGCCCTGGCTGCGCTCCCGGATCCGCGCCACCGTCCTCGGGGGCAGCTCGCCGGCGAGCTCGCGGACCAGGAGGTCGACGTCAGCACCGTCGAGGCGCTCCAACGCGATCCGGTGCGACATCGGCAACCGGTCGACCTCCCCCAGCCACGGCAGCAGGGGGTGGCTGCGATGCATCTCGTCCTTGCGGTAGGTGAGCACGAACAGGACCCGGGAGTCGCTGACGGTGCGCAGCAGGAAGCGCAGCAGGTCACGCGACGACGAGTCCGACCAGTGCAGGTCCTCGACCACGAGGACCAGTGCCTCGACCGCGGCGAGGTTCTCGACCAGGGTTGCCACCGCCTCGAAGAGCCGCCCTCGGCCCAACGGGTCGGCCGGCGCCGCCGGTCCCAACTCGGGGGCGAGGCCGGCCAGGTCGGCCCGTCCGGGACCTGCCAGGTCGCCGAGCTGCTCGGCCCCGAGGTCGGTGACCAGTGAGCGGAGCATCGTCGAGAACGGCGCGAACGGTGGTCCGTCCGGGCCGAGCTCCAGGCAGTGCCCGACCATCAGTCGGGTGCCTGCGGGGACGGCGGCTGCGAACTCGGCGATGAGCCGGGACTTGCCGATCCCGGCCTCGCCGCCCACGACGACTGTCTGCGGCTCTCCGTCGTCGGCCAGCGCGAACCACTGCCGCATCTCGAGCACCTCGAGGGAGCGTCCCACGAGCGGGACCCGCATCGGATCGGCCAGGGCGCCACGCGACATGTCGACCATCGTGCCAGTGCCGGGCATCACGCATCCAGCAGGACCCGGGCGGAGGTCGACAGATCGACCTCCCGGGGGCGCGGGAGCTCGGTGGCCGGGGATGTCGTGGCCGGAGCCGGCCGACGACTGGCTCGCGGTCCCCACGTGGTGACTCGCGCCGGGGCGGCGGGCAGCCGTACGGTCCCAGTGCCTCGGGCGGATCCCTCGAGCCTCTCGGCGACTGCTGCGCGGACCAGGTCCAGGTGAGCGGTGGCGTACATGGTGTCCTCCTCTGTGCCCCTGTCGGGCTGGGCCTCTCTGGCCCGATCACCACGATCCGCGCTGAGGTGGGTCGGCCACATCGGAGGAAATCCGTATCTTCGGTTCCCTCGGTTCCCTAGGCCCGGGATGTGGATCCCTATGAGGCTGAGCTACCGCCGGGGTTCGGGGATCCTCGGGCTCGGTTGTGGGTCCAGGCGCAGGGCGACCAGCGTCACGTCGTCACGGCCAAGGTCGTCGGCGCGCTCGCGAACCGTGGCCAGCACCTGGGCGATGACCTCGCCGGGGTCATTGCCCGTCTCGGCGGCCGTGCGCAGGTGGGTGTCCAGGTCGTCGTCGCCGAGCTCCTCGCCGGCGAGGTCGCGGCTCTCGAGGATGCCATCGGTGAAGGCCAGGACGACATCGTTGGGGTGCAGGTCCGCGCGTGCTCATGGACCAGGTCCCGCCCAGCCAGCTGATCATCGGACCCGTGGTCCCCAGCCGCAGGATGGTGCCGTCGGCCCGGATGATCCGGGGCGCGGGGTGCCCGGCGTTCACCCACTGCACCTCGCCTGATCCCGGGTCGGCGATGAGGATGGCCGCTGTGGCGAACCGCCCGGGCTCATCGGCGAACGCATCGCAGGCCCGGTGCAGGATCTGCGGCGGGTCCTGGCCGGCGACCAGGCCCAGGGTGATCGAGGTCTTGAGCCGCATGGCCACGATCCCCGCGCGCGGCCCGTGACCCGACACGTCGCAGATCACGGCCGCCGCCCGGCCGTCGGTCAGGGGGATCCGGTCCCAGAAGTCCCCAGCCAGAACGCCCTCGGCCGGGCGCAGCACCCCCGCGATGGTCACGCCCAGCGGTGCCGCCTCGGTCCGCGCGGCCAGCTCCCGGCGGATCGCCTCGACGACCGGACCCTCCTGCTCCAGGGCCTCCCGGGCGGCCGTGGCCTCGTCGATCTCGTGCACCAGCGCCCGGCGCAGGGCCTCGGCGTCGGCGCCCAGGTCGCGCAGCTCCGGAGGGCCGACCGGCTCGATCACGGCGTCGTGGTGCCCGGGCGTGGCGGCCTCCCGGAGCTGCCCACGCAGGGCGGCGATCGGCTTGAGGACGTGTCGGCGGACGGCGACGTAGGTGGCCAGCGGCAGCAGGAGCAGCACGACCAGCGCCGCGCCGAGGGTCCACGCCAGCCGGGTGGCGGCCGCGGCGAGGTCATCGAGGGTGTCCTGCTGCTGGCGGGTGAGGAGCGTGGACAGCCGGAAGGTGTCGGAGGTCAGCTGGACGTAGGCCGACTGGGACTGCGGGGAGTCCAGGATCTCCTGGGCGACCTGCCGCTCGCCGTCATCCATGGCCGAGGTCACGGGGTCGCCCACCGTCGCCAGCCACGCGGCGAGGTCGGAGTCCACATCCTCGACCAGAGTGCTGTCGGGCTCACGACCCTCGAGCAGCGTGCGCAACTCCTCGAGGTTGGCCTGGGCGGACACGACCGCCGCCCGGTAGAGCAGTCCCATGCCGTTGGACTCCGAGGACACGTAGATGCGCAGCCGGCGCTCCATGTTGTTGATGTCCTCGTTGAGGTCGGCCACGGCGGTGCTGGCCGGGGCCAGGATGTCGACGACCTCCGAGAGGCTGCGCTGGGTGTCGGCGTAGCGCAGGACCAGCTGGGCGCCGAGCACGGCGATGATCGCGAGCGCCGCGAGGGCGACTGCCATCACCCGGTGTCGCAGCGTCATGGGTTTCAGGCTAGTGGGAAACGGGACCCGGATCCGTGGCAGGCTCGGCCCATGACCACCCGACGCATAGCCGAGCTGTCCGTCCACCCCATCGGGCTGGGTGCCATGCCCCTGTCCGACCCGGCGATGCTGGCCGAGCGCCCGCGGGCGCTGGCGACCGTGCACGCTGCCCTGGACAGTGGTGTGACGCTGGTGGACACCGCCGACATCTACGCCCCTGACGGCCATCACTTCGGCCACAACGAGGTGCTCGTCGGCGAGGCGGTGCGCTCCTGGGCGGGGTCGGAGGCCGACCGGTCGCGCATCGTGATCGCGACCAAGGGCGGGATCACACGTGCGCCCGGCCCGGATGGCGACCGCTGGGGCCGGTCCGGCACCCCCGAGGCGCTGGGCGCCGCTGCCCGGGCCTCGGCCCAGCGCCTGGGCGTCGACGTGATCGACCTCTACTACCTGCACCGTCACGACCCGGCTGTCCCCTTCGGGGAGCAGGTCGGTGGGCTGGCCGCGGTGAGGGCCGACGGGATCGCCCGGCACATCGGGCTGTCAAACGTCACCCTGGCGATGCTCGATCGGGCTCTCGAGCTGGTTGGCGGGCCCGATGACGGGGGCATCGCCGCGGTCCAGAACGAGTACTCCGCTCGGTACCGCGCCGACGCCGATGTCCTGGCCCGATGCATCGAGCGGGGCATCGCCTTCCTGCCGTGGTCCCCCCTCGGCGGGGCATCCCAGTCCGGCGAGCTCGGTTCGCGGTACGCAGCCTTCGCCGAGGTGGCCGCCGAGCGGGGGGTCTCGGCGCAGCAGGTCGCCCTCGCCTGGCTGATGGCGCTGGGCCCGCAGGTGATCCCGATCCCGGGGTCGACCCGCCCCGCGACCGCCCGCTCGTCGGCTGCGGCTGCGGGGATCGAGTTGAGCGACGAGGACCTCGCGCGCCTGGATGCCACGCTCCCCGAGGGAGTTTCGGTCTTCCCGGACGACACCGCCGCGCCCCCCATGTAGCCCATGCCCCGCCGCGGGCGCCGCGCGGCGCGAATCGCCCATCACATCGGGGATCCGGCGACTGGCCATGTGACGCAGGTCATACCCCGCAGGGTATGACCTAGGAACCGGGCGAAACGTGACCAAGGTCCCGGAAGTTACGGGCGATGGTCGGCCCCTGCGGTTGTCCGGTGGTGGGAGGCTGGCGACGACTGGGCCACTCTGGCCTGTCTGTGCAGACGAGGATGGCCATGGACGTCTTGGACCTTGCGCGATGGCAGTTCGGCATCACGACGGTGTACCACTTCTTCTTCGTACCGATCACCTTGGGACTGGTCTGGCTGGTCGCCGGAATGCAGACCGCATGGGTGCGCACGGGCAATGAGAAGTGGCTTCGCGCGACGAAGTTCTTCGGCAAGATCTTCCTGATCAACTTCGCGATCGGGGTGGTCACCGGCATCGTGCAGGAGTTCCAGTTCGGGATGAACTGGAGTGACTACTCCCGGTTCGTCGGCGACATCTTCGGCGCCCCGCTGGCCATCGAGGGCCTGCTCGCCTTCTTCCTGGAGTCGACCTTCCTCGGCCTGTGGATCTTCGGCTGGGATCGCCTGCCGAAGAAGGTCCACCTGGCCACCATCTGGTTGGCGGCGCTGGGCACCATGCTCTCGGCCTACTTCATCCTGGCCGCCAACTCCTGGATGCAGCACCCGGTCGGGTACGAGGTGAACCCCGTCACGGGCCGGGCCGAGCTCAACGACTTCGCCGCGGTGCTCACGCAGAACACGGCCGTCGTGGCCTTCGTCCACACGATCTCCTCCTCGTTCATGGTGGCCGGCTCGCTGGTCGCGGGCATCTCCATCTGGCTGCTGGTCAAGGACCGCGGCGCGGACGTCGCCCGGTCCACGATGAAGCTGGGTCTCATCACCACGCTGGTGGCCTCGGCGATCGTGGTCGTCTCCGGCGACGTCGACGCGAAGATCATGACCGAGCAGCAGCCCATGAAGATGGCCTCCGCCGAGGCGCTCTACGAGACCTCGCAGCCTGCTGACTTCTCGATCTTCACGATCGGGACCCTGGACGGATCCGAGGAGGTCTTCTCCATCACGATCCCCAAGCTCCTGAGCTTCCTGGCCACGGGCGACTGGAACGCCGAGGTCAAGGGCATCAACAACCTCAACGAGGAGTACGCCCAGACCTACGCCTCCACGGGCCTGACGAACTTCGCCCCCAACATCCCGGTGACGTACTGGACCTTCCGCCTGATGATGGGGTTCGGGTTCCTGGCCATGCTCTACGCGCTGTGGGCGCTGTGGGCCTATCGGGGTGATCGTCGACCGCGCAGCAAGTGGGCCGCTCGGGCTGCCCTCACGCTGCCGCTCCTGCCCCTGCTCGCCGCCAGCTTCGGCTGGATCTTCACCGAGATGGGCCGCCAGCCGTGGATCGTGTTCGGCCTGATGACCACGGCAGCTGGTGTGTCGCCGATCGTCACGAGCTTCCAGGTGTGGGTCTCGCTGATCGGCTTCACGCTGCTCTACGCGGTTCTGGCCATCGTCGAGGTCGGCCTGATCATCCGCACGGTCAGGCAGGGCCCGCCGGAGGCAGTGATCGACCCCTTCGTCGATCGCGAGCTCGACGCCCCGCTGACGATCTCCTACTGAGGCCCTGAGAGGAACTGTCATGGAACTGACAACTGTCTGGTTCATCCTGATCGCCGTCCTGTGGATCGGCTACTTCGTGCTCGAGGGCTTCGACTTCGGCGTGGGAATGCTCCTGCCCGTGGTCGGCAAGGACGAGGCTGAGCGGCGTGCGATCGTCACCACGCTCGGCCCGCTCTGGGACGGCAACGAGGTGTGGGTGCTCGTCGCCGGCGGCGCCACGTTCGCGGCGTTCCCCGAGTGGTACGCGACGCTGTTCAGCGGCTTCTACCTGCCGCTGTTCCTGATCCTCGTGGCGCTCATCGTGCGCGGTGTGGCCTTCGAGTACCGCAGCAAGCGTTCCGACGGCTCGTGGCGGACCCGTTGGGACGCGGCCATCGTGTTCGGCTCGTTCGTGCCCGCGCTTCTGTGGGGCGTGGCGTTCGCCAACATCGTGCGCGGCGTTCCGCTCAAGGAGATGAACGGCAACGTCGAGTACGACGGCGGCTTCTTCAACCTCCTCAACCCGTTCGCGCTGCTGGGCGGGCTGACCTTCGTGGCGATCTTCCTGACCCACGGTGCGGTGTTCCTGAGCCTGAAGACCTCCGGCACGATCCGCGACCGGGCTCACGACGTGGGCAAGAAGACCGGCCTCGTGGCTGCGGTCCTCGCCGTGGCCTTCCTCGTCTGGGCGCAGCTGGCGTACTCCGACAAGGCATGGACCTGGATCCCCGTCCTGCTCGCCGCGGTGAGCTGGGTCGTCTCGATCCTGATGCACATGAAGCGCTCCGAGGGCTGGGCGTTCACGTTCAGCGCGGTGACCATCGGCCTGGCCGTGGTGGCACTGTTCGGGATGCTGTTCCCCTACGTCATGCCCAACGTCAACGGCGGCGATCCGTCGCTGACCACGACGAACGCCTCGTCGACGGACTACACGCTGACGATCATGACCTGGGTCGCGGTGATCTTCGTGCCGATCGTCCTGGGCTACCAGTCGTGGAGCTACTGGGTGTTCCGCAAGCGCCTGTCGGCTCAGGACATCGCCAACCCGGAGCACGGCGTCCTCGACGAGGTGCCTGCCTGACCCGGACCTCCCTGCGCAAGCGCACCACGTCAGAGGCCCCAGCCCCCCTCATGGGGAGCCGGGGCCTCAGGCGTGAGTCCTCGGGGCAGGTCAGGCCCCGGCGCGGCGTCTGGCGATGACCAGCCCGGCGCCACCGGCGAGCAGCCCGGCGCCCAGGACGGCGGCGTTCAGGGACCCACCGGTGTGGGCCAGCTCCTCAGCGTCCGGTGTCCTCGGCCTCCTCAGCCTCGACGACCTCATCGGTGTCCCCGGGCTCGGTGGGGTCCGGGGTCTCGACCGTCGGCGGGACGGTCTCGGGCCGCTCGGGCTCGGTGGGGTCCGGGGTCTCGACCGTCGGCGGGACGGTCTCGGGCCGCTCCGGCTCGGTGGGCGGCTCGACCGGGATCACCGGCGGGTCGACTGGCACCTCAGGCTCGACCGGGGGGTCGACCGGGGGGTCGACCGGGGGGTCCACCGGCGGGTCCACCGGGGGAATCTCGATGTCGGGCTTGGCGAACCAGGTTGCGCTCTTGGAGTCGCTCAGGCTCACGGACTTGCTGGTCGCGGTGATGAGGGTCTGGGTCTTCTTGCCCGGGATGGGGGCGAACACCCGCCCGATCGGCATGGTGCCGGTGCCGGACACCGTGACAGTCGCGCTCCCGGGGTCGCTGCCCCTGGGGACGGAGATGAACAACTCGTCGGCGTTGCTCGCGGCGGTCACCGGGTTGCCCTGCGCATCCACCACCGAGCCGCCGGTGCTGGAGACAGCGACCTCGGCGATGGAGGTGGAGAGCGTGAAGGGACCCACCAGGTTGTCCTGGCTCAGGTCGAGGTAGGCGTCCTGCGTGGGGCCCTGCAGAGCCAACGTCGCGGGGCTCTCCTGGACACCGGTGTTCACCGCGGGATCAGTCAGGTAGTCGTACAGGGCGATGACATCCGAGTTGTTGGTGGGCGAGATCGTGGCGTCATCTGTGAAGTGCCAGATGGCGGCCTGAGTCCCTGCGACGGCCTCCTTCTTGTCCAGGTCGACGTCGACCCCGCTGCCGAGGTGCGTCTCCACCGCGGCCTCCAGGACCTTCAGGTCCGAGACCGTGGGGTAGGAGTGGTTCAGGATCCATGCGACGTTGTTGAGGTTGGCGATGCCGGAGCTGCTCCAGTCGAGTTCCGTCTTGCCGTCGCCGGCTCCCGTGGGGACCGTGCGCTGGATGCAGTACGTGTCCAGGATCTGGCCACTGGAGTTCCTGATCTGGATCAACGCGGTCGTGCTCGATCCGTTGGTGAACTGGACGCTGCCCTGGTGGTTCCAGCCCTTGACGGTCCAGGCCTCGTCGGCGGCCATGGCGGCGGGGGCGACGGCCATCGTGGCCATGCCCACGGCCACGCCGGCGGCGAGCATGCGGCGGCCGCGGCGCGGGGGGCCCGCGGCGTTGGTGCGGGGGGAGGTCATGTCGGTCTCCATCCATGTGAGTGAAGTCAGGTGACCACGGTCCAAGGACCAAGGTCGCGTGACCTACTTCTACCCAGCTCTGCGGCCGGCAAACATTCGCCCGGTCCGGGCGCGGTGTCCTCGGTGTCCGCGAGCCGGTCGTGACCTGCCCTGCACGTGCCTGTGGGTCCGTTGTACTACTCTGTGCGGCACAGTGCCCCTCGTCGCCTGCAGCGATCCGCCGAGCCAGGAGGTCCCCCCATTGGCCGGATATGTGCGTGCTGCCCAGAGGCGTGAGCAGTTGCTGGATGCTGCTGTCGAGGTCCTGGTCAGGGAGGGCCTCGATGCGCTGACCCTGCGCGACGTCGCGGCGCAGGCGGGTGTCCGGCTGAGCACCCTGCAGTACATCTACCCCAGCCGCTCGGACCTGGTGGGCGCGCTGACCAGGAGGGTCCTGTTCCGGGCCGGCAGGGATCAGTTCGTCACCGGGTCCGACGGCCTGGAGATCGAGCTGCGGCGGGTCGTGCACTGGTACGCCACGGATTTCCTGGCAGACGCCGCGATCCTCGAGCTGGTCCGCTTCGAGGTGCTCACTGCCGCCCGACGCGGGGCAGGGGACGGCCCGTGCCCCCTGCCCGGGGACTGGCCGAGGATGTCCGAGCTGATCCCGGCCCGGCTCGAGGAGATCTGCGCCCGCGCTGACGAGGAGTACGACGTCGCGGTGGCTGAGCTGACCAGGCTGTGGACGCCAGGGCTCATCGGCCTGATCCACCAGTTGCTCCTGGACTGCGACCTCGAGCGGTTCCACCGCGATGCTGACTTCCTGGTCGACATGCTGATTCGACTGGCGGCCCCGCGCCGCCGCTGACCTGCCACCCATCGGTGCCGCGACAAGCCGGGGCACCTCAGTCCAGCGGGACCCGCCAGCTGAGCACCGACCCACCGATCGAGCGCTGGGTGATCGTGCACGAGCCGCCGTAGCGAGCGGCTCGCTCGGCGAGGTTGAGCAAGCCGGAGCGACGACCGAGCTCCTCGGGGACGCCGACCCCGTCGTCGGTGACCTGCAGCAGCACCGCGTCGTTCTCGACCGCCACGAGCACCTCGACCCGGTCGGCCTGGGCGTGCTTGGCCACATTCGCCAGCGCCTCACGCAGGGCCCCCAGGAGGTCCCCGGCCAGGGCGTCGTCCACGAGAGCATCGACCGGCCCGGTGAAGCGCGTGGACGGGGCGTGCCCGAGCACGACGGCGGCGGCCGCGGCCTCCTCGAGGATCCGGCCACGGACCCCGCCCACGGCGTGGCCCACCGGTTGGTGCAGCTCGAAGATGGTGGCCCGGATCTCCTTGACCGTGGTGTCCAGGGCATCGACGGCCGACTCGAGCCGGTCGACGACCGGCTGGGGGGTGTCGGCGACCCGCGCAGCCCCCGACAGGGAGATCCCGGTCGCGAAGAGCCGCTGGATGACCAGGTCGTGCAGGTCCCGGGCGATCCGGTCGCGCTCCTCGAGCAGGACGATCCGCTCCTTCTCCCGCCGCCCTCGTGCCAGCATGAGCGCGAGCGCTGCCTGGCCCGCGCAGTTGAAGGCCAGCTCGCGTTGCTCGGATGTCAAGGTCGCCCCCGGCCGCGGGACGAGGGCCAGGACGCCGAGGACGTCGTCCGGGGTCCGCAGGGGAAGGGCCAGGACCGGGATCTCGTCAGCCGGCCGCCCATCGAGCGCCTCGGCCGGACCCATGAGGCGCTCAACCCCCTCGGCCGCCTCGCCGGTCGCGTAGCAGCGGGCGATCGGGCCGTCGGGATCCACGGCGGCCCCTCGCCAGCGGGCCAGGCCGGTGTCGTCGGTGGGCACATCGGCGGCACCGACGCGCCAGCGCGAGGCGCGGGCACCGGGCTCGAGGTCGCTGATCACGATCTCCACCCGCAGCACGCCGGCCGGTGACGGCAGTGCCACGATGCCCGCGCGGGCGTGCACGAGCTCCGCGGCGCGCGTCGTGCCGATCTGCAGGACCTCGCCGGCGTCCGCCCCCTCGAGCACCGCCCCGTGCATGTGGGCCACGGCGGCCTGCCAGCGCTCGCGCATCACCGAGCGCTCGTAGAGCCGGGCGTTGTCGATGGCCACCCCGGCGGCTGCGGCCAGGGCGGTGACGATCCGCTCGTCAGCGGTGCTGAATCCCTCGGCGCCGCGCTTGTCGGTCAGGTACAGGTTGCCGAACACCTGCCCGCGCACCTTCACCGGCACGCCCAGGAAGGACTTCATCTGCGGATGCCCCGGGGGGAACCCGACGGCAGAGGGGTGGCTGGCCATGTCGTCCAGGCGGATCGGCACCGGGTGGTTGACGAGCAGCCCCAGGATCCCCCGCCCACGGGGGAGGTCGCCGATGACGGCCTGCGCGGCCTGGTCGATGCCCACGTGGACGAACTCCGTCAGGTCCCCATCCGGGCCGAGCACGCCCAGCGCCCCGTAGGAGGCGTCGACGAGGTCCACGGCCGACTGCACGATCCGGCGCAGGGTGGCCCCCAGCTCCAGCCCCGCGGCGACCGCGACGACCGCGCTGAAGAGCCCGCGCTCGTGCGGTTCAGCCATCCGTGGGCTCCTTCGGGTTCAGCGGGCTGCCCTCCTCGCGGGCGGCGGCCTCGGCGTACCAGCCCTCGGCCTCGCGCAGCTCCTCGGGTGTGCCGCGCTGCACGACGTGTCCCTGGCTCAGCACGACGACCTCGTCACAGTCGCCAGTGTGGGCCATCCGATGGGTGATCAGGACCACGGACCGCCCCGCGGTGGAGCTCAGCGCCGCAGCCGTGACCTGGTCGGCCATGCCCGGGTCGAGGTGCTCCCCGGGCTCGTCGAGGACGACGATCGGCCGGTCGGCCAGCAGCACCCGCGCCAGGGCGATGCGCTGGGCCTGGCCGCCGGACACCGCCGAACCGTGGGCACCGACCCGCGTGGCCATCCCGGCCGGCAGGTCGTCGATCCAACCGTCGAGCTGGGCGCCCTCGATGGCGGCGCGCATCTGCCCGGCGTCCGCCTCGCGGTTGGCCAGCCTGAGGTTCTCCTCGATGGTGGTGTCGAAGAGATGGGCCTGCTGGTCGACGGCGGTCAGTGCCTGGCGAACCCCCTCCTCGCCGAGGTCGCGGACGTCGTGGCCGGCGAGCCGGTAGCTGCCGGCTCGGTGGTCGAGCAGGCGCAGCAGGACCGCGGCGATCGTGGACTTGCCCGACCCACTCGGCCCCACGAGGGCGATCCTCCGCCCGGGGGCGAGGTGGAGGTCGATGCCGGTGACCGCGTCCGCGCCGGCACGGGGGTAGCGGGCGGCGATACCGGTGAGTTCGAGGGCGGTGCCGGCGGGCGGGATCGTGACAGGGGCGGCGGCGGAGTCGGGCGGCGCGGTGGTGCCGGTGCGCGCTCGGTCCGGTCCCATCGCGGCGCGTCCCGGGACGTCGGCGGGTACCGGGTCGGGGGCGTCGATCACCTCGAAGATCCGCTCAGCAGCGCCGCGCACCTTCGCCCGGGCCAGCGCGGCGGCGGGCATCCCGGACAGGACGTCGGCGATCGCCAGGGGCATCAGGACGAGGGTGGCCAGCCACACGCCGTCGACCTGGCCGTCGCCGACGGCCGTCACCCCGAGGGCGATGCAGGCCACGACGGTCAGGCCGGTCGCCAGGGCGCCCAGCGCCCCACCGAGACCTGATGCGGTGGCCGAGCGGCGGTCGAGGTCGGTGAGCTCGGCATCCGCTCGGGCGATGCCCGCAACAGCTGCCTCGACCGCGCCGTACGCGAGGAGCTCGGGGGCCGCGGACAGGCTCGTGACCACCTGGGCGGACAACCGGCCCTCAGCGCCCGCGCGGGAGCGCAGTGCCTGGGCGCCGATCCTCCCGGTCAGCCACGGGGACAGGACCCCGACCACGACCACCATGGCCAGCAGGGCCAGGCCCGCGGCGGGCAGGATCGCCGCCCCGATCGCGACGGCGAGCCCGCCGGCCAGGAGCCCGGAGGTCACCGGGAGCACCACGCGCACGATCAGGTCCACGGAGGAGTCCACGTCGCCGACCAGGCGCGCCATGAGGTCGCCCTGCCGGTAGGCCCCCAGCCCGGCGGGGGACAGCCGCTCCAGCCGGTCGTAGACGCCCACCCGGATACGGGTCAGGCTTCGGAATGCCGCGTCGTGACCGACCAGCCGCTCGGCGTAGCGGAACACCCCCCGGAAGATGCCGAATGCGCGGACGGAGACGATCGCGACCTGCAGGAACAGGATCGGTGGCTGCTCGGATGCCCGCGAGATCAGCCAGGCGGACACCGCGAGCAGGCCCACGCCGCATGCCAGGGACAGGGTCGCCAGCAGTGCGGCCAGGGCCAGCCGGGCGCGGTCCGGGTCGGCAAGGCGCCACAGGCGGCGCAGCGGCCGGGCGGTCGGGGTTGCGGGGGAGCTCCCGGATTCCGCGGAGAGCGCGGACGACGCTGTGGCGCTGCTCATGCCCGCACCCCCGCCTCTGCGCCGGCCAGGACCACCACGTCGTCGGCCAGGTCCACCAGCGAGCGGCGATGGGTGACCACCACGACAGTCCGCCCGCGGGCGGCAAGGGCAGCCACGGTGGCGCCGACCTCCGCCTCGCGCGTCCCATCCAGCGCCGCCGTCGGCTCGTCGAAGAGCAGGATCGCCGGGTCGGCCAACAGGGCCCGGGCCACGCCGATGCGTCGGGCCTGCCCGACTGACACCCCCGCACCCCCCTCGGTGACCGCCGTCGCGAGCCCGCCCGGGAGCTCGTCAGGATCGAGCCCCGCTGCGCGAAGGGCGCCGGCCACATCTGCGTCGTCGAACCCCGGGCGGCCGAAGCGCACGTTGTCGGCCACAGTGCCGCCCAGCATCGCGGGGGACTGCGGCACCCATCCGATCTGGGCCCGCCAGGCGACGGGGTCGAGGTCGGCCAGCACCGTGGCGCGGCCGGCTCGGTCCTCGACCTCGACCACCCCCTCGACCCTCCCGGTCGGCGGCCCGACCAGCGCGAGCAGCACGGACAGGATCGTGGACTTGCCGCACCCGGAGGGGCCGACGACGGCCGTGACCCGGCCGGGGAGGATCTCGAACGAGGCACCGGCGAGCGCGACCCGGTCGCCGAACGTCACGCCGAGGTCGCGCACGCGGATCGTGGCGGTCGCGGCGTCGACCCGCTGCGTCCCCGCCGCAGGGAGGTCCGCCTCGAGGACCTCGAACATCCGCTCGGCCGCCCCCACCCCGTCGGCGGCGGCGTGGAAGTGCTGGCCCACCAGCCGCAGGGGCAGGTAGACCTCGGGAGCCAGGATCAGGACGGCCAGGCCGGTGGACAGCTCCATGGTGCCCTCGACCAAGCGCAGCCCGATCGCCACGGCGATGATCGCCACCGACAGCGAGGCCAGCAGCTCGAGCACCAACGACGACATGAAGGAGATCCGCAGGACGCCCATGGTGCTGGTCCGGTACTGGTCTCCCACCGCCCGGATCGTGGCCACCTGCGCCTTCGCCCGGTTGAAGATCTTGAGGGTCGGCAGGCCCGCGACCACGTCGAGGAAGTGCCCGGACAGGACCCCGAGGGTGGCCCACTGCCGGTCGACCTTGGCTTGCGTGTACCGGCCGATCAGGACCATGAACATCGGGATGATCGGCACGGTCAGGGCGATGATGACCGCGGCCAGCGGGTCCTGGGTGGCGATCACCGCGGTGGCGATCAGCGGTACCACGACAGCCAGGACGAGTTGGGGCAGGTACCGGGCGAAGTAGGTGTCAAGTGCGCCGGCTCCCCGCGTCACCAGGGTCGTCAGCTCGCCCACGCCGCGCCCGCCCAGGAACGCCGGGCCCAGGCGCAGTGCGCGCTCGACCACCTGCATCCGGAGCTGGGAGGTGGCGGTGGCCGCCGACCGGTGACCGACCGCCTCGGAGGCCCACGCCAGCACGGCCCGGGCGAGGGCGATCGCGACCAGCGCGGCGAGCTGGCCGGTCAGGTCGGCAGCGGTGGCCCCGTCCTGGAAGGCGGCCGTCACGGCGGTGGCGATCAGGAAGGCCTGTGCGACCAGCAGCAGGGCGGACAGGGTCCCGATCACCACCGAGGCCAGCAGGAACCCGCGCGTGGCGTGCGCATGCGCCAGCAGGCGCGGGTCCAGGGGCTTCACGGGTCAATTCTGGCCCACCGCGTGCGATGCCCCCGACCGATTGCGTGCCGCGGACCGGGCGCGCCAGGCCTTCTCGGCCTCGACGACCACGAACGCGGCCAGCGCAAGCAGGATCACCAGCACCCAGTCGGTCGCGCTGATCGGTGCCGACCCGAAGAGCGTGTTCATGAAGGGCGCGTAGGTGAACGCGGCCTGGAGCAGGAGCATGATGGCCACGCCGAGCAGGAGGTTGCGATTGGTGAACCACCCGACGCTGTGGGCCGGCAGGGTCAGCGTCCGGCAGTTGAACAGGTAGGCCAGCTCGACCATCACGAAGGCGTTGACGGCCACCGTGCGGGCGACCTCGAGTGAGTCACCCGACTCCAGCGCCAGCTGGAACAGTCCGAAGGCGCCCAGCAGCAGGATCGCCGAGACGCCCATGATCCGCCAGACCAGCACCCCTGTGAGGATCGGCTGTCCCGGGTCACGCGGGGGACGTTGCATCAGGTCCGGCTCCCCGGGCTCGAAGGCGAGCATGAGGCCCAGGGCCACGGCCGTGGTCATGTTGATCCAGAGGATCTGGACCGGGGTGATGGGCAGGGTCGTGCCCAGCGTGATGGCGGCCAGGATCACCAGGCCCTCACCGAGGTTCGTGGGCAGGGTCCAGGAGATGAACTTGGTGAGGTTGTCGAAGACGCCGCGGCCCTCCTCCACAGCAGCCTCGATGGTGGCGAAGTTGTCGTCGGTGAGGACCATGTCGGCCGAGTCCTTGGCGACCTCGGAGCCGACCATCCCCATGGCGACGCCGATGTCGGCCTGCTTGAGCGCGGGCGCGTCGTTCACCCCGTCGCCGGTCATCGCCACGACCTCGGAGCGTCCCTGGAGGGCCAGCACGATGCGCAGCTTCTGCTCGGCGGTGACCCGGGCGAAGACGTGGGTCCGCTCGATCAGGTCGGGCAGGTCGTCCTGGCCGACCGCCTGCAGATCCCGGCCGGTCACGACCACGGGGGGCACCCCGGGCCCGGCCAACCCGACGTCCGCTCCGATGGCCGCCCCGGTGGCCGGGTGGTCCCCGGTGATCATCTTGACCGCGATCCCGGCGGCACGGCACCGCGCCACCGAGGTGATCGCCTCGGGCCGCGCCGGGTCGATGAGGCAGGCCAGGCCCATCAGCGTGAGCCCGCCGGACTCCAGGGCGGACTCTGGGTCGGTCTCGGGGTCGACCGTGCGACGCACCAGGGCCAGCACGCGCAGGGCCCGTCCCGCGAGCTCCTCCACCCGGACCAGGAGGCTCGCCGGGTCCAGCGGTCCTGTGGTCCCGTCGGCCTGAACCTGGTCGATGCACAGCGGGGCCAGGCGCTCGACCGCTCCCTTGGCCAGCAGGACCGCGACCCCGCGGCCGTCCACATCCGGTGCCCGGTGCAGGGTCGCCATGCACCGCCGGCTGGTCTCGAACGGCATCTCGTCGATCCGCGGCCACTGCGCCTCCAACGCCGTGAGCCGGAGGCCTGCGTCATGGGCTGCGACCAGCAGGGCTGTCTCCGTGGGATCACCTGCGGTGCTCACGTGGCCGTCGGCGTCGGCCAGGTCTGCGTTGTTGCAGAGGCTGGCGGCCGCCAGGCAGGCCCGAAGCGGATCCCCCGCCAGCGGCCCGTCGAGGTCGGTCTGCACGGCTGCCGCCTGCGTCGGGTCCATCGACATCCCGGCGACATCGATCGCGACCAGCGCCATCTGGTTGCGGGTCAGGGTCCCGGTCTTGTCGGTGCACACGACAGTGGTCGAGCCGAGGGCCTCGACCGCTGGCAGGTGCCGGATGATCGCGTTGCGTCGGGCCATCCGGTTGACCCCGATCGCCAGGGTGATCGTGACCGCCGCGGGCAGGCCCTCCGGGATGGCACCGACGGCCAGCGCGACGGCTGCGGTCATCATGTACCCGACCGACTCCCCGCGCGCCACCCCGATCGCGAACGTGATCAGGGCCAGCCCCAGGATCAGCCAGGTGAGCCACCTGCTGAATACGGCCAACTTGCGGGTCAGCGGCGTCTGCACCCCGGTTGCCTCGCCCACCAGCTGCTGGATCCGCCCGATCTCCGTCTGCCCGCCCGTGGCCACCACGATGCCCATGGCCTTGCCCCGGATCACCAGCGTCCCGGAGTAGGCCATGTTCGCGCGGTCCGCGAGCGCCGTCTCGTAGGGGACCGTCAGGGCGTGCTTGCCGACGGGCACGGACTCCCCGGTCAGCATCGACTCGTCGATGGTCACCTCGTGGACCGACGTCAACCGGGTGTCGGCCGGGACGCGGTCGCCAGCCTCGAGGACGATCAGGTCCCCGGGTACCAGCCCGACGGAGTCCAGGTCGCCCGTGGCCCCGTCACGGACGACCCTGGCGTTGGTCCGGGTCATCGCTGCGAGGGCCTGCAGCGCGGCGTCGGCGCGGGACTCCTGGATGTAGCCGACGACGGCGTTGATGAGGACCACGCCCAGGATCACCGCGGCGTCGACCGTCTCACCGAGCAGGGCGGCCACCCCCGCGGCCGCGAGCAGGACGTAGATGAGGGGGTGGTTGAACTGGGCCACCCATCGACGCAGCGCGCTCGGGCCCGGTGCCGGGGGCAGGGCATTGGGCCCGAACCGCTCGAGCCGGTCAGCGGCCTGCGGCTTGAACAGGCCCCGCGTGGCGTCCGTGCCCAGCAGCAGGACGACCTCCGACACGGGGACATGGTGGTGCGAGGCTGCCGCGGTCCGCTCGGGGGCCACTGCGCAGCACCTCCTCGGCGTGGTTCGTCTCCCTCCACCGTCGTGCGTTCGCGCGGGCTGGGCAAGGGACCTTCGCCCCTTTGGGTCGGGTGGCCGTTCGCGGGCAGGCTAACGGCGCACTTCGTGTGAGGTGTCGGCCCTGGGCGGGTCCAACCTCCCCACGGACGCCTGCCGGACAGCGACGAGGACCTCCTCGATGGCCAGCGGTACCGCGTCCCCGACCGCCGCAGCCAGCGGGGCGCCGTGGTCGAAGCCGACGGCCTCGATGCCGACAACCACGACCTGGGCTGGCAACCGGTCCAGCACTCGGGCCAGCTCGATCGCGCCGGCGAGGCCGAACCCGTGGGTTCCGGCGGGTCCGGGGTCCAGGCGCGCGCCGAGCGAGCGGAGGTCCTGCCCGTCGGACCCCACGTCCAGGACGGTCACGGTCCCCGGTGCCGCCCCCGAGCGGACCGCGTCGATCACGACGACCCCGTCCCATGCAGCCGCTGAGCCGGTCGGATCCAGCAGGTCGACCAGCGCGGTGGGGTCCTCACGCTCGACGACGTGCACGCCCACGAGCCCGCGGGCGGCGGCTAGTTCTGCGACCGCTGCCGCCACCAACGGGCCGACCGCATCGTCCCCGCGGTCCGGGGACCCGAGGCCGACGACGAGCATCCGGGGAGGAATGTCCGAGAGGGCGGCAAGCACCCGGGCTGGCATGTCCGACGGGGCGACAGGCACCCGGGCCTCGGGCCCCCCGCCGCCGGCCGGATACATCAGATGTGCTCCACCGTCAGGTCCAGGAAGTGGGTGGCGCACGAGATGCACGGGTCGTAGGTGCGGATCGCCACCTCGCACTGCCGGGTCAGCTCCTCATGCGGCAGGTGCAGGTTGGCCTGGACGAACGCCCGCAGGTCGGCCTCGATCGCCGGTTGGTTCTGCGAGGTCGGCGGGACGATCTGTGCCTCGAGGATCGTGCCGTCCTCGTCGAACCGGTAGCGGTGGTACAGCAGCCCGCGGGGGGCCTCGGTGGCGCCGTGCCCCTCGCCGGCCCGGGCCGGCACGTCGATCGCCGCGACCGGGGCGCCCTGCCATCCGTCGATGATCGCGATGGCCTCGTCGAGGGCGTGGATCAGCTCGACGGTCCGCACGATGATCGACTTGAAGGGGTTGCGGCACGTGGCCCCGAGCCCGCCGACCTCCGCAGCCTCACGCGCCAGGGGTGACAGCGCCGCGGAGTTCAGCGAGTACCGGGCCAGGGGACCGACCACGTAGGGCTGCCCGTCGAAGGCCGCGTGCAGGGCGTTGGAGTGGGCGACGTGCGACTCGGCGACATGCGTGCCGAACTCGCTGACCGGTGCGGCCAGCCCGGCGGAGGTCGCCAGGTTCCCGGACTCCAGCGGGTAGCCGTTCGAGGAGTCCAGCGACAGGTACAGGTACGGCTGCTCGAACTCGGGGAACTCGAACCCCGACACGATCGGCACCGCGGCGATGGCCTCCTCGCGGGCGGCGACCAGTGCCGGACGGATCGCCAGCAGCTCCTCGCGCCGGGGCAGCCGGTGGAACCCGCCGACACGGACGTTCACCGGGTGCACCGAGCGCCCGCCCACGACGGTCATCAGCTCGTTGCCCGCGCGCTTCATCCGCAGGGCGGACTCGACCAGGCCGCGGTGGTCGCGCGCCATCTCGATCGCGCCGTCGTAGCCGAGCAGGTCAGGGGCGTGCAGGAAGAAGATGTGCAGCGCGTGGCTCTCGATCCACTCCCCGCAGTAGAGCAGGCGGCGCATCAGCCGGATCTCGTCGGGGACGACCACCCCGCAGGCGTCCTCGATCGCCAGGCAGGCGCTGAACTGGTAGGCCACCGGGCAGATCCCGCAGATCCGCGCGGTGATGTCCGGCGGCTCGGTGTACGCCCGCCCGCGCAGGAACGCCTCGAAGAAGCGCGGTGGTTCGAAGATCCGCAGGTGCACGTCGAGGACCTCGCCGTCCTGGACATGCACGTGCATGCCGCCCTCGCCCTCGACCCGGGCCAGCGTCTCCACGCTGAGCACGTGGCTGCCGGAGGTGAGCTTGTGGGTCACGGTGCCACCTCCTCGTGGGTCAGGCTCTGGACGCGGAAGGGCTGCGACCCCGCGTTGAACGTTCGGAAGAAGCGCATCACGTCGACCTCGGGCATCCCGTGGGCCCGCAGCCGCTCGGCCAGGGAGGCGGTGTTGGGGGTGTCTTGCGGGCCGAAGCAGCCGTAGCAGCCGCGGTGGTAGGAGGGGCACAGGGCCCCGCACCCGGCCTGGGTGACGGGCCCGAGGCACGGCATCCCGTCGGCGACGGCGACGCAGACAGCACCGCGGCGCTTGCACTCCACGCAGACGCTGTAGGAGGGCACACGCGGCCTGCGCCCCTGGAGCATCGCGGAGAGCACCTCGAGCAGCTGGTTCTTGTCGATCGGGCAGCCGCGCAGCTGGAAGTCGACGGTCACGTGCGCGGAGATCGGGGTCGAGCGGTCGAGGGTGGCCAGGTAGGCCGGATGGGCGTACACGACCGACAGGTACTCCCCGACGTCGGCGAAGTTGCGCAGCGCCTGGATCCCCCCGCTGGTGGCGCACGCCCCGATCGTGACCAGCGTGCGCGACGCAGCGCGCACCTGCTGGATGCGCTCGGCGTCCCCGGGGGTGGTGATCGAGCCCTCGACGAGGCTGATGTCGTAGGGCCCGGCGACCACCGCGCGCGTGGCCTCGGGGAAGTAGGCGACCTGCACCCGCTCGGCCACCGCGAGCAGCTCGTCCTCGCAGTTGAGCAGGGTGAGCTGGCAGCCGTCGCACGAGGCGAACTTCCAGACGGCCAGCGTGGGGCGCGCGGCAGGGGCGTCCGCCTCAGGGGTCGACGATCCGGGGTCGGGAGTCGCCTTCATGGACAACCCGGCATCGGGCGTGCGGACGGCGGTCGGGGACTCGGTCATCACAACTCCTGGACGTCCATCAGGGGGGCCAGCCGCGCGTAGTCCAGCACCGGCCCGTCCACGCACAGGAACAGCTCGCGCAGCTGGCAGTGCCCGCACAGCCCCACGCCGCACTTCATGTTGCGCTCCATCGACAGCCGGATCCGTTCGGGGCGCACCCCGCGGGCGACCAGCGCGGTGGCGGCGTAGCGCATCATCACCTCGGGCCCGCAGACCAGGGCCAGGGTGTGCAGGGGATCGAATCCTGCCCGGGCCACCAGGTTCGTGACCAGCCCGACCCGCCCGGTCCAGCTCGGCGGTCCGTAGTCGACGGTCACCTCCACGACGATGCCGTGGTCAGCCGCCCAGGCGGCCATGTCCTCGGCGAAGAGGATGTCCTCGGGCGAGCGCGCGCCGTAGAGCAGCACAACCCGGCCGTACTCGGCCCGGCGCGCCACCACCTCCAGGATCGCGGGGCGCAGTGGCGCCAGGCCGATCCCGCCGGTGACGATGACCACGTCCCCGCCGCGGCCGTCGGAGACGTCCCAGCCGGTGCCGAACGGCCCGCGGACGCCGATGGTCGTACCCGGGGTCGCGGTGACCAGTGCGTGCGTGACGGCCCCCACGTCACGGATCGTGTGCATCAGCGGACCCGGGCGCATCGGGTCGCCGCAGATCGAGATCGGGACCTCGCCGACGCCGAACGCGTGCAGCATCGTGAACTGCCCGGCCCGGTGCACCAGGGGGGCCCCGTCCAGGGGTTCGAGGGCCAGGGTCACCGTGTCGCGGGTGTCCAGGTGCGTGCCGATGACCTGGAACGGTCGCGGCAGCATGGGGTCGACAGGCAGGTCGCCGCTGGCTGTCGCGGGGGGTGCGTCCACGCTCACGACGGGCTCCCGTAGAGGTCGAGCAGGCGCATCCGGGCGTCCTGCAGCCGCTCGTACATGACGTGCGAGACCCGCTGCATCAGGGCGTAGCCGAGTGCGGGGTCCTGGTCGCACTTGCCGCGCAGGCACGCGCCATCGAGGGCCACCGCGCTCACCGGGGAGACAGCGCGGGCGTCGAACATCCACTGGTAGGGCGGGACGAGCCAGGACCACCCGGCGACCTCACCCTCGCCGAGGCTGGCCACGACGATCGTTCCGCGGCGGGGGTCGTGGATGTCCAGGGCGACCCGGCCGTGGCGGATCACGTAGAACGTGTTGGCCTGCTCCCCAGTACGGAACAGGACGTCGCCCTGGCTGAAGTGCACGTTCTGTGCGCAGCCGACGACCAGCTCCATCGCGGCCTCGTCGAGCCCGGCGAAGAAGGGGTGCTCAGGCAGGTACTCGACCAGTGTGCGCATGGGGTCCTCCTAGCGGCCGGTGCTCGGGGTCGGGGGTGTCGCGGGGCCGGTACCGGGCGGCGCAGCGATGGCGGCGCTGGCCGGGGTGGTCTCGCGGTGCGTCGCGTCCTCGCGCAGGGCAGCCACCTCGGCGGTCAGGTCGATCCCGGCGGGGCACCAGGTGATGCAGCGCCCGCAGCCCACGCAGCCCGACGTGCCGAACTGGTCTGTCCACGCAGCGAGCTTGTGGGTCAGCCACTGCCGGTAGCGGGCGCCGGTCGAGGTTCGCACCGCGCCGCCGTGCAGCCGCGAGTACTCCATCGAGAAGCACGAGTCCCAGACCCGGTGCCGCTCGTTGACGTCCCCGGACAGGTCGCTCACGTCCTCCACGGAGGTGCAGAAGCACGTGGGGCACACCATCGTGCAGTTCGTGCAGGCCAGGCAGCGCTCGGCCACGTCGTTCCACCGGGGGCTCTCGGCGCTCGAGTACAGCAGGTCGCGCAGGTCGTCGGTCTGCAGCGTGCGCCCCATCTGGGCGACCGCGCCGGCCACGACAGCCTCGGCGGCGGCAAGGTCGGCCTCCACCGCCGGAGTGCTGGCCACCTCGGCGAGGACCTCCTCGCCCGCCGGGGTCCCGGTCTCGACCAGGAAGCGGTGCCCGTCGGCGTCGATCAGCTCCGTCATCGTCAGGTCGGCTCCCTCGCCGGGCTTCGGCCCGGTCCCCATCGAGGCGCAGAAGCAGGTCCCTGCCGGGGTCGCGCAGGTGACGGCGATCAGGAAGCAGTGCGCGCGCCGGGTCGCGTAGTGCGTGTCAACCGCTGCCCGCCCGAGCAGGACCGTGTCGTGGATGCCGATCGCAGCGAGGTCGCACCCGCGGATGCCCAGCAGGGCGACGGGTGCCGGATCTGGCTCCGCGGGCGAGAGCCCGAACCCCTCGCCCGCGCGCATTCCACGCCAGAGCTGCTCGTCGGCGGGGAACAGCAGCGGCTTGGCCGACTGCGCGGTTGCCGCGAACCCGAACAGGGCTCCGTCCTCGCGGGCACGGGTCCGGTAGTGGCCTGCCGCCTGGTCGTCGCCGATGCCGCGGGGGAGGTCCTCGACCGAGGTGATGTCGGCCAGCACCAGCGCACCGTCCCGGGGCCTGGGGCCAATGACTCGGTAGCCACGACCACGCAGGGCGTCGATGAGCGCCTGCAGGCCATGGAGATCCAGGATCGTGCCAGTTGCCATGGGCACCTCCGACGGCGGCCCCGCCAGCCTATGGCCGCCGATCACCGGCCAGATAGGGCCTTTCGTCACTGCCGGCACAGGGCGATCGGCGGACGCCGGGGCCTGGTCGCCGCCGCGACCAGCCGGGAGCTCCGGTGCCATGCTTGACCCATGACCTGGACCGATCGGCTCCGGGGCGACCCGGTGTCGTGGCTGCTCGAACCCGAGACCCCGGCCGTGCGCGCGGCCACCCTCCAGCGGCTGATGGATCGCCCGGCCGACGATCCCGACACGGTCAGCGCGCGGGCTGGGGCCATGGCCTGCGATCCGATCGCGGCCACCCTGGCCGCCCAGTCTCCCGAGGGGTGGTGGGTCAAGCCTGGCCCCGGCTACGCGCCCAAGTACACCGGCACCGTCTGGTCGTTGATCTTCCTCGACCAGCTCGGGGCGGACCCAGCCGACGAGCGCGTCCAACGGGCGTGCGACTACGTCCTGCGGATGAACCCGACCGCCTCGGGCGGCCTGGGGTGCTCCGGCTCGCACAGGGAGGTCGCGCCCCCGCCCTCGAGCGTCCTGCACTGCCTGAACGGCAACCTGCTGCGCGCGCTCATCGGGTTCGGCCACCTGGGCGACGATCGGGTCCAGTCGGCGATCAGCTGGGCAGCTCGGGCGATCACCGGGCAGGACGCGCCGCGCTACTACGCCTCGGGGACGACCGGGCCAGGGTTCGCGTGCGGCGCGAACGAGGCCCTGCCGTGCGCATGGGGGGCAGCCAAGGAGATGCTGGCCCTGGCCCGCATCCCCGAGTCGGCGCGGTCCCCCGAGGTGGTGGCGGCGATCGATGCAGGAGTGGAGTTCCTGCTCTCCCACGACCCGGCGCAGGCCGACTACCCCATGGGGTGGGGCAACACGAAGCCATCCACGTCGTGGTTCAAGCTGGGCTTCCCCTCCGGGTACGTGGCCGACGTTCTGCAGGTCCTCGAGGCGCTGGCCGAGCTCGGCCACGCCCGCGACGAACGGCTGGCGGCGTCCTACGACTGGCTCGTGGCAGGGCAGGACGCGGACGGCCGGTGGGCGAACCGCTACGCGTACCGCGGCAAGACCTGGGTGGACTTCGAACACCAGGGGTCGCCGTCCAAGTGGGTGACCCTGCGGGCATGCACGGTGCTGCGCGCAGCGGGGTGACCCAGGCAGACGACCCATCGACCGCACTCCCCGACAGGGGCCCCGTGCGCCTGGTCGGGTCGTCTGCAAGGATTCGTGCATGGCTGAAGCACCCCCTCCCGCGGACGGTTGGTCCCGGATCCTGTTCAAGAGCAAGTTCGGCGCCGGCCGGGACTTCGAGGTGAGCGACACCGGCGGGGCCCGCGTCCTGTTCGTCGACGGCAAGATCGGCACGACCCCGAAGGCCGAGGTGCGCGACGCCCAGGACACGGTCCTCTACACGGTCAAGGGCCAGTTCCTCGGCATCCCGAAGAGGATGACGATCTCCGCCGCGGACGGCTCCCAGGTCGCCGAGCTCAAGGCCAAGGCCTTCTCCGTCATCAAGGACAAGATGACCATGACGATGGCCGACGGGAGCACGTGGCAGGTGCAGGGCACCCTGATGGAGAAGAACTACTCCATCAGCTCCGAGGGCCAGCCGATCGCGACGATCACCCAGAAGTGGCTGACCGTGCGCGACAAGTACACCGTGGACTACCTGAGCTCGCTGGACCCGGGCCTGGTCATGGCCGTGGTGTGGGCCATCGACCGGTGGGTCGAGCGCGACTGATCGCACGCGGGTCCCAGCACGGGAGTGGTGGACCCGGGCCCGGGCGTGCGATCTCCGGGTCGCTGGGGCTAGCGTCGAAGCGTGGTCACCATCGTCCACGTCAACGACCGCACGGTGCGCAGTTCAGCGCCCGCTGGCTCAACCCTGATTGACCTCCTGCGTGAGGGATGCGACCTCACCGCCACCAAGCCGGGCTGCCGGACCGGTGACTGTGGCACCTGCATGGTCCTCGTCGGGACGCGCTCACCGGACCGGTTCGAGCCCGTCTACGAGCTGCACAACGCCTGCCTGACAACCGTGGCGATGGTTGCTGGGTGCCATGTCATCACGGCAGAGGGGCTCTCGGGTGATGAGCTCGGACCGGTGCAGCGCGCGCTGATCGACTCCGGCGGGGTGCAGTGCGGCTTCTGCACGCCGGGCTTCGTCGTCGCGCTGACCTGGGCGCTGATGTCCGGGACAGACCCGCGGCGCGCTGCGGCCGGCAACCTCTGCCGGTGCACGGGGTACACCGGGATCCGCCGGGCGTGTGACCTGCTGGCCGTCGGCCCGGGGCCGATCCCACTCGACGCCCTCCTGGCCGAGCCACTCCTGCAGGTCGCCATGGCACTGCCCCCGATCGAGCCTGAGCCCTTCGACGGGCACCCGAACCGGTGGCTCGCAGGGGCCACGGACGAGATCCCCGAGCACCGGCACGCCACTGCACCGCACCGGCGACCGACCCTGCTGCGCCGGGTCCCCGAGCTGTGCCGGATCACCGAGATCCCGGGCGGCGTGGAGCTCGGATCGGCCGTGACCGCCGCCGAGGTCCAGGGCAGTCCCCTGATCGCCGCGAGGTGGCCGGCAGTGCCCGACCACCTCGAGCAGTTCGGCTCCCCCGCCGTTCGGGCCTCGGCGACCCTCGGCGGCAACCTCGTGCACGCCTCGCCCACGGCCGACCTCGCGCTGCCGCTCCTGGCGATGGGGGCGTCGGTGGTCCTGTCCGGTCCCGCTGGGCGTCGTGAGGTCCCCCTGCAGCGCTTCTTCCTCGCCCACCGGACGGTGGACCTGCGCCGCGGCGAGGTCCTGCTGTCCGTCCGGATCCCCGATCCACCGCCCGGATCCCGGCTGCACCTCGAGAAGGTGGCCAAGCGCCGGTTCGACGACATCGCCAGTGCGAGCATCGCCGTACGGCTCGACGTCGGGCCCGCCGGCGCCCTCGTGGACCTGCGGATCGCCGCCGGTGGCGTGGCCCCGATCCCGCTGCTGCTGACCCGCACCGCCGATGCCCTGCGCGGGACGAGCCCGGATGCCCAGGTGATCCGCCGGGCGGTTGCCGTCCTCGCCGACGAGGTCACGCCCATCGACGACGTCCGCGGCTCGGCCGCCTACAAGCGTGCCCTGCTGGGGCACCTGCTCGTCGCTGCGCTCACCGAGGGGAACCCGCGCCTCGCGGCCGCGGTGCTCGAACGGTCCCGCCCGCCTATCGCGCCCGGCCCGAGCGGCCCGCCCGACCGGCCCGGACCGCACGTTCCGCCGGGCCAGCCAACGTCCATCCCCAGCGCCCAGCCCGCGACGACGGGCGCAGCCTCATGAACGCCGACAACACCGACCTCCTGATCCGTGGGACCGCCCGGTTCACCGCCGACCTCCCCCTGCCATCTGGTGGCCTGCACGCGATGGTCGCAGTCTCCCCGCACGCCCATGCCTCGTTCAGGGAACTCGACGTCGCGGCCGCCTCGGGGCATCCCGGGGTCCGGGCGGTGCTCACCGCCACCAACATCCCTGGCGTCAACCAGATCAGCACGATGGCCCACGACGAGCCGCTGCTGGCTGACGGCGAGGTCCACTGCGTCGGCGAACCATTCGCCCTCGTGGTCGCCGACTCCGCCGACGCCGCGTGGCGCGCCGCCCAGCTCGTCACGGCCGACTGGGTGGTGCTCCCAGCGGTCCTCGATGCCCGCGAGGCCTTCGCGCGGGGCGAGGTGCTTGCCCCGCCGCGCACGTTCGCCAGTGGGGACGTCGACGCCGCGTGGGCCGGCTGCACGACCGTCGTCTCCGGTCGGGTCGACCTCGGCGCCCAGGAGCACGCCTACCTCGAGACGCACAGCGCCCTGGCCCTCCCGCGAGACGACGGCGGCCTGCTGGTGCACTCCTCCACGCAGTCGCCGAGCGCGACGCAGCGGGCGGTGGCAGCCGTGACCGGGCTGCCGATGAACCTCGTCGAGCTCCAGGTCACCCGACTCGGCGGCGGCTTCGGTGGCAAGGAGGAGCAGGCCACGCCGTGGGCCGCGCTCGCCGCGTTGGGCGCTGTGGTGACCGGACACCCCGTCCGCGTGGCGCCCGATCGCCGTGACGACATGCGGATCACGGGCAAGCGGCACCCCTACAGCGCCGACTACCGCCTCGGCCTGGACGCGCAGGGGCGGTTCGTGGCCTACGAGGCCAAGCTCCTGCAGGACGCCGGCTGCACGACCGACCTCTCGCCGGCGGTCCTGGAGCGCTCGCTGTTCCACGCCACCAACGCGTACGCGATCCCGAACGTGCGGGTCACCGCTGCCAGCGCCCGGACGAACCTGCCGTCCAACACGGCCTTCCGCGGGTTCGGCGCCCCCCAGGCGATCGCAGTCCTCGAGTCGGCGATCCGGGCTGCAGCCCGCGAGCTGGGCGTCCCTGCGATGGCGCTGCAGGAGCGCAACCTCGTCTGCGAGGGCGACGTCACCTACTACGGGATGCCCCTGGTCGATGTGCGGGCCCGGGAGTGCTGGGCGGAGCTCGTGGCCCGCCACGACCCTGCGGGGATGCTCGTCGCAGCGCAGGCGTTCAACGCGACCCACCCCCTCGAGCGGCGCGGCGTGGACGTCATCCCGATCTGCTTCGGGATCGCGTTCACTGCTCGACCCCTGAACCAGGCTGAGGCACTCGTCCACGTGTACGCCGACGGGACGGTATCGGTCACAACCGGCGCGGTCGAGATGGGCCAGGGCGTGTACGCCAAGATCCAGGCGGCGGTCGCGCGGGAGCTGGGGATCCCGGTCGAGCTGGTCCACGTCGAGCCGACCACCACGTCCCGGGTCGCCAACGTCTCGCCGACCGCTGCGAGCACGGGCGCGGACCTCAACGGTGCGGCGGCGATCCAGGCCTGCCGGGTGATCCGCGCCGGCCTGGACAAGGTCGACCCCGACGGGGAGCTGGAGTGGGCTGACCGGGTCGAGCGCGCCCACGCCGAGCGCATCGGGCTCTCGGCGCTGGCCCACTACACGACCCCCGGGCTGGACTTCTCCGCAGGTGCCCTCACCGGCCGGCCATTCGCCTACCACGTGTACGGCGCGGCCGTCGTGGAGTCGAGCGTCGACGTCCTGCGCGGCACCGCCCGCATCGACCGGGTCGCAGTCGTGCACGACATCGGGCGCAGCATCGACCCCTCGATCGACCGGGGCCAGGTCGAGGGCGCCGTCGTCCAGGGGGTCGGCTGGATGACCAGCGAGGAGATCCGTCATGACACGACCGGTCGGCTGGTCACAGACTCGCTGGCGACCTACAAGATCCCCGACCTCGACAGCGCCCCGGAAGTCGAGGTGACCCTGCTGCAGCGCGAGTCTCCCGGGCTGCTCGGGAGCAAAGCCGTGGGCGAGCCGCCCCTGGTGTACGGACTGGGCGCGCTGTTCGCGATCCGCGCGGCGATCGAGTCTGTGCGCCCGGACCTCCCGGCGGACGTGGTCGCCCCGATGACTCCGGAGCGGATCTTCACCCTGCTGCATGGCCCCTTGGACGGGTCTGGCGGTGCAGCCGATGCCTGAGGTGGACGTCTGGCGGGCCCTGGCGCGCGCTCTCGAGGCCGATGACCCCTGCGCCCTGCTCGCCGTGGTCGACAGCCAGGGCAGCTCGCCCGGGCGGCGCGGCGCAGTGATGGCTGTCGGCCCGGACGGGCCGCTGGCGGGGACGATCGGGGGCGGGGCGGCGGAGGCCGGCCTGGTCGACCGGGTCTCGGTAGGTCTGCGTGCCCGGTCCCTGACACCACTTCGCGTGGGGATGAGACACCGGGAAGGGGCCGACGGCTCCGGGATGATCTGCGGCGGATCGCAGGTGGTGGTTGTTGCGCCCCTCCACGAGACTGACCGGGCCGGCGTCACTTCGCTCGTCGCCGCCCTCACGGCGGGGCGATCGGTGGACTGGTCGATTGATCCGGGCGGGTGGCGGGTCCTGATGGACGGATCGGGCGTATCAGTGCCCGCGCCGGGGACGCCGACACCACCGGCGCCCGACGACCCGCAAGTCGCGGGGCATGTGGACCCCGGCGGTGAGCAAGCCGCCCCCGAACCTGCTGCCTGGTCGGAGGTGGTGCGCAGCGGACCCACGCACGTCGTCCACGTGATCGGCGCTGGGCACGTGGGCTCCGCGCTGGTCCCTCTACTGGTCGCGCTGGACTTCCGCGTGGTCCTGATCGACGAACGCCCCACTCTCGCGATGATCGACGGCGACACCCCAGCAGACGAGCGGGTCACGCGGACCTACGAGGAGCTGGACCAGGTCGTGACCCCGGGCCCGACCAGCTGCGTCGCGATCATGACCCACGCCCACGATCGCGACGCTGTGGCCCTGGCAGCCCTCGAACCGCTGGAGCTGGGCTACCTCGGGCTGCTGGGCAGCCGCGCGAAGGTGCGTCGCATCGTCGGCGACCGGGAGATGCCCGCGTGGTTCCACGCGCCCATGGGCGTCCCGATCGGCAGCGCCACCCCCGCCGAGATCGCCGTCAGCATCGCCGCCGAGATGGTGGCCGTGCGCAGCGCTGCTCGCCGGGGCACCACCGGGTGATGTCCCGACGAGCAGCGACTCTCGGACCTGCCGGACGGGGGGACCCTGGTCCTGGGCCGATCCATGGGGGAGGTCGATGCCGCCCTTGGCGGGCTGAGGTCGACGCTGCTGGCTGTCGGCAGCGTGCTGCTGGCGGTGATCGCCCTGGTGTTCTGGTGGATGCGCAGGTTGGGGATCGACCCGATCCTGCGCGTGACCCGCGTCGCTCGGTCCATCAGCGCAGGTGACACCAGCCAGCGGGTGGAGCCCTTCCCTGCCGGGACCGAGGCCCACGACCTGGGCACCGCCTTCAACCAGCTGGTGGACACCAGCGCGACCACGCAAGAGCGCCTGCGCCAGTTCGTCGCCGACGCGAGCGTCAGCTCGTGACGTCCTTGTTGGCGAACCGGGCCCAGGCCAGGGCGAGGAACACCACGATGTAGCCGACATCCACCAGGAGTCCGGTGCGCATGACGTCGGCGAAGACCGGATCGCGGAACAGGTCGACGAACGCCGCCCAGCGGTGCACCAGCAGCCACGGGGCCAGCCAGTCCAGCTGCGGGATCCCGTCCATGATCCACATCGCGCTCGAGATGATCGTGGTGGTCACCATGGCTGCGATCGGCTGCTCGGTGAGGGTGGAGATGAACAGTCCGATGGCCGCCAGCCCGGCCAGCCCGGCGGTGACGTAGAGGACCGCGAGGACCACGCGGCCCAGCGCTTCGGCCAGGGAGACCTGGTTGCCCGACAGCAACGTCGTGGGGCCCAGGCCCAGCAACGCTCCACCCACGACGATCCCGGTGCCGGCAACCACGACCACGCCGATCAGCGCGCCGACCACCAGCGACAGGTACTTCACCACCAGCAGCCGGGTGCGGCCGACCGGCACGGTGAGCAGGTAGCGCAGCGTGCCGATGTTGGCCTCGCCCGCGACCGTGTCGCCGGACAGCACCGCGACCGCCAGGGGCAGGAACAGCGCCATCTCGACGGTCAGGGCGGTCAGGGCAACGAACACGCCGTTGGAGGTGGCCGCCGAGATCAGGGTGGGGCCGCCGCCCTCGGATCCGGGATCGGACGCCCGCAGCGCGATCGCCAGCAGCACGGGCACTGAGGCCAGCACCAGGACGCCAGCCCTGTTCCGGCGCCGGCCGAGGATCAGTCGCATCTCCGAGCGCAGGAGCCGCCACGAGGCGCCCAGCGTCCCCTGGGACTGCCGGGGCGCGGCGGCGGGACCGGCCCCGCCCGGTGCGTCGCGCACGGACCCGCCCACCGCCTCAGCCGCTGACATCGAAGCCCTCCCCGGTCAGGGAGACGAACAGGTCCTCCAGGCTCGGGGCCGCCACCGCGAAGCCGCGCACGCCCACCCCGGCGGCGACCAGGGCGGCCACGATCTGCTCGGGCGCGACGTCCCCGGGGGGCGCCGACGCCCCGCTCCCGGTCGTCACGACACCGGTCAGGCCCAGTGCACGCAAGGCCTGGGCGGCGAGCTCGGGCTGGGCGGTCGTCACCTCGACGACCGCGGCGGCACCGGCGGACCGCACCGCGCCGACGGTGCCCTGCGCGACCAGCCTCCCCTCGCGCATCACGCCCACGTGCGAGCACATCTGCTCGACCTCCGAGAGCAGGTGGCTGGACACCAGGACCGTCGCCCCGTCCCCGGCCAGGGAGGCGACCAGGTGCCGCACCTCGCGGGTGCCCTGCGGGTCGAGGCCGTTGGTCGGCTCGTCGAGGATCAGCAGGTCGCGGGGGGCCAGCAGGGCAGCGGCGATCGCCAGGCGCTGGCGCATCCCGAGGGAGTAGGCCCGGTAGCGCTTGCCGGCGGCGGCCAGCAGCCCGACACGGTCGAGCGCGGCGTCGATGCGGTGGGCGGCGGTGCGGGGTTCGGCGTACCGGTCAGCCGAGTCCAGCCGGCCCAGATTCTCCCGTCCCGAGAGGTACGGGTGGAACGCCGGGCCCTCGACGAGCGACCCCACGCGGGGCAGGACCGCCTCCCCGCCGCCGGGCATCGGGGCGCCGAGCAGCTCGATCTGCCCGCCGGTCGGGCGGACGAGGCCGAGCAGCATCCGGATCGTGGTCGTCTTGCCCGACCCGTTCGGGCCGAGGAAGCCGTACACCGCGCCGGTCGGGACGTCGAGGTCGATGGAGTCGACGACCGTCTGGGACCCGAACCGCTTGGTCAGCCCCGCACTGGTGACAGCTGAACGCTGCCCGTCAGCCAGGCGCGTCGCGGATGACGCCGTGCCGGTCTCCCCGGTGCCGGACGAACCGGTGCCGGACGGTGTCGCAGCCGTCACTGGGCGGCCAGGGCGGCGCCGAGCGCCTCCGGGCTGACGGCGCCGACCGCGACCCGGCCGTCGTCGGTGAGGATCACCGAGAACAGCGTGCCGCGCAGCACTCGGCCCGTCCCCCAGGCCCCGGACTCGGCCGGCAGGGCCTCGATCAGGGCCAGGGCGGTCCCAGCCGGGTCGCCGCCACTGCGGTAGCCCGGCCCGTCGGACGTTGCGCGCATCCCGTCCTCGGCCAGGTCTGCCAGCGAGTCGACCGGCAGGTCGGTGATCACCACCGTGCTCCATCCCTGGCCCACGACCGTCGGCTCGGTGCCCTCGGGCAGGTCCGCCCCAGCACCGCCGGGCGCCTTGACCGCGTCCATGTCGGCGGCCGCGTGCTCGGTGACGGTCGCCCCGGGCGGCGGGGTGAACTCGAACAGGGACGCGTCGGGAGTTGAGTAGTCCACCGAGCTGAAGCCGACCTCGAAGGCCGGATCGGGGATCGCGGTGGAGTACACACGCACCCGCAGCGGCACATTCGTCTCGGCGTCCATCGACAGCGTGACGCGCGCCACGAGGGTCTCGGGATCCTTCGGGGTCAGCGCCAGCTCGTAGGCGTCGCGCCCAGCCACCGTGCCGACACCGGACGTCGTGACCTCGGTGGTGGGGTCGATCGCCGCGAGGGCCATCGCGGCGGCCTCCTGCGGGGTGCTCGGGAGCTCGACCCCCGGCGGCAGGTCGGACCCGTCGAGTGCGGCGCCGGTGGACCCGTCATGTCGGGGCAGGACGTAGCGGTCAGCGGTCGCGTTCGCGCTCGACCAGACCCAGGCCTCCTGGCCGTTGCGCACGACCGTGGTCTCCGCCGAGCGCTCGATCATCGCCAGGCGCTGTCGATCCGGACCGTCGGTCCAGACGCGCAGGGTGCTCTCGCCGCTGGCCAGGGCCATCGGCCCGGAGGAGGGCATCATGCCCATCGGCAGGTCGGGCAGGCCGAGGTCCGCGCTGGTGGCGACCGTGCCCGAGACCGCGGTGGCGCTGGGCTCCGCCAGGGCGACCAGCAGTTCCTCGGCCGTGCGCGGTTCGAGCCCCGGGTCGGCGCTCGCCGCCATGGGTGCCAGCGCAGCGCCACCCACGAGGAGTACTGCTGCGCCCGCAGGCACCGCCCAGCGCAGCCCGGGCCGCCGATCGAAGAAGCTCATGGCTCAATCATGCGCCTGATCAGGCCCATCGTCACACCCACGGTGCTGGGCAGCGTCGATCCGCCACCCGCGGCCCGCCCACCCGCCCTCGCGGCCCCGGCACCCGCGGCTGCCTCGCGCCCCCGCCACCCGCGGCTGCCTTCGGGGGTCCCGCCACCCGCGGCTGCCTTCGGGGGTCCCGCCACCCGCCGACCGGCTACCGCGCCCCGCCGCCCGCCGCCCGCCCTCGAGGCGCAGCCGACTGCCACCCACCCTCCAGGCCCGCGGCCACCGGCTCGCACACGGAACCGCCCGTCAGGGGTGGACCACCAGGCCTACTTCCGCGGGACGCACACGGAACCGCCCGTTTGGCCGCCCTCCAGGGGTGCCATTCAGGCGGTTCTGAGTGCGTCCCGGGACGGGTCCCATTTGAACGGGACGAAAAGGCAGGTTTCGTGTGCGTTGCGGTCCGGCCTAGGCCCCCAGCTCGTGGGCCAGGTCCTCGAGCTCGGCGCCGCCGGCCATCGCCGCCACCAGCTCGTCGAGCTCCACCTCGTCCTTGAGCCACCGGTTGGTCATCCGCCCGCGCTTGAGCAGCACGAACTCGTCGCCGACCATGTAGGCGTGGTGCGGGTTGTGCGTGATCAGCACGACGCCGATCCCCCGGTCCCGGGCGTCGCGCACGAACTTCAGCACCTTGCCCGACTGCTTCACACCCAGGGCCGACGTCGGCTCATCGAGGATGACCACCTCGGCACCGAAGTAGACCGCCCGGGCGATCGCCACGGCCTGCCGTTCCCCGCCGGAGAGCGTGCCGATGGGCTGGTCGGGGTCGCGCAGGTCGATGCCGAACATGAGCAGCTCGCGGCGCGCGATCTCCCGGCCCGCCCTGATGTCCATGCGTCGCAATGGCCCCCACCCCTTCTGGGGCTCGCGGCCGAGCACGAAGTTGCGCCAGACGCTCATGAGCGGGATGGTCGCGAGGTCCTGGAACACGGTGGCGATCCCCGCGTCGCCGGCGTCCTTGGGTGAGCCGAAGACTGTGGGCTTCCCGCCGACGTACATGGTCCCGGAGTCGTTCTGGTGCACCCCGGAGAGGATCTTGATCAGCGTGGACTTGCCGGCGCCGTTGTCGCCGAGCACGCACGTCACCCGGCCATGGGTGACGTCCATCGAGACCCCGTCGAGGGCGACCACGCTCCCGAATGTCTTGCCGACGTCCTCCAGGCGCAGGTACATGTCGTGGCCGTCGGTGGGCGTGATTGGCGACGCGGCCGCACCAGCCGAGGGCGGGGGAGCCTGCTCGCTCATTTCGCGCTCCCTCCGGCCCGGTCGCGGACCCACATGTTGAGCATCACCGCGGCGAAGAGGATCAGGCCGAAGAAGGTGAACCGCCAGGTGGAGTCCCATCCGGCGTACTGGATGCCCAGGGTGGTCATGCCCAGGATGAGCGCACCGAGGCTGGCGCCGATCACCGAGCCTGCGCCGCCGGTCATGAGCGTCCCGCCGACGACGGCGGCGATGATGTAGTAGAACTCGTACCCCGTGCCCTGCCCGGCGCTGACCGAGGTGAGCTCGACGGCGTTGATGGTGCCGACGAGCGCCGCGGCCAGCGACACGGTCACGAACATGCTGACCTTCGTCCGGCGCACCGGGACACCCACGTTGCGCGCGGCGTTCTTGTCGCCGCCGACCGCGTAGATCCAGTTGCCCTGGCGGGTGCGCTGCAGCACCCACGTGCCGACGATGATGACCAGCAGCCACCAGCCCACCGACACGGTGAACGGCCAGCTCGCGTCCAGCCGGGAGCCGAACACCCACTGGGCGGCGGTATAGCCGGTCGCCTCGTCGATCCCGCCCACGCGGACCTGCCCGGTGATCGCCTGGGTGACTCCGGAGTTCGCGCCCAGCAGCACGAACATCGTGGCCAGGGTCACGATGAAGCTCGGGAGCTTCGTCCAGGTGACGAGCAACCCGTTGATCAGCCCGATGCAGACGGCGAACACGACCACGATCGCCAGGGCGGGCCAGAAGCCCATGCCGACCTCGGAGATCAAGATGCCGAGGAGCAGGCCGGTGGACCCGGTCATGACGCCACTGGACAGGTCCACCTCGCCGCTGATCATCAGCAGGCAGACCGCGCAGGCCATGATCCCGTAGGAGGCTGAGACCGACATCCACGAGGTGACGCCGGACGGCGAGTTGAACGTGCCCGTCTCGTCGGCCAGCGAGAAGAAGACGAAGACGACGATCGCGGCGATCAGCGCGCCGACCGACGGGCGAACGAGCAGGCGCCGCCACGTCGGGGTGTGCCGGATCCGCTCGTCGGCCCTCGCGGCCGGAGCGGGCGCTGGAGCGGGGGCTGTGGTGGCCATCGACTACCTCGTTCCCTGGTCGGCCAGTGCGGCGATCGAGGCCGCGTTCTCCTCGGTGACGAAGCTCGGGCCCGTCGCCACGATGCTGTTCGCCCCGACCTCGTTCCTGTTGCGCACGGCCAGCTCGAGGAACGTCACGGGCAGGTAGCCCTGCAGGTAGGGCTGCTGGTCGACGGCGAACTCGATCTTCCCCGCGGCGATCGCGTCCAGCACATCGGGGCTCAGGTCGAAGGTCGCCAGCGTCGAGTCCTGGGCCGTGACCTCCTTGAGCGCGGCCATCGCGATGTCGGGGTCGAGGGCCAGGACCGCGTCCGGGGACTGGGCGGCCATCGCCGCGCCGATCTCCCGGGCCGTGCTGCCAGGGTCGGCCTTGCCGGTCACCTGGACGTTGATGACCTCGCCGCCGGACTCGGCCATGCCCTCCTCGGCGCCCGCGCAGCGCTCCTGCAGCCCGATGTTGTTGACCTCGTGCAGGATGCACAGGACCTTGCTGGCCCCACCCTCGCCGAGCCGCCTGCCAGCACCGACCCCGGCGACGCGCTCGCTCTGGCCCACGTGGGTGATCACGTTGGGCATCTGCTCGAGCAGGTCGGATCCGGAGTTGAGCGTCACGATCGGGATGCCTGCGGCCTCCGCCTCGGCAAGTGCGCCGGAGATCGCCCCGATGTCCGGCGCCGACACGGCCAGCCCGTCGGCGCCCTGGTTCAGTGCCGCCCTGATCATCTCCGACTGCTTCTTGGCATCCCCTGCGGAGCCCTGGTAGTCCAGGGTCACCTCGGGCAGGGTGGCGGCGGAGTCCTCGGCGCCCTTGCGCACGATCGACCAGAACCCGCCGTCATCGCCGTGGGTGATCATCGCGATGCGCATCGGCCCGGTGTGCACCTCGGCGTCGCTGCTGCCGGTGGAGCGGTCCACCGGATCCACCGTGCAGGCCGAGATCAGCGGCAGGGCGAGCAGCGCGGTGGCCAGCAGCATCGGCGCACGGCGGCGCGCAGGTGCCGGCCACCGGGTCGACTGCGGTGTGCTGGGCAGCGGCATCGGTGGGCCTTCCGGGTCGTGGGCGGTCCCACTGTGGCAGAAGTGACCCATGGTGCGCCCCCGGACGCCTTGTGGCGCGCCGGGCGAAGCCGATCCGCAGGCGTCATGATCGATCCCGGGTGCAGATGACCCGGTCCGCTCACCCCGGTCCGCTCACCCCGGGACGTCACCCCGGTCCGCTCACCCCGGCTCACCCCGGTCCGCATGCCCCGGAGGCCCCCACCACACGTGGCCGGCTACATGTGGCCGTGCTCGCGCTCGGCGTCGAGCCGGGCGGCGTAGGCGGCCACCTGGGTGCGCCGCTCCATGCCCAGCTTGGCCAGCAGGGAGGAGACGTAGTTCTTGACGGTCTTCTCGGCCAGGTGCATGCTCTCGCCGATCTGGCGGTTGGTCATGCCCTCGCCGATCAGCACGAGGATCCGGCGCTCCTGGTCGTTGAGCTGGTCGACCTTGGAGTCCGACTGGGCGCCGCTGCGCAGGCGCTCGAGCACCCGCTGGGTCGCCCGCGGGTCCAGCAGGCTGCGGCCCGCGGCCACCGAGCGGACGGCCTCGACCAGGTCGTTGCCCTTGATGTCCTTGAGCACGTAGCCCGCGGCGCCGGCCATGATCGCGTCGAAGAGCGCCTCGTCGTCGGCGTAGGACGTGAGCATCAGGCACTTGAGGTCGGGAAGGATCGAGCGCGCGTCGCGGCACACCTCGATGCCGGTCCCGTCGGGCAGGCGCACGTCCAGCACCGCCACATCGGGGCGCGCCGCGGGGATGCGGTGCAGCGCGTCGACAGCTGAGCCGGCCTCGCCGACGACCTCCATGTCGGACTCGAGGCCGAGGAGGTCAGCAATGCCCCGACGCACCACCTCGTGGTCGTCGAGAAGGAACACCCGGATCGTCATGGGGGCAAGTGTGCCCCATTGCGGCCCGACCGGGGCCTGGATCTCGCCCGGCAGGGGCGAATCGCGGCTATTGCCCGATCCGACGGCGCCCTGCGGGATGTCGGGTGTCCACTATGTGGACGCTTTGTGGATCGGACTTTGCGCTGTGTGAGGGACCGACTTAGCCTGACGACAACTTCCAAACGGCCTATACCACAGGCCCTTCCTCCTGGGAGCACCGTGTCCGCACCTGTCGCATCCACTCCCCTCGGGGACAAGGATGCGACAGCCGGGGGCGGACCCTGCCCATGCCCCGGGGCGTACCAGACGGTGGCGATCTCATGACCCTGCTCGTCGTGGGCGTGAACCACCGCTCGGCACCCTCGCGGGTGCTGGACCAGGTGGGGCTCACCCTCGACGAGGCCGAAGGGCTGTCGGGCGACCTGGCGGCCAGCGACGTGGTCGCCGAGGCCATCGTGCTCGCGACCTGCAACCGGGTCGAGGTGTACGCCGATGTGACCCGCTTCCACCCGGCCGTGACGGCAGTCGCCGATCTCATGGCCAAGTGGACCGGTTGCGACCGGGCGACCCTCATCGAGCACAGCTACGTCCACTTCGACGCCGCCGCAGTGGCCCACCTGTTCTCCGTGGCCTCCGGCCTGGACTCGATGGTCATGGGGGAGGCCCAGATCCTGGGCCAGGTGCGGGCAGCCCTCGTGCGAGGTCAGGACAGCGGGACGGCGGGGCGGGTGCTCAACGGCGTCGGCCAGCGGGCGCTGCGGGTCGGCAAGCGGATCCACGCCGAGACCGGCATCGACCGGTCCGGGGTCTCGGTCGTGTCCGTCGGCCTCGATGCCGCCGCCGACCTCCTCGGTGACCTGGCCGGGTGCCGGGTCCTCGTCGTCGGCGCTGGGTCCATGGGAGCCCTGACGGCCTCGACGCTGGTCGCCCGGGGCGCCAGCGATGTTGTGGTGGCCAACCGGACGCCGGCGGTCGCGGCGCGTGTGGCGGCCGGGATCCCGGGTGGACGCCCGATCGACCTCCAGGACCTGCCTGCGGCGCTTGCCGAGGTCGATCTCGCCGTCTGCTGCACGGGCGCGCAGGACAGCGTCATCGACCTCGGGATCGCAGAGCGGGCGCGGGCATCGGCCCCCGCTGGGCGGCCCCTCGTGGTGCTCGACCTGGCCCTGCCGCATGACGTGGACCCCGAGGTCGGCGACCTGCCCGGGGTCACCCGGCTCGACCTCGCCGACCTTGCCTCGATGCCTGCCACAGCCGCGTCCGAGGGGGACGTGCGGGCAGCACGCGCGATCGTGGCCGAGGAGGTCGAGGCCCACCTGGCGGCCGTGGCCGGCCAGGCGGTCGAACCCCTGCTCGTCTCGTTGAGGGCGCACCTGGGGGGCGTGCTCGACGCCGAGATGGACCGCCTGCGGCTGCGCCTGACCGGCCTCGACGCCGCTGCCATGGCCGAGGTGGAGCGCGCCATGCGCCGGGCGATGGCCACCCTGCTGCACCAGCCGACGGTCCGGATGAAGCAGCTGGCCGCCGAACCGGGCGGCGACCGCTACGCCGAGGCGCTCTCGGCCCTGTTCGACCTCGACCCGTCGCTTCCAGCCTCGGTGGTGGACCCGTCGACCGACCTCGATCCGGCAGTGGACGCACCGCACCTGCCCGGAGGCCCGCGATGAGCGTCCACCCGGTCGACGTCGCCCCGGTCCAGCCCGCTCCCGGCCGGGCCGCTCCCCTGCGGCTGGCCACCCGCCGCTCCGCCCTGGCGATGGCCCAGTCGCGGATGGTGGGCGAGCAGCTCGCGGCCCTCACCGGGCGCACCCTGGAGCTCGTCGAGGTGACCACCCAGGGCGACGTCGACCGGGCGCCGTTGACGCAGATCGGCGGGACCGGCGTGTTCGTCGTCGCCGTCCGCCAGGCCCTCGTCGATGGCCGTGCGGACGTTGCCGTGCACTCGCTCAAGGACCTGCCCACCGCCCCGGACGAGCGCCTGCACCTGGCGGCGATCCCGACGCGGGAGGACCCCCGCGACGCCCTGGTGGCCCGTGGGGGAGCCACCCTGGAGACGCTTCCGGTCGGGGCCAGGGTCGGCACCGGCTCCCCGCGACGGCGGGCCCAGCTCGCGGTGGCCCGCCCAGACCTCGACCTCGTCGACATCCGCGGGAACGTCGACACCCGGATGTCCCGCGTCACCGACCACGGGTCCGATGGCCTGGATGCCGTGGTCCTGGCCGCCGCGGGCCTCTCCCGGCTCGGGCGGCGGGACAGCATCACCGAGCTGATCGACCCCGAGCGGGTCATGCCCGCCCCCGGCCAGGGGGCCCTGGCGGTCGAGGTCCGTGCCGAGGTCACCCGCGTGGGGGGACCCGGCACGCCGGGCCACGAGGGTCCCGACACCAGCGCCGCCGAGGCGCTCACAGACGCGCTGCGCTCCCTCGACGACCCGCACACACGGGCCGCCGTGGTCGCGGAGCGCTCGCTCCTGGCCGCCCTCGAAGCCGGCTGCTCTGCACCCATCGGGGCGCTGGCGGAGGTCGAGGACGGTCCGGATCCCACAGTGCACCTGCGTGCGGTCCTGGCTCGCCCGGACGGCTCGCTGGTGCGCATGTCCAGCACAGGCCCGGTCGCGCAGGCCGAGCTCGTCGGACGGAGCCTCGCCGGCCGGATGCTGGCCGAACGGGGCACCCCCGGCACCCACGGGGCCCCCGGCCCCACACGCCATGGCCCACCCACAGGCCACGGTCCCACCACAGCCAACAGCCCGATCACGGCCGTCGGTCCGACAACAGCCCAATGAGGGAGCAGCCAATGAACGCGTCGAGGACAACCCAGGTATCACTGGTCGCGGCCGGACCCGGGGACCCCGGACTGCTCACCGTGTGCGCGGTCGGGCTGCTGCGCGATGCCGACGTGGTGGTGACCGACCCCGAGTGCGAGCCGATCGCGCGGGCAAACGTGCGCATCGACGCCCTGATCCTCGTGGCAGTCGACGACGACGGGAACGTCGCGGACCACGTCGACCGGGTCCAGCTCGTCATCGAGCCGGCGCTCGAGGGCCGCCGGGTCGTGCGGCTCATGGCCGGGGACCCGGTGCTCGACGGCTCACTGGCCCTCGAGGCGGCAGCGCTGGCCCGGGAGGGCATCAGCTACGACATCGCCCCGGGCGTGTCCACGGTCACGGGATCGGCGGCCTACGCCGGCTTCGCCCTGACCGGGGGTCGGGCCCGCGAGGTCCGCGTCGTCGACGCCCATGATCCCGACGTCGACTGGCCCAGCCTGGCCGACCCGCATGCGACCGTCGTGGTCCTCGACGGCGCCGAGCGGGCCCTGGACATCTGTCGCGTCCTGACCATCGCCGGGCGCGACCCGCGCACGCCGGTCGCGATCACGCGCAACTGCACGACCGTCGACCAGCGCTCGATCCTCACGACCCTCGGTGAGGTGCAGGGCGCGGTGAAGGCCGCCAAGGGCCAGGTGGGTCCTGGGGTCCTGGTCATCGGCGAGGTCGTCAGCCAGTGCGCCCAGATGGCGTGGTTCGAGAACAAGCCGCTGTTCGGGTGGCGGGTGCTCGTCCCGAGGACCAAGGAGCAGGCCGGAGCCCTGTCCGACCAGCTGCGCCACTACGGTGCCGTGCCGGTCGAGGTCCCCACGATCTCCGTCGAGCCGCCGCGCACCCCGCAGCAGATGGAGCGTGCGGTGCACGGGCTGGTGTCCGGGCGCTACCAGTGGGTCGCGTTCACGTCGGCCAACGCGGTGCGCGCCGTGAAGGAGCGCTTCGACCAGTACGGCCTGGACTCGCGAAGCTTCGCCGGCCTCAAGGTGGCCGCCGTGGGCGAGCAGACCGCCGAGCTCCTGCGCTCTTTCGGGATCGTCCCGGACCTGGTCCCGGTGGGCGAGCAGTCCACGGCCGGCCTGCTCGAGGAGTGGCCGGACTTCGACGAGGCCTTCGACCCGATCAACCGGGTGTTCCTGCCCCGTGCCGACATCGCGACCGAGACCCTGGCTGCCGGGCTGACCGCCCTGGGCTGGGAGGTCGATGACGTGACCGCCTACCGGACCGTGCGCGCCGCACCCCCGGCCGCGGAGATCCGTGAGGCCATCAAGGGAGGCGGCTTCGACGCCGTGCTGTTCACGTCGTCGAGCACGGTGCGCAACCTCGTCGGGATCGCCGGCAAGCCGCACAACTCGACCGTCGTGGCCTGCATCGGCCCGCAGACGGCCAAGACCGCCGAGGAGAACGGCCTGCGGGTCGACGTGCTTCCGGAGACGCCCAGCGTGGCCGCACTGGCCGCTGCCCTGGCCGCGCACGGCGAGGCGCTTCGGGCGCAGGCGCTGGAGCATGGCGAGAGTGGCTGGCGTCCGGGACGCCGGCGCGGTGGCTCGCGCCGCCGGGCCACCTGAGGTGGGCTACCCCGAGATCCGACCTCGGCGCCTGCGCGGCACCCCCGCCCTGCGGCGCCTGACCGCCGAGACCCGGCTCGACCCGGCTGAGCTCGTCCTGCCCCTGTTCGTGCGCGAGGGCGTGCGCGATCCGGTGCCGATCTCCTCGATGCCGGGAGTCGTGAACCATACGCGCGACTCCCTGCGGTCGGCCGCGGAGCAGGCCGCGCGGGCTGGGCTGGGCGGCGTGATGCTGTTCGGCGTGCCGGCCGCGCGGGACGCCGTCGGGTCCGCTGCGACCGACCCCGACGGCATCCTCAACGTGGCCGTGCGTGATGTCGTGGCCGAGGTGGGCGACGACCTGGTGGTCATGGCCGACCTCTGCCTCGACGAGTTCACCGACCACGGGCACTGCGGCGTCCTGGTGCCCGACGGCCCGGCCGCCGGTACCGTCGACAACGACGCCACCCTGGTCCGCTATGCCGAGATGGGCGTGGCCCTGGCCGAGGCCGGGGCGCATGTGGTTGGGGCCTCAGGGATGATGGACGGCCAGGTCGGCGCCGTGCGCTCGGCGCTCGATGGCTCGGGGCACGCCGACACCGTGATCCTGGCCTATGCCGCCAAGTACGCCTCTGCGCTGTACGGGCCGTTCCGGGAGGCCGTGGACTCCGCGCTCACCGGCGACCGGCGCAGCTACCAGCAGGATCCGGCGAACCGGCGCGAGTCGCTGCGCGAGGTCGCCCTCGACGCCGCCGAGGCCGCCGACATCGTGATGGTCAAGCCTGCCGGGACCAGCCTGGACGTCATCGCCGACGTGGCGGCGTCGGTGGACATCCCCGTGGCCGCGTACCAGGTCTCCGGGGAGTACGCGATGCTCGAGGCCGCCGCCGCGCAGGGCTGGATCGACCGGGACCGAGCGATCCTCGAGACCCTGACGGTGATCCGCCGCGCCGGAGCCGACATCGTGCTCACCTACTGGGCCGCCGAGGTGGCCGGTTGGTTGGCCGACGGCCGCGAGGAGGTCCTGAGCGGCCACCGATACCGGGGTGCGCGATGACGAGCTCCCAGCAGTCCCAGGCGTGGTTCGACCGCGCCCTCGTGGTCGCGCCCGGTGGGGTGAACTCCCCGGTGCGCGCGTTCCGCGCCGTCGGCGGGACCCCGCGGTTCATGGCCTCGGGCACCGGCGCGTACCTGACCGACGTGGACGGCAACACCTACGTGGACCTCGTGTGCTCGTGGGGTCCGATGATCCTGGGGCACGCGCACCCCGCCGTGGTGTCGGCCGTCGGCGAGGCGGTCTCCCGCGGGTTCTCCTTCGGGACCCCGGGACCTGCCGAGGTCGAGCTGGCTGAGGAGATCGTGCGCCGGGTGGCGGCGGTCGAGATGGTCCGGCTGGTGTCCTCGGGCACGGAGGCGACCATGTCGGCGATCCGCCTGGCCCGCGGCTTCACCGGCCGGACGCTCGTGGTGAAGTTCGCCGGCTGCTACCACGGCCACGTCGACTCGCTGCTGGTGGCCGCGGGCTCGGGCATCGCCACGCTCGGCCTGCCGGACTCCCCGGGCGTCACCCCCGCCCAGGCCGGCGAGACCGTCGTCCTGCCCTACAACGACCTGCCGGCGCTGGAGGCGCTGTTCGCCGAGCGCGGTGGACAGATCGCCGCGGTGATCACCGAGGCGGCGGCCGCCAACATGGGCGTCGTCCCACCGGAGCCGGGCTTCAACGCCGCAATCTCCCGGCTGTGCGCCGAGCACGGGGCCCTGTTCGTCTACGACGAGGTGATGACCGGGTTCCGGGTCGGGCCCGCGGGCCACTGGGGCCTCACCGGTGCGGCGGAGGGCTGGGCGCCGGACCTGTTCACGTTCGGCAAGGTGATGGGCGGTGGGCTCCCGGCTGCTGCGTTCGGTGGGCGTGCGGACGTGATGGGCATGCTCGCCCCGGCCGGTCCGGTCTACCAGGCCGGGACCCTGGCGGGGAACCCGATCGCGGCCACGTGCGGCCTGGCCACCCTGCGGGCGTGCGACGAGGCGGTGTACGCGACCCTGGACTCGGCGTCCGAGCGCCTCGCCGAGGAGATCGGGGCAGCACTCACCGCGGCGGGAGTGGAGCACACGGTGCAGGCCGCGGGCAACCTCTTCAGCGTCTTCTTCACCGGCCAGCCGGTGCGCGACTACGCGGGGGCAGCCGCCCAGGAGGCCTGGCGCTACCGCGCGTTCTTCCACTCGATGCTCGATGCCGGCGTGTACCTGCCGCCCTCGGCCTTCGAGGCGTGGTTCGTGTCCGCGGCGCATGACGATCCGGCGCTGGACCGCGTGGTCGCCGCCCTGCCGGCGGCCGCCCGCGCGGCCGCGGAGGCGCCCCAGCCATGATGCACGACAATGGTGGTCGAACCGGGACACCCGACGTGAGGGAGCCTTGATGAGCGAGCGCACCACCGTCCACCTGCTGCGACACGGCGAGGTGCACAACCCCGAGGGCGTGCTCTACGGCCGCCTGCCGGACTTCCACCTGTCGGACCTCGGACGCGAGATGGCCGATCGGGCGGCCGAGACCCTGGCGGGCCGGGACATCGCGGTGGTGACCGCCTCACCCCTGGAACGCGCCCAGGAGACCGCCGCCCCGACTGCGGCGGCGTTCGGCCTGACGATCGGGACCGACGAGAACCTCATCGAGGCCGGCAACGTGTTCGAGGGCACGCGGGTGGGGGTCGGCGATGGCATCCTCAAGCAACCCAAGGCCTGGCGGTACCTGTGGAACCCGTTGACCCCGTCGTGGGGCGAGCCGTACGCCGAGATCGCCACCCGGATGCGCCACGCCGTGCGCCGCGCGCGCGATGAGGCCCGCGGCCAGGAGGCCCTGCTGGTCAGCCACCAGCTGCCGATCTGGGTGTGCCGGCTCGACGCGGAGGACCGCAGCTTCGTCCACGACCCGCGCAAGCGGCAGTGCAACCTCGCGTCGCTGACGTCCTTCACGTTCGAGAACGACCGGTTCGTGGCGGTGACCTACGGCGAGCCGGCCGCGGACCTGGCGGCCCGGGCCTCGAAGTTCAAGGGAGCCTGATGCCCGGGCGCACCCGCCTGCTGCGCGCGGCCGCCCTTGTGGTGGTCGGCGTGCTGGCGGCTGGGTGCGCCGACCAGGTCGATGCCGGCCAGCCCGTCGTGGGCAACGTCGCCGAGCAGGGGTACGTGTCCGGGGACGGCACGACCACGATCGTCGCCGAGTCCGAGCGCAAGCCGGCCCCGGACCTCACCGGGACCACCCTCGACGGGGAGCCGTTCGCCCTGTCCGACCACCTCGGTGAGGTCGTGGTGCTCAATGTGTGGGCATCCTGGTGCGCCCCGTGCCGGGCTGAGGCCGACGACATCCAGGGCGTCTGGGATGAGGTCCAGGCCAAGGGCGTGCAGTTCGTCGGGCTCAACACCCGGGACTCCCAGGCCGCCGCGGACGCCTTCGTCGACCGGTTCGGGGTGACCTACCCCAGCGTCGTCGACACCGACGGCAGTCGGCAGCTGCTCTTCCACGAGACCCTGCCCCCGGCGGCCATCCCCTCCACGATCGTCATCGACCGGCAGGGCCGGGTCGCCGGCCGGGCCATCGGTGAGGTGGACCGCTCGCGGCTGCTGGGGATGATCGAGCCGATCCTGGCCGAGGGGTCCTGATGTCCCTGGCGGTGCTGGCCAGCCTCCCCCTCGGTGTGGGCGAGGTCGTGTCGTCCGGGTCCCTGGTCATCGCCATCCCGCTGGCCATGCTCGCGGGACTGATCAGCTTCGCCAGCCCCTGCGTCCTGCCCCTCGTGCCCGGGTACCTGTCCTACGTCACCGGGCTGACCGGGGCGGAGCTCGAGGAGGCGCGGGCAGCCAGCGCGGCGGTCCCGGCCAACGCCCCCGCCGGTGGGGTTGCAGGAGCGGCCGCGGCTCCGGGCGCCTCCAGTGCGACGGCTGCCGCCGGGGTGCGGCCGCCCATCAAGCACCGCGTGGTCCTCGGGACGCTGGGCTTCATCCTCGGGTTCAGCGCGGTGTTCGTCTCGTACGGAGCGCTGTTCGGCGGGCTGGGCGCGCAGCTGCTGACCCATCAGGAGGTGATCACCCGAGTGCTGGGCGTCGTGGTGATCGTGCTGGGCCTGGGGTTCCTGGGCCTGGTCCCGAGCCTGCAGCGCGAGGCCCGGCTCCACCACCGTCCCGCGCGTGGCATGTGGGGCGCGCCCCTGCTCGGCGCCCTGTTCGCCCTGGGCTGGACCCCGTGCATCGGACCGACCCTGGCCGCTGTCCAGAGCCTGGCGTTCACGGAGGGCTCGGCTGCCCGCGGCGCCCTGCTCTCGGTCGCCTACTGCATCGGGCTCGGGCTGCCGTTCCTGGTCATCGGCCTGGCGATGGAGCGCGGGCTGGAGGCCCTGGCCTGGGCCCGGCGCAACACCCGTGCCATCCAGGTCGTCGGTGGGGTGAGCATGATCCTGCTGGGCGTCCTGATGGTCACCGGGCTCTGGGGCTCGCTCACGATCGCGATGCGCGGCTGGGTCTCGGGCTTCGAGGTTCCACTGTGACCACCGACCTCGGCCCTGACGGCGGCGGCCCGGGCGCGGACCTCCTGGGCGATGCAACCCCGGATGAGCAGCTGGCACTGACCGCCGACTGGGGCTCGTCGCGGCGGGTCCGGGCGTCCGGGCCCCGGCTGGGACCGGTCGGTTGGCTGCGCTGGGGCTGGCGACAGCTGACCAGCATGCGGACGGCGCTGGTCCTGCTCCTGCTGCTGGCGCTGGCGGCGATCCCGGGCAGCGTGCTGCCCCAGCGCCCCAACGATCCGCTGGCCGTCAACGCCTGGATCGAGCGCAACCCCCGTGCGGCACCCACACTGGACCGCCTGGGCTTCTTCGACGTGTTCTCCTCGCCGTGGTTCGCGGCGATCTACCTGCTGCTGTTCGTCTCCCTGATCGGATGCGTGCTTCCCCGGGTGGGCGCGCACTGGCGCTCGATGCGGGCCCCCACCCCGCCCGCGCCGCGCCGGCTCGACCGCCTGCCCGCCGCCCGGACGTGGACCACCGATGACCCCGACGTGCTGGCCGCCGCTGCGACCGCGCTGCGGGCCGAGCGCTGGCGGGTGACGCCGGGCGAGGGGTCGTTGGCTGCGGAGAAGGGCTTCACCCGGGAGACCGGGAACCTGCTGTTCCACATCGCCCTGGTCCTGGTGCTCGTCGGGGTCGCCCTCGGCGCCCTGTTCGGGTGGAAGGGCACCGTGATCGTGCGGGAGGGCAACGGGTTCGCCAACACCCTGACCCAGTACGACTCCTTCGCCCCCGGTCGCCTGTCCGCACCCGACCGGCTGCCGCCCTTCGCGTTCACCATGAGCGACTTCGAGGCCACGTTCGAGCGTGAGGGCTCCCAGCGCGGCGCCCCGCGCTCGTTCGCCGCGACCCTGCAGTACAGCGCCGAGCCGGGTGCCCCGGTCGAGCAGAAGGTGGTCTCGGTCAATGCCCCCCTGCGACTCGATGGGGCGAAGGTGTTCCTGGTCGGACACGGCTACGCGCCGCACCTGCGGGTCACGGACTCGACTGGCCGCGTGGTCTTCGACGACACCGTCGTGTTCCTGCCCCAGGACGGCAGCTTCACCTCGACGGGCGTCGTGAAGGCCCCGGACGGCGACCCACAGCTGGGTCTGCAGGCACTGTTCGCCCCGACTGCGGCCCTCGACGACGTCCGCGGACCGCACTCGACCTTCCCCGCGCCCGACGACCCGGCTGTCTTCTTCTCCACATGGTCCGGTGACCTCGGGCTGGACTCGGGGACCCCGCGCAACGTCTTCTCGCTGGACACCGAGGGCCTCGAGCAGCTCGGGCTCGCAGCACTGCGCCCGGGCGAGACCTGGGAGATCCCCGACGGGCAGGGAACCGTGGAGTTCGTCGGCCTGGACCGCTGGGCGTCCTTCACGATCTCCCGTGATCCCGGGAAGGTCCTGGCCCTGGCCGCTGCCATCACGGCGATCATCGGCCTGTGCCTGTCGCTGTTCGTGCGCCGGCGGCGCATCTGGGTGCGGGTGGACCCGGTGGCGTCGCCCGAGGGGACCGATAGCCTTGCGCTGTTCCGGGTGCAGGTCGCAGGCCTGACCCGCTCGGACTCAGCCGATGTCTCAGGCGAGGTGGATCAGCTCGTGACCGCGATCGGCGGACCCGTGGATGTCAAGGAGGCGACATGAGCCTGGCGCAGTGGAGCAACATGTTCGTGTACGCGTCGATGGCGATCTACGCGATGGCGATGATCGCCTTCGCTGCGTCGTTCGCGTCGGCGCGGGCGGGGTCGCTGGCGGCCGCGCCCACGCAGGGGCCGGACCCCGAGCCGGCGGGTGCGCAGCCCCTGACGGTCGGGGCTGTCCAGCAGGACAGTGCCGCGCAGCAGGACAGCGCCGCCCGGGCCAGGATCGCCGCCCGAACCGATTCCGCGTCCCGCACGGGCGCACCGGAGCGACCCACGGCCGACGGCAAGCCCGGCGCGCCTTCGGTCCCGCAGGCCCCGCTGCCCCCCGGGCGCCGCGCGGGCAACATCGGCATGTCACTGACGTGGCTGGCCTTCGGGCTGCTGCTCGTCGCACTGGTCGTTCGAGCGGTCTGGGCCGGCCGCGCCCCGTGGGGCAACATGTACGAGTACTCACTGGCCTCTGCGGCGGCGATCACGGGCGTGTTCCTGCTGGTCTCGCTGCGGCGTGACGTGCGCTGGCTCGGCCTGTTCGTGACCATGGCCAGCCTGATCACCCTGGGCGTGGCCGTCCTGCTGCTCTACAACGACAGCCCGCAGCTCGTGCCGGCGCTGAAGTCCTACTGGCTGGTCATCCATGTGGCTGCGGCGATCATCGCTGGGGGTGCGTTCACGGTGGGAGCAGCCGCCACCATCCTCTACCTGGCCGCTGACCGGGCCGAGCGTGATGCCGCCGGTACCGGGCCGCAATCGCTGACAGGCGTGCGTGGCAGCCTGCGGACGACGAACTCGAGGACGGCCGCGTGGGTGGGGGCACGGATCCCCGACTCGCAGACCCTCGATGGGGTCGCCTACCGGACCAACGCCTTCGTGTTCCCGCTGTGGACCTTCGCGGTCATCGCCGGGGCGATCTGGGCCGAGGACGCCTGGGGCCGGTACTGGGGCTGGGACCCGAAGGAGACCTGGGCCTTCATCACGTGGCTGGTCTACGCCGGGTACCTGCACGCCCGGGCCACGGCTGGATGGCGCGGCCGCAAGGCAGCCGTGCTCGGACTGATCGGCTTCGCCTGCTTCCTGATCAACTTCTTCGGCGTCAACCTGTTCGCCAGCGGCCTGCACTCCTACGCCGGAGTGTGATCCGCAGAGCCCGGCGGACCGGGCTCAGTCCTGGGCGAGTCCGGCGTCCTCCTGGTCGCGCCGGTGCTTCCAGCCGTCGACGGTGCGCTCGAGGTTCACGGCCGCGTCGTTGCGCTGCTTCATCAGAAGGAACAGGCTCACGATGCCCGAGACCAGGACGGCAGTGAAGGCCAGGAGCCAGCCGCGCATCCCGAACACGTACAGGACGCCGCCGACTGCGACCAGCATCAGCAGCCGCAGCAGGGCGTAGCGGGCACCGGCGTGGGGGACCGGCTCCGGCGGGGCGGGCAGGGAGTCCTGGGCACTGGCTGCGGGCTGCGCATGGGCTGCGGAGGGCAGGGATTCCTGGGCCACCACGTCGGGGGTCTCGGCACCGCCGTCGGCTGCGGCCGAAACGGGCTCGGAAACGGGCTCGGACTCGGGGGCGGACCTGGGATCCGCCGAGGTGTCGGGGTCGTTCATGGTCACCGAGCCTACGCTGGGGGACAGGGCACCGTCGGTCGGGGGCTGGGCAGGGCTGGCTCCTGCCGGCTGGCTCCGATCGTCGGCTCTGGTGGCCGGATCCCCTTGCTCGGGCTAGCCTTGAGCGTGCAGTCCGGAAGGGGTCCTGGTGGGTAGGTTCGTGCTGGCGCTTGCCGTCCTTGCGCTGTACATCTACGCCATGCTCGACCTGCTGCGTGCACCGTCCGCGGAGGTCAGGCTCCTGCCGAAGTGGCTGTGGGCAGTTGTCGTGCTGTTGGTCTTCCTGCTCGGCCCGGTGATGTGGCTGCTCCTCGGCCGCCCGCGGGCGCAGTACCCGCCGGCCGGGGGCGACGGTGGGGGTGGGTCGGGCGGGCGGGGACCAGGTCCGCGGGGCCCTGTCGCCCCGGACGATGACCCCGAGTTCCTCAGGCGGATCGACGAGCAGTCCTGGTCGGCCCGGATGGAGAAGCTGCGCCGCGATCGTGAGGGGGGAGGCCAACCCCCGACCAGCGGCGAGGGCTCCACGCCGGGCGAGCAGGCAGATCGCGGCGGCGTGTAGGCCTGCGCCCCGCTGTCCGAGGGGGTTCCCGGGCGTCCGTCCGGAATTCCGCTGAAGCCACTAATCAGCCGCGTGCGATGGACGACACGCAACTGCCCTGGTTCTTGAAGACCCCGTAGGCGGCCCATCCACCCCTCTTGCAGTCGTCCTTCGTTCGGGGGGCCGAGAAGACGGTTCCACCACCCTGGATGGTCGTCACGACGCCGCCCCGCGTGACGTTCACGGGGACTGTGCCATTGTTGACGACCGAGTAGGCGCCCCCTGTGGCCCTGTCGACTGTGACGTCGCCGCCCGGCGGAACCGTCACGAAGCTGCCCGGCCCGATTCCGATCCTGGTCTCTCCGGCCGCAACCGCTGCTTTCACGCTGCCGCACGTGTAGGTCACCTCACTTCCGGCGACAAGGCTCACAGCGAAGGCGTCCGCGCACATCTGGAGCTCCGCCGGCGCCTTCGTGCTGATCCGCACGCCTCCGGGGGCGAGCAGCGTCCTCGACAAGGATCCCCGTCCCGGAGAGAATCTGGCCGAAGGTGCCGGAGCTGTCGTCGAAAGCCCTGGAAGCACCGATTGGATGCTCGATGCCGGCGCCGAAGCCGGTGATGCTGTCGATCGTGCCGATGGTGATCCCCTGCTGGCAGATGCTCCCGAACGGGAAAGTGGTGCACGATGTGATCATCAACTCCAGCGGGTTGGCGCCCGAGGCCGCGGGCATCGACGTATCCGGAGGCGGCACGGAAGGCAACGCTGACCCGGTGATCAGGTCTGCAGTGTCCGAACCCACCTGGATCGCGATTTGCAGCTGGGTGTTCGAGGGGAGAACCCCGGCGAGCAGGTGTCACCGCGCCGAAGCCGACGCCGTACTGGTACCCGCCACCAGCCGAATCGACCACGGTGATGATGCCGCTCTGCGATGTCCCGACGGGGGCACCGTCGACCGAGAACTCCATCGACGACACTGCGTCGTACGTGGCGTAAGTGCCGGATCCGGACGACCCACTCGACCCGACTGCCGTGGGGTCGAAGGTGTAGTCGAGCACGTACGAGCCCAGTGACATCCACCCCGGTCAGCGCCTGAAGGGACTCCAGCGTTCCCTCCACCCGGAAGGTGATCGACCCGGTGGCCGCCCCCGCTGGAACCACCGGTGCCAGGACGCCCGCCGCCACCATCGCTGCCACGCCCAACGCTTTGACTGACATGGCGTCCGCCCTTCCGTCGAGGTGCCCGAAGGCTAGCGAGGGGAGGCTGCCCTAGGCAATGGTTCGTCACGAATGGCTGATCACGCCCTGCTACTCAGACGATCCTTGAGGGCCCACCCGCGGCGCCGACTTGCGGTGCACAATTGAATTGTGCACAATGGATCTATGACAGCCACCACGATCTATGACCTGTCCGCCACCTCCAACCGCGGTGAGGAGATCGACTTCGCCCAGTTCAAGGGCCGTCCGATGCTCATCGTGAACACCGCCAGCAAGTGCGGCCTCACCCCGCAGTACGACGCCCTGCAGGCGCTGCACGAGACCTATGGCCCCCAGCGGGCTGGTCGTGATCGGCTTCCCCTGCGACCAGTTCGCCAACCAGGAGCTCGATGACGACGCCGCCATCGAGGAGTTCTGCCGGATCAACTACGGCGTCACCTTCCCGCTGACCACCAAGGTTGATGTGAACGGCCAGGGCACGCACCCCGTGTTCGTCTTCCTGAAGGAGCGCACCGGCGGGCTGCTCGGCACGGGCATCAAGTGGAACTTCACCAAGTTCCTGATTGCCCCCGACGGCACCACCATCAAGCGCTACTCGCCGAAGACCGACCCCGCCGCGATGATCGACGACATCGAGGCGCTGCTGGTCGACGCCGCGGCGTAACCGCCGTGAGCCTGCCCCAGCTGCAGCTGGACAACCAGCTCTGCTTCCTGTTCCACCGGATCAGCCGGGAGCTGACGGCGGCCTACCGCCCGCTCCTGGCTGATCTCGGCCTGACCTATCCGCAGTACCTGGTGATGCTCGTGCTGTGGGAGGACGACGGACTCGGTGTGGGGGAGATCGGCGAGCGGCTATCCCTGGACTCCGGGACCCTGTCGCCCCTGCTGCGTCGCCTCGAGTCCGGTGGCCTCGTGCGCCGGGTGCGCGACGCCGCCGACGAGCGTCGGGTCACCATCCATCTCACCGCGCAGGGGCGGGAGCTGGAGCAGCGAGCGGCCGACGTCCCTGCGGCCCTGGCCTCCCACCTCGTCGACGACATGACCCAGTACGAGCAGGCCAAGGCATCGCTGTTGGCGCTGGCCCAGCGCCTGGAGGCTGTTCGTAGCACTGTGTAGCCGGATCCCGGAACGTCGCTCCGGACCGCGCTGCGCGGCGCCCGCTGGTCTCGTCAGGGGTTCATGGTCCAGGCGCCGTCGTAGGACAGCACCTCGGCGACGAACACGTCCTCGGCCTCGGCCGGGAGGTCGGGGCGCACGATGAGCGCCAGCGCGCCCTTCTGCTGCTCCGGCGTCGCGGCCGGCTGGCCGTGCAGAGCAACGGCGAACTCCGAGATGTCCTGGACGAACACCGCGAAGATCCGGTCGACGTGTGCCTCGGTGAGTCCGGTGAGGTCCGAGACCGAACCCGGGCGTGCCCCCTGCGGGTCATCGGACAGCGCCAACCCGGCGGCCTCTGCCACGAGCTGCGCGTAGACGACCTGCGTGAACAGCTGTCCCAGCGTCAGCAGGAAATCGAGGTCCTCGGACTGCTCCTTCGACGGGGGCGCGGTCATCAGCATCGCACCGAGCGACTGCATCTGGCCGACGAGGGCCGCGACGTTGGGCAGGTGCGCGAACCGCGCGAACGCGGGCCTCGGGTCGTGGAACTCGATCTTCCCCAGGCCGGAGGCGGGGCCCTGGGCGAACAGGTATGCGTCATCGCCGGCCTCCCGGCGCACGCCCACCGGCTCGTAGGTCCCGGCCCCGCCGGCGGCGGCCATCATGTACTTGGGCAGGAACTTCAGCACCAGCGCCAGGTTCACGTGCACCGTGCCCTCGAGCTTGGGCAGCGCCCGGATGTCGATCGCGGCGGACTCGAAGTACGTGTCCTTCTCGAAGCCCTTGGCGGCGATGACCTCCCACAGCAGGTTGATCACGCGCTCGCCCTCGCTGGTGACCTTCATCTTCATGATCGGGTTGAACAGCAGGAACCGGCGGTCCTCGGGTGAGGCGGCGCGGAAGTAGTCCGCCGAGCGGGCTGCGTACATCTTCATGGCCAGCAGGCGGGCGTAGGAGTCGGCCAGCATCCGGCGCACGTGCGGGAAGCTCGTCACGCGGCGGCCGTACAGGATCCGGTTGTTCGCGTGCGCGACCGCCTCGTGGAACGCGTGCTCGGCGATGCCGATGGAGGCCCAGCCCAGGTTGACCTTGCCGACATTCACGGTGGCCAGTGCGGCGTCCCATGCCGGACGGCCCACGTGCAGCAGGTCGGCGGTGACCACCGGGTAGTCGTGCAGGACGAACTCCGAGACGTACATCTGCCCGTTGACCGTGTTCTTGACCAGCTCGTAGCTCGGGTGCCTGGTGTCGGCGAGGAAGAACACGTACTCGCCCGGGTGCTCCGGGTCGTCGTCGGCGAACTTGCCGAAGACGCTCAGGCGCGCCGCCTCGTTGCCGTTGCCGATGTAGTACTTCCCGCCGTTGGCGACCCAGCCGTCCCCGGAGCGGGTCAGGATCATGTCGGTGGAGTAGATGTCCGCACCGTGGGCGCGCTCGGACAGCCCGAACCCGAAGATCCCGCCCTCGGCGAGCAGCTCGCCGACCAGCTTTCGGGCGCCCTCGTTGGCGCTGAGCCATACGGGTCCGAGGCCCAGGACGCTGACCTGCCAGGTGTACCAGTGGCCCAGCGAGTAGAAGCCGAGGATCTCGTTGAGCTCGTTGATGCGGGCGGTGTCCCAGAGTCCGTCCCCGCGCACCTGGTCCATGAGCGCGGCCACGTTGGCAGGCGTCGCGACCCCGGCGAACAGACCCTCCTGGGCGTTGAAGTCCAGGAAGTCCTTGTACCAGGTGCCCGCGTGGTACTCGTCCTTCATCTCGGCCAAGCCCTTGGCCTCGAAGAAGGCAATGAGGTCCTTCATCGCGGCGCGGCTCGCGTCATCGAGGAACGTCGGGTCGTAGGACGCGGGGTTGAACAGCAGCATGGGGGCCTCCTGGCACGGGGGTCGGGCGGGATGCGACGTGGTGTGATTCGAGGCTAGCCCGCGCACCGCTGTCCCGACCAGCCGGGGCACGGATCGCCTACCCGATGGGCGAATCGGGTGCTTCGGGTGGGTTCGGGTGCATCAGGGGGTCAGGGCACTGATCGCGATGCCGACGGCCAGTAGGACGCCGTATGCGAGCAGGAGCCGCCCGGTCGCGACCAGGACCGCGACGAGGGCCGGTCCGCGAGCTCCCAGGCGGACGTCACGCAGCGGCTGGACCGCCAAAGGGACGGCCCCGAGCCCGAGAAGTGCGGCAGCCGGCCAGGACGAGGGGGTCACGAAGCCGAGGGCACCCAGCGCCGCTGGGACGGCCAGCGCGACCCCCAGCAGGGCCGCGTACAGCCTGCGGGTAGCTGGGTCCCCGATGCGGACCGCCAGGGTGCGCTTGCCCGCCACGGTGTCCCCGGGGATGTCGCGCAGGTTGTTGACCACGAGGATCGCGCACGACAGCGCCCCGATGGCCACGCCGCAGACCCAGGCCAGCGCGCTGACGAAGCCGACCTGGACCGCAGCCGTTCCCCCCACGGCGACCAGGCCGAAGAACACGAAGACGAACACCTCGCCCAGACCTGCATACCCGTACGGCCGCGGGCCGCCCGTGTAGGTCCACGCCGCGACGATGGCGGCGGCGCCCACCAGCAGCAGCCACCAGAGCCCGCTGACCATGACCAGCGCCAGTCCGGCCACCCCGGCCACGGCGAACGACAGCAGGGCGGCGCGCTTGACCGAGGACGGCTCGGCGAGGCCCTGTCCGACGAGCCGCACGGGCCCGACGCGCTGGGCGTCGGTGCCGCGGATGCCGTCGCTGTAGTCGTTGGCGTAGTTCACCCCGACCTGCAGGGCCAGGGCCACGACCAGCGCGAGCAGGGCCCGGCCCCAGACGGCGCCGCCGTCCCACATCGCCACGGCGGTGCCGACGAGGACGGGGGCGAGTGCGGCCGGCAGGGTGCGTGGCCGCGCGCCGGCGATCCACTGTCGGGACGTGGTCATCGGGTGATCCTGTCAAGGTCGCTGGCCCAGGCCAACACGGCCCGGCGATCGACCTTCCCCGACTCCAGCATCGGCAGGACGTCAACCGTGTGGATGGCTCGGGGACGGGCGGCGCGTCCCAGTGACTGCTCCACGAGGTCGCCGAGCTGCTCGAAGGCCACCCCTTCTTCGAGTTCGTGTGTGGGGGCGCGCGACCCTTCGGGGGCGCCGGCCGGAGGGGCGGGGACCACCGCGGCCACAAGACGGCTTCCCCACTCGGGATCGGGGACTGCCACCACCTCGGCGGCGACGACCCTGGGATCGGCCTCGAGGACTGCTCGGACTGCGCCGAGGGAGACCGATGAGCCGGCCACCTGCACGACGTCGTCCGCCCGACCGTCGATCAGCACCAGGCCATCGGGGTCCACCTGTCCGAGGTCGTCGGTGAGAAAGCGGCGCTGGCCCTGCGAACTGATCGTCCAGCGGTGGGCGTCCCGGCCGTTCCGGTACCCCAGGGCAACCTGATCCCCAACTATGGCCAGTCGGCCGTCCGGTCCGAGGGTCACGCTCACCCCTGCCAGCGGCCGACCGTCGAACACCGCTCCCCCGCAGGTCTCGGTCATCCCGTAGGACGTGAAGACGTGTACCCCGGCGAACAGCAGGCGATCCACGAGGGTCCTGGTGGTGGCTGCCCCGCCCACGAGGACTGCGTCGTACTCGGCGAGCAGGTCCCAACCGTCTGCGCCGGCGGCGTCAAGCAGGGCCAGCATGGGGGGGACGAGCGAGACAGCCAGGGGGCGGCCATCCTGGGCGCTCACCTCGACGGCGCGGGCTGTCGTGGCTGCGAAGGCATCGACTGAGAAGGGTGCGGCACCCCCCAGGCTCGCCATCGCGACCGGGGTCGTCCCTGCCACCACCGACCGCACGGCGACCATCAGGCCGCCCGCATGGTGCAGGGGCAGGGCGGCGACCCACCTGTGGCCCTCTGGCTGCCCCGCGCGCTCGGCGAAGCCGCGGGCCGCCGCTCGGAGCGACGACCCGGGCAGCAGGACGCCCGTCGGCTTCCCGGTGGAGCCCGACGTCGCCACGACCACGGCCACCTCAGCCGGAACCGGCGCCTCTGGGGCCACAGCAGCGGAGATCATCGATCGGTATGCCGTCGAGCCGGAGCCGGGCAGGAGCCCAAGCGCGGGGCCGGTGCCGTCCATGGCTGCAGTCAGCGCAGGCAGGAGGACCTCGAGGCCAGCAGGGCCAGGAGGGATCTCGAGACCCACGCATGGGCGCAGCGGTGCCACTGTGGTGTGGTCTCCGGTGGCGTCGTTCATGGCGGTCACAGGGTAGGTGTCCGCTGCCGGTTCCTCACAGTCGCCAGCGGGTTCGGGGGGTGCGGGTGATGGTCCAGGGTGCGCTGTTGTTGGCGGGCCAGGGGGTGCCGGGTGGTGCGCCGGGTTCGGGTGGGGGGACCGGGTCCTCGGTCACCGCCACGATGGTCCACATGCCGAGGTCGACTTGGCGGTGGTGTGCCCAGCAGAGCAGGGTGAGTCGGTGGAGGTCGGTGTTCCCGCCGGCGGCCCAGTCGTCGACGTGGTGGGTCTGGCACGCTTCGGCGGGGATCCCGCAGCCGGGGATGATGCACCCCCTGTCCCGGGCGGCCAACGCCCGGCGCTGCGCGGGGGTGGCGGTTCGGGCGGTGCGTCCGACGGCCAGCGGGATCCGGGTGCCGAGCAGGGTGCTGGCCAGGGCCGCGATCCGGGCCGCGGCCGAGCGCTCGGCTCACCGATCCTCGCCGGGCCCGACGGCGAGGGCCCGGCGGCGGCCAGCAGGTCGGCGAGGGTGTCGGGGCAGTTGCTGGTGTCGATGAGGATCGGGGTGACCAGCGCGTCGCAGGTGGTGAACCGGGCCTCGGCGTCGGTGAGGGTGTGCCCGCGGGAGGTGGTCCACACCTGGTCCCCCAGGGTGGTGCTGTCCAGGGTGACCGACACGCTCACCGGCAGCCCGCCGCGGGTGGGGATCGATCCGCTGGCGTGGGCGGCGTTGACCAGGGCGACCAGCCCGTCGGCGCGGCGCGCGGACGGGGGCACGTGGTCAGCCTCCGAGCGCAGCCGTTCGGCGAATGCCTCGACTGCGGCGATCACCGCCTCGCCCTCCAGGCGGGGCAGCACCCCGGACAGGATCACGGCATCCGCGGTCACCGCGAACGACACCGACCGGGACTCGTAGGCCCCGACCTCATCAGGGTCCGGGTCCGAGGGTGGGTGCAACAGGCGGATCACCCGGGCCAGGAACGCGGCCACCGCCGGTGGGGACAGCTGCCCCCATAGCGCGCTGAGCTCCTCGACCACGGCAACGAGTTCGTCGGGCTTGAGCGGGCCGGTGTTGCGGGCGATCGCATCCACATGATCGGAGGTGATGATCCCCGCCGCCCACGCCGAGGCCACGGTGGGGTGGGCGGCGGCCAGCGCCCCCGCCCGGGCCAACCGTTTCGCGTGCGGACCGGCCCACCCACGAGCCGAGAGCACCGCCCCCGGACCCACCAAGGGCAGGGACCCGGCAGTCGTGGCGGCGTGCATCCGACGGGCCAACTCGAACTCCACCACCGCCACCGCCCCGGCCAGCACCTCGACGTCCGCACAGGGCCGGTCCCCGGCCAGCAACCCCATCCCGGGCAGCTCCCCGCCCGCCACGCCGGTGGCCCGCGCCCACAGATCGGCCACCTCCGCAGAGGCCGACCCGACCGCCCCGACCGCCCGTGGGTCCACCACCCCGGGCCGATCCACTGTTGTGCTGCTCACTCGAACCCCCCATCGTTCGAACACCTGTGCTAACACTATCAAGGGTGGCTGACAACACCAGAGGGAGCGAACCAACCTGTGGACGACCGCACAGGCAGGTGATGGGAGATGCTGAGGGACGATGGAGAGCCGCCGGGCCCTCATGGTTGTCCTGGGGGCCGGCGCGGTGGGTGCTCGAGAAGATGGGGTTCAGCGAACTGGCAGGATCTGCAACGCCAACCCTCCGCCCCGCCCTCGCCAACCCCGCCGCCCCGGGCCCGGCCCCATCCCCGGAGGATCCCAATGCCGACCCGACTGTCCGTCTTCATCGCCACCAGCATCGACGGGTTCATCGCCACGCCCGACGGGTCCCTGAAGTGGCTCGAGCAGGCCGCGCGCCCGGATGAGGACTACGGCTTCGACGAGTTCCTGGCGATCGGTCGATGCCCTGGCCATGGGGCGCGGAACCTACGACCACATCGCCCATCTCGACCCGCTGCCGTTCGGCGAGCGACCGGTGTACGTGTTCACCCACCGTCCGCCGGCTCCACGCGCCCACGTGCATTTCCTGCAGCTGACCCCGCGGGAGGCGCTCGCCCAGTGGACCGACCAGGGCCTCGACCGCGTCTACGTCGACGGCGGTCAGGTCATCAGTGCATTCCTCGCCGAGGGCCTCATCGACGACCTCGTCCTCACGACAGCGCCGGTCCTCCTGGGCGCCGGACGGCCGCTGTTCCACCCCGGCGGACAGCCGGCAGACCTGCTCCTTGACGGCATCCGGACGTGGCCGAGCGGGTTCGTGGCCCGGACGTACCGCAGGGCGTGATGGGCGGACCTACGCCGACCTCCGCCGCAGGGTCGTGACCCCGAGCGCGAGCAGCCCGACGATGAACACGCAGATGATCGCGACCTCGAACCCGATGGTCGGGTCGGGCATCATCGCGACCTCCTTGACGGCGTCCACGGCGTAGCTCAGCGGCAGGAAGTCGGAGATCGCCTCAGCGGCGGGGGGCATCTCGTCGCGCGGGACCAGCAGCCCACAGAGCAGGAACTGCGGGAAGATCAGCGCTGGCATGAACTGCACCGCTTGGAACTCCGTGCGCGCCAGCGAGCTGGCTGCCAGGCCCATCGACATCCCGAGGACTGCCGACAGGACCGAGACGCTCAGCAGCATCCACTCCGGCCCGGCGACCTCCAGCCCCAGGACCCAGATGGCATACGTCGCGACGAAGGCGGTCTGGATCAGGGCGGCGAAGCCCAGCGCGATGGCGTAGCCGACGACGAAGTCCGCGCGCCCGATCGGCATGGTCATCAGCCGCTCAAGCGTCCCGGTCGTCCGCTCGCGCAGGGTCGTCACCGAGGTGATGAGGAACATGATGGTCAACGGGAAGATGCCCAGCAGCGGGGCACCGATCTGGCTGAACACGTCGCTGCCCTCGTAGATCCACCACAGCAGGGTCATCAGCACCGTGGGCACCCCGATGAGCAGCGCCATCGTGCGGTGGTCGTTTCGGATCTGGCCGAGCACTCGCCGCGCCGTGGCCAGGGTCAGGCTCAGGTTCATCGGGCCGCCCCTGCCTCGCGAGGGGGTTCCCCTGCGCCGTGGTCGACCAGGTGCAGGAAGACCTCCTCGGGATCATCCTGACCGGTCAGGGCGCGCAGTTCGGCCAACGTCCCATCGGCCAGCAGGCGCGCAGCGCGCACCATGAGCAGCCGGTCGCACCGGGTGGCCTCATCCATCACGTGGCTGGAGACCAGCAGCGTGACGCCCGTGGCGGCCAGCTGGCCGAACAGCTCCCACAGGTCACGGCGCAGCACCGGGTCCAGGCCCACCGTCGGCTCGTCGAGCACGAGCAGGTCGGGCTTGCCGAGCAGGGCGGTTGCCAAGGAGGCCCGCGAGTGCTCCCCACCGGAGAGCGTGGCGACCATCTGGTCCGCCTGGGCCCCGAGCTGGACCTCCTCGATGACCCGGTCGACATCGGATTGCGGGGCTCCGAGGATCCGGGCGAAGTAGCGCAGGTTCTGCCGGACGGTGAGGTCGGAGTAGACGCTGGGGTCCTGGGTCACGTAGCCCACGCGATCGCGCAGCTCGTGGGAGCCCCCGGGCCGGCCCAGGACGGTCACGGTCCCCGAGGCGATGATCTGCACACCGACGATCGCGCGCATGAGCGTCGTCTTGCCGGCGCCCGAGGGCCCGAGCAGGCCGGTCAGGGTTCCGGGCTCGAGCTGCAGCGACACGTCGTCCAGCGCGGTCGTTCGCCCGCGCACCACCGTCAAGTGGTCGACCACCACCGCGGGGGAAGCCTTCATGTGGAGGAATCTAGCCGGGGCCCGCCGGCCGATGGCCGGCGCCACCGGCATCAGACGGTGGTCCAGGCCCGATCAGCGCCGGCCGACTCGGTTCGCGGCCGCGACGCCCTCGGTGCCCTACCCTGTGGACCGTGGACACCCGTCGCCGCTACGCCTCGATCCCTGTCGTCACGAAGGCCAGCCCGGCCTACTCGGACCCGTCGGTCTCGACGGTCCGCCCCGGCGCCGACTGGCAGGCCGTGGGCGACTGGACCGACATCAAGTACGAGCTCTCCGGCGATGGGGTGGCCAAGATCACCATCAACCGTCCCGAGGTCCGCAATGCGTTCCGCCCGCAGACCCTGTTCGAGCTGCAGGCGGCCTTCAACCTTGCCCGCGACGACGACCGGGTCGGCGTCATCATCCTGACCGGTCAGGGCGACTGGGCGTTCTGCTCCGGCGGCGACCAGCGCATCCGCGGCAACGACGGCTACATCGGCGACGACGAGGTCGCCCACAAGGGCATCGGCCGGCTCAACGTCCTGGACCTCCAGGTCCAGATCCGCCGCCTGCCCAAGCCGGTCGTCGCGATGGTCGCCGGGTATGCGATGGGCGGCGGGCACGTCCTGCACATCTGCTGCGACCTGAGCATCGCCGCCGACAACGCCCGGTTCGGCCAGACCGGCCCGAAGGTCGGCTCGTTCGACGGTGGCTACGGTTCCGGCCTGCTGGCACGGCAGATCGGGCAGAAGCGCTCCCGCGAGGTGTGGTTCCTGTGTCGTCAGTACGGCGCCGAGCAGGCCTACGAGTGGGGCCTGGTCAACCAGGTCGTGCCGCTGGAGGACCTGGAGGAGGAGACCATGCAGTGGGCGCGCGAGATGCTCACCATGTCGCCTCTGGCGCTGCGGATGCTCAAGGCCTCGCACAACGCCGCCGACGACGGCCTGGCTGGCATCCAGCAGCTCGCCGGTGACGCGACCCTGCTGTTCTACATGACCGAGGAGGCCCAGGAGGGCCGCGACGCCTATACCAGCAAGCGCACGCCGGACTTCGCCAAGTTCCCGAAGCGGCCGTGACGCCCATGGCCGCGGACCCGACGACCACCTCCCCGACCGCCACCGAGGCGGGATCGACCGGCGTCACGCCGTCCGGGTCGCCCAGACCAGCCCGACCCGTCCTGCCCGAGCTGAGCCCGTCGGCCCTGGCAGCTGTGGCTGTGCCGTTCCGGGTCCCGCTCAACCGTCGGTTCCGAGGGGTGGAGCACCGCGAGGGGATGCTGTTCTGCGGCCCGTCCGGGTGGGGCGAGTGGGCGCCGTTCCCCGAGTACGACGACTGGGAGGCAGCCCGTTGGCTGGCATCGGCAGTCGAGGCCGCGTGGGGCACCTGGCCCGAGCCGGTCCGCAGCCACGTCCCGGTCAACGTCGTGGTGCCGGCCCTCGCGCCGGAGGACATCGCGGGCTACGTCACCGACGCGGTGGCCCAGACCGGAGCGACCACCTACAAGGTCAAGGTCGCCGAACCGGGCTCGGCCCTGGCCGACGACCTGGCCCGCGTGGCCACAGTGCGCGCCGCGCTGTCGGAGGCTGGCGTCCGCGACCCGTTGATCCGCCTGGACGCGAACGGCGCGTGGACCGTCACCGAGGCGCGCCGCGCGGCCCGGATGTTCGCCGCCGAGTTCGGCCCGGTGCTGGACTACTTCGAGCAGCCCTGCCGCACCACCACGGAGCTCGCCGAGCTGCGCTACCGACTGGTCGACGACGACGTCAGCGTGCGCATCGCGGTGGACGAGGGCCTGCGCCGCGCGCGCGACCTGTACGCCGACGACCTGGCTGCCTCCCTGCGCTCGGCCGGCGACGTGCTCATCGTCAAGGTGGCCCCGGTGGGCGGGGTCGCCCGCGCGCTGTCGCTCATCGAGGAGATCGGCCTGCCCGTCGTGGTGTCCAGCGAGATGAACACCTCCGTCGGGCTGTGCGCGGGACTGGCCCTGGCCGCCGCGGTGCCGGACCTCGCTGGCGCCGCCGGCCTGGGCACCGGCCTGCTGCTCGACGGCGACGTCAGCGCGACCACCCTCATCCCGCGCGAGGGGCAGATGGCCGTCACCCGGCGGCTGCCCGACGAGCAGGCCCTCGGTCGAGCCGCCGATGCTCTCGGTGGCGAGCAGACCATGTGGTGGCGCGAGCGCCTCGCCCGCTGCGCCCGCCTGCTCTCGGTCATCTAGCGCGCTGTGCCCCGCGCCCCCGCCCGCGCCCCCAGCCCCGTGGCCCCCAGTGCCCGCGAGCTTGGGTGCGTGTTGCTGCAAGAACAGCAAGTGGCACCCGTATTGATGAGCTGGCGCCGACTCCGGAGCCGACCGTGGCTGGCGTGGGCCTCCCGTGAACCCGGCCACCGCGCTGGCGCGCGCCCTCCTGGGCGAGCTGGTCCACCAGGGCGTGCGCGACGTGGTGCTCGCCCCCGGGTCGCGCTCGGCGCCGCTGGCCTTCGAGGCCCTGCGCCTGGACCGCTCGGGTCGGATCCGCCTGCACGTGCGGATCGACGAGCGCTCGGCGGGGTTCCTCGCCCTCGGGCTGGCCAAGGTCTCCGGCGCCCCGGTTGCCGTGATCTGCACCTCCGGGACGGCCCTGGCCAACCTCGCGCCCGCCGTCGTCGAGGCCTCCTACAGCGCGATCCCCCTGGTGGTCCTGAGCGCCGACCGGCCGGTGGAGTCCCGGGGCGTCGGCTCACCGCAGACGATCGACCAGGTGGAGTTCTTCGGCCGGACGGTGCGGTTCTTCGCCGACCTGGGCGCTGCCCGCCGGATCGACCCGGACGACCCGGATGCCGCCCAGCGTGCGGCCCGCGCCTCGGCGGGGATGGCCATCGCTGCGGCGGTCGGCTCCCCGTCAGGGGCCGCGGGAGGGATGGGCCATGGGCGGATGGCCCACGCCGGACCCGTGCACCTGAACGTCGGGTTCCGGCTCCCGTTGGTGCCCGAACCCGAGCAGGGACCCGACCCGGGACCCCGCCCGGAACCCGCCCCGGTCCTCCCGCTGGATGCGGGCGAGCCGGCCTACGTCCTGTCCCGGCCCCGTCGCCCACCGCTCACCGGCTGCGACGTCCGAGATGCCCGGGAGGTGCTAGGCGAGCTGCCCACCCGGGGGGTCATCCTGGCCGGCGACCTGCCGTGCACGTCCCTGCGCGGGCACCATCAGTGGCTGGGCGCCCTGGCAGAGGCCTGCGGCTGGCCGATCATCGGCGAGCCGTCGGCGAACCTGCACAGCGCGCCGACCGCCCTCGGGCATGGGGTCCTGGTGCTGGGAAGTGAGCCGTTCCTTGCCGACCACGCCCCGGACCTCGTGCTCACCGTCGGGCAGTACGGCCTGTCCCGGCCCACGATGGACCTGATCCGGGTGGCGCGGCGGCACGTGGCGATCGAACTGCCCACCATCGGGCGCGAGGTGTGCGATCCGCTGCGGACGGCTGAGCGGGTGCTGTCGGCGATTCCACTCCCCCCGGCCGACTTCACCCCGGACGCCTCCTGGCTCGCCGCATGGCGGTCCGCCGACGAGGTGGCCGCTGATGTCGTGGCCGCCGAGCTGGTGGGCTCAGGTGCGCTCACCGGGTCGGCGGTGGCTGCCCGGGTCTGGGACCGGGCTCCCGACGACGCCCTGCTCCTCGTGGCCGCGTCCTGGCCGGTCCGCCAGGTGGAGATGGTCGCTGGGCGGCGAACCGGGCTGCGCGTGATCGGAAACCGGGGGGCCAACGGGATCGACGGGCTGGTGTCCACAGCGTGGGGGGCGGCGCTGGCCCATCAGGAGCTGGGCGGTGGCCCGGCGCTGGCCCTCATGGGTGACCTCGCCTTCCTGCACGACCACAACGGGCTGCTGGTGGGCGCTGCCGAGCCGCGGCCGGATCTCGTGATCGTCGTCACCGACAACGACGGCGGCGGTATCTTCCACCAGCTCGAGCAGGGCCGACCGGAGCACGCCGACTCCTTCGAGCGCGTGTTCGGGACGCCATTGGGCCGGGACCTCGTGGCGGTCGCGCAGGCAGCGGGCGTGGCAGCGGTCGGGGTGGCCGACCTGGTCGGCCTCGACGCGGTGCTCACCGACGCGATGGCGGCCGGTGGGGTGCACGTGGTCGTCGCCGCCGTCCCTGACCGCGCCGCGGAGGCGCAGCTGATGGCGGACCTGCGCAGGGCGGTCACGGCTCGGTTGTCCCCGCCGAGCATGTGACCCAGGTCTCGGCAACGCAGGCCCGCGCCGCCCCTATGCCCATGGGAGGACGGGTGCCGGGGACTCGCCCTCCACCCGCTCCCGGGAGTCAGGGGCCGACGGTCCAGCCGTTGGACTTCATCTTGCTCATGCCGCCGCCGTCGAGCACCGTCAGGCCGGCGGCGCGCATCGTCCCTGCGGCGCGCGACGACCGGCTCCCGCTCTGGCAGTAGACGAGGTAGGTGTGCCTGGCGTTGAGTCGCTTCACGGCCTGGGCGAAGTCGGAGGTGCTCACGTCCATGTTCTTCGCGCCGGCGATGTGACCGCCCTGGAACTCCCCGCGTGACCTGACGTCGATCACCTTGACGCCCTGCGGCTTGAGCGTGGCGGCGCTGGTGTCGACCTTCTCGCGCGCTCCGAACAGATTGGCGAAGAACCCCATCATGACCTCCTGGACCCGTGCGCGTCAGCCGTGCGCATCTGGGGACCAGAATACCCTATGGGGTATGCAGCGAGGCCCCCGACCAAGCGCCTCCAAGCCGTCCGGCCCCACCGGGCAGCCTCAGGCCTCCAGCGCCCTGCGCACCGCGTCGAGCTTGGCCTCGGACTCGGCGATCTCACCCTCGGCCGTCGAGCCGGCGACGATCCCGCACCCGGCGTAGAGCCGCAGCCGCGTTGCCGCACCCCGCTGCGTGTCCTCCACCGCGGCGCACCGCAGGGCGATCCCGAACTCACCGTCCCCACGGGCGTCGATCCACCCCACCGGACCGGCGTAGCGGCCGCGGTCCAGGCCCTCGAGCTCGCGGATCAGGGCGGCCGCTCGCTCCGTGGGCGTGCCGCAGACGGCTGCCGTCGGGTGCAGGGACGCGGCCAGCGCCAGGGCCGACGCGCCGTCGGCGAGCATGCCGGTCACATCGGTGGCCAGGTGCTGGACGTTGGCCAGCGACAGCACGTGCGGTGCGACCGGCACGTCGAGGTCGGTGCAGTGTGCCGCGAGAGCCTCGGCGACCGAGTGCACCGCGTACTCATGCTCCTCGAGGTCCTTGCCCGAGTCCAGCAGGGCAGCTGCGCGGGCCGCATCGACGGAGTCATCCCCGCGCCGGCGCACGGTCCCGGCCAGGACCCGGGAGGTAACGCGGTCACCGTCGCGGCGGACGAGCAGCTCGGGGGTCGCTCCGACGAGGCCGTCGACGCTGAAGGTCCAGCACTCCGGGTAGGCCGAGGCCATCCGGCCCAGCAGGCCGGCGGCATCCAGGGGTGCGGGCAGCTCGGCGACGATGTCGCGGGCGAGCACGACCTTGTCGAGCTCGCCGGCAGTTATCCGACCGATCGCCTCGGCCACTGCCCGGGCCCAGTGCTCCACGGGGCGGGTCCCCGGCTCCCAGCGGATCGGGCCCGACCCCCTCGGCAGCTCCAGGTCGGGCAGGACCACCGGAGCAAGGCCATCGGACTCGACGGTGGTCAGCCAGGTGCGCCCGGCCCGCTGCCCGACCACCACGGCCGGCACGATCACGACAGATTCCTGCGGGCCGGAGTCGAACGTGAATGACGCGAAGGCGACCGGGCCGGACCCCCGCATGCCGACCTGGTCGTCGACGTGGGCAGCCTCGCACCACGCGCTCCACCAGCGCTGGGCCCGGCTGAACCGCTCGGGACCGGAGATCGTGAACCGTGCGGCCTCGCCCCACCCGACGAAACCTGCTCCATCCCGGACCCAGGCGTAGCCGCCGGATGCGGGCAGGAGGCCGAGCAGCTCCTCGTCGATCCCGTCGAGGGTGACGGTGCGCACGACCCGGCCATGGGTCGTGGTGCGCAACTCGGTCACAGGCGAAATTCTAGCCGGGATCGACGGCGCCGCCGCCGGAGTCGGCCCCCGGGGTGGGAACGGATCCCGCGGTGGCCCGGTGCAGCGCGACGATCCCCCCCGAGAGGTTGCGCCAGGCCGGCTTCGTCCACCCGGCGGTGGCGATCTGGGCGGCGAGCTCGGGCTGCGTCGGCCAGGCGCGGATCGACTCCGCGAGGTAGACGTAGGCATCCGGCGCGCTGGACACCTTCCGGGCCACGGGGGGCAGGGCCCGCATGAGGTACTCGACGTACACCGTGCGCAACGGCGCCCAGGTCGGGTGGCTGAACTCGCACACGACCAGCCGCCCGCCCGGGCGGGTCACCCGGTGCATCTCGGCAAGGGCTGCCTCGACGTCCACGACGTTGCGCAGGCCGAAGGAGATCGTCACGGCGTCGAAGGAGTCGTCGGCGAACGGCAGCGTCGTGGCATCGCCGGCCACGAACGGCAGCTGCGGGTAGCGCCGCCGACCCTCGGTGAGCATGCCCAGGGAGAAGTCGCTGGAGACCACGGCAGCGCCGGCCTTCGTGAACGGCAGTGAGCTGGTGCCGGTGCCGGCAGCAAGGTCGAGGACCCGCTGGCCGGGCTTGGCGGCCACCGCGCGTACGACCTCGCGCCGCCAGTAGCGGTCCTGTCCCAGGGACAGCACGTCGTTGGTCAGGTCGTAGCGGGCCGCGACGTGGTCGAACATCGACTGCACGTCCTTGGGGTCCTTCTCGAGGCTGGCGCGGGTCACCGGGCAATCATCCCCGGTCCATCCGGATCAGCCCAACTCGCCCGCGTCGGACAGCCCTGCCTGCCGTCGCCGGACAGCCAGCAGCCCGGCTGGGCGGTCCCAACCGGGCTGCGGCACGGAGCGTGGGCGCGTGGCGGCACCCGGAACGATCAGGCGGCGGTCCTGGCCTGCATCAGCGAGCCCAGCTTCTTGAGCTGGAAGGCGCGGACGAAGTCGCCGACCCCATGCATGATCGCCCAGAAGCCGGCGAAGATCAGAAGCGTGATGCCCTTGGACAGCAGGCCCTGGCTGCCGACCCAGATGCCCATCCCGAGCATGATGAGGGCCGAGACGAGCGTCAGCCACCACAGCGGGTTGGAGCCCTTGGTGGCGAAGGCCTCGACGAACCAGAAGATGGCGATCAGCACGAAGAGCAGGCCCAATGAGGATGCCAGCGCGGCAGCCGAGCCGATCGGGTTGGCCACCGACCAGATCCCGCCGAGCACGAAGAAGATGCCGAACAGGATCCATACCCACTTCCACCCGGGCGCGGCCGAGGCGATCATGAACTGCTCGACGCCGGTGAAGATCAGCATGAAGCCCACGAGGTAGCCGACGGTGGCCACGGACTGGGTGTCGAACTGCAGGATGATGAAGCCGATGATCAGCCAGAGGATTCCCGTGATGATCAACAGCCACCACCACTTGGCGACGCCGGCGACGGCCTGACGGGCGGCGGGATCGAGCGAGTTGGGATCAGGAATGGACATGGGGACCTCCTTCGGGTCGGCACTTGAGTACCACGAACGACCGGATCGGTGGGGGAGGCGCACGGGTACCGACGTCGGGCAGCGCGGGTGCTCGGTGTCCGAGGGCCCGTCGTGGGGCCGCAGGATGCCCCTGGGGGTATCATGTCGGCAGCGGATCCCGTGATTGCGCACGGTCCCCGTCCCGAGGAGGAGAGCCGATGGGCAACACCTGCTTCCTGGCAGCGTTCCTGACGTGGTCGGTGCGTCGCTGGGTGGTGGCCGCGGCGGTGGCTGCCGGAACGTACCTGTTCTTCGGCCTGTCGACCGCCGTCCTGGCCAATCCGGTGTTCGGCCGCTCGGTGCCGCCGACGACGTGGGCGCCGAACGTCCTGATCACCACGGCGATCCTCTCCGGCCTGCTCAGCGCCACCTACGTGCGCAACGTCGGCCGCGCCCCGATCCAGCTGGCGGCGATCGGGGAAGCGACCGAGCCCGCCACGGCATCCCGGTCCGCGCGCGCCGGGGCGGTCGGGTCGCTGCTGGCCTACCTGGCCATCGGCTGCCCGGTCTGCAACAAGCTCGCCCTGCTCCTGCTCGGGACCACGGGTGCGCTGAACCTCTACGCCCCGATCCAGCCCTACCTCGGCGCGATCGGCATCGCCCTGTTGGCCCTGGCCCTGGTCGTGCGGCTCCGTGGCGAGGTCAGCTGCGCCACGATGGACATGTGGCGCCAGGGCACCAGCGTCGCAGCGGGCAGTCGTCGGGCCGGCCCGCTGACCACCGAGGACATCCTCGCCGGCCTGCCCACCGCACCCGGGGCCGCGCCAGCCCAAGCGCCGGCCACCGACGCCGACCCGACCTGATCAGGCCAGGGCGTACAGGCCGCGCTCGCGGAAGATCGCCAGCGCCTGGTCCACGGACTCCCGGGTGGGCGTGGGCGTGCCCAGCAGGGGATAGGCGCGCCCGAGGGCGGCGTACTTGTCGACCCCGAGCCGGTGGTAGGGCAGGACCTCGACACGATCGACGATGCTCCCGAGATCCGCAGCCAGGTCGGCCACCTCGGCGATCTCCTGCGGCCCATCCGTCAGGCCCGGGACGAGCACGAACCGGATCCAGACCTTGACCTCGTGATCCACCAACCGCGCGCTGAAGGCGAGGACGTCGCTGAGGCTGCCGCCGCCGCTGACCCTCTCGTACAGCGCGGCGTTGCCGGCCTTGATGTCGAGCAGGACCAGGTCGGTGTTGGCCAGCAGGCGCTCGCTGGCCCGGTGGCCGCCGTTGGCCGAGGTGTCCAGCGCCGTGTGCAGGCCGTAGGCGTCCTTGACCCCGACGAACAGGTCCTCGACGAACGCCGGTTGCAGCAGGGGCTCGCCGCCGGTGACGGTCAGCCCACCGCCGTGCGAGATGAAGGCCCGGTAGCGACCTGCCTCCTCGATCACGTGGCGGGCAGACGTGCGCTCCCCGAGGCGCATCGTCTGGGTGTCGGGGTTGTGGCAGTACAGGCAGCGCAGCGGGCATCCCGAGAGGAACACGGTGTAGCGCAGCCCGGGTCCGTTGACCCCGGATGTGGTCTCAGCGGAGTGCACGAACCCGATGCGCGACCCGTCGCCGACGTCACCGGTCGCGGCGGCAGGGGCGCGCACCTCGTCGCTCATCGCCGGCTCTCCTTCGTGGGCCCCCGTTGCGGTCCCATCATCGCGCACGTGACCCGTCCTGCCCAACGATCGCCGATCCGCGCACCCGTCGGAAGGGGGCCGCGGTGCCCGGGTCCGGCATACTCCCACCATGGACGAGTTGGCCCGCGAGGTCACGGACGCGCTGCGCGAGGCGGGGGCCGCGTTCGCTCTCGTCTTCGGTTCCCGGGCGCGCGGCACCCAGCGCGTGGACAGCGACCTGGATGTCGCCGCGTTCTGGACCGGGACCCCCCCCGCGCCCTGGGAGGTCGACCTGCCTGACGGCGTCGATCTGGTCGTCCTCAACGCAGCACCCCTGGAGCTGGCGGGCACCATCGCCCTGGAGGGGCAGGTCCTGTTCGCCGACGACGAGGTGGCGCGGGTCCGTTGGGTCGCCCTCACCCGCAGGATCTGGCTCGATGAGCGCCCGCGCTTCGAACGCGCCCACCGGGAGTTCCTGGAGGCAGTCCGTGGTCGATGAGATGCGGGTGCATCGGTTGCTGCGCCAGGCGGCTGATGTCGTCGACTTCCTCGACGCGGAGGCGTCGGCGGAGGATGCGATCCGGGCGCAGCGACGGTGGCTGGACTCGGTCAAGTACAACTTCATCGTCGCCATCGAGTGCTGCGTGGACGTGGGGCAGCACCTGTGCGCCGTCCAGGGGTGGGGACCGCCCTCCACCAACGCAGACACCTTCCGGATCCTCTCCGAGCATGCGGTGCTCCCCGCTGACCTCGCGACGCGCATGGCCCAGGCCAGCGGGTTCCGCAACGTGCTGGTCCACGAGTACGTCGACGTCCGCGACGACCTCGTCGTGGCCAACCTCGCCCGCACCGCGGACATCCGGGCGTTCGTCGTCGCCATCGCCGACTGGCTCGGCTGAGCCGGTCCGGCGCCGACGCCGAACCGCAGGGGGCGACTACACGCTCATGTGGAACGTGCGGTCGATGACGTCCTGCTGCTGCTCGCGGGTCAGCCGGACGAAGTTCACCGCGTAGCCCGAGACCCGGATGGTCAGCTGCGGGTACTTCATGGGGTTCTCCATGGCGTCGAGCAGCATCTCGCGGTTGAGCACGTTGACGTTCATGTGGAACCCACGGCTGTCGACGTAGCCGTCGAGGACCCCGATCAGGTTGTCCACGCGCTCCTGCTCGGTCTTGCCCAGGCCCGAGGGGATCACCGAGGCGGTCATCGAGATGCCGTCCTGGGCGTCCTCGTACGGCAGGTGCGCCACGGACAGCGCGGCCGGGATCAGGCCCTTGTGGTCGCGGCCGTGCATCGGGTTGGCACCCGGGGCGAACGGCTCGCCGCGCTTGCGCCCGTCGGGGGTCGACCCGGTGTTCGCGCCGTAGACCACGTTCGACGTGATGGTCAGCACCGACTGCGTGTGCCGCGCGTCGCGGTAGGCAGGGTACGAGCGGACCTTGTCCATGAACGCGGTCACGATCTGGGCAGCGATGTCATCGACCCGGGGGTCGTTGTTGCCGAACGCCGGGTACTCGCCGTCGAGCTCGAACTCCGTGATGAGGCCCGTCTCGTCGCGGACCGGGTGCACGCCGGCGTACTTGATCGCCGACAGCGAGTCGGCCACGATCGACAGCCCGGCGATGCCACACGCCAGCGTGCGCTCCGGGTCGTAGTCGTGCAGGGCCATCTCGAGGCGCTCATAGGCGTACTTGTCGTGCATGTAGTGGATGATGTTCAGGGCGTTGACGTAGACGTCAGCCAGCCACGTCATGGCCGCGTCGAAGCGCTCCCAGACGTCCTCGAACTCCAGGGTGTCGGCAGCGACCGGCTCGCCGAGCTCGATGACCTTCTTGCCCGAGATCTCGTCACGGCCCCCGTTGATCGCGTAGAGCAGCGTCTTGGCCAGGTTGACCCGGGCGCCGAAGAACTGCATCCGCTTGCCGACCGGCATGCTCGACACGCAGCACGCGATCGCGCAGTCGTCGCCGCCGTAGTTGAACTCGCGCAGCAGGTCGTCGGACTCGTACTGGATCGCCGAGGTGTCGATGGAGACCTTCGCGCAGAACTCCTTGAACCCGGTCGGCAGGGCCGCGGACCACAGGACCGTCAGGTTCGGCTCGGGGGCCGGGCCGAGGTTGTACAGGGTCTGCAGGAACCGGAACGAGGAGCGCGTCACCAGCGGCCGGCCGTCGTAGCCCATGCCGCCGATGGACTCCGTCACCCACGTCGGGTCGCCGGAGAACAGCGCGTCGTACTCCGGGGTGCGCAGGAACCGCACCATCCGCAGCTTGATCACGAAGTCGTCGACGAGCTCCTGGGCGGCCTGTCTCGGTGAGCGTCCCCGCATCGATGTCGCGCTGCAGGAACACGTCGAGGAAGGTCGACACCCGGCCCAGGCTCATGGCGGCGCCGTTCTGCTCCTTGATCGAGCCGAGGTAGGCCATGTACAGCCACTGGATCGCCTCCTGGGCGGTGACCGCCGGGCGACGCAGGTCCAGGCCGTGCATGTCGCCGAGCTCGACCAGCTCGGCCAGGGCGCGGATCTGCTCGTTGAGCTCCTCGCGATCGCGGATGATCGCGTCACTGCTCAGCCGGTTGTCCAGCGTGGCCAGCTCGGCCTTCTTCGCGACGACCAGCTTGTCCACGCCGTACAGCGCCACGCGGCGGTAGTCGCCGATGATCCGGCCCCGGCCGTACGCGTCGGGCAGGCCGGTGATGATGTGGCTGGAGCGGGCCGCGCGGATCGCCGGCGTGTAGGCGTCGAAGACGCCCTCGTTGTGGGTCTTGCGGTACTTGGTGAAGATCTCCCCGACGCGGGGGTCCGGCTCGTAGCCGTAGGCCTTCAGCCCGTTCTCGACCATCCGGTAGCCGCCGTTGGGCATGATCGCGCGCTTGAGGGGCGCATCGGTCTGCAGGCCGACGATCAGCTCGGGGATGTCGGCGGTGATCCGACCGGGGGCGTGCGAGGTGATGGTGCTCGGGGTGTGCTGGTCCACGTCGAGGATCCCGCGCTCGCGCTCGACGAGCATCAGGTCGGCGACGAACCGCCACAACGACTCGGTGCGCTCGGTCGGCCCGGTCAGGAAGGAGGCGTCGCCGGAGTAGGGCGTGTAGTTGCCGCGGATGAACGCCGCGACGTCGATCGCCTCACGCCACGCGCCGTCATCGAAGCCCGCCCACGGGTCGGAGCTGGTGGTCGGTCGGTCTGCGGCGATGGTCATGTGCGGTTCTCCTCCATGTGCGGTCCCCCATTGTCCCCCGGGGCATCCCCCATTACCTTCCCGAGGAGGTCCGGCCCACTCGGGACCTTGGTCCCGGGCTCGGCACCTTGTCCGCTTCTCGGAGCGCGGATGCTCGGAGAAGCGGACGAGACCACGATCGGTCCGCGCGATAGCGGACCAACCGTCGGGTGCGGGCCGGCCGCACTCGGGGCGTCTGCGGGCCTGCACGGCCGGGTCTAGAATCTGGCTCGAATCCCCCACGTCCACGAGGTGCCCGATGCCCGACCACGCCCACGATGCCGAGGTCATCGTCGTCGGCGCCGGACCGGCGGGATCGGCCACCGCGCATCGGCTGGCCAGCGCCGGGCGCGACGTCCTGCTGCTGGAGAAGGCGGCGTTCCCCCGGGACAAGGTGTGCGGCGACGGCCTGACCCCGCGCGCGGTCCGGTCCCTGATCGACATGGGCGTGGACATCTCCCCGGAGAAGGGCTGGGCCCGCAACAACGGCCTGCGGATCATCGCCAACGGCCGCACCTACGAGCTGCCCTGGCCCGAGCTCGAGCGCTTCCCGAACTACGGGCTCGTCCGCTCCCGCATGGAGCTCGACGAGATCCTCGCCCGGCATGCGGCCGCCGCCGGCGCCCGCCTCGTCGAGCGCACCAAGGTGCTGGAGCCGACCCGGGACGAGCGCACCGGTCGCGTCACCGGTGTCGTCGCCCAGCCGCTCGACGACCGTGGCCGCGCCGCCGGCCCCCGGGTCACCTACCGGGCGCCGGTCGTGGTCGCCGCCGACGGCGTCAGCTCCCGGATGAGCGTGGCCATGGGGATCAGCCGCCGCGACGACCGCCCGATGGGGGTGGCGGTGCGCGCCTACGCCCCGAGCCCCCGCGCCGCCGAGCCGTGGATGGAGTCGCACCTCGAGCTGCGGTCCAACGGTGCGCTGCTGCCCGGCTACGGCTGGGTGTTCGGGCTGGCCGACGGCACCATCAACATCGGCCTGGGCATCCTGAACACCTCCGAGGCGTTCCAGAACGTCGACTACCGCGACCACCTGCGCCGCTGGATGCGCGAGACCCCGGAGCACTGGGAGCTGCGCGAGCACGCCGACACCGTGAAGATCGGCGGGATGGCGCTGCCCATGGGCTTCAACCGCCAGCCGCACTATGCCAAGGGCATGCTCCTGGTCGGCGACTCCGGCGGCATGGTCAACCCGTTCAACGGCGAGGGCATCGACTACGCGCTGGAGGCCGGGGCGCTGGCTGGGGCGCGCATCGATGCCGCACTCGCCGAGCCCCGGGCCGAGGGCCGCGAGACCCAGCTGTACGGCTACGCCGAGGACCTCAAGGCGCACTACGGCGGGTACTACACGCTGGGTCGCTGGTTCGTCCGGGCCATCGGCAACCCGAGTGTGATGAAGATCGCAACCACCTACGGGATGCCCGTCCCGGTGCTGCGCGAACTGGCCCTGAAACTGATGGCCAACCTCACGGACACGGCCGATCCGGACCCCATGGACCGGCTGATCAACGTGCTGTCGCGGGTGACACCGGCAGCATGAGACCGACCACGAGCGCGTCGGCACCCACTCGGGGTGCCTAGGATGTGACCGCCCGAGCCGTGCCGGCGCGGGCAGTTCGATGGGAGGACGGGTGCCACTGCCGTGAACGTCTACATGCCGATCCTCATCCTCGGACTCCTGGCCTTCGGCTTCGCGCTCTTCTCCGTCGCGGTCGCCGGGATCACCGGGCCCAAGCGCTACAACCGCGCCCGCCTCGACTCCTACGAGTGCGGCATCCAGCCGACCCCGATGCGCATCGGCGGTGGCCGGTTCCCGGTCAAGTACTACCTGACCGCGATGCTGTTCATCGTCTTCGACATCGAGATCGTCTTCCTCTACCCGTGGGCGGTCACCTTCGACTCGCTCGGGATCTTCGGGCTGGTGGAGATGCTGTTGTTCATCGCGACCCTGCTGGTCGCCTACGTCTACGTGTGGCGGCGCGACGGACTGGAGTGGGACTGACATGGGACTCGAGGAACAACTCCCGTCGGGAGTGCTGCTGACCAGCGTCGAGCTGCTGGCGGGATACGCGCGCAAGAGCTCGATGTGGCCCGCGACCTTCGGCCTGGCCTGCTGCGCCATCGAGATGATGGCCACCGGCGCCGGTCGCTATGACCTGGCCCGGTTCGGCATGGAGGTCTTCCGCGGCTCCCCGCGCCAGGCCGACCTGATGATCGTGGCCGGGCGCGTGAGCAACAAGATGGCTCCGGTCCTGCGCCAGGTCTACGACCAGATGGCCGGACCCAAGTGGGTCATCGCGATGGGCGTCTGCGCGTCCTCGGGCGGCATGTTCAACAACTACGCGATCGTCCAGGGCGTGGACCACATCGTCCCGGTCGACATCTACCTGCCCGGCTGCCCGCCCCGCCCGGAGATGCTCATGGACGCGATCCTCACCCTGCACGAGCAGGTCATGGACTCCAAGCTCGGCTCCAACCGCGCCCGCCAGATCACCGAGCTCGAGGCCGCCGCCCTCACCGCGCCGCCGACCATCGAGATGCGGGGTCTCCTGCGATGAGCGAGAACAACCAGGTGGTGCCGGTCGGGGCCGTCGACCTGGGCCTCGACCCGGTCACCGACACCGTGGGTGTCCGCCAGGGCGCCTTCGGCGCGTCCGGGTCGGGTGACACCAGCGGCTTCGGGGGGCTCACGCGTCCCATCGAGATGCCCGGGGCCAGCGAGAAGCCCTACGGCGGCTACTTCGACGCCGTGACCGAGGAGCTCGAGCTCTCCCTGGCCGATGCCGGCATCCCTGCCGAGTCGGCGATCGAGAAGGTCGTCGTCGACCGTGGCGAGCTCACGCTCTACGTCCGCCGCGAGCACCTGCTGGCCGTCGCCGCGGAGCTCCGCGACGAGCCGGGCCTGCGCTTCGAGGTCTGCCACTCGGTGTCCGGCGTGCACTACCCGGCCGACACCGGCCGCGAGCTGCACGCCGTGATCCACCTGCTGTCGATGACCCACAAGCGCCGCATCCGGGTCGAGGTCACCTGCCCCGAGTCCGACCAGCACATCCCGTCGGTCACCGGCGTCTGGGCCTCGGCCGACTGGCACGAGCGCGAGACGTGGGACATGTTCGGGATCCAGTTCGACGGCCACCCCGCGATGACCCGCATCCTGATGCCCGACGACTGGCCGGGCCACCCGCAGCGCAAGGACTACCCGCTCGGCGGGATCCCCGTGGAGTACAAGGGCGCGACCATCCCCGCGCCCGACCAGCGGAGGTCGTACAACTGATGAGCACGACGTATGAGTCCGGCGAGGCCTTCGAGCCCGCCGCCTGACGCTGCCCCCGACGAGGCTCCCGGCTACGACACCACCGAGGGCCGGGTCTTCACCGTCTCCGGCGGCGACTGGGACACCATCACCCTCGACCCGAGCGTGGCCAACGAGCGCATCGTGGTCAACATGGGCCCGCAGCACCCGTCCACTCACGGTGTCCTGCGGCTGATCCTCGAGCTCGAGGGGGAGAGCGTCCAGGAGGCCCGCTGCGGCATCGGCTACCTGCACACCGGCATCGAGAAGAACCTCGAGTACCGCAGCTGGACCCAGGGCACGACCTTCGTCACGCGCATGGACTACCTGTCCAGCTTCTTCAACGAGACCGGCTACAGCCTGGCCGTCGAGCAGCTGCTCGGGATCACCGACGACATCCCGGACCGTGCCACGGTCATCCGGGTCATCCTGATGGAGCTCAACCGGGTCAGCTCGCACCTGGTCTGCCTGGCCACCGGCGCCCTCGAGCTCGGCGCGCTGACCGCCATGACGTTCGGCTTCCGCGAGCGTGAGCTGATCCTGGACATCTTCGAGCTCGTCACCGGCCTGCGGATGAACCACGCGTACATCCGGCCCGGCGGCCTGGCGCAGGACATGCCGGAGAAGGACGACCTCGGCCAGGACATGAAGACCCGGATCCAGTGGACGATCGACCAGCTGCGCTCACGGTTCAAGGACACCGCGAACCTGCTCGTCGACAACACCATCTGGATGGGCCGCACCTCCGGCATCGGCTACCTGGACCTCACCGGCTGCATGGCCCTGGGCGTGACCGGTCCGATCCTGCGGGCCACGGGCTACCCGTGGGACGCGCGCAAGGACATGCCCTACTGCGGCTACGAGCGCTACGAGTTCGAGGTCCCCACCCAGAGCACCTCCGACGCCTACGGCCGGTTCCTGATCCGCCTCGCGGAGATGGAGCAGAGCCTGAACATCGTCGAGCAGGCGCTGGAGTACCTGACAGCCCGGGCCCGGTGATGGTCGACGACCCGAAGATCGCCTGGCCGGCGCAGCTGGCCATCGGCACCGACGGGATGGGCAACTCCCTGGATCACATCCGCCAGATCATGGGCACCTCGATGGAGGCCCTGATCCACCACTTCAAGCTGGTGACCGAGGGCTACAGCGTGCCGGTGGGCCAGGTCTACCAGGTGCTCGAGGCCCCGCGCGGGGAGCTCGGCGTGCACGTGGTGTCGCACGGCGGGACCAAGCCCTACCGGGTGCACTTCCGCGATCCCAGCTTCAACAACCTGCAGTCGGTGGCCGCCATGTGCGAGGGCGGCCAGGTGGCTGACGTCGTGGCCGCGGTCGCCAGCATCGACCCCGTGATGGGAGGCGTGGACCGCTGATGTCCATCTCCGAGACGACCATGACCGAGCTCGCCGAGCTCGCTGGTCGCTACCCCGAGGCGCGTTCGGCGCTGCTGCCGATGCTGCACCTCGTGCAGTCCGAGGAGGGCTACGTGAGCCCCGAGGGGATCGCCGCCTGTGCGCAGACCCTCTCGCTGAGCACCGCCGAGGTCGCCGCCGTCGCGACCTTCTACACGATGTACAAGCGCCGCCCCGCCGGCCAGCACCACATCGGCGTGTGCACCAACACCATGTGCGCCCTGCTCGGTGGCGACGCGCTCTGGGACGCCGTCAGCGCCCACGCCGGCGCGGGCCACGACGAGGTCAGCGAGAACGGCACCTTCGACCTCGAGCGCATCGAGTGCCAGGCCGCCTGCACGCACGCCCCCGTGATGACGGTGGACTGGGAGTTCTTCGACCGGATGACCCCCGACGACGCGATCGCCGTGCTCGACGCCCTCGAGGCCGGCGAGGAGGTCCGCTCGACCCGGGGCCCGGTGGTCCGCGGGTTCAAGGCCGCCTCGCGCACGATCTCCGGCATTGACGACGACGGCCTGACCGCAGAGGGCGGTTCGGCCGACGCGCTCATGGTGACCACCACGACCGCCGCCGCCGAACGCGGCATCCCGGCAGCGGACGGGGGCCCCTCCCTCTGCGCTGAGATGACGCTGACCCCGGTCCTGACCGCCCACTGGGACGAGGCGGACTCCTACACGATCGAGGCGTACCGGCGCCATGGCGGCTACGAGCAGGTGGCCCAGGGCTTCGAGATGGGCCCGGACGCACTGATCCAGCTGGTCAAGGACTCCGGGCTGCGTGGTCGCGGCGGCGCGGGCTTCCCCACCGGCATGAAGTGGGGCTTCGTCCCCCAGGGTGACGGCAAGCCGCACTACCTGGTCGTGAACGCCGACGAGTCCGAGCCGGGTGCCTGCAAGGACATCCCCCTGATGCTGGCCAACCCGCACGCGCTGGTCGAGGGCTGCATCCTCACCTCGTACGCGATCCGCGCCAACTACGCCTTCATCTACGTCCGCGGCGAGGTGCCGCACGTGCACCGCCGGCTGCGTGCGGCCGTGCGCGAGGCCTACGCCGCCGGGTTCCTCGGCAAGGACATCCAGGGCACCGGGTTCGACCTCGAGCTGATCGTGCACTCCGGGGCGGGGGCCTACATCTGCGGCGAGGAGACGGCGCTGCTCGACTCGCTGGAGGGCCGTCGCGGCCAGCCGCGGCTCAAGCCGCCGTTCCCCGCCGTGGCCGGCCTCTACGCCTCCCCGACGGTGGTCAACAACGTCGAGACCATCGCCAACGTCCCCTACATCGTGCGCAACGGTGCGGACTGGCTGCGCCAGTGGGGCACGGAGAAGTCCCCGGGCTTCAAGCTCATGAGCGTCTCGGGCCACGTGAAGCGCCCGGGCGTCTACGAGGTCGCGCTGGGCACCACGATGCGCCAGCTGCTGGAGTACGCCGGCGGTATGCGCAACGGCGGCGACCCGAAGTTCTGGCTTCCCGGTGGCTCGAGCGTGCCGATGCTGACCGCCGAGCACCTCGACCTCCCCCTGACCTACGAGGACATGGCCGCGGCCGGCACGATGCTCGGCACCGCCACCCCCATGGTCTTCGACGAGACCGTGTCCGTGGTCAAGGCCGTGACCCGCTGGCTGGAGTTCTACTCCCACGAGTCCTGCGGCAAGTGCACCCCGTGCCGTGAGGGCACCGGCTGGATCGCCGGGACCCTGGAGAAGTTCGAGGCCGGGCACGGCAGCGAGCACGAGCTCGGGATGCTCGAGGAGATCTGCGGGCAGATCCTCGGACGCTCGTTCTGCGCCCTCGGCGATGCCGCCGCCACGCCGTTCCCTGCTGCCCTCAAGCACTTCCCGGACGAGTTCCTGGCTGGGACGCACACTGCAGCCGACGTGGCCTTCAACCCGGCCGCCGCCACCGTCCTGCCCGCGGGAGCCACGCGATGACCGTCACCACGCCCCCCGGGCCCCCGCTGCACCGGCCACCCCGCCGGCCGACCACGTGTCCGTCGCGATCGACGGCATCGACGTGGTCGTGCCCAAGGGCACGCTGATCATCCGCGCCGCGGAGCAGGTCGGCATCGAGATCCCCCGGTTCTGCGACCACCCGCTCCTCGAGCCGGTCGCCGCCTGTCGAGCCTGCCTCATCGAGATCGAGGGCCAGCCCAAGCCGCAGCCGGCGTGTGCGATCCCCGTCGCCGACGGCATGAAGGTGCGCACCTCGGGAACCTCCGACATGGCCGCCACCGCCCAGCGCGGGGTCATGGAGTTCCTGCTGATCAACCACCCGCTGGACTGCCCGGTCTGCGACAAGGGCGGCGAGTGCCCGCTGCAGAACCAGGCGATGACCCACGGCCGCGGCGAGTCGCGGTTCACCGGCACCAAGCGCACGTTCCCCAAGCCGGTGGCGCTGAGCACGCAGATCCTCATCGACCGCGAGCGCTGCGTCTCGTGCGCCCGGTGCACGCGGTTCGCCGACCAGGTCGCCGGTGACCCGTTCATCTCGCTGCAGCAGCGCGGCGGCCGGCAGATCGTCGGCACCGCCGAGGACACCCCGTTCAACTCGTACTTCTCGGGCAACACCGTGCAGATCTGCCCGGTCGGTGCCCTGACCAGCTCGGCCTACCGCTTCCGCTCCCGCCCGTTCGACCTGGTCTCGACCCCGACGGTGTGCGAGCACTGCGCGAGCGGGTGCTCGCTGCGCACCGACGTGCGGCGCTCGACGGTCCTGCGCCGGCTGGCGTGGGAGGACCCCGCGGTCAACTCGGACTGGAACTGCGACAAGGGCCGGTTCGCCTTCCCGTACCTGTCGGCCGACCGCCTCGACGCCCCGCTCGTGCGCGACGGCGACGAGCTGGTCGAGTCCTCGTGGCCCGAGGCCGTGCGTCGTGCGGCCGCCGCGCTGACCGAGTCGGGAGCGCGCACCGCCGTCCTGCTGGGCGGCAAGCTGACCCTCGAGGACAGCTACGCGTACGCCAAGTTCGCTCGCGCGGTGCTGGGCACCGACAGCATCGACTTCCGGATCCGGCGCTCGAGTGCGGCAGAGGCCGACTTCCTGCGCGCGGTCGTCTCCGGCTCAGGGGTCGGCGTCACCTACGCCGACCTCGACGCCGCCCCCACGGTGCTCCTCGTCGGGCTGGAGCCCGAGGAGGAGTCGCCGATCATCTTCCTGCGCCTGCGCGCGGCCACCCGCCGCGGTGGCGCTGAAGGTCCTGACGGTGGCCCCGTTCGCCTCGCCGGGCTCGGCCAAGCTGGCCGCCCACGTGCTGGCAGCGGCTCCCGGCCAGGAGGCGGCGGTGCTGCGCGTCGCTCGCCTCCGGCGACGGCGACGCTGCTGCCGCGGTCGCTGCAGAGGGCTCGATCATCCTGGTCGGCGAGCGCGCTGCCCAGGCGCCGGGAGCCCTGTCGGCCGTCGTCGCCCTGGCCCAGGCCACGGGTGCGCGCCTGGCGTGGGTGCCCCGCCGCGCCGGCGAGCGCGGTGCGCTCGAGGCCGGCGCCCTGGCCGGACTGCTCCCCTGGGGTCGACCACTCACCGACCCCGACGCCCGCGCCCAGGCCGCCCAGGCGTGGGACATCGACGCCGACGCCCTGCCGGCCGAGACGGGCCTGGACCTGGCCGGGGTCGTGGAGGCGCTGGCACGCCGATCACGCCGACGCCCAGGCGGCCGCCGCTTCGGCCGAGCCGACCGACGCTGACACTGCCGCAGCCGGATGCCGAGGCCGCCGCCGAGCCGTGCCGAGCGGCGGATCGGCGCAGTCATCCTTGCCGGCGTCGAGGCTGCCGACACCCCGGATCCCGAGGCATTCCTCGCGGCCCTGGCCGCAGCGCCGTTCGTCCTCGCGCTCGAGACCCGGTCCACCGAGGTCACGGCGGTCGCCGACGTGGTCCTGCCGGTCGGGGTCATCACCGAGAAGTCCGGCACCCTGCTCGACTGGGAGGGCCGCGCCCGCCCGTTCGGCCAGGTCATGCGCGACTCGACGGCCATCACCGACGCCCGCGCCCTGTCGCTGGTCGCCCGCGCGATGGGTCGCCCGCTCGGCTCGATCGAGGTGGCCGACCTGCGCGCCGAGCTCGCCGGGATGGGCCGCTGGCAGGGCCCGCGCCCCGAGGCGCAGCCCGCCGACGAGCCCGCCGAGGCCGCCGGCTCCGGGCGGGTGGTCCTGGCCAGCTGGCGGCACCTGCTCGACGAGGGCATCCTCCAGCGCGGGGAGCAGGCCCTTGCCGGCACCGCCCGCCCGGCCCTGGCCCGGGTCTCGGCCGCCACGGCCGACGCCCACGGCCTCGTCGATGGCGACCCGTCACGGTGACCTCCGCCAGCGGCTCGCTCACCCTGCCCCTGG
>CAVPNW010000017.1:0-46535 GCA_963706875.1 uncultured Actinomycetes bacterium | reverse complement strand
CCTAGTAGTGCTGGAATGCACCATAGCGCCCGATTCGCCCGGTTGACTACGGGGGTTGCATGAATGGCTCACAGTCGGCCCGATCCCGTCCTGAGGCACTGCATCCCGGCTGGGTGCGACCTGTTGGACCTCCCCGGCGACAACCATCGATCGGATCGTCTGTGAACCCTGCTGCCAGGTCACGTCTCGGGTCCCTCCGCCTCATTGACGCGCAGGCCCACGAGCGGACCGCTGCGCACTGTCACCACGAACGGATCCGTAGGGCTGGGATCGTCCCATACGGCTGGACGTATCCGAACGACGTTGACCTCGCGGAGGAGCACAGCCTCGGCGCGTTGGGCCGCCTGATCAAGGTCATCTGCGTCGGCCGTCCCCACAACCAACACATCCACATCGTGGGGGACTGGTCCCGGGGCACCCTCGTGGCGCGCAGCCCACGAGCCGAAGAGGTAGGCCTCACGAACGCCCGGGACTCCCGAGAGCTCGCGCTCCAGCACCGGTAGCGGCCCATACGTCGTCGCCAGCAGTTCGGCCAGGGGCCGACCCGCTGGACCGGGGTCTCCCGCCCGAAGCAGCCGGACATTGCCCAGCCTGCGCTCCGCGACGAATCCGGCCTCGACCAGCCGGTTGGCCTCATGATGAATGGTCTTCACGGAAGTACGGCAGCGTCGAGCAGCCTCAGTGAGGCTGAACTCGCGATCCGGGTTCAGGTAGAGAAGCGCGAGCAGCTCCTCCTGCGCCTGGGAACGCAGCAGAGGGAGCAGCGGTGGCGCGGCAGTTCTCATACGGGGAATTCGCCTTACCTTTCAGGTAACTGCTTCATCGGTGGCCAGATCGCCGCTACCTTGAGCAGCATCGCCAGCACTCGGAGAGGGGTGAACGCCATGTGCGTGGTGCCGAATCGCGACCTGGACCCAACGGCCGAGTCTGGCTCGCAGAGGCGGGCGGCAGAGCATTACCGGTCCGTCGAAGGCGAGGCCGGGGCAACCCCTACCGAGGCTGTACTCCCTGCCGGAGAAAGCCTGTTCACAGCACTCCACCGGTCGTTCGGTGACCTGGGTGGAGTGGAGCTCGAACTGCCAACCCGGACCGCCTCGAACGGTTGACGCGCGGAGCGAGCGCGCGAGTCCAACCGTCAAGACAAGCACGAGACTAGGTCGCGTTTCGACCTGCATAGTATAGCGATTGCGCTACACTATGCAGTATGGCATCCCCTGGATCACGGTATGGCCTCGTTGCGATCGTCGAGGAGCAGTGGGGCCTGTTCACCCGCGCCCAGGCGCAGGAGACCGGCATGGCGTGGTCGACGCTGGCGAGGATGGCCCGCAATGGTGAGGTCGAGCGAGTCGCCCACGGGGTGTACCGGTGGTCGGGTGTTCCGCACCACGAGCTGGAGCCTCTCAGGGCCGCGTGGCTCCAGCTTGCACCCACGGTCCCCGCGTGGCAGCGAGTCCCCAGCCAGGGCGTGGTTTCACATCGCTCGGCAGCGTCGGCGTTCGGAATCGGCGAGCTGCCCGCCGATACGCACGACTTCACGCTGGCGGGCCGACGGCAGACCCGCCGACGTGATGTAAGGCTTCACGTCGGCGCACTGGCCACGGGTGACGTCGTACGGGTGGGGGGGCTTCTGGTGACACGACCCGCTCGGATCGTTGCGGACCTGCTCCGGACGCGAGAGGACGTGGAGGCAGTCGGCCGGATCCTGTCCGAGGCCTTGAGTCGCGGGCTCGATGACGAGGCCAGCTGCTCCGAGCATCTGGAGCCCCTGGCCCGAGCTTGGCAGCATAGAGACGGGAAGGCACTGATGGAATCGCTCCTGACCGAATCGCCCAGCGGCATGCTCCGTGGAGTCACCTCCTTCCGGTCGGGGGGTTCGACGAATGGGTGACCCGACCCGATACGAGTCACCGGCAGCCCTCAGACAAGCCCTCACTGATCGGCTGAAGTCACGAGCGGCCGTCGGGCCGTGGCCATTGCCTGCCCTACAACGGCAGTTCGCCTACGAACGGCTCTTGGCCCGCTGTTACGCGCTGGACGGGGACTGGGTCGTCAAGGGCGCTGCGGCGATGCTGGCCCGGGGCATCGCCGTTCGCCACACCCTCGATATCGATGTGTATCGAGATGCTGAGGTCCAGGAGGCAGTGGCTTCACTGCGACGGGCAGCTGATCTTGACCTCGGCGACTGGATGACATTCCGGCTTGGCCAGACCACCACAATCGAGGCCGGATCACAGGCCGCACGAGTTCCCGTTGAGGTGAGCATCGGGGTAAGCGTGTGGACGCGATTCCACGTCGATGTCGTGGGGTCCGGCCTGCATATGACGGGCACGCCGGAGTCCGCGAGAGGACTCGTTCGGGTGGAGCTCGCTGGGATCGAGATCCCGAACCTGACCGTCTATCCGCTGGTGGACCACCTCGCGGACAAGTTCTGCGCCATCGTGGAGACCCACGGCTCCCAGGAGCGAGCTTCGACCCGTTACAAAGACCTGATCGACCTGCCGGTGCTCATCGGGGCAGACGCCCATCCGGGGCACGCAATGAGACGAGCCCTCGACAGTGAAGCCGACCGGCGACAGCTCGACCTACCACCGCGATTCGTGGTCCCAGACTCAGCGATCTGGGCGCGTGGGTATCGGGCCGAAGCTGCTCGAACCGAGCGACGGCCCGTCCTGCCATACGAAGACGCTGTTCGAATCGTCGGCCGGTTCCTCGACCCCGTACTCGCAGGTGGGGAGACCGGCATCTGGGACCCCGGCGGACTCCAGTGGATCGCGGCGGATGAGTCCTTGCGCCGGCCATAGACGTACATGCTCGGCACATCGAAGTGATACCTCGGGCACACCCGCAGGCATCAATTCGGCCGGTCCCGATGCCAAGTAGCACTCGGCTGCTGGGCCCGATCCATCATCGCTTGGAACCTCGTTCCAGCATGCTTCGTGGAGGTCGCCGCGTTCGAGTCCGGGCTGGTCACATCTGGCTGATCCGACCACTGAGAGAAGCGCCCAGATCGATGCCCCGCAGCTTCGTGGGGTACTGGAGGTGCCCTGCCGGGCCCACCTCTCTAGACGGTATCCAGCCGCGAGATCTCCTCGACCAGCGCGGCGGGCTGCTCCTCGGCGACGAAGTGACCGCAGTCGGGGAACTGCACCGAGCGCGCACCGGGGAACGCCTCCTGCCAGCGGCGCATCTCCTTGGCCCGGAAGGCGATGTCCTTCATTCCCCAGGCGATGACGATGCGTTTCTCGGCGAGGGCCTCCCGGCGGTCCCACAGAGCGGCGAGCCAGTCGCTGGACCCGATGATCTGCCCCGGGAGCACCCAGCTTCCCCGGCGGTCATCGCCACTGGCCAGCGGGGCCAGGTAGTGCTGGTGGATCTCGGGGGTCAGGCGCGCCCTGTCCCCGTACGCGGCCGGCAGGATCGTTGCGGCGAAGAAGTTCCGGTGCCGGATCAACTCACGCCCGATGGGCCCGCCGACGAAGCCGCCGAACGCCCGGTAGTACCAGTCGGAGCGCACCGACCAGAGCCACGTGTTGGTGATCACCACGGACGACACGCGCTCCGGGTTGTCGAGGGCCCACGACAAGCCGATCGGTCCGCCCCAGTCGCCCACCACGAGGGTGACGTCCGCGAGATCCAGGGATTCCATGAACTCGGCGAAGTTCCGGGCCTGGTCGGCCGGGAGGTAGGAGAACGCCGGAGGCTTGTCGGACAGGCCGAAGCCGAGGTGGTCGGGCGCGATGCACCGACGCGTCGCGCGCAGCTCCTTGATCACCTTGCGGAACTGGAACGACCAGGTGGGGTTGCCGTGGACGAACACGACGGGTCGCCCCTGGCCCTCATCCACGAAGTGCATCCGGCCCGACCCGGTCTGGAACCAGTGGCTGTCGAACGGGTACTCCGTGCGGTCGAGCCACGGGGGCGGCACCTCAGGGGACCCTCCGGGACCTGAGGGGTGGTTCGGGTCCATCTCCATGGCCAGACCGTACCGAGACCGCCATGCCAACCCGGCACCAGCCGCCGCACGCGGGATCTCGCGTTCCCGTTTCCTGAGAGACTGGCCCCATGAGCCATCCCCATCCCGAACTCGGACCCCCGCCCCCGCTGCCCGAGGGCGGCCTGCGGATCGTCCCGCTGGGAGGGCTCGGCGAGATCGGACGGAACATGACCGTCTTCGAGTTCGACGGCCGACTGCTGGTCGTGGACTGCGGGGTGCTGTTCCCCGAGGAGACCCAGCCCGGGGTGGACGTGATCCTGCCGGACTTCACCTGGATCCGTGACCGGCTCGATGCCATCGAGGCGATCGTGCTCACCCACGGACACGAGGACCACATCGGCGGTGTGCCCTACCTGCTGCGCGAGCGCCCGGACATCCCCCTGGTCGGCTCCCGGCTGTCGTTGGCGTTCATCACCTCGAAGCTCAAGGAGCACCGGATCACCCCGGTCACCCGGCAGGTCGCCGAGGGCGAGCGCCGCACGTTCGGGCCGTTCGACTGCGAGTTCGTCGCAGTCAACCACTCGATCCCCGACGGCCTGGCCGTCGCCATCCGGACACCGGCCGGGATGGTCCTGCACACCGGGGACTTCAAGATGGACCAGTTCCCGCTGGACTCCCGGATCACCGACCTGCGCGCCTTCGCCCGGCTGGGCGAGGAGGGCGTCGACCTGTTCATGACCGACTCCACCAACGCCGACGTCCCCGGGTTCACGATCTCCGAGCGCGACCTGGCCCCGGCGATCGAGGAGGTCTTCCGCACTGCTCCGCGGCGGATCATCGTCTCGAGCTTCGCCAGCCACGTGCACCGGATCCAGCAGGTCCTCGACGCCGCCCACCACCACGGCCGAAAGGTCGCTTTCGTGGGCAGGTCGATGGTGCGCAACATGGGCATCGCCCGCGACCTGGGCTACCTGACCATCCCTGACGGGCTGGTGGTGAACCTCAAGGAGATCAAGAACCTGCCGGACAACCGGATCACGCTGGTGTCCACGGGGTCCCAGGGCGAGCCGATGGCTGCCCTGGCGCGAATGGCCAACCGCGACCACGAGATCCGGATCGGCCCCGGCGACACCGTCCTGCTTGCCAGCTCGCTGATCCCCGGGAACGAGAACGCGATCTACCGGGTGATCAACGCCCTGACCCGCTACGGCGCCAATGTGGTCCACAAGGGCAACGCGAAGGTCCACGTGTCGGGCCACGCGAGCGCCGGGGAGCTTGCGTACTGCTACAACATCGTGAAGCCGGGCAACGTCCTGCCGATCCACGGCGAGTGGCGCCACCTCGCTGAGAACGCCTCGATCGCGATCCGCACCGGCGTCCCGGCCGAGAACGTGGTCATCGCCGAGGACGGTGTCGTCGTCGACCTGATCGACCGGAGGGCACGGATCGCCGGGAAGGTCCCAGCCGGCTACGTCTACGTCGACGGCATGACCGTGGGCGGGGCCACGGAGGCCTCGCTGAAGGACCGTCGCACCCTGGCCGAGGAGGGCCTGGTCACGATCGTGGCCATCGTCGACGCGGACACGGGCCGGTTGGCCGAGCCGCCGGACTTCCTGACCCGGGGCCTGGTCAACAGCGAGACCATGTTCGCCGAGGTGGTGCCGCACATCGACAAGGCGCTGGCCAAGGCGGCCGCCGACGGGATCGGCGACCAGCACCAGCTCGAGCAGATCATCCACCGCACGGTCAGCAGGTGGGTCTTCAAGACCTACCGCCGCAACCCGGTGATCATGGCGATCGTCATCGACGCGTAGTGCCCCCCTGGGCGGCTGCCTCGATCTCCTGGCCGCCGATCCAGACGCGGCGGGGGTACCAATCGGCGTCCCACCAGACGAGATCGGCCAGGGCGCCCGGGGCGATGCGCCCGACATCCGTGCGGTTCAGCGACCGGGCGGCCACCTCGGTGCAGGACGCCAGCATGGTCGCCGGATCCATCCCGGCGGCGACCATGCGCCGGATCCCCTCGTCGAGGACGATCCCAGCCCCGGCGATGGTCCCATTCCCGCGGCGACCGAGGCCGAAGTCGTCGTTCTCGACCGGCTGGCCGCCGAACATCAGGGGTGTGCGGTTGGGCAGCCCGGCGGTCACGATCGCGTCGGTCACGCCGACGACCCGGCCGGGGGCCGCCGCGAAGACGATCTTGACCGCGGCGGCAGCCACGTGCTGGCCGTCGATGATCGTGCCGATGAAGTAGCGCTCATCGGACATCACCGCCCCCGGGACGCCCGGCTCGCGGTGGCTGAACGGTCGCTGCGCGTTGAAGATGTGGGTCGTCATCGTCGCACCGGCGTCTGCGGCAGCCCAGACCTGCTCGGCTGAGGCGTCGGAGTGCCCGACCGACACGATGATCCCCGCTCCGGCCAGCCGGCGGATCGCATCGAGTGCGTGGTCACGTTCAGGTGCGAGGGTGACGGTGAGCAGCATCTCCTTCGTGGCCGGGTGCCCGAGCAGCACGTCGAGGGCGGCGTCCGTCGGGTCGAGCATGCACTCGGCCCGGTGCGCGCCCTTGCGCGCCTCGGAGATGAACGGCCCCTCGAGGTGCACGCCGAGGATCCGGCAGGTCGGCCGGCCCTCGGCCGCATCACGGGCAGCCCTCGCCCGGTCGAACGCCCGGTTCAGCTCGTCGAGGGGTGCGGTGATGATCGTCGGCTCGAGGCCGGTCACGCCCCGCGCGGCCAGGCCGGCCAGCACCTGTTCCCACTGCGCGGGGGTGGCATCGGCGAAGTCCGCGCCGAAGGACCCGTTGTTCTGCAGGTCCATCAGCCCGGGGGTGAGGACGCCGGAACCCAGGTCGAGGTCGGCGGCAGCATCGTCGGTGACGGCCGTGATCCGACCACCGTCGATCGTCACTGTTCGCGGGCCCACAAGATGGCCGTTCTGGAGCACCTGGGCGCACCTGATCGTCGTCATGGGCCCTGCACCCCTCTGTCGCCGCTGATCCGTCGACCGAACGTACCGCCGTCGTTGCGCAGAATCATCGTGGCCACGGCAATCCACAGGGCTGTCGGCTGCGAACACCTCCCGTGCTGACCCTCGTGGCCATCGGCTTCGTCGCCGGTCTGGTGACCGCCCTGTCCCCCTGTGTCCTGCCCGTCCTGCCGGGGATCCTGGCCGCCTCCTCGCTGTCCGCCGGTTCCGCCGGGTCGGGCGCGACGGCCGGCGTCGGCCCGGGCGGCGGCTCGGTGGCGGTGGCGGCTCCCCCTCAGGTCAGTCGCCGTCGGCCGTACCTGATCGTCGCCGGCCTGCTCACGTCCTTCACCCTGCTGACACTGCTGGGCGCCACGCTGATCTCGGTGCTCGGAGTTCCCGACGGCCTCCTGCGCGGGATCGCCCTCGCGACCCTCATCGGCGTGGGCCTGGGCCTGCTGATCCCGGGGATCGGGCACCAGTTCGAGAAGGTGTTCTACCGGTTCCCGAGTCGCGGTCCTGTCCGCGGCGGGTCGGCGTTCGTGTTCGGCCTGACCCTTGGAGTGGTGTTCGTCCCGTGCGCCGGGCCGGTGCTGGCCGCGATCACGGTCCTCGCCGCCTCACAGGGATGGAGCGCCGGGCTCGTCGTCCTCACCCTGGCGTTCGCGGCTGGGCTCGCGATCCCCCTGCTCCTGGTGGCCCGCCTGGGCGTCGGCGCCGGACGTCGGCTCGCCAACCGGATGCCGACGGTGCGCAAGGTGGCGGGCGCGGTGTTCCTGATCACGGGCCTGGCCATGGCGTTCGGCCTGGCTGATGCCGTGCAGCGCGCGGTGCCGGGCTACGTGGCGGCAGTCCAGCAGCGGCTGGAGGACAACGACACCGCCCGCGGCGCGCTGGACGCGCTGCGGTCCGACCCCGACCCCGTCGCCGCTGCCGTTGCCCCCATCGGGCAGCAGACCTTCGACGAGTGCGCCCAGGATTCCGCCGAGCTCGCCGACTGCGGGAAGGCCCCCGAGCTCACCGGGATCGTCGACTGGCTGAACACCCCCGGCGAAGCGCCCCTGTCCCTGACCGGGCTGCAGGCCGAGGGCCGTGTCGTCCTCGTGGACTTCTGGACCTACTCCTGCATCAACTGCCAGCGCACCCTGCCCTACATCACCGCCTGGGACGCGGCCTACCGCGACCAGGGCCTGACCGTCATCGGGGTGCACTCCCCGGAGTTCGCGTTCGAGCGTGACGCGGCCAACGTCGCCGAGCGGGCGAAGGACTTCGGCGTCGAGTACCCGATCGCGATCGACAACGACTTCAAGACCTGGCGCGCCTACGACCAGCGCTACTGGCCGGCGCACTACCTGATCGACCGTTCGGGAACCGTCCGCCAGGTCCACTACGGCGAGGGCGCCTATGCGGAGACCGAGGCCCTGATCCGCGAGTTGCTCGCCGAGGGAGACGCGCCGGTGGCCCAGGGCGCGGTCACGCCTGGAACCCCGGAGGCGAACCAGGCCCAGACCCCGGAGACGTACCTCGGTTTCGCCCGCGCGCAGGCCTACACGCACTCCATCGCCCGGGACGAGGCTGAGAGGTACGACTCGGATCCGCTGTTCGGCCCGGGGGGCCAGGACCGGGTCACCCTGAAGGGGACCTGGACCGTGCGCGACGAACGGATCGACGCTGGTCCGGACGCCGGGTTGATCCTCGACTTCGCCGCGGCCAGGGTCTTCCTGGTCCTCGGCGGGGACGGGACGGCCACCGTCATGGAGGGCGACGTGACCCGCGAGGTGGCGGTCTCGGGGGCACCGACCCTGTACGAGGTGCGCTCCGGGGCGGCGGGGCGCTCGCGCATCGGGGTCTACCTCGAGCAGGGCATGTCCGCCTACGCCTTCACCTTCGGCTGAGTGCGGGGCCCAGCGACACGGCAATTGCCCACGGCAGCACCAATCCGGGCCCGCCAGGGCTGCGAACCAGTCCCGATGACCAGCTCAGCCGGTCCCCACCCCAACGAGAGGCACCACGACATGAACCGCACCATCCCCGCCGCACTGACCCTGCTGCTCGGCCTGACCCTCTCCGGGTGCGCCTCCGACGACACCGCCACCGCCCCGGCTGCTGCCTCGGAGTCGGCCATGGAGAAGGCGCCCAGCGCCTCGGCCATGGAGAAGGACCCCAGCGAGTCCGCGATGGCAGAGGACGGCGCGGCCATGTCCAAGGAGGGGGCCTGGATCGACCAGGCTGCCTACGAGGCCGATGCCGCGAAGTTCCATGAGGCCGGTGATGTCGTCCTGTTCTTCAACGCGTCCTGGTGCCCGACCTGCAAGGCGACCGTGGAGAGCCTGGATGCCGACGGCGTGCCGGCGGGGCTGACGGTCGTCAGCGTGGACTACGACGCCGCCAACGACCTGCGCACGCAGTACGGCGTCACGGTCCAGCACACGTTCGTCCAGGTCGATGACCAGGGCAGCGAGGTGGCGAAGTTCACCGGGGCCCCGACCGGCGAGGCGATCGCAGCCCAGACGGCCTGACCGTTCCGGAGACGACGACCACACACGAGGGAGAGGGACCATGATCGAGCTCATCGGGGCGCTGGTCGCCGGGGTGCTGACCACCCTGGCGCCGTGCGTGCTGCCCCTGCTGCCGATCATCGTCGGCGGATCGATGGCCGGTGCGCTGGCCGAGGAGCGCGCGGAGTCCGGGGCCGGTTCCCTGGCCGTGGGCACACGGACCGAGCCGACAGTCACGCAACGCTCGGCCGTCTCCCGTGCCCTGGTCATCACGATCTCGCTGGGCGTGTCGATCCTGGTCTTCACGCTCGCGCTGAAGGCGACGACCGCCCTGATCGGCATCCCGCCGCAGGCCTGGCAGTGGGTCTCCGGTGGCGTGCTCATCGCCCTGGGTGTCGTCGGCGCGTTCCCCGACCTCTGGGAGCGGCTGTCCGCGCGCCTCGGGCTGCAGAGTCGCTCGGCGCAACGGCTGGGAGCAGCTCGCAGGCGCGACGGGGTGTCCGGCGAGATCCTCACCGGCGCTGCCCTCGGCCCGGTCTTCACCTCGTGCTCACCGCTCTACGGCTACGTCATCGTGACGGTGCTGCCCGCCGAGCCCGTGCGCGGGCTGGTCCTGCTGGGCGCCTACATCGTCGGCCTGTGCCCACGCTGCTGATCATCGCCCTGGCCGGGCAGCGGGTCGTGGCGCGCTTCGGCTGGGCGGCCGACTCCCACGGGTGGTTCCGCCGCGGACTGGGGATCGTGTTCATCGTGGTCGGTGTGCTGGTCGCCACCGGCGCGATGAAGTCGATCGAGACCTGGATCGTGGTCAACGCCCCCTTCGCCCCGTGGAACCTCGACGCACAGTTCATCGGCTGATGCGACGATGAACCTCGTGACCCTGCGTGCAGCCGATCCGCCGCCCGGCGAGCTGATCGCGCGCGTCGCCTCCGGCGACGAGGACGCATTCCGGATGCTGTACCGGTCGCACTCGTCAGCTGCCTACGGCCTGGCGCTGCGGGTCACCCGCGATGAGCACCTGGCCCAGGACGTCCTGCAGGAGGCCTTCGCCGACCTCTGGGCGCAGGCCTCGCGCTTCGATCCGCAGACGTCGTCGGTCCGGTCCTGGATCACCATGCTCACCCATCGCCGGGCCGTGGACCGGGTCCGCCGCGAGCAGGGCGACCGCGACCGGGTCTCCCACTGGGCGACCTCGACGCGCGAGCGCGACCACGACTCCGTGGCCGAGGTCGTGGAGCTGCGCTCCGAGCACCGCCGGGTCCGCCTGGCCATGGAGGGCCTCAGCCGGCTGCAGCGCGAATCCCTCGAGCTGGCCTTCCTCGGTGGGCTGACGCACACCGAGGTGGCCGAACGGCTCGACATCCCCCTGGGCACCGCCAAGACCCGGATCCGCGACGCGCTGCGTTCGCTGCGCACAGAGCTGGAGGGCGACCTGTGAACGACATCCACGACCTGCTGGGCGCCTACTGCACCGACGCCCTCGACGCCAATGAGCGCGCTGCCTTCGAGGAGCACCTCGCCATGTGCGAGGAATGCCGCGATGAGGCTGCGGACTTCCGCGAGGTGCTCGCCGCCCTGGCCGATGCGCACCCCGTGCACCCGCCCACCTCGCTCGAGGAGGCAGTTCTCACCGGCGCGCGGGCCGGTGACGGGGGGCATCCCGGGACCGGCGCGGCGCATCCGGGCAGCGGCGCCGCCACTCACCGCGCCACCCCCGACGCCACGGGACCCGCTGCCGACAGTGGGCCGTCACCGGCACGCGTCCGGCCGGTGGCCCCCGCGTGGCGCCGCGCCGCTCCGTGGTTGGCGGCCGCCGCTGCCGGAGCCGTGCTCTTCGCCGGGGGCGTGGGCGTCGGGCTGGCACAGGCGCCGGTGGAGTCCGGAGCCCCGGGCGCCCCGACGGCGGACATGGCGACCGTCGTCGCGGTCGCCTCCGCGGCCGATGCGCACGTGCTGCCGGTGGACATCATGGGAACCACGTCCCGGCTGGTGATGAGCGGGGAGATGGACAAGGCGGTGTTCCTGGCCTCCGAGCTGCCCATGCCCGCGAAGGGGATGGTCTACCAGGTGTGGACCGTGGCCGAGGACGGGCAGATGTCCTCCGCCGGGTCGTTCACCCCCGACGACGACGGGCACATCGCCGCCGTCCTGGACTGCGGCGCTGCCGGGGTCGTCAAGTTCATGATCACGGTGGAGCCCCCGGGCGGGTCGCAGAACCCGAGTGGGGAGATGCTGGCGGAGATCGAGGCCTGAGGGGCGCCCCACTGTTGTGGTGGTCGATCCGGTCGGTTCAATCGACCGGATCGACGAGCACGTCCCCGGGTCGATGCAGTCGGCCGGCAACCAGTGCACCCAGTGCCACTCCGGCGAGGTCCGCGACGACATCAGCGCCCTCCGCCGAGCGGTCTGCGAGCAGCGCGCCCTGGACGACCTCACTGAGCGGTGCGTGGACCGCCATCAGCCCGATCGCCCACCCTCGCGGCACCCCTGCCCCGATCAGGGCGACCGTGGGCAGAGCGAACACCGCGACGTGCACGAGCTTGTCGATGGGGATGCCACCGGTATCCACCGCCGGGGCCCGAGGCGCGTACAGCACCGCGAACTGCACCCCCAGGGCCAGCGCCGCGAGGCCGGCGCGCCCCCTCTGAGCCATGGGGGCAGCCTATCGGTCGGGTAACGTCGCGCACGGTTGTTCGCGACGCGGGCTGCGCGCGCAGGAGGGAGACCGTGATGTCCGTGGGTCCAGGTGAGGCGGCGGACCAAGGGGTGAGGGGGCCGGCCACGGCCGCTCCCATGGCCGACCGGCCCGCGGACTCCCCGATCGCCAGGCAGGTCATCGTGCTGTCCCTCATCGCGGTCGCGGTCGGGCTGCTCGCCGGCGCGGGGGCAACGATCTTCGTCGGCGTCGAGCACCACCTGCAGATCCTCCTGTGGACGGACCTCCCCGACGCCCTGGGCCAGGAGCAGGCGCCGTACTGGCTCGTGATCGTCCTCCTGTGCACGGGCGCCCTGATCACGTTCCTCGCCGAGAAGCTGCCCGGCGAGGGCGGCCACACCCCGCTGCACGGCTTCGGGATCGACATCGGGCCCCGCGAGATCATCTCGGTGATCATCGCCGCCCTGGGCAGCCTCTCGTTCGGCGCCGTCCTGGGCCCGGAGGCGCCCCTCATGGCCATCGGCACCGCCCTGGGTGCCCTGGCCTTCCGCGACCCGACCAAGCCGATCCGACAGGTCATGATGATCGTCGGCGCGATGGCAGCCATCGGAGCCATCTTCGGCAACCCGCTGGTCACCTGCGTGCTGATGCTCGAGTTCGCCGTGCTGGCCGGTCCCCGGATGGCCACTCCGCTGGTCCTCATGCCCGCGCTGGCCGGGATGGCGGCCAGCTACGTCCTGCAGGTGGGGGTCCAGCAGTGGTCGGGGCTCGGGGAGTCGCAGCTGGCGGTCCCCGGTCTGGCGCCCTACCCCGAGGTCCAGTTCGCCGACCTCGCGGTGTCGGTCCCGCTGGCCATCCTCGTGGCCGTCGTGGCGATGGCCGCCCGGCTCGGCGCCGAGCGCGTGGCCGAGCTGGCGGCCCGCTCCCGGTTGGTCACCATGGTCGCGGCGGCCGTGGTGGTGGCCCTGGCCGCCATCGCCGTCGATGCCATCACCGGCGGGGGCCTCGAGCTCGTGCTGTTCTCCGGGCAGTCCGCCATGCCCGACTACCTGGCCCTCACCTCGGTCGGCACCGCCCTGGTCGTGCTCCTCGGCAAGTTCGTGGGCTACACCGCGTCGCTGGGCAGCGGGTTCCGCGGTGGTCCCATCTTCCCGGCGGTGGCCATCGGTGTGATCATGGCCACCGGCACAACCCTGCTCGTCGGGGGCACGTCGACATCGGCTCTGGCGGCAGTCGGCATCGCCGCGGGCACCGCAGCCTGCATGCGGATGCCGTTCACGGCACTCCTCCTCGGCGTGATGCTGACCTATCCCGCCGGTGGGGCGACCACCGTCCTGGCGATCGTGGGAACGATCGTGGGCCTGGCCACGCGCCTGGCCGGGGAGCGGCTCGCGCCCACCTTGGCGCCCAGTAGCCACTGACCCTCCCCGCCGCGCGCCACAGCTCGGGGCCGGGTGCCCGCCCCCCTCGAGGCGCACCTGCCCGTCCCCCGGATCGACCACCGCGTGGGAGGTACGGGCGATTCCTCCGGATGCCCCCCGGGGAACTTGCGTTTGTTACCCACCAGTAGCATGATGAGGTTACTGACGGGTAACCGCCTGCGTTGGGCTGTACCCGAATCCGCCGCCGCGAACACCGAAGGAGATCGGATGTCCCATTACAAGGCCAACCTGCGCGACATCGAGTTCAACCTCTTCGAGGTATTCGGTGCCGCCGACCGGCTGGGCTCCGGCCCGTACGCCGAGCTCGATGCGGGCACCGTCAAGGAGGTCCTGCGCGAGGTCCGCACCCTGTGCGAGGGCCCCCTGGCCGAGTCCTTCGTGGACGCCGATCGCAACCCGCCGAAGTACGACCCCAAGTCGATGTCGGTGCAGATGCCCGAGACCTTCAAGAAGTCCTACGCCGCGCTGATGGAGTCCGGCTTCTGGCGCCTGGACCTTCCCGAGCACATGGGCGGCTCCGGCGCCCCGCCGTCGGTCCGCTGGTCGGTGGCCGAGATGGTCCTCGGCGCGAACCCCGCCCTCTACATGTACATGTCCGGCCCCGGCTTCGCCTCGATCGTGGACCACCTCGGCAACGAGGAGCAGAAGACGTGGGCCCAGATCATGGTCGACCGCGAGTGGGGCGCCACCATGGTGCTCACCGAGCCCGATGCCGGCTCCGACGTCGGCGCCGGCACGACCAAGGCGTTCCTGCAGGAGGACGGCTCCTGGCACATCGAGGGCGTCAAGCGCTTCATCACCTCCGGTGAGCACGACATGAGCGAGAACATCGTGCACCTGGTCCTGGCGCGTCCGGCCAACGTCGAGGGACTCGGCGGCGTCGGCACCAAGGGCCTGAGCCTGTTCTTCGTCCCGAAGTACCACTTCGACGCCGAGGGCAACGTCGGCGAGCGCAACGGCGCCTTCGTGACCAACGTCGAGAAGAAGATGGGCCTCAAGGTCTCCACCACCTGCGAGATCACCTTCGGCCAGAACGGGGTGCCGGCCCAGGGCTGGCTCGTCGGCGACGTGCACGACGGCATCGCGCAGATGTTCAAGGTCATCGAGTACGCCCGCATGATGGTCGGCACGAAGGCCATCGCCACGCTGTCCACCGGCTACCTCAACTCCCTGGAGTACGCCAAGAGCCGCGTGCAGGGCGCTGACCTGACCCAGATGATGGACAAGAAGGCTCCGCGCGTCACCATCACGGCGCACCCGGATGTCCGTCGCAGCCTGATGCTGCAGAAGTCCTACGCCGAGGGCATGCGCGCGCTGATCCACCTGACCTCCTACTACCAGGACCAGATCCACATGGCCGCCGTCGGTGGGACCCCGGAGGTCGACGTCGACATGGCCGAGCGGGTCAACGACCTGCTGCTGCCGATCGTCAAGGGCGTGGGCTCGGAGCGCTCCTACGAGCTGCTCGCGACCTCGCTGCAGACGTTCGGTGGGTCGGGCTTCCTGCAGGACTACCCGATCGAGCAGTACATCCGCGACGCCAAGATCGACACCCTCTACGAGGGCACCACGGCGATCCAGGGCCTGGACTTCTTCTTCCGCAAGATGGTCCGCGACCAGTTCAAGGCCGTGATGTACCTCGGTGGCCAGGTTGCCGAGTTCGTCAAGGGCGACGAGGGCGACTCCCTGACCCACGAGCGCGAGCTGCTCGGCAAGGCCCTGGAGGACACCCAGGCCGTGATCGGCGTGCTGGGCGGCTGGGCCATGGCCTCGCAGACCAACCCGACGGAGATCTACAAGGTCGGCCTGAACACCACGCGCCTGCTCATGATGATGGGCGACCTGGTCATCGGCTACCTGCTGCTCAAGCAGGCCGAGGTCGCCGAGAAGGCGCTCGCGGCCGGCGCGTCGGCCAAGGACGTGCCGTTCTACGAGGGCAAGGTCGCGGCCGCCAAGTGGTTCGCCGCCAACCGCCTGCCGCTGCTCGCCTCCGAGCGCGCCGTGGCCGAGGCGACCACCGGTGAGCTCATGGACGTGCCGGAGGCCGACTTCTAGAAGACCCCCCGGGCGACCCCCGGGACTCGGAACCCTTCGGGGGGATGAACCCGATCGGGCCCCATCCGCGTGGCGCACACCACGCAGGTGGGGCCCGATTGCTGTCTCGGTGGAGGCTCCCGCGCCCCGCCGCGCCCCGCCCTCAGCCCCATACGATCGATCCGGATTCGCGACTGAACGCGGTCGGAAATCCGGATCAACCCGAGGGCGGACCGCGCGATGGCGGACCGATCGGAGGAGGGCGGAGGAGGCGCGGAGGAGGCGCGGGTCAGAGGGGGCGGTGCATGATGTGCAGGCCGACCGGACCCTCGCTGGGGTGGTCGAAGGCGTCGGGGACCGTGGCCAGGATGCGGAACCCCAGGGATTCCCACAGCGCGATCGCGCCGGCGTTGGTGGCCACCACCGCGTTGAACTGCATCGCTCGGTACCCCGCCGTCCGGGCATCGACGAGTACCCGCTCAGCCAGGGCCCTGCCCACCCCACGTCCCCCCGCGCCGGGATCCACGACGAAGCTCGCGTTGGCCACGTGCGACCCACGCCCGGGCCAGTTCGGGCCGTACTTGGCGGTGCCGAGGATCCGGCTGTCCTCCACGGCAACCAGCACGACCCAGGGCTCGGCGAGCATCCACGCAGCTTGCCCCTCCTCGGAACCCATGTCCTGGGGATAGGTGTAGGTCTCACCGGCGGCCACGATCCCGGCCATGAACGACCAGATGCCCGGCCAGTCTGCCGCCGTCGCCGCCCGGATCACCACGCCCCGGAGCGTAGCAACGCACGCAGATCCCCTCTCGCGGGTGGTTGGGCGAGCCCAGGACGTGATGGGCGGCCGGGCTTCGGGCGGGGCGGGGACGGGCGGCGGGGACCGGTCAGGTTTCCCAGAACCGGGAGATCGTATACCCTTGGGGGTATGCGTCGACTCCTTGCACTGATTGCGATCCTGCTCGGTACCACCGCCCTGTTCGCGGGCTGCTCCTCGTCAGGAGGCTCGGTGGAGAACGTCTCGGCCGACCAGTTCGTGACGGCCTCGGCCGAACCCGGAACCGTCGTGGTCGACGTGCGAACGCCGGGCGAGTTCGCCGCGGGCCACGTGGACGGGGCGGTCAACATCGACGTCGAGTCGCCGAGCTTCGGCTCCGAGATCGCCGCCCTGCCCAAGGACACCACCTACGCGGTGTACTGCCGTTCGGGCCGCCGGTCCACCCTGGCCACCGACCAGATGGCCGAGGCCGGGTTCACGTCCCTGGTGAACCTCCAGGGCGGGATCGCGGACCTCCAGTCCGCCGGCGCCCCCATCGTCGCGGGCTGACGCGGACTCCGAGGCCCTGGCCGCCGCCCGCAGCCAGGCGCCCTCAGCCCATGCGGCGATCCTCGAGGGCCGGGAACGCCCCGCGCCATGCTGCGACCCGGTCGGGGTCGATCTCCACCGACAGGACCTCCTCGCCGGCACCTGCCTCGGCCAGGACCTCGCCCTGGGGGTCGATCACCATCGAGCAGCCGGCGATCGGCACGCCCCCGTGGGTCCCGGACTCGTTGCAGGCCAGGACGTAGGCCTGGTTCTCGATGGCCCGCGCCCGGGCCAGGACCTGCCAGTGCCCGACACGCCGCTCCGGCCATCCGGCCGGGATCACGAACGCCTCAGCCCCGCCGTCCACCAGCGCGCGGAACAGCTCGGGGAAGCGCAGGTCATAACAGGTTGCCAGGCCCGTGGGCCCCAACGGACCATCCACCACGACGACGTCGCCACCGCTGGTCATGACCGAGGTCTCACCGCCGTTGAACCCGAACAGGTGGACCTTGCGGTACGAGCCGACCAGGGCCCCGTCGGGACCGAACGCCACCTGGGTGTTGAAGTAGTCGATCTCCCCGGACTCCGACTCGACCCGCTCGGCGAACGAACCGCCGAAGACCATGGCTCCGGAGTCGACCGCCACCTGCGCCAGCGAGCGGCACAGCGGACCCTGCAGCGGTTCGGCGTGCACCGGCATGAGATCGATGGCGAACGCACCGATGGGCCACAGCTCGGGCAGCACGACCAGGTCGTGGACGGCAGCGACCTCAGCGGTCAACGCCAGCACTCGGGCGATGCGATCGGCGACGGGCTCATCGTCGGTGATGCTCACCTGGATGAGGGCGACGCGAACGGACATGGTCGTCAGGGTAGTCCGCGCAGGCACCCACCCGCGCGACCCTCCCTGCACACGCGGCCCAGTTCGTCCACTTCCACGCGGCTCGACGTCGGGTTGATCCGGATCCGCGACGACAGGTCGTCGCGATTCCGGACGGATCGTCGCGACGGCTCAGGTCGCGGCCAGCGCGGCGCGCAGCTGGGCCTCGTCCACATGCCAGACCCCCACGACCGCGCCGTCCACCAGCGTCACCGGGATCTGCTCCCAGTAGAGGTCGGCCAGCCCCAGGTCATCGAGGATCGACACCTCGTCCCAGCCCACCTCCAGCTCGGCGCACACCCGTCGGATCACGACGCGCGCCTGGTCGCACAGGTGGCATCCGGGCTTGCCGACCAGCTGGACCCGCGAACTCACTCCCGGACGTCCTTGAGCTTGCCCTTGGTGATCTTGCCGGTCGCCGCCCGGGGCAGCCTGGTGGCGAACTCGATGAGCGACGGGCACTTGAACCGGGCCAGGCGGGCCTCGCTGAAGGCCCGCAGGTCGTCGGGCTCGGGCACGCCCTTCTTCAGGACGACCACGGCCTTCACGGACTCCCCGGTCAGCGGGTGCGGGACCCCGATGACCGCGACCTCGGCCACGGCCGGGTGGGTTGCCATCACGGCCTCCACCTCGCGGGGATAGACGTTGAACCCGGAGACGATGATGAGGTCCCGCCGGCGGTCCACGAGCCGGTAGTCGCCCTCCTCATCGAGGATCGCCACATCGCCGGTGTGGAACCAGCCGTCCGCGTCGACCCCTCCGGACGCGTCGGGCCAGTACCCGGAGAGCACCGACTTCGCCTTGACCCACACCTCGCCCGGATCGCCCTCGTCGACCTCCTGGCCTGACGTGTCACGCAGGGACACCTGCACGCCGGACAACGGGCGGCCGACGGATCCGGGCTTCGGGCGCCGGGCCACGAGCGTCGAGGTGACCACGGGGCAGCACTCGGTGAGCCCGTAGCCCTCCCAGATCGGCTTCCCGGTGATGGTGCGGAACTGCGCGAACACGTCCGGGGGCAGGGCGGAGGCCCCGCTGATCAGCAGCCGCACGCCGTCCATCGACTCGCGCAGGGACCCCTCGGCGCTCCACGAGACGTACATCGGTGGCGCGCCGGCGATGTTGGTCACGCCGAGCTCGCGGACGGCCGCCAGGGAGGCGCGCGACTCGAAGCGGTCGAGCAGCACGCAGGTGGCACCGACCTTGGCCACGAGTCCCAACCCGGCGTTGAGCCCGTAGATGTGGAACATCGGCAGCACGAGCAGCAGCCGGTCGTCGGGCTCCATCGCGGCAGGTCGGCGGATCTTGGCCAGCGCGTCGATGTTGGCCCGCATCGCGCCGTGGCTGAGCATCGCGCCCTTGGGCTGGCCCTCGCTGCCGGAGGTGTACATCAGGACGGCGAGGTCCTTGACATTCGTCTTCGGTGGCGAGAACGCCCCCCTGCCGCCGGGTCCAGCACCCACCATCTCGGTGCCCTCCGGCGAGTCGATGGCGATCACTCGTGTCCCGTGCGCCCGCTTCGCGACCGACGCCCCGACCTTCGCCGCGCCCGCGTCATGCAGCAGGATCTCGGCCCCGGCGTCCCTGCACAGACGGCTGACCTCCGTGCTGGTGTACCCGGTGTTGATCGGCACCGCCACCAGCCCTGCGCGCAGCACGCCGAAGTAGGCGATCGCGAACTCCGGGCGGTTGCCGATCATCAGCGCCACGCGGGAGCCCTTGCCCTGGCAGGCCTGGCTGAGGGCGCGCGCGGCCCGGTCGACACGCTGGTCGACCTCGGCCCAGGTGAGTTCGGTGGTCCGAGTCACCAGGGCCGGATGGTCCGGGCGGGCAGCGGCCGACTCGCGTACGAGGTCAGCGATGTTCGTCACACGAGCAGTGTGGCATGTCGAATCCGGCTAGGCTCGCCCCGTGGCTGTATCCCCGAAAGCCCCGCAGGACCGGGCGACACCTGCGGATCCGGACGCCGAGGGCGAGGCCGGGCCGGGTGGACCTGAGCCCCTCGATTCGCAGGCAGCGACCCCGCAGGAGCCGGAGGCGGACCCGGACCTCGACCCGGAAGTCAGCCCGGATGGCGACCAGAACGCACCGGACGCGGACCAGGACGCCACGACGGACGCTGCCGGGTCGGTCGAGGACGCCGCTGAGGCCTCCCGCGCCTGGCTGACCGAGGGGATCAGCGCACTCGAGCCGGACAACGCAGGACCGGGTGTCGCCGCATTCTTCGACATCGACAACACGATCATGCGCGGATCGAGCATCGTCGCCCTCGCGAAGGGCATGGCCGATCGGGACTACTTCACCACCAGCGAGGTCGTGGACTTCACCTGGAAGCAGCTGAAGTACGTCCTGTCCGGCCGGGAGAACATGGACGACATGGCCCAGGCCACCGAGAACGGGCTGCTGTTCGTCAAGGGCCGCGAGCCGCGCGAGATCGAGGACATGGCCGAGCAGGCCTACGACGAGCGCATGGTCGGGCGCCTGTGGGCCGGGACCGTCGAGCTGGCGGAGGCGCACAAGGCGCTCGGCCACGAGGTGTGGCTGGTCAGCGCGACCCCCGTGGAGGTCGCCGACGTGATCGCCCGCCGCCTGGGCCTCACCGGCGGGCTGGGGACGATCGCCGAGGTCGCCGACGGGCACTACACCGGCAGGCTGAGCGGCGTCCCCCTGCACGGCGCCGCCAAGGTCGAGGAGATCCGACGACTGGCAGCCGAGCGCGACCTCGACCTGGACCGGTGCGCGGCCTACTCCGACTCGTCCAACGACATCCCGATGCTCTCGTCAGTCGGCTGCCCGGTGGCGATCAACCCGGACGGCGCCCTGCGCGCCCACGCCAAGGCCCAGGGCTGGCCGATCCGCGACTACCGGATCCGCGGCAAGGAGTCGGTCCGCAAGGGCATGCCGGCGGCTGCGGCGGCCGGACTGGTGGCCGGTGCAGCCGTGGGCGTGGCCAAGGGGATCGCGGTCTACCGCGGCCGAAGCGGCTGAGCAGGCCGAGCGCACGTGGGGCCGGGCGTCCAGCGGCCCTGGGGGGCCGACTGCGACCTCAGCGGAAGATGCCGCGGCGCCGGACCAGCATCCGGTACAGGTTGTGCTGGATCGTCTCGCGCACCTGGTCGGTGATCTCGAACACAAGCATCGGGTCCTCGGCTGCGGTGTCGCCGAAGCCCTCGGTGTCGATGGGCTCACCGAACTCGATGACCCACTTCGAGGGCAGCGGGACAACGCCCAGGGGACCCAGCCACGGGAACGTCGGGGTGATGGGGAAGTAGGGCAGGCCGAACATGCGGGCCAGCACCTTCACGTTGCCCAGCATCGGGTAGATCTCCTCGGACCCCACCACCGAGCAGGGCACGATCGGGACGCCGGTCTTCAGCGCCGCCGAGACGAACCCGCCGCGGCCGAAGCGCTGCAGCCGGTAGCGCTCGGAGAACGGCTTGCCGGTGCCCTTGTAGCCCTCGGGCCAGACGCCCACGAGCTCGCCGGAGCGCAGCAGCCGCTCGGCATCGGCGTTGCACGCCAGGGTGGCACCGGCCTTGCGCGCCAGCATCCCGACGAACGGCATGTCGAAGACCATGTCCGCGCCCAGCGGGCGCAGGTGCCGACGGTTCGGATGGGTGTCGTGGATGGCCATCTGCACCATCACGGCGTCGAGGCCGATCGTGCCCGCGTGGTTGGCGACCAGGAGAGCCCCACCCTCGGCAGGAACGTTCTCGATCCCGCGGACCTCGACCCGGAACCAGTGCTTGTACAAGGGGCGCAGCGCGGCCAGCAGGACGCTGTCGTTGAGCTCGGGATCGAAGCCGAACTCATCGACCTCGTACTGGCCAAGGGCGCGCCGGCGCAGGAACTCCAGGGCCTCGCCGACCTGCTCGGCCCAACTCAGGCCATCGCCGATCACGGCCACGTCCGTGCCCGTGGGCTCGTCGGCTCCGGGCATGCGCAGGACTCGTGCGTCATTCACGCCGACCACCCGGACAGGATGCGCCCGGCCACCGTCTCGGCACCTGTGACCAGCTCGGGGGTGATGACGTTGTTCAGGCGCCGGGCATGCACGAAGTCGTCGAAGGTCTCGGCGGTGGTGTAGCGCGGGGTGTAGCCGAACTTCTCCCGAAGCCGAGTGGTGTCCACGGCCCGCCCATGGGTGAGCAACCGGATCTGCTCGGGGCTGAAGTCGGCGAACCCGCCGCGCCGGACCCAGCGGCCTGCAACGCCCACGAGCGGCGACCAGATCGGAACCCCGACGCGGCCGGCACGCCGGATGGCCTGCGAGAGCGCCAGGACCCCGTCCCCGGCCACGTTGTACGTGCCGGGGTGGTCCTCCACGGTCGCCCGGCGGAGCACCTCGAGGCCGTCGTCCTCGTGGACGAACTGCAGCCTGGCGTCGTAACCGAGGACGGTCGGGATGACCGGAAGGGAGAAGTACTGAGCCATCGGGGTGTTCGCCGTGGGCCCCAGGAAGTTGGCGAACCGCAAGGTGGTGACGGTCAGGTCGGGGCGTCGGCGGGCGAGACCACGCACGTAGGACTCAACCTCGACGGAGTCCTTGGCCCAGCCGGAGGTGGGCAGGCTGGTCGGCTCCATGTCCTCGCTGAGCATCGCGGCATCGGCCGAACCCGCGCCGTACACGGACGTGGAGGACTTCACGACGAGCTTCTCCACCGACGACGCCTTCTGGCACGCGGCGAGCAGCTGCATCGTCCCGATGACGTTGATCTCCTTCATCGGCGTCCGTCCGCCCGCCTGGCGGGGGGTGGCGATGACGCCCATGTGCACGACGGTGTCGACTCCCGCGGTGGAGATCACCTTGCCGATGATCGGGTTGCGGATGTCGGCCCGGACGAAATCGGCCCCACCGATGTCACCGGTGGGGGTCACGACATCGACACCGATGACCCGCTCCACGGCGGGATCATCGGTGAGCAGGCGCGCCATCCTCCCGCCGAGGTAACGGGAGACCCCCGTCACGAGAACGACACGCGCCATGGTGCTACTTGGCGTTACGGCGCTGGACCCGCGTGCGCTTGAGCAGCTTGCGGTGCTTCTTCTTCGCCATCCGCTTGCGACGCTTCTTGATCACAGAACCCACAGGGAGACCTCACAGACTTGCCGGGAATTGAGCCCCATGCTACCGCCCGAGCGCTGGTGCCGGAAACCACGCGGGCCCCTCGGCCCCCCAGGGCGCGGGGCTCAGGCGGTGTCGACGAACGAGCGGCGCAAGTAGTCGTCCACGACGTACTCGGGGATCCGGACGGAGCGGCCGACCTTCAGTGCGGGCAAGGCCCCGGAGTTGACCATGCGGTACACCGTCATCTTCGACAGGCGCATGATGGCCGCAACCTCGGCGACCGTAAGCAGGCGAACCTCGCCCAGTGGTCGATCGGTCATCGGATCACCTCCCCTCAACGGGTTTCGAATGCTTCATCCTACGCCCGAGCGGGCCGGGAGGAAATGGGACGGGACGGGCCAGTGAACGCTCTCGGGACCGGTCGAGGCCGCCTCGTGCTCAGAACGCGCCGAAGGGGTCAGCCATCAGGCCCCAGTGCGGGAAGACCGCCCGCCGGGTGTCCATGATCGCCCGGTCCAGGGGATCCTCCGGGTGGTAGCTGCGCTCGAAGGGCTGGGCCCACGGATCGTTGCCGTCGGTCATGCGGCCGGGGGCCGCGCGGCCGAGCAGGTCCAGCACGAACACCCGGAACGCCTCAGGCGTCGGGGTCTCCGGGGCGATGGGACGGTGCAGCGCCTCGGCGATCAGGTGGGTCCACGCCCTCGGGACCACGTCCACCACCTCGTAGCCACCCCCGCCGACGGCCACCCAGCGTCCGCCGGCCAGGCGATGGGCCAACCGGTGCACGGCCGAGTAGGACGTGCGCTGGCCGTCCACGCTGAGCAGCAGGTGCGCCATGGGGTCCTCGAAGTGCGAGTCGCACCCGTGCTGGCTGACCAGGAACTCGGGGGCGAACTCCTCGAGGACCGCAGGGACGACCGCGTTGAACGCCCGCAGCCACTGGTTGTCGGCGGTCCCCGCGGGCAGCGCCACGTTCACGGACGTGCCCTCGGCCCCGGGACCACCGATGTCGCCCGGCCACCCGGTCCCGGGGAACAGCGTCCGACCGCTCTCGTGCAGGCTGATGGTCATCACCCGGGGGTCGTCGTAGAACATCGCCTGGACACCATCGCCGTGGTGGGCGTCGACGTCGAGGTACGCCACGCGCTGCACCCCGCGATCGAGCAGCCAGCGGATCGCGACCCCGATGTCGTTGTAGACGCAGAACCCCGCCGCCCGATCGGCCATCGCGTGGTGCATCCCGCCGAACAGGTTCACGGCGTGCTGGGCACGACCGGAGTGCACCTCCTCGACCGACCGGACCGTGGCACCGCACAGGTGTGCAGCCGCCTCGTGCATGCGCGGGAACACCGGGACATCGTCGGTGCCCATCCCGAACCTCGGGTGGCCCGCGTCCCCGGTGTGCCCGGCGGTGCGCACGGCGGTCAGGAAGTCCGGCACGTGCACCTTCACGAGGTCGTGGACGCCGGCAGGCTCCACCTGGCTGATCAGGTCGACGTTGGGCGCCCGCAGGAGCCCGAAGTCCTCAGCCAGCCGCAGGGCGAGCTGCACCCGGATCGGCGCCATCGGATGGCCCTGCCCGAAGTTGTACGCCGACAAGGTGGGGTCGGCGATCACGGCAACCCGATCGCTCACCTGCCCACCGTAGTCCCAGCGCGCTGCCCGAGGGCGCGCGGGAGGTGGCCAGAACGGACCCATAACGGGCATGGCAGCCCCGTGAGTGAATAGCCTCGCGACATGAGCCCGCGTCGCGCCCGCAATGAGCCGCGGCGCAGGATGCTCCGGGCAAGGCGCAGGCACTTGGCAGGTGGGCCAGCCCCCGACCGGTCGCCCTCGACCGCACCCGCCCAGGGTGGCACCTCCGCGGTCGTCGCCCGGACCCAGGCGCAGCAGGCCCGGATCGCGCGCCGGTCGCCGGCGCGTTCCATCACCCTGTCGTTCGCGATCCTGTGCGGGCTCGGGACCCTGCTGCTGATGCTGCCGATGATGCGCAGCGGCCCGGGCTCGGCGAGCCCGGGGGTTGCCCTCTTCACCGCGGTGAGCGCCACGTGCGTCACCGGCCTGGCTGTGGTGGACACCCCCACCTACTGGAGCTTCGGCGGCCAGGTGGCGATCCTCGTGCTGATCCAGATCGGCGGCTTCGGCATCCAGGCGCTCGGCACGCTGTGGATCCTGCTGCTCAACCGCAAGCTGGGGACGGCCTCGCGGCTGGCGGCCCAGACCGAGACAGGTGTGCTCACCCAGGGCGACGTGCGTCAGGTGCTCGCGGCGCTTGCGGTCATCACCGTGACAGTGGAGTCGACCGTGGCGCTGATGCTCGGGGCACGGTTCTGGTCGCACTACGACCTCCCACTCGCGGAGGCCGCGTGGAATGGCATCTTCCACAGCATCAGTGCCTTCAACAACGCCGGGTTCGCCCTGGCCTCGAACTCCCTGATGTCCTACGGCAAGGACCCGCTCATCCTGGGGCCGATCGCCTTTGCCATCGTCCTCGGCGGCCTCGGGTTCCTGGTCATCGTCGAGGTCTTCCGGCGGTCCACCGGTGCGCGCAGGATCCTCCCCCGACGCCGCACCCCTGGGATGACCCCCGACGAGGTGCTCGCCCGTGGCCGCGAACTGGCCCGGCGCTCGCGCTACCGGATGGGCGCCTTCCACCCGGAGCGCTTCGGGTTCGCCAACCCGATCCCCCTGTCACTGCACACCCGCCTGATGCTCATCGGCACGGCGATCATGATGCTCGTCGGGACGCTGGGCTTCGGCCTGTTCGAGTGGACCAACCCCGATACCCTCGGGGCGATGCCCTGGTGGGAGAAGGGCCTCCAGGCCATGTTCTCGGGCGGCATCACACCGCGCACCGCCGGCTTCAACACCGTGGACTACGGCGCGGTGATCCCCGAGACGCGGCTGCTGACTGACGCACTGATGTTCATCGGCGGGGGCAGCGGAAGCACCGCGGGCGGCATCAAGGTGACCACTCTGATGATCCTGGTCGTCGCGGCACGCGCTGAGATCCGCGGGCACAAGGACGTCAACGTGCTCGACCGCCGGATCCCCAACACGACCGTCCGCGTGGCCATCGCCGTGGCCATGATCAGCCTCGGTGCCGTGCTCACCGGGACCATGGCCCTGCAGGCCCTGACCGACCTCAGCCTGGACCTCGCCCTGTTCGAGGTGACCTCCGCCCTGGCCACCGTCGGCCTGTCGGCCAACGTCACCCCGGGACTGCCTGAGCCGGCCCAGCTGCTCCTGGTGGCCCTGATGTTCCTGGGCCGTGTCGGACCCGTCACGCTGGCCTCCTCACTGTCCCTGCGCAGCACGGCCCTCGACTACCGGCTGCCCGAGGGCCGGCCGATGATCGGCTGATCGCCATGAGAGGGGAATCGCATGTCTGCTCGCCAGGTTGAGCCCGTCGTCGTCCTGGGGCTGGGTCGATTCGGCCAGTCAGTGGCCTTCGCGCTGACCCGGGAGGGGTGCGAGGTGCTGGCCATCGACCGCGACCCCGACCTGGTCCGGGAGGTCAGCAAGCGGGTGACCATGGCCGTGGAGGCCGACGTGACCAGCAAGGAGGCCCTCGAGCAGCTGGGAGTCGGTGAGTACACCCGGGCCGTGGTGGCCATGGGCGATGCCGTGGAGGCATCGCTGGTGTGCGCGCTGGTGCTCAAGGAGAACTTCAAGATCCCGGAGATCTGGGCCAAGGCCATCAACGCCCAGCAGGCCAAGATCCTGCGCAAGATCGGCGTCACGGAGGTCGTGTACCCCGAGCTCGAGGTCGGCCGCCGGGTGGCCCACGCCCTGCTCGGCCACCGCACCGAGTACATCCCCACCGTGGACGGACTGGCCTACGCAGCGCTCCCGGTGAGCCGCGGTCTCACCGGCCGGCGCATCGCCGACGCCCGCGAGCTGGCCGAGAAGGGGATCCTGGTGATGGCCGTCAGCCGCAAGGGGCGGGGCATGCCGGAGCTGGCGCACCCCGACCTGGTCCTCGGCGCCGATGACGTCCTTGTCGTCTGCGGTCCCGAGGACGAGGTGTCACCGCTCCTCCTCTGAGCCGTGTGTCATGGATTCGGACCATGTTGTGGACCGAATCCATGACACGAACCCGTTTCAGGGGGGCGCGGGCGGGGGCGGGCGGGGGCTCAGGTCCGGCCGAGTTCCGCCGACCGGTCGCGGCAGGCGCGCATCGCGTTGGCGAAGGCCGCCTTGACCGCTGCGTCGTCGAGCACGTGCAGCGCGGCGGCGGTCGTGCCTCCGGGTGAGGTCACGTTCTCACGCAGCACCGTCGGGTGCTCGCCTGTGTCGCTCATCATCGTCGCCGCGCCGAGCAGGGTCTGGACCGTGAGATCGTGGGCCAGCGGCCGCGGCAGCCCGAGCATCACGCCGGCATCGATCATGGCCTCGGCCACGTAGAACACATAGGCCGGCCCCGACCCACTGACTGCCGTCACCGCGTCCTGCTGTGCCTCGGGGGCGGTCCGGACCTGCCCGACCGAGCCCAGCACCTGCTCGGCGAGCGCCAGCGACTCGGCGGGGCAGCCGGGCGCCGGGGACATCACTGACATGCCCTGGCCGACCAGAGCCGGGGTGTTGGGCATGACCCGGACCAGGGCCGTGCCCACCGGCAGGTGGGCAGCCAGGCTGGTGGTGGGCAGCCCGGCCGCCAGTGAGACCACGGTCGCCCCCGGCTGCAGGTTGGGCGAGATGTCGTCCAGGACTGCTGTGACGTCGTGGGGCTTGACCGCGACGACCACGACATCGGCCCCCACGACGGCCTGTGCCGACGGGCGGAACTCGATCCCGAGGCGCTCGCGCACAGCCAGGGCAGTCGGCTCGTGGGCCTCGGCAGCGACGATGTGCGCCGGGTCCCACCCGGCATCGAGCATCCCCGTGAGCACTGCCTGCCCCATCCGGCCGACCCCGAGGAGGGCGACCCGGGGGTACTCGGCCACGGCGGTCACCGGCCGAAGGCGGCGCGGGCCGCCTGGGCGACGGAGTTCGGCTTCAGGGCGATCCGCTGCGCCACGTAGCGCGCCCAGTCCGGGCCGAACGGGACGAGGATGCTCACCTTCGACCCGGTCGAGACGAGCTCGGCGGCTGCATCCGGGCGAACACCCAGGCGGAACTGGAAGGAGTAGTGCCCCGGCTCACGGTCCGAGCGCACGGCAAGCGCGGTGGCGATCTCGATGAGCCGCGGGTCGTGGGTGGCGATGATGGTCCGGGCGCCGACCGCCATGAGGAGCTTGGCGCAGCGCACGTAGGCCTTGTCCACCTCATGCCCGGCGGTGAACACCAGCCCCTGAGCCTCCGCCGCCACCTGGCGCACCAGCCGCACCCGGGCACCGGCGCGGGCGAGGTCCCCACAGTCGGCCTCGGAACGCAGGAGGTTCGCCGCGATGGTCACCCCGAGGTCCGGGTGCTCCCCGGCCAGCGCGGCATGGACCGACAACGTGTCATCCAGATGCTTGTGTGCCACGCCGTCGAGGGTCACGGTCATCCCGACCTCCTCGGCCGCGGAGCACAGGATCGCCAGGTCGGAGGTGACCGAACCGGGGTCGACCCCGCGCACCAGTCCGAGGGCCATGAGGTCCACCGTCAGGTCCGCCCCCTGCGCCAGGTTCGCGGAATCCAGCGCCTCGATCGTCTGCATGTGGACCAGCAGGCAGGACGCCAGCGCCTGCGGGTCGGGCAGGTAGGCGACCGAGGCCGACATGCCTGATGCCTCCACAGCACCGACGGCCGCCACCGCCGCCGCAACCGTCTCGCCCGGGACGAAGGGGCTGACCGCGCTCCGGGTGGCCGGGATCTGGTCGATCGCCGAGGCGATCGACTCCCGGTTGGGCATCCTCTTGAGCAAACCGCTGAAGTCCACCATGGGTCCACACCTCCGCGCCGAAGGCTACGCGGGCACGCGTGGCTGCGTCGCCCCGGAGGCGCACCGGGCGGGTCCTGTGCCGTTGTCCGCTCGCGGCCGGACGCCCACGACCTATAGCCTTGCCGGCACCACGGGAAAGGCAGGGCAGGTGAAGATCCCCAGTCTGTCCGGGCTGCCGGGCGCGTCGACGGTGACCGGCATGCTCCAGGGCCTCGAGTCGCGGGTCGTCGGTGCCCTCGAGGACGTTGACTGGGTCAACGTCGCCCAGACTGTGGACAAGTCCCTCAACGCGGGACGGATCGAGCTCAAGACCCGCCGCCAGGCCCTGCGCCCCACCGTCGTGGTGACCTATCGGGGCTGGTACGCCGACGGGGTCGCGCACCTCACCGCCCGGACGATCGAGAAGCCCCTGTTCAATGCCGGCGAGCTCTCGATGGGCCTGGGCTCCACGATGCGCGCCAACCTGCGCCGCTTCACCGTGCTCACCATGTCCGGGGTGAGCGTGCGTGCGTCCATGGGGGCGGCGTCCGGTGAGTTCACCAGCGACGAGGACGGCTACCTGCACATCGAGCTGCCCGTCGGTCCCCTGTCGCCCGGGTGGCACGTGGTGGACATCGACCCGATCGACGGACCCGTCGCCCACACGACCGGGCGGGTGCTGGTCCCGGACCCCAGCGGGGGCGTGGCCGTCGTGTCCGACATCGACGACACCATCATGAAGACCGGGCTCACCCAGGGCTGGACGGCCGCAGGGCGCACGTTGTTCCGCGACGTGGCCGACCGCAAGCCGGTCCTGGGGATGTCCACGTTCTACGCCGGACTCGCCCGCGGGGACGGGACCCAGCGGACCGTGCCGTTCTTCTACGTCTCGACCGGGTCGTGGAACCTCTACGACTACCTGGTGGCCTTCAGCAACCTGCACCGCTTCCCGCGGGGGCCGCTGTTCCTGACCGACTGGGGCCCCACGTCCGACCGCATCATGCGCGATGGTCGGGAGCACAAGCGCGCCACGATCCGGGCGCTGATCGAGGGGAACCCGAACTACACGTTCGTCCTCATCGGCGATGTCGGCCAGAGTGATCCGGAGACCTACGAGGTGATGGCCCGGGAGTACCCCGGGCGGATCGCGGCCATCTTCCTGGTCTACGTCGGGTCCCACATGGCCGAGCGCTCGGAACAGGTTGCCTCCCGCGCCGCCGCCCTGCGTGAGGAGGGCATCGGCATGTACTACGTGGAGAACGCCGTCGAGGCTGTCACCGTGGCCTGGCAGCTGGGCCTGGTGGACCAGGCGACGACCATCGCGGTCGCCCGGGAGTTCGACCGGCACTGACGCCCCGCACCGGGTGATGCGCCCGGCAATGGCCCCGTCGGGGTGCCGGGCCGGGGCATGTGGCCCTACGTCGCCTGATCCTTCGACGGGGCCGGCTCGGCGGAGGCGCGCGCGTGCTTGGGTCCCTGGGCAGGCGCGGACGCCGCTGCCTTCTTGGCGGGTGCCTTCTTGGCGGACTTCGACAGTGGCTTCTTGGCGGGTGCCTTGACCGCGGGCTTCGTGGGGGCGGGCTCACTCGCCGCCGGTGCGGACGCTGACCCGGCTGTGGCCGTGCTCGCCCTCGCCGCCGCCTTGGTCGACGCCTTGGTCGCCACCTTCGTGGTCACGGCCCTTGTGGCAGCCTTCGTCGTCGCGGCCTTGCTGGGGGCGGGCTTCGTGGAGGCGGCCTTCGCCGGGGCGGGCTTCGTGGGGGCGGCCTTCGCCGGGGTGGGCTTCGCCGTCGCGGACCTCTCCGGCCGGACGGTCGAGGCTGGGCGCGTCCCCGCCCTGGCCGGGGCAGCAGCCGGCGTCCGGGGAGCCGCCCGGGCAGCCTCAGCGGCCAGGCGTGCGGCCTCAGCGGCTCGGGTGGCTGCCGGGTCCGGGTCGAACGTCCGGGCGCGAGCGCCAGCGGGTGTGGCCGACTGCGTGCCCGTCGACGAGGACGACGCACGGGCACGGGCTCGTGCTGATCCGGCGATCGGGCGACGGGGGTCGAGCAGGTCCTGGATCACGGGGGCGACCATCCGGATGACCTCCTCGTCACTGGCCGAGGCCAGCGGCTCGAGGCGCACCCCGTACCGCATGGTTGCCACACCCATGAGGTAGCTGGTGATCAGGGCTGAGCGCATCCGCGCATCGGGGACGCCGATCATCCCGGCCACGCGATCCACGACGCCGATCTCGATGAACTCCTGGAGCCCTGTGACGGCCTGGCCGGCCGAGACCCCGGTACGTGCCAACGAGATCAGGTCGTCGCGCGCGGCCGGGTCGCGCAATGTGTCGAGGGTGAACCGGACCAACCGCTCGCCCATGCCCTCGATCCCGGGGGCCATCAGGGCTGGGATCGCCGAGACGGGGTCCACCGGCAGGCGCATGGCCGCGGCGAACAGTGCCTCGCGGTTGCGGTAGTAGCGCAGGGCGACGTCCTCGGTCACCCCGGCGGCCGCGGAGGCGGTACGCATGCTCAGGCCCATGTATCCGCGCTTGGCGACGATCTCGCGTGCGACGGCAAGAAGTGCGTCCCTCGGGTCATCACTCACGGGGTCAGACTAGGGCCGCGCGCGGTCCCCCGGCACGACAAGCGGTGCGGCCAGATTCAGCCGGGCGAACGCCAACGCCTCAGCGAGGTCCGCCTCCCGCTCGGCCCGGTTGGCAGCCCTGCGCGTGCTGACCTCGAGGACGACCGTTCCCGTGAAGCCCTGGAGGGCCAATCCCTCGAGGACCTCGGCGCACTGCTGGTTTCCGCGTCCCGGCACGAGGTGCTCATCGCGGGCCAGGCCGGTCCCGTCGGCCAGGTGGATGTGCGCGAGCCGGTCGCCGAGGTCGGCGGCCATGGCCACCGCGGACGTCCCGGAGACCGCCGTGTGCGACAGGTCGAGGGTCACGTGCGGGTAGTCCTGGTTCCGCGGATCCCAGTCGGGCTGGTAGGCGGCCCACTCCCGGTTCCGGGCGCGCCACGGGTACATGTTCTCAACGGCGAAGACGATGTCGGTCTCGTCGCGCATCCTGGCCAGGCCGAGCTCGAACTCCCGGGCATACTCGCGCTGCCACCGGAACGGCGGGTGCACCACCACCGTCGAGGCCCCCAGCCGCTCGGCAGCCGCCTGGGAGCGCTGGAGCTTCTCCCACGGATCGGTGCTCCAGACCCGCTGCGTCACAAGCAGGCACGGTGAGTGGATCGCGAGCACCGGGATCCCGTAGTAGTCCGACAGTGCGCGCACCGCCTCGGGGTCCTGGCTCACGGCATCGGTGAAGACCATGAGCTCGATCCCGTCATAGCCCAGCCGACGGGCGATCTCGAACGCCGCAGCGGTGGACTCTGGGTAGACCGAGGCGGTGGAGAGCGCCACCTTGGCGGCCGGGACCCGCACGGCCGGCGGCGCGACGTCGGACACCAGCAACGACGCCCCCACGGTTGGCTTCGCCGGCCCCGCAGCGGCGGGGCGGGGCGGGGCGGGGACGGCCTGGGCGGTTCGCGGCGGGGCAGGGGCTCTCGTCGTAGCTGCGGTGCGCTTCGACGAGGCGCGCTTCCTGGTCGGCCTCTTCGTCGTCGGGGACCTGGATGTGACGGACTTCGAGGCGGCCGGTGCCGACGTGGCTGGTTCCGAGGCGGCTGGTTCCGAGGCGGCTGGTCGAGGCGGCTGTCCGACGTGGCTGGCTTGCTCGATCTGGACTCCGACGTGGCGGGCTTGCTCGAGGCGGACTTCGACGTGGCGGGCTTGCTCGAGGCGGACTTCGTGGATGCGGCCTTGGAGGTGGAACGCTTCCGAACGGTTCGCTTGGCCGGAGGATCAGCCCTGTCCGCTGTGGGCTGCGGGGCTGGCGCGGCTGACTCTGGGACCGTCCCCTGAGGGTCCTCTCCCCGACGCGCTGGCACATCACAAGCGTAAGCCCTCCGCGGGCGGGCACCCGCGCACCGGTGCGTCGGTGACCCCCTACCCTTACGGCCATGGTGGAAGTACCCCTCGGGGGTGCCCGGCACTGGGTGGAGTTCCCCGATCCGGGCCAGTCAGGTCCCGACGCGCAGGTGCACTACCGGGCTGACCTGACGTGGCTGACGTCCAACTGGACCTGCATCTACGGAAACGGGTGCCAGGGGATCTACGCCGACCGGCCCGACGACGGCTGCTGCACCCTCGGGGCGCACTTCTCCGACGACGAGGACCGGGACCGCACCGAGCGGCTGGCGCGCCGGCTGACCGCCAAGCAGTGGCAGCTGCGGGGCACGGGCAGGGCCGACGGGGTCATCGAGATCGATTCCGAGGGGGAGCCGAAGACACGCGTGGTCCAGGGGGCGTGCATCTTCCTCAACCGACCGGGGTTCGCCGGCGGTGCCGGGTGCGCGTTGCACAAGCTCGCCCTGGACACCGGGGTGCCGATCACGCGGACCAAGCCCGATGTGTGCTGGCAGTTGCCCATCCGGCGGACCTACGAGGACCTGACCCGTCCCGATGGGACCTCGCTGCAGGTGATCGTCATCGCCGAGTACGACCGTCGGGGGTGGGGCGAGGGAGGCCATGACCTCGACTGGTACTGCACGACTGCTCCGGCCGCGCACGTCGGCGCGGAGCCGGTGTATCTCTCCTCCCGCGACGAGCTCGTGGAGCTCATGGGCCAGGCCGCCTACGACGTCCTGGTCGAGCACTGCCGCGCCCGTGAGCTGGCGCTGGGCGCGTTGGCTGCCCGCAGCCTCCCGCTCGTGGGCCTGGCACCGCACCCGGCCGGCGGGCAGTAGGCGCTGGGCGCGGGCGCCCCTGCTGTGTGGCCCACGCGGACGCCCCTACAGCTCGGGGACGACGGCCAGCGCCCTCGGGCCGGAGCGGGGCGCCTGACGGACCAGGTCCGGCCGCGACCACGGCATCAGCCGCAGCGCGCCGGAGAGGTCGTCCACTGGATGCAGGCGCACGCCGAGGTCGCCCAGCGAGGCGCAGTCAGCGCGCGGCAGCACCACGTCGGTCATCCCCAACCGTGCCGCCTCCATGACGCGCTGGCGGGCACCCGGAACGCGGCGCACGTCCCCGGCCAGGCCGACCTCGCCGAACGCGACCCATCCGACCGGGACCGACATGTCGCGCACGGACCCGTTCACGGCCAGGGCGACCGCGAGGTCGGCCGACGGTTCGACCAGGCGCGCCCCACCGACCGGGGCGATATAGGTGTCGAAACGCGACATCGGCACGGACTCCCGACGCTCCAGGACAGCAAGCACCATGGCGATCCGGGCGGCCTCCATTCCCGAGGTGGTCCGTCGCGGGACGGTCCCGGCCGCCGGGACCACCAGCGCCTGGATCTCGGCGAGCAGCGGGCGGCGGCCCTCCAGGGCCACCGTGACGCACGTCCCGGGCACGGGCTCGGCGCGATCCGTGACGAACAGCCCGCTGGGGTCGGCCAGGGCGACCAGCCCCTCCTCGCCCAGCTCGAAGCAGCCCACCTCGTCGGTGGGCCCGTACCGGTTCTTGACCGCGCGGACCATCCGCAGCCGGGCGTGCCGATCACCTTCGAACGACAGCACGACGTCGACCAGGTGCTCGAGGGTGCGGGGGCCGGCGATCCCGCCGTCCTTGGTGACGTGGCCCACGAGGATGCAGGCCATCCGCCGCTCCTTGGCCAGCCGGATCAGGGCCGAGGTCGCCTCCCGGACCTGGGTGACGCCCGAGACCACACCGTCGAGGCCGGTCGTGGTCATCGTCTGGATGGAATCCACCACCAGCAGGCCCGGCGACACCTCCTGCGCGTGCGCCACCACGGCAGCGACGTCGGACTCGGCAGCGAGGAACACCTGCGGATCCACCGACCCGACCCGCTCGGCGCGGGCCCGGACCTGCTCGACGCTCTCCTCCCCGGTCACGTACAGGGCGCGCCCCCCTCGGGCGGCCACGGAGGCCACCACCTGCAGCAGGAGGGTCGACTTGCCCACGCCGGGCTCACCGGCCAGCAGGATCACCGCCCCGGGAACGACCCCGCCGCCGAGGACCCGATCGAGCTCGGTGATGCCGGTCGGGCTGGCCGAGGACCGGGTGAGGTCGATCTGGTCCATCGGCTGGGCCGAGGCAGACACCGGGCCGGCCGGCGGGATGCGCCTGCTGGTGCCGACCTCAACGACGCTGCCCCAGGCCTGGCACTCCCCACAGCGACCCACCCACTTGGGCGCACTCCACCCGCATTCGGCGCACCGGAAGGTTGTCCTGACCGCATTGCTCGACGTCATGGCCGCGACGCTACCGGGCCGGTCCGACAACGCCGGGACACCGCTGATCGCCCATGGCCCGCGCCGGGGGACCCGCGTCACCTACACTCGCCCGGGGAGCACACGATCACGGAGCATTCATGGCAGCAATCGATCCGGAACTGGCAGCCGCCCTGGCGCGGGTGGCGCCAGGCACCGAGTTGCGCGACGGGCTGGAACGCATCATGCGCGGACGCACCGGAGCCCTCATCGTGCTGGGCCACGACAAGGGGATCGATGCCCTGATCAGCGGGGGCTTCCCCCTGGACATCGACTTCACGTCCACGCGCCTGCGTGAGCTGTGCAAGATGGACGGCGCGGTCATCATCGACTCCGCGACGTCGCGGATCGTGCGCGCGGGCACCCAGCTGGTGCCCGACCCCACGATCCCGACCGGCGAGACCGGGACCCGGCACCGCACCGCCGACCGCGTCGCCCGGCAGACCGGCTACCCCGTGGTCAGCGTGAGCAAGTCGATGCACATCATCGCCCTGTACCTCAAGGGCCGGCGCTACGTCCTCGAGGAGCCTGCGGCGATCCTGTCCCGGGCCAACCAGGCCCTGGCCACGTTGGAGCGCTACAAGCAGCGCCTCGACGAGGTGTCCCGCAGCCTGTCGGCACTTGAGATCGAGGACCTGGTCACGGTTCGCGAGGTGTGCGCCACCCTGCAGCGGTTGGAGATGGTGCGCCACATCGCCAACGAGATCCGCGCCTACCTGCTCGAGCTGGGCACCGAGGGCCGGTTGGTCTCCCTGCAGCTGGCCGAGCTCGTGGCCGGGGTGGAGACCGATCGCGAACTGGTCGTCCGCGACTACCTGCCCCGCAGGAAGTCCAGCCGCAAGGAACGGACGGTGGCCGACACGTTGGAGGCCCTGGACCTCATCGGGCCGACCGACCTGCTGGACCTCACGTCCGTGGCCCGGGCCCTGGGCTACCCGGCCAGCACGGACGGCCTGGAGACCAACGTCAGCCCGCGCGGGCATCGGGTGCTGTCCCGCGTCCCGCGCGTCCCTGAGGCCGTCCGCGACCGGCTCGTCAGCCACTTCGGCACGCTGCAGTCGCTGCTCGGGGCCTCGGTGGAGGACCTGCAGGAGGTGGAGGGGATCGGCGAGAACCGGGCCCGCTACATCCGCGAGGGCCTGTCCCGGCTGGCGGAGTCCTCGATCCTCGAGCGCTACGTCTGAGGGCGCTGCCCGGACCTACTGGACGGCGAACGCGACCGGCTCGGACTCGATGGCCCCGTTGCGCCCGACCACGTTGTAGCCACCTGCCTGAGCCGTCGGCTGGTTGGCCGGGCAGCTCTTGTCCGTGACCGTTCCCGGCCAGGTGACCGACGTCGTGAACGGCTTCCCCGGCTCGAGGGCCTGGACGTCGGCTGCCTTCGAGGGGTTGCAGAAGTCCGAGGACCATACGAGCACCGAGCCGGAGGTGATCCGCAGCTCGTTGGCACCGGCCCCCACGTCACGGTTGCAGGCCGCTGATCCGGTGTTCGTCACCGTCAGGGTCAGGGCCATCCCCGCTCCGACCGTCGTGGTGCCGCCCGCCGTGGACGCCGCGACGGCGATGTCGGAGTCGACGCAGTCCGCGCTGGCCGACGGGCTGGGGCTCAGCGAGGGGCTGGCCGACGGGTCAGCCGATGCCGATGGGTCGACGTCCGTCGGCTCGCCGTCCGGCGAGGGCGACATCGTCAGGCCGAAGCTCGGGGACTCGCTGGGCTCCGCGGCGGTCGGCTCGTCATTCGAGCCGAAGGCCGCCTGGAGCAGCCACCAACCCAGCCACAGGACCACCAGGAGGCCGACGATGACTGCTGCGCGCCGACGCCAGTAGGTGCTGGGCTCCTCCGGACCAACCGGGTTCACGACCGAACTCACAGGAGAACCGTAACCTGACCCCGGACATGCACCGGCCCGCAGTCCCCGTTCTCCGGGGTCCCGCGGGCCGGCCGCACCTCAGGTCAGCCCTCCGCGACCTCGCCACCGGCGCCGGCCGGCTCCACCGGCGGTGCGTCGGGGAGGGTCACCTTGTCCGTGCCGGTGAGCGTGAAGGTCGCCGACGGGCCCTCACCCTCGACATCGACCACCACGATCTGGCCCGGGCGCAGCTCGCCGAACAGGATCTTCTCGCTCAGGGCGTCCTCGACCTCGCGCTGGATGGTCCGGCGCAGCGGCCGGGCCCCCATCGACGGGTCGTAGCCGCGCTCGGCGAGCAGCTCCTTGGCGGCCAGGGTGAGCTCGATGCCCATGTCGCGCTCACGCAGGCGCTCCTCGAGGTTGTTGGCCATGAGGTCGACGATCTGGATGATCTCGTTCTTGGTGAGCTGGTGGAACACCACGATGTCGTCGATGCGGTTGAGGAACTCCGGCCGGAAGTGCGACTTGAGCTCCTGCTGCACCTTGGACTTCATCCGCTCGTACCCGTCAGCATCGCCGTCACCGGCGAACCCGAGCATCACGCCCTTGCTGGCATCCCGGCTGCCGAGGTTGGTGGTCATGATGATGACGGTGTTCTTGAAGTCGACCACCCGACCCTGGGCGTCGGTCAGCCGGCCTTCTTCAAGGACCTGCAGCAATGAGTTGAAAATGTCGGGGTGGGCCTTCTCCACCTCGTCGAAGAGAACGACGGAGAATGGCCGGCGGCGCACCTTCTCGGTGAGCTGCCCGCCCTCCTCGTAACCAACATATCCGGGGGGGGATCCGAAAAGCCTCGAGGCGGTGTGCTTCTCCGAGTACTCGCTCATATCCAGGGCGATCAGAGCGTCCTCGTCACCGAACAGGAATTCGGCCAGGGTCTTGCTCAGCTCGGTCTTGCCGACCCCTGATGGCCCGGCGAAGATGAACGAGCCACCGGGGCGCTTCGGGTCCTTCAGGCCGGCCCGGGTGCGGCGGATCGCCTGGCTCAGCGCGTGGATGGCGTCCTGCTGGCCGATGACGCGCTTGTGCAGCTCGTCCTCCATGCGCAGCAGTCGCTGGGCATCGTCCTCGGACAGGTCGGTCACCGGGATCCCGGTCATCAGGGCCAGGACCTCGGCGACGAGCTTGTCGTCCACCTCGGCCACGACGTCCATGTCGCCGGCCTTCCACTCCTTCTCCCGCTGCGCCTTCTCCACCTGCAGCTGCTTCTCGCGATCACGCAACGCAGCGGCCTTCTCGAAGTCCTGCGCGTCGATCGCGGACTCCTTCTCCCGGCGCACGTTGGCGATGCGCTCATCGAACTCGCGCAGGTCCGGCGGGGCGGTCATCCGGCGGATGCGCAGCCGGGAGCCGGCCTCGTCGATGAGGTCGATGGCCTTGTCGGGCAGCTGGCGGTCGGAGACATAGCGGTCCGAGAGCCGAGCCGCGGCAGCCAGGGCACCGTCGGTGATCGAGACGCGGTGGTGGGCCTCGTAGCGGTCGCGCAGGCCCTTGAGGATCTCGATCGTGTGGGCCACGCTGGGCGCCTGCACCTGGATCGGCTGGAAGCGCCGCTCGAGGGCCGCATCCTTCTCGACGTGCTTGCGGTACTCATCGAGCGTGGTGGCGCCGATGGTCTGCAGCTCGCCCCGGGCCAGCATCGGCTTGAGGATGCTGGCTGCGTCGATCGCGCCCTCGGCCGCCCCGGCCCCGACGAGGGTGTGCATCTCGTCGATGAACAGGATGATGTCGCCCCGGGTCTTGATCTCCTTGAGCACCTTCTTCAGGCGCTCCTCGAAGTCACCGCGGTAGCGGGATCCGGCCACCAGGGCCCCGAGGTCCAGGGTGTAGAGGTGCTTGTCCTTGAGCGTCTCGGGGACCTCGCCACGGACGATCATCTGGGCCAGACCCTCGACGACAGCGGTCTTCCCGACGCCGGGCTCCCCGATGAGGACCGGGTTGTTCTTGGTGCGCCGGGAGAGCACCTGCATGACCCGCTCGATCTCCTTCTCGCGACCGATGACCGGATCGAGCTTGTTCTCCCGGGCGTCCTTGGTCAGGTTGCGCCCGAACTGGTCGAGGACCAGCGACGTGGACGGGGTGCCCTCCTGCGGTCCGGTGCCCGACCCCGACGCCGGCTCCTTGCCCTGGAAGCCCGACAGCAGCTGGATGACCGTCTGGCGGACCTTGTTGAGGTCGGCGCCGAGCTTGACCAGCACCTGGGCGGCCACGCCCTCGCCCTCGCGGATCAGGCCGAGCAGGATGTGCTCGGTGCCGATGTAGTTGTGCCCGAGCTGCAGCGCCTCGCGCAGGGACAGCTCGAGGACCTTCTTGGCCCGCGGAGTGAACGGGATGTGCCCGCTGGGTGCCTGCTGGCCCTGGCCGATGATCTCCTCGACCTGCTGGCGCACGGATTCCAGGGAGATGCCCATGCTCTCCAGAGCCTTCGCGGCAACGCCCTCGCCCTCGTGGATCAGGCCGAGCAGGATGTGCTCGGTGCCGATGTAGTTGTGGTTGAGCATGCGCGCTTCCTCCTGCGCGAGCACCACAACGCGACGGGCGCGGTCAGTGAACCTTTCGAACATGGGGCTCCACTCCGTTCATGCTTGCCTCCCGCTCGCACGGGATGAAACGAAACTGTAGCCGCAACCCCCGACACTCACACGTACAGCACTGCCGCGAGCACCCGGTGGGAGCAACCACTCAATGGGGCAACAGCCCCCGCCCCGGGCTCCATACCCGTGTGGGATATGCCCTCGGCGAACGCACCCGGGCAGTCCCCAGGCGCCGCCGGAACGTGGCCGGAGAACTAGTGGGCGGCTTCGTAGCGGGCCCGAAGGTCCGCCGAGATGCGGCCGCGGGTCGACACGGGAATCCCGTTCTCGGCCGCCCAGCGGCGGATGTCGGCGGTGTCCTCGGACCGGCGCGCAGGCCGGCGGCGGGGCTCGGCGGCCGTTGGGCTGGGGACCCGGCGACCCGCGCCGATCCATGGGGCAAACGCCTCGCGCAGCTTGTCGGCATTCTTCTCAGAGAGGTCGATCTCATAGGACTTGCCGTCCAGGGCGAACAAAACGGTCTCGGCGCCCGGGGTGCCGTCAATGTCGTCCTCGAGAAGGACCTGGACCTTGCGCGCCATTGCATGCTCCTGAATTCGCCGTCGAAAATGACCGGATCCCAGCATAGTCCAGAATCACCGTCGTGGGAATCCACAGAGGTGATGGAAAGCCCTGCCAACGGCATTTGATGTGACCCGCGATTCCTGCGCCCCAGAGACCTGCAGGGCATCAATCTGGGATTGCGTCGCCAACAGGTCCGCAACTCCATGCCAGCTCGGATCGAGCCCCCCGACTGGTGGGGATCCGCGCCGTCCACCTGGGGTCGTTGGTGGCCCCGGGCCACCCGAGCGCCGGTTCACGAGCCCCTGCGCGGCACCCACGTCATCATTACGCTGACCCCATGAGCCCCCTGGCCAGGCTGGCGTCCTCACCTGCACTGCGTGACGACATCCGCCGACTCGGCGACCTGCTCGGCGAGGCGCTGATCCGTCAGGAGGGGCAAGAGACCTACGAGACGGTGGAGCGCATCAGGGCCCTGTCGCGCGACGACCCCGACGGGGCCGCGGAGTTGATCGATGAGCTCCCCCTGGCGCAGGCAACCACCCTGGCCCGGGCGTTCTCGTTGTACTTCCACCTGGCCAACATCGCCGAGCAGGTCCACCGGTCCCGTTCCCAGACGGCTGCAAGGGCGCGCACCGGCGGGCCCCTGGCCGAAGCCGGGGTGGCGATCCGCGAGGCGCTGGAGGCCGGCGATGTCACCGCCGACGAGGTCGCCACCGGGTTCGCCCGGATCAACGCCCGCCCGGTCTTCACGGCACACCCCACCGAGGCATCGCGCCGCTCGGTCCTGGTCAAGCTGCGCCGCATCGCCGAGCTGCTCGACGAGGCCCGCACCGACCGCACCGACCTGGCGATCGCCGAGGCGATCGACCTGCTGTGGCAGACCGACGAGCTGCGCCTGGGCCAGCCGGAGGTGACCGACGAGGCGCGCAACGCCCTGTTCTACCTCGATGACCTCGCAGCCGGGGCCGCCGGCGACGTGGTCGGGGAGTTCGCGGCCGCCGCTCGGGCCAGCGGGCTGGAGGTCCCGGCGGGCCGTGCCGTGCTCACGTTCGGCTCCTGGATCGGCGGTGACCGCGACGGGAACCCCTTCGTGACCCCGGCCGTGACGGCCCGGGTGCTGGCCATCCAGCACGATCACGCCGTCCGCGACCTCCTGCCGCACATCGAGGACCTCAGCGCCCGGCTGTCGGTCTCGGAGCGGATCGCGCCGGTCTCGCCCGCGTTCGCCACGTCACTGGCCGACGACCTGGCCGCCCTGCCCGACCTCGACCCCCGGTTCGCCCGGCTCAACGCCGAGGAGCCCTACCGCCTCAAGCTGACCTGCATCCACGCGAAGCTGCGCAACACCCGCGCCCGTCAGGCCGAGGGCCGGCACCACGAACCGGGCCGGGACTACCGCACCACGGCCGAGCTGCTGGCCGACCTGGAGCTGATCCGGGCCTCCCTGGCCGCGAACCGGGGCGGGTTGATCGCCGCCGGCTCGGTGGCGCGGACCATGCGGGTCGTGGCGGTGTTCGGGCTCTCGCTGGCGACCCTGGACATCCGCGAGCACTCGAACGCCCACCACCACGCCATCGGACAGCTGCTCGACCGGCTCGGGGAGCTCGAGACCCCCTACGCCACGCTGACCTCCCAGCAGCGGTTCACGGTGCTGGCCGCCGAGCTGTCCGGCAAGCGCCCCCTGGCTCCCGCGCCACCACCCATGGACCCAGCCGGGCTGACCACGTACGAGACATTCGTGGAGATCGGCCGCGCGCTGGACCGCTACGGCCCGGAGACCTGCCAGTCCTACATCATCTCGATGACGAAGTCTGCCGCCGACGTCCTGGCCGCGGTTGTCCTGGCGCGCGAGGCGGGCCTGGTGGACCTGCCCGCCGGGGTCGCCCGGATCGGCTTCGTCCCCCTGCTGGAGACCGTCGCCGAGCTGAAGGCGGCCGGGGAACTCGTCGGGCAGCTCCTCGACGACCCGGGGTTCCGCGAGCTGGTGCGCCTGCGCGGGGACACCCTCGAGGTGATGCTCGGGTACTCGGACTCCAACAAGGACGCCGGGGTCACCACCTCGCAGTGGCAGATCCACCTGGCCCAGCGCCGGCTGCGCGACATCTGCGTGGCCCACGGCGTCATCCTGCGCCTGTTCCACGGACGGGGCGGCACCGTGGGCCGTGGCGGTGGTCCGACGTACGAGGCGATCCTGTCCCAGCCCTGGGGCGTGCTCGACGGGCAGATCAAGGTCACCGAGCAGGGCGAGGTCATCTCCGACAAGTACCTGCTCCCGCAACTGGCCCGGGAGAACCTGGGCCAGACCCTGGCCGCCACCCTCCGGGGCACCGTCCTGCACCGCACGTCGCGGGTCGACGCGACGACGCTGGCCGCCTGGGACGACCTCATGGACCTGATGTCGCAGGCCGCATTCACCACCTACCGCGCGCTTGTCGACGACCCGGACCTGCCCGCCTACTTCTCCTTCGCGACGCCCGTCGAACAGCTCGGCGACCTGCACCTGGGTTCGCGCCCAGCCCGCCGGCCGACCACCGCCGGCGGGCTCGACGGGCTGCGCGCCATCCCGTGGGTGTTCGGCTGGACGCAGGCCCGCCAGATCGTCCCCGGCTGGTTCGGTGTGGGCTCGGCACTGGCCGCGGCCCGAGCCGCCGGGCACGCCGGCACAGTGGCCCAGATGGCGGCCGGCTGGCCGTTCTTCGCCAACTTCCTGTCCAACGTGGCGATGACCGCCGCGAAGGCCGACCTCGCGGTCGCCGACCGCTACGTGCAACGGTTGGTTCCCGCGCACCTCCAGCGCTTCGCGACCGCCATCCGCGCTGAGCACGAGCTGACGGTCTCGGAGCTGCAGCAGGCCATGGGCACCGACTCCCTGCTGGGCAACCAGCCGGGTTTGGCCCAGACGTTGATGGTGCGCGATGCCTACCTGCGCCCGCTGCACCTGCTGCAGGTCTCGCTGCTGGCCCGGGTGCGGTGGCACGAGGGCGAGGGGACCCCGGTCGAGCCCCAGCTGCGCCGGGCCCTGCTGCTCACCGTCAACGGCATCGCCACGGGCCTGCGCAACACCGGCTGATCCCGTTCGGGTCCGGAGGCTCTGGTCCCCCGCTGCTCCGGACAGGTCCCATAGCCTTCGATTCGGGGGCCCAGAACGTCCTCTGCCGGCAGAGGGTGGGCGTTCCCGGCCACTCCCGGCCCCACTGGGGCGTTGCCGGCCACATGCGGCGCGGAACGCGCACGGGCATCCAGAGGTGGCGGGGAATGCGCATCCTGCGCCGCTTGGGCGGGTCCGGGCGCCTGGTCGGGCTGATCAGAGGATGTGCAGCATCCGATGGTTGCCCAACGTGTTGGGCTTGACCCGCTCGAGGTCCAGCAGCTCGGCGACGCCCTCGTCGTAGGACTGCAGCAGCTGCGCGTACACCTCGGGGGTCACGGGAGCGCCCTCGATCTCGACGAAGCCTGCGTCGGTGAAGAACTCGGTCTCGAAGGTCAGGCAGAAGACCCGCGAGACCCCGAGGGCGCGGGCGCGATCCAGCAGCGCCTCGACAAGGGTTCGCCCGATCCCCGAGCCCGTCAGCGCGGGGTCCACGGCCAGGGTGCGCAGCTCGCCGAGGTCCTCCCAGATGACGTGCATCGCCCCGCAGCCGACGACCTGCCCGTCGAGCTCGGCGACGAGGAAGTCCGGGACGTCCTCGAAGAGCGTGACGGTCGCCTTGGACAGCAGGATCCGGCGCTGGGAGTACAGGTCGACCAGCTCCCGGATGCGCCGCACGTCCGAGGTGCGCGCCGGGCGGATGAGGACGTCCATGGCCGCAACCCTAGAGCCGGGTACCCCGACCGCGGCACCCGAGCCGCCGACCACGACCGGCCGCAACGCTCACTCGTGGGGGCGGGGATGCGCATCAGCCGGATGTGCGCGGGCAGCCGACCTCTGGGGAGCCGTCGGGCGTCAGACGTCACGCATGCCCGTCGAACTGTCCGAGATGGGCTGCCGACGTCACTTCAGCTGCCCAGCCGGCCGCCCGGAGGGCCGGCAGGGCAGGTACACGAGGGTCCGGGGCTCGGCAACCTCCGGACCGTCGAGGTAGGACTCCCAGGGCGCGCCCGTCGCGGTCCAACGGTTGGCGGCAAGCCATTGCTGACCCGTGCGAACCTCCCCCTCGATGTCGTCGTACCCGCCGCGGTGCAGGACCACGAGCGCCGGGCCTCCCGGCAGCTCCCCGGCCTCGACCCGTCCGGTCGGCACGACCGACTCATTGGTCGGGAAGCCGGCCTCGACATCGAACCCGCGGCCGCTCATGCCGTACCGGGCGAAGGGCGGTCCCGCAACCTCCAGGCGCTGCTCAGCCAGGACGTCGATCACCTCTGCGTAGGCGCCAGCGAGGAAGGCGGGGATCCCGTCGACTGCCACATGCGCGCGGATCACCGCCGCTGGCTGCGCCGCGAGCCGTTGGATGTGGCACTCCATGCACCTCAGCCTGCCAATGACCGGACCGCCGAGTCGACCCCGGGGACGTCCGCGCCCGCACCTAGACTCCATCCCCATGGAAGCCCACCCCTCACCGCCGGGCGGGCGCCCGATCCGCGGCGTGATCTTCGACCTGCACGCGACCCTCGTCCACGCCGGCGAGCCGGCCGGCTGGATGGCCGCGGCACTCGAGCTGCTGGAGCAGGATCCGACACGCGGCGGGCGCTTCGACCCAGCCGACTGCGCGCCTGAGGCCCTGCCGGAGGTGGCCGACCTGGCTCCCTGGGCCGAGCGCATCTGGGACCACGCCCGCGAGGTCGACCCAGACAGCGACCGCGACCTCTCCCCGGCGCTGCACCGCCAGGTCTACGACCAGATGCTCGAACGCATGGGGATCATCCCGCCGGCGCTCGGTGATGCCCTGTACGCCACGATGCTCGACCAGTGGGTCGCCTACCTCGAGGCGCCCGCGGTGCTCACCTCCCTGCGCGAGCGCGGGGTCGCCATCGCGATCCTGTCCAACGTCGGGATCGATCCGCGCCCGGTCCTGGCGCGCACCGGGCTGGCCGGCCTGTACGACGCCGAGGTCTTCTCCTTCGAGGTCGGCGTGGTCAAGCCCGACCCAGCGATCTTCGCGATCGCGGCCGAACGGCTGGGGCTGCCCGCCCACGAGCTGCTGATGGTGGGAGACACCGTCGACGACGACGGGGCCGCAGCGCACCTCGGCATGCGCACGCTGATCCTCCCGCGGACGCGCGGAACCACGCACGGACTGGAGCAGGTGCTCAGATTGGTGGGGTGAGATGACCGACCCGATGACCTACCCGGCGACAGACGAGGCGACGGCGCCCGAGACCGAGGCGCACCGCTACGACCGCTGGGTCGCCCGAACAGGGCCGTGGCTGGACCGCCTCGCGCTGGTCTTCCTCGTCACGTTCCTGATCCAGTGGCTGTACCTCAACCCGCCCTCGTGGGTGACCAGCCTCCTCCAGGGGATCCAGTTCCTCGTGTGGGCAGCCTTCGCGATCGACTACGTCAAACGTCTGACGCTCGTGGACGACAAGACGGACTTCATCCGGGATCACAAGGCCGACCTGGTCATGGTGCTCGTCCCGATGCTGCGCATGCTGCGCGTGGCCCTGCTGCTGCGCAAGTCCCTGCGGACCATCTCCACGGAGCGGATCGCCGGATCGTTGTTCACGATCGTCGCGGCGGTCGTGTTCACCGCCGCGGTCCTCCAGTGGAACATCGAGCGTCAGACGCCGGGTGCCAACATCCAGACGTTCGGCGAGGCGCTGTGGTGGGCCATAGTCACCACGACCACCGTCGGCTACGGCGACTTCTACCCCGTCAACACCACCGGCCGGATCGTGGGCGCGGGCCTCATGATCGTCGGCATCGGCCTGATCGGCACCGTGTCGGCGACGGTCGCCAACTGGTTCCTGTCCCGCAAGGTGGAGCCAGCCGCAGGGGAGCCGGACGGGGACCCGGAGTCCGGCGCGCCGGTTCCGGCGCCCTCGGAGGGTGCGACCGTAGAGCAGGTCCAGCTCATCCTGGACCGCCTCGACGCACTCGCCGCCGAGCAGGCGTCGCTTCGGGCCCTGCTGGAGTCCTCGACGCCGGGGCCGACGGGCCGGACAGGGCCAGGTTGACCGCCGGGGCTTACGTGATCCGAACCTCCCGAGCATGTGCGGTGCACATGGGCGCGACAGTGTCGGGTGCAGGGCCGGCGGACCCGGTCCGGGAACAGGAGGCATCCGATGAAGCGAAGTGTGTCCGCAGCGGTGGCCGGGGTCGCCCTGGCAGCCCTCATCGGCGCGGGGGTCGCTGCAGCCTCGGACGGGACAGGCCCGGCAGGCCGGTTCGCCGACGCGCTCTCGGGCCTGGTGAGCAAGGGGACGATCACCCAGCAGCAGGCCGACGCCGTGAGCGGGGCCCTGTCAGACTCCTGGGAACAGGAACGTGCCGATCGTGAGGCGGATCGCGCTGCCCGCAAGGCGGAGATCGACGCCCTGCTCAAGGACACGCTGGGCATGGACGCAGACGCCGTCCGTGAGCAGATCCGGGGCGGCAAGACACTGCGCGAGGTCGCCGGGGACTCCGCGGACGAGCTGGCGGCGGGCATGCTCAACCTGGTCGGCAAGCGGCTGGACGCGG
>CAVPNW010000016.1:0-718209 GCA_963706875.1 uncultured Actinomycetes bacterium | reverse complement strand
TAAATAGTGAAAGGTGTGGAAATCTTGCGCTGAGAGCATCTTTATCGTATGGTGCCTCCTGACCACGAAAGGCATTTTGGCTATCCCATTTTGCAAAAATGTACGATTGCCTGACAACCGCTTGATAACAGCATAAAAGAAAGAAATAATGAAGCCCATAATAATGCGTTTTTACTATTATAATTACTTCTATTGTGTTCCTCATATTAAATAACTCATCAGATGTATATGCAAAAAGTGCTGAAGATTATTATATTGATTTGCTTGGCACATCGAATGACATGCGAGATGCTGACAGACGCCTCAACGATATATACAGTAGAGCTGTATCAGCTCTTAATCCTGGAAAAAAATCAGAATTAAAACGATCTCAAATAGCATGGCTTAGATCTAGAAATATGTTTATTGAGGATGCTTTACTAAAAGGAGTTAATCCTAAAGAAGAATTACTCAGTCGTGTCAATGACCGAATTAAGGAGTTGGAGACAATCATCAAGCAGTTACCTCATCGCAACGACTTTAATTCCATGCAGTTTTCAGTTTTCTGGCCATGTGCTGGCAATTCATACGCATGTGCACCGCGAATCTTCGCTAAGGGAAGTAGTCAAAATCACTCTGCAGAGAAGTTTACTACTTAACTAAAGCAGAAAAGGAAGCATGCCCATCAGCTACCGCCGACACCGACCAGTCTGTTTCGATAGTCCTGGAGGGAGCATTGCAGGTGCCATCGCTCTTGGTAACGCCGTTTCGCGAAGATCGAGTTTCAATACCTGCCTTGGTGAAGAATACGCCACAGTGTCTCAAAATTCTCTCGAAGAGGAAGAGGTCTTTCTTAAAGGAGTCGTTTGCGCGTCAGCTTGCGTTTTTGCTCTTGCAGGCGGGTTGAACCGCTACGTTAGTGAGAATGCGAAGATTGGCGTCCATCAGTTTGCTGCAACGGAAGGGCAGATTGGTGATAGTAATGTGCAGTATACTGTTGTGGCGCTTGCTGCCTACTTGGAGCGCATGGGAGTGAGCAGAAACCTCGTTGATATCGCTTCAGTTGTGTCAAGCGATAAGATCTATTGGCTTACTCCTAAGGAAATTAAGGTGTCTAGAATCGAGAATATCTCCGTAGCATTTCAAGAATGGCGATTAGATACGACAAATGACGGAATCGTTTTTGCTACTGTTAGTCAGGAGGTTCCCGAAAACCATTGCAAGCTCACGCTGATTGTTCGCAATACCAATAGTGGTCCAACCCTCATGGTTATATCCGAACCACCGAAGCTGAGTGATAATGTAATGGATGAAGCTTTGGAAGCGGTGAACAACAAAGCCATCAGCCTCTATGTTGATGAAAAGGAAATCGTCACGTTCGATGAGGTGCGCTGGAGACTAATCAACGAGTCATCTGTTGCAACAGCCCTCCCACTCTCGCTCGCGACACTTAATGCTCTCAAAAGCGGTAAGAGACTCAGCCTACTGATCCACACACCTCGATATCTGAGAATTTACGATCCATCCGCAGAGTTTCGATTGGACGGTCTCAATCGTCTGCTCACAGGTGTCTTGAAATAACCCCAGGAGGGATATGGATTGCGGTGAGTCTCAACGGAGAAATCCTTCTACCTTGAATCAGACATCCACAACGTCTGGCCTTCAATTAGCAAGGTGAGCCAGAATTTTGTCCATGCAATGCAAAAGCAATTCCCAACGAATGGCTGGACGGCATGTGAGAAGCGGATACAAAGATGATTGTATTTGACAAGCGAAAGCAGCAATTGAGGGGAGAAGACGCTGACTGAACTGTGAACATCTATTCAATACGGGTGTCAGTCTGTGCATAACGCAACATTGGAGAGATGTGCGGACTCTCTATCTTGTAAACCAACCGATTATATCGCCGATGCGCGAATTCCCTTAATTGCGGCCCAACAGAGGCTTGACTGAAATCGAATAATTCCGGGTCCGAATACCTTTGGCGTTTTTGGCAATCTCTAGGGTTGTAGAGAATTCATTGATTGACAGAAACAGCCTATCGGTTGTGAAGCGCACGTGAAAATGGTGGTATCGTCAGACTCATCGATCTCAGTCACTCCTCGCAACAATTCATCCGTATAAAAATTAGGGCCAATCTCATTGGGCTGAGTGATCGTGATGGACCCATCTTGCTTAATGTAAAACACATGTCCGTAATTCGCGTAGAAATGTTGACTCCTGATCCCAACACCGATCCAAGCCGCTGGGTCTACAAAAGTTCGGAAAGCTGCCTCAAACTCAAGATCAAAATGGAGAACACGAGCATTGCCGAGCGATGCCCAGGATTCCGGGAAGAAGTACAGTGACCCAAATTCAAGTGCCCCGTCGACCACTCGTCTATGTGCAAATGGTGGTGTATAGATTCTAGGGTCATCATGATTTACAGTGGAAATCGATGTTGGCCGGAAAGGAAATCGGAACTGTGTCGATAAGTTCATCCGGGAAGGCTTTAAGAGCGTCAGCAATTAGCTTTTGCACTTTATCGCGGAAAGAAGGCAATCCGTCAGAGGTGAGTTCATATTCAGTATACCTTATTGGCGCTATATCAAAAGGAGATTGTTGCCTAAAGAAGTGGTCCCGGATGAAAACAACCTGGGGCATTCGCTTTAATGCCGCTGCAACGCCACTTTCAAACATTACGTTAGGATTATATCCAGTGATATCGCAGAAAATGAGATCAGCGCCTGCAATTTCCTCCCATATTTCATTCTGTATGATACCCGAGGAAGTGACCCAATCTAAGCGGTTAATTCTCGGCAACTCCGACATCCCAAGAATTTAGGGCGCGGAATCAAAAACTTCCGGTGCAGACCGGCATGAATCTCGTCCGCAATGCGATTAAATCGACTCTCGAACGGCATTAGCAATAGACATTTGAATGGGCGCAGCCTGTCAACACCAGCCTTACGAAAACGATTCACAACATCTAATGGCCATACTTCAGACATTCCAACTCCTTCTGAGAAATGCTGTCACTTTGAGGCGATCCGCGATATACGCCGATAGTCACCGCGAATGTTACCGATCCACCATTTTGGCAGGGTATGGCCAAATAGGAATTTCGTCAATCCGAGGATGCCATAGGAAAATTCTCGTCTCGATGTATCGATTTCTGCCTATGAGCAAGATTGACCAATTGCCTCCTGCAGCATGAGGATGAGCCAATAGTTGCCTGCAGCAAAGATTCTAAACCTTACCGCTGTGCGCAATGGTTCAGGGATTGACCATCAGTTCACCCGAAAAGTTCCAGCATTCCTTGCCATCTCGAATCCCTCACACTGCTTCTCGCATAACCCACATCCTTGTCATACATGAAACCACACAGACTCTCGGCCCTTTCTCTTGAACCCCCAGGTGTTTGAAGTTGCACTGAACAGCCTCCGGCCGTCAATGGGTTTGATCAATGAAAAACAGCTGTCAAGACAAAAGATATCTGGTTTGAGACCATAGCCGACGACAAGAGAGCCATAGGCGAAGGTGCCGGAAAAGCGGGGTTACACTGCCACCTGATGCAGTCAACCTCGCTTTTGTTTTTCAGGAGTCTTGAGTGGCCTACACGGGACGGATCTCGCGAATGTCACGGCAGCCATCATCGCACTCGCCAAGGGGGAGCGGGTCGTTTCCGTCACGGCCGGAACCGGACAGTCCAGTATGCGCTGACTGATCTCGACAAGCTCCGGGCACTCAAGTCAGAAATCGAAACCGAACTCGGCTCCTCAGCGGGACGCTGGTGCTTTGTCCTCACCACAACCTCAAAGGGGCTTTGGTTGAGATATCTCAAGCTCCTCGATCAGCACGGGAATCAGATCTCAAGATCGTCTCTGTCCGGCTCTTTTGAAGCTGCGGGATCCGGAAGGCGCCTCGGCGTATGGGGGATGTCCTCAGCAGGTCCCAACACTGTACTCTGGTCGTCTCTTTCAACACTTCGCTCAAGGGTCAGGGAGCTCATCAGAAAACAAGCCCATCGCTGAGTCGGGTGTAGAGTCGTGGGTCGCAAACCTCATCGGGACCGAGCTCACCCCCAGGTGGAAAATAAAGGACCAAAGCCTTAAGGCAAACTTCAGGAGCTTTGGGCGGATTCGACTTTGGAGGCTGACGCTTACGGCACAACCGACTTTTACGGACTCTAGGCACTCACCTCAAGAGCTCTCATTGAAAGCGGCGAGGTCCTCGTCCGATTCCGGCCAAGATACCCTGAAGACGACCTTTGCGTTACCCTGCAGCTCCAGCTCCTTGAGGCCGACCACCTCGACGAAACCTACCAGACCATTCTTGATAACGGAAACCTGGTGCGGATGGGGATCGAGATCGACAGGCGGGGGCGAAGAGTCGCCTATCGGCTCTTGAGGGACCATCCGGGGGAGCAGTTCATCTCTCAACCAATATTTCTCAGCGGGTCCGGGTTCCGGCCTCGGAGATCCTCCATATTTTTCGCCCGCTTCGGGCCGGACAGGCCAGCGGCCGGCCGTGGCTCTCCTCGATCATCGTTAAGATCCACGAACTCGACCAGTACGAGGACGCAGAGCTTGTCCGGAAAAAGACGGCGGCGATGTTCGGCGGGTTCATAAGGGATCCTGCTGGTGTGGAACGGGCGATTCGTCCCCTCGGAAAAAGGCCGGAAATGACTGTGAAGGCCGGGGATGTGATCGCCCTTGAACCCGGCGCCTTCCCGTGCTCCCGCCGCGGGATGGATGTGAATTTTTCCGAGCCGTCGGACGTCGGTCAGACCTACGAAATCTGGATCAAACAGCAGCTAAGGGAAACAGCAGTAGGAATGGGAGTCACCTACGAACAGTTGACCGGCGATCTGACCGGCGTCAACTACTCCTCGATCCGGGCGGGACTTCTCGAATTCGCGCCGGTGGGAAATGCTCCAGCAGCAAATCTCTCATTTTTCAGTTTTGCCGCCCCTGTGGCCAACCGGTGGCTGGATGCCGTGTTCCTCTCAAACGCGCTGAGCCTTCCCGGGTATCTCAGAAACAAGCGAGCCTACAGGCGGATCGAGTGGAGATCCCAGGGCTGGAAGTGGGTGGATCCTTTTGAAGGACCTCATGGCCGAGCAGCTGGCAGTGCGGTCTGGATTCAAGAATCCGAGAGCGACGGTCATCGCCGAGCAAGGCTACGACCGGGAAGTCGTGGACCAGCAGATCGCAGAGGACAATGCCTCCTCGGATTCCTACGGGCTCGTTCTCGACTCCGACCCCAGGAAAACGCAGAAGTCAGGAGCCGCACAAAGGGTAGAGGACCATGCAGTGGAAGAGACCACCTCTCAATGAAGAACGCCAGAGAACCTGGCAGGAGCTTTGATGGACACGCAACTCGTAACTTTTGAAAGACCGGTTGTCTTCGAACGCGACGGCAAGCTCTGGACCACTTCTCTGGATGTGGCACGGGTGTTTGAGAAAGAACACAAAGACGTGCTCCGGGCCATCCAATCCATTGAATGTCCTGAGGAATTCAATCAGCGCCATTTTTGCGCTGATTGAAAGCGGCTATCAGGATGGAAGAAATCGATGGCAGCCCATGTACGAACTAACGGAGGCAGGTTTTACCCTTCTTGCAGTGGGTTCACAGGCAAGAAAGCGGCTCAATTCAAGGTTTGGTACATCGGCCAGTTCGAAAAGATGAAGGAAAGCCTTAAGCACGGGAACGCTGTCCTCAATCAGCTCCTGATCCAGGGGAAACAGAACGAAGAACGCCTGGTGGCTCTCATGGAGGATTTCAAAGGGGGCCTCGGGGGACTGGGCCAAAGGGTGGAAAAGGTTGAGACCGAAGTCGATGAAGTGGCCAAGGAACTGAATGGTCTAAAGAACACGCTTCCCATCAAGCGACGCGGACTCTCCAGGGACACGGTCCGAAAGCACATCGAATGTGTCTATCACGCCTTCAAAGGGGTGTGTCCTTGCTGTGGTGAAACCCAGATCATCGATCACCACAAACAAAAGCTCCCGGATTGTCATGAGGATCACTTCATCAATCGCCATGAGAACTCAATGAGCAAGACCTGGTTGGTCTGCAGGGAGTGCAATCTCGGTAGGTCATCCGGGAGAATTGATCACCAGGAGTGCACCACTCTCTTCAATGCCTATCAGGTTCGGTTGAAGAAGCATTTGAGCAAGCACCCGGTTCAGCTCACGATGGCGACCGTCCTTCAGTATCGCAAAAGGAAGTCAAAGGGATAGGTCCGAAGAAGATGGCAAAAAACCTCCTGATCCATCTTGCGGGAAGGGTGCTCAACACCCCGCTCATGATCACTGAGACAAAGCTCAGTGCGATCCTTGCCGTGTTGCTCCAAGGAATTCCCACTGAGATGCTGCCGGGAGAGTTGGACGCGATCGCGGATTTTTCAGTTTAGCTTCAGACCACTCATCTTCCCGAGTACCTTATCAGCTCTGCGATTTGCACTTCATCCCGGCCATCTATTGCATTAAAAGCTGTTAATTCAGATTTGACCGACCGCTTTGCAAGGGGGGCGTACCAGGATATGTCGCTTCCCGATTTTACCTGACCGGTTTGCAGATCCTTGACCGCGTTGCGAATCATCACTTTGATGGCTCTAAATGTGCCGGCTGGAACGGTGATCGTTTCCCACCCCCCGACCTCGGCATTGATTGTGTGCTCCCGAACCTGTCCTGTCTTGATGTTCCGCTCCGTGGATGTCCCTGACCAGCGTTTGCCGGGATAGAGCGGAAAGTCATAGTACTTGACGGGTGGACTGTAATCGAATCCCTCCCCGGCTTTGCCTCGTGTGCCGATGGGGTTCCACTGTCGATCATATTCAAGCGTTCTGACATAGCTGCTGTTGAGATTCTTCACCGTGATACGAACGCGATTCCCTTCAGGATACTCTTGCTTCTCCACCGACATAACTAAGTTTGGGATTTGTCAAATTTCTGTGCTGAATCACGAATTCATCACCAACGAAGAGGGAGGGGCTCTGAGCGGATTCATTGGCTCCACCGGTAGACTGCCTCTCGGCGGCCCTTTGTTCAGGCTGAGAAGGTGTCCCAATAAGACGCTGTTGACGACCTTGATCGAAAGACGTGACCATTTCATGGTCAATATCTTTCTTCAACTTGATCACACCGAGATCGGTCACTTTGTCGGGCTGAATGGAAGCTTTGACAATGGAGGGGGAAGTCCCGGGCAACCTCAACTCCACCTGGCTCTGCCTCGCCGGGAGATCGGCGACCGTCATCGGGGTAATTCCTTTTCTCTCTCCATCCACATAGATCTCCGCGCCACTTGGATCCGATGCCACCTGCAAGGAGCCCGTAAAAGAGATGGTTCCCACGTCGACGACTTCACTCGGCTTGATCTTTACCGTCTGTTTGTGGGGCGTGCAGCCCTCGGCTTCAACTTCCAGCGAATAGCCTCCTGCCTGAAGATCGCCCAGCGCCTGGGACGAAGCCGCGCGCGATCGCGTACGCGGCGCGAGCCACCATCACCGAGGTCTTGCCAGAGCCAGCTGCGGCGATCACGCGCACTCGGTTGTCGAACGCGACCACAGCGGCCGCCTGCTGCTCCGTGAGGGGCGCCGTCTCCACGCTGTCGAAGAAGGACCGTCGTGACCGAAGCTCGCGCCGGAGGATCTCGGCGTTCGCGGCGGCGATGAGGGCGCGGTGGTCCTCGTCCAAGAAGGCGAGCGCCCGGACCTCATCTTCCGTCAAGTGGTTGCTCAGCGCCGACTGCTGTGTTGCATCGAGCGTGGAAACCACGCCCGCCTTGCTCGGGAGGTCGGCAGGCGCCCTGTCGGCGGCATCGAACGAAATCCAGCGCTGCTCCCTGAGATGTGACTCAAGGAGTTCCTCGAAGGCGGCTTGACGCTCGGCGGCGCTTACAAGGGCGGGACCGATCTGGCCGCGTGCCACCACCCCAGCGATGGCTGATCTGACCTCGCCGAGCATCGCGGCGCCGAATGCCCTTCAATCTGAGCGGCGGTGTGCCCCTGACTACCAGGGTGCGGCGAAAGCGCCCACGGTGACCAACAGCCGGCTGGCATCGGCTTCGGCGAACACCTCGACCTTGCCGCCAGCCGTCAGGGTAAGGCGGTCGAAGTCCCGCCCGAGCGTCCAGCCACCACGGCCCGACCAGATGATGCCCACAGGCTGATCATGCCGCCTGGACCGGGGACCTCCCAGAGTGCGTCGGCACGCCTCGAGCTCGGCGGTCAATGCGTCGGGGGGTATCGGGGGAGCTGCCGAGGCGACTGCGGGTGGTGCCATGACGGCGAACCTGGCTCATCGCCGAGCAGCTACCGCCCCACCGCTGACACAGTCCACTGAAACGCCAAGGTCGGCTACACACGACCGCTACGTGGACTGGTCGGCGGCCGCGGCCCGTGGCTCGCGCCATCGACTCCACGCCCAGCATGCCCCGGGTGCTGCCTCACCGGACCCGAGTCCGGTTTTTCGTTTCGGGGCCGATCCGGTGGGGCACGCTCCTTAGGATGGGTTGCGGTGCCGCCGAGCGACCGGGGGAGAGGCACTCGAGGGGAGCGCCACCATGACTGGCTCAGATCTGCCCGACGTGCACAACGCCGTCGACCCGCGGGACGGCCATCTGCCCGGTGTGCGCCACCGCCCTGCCAGCCGCTGCGGCCCCCACCCAGGTCCTCCCGACGGTGTACCCACCACCACCGCCGGTGACGTATAGCTCGCCGGTGGTCTTCTCCGCACCCCCCCAGGTGGTGATCATCGGCTCCTCCAAGGATCCGGCCCTCGACCGCCGTTCTTGGGTTCTTCTTCGGCCCGCTGGGGTTGCTGTACTCCACGGTGCCCGGGGCGGCGATCATGTTCGGGGTCAGCGTCGTCGTCGGGCTGCTCACCTTCGGTCTGGGCCTTTTCCTGCTCTGGCCGGTGTCGGCCGTCGTGGGCTACCCAGCCGCGAAATCGGGCGACCCCAGCCTCGCCCTACGCGGCCACCGGATACGGGTATTACCCCGCCCCGGTGGCCTACCCACCGCCAGTCGCCCACCTGCCCGGCTGGTACCCAGACCCACATGGACAGGCCACCACCCGGTACTGGGACGGCGCCACCTTGGACCGGGCACACCAATTAACCACGCAGCGCTCGGACACACCGCCGAGACTCAATGCCGCCCAGGCCGATCGTGACAGGGGGCATTGGCATCCCCCCTGCTGGCGATGGTGACCCAATGTCGCTAGCGCCCGGCTGCGCGCCCGATCTCGACCATCTCGCCAGGAGTAGATCAGTCAACCGCAGGAATCGCCGGCCGCCAGCCAGACCACCACCGATGGACCGGCCAAGGCGGCGGTACACCGAGCCCTGTCGGGCTCGTCGCGCGTCTTGCCACCGCGGTCGCTGTCCCCGCGGCGACACTGCTCCCATGGACTTCTGGGAGTCGCTTGCCTCCAAGGCCTCTCTTATGCCGGTGAAGGTGTCCGTTCGAACACTTCGGAACGCCATCGAGAACACGCTCCTCGGCTACACCCGTGCCGAGCTCGAAGTCGTGCTGCGAGATGAGCTATCGCTCACACCACCGGCGGGTCACGCACCGGGTGAGTACACAAGCAAGCGCCTGCTCGTCGAGGCGGTCACCGAAGGCTGGACGGTGGGCCAGCTTGTCACTCTGGCAAGGCGGATCATTGCCGAGTGCGACGTGCCGGCGGACCAGCTGACTCCCCTTATCGACGCGTACGACAAGCAGACCGGCGGCGTGGGTGGCTCAGTGAAGAACCTCATCTTCGCGGCCAACGGCCCCAAGCCGGAACTGGTCCTGCGAGACGCCGTCAACAACGACATCGAGATCACACGCAACGCGAAGTTCTGCCTCGTCTACGACCGACCGATCACGGCGGCTGGGTTGTCCTTCCAGGCCCTGATCGACTGGTGGCGCGACCGGGAACACCTCGCCGACCAGAGCAGCAGGGACGTGGGGCTCGCGCTGCACGAGCGCCTGGCTTCCAGTCTGGGAGACAACGCGGCTGAGAGGCTGGTGTTCGACGTCTACCAGCGTCGCTACAAGAGCCACGGTTTCGATATCCCCGCGATCCTTCCCCAGGTGTATCTGCACTATGACCCCTACACCGCATGGCAGCGGGGATCGGCTGGGTCGCCGCTGGTCAGGCAGCGAATGGACTTCCTCCTGCTGTTCTCCGACCGGCGCCGAGTCGTGATCGAAGTCGACGGCATTCAGCACTACGCCACCCCGGACCGGCAGGCGAGCCCGACGCTGTACGCCGCGATGGTCGCCGAGGACCGGAGGCTTCGCCTCGCCGGGTACGAGGTGTACCGGTTCGGAGGCAAGGAGCTCGAATCTGCGTCGGCAGCTGGGATGCTGGCCGCGTTCTTCGACGAGCTGCACCAGCGAGCAGGACGGTAGGGGCTCGCCGCACCTCGGTGAAGGTCCCAGCGACTTCTTGCCTTGCACCTTGCAGTGTCACAGGCCCGTGGGACCGTTCCCCATGTGGCAACTGCACCGAAGTTCGACCTGACCGTTCTGAGGCAGACCCTTGACCGGTGGTCGGAGACGATTCCAGATGGCGGGTCCTTCTCCGCCGACACGTACGACCGTTGGTACCGGTCTCAGGCCGAGCCTCGACCACCGTCGCAGGCCACAATCGCGAAGTACCTCGCCGACGGCAAGGGATGGGCCGGCGCGGTCATCGCACACAGGACCGCGATCGCCGCCGTAGCCCCCGACCGGACGATCGTGGTGCCTGTCATCTGCCGGGCCCGCCGGCCAGCCCGGTGGGTGGCGCGAACGCTGTCCGAATGGGCCGACGACCCGTCGTGCGGCTGTGAGAGGTGCGACGGGCCGACCATCGAGCAGGCCTACCCCCACCTGGTCGCGTTCCTGGCCGACCCGCAGGACGCGCAGCGGGTGACATCGATCTGGGTAGCCTGGGTCTGCCCGGTCGGCGGCGCAGCCCATCGAATGCTTGACGGGTCCGCCGCATGGGTCGCCCAGGGGAAGCCGTACTGCCGTGAATGCCGTGGCCGGCCGTTCCCGAAGGTTCCCGACGCTGCGAAGCCCAGACCCGAGGTCGGGTCGGTCACCGAGTCCCACAACCCAGTGACCTCAGGTGTCGAACAGGCGGTTCGAGACATCCTCGTCGGGGCCGGCTACACGGTCCCGGAACGGAAGCTGGCGATCTGGTGCAGCCATGCCAGCATCCCGGATGAGGTCGCGACGATCACCCCGGACATCGTCCTGGTCGACCACCACGTGGTTGTCGAGGTCGACCCGTGCCAGCCGTTGAAGTCCCACCACGGCTCTACACATCGCGGGAAGGAAGCGGAGGACCGGCTGCGGAACGAGATGCTGGCCGAGGCCGGATGGACTGTGCTGCGCCTTCGGCTCGGCGCTGAGGAGGGCGGCCACATTGGGGACCGGGACGTCGTGTGTGAGTCCGCAACCGTGACCAAGAAGGTCGCCGAAGCCCTACTGGCCACGCTCGACGACCTGGTGCACGCCCGGGCACCGCAGGTGAGGTTCGTGCCCAAGAGCGCAGCCCCACGCAAGCCGGCGACCCGGCGCTCGTCGGTTGTGCGGATCAGCACCTACGACTACGGCGACCAGTCACATATCTTCACCTGGTACCCGGACCCCAACACGGACGACAGGGTCTACCTCCGGTTGGCGATGGACGGCCGCTACCTCTACACGCACGACAAGCCGCCCCTGTTCCTCACCGAGGTCGGGCTGCAAGACGTTCCGCAGGAGCAGTGGCGCATGCGGTTGGAGGCCACCCTCGCCGCGCTTCCCCCACTGGGAGGGGACCACCCCAAGTATCCGTGGGGCAACGAGCTGCTGATCGCGGCACAAATCGGGGTCGGCGCGGAGCAGGTTGTCCTGGACTGCGAGCGGAACTCCCGCATCGATCGGGCGACCGTCATTTTCACCACGAGCGGCGCGGCGATCGACGCCTGGACCCGAACCGCTCTGCTCGCCGCCGACAGGTCCGTCCTAGTCTCGCTGCACCCCGACGCAGTTGAGCTCGGGTACCGGTTCGTCCACGTCACGGGGAAGAACGGACGGTACGGCCCCTACTCGATCATCACGGTGACAAGGGAGCTCGAGTAGGAGATCGGCCACCTCGACACCCGCATCGCCGCCTGCCTCCTCGGCGTCCCCGGCTGAGGTGTGGTGGACCGGCTGCGTCAGAGGTGGGTCGCGATGGCTTCTGACCACGCCCTGTAGCCGCGTGGATTCGCCCGACTCTCTTTCTCCGGTCTCGCGCGAATCGTGTCGGGGGTGGCGCTGCACCTATCGGATCGAGTTCTGCCTGACACTGGCGAGATGGGGAAGCAGTCGCGTCGGGACTCGCGTAGGAACCGTCCGCGCAGACCGAAGGGGAGGGCCCTCGTCGGCGAGGCAGGGGATCTGAGGATCGTGATCGCTACTGGCCCTCAAATGGCTGGTGGGCAGGTGTCTCTTGCAGAGGACGTTCGTCTGGTTCGCTCAGCTCTGCTGTATGCCGACCAGGTGGAACTGATCTCGCCGGGCGCACTGATGGTTGGCTCACTTGCTGCCGCCAGCCAAGCCGGCCCGGTATTCCTGCTTGACATGCTGCTCCACCTCGACGACCAGACCATGCGGCACCTTGGGGTCGAGGATCCGCAGCAGCTGCGGGGCGCCGTCGAGCAACTCACCACGCTGCAATCACTGTCCAGGGCTGATAAGCGGGGCGCCCTCGGGGCGCAGGGCGCACGTGAGCTGTCCGAGGCCTTGACGGAACTCACAGCAGGGCTACACCAGTCCTCCGATGACTTCGCCGACACCGCCCACCGCCTGTTCGTGAACGCCGGGGCACCTGAGCTGGCCGAAGCTGCGGACGCCGGACTGCTGACGTTGAGCGAGACCGCATTCGACTTAGGGGCGTCCAGCGACGACATGGTCGCCCAATACACACGGACACTGGCGACACTCCTCGCCGATCCCCGTTCGCACTTGATGTTCGATACGAGCATGGCCGGGCTGGCTACCAGCATGATCAACGAGGGGCTCGTCGAGCCCCATCCCCTCGCGATGGATCACGCGGCACGGGTCAGCACAGGCACCGGACTCATCGTCAGGCTCCCGGCGTTTCCCGACGCGCCAATGGCCGAGATCATCCGGACCCGCAACGAGTTGTTCGAGCCCCTAATTGGTTATCGGGGAGCGGTCCGTCGTCTCGCTGCACAGGCACAGACAAGCCCCCTTGACCCAGCGCACGCAGTGGAGCTGGACGACCTGTGGCGTGACCACGTCGTGCCCGAACTGGCCCGGCTCCGTGCTGATTTGAGCGGAACGAGGATCGCATCGAACGCCGCCCTCGCGCTCGGCACTGATGTGAAGACCCTCACATCTGGGGTGATCGGCCCCGCCGTAGCCATGGGGATTGCCTCGATCACCGACCTGTCGAATCTGGCTGCCCTCGGGGTGGGCGCCGCGCCGCTGGTAGCCGGTGCTGTGACGCACGCCGCGAAGGAGGCCGTAGGCGCCAAGCGGCAGGCACGCAACCAGGACCTGTACTACTTGCTGGAGTTGGACAGGACGCTGTGACGGCGAAGTCGGTCCGCGAGCGCGTCAATCCCGAAGGAGTCTTCGTCACCTCCTCAGTTGTCACGATCTGCTGAACCCGGACAGCGGAATCACGGCGGGCCATGAGCCCCGTGACTACGCCTCCTTGGCGATCACGGTGTCGTAGAGGCCGTAGTGGCGCAGGCCTTCGTGGCTTTCGATGCCGGTGTAGGACAGGGAGGAGTCCTCGTAGCGGCGGAACGCGAACACGGCTTGGTTCATGTGGGCGCTGTTGAAGACGTTGAGGGAGACGAGCAGGTTGAAGTCGTCGACGGTCAGGCCGGTGACGGTCTGGAACAGGTCGGGCTCCAGTTTGGTGATGACGTCCTTGAGGGTGTTCTCGCGGTAGTCGGTCAGGTACATGAACGCCGGGATCCGGGTGGCGAACTTGATCAGCTTCTCCTGGATCAGCTTGCGCTTGGACTTGTACTCCTTCTCCTCGGCGGAGAGTTCCTTCTTCGTCTTGGGCTCGATGTCGTCGCCCTTGGCCCGCTTGGTCTCCTTGACCTTCTCGCTCTTGTTGACCACGGTCTCGAACACGTCGCTGCCCAGGGCCCGGAAGCCCTCGATCTTCATGATGGCTTCCAGGGCGGCGGGGTTGGCGATGATCCGCTTGAGGGTGTCGTTGTCGACGTTGACCAGCAGCGCGGACTCCCACTTGCGGGCCAGCAGGGTCGCAGAGGTGCCGGCCATCGCGATGTCGAGGATGGCCCCGGCGTCGACCTGGGTCATGTGCGAGCCGTCGTAGGCCAGCACCGGCAGGAAGCTGACCAGTTCCTTGACGCCGTCCTCGGGGTTGGGCGCCTCCGGGGCGAGACCGCCGCCGTACTCGGCCATCTGGCGCAGTGCCCGGGTGGGGGCGAAGTCGAAGACGAAGCAGACCGGCTTGAGGATCTCCTCAGCGTTGCGGGTCATCCCCGTGGGGGTTCTTGATCGACCACGGCGACTGGACTCGGAACGCGGCCTGGAAGTAGGTCTCCGGGGAGTTGAGGTTGCGCAGCATGAGCATGGACGACCACTGCGGGACGGTCACCCCGGTGGTGAGCTTGCCGCAGGACAGGGTGATGGTCTTGGTGTCGTGACCGTTGCCGATCGCCTCACGCACGGGCGGAAGTGCGGCCAGGCCGACCCCGGCACCAGCACCGGCGACGGTCAGGACCTCGTAGGCGTGGAAGAACGTGTTCTGCTTCTCGGCCAGCAGGTTCGCCATCGCGTGGCACGACGCCACGGTCGGCAGGAACCAGAACGAGTGGTTCAGGTAGGGCAGCAGCCGCACGTCGGAGTAAGGGAACGGCGGCTTCTTCGCGCCGAGCTTCAGGTTGTCGACCTGGGTGGCGCTGTAGGCGCCGCGGATGATGTCCAGCCACTTCTGCACCTCGTTCTTGTGCGTGAACGTGGCCGCAGCGCCGGTGCCGGTGGCTGCGAAGAACTCGCCGAGGTCGAACTCGTCGAACTCACCTTGATTGGCGATCGCGATCAGCTCGTCGGGCATCTGGTAGGTGAGCAGCCGCATCTCCGGCAGGGCGGCGTACGGGTTGCGGATCGTCGGGGTGCCGTTCGGCCCAGTCCTGCTTGGCGCGCTGCTCGTCGGTGTAGGTCCAGTTGAAGATCTGCTCCTCGATGAACTCCCCGGTGGCCAGGGCCTTGAACGGGGTTCCCGAGAGGTACAGGTAGGCCTTGGTCGTGATCGGCAGGAACTCGGTCTCCGCCGCACCCAACTCGTCGAGATCCTCGTTGAATCCCTCCAGGTTCGGGTTGAACTCCGCTCGCAGCTCGGCCTGGGCCTCGGCGTCGTCCTCGCCCTCGAACAGTTCCTTGGCGTTGTCGCGCCACGCCCCGAAGTGGTACTCGTCGAAGACCACCAGGTCCCAGTTCGTCTCGTGCAGCCAGGTGTTCTTGGCCTTGATGTTGCCGGCCTTGTCCTTGCCCAACAGGTCCTGGAACGACCCGAAGTAGACCAGCGGCCGCCGCTTGCTGGCCTTCGTGGGGTCCATCCCGTTCGCCTTGGACAGGTACTGCCAGCCGTCGAAATCGGCGTGGGACTGCAGGTCGTGCGCCCAGGCGTCCTCGACCGCCGGCTTGAACGTCACCACCAGCACCCGGGTTGCGCCGAGCTTCTTGGCCAGCTGGTAGGCGGCGAACGTCTTGCCGAAGCGCATCTTGGCGTTCCACAGGAAGCGCGGGACCGCGTGCATGTCCTCCTTCCAGATGGAGTGGAAGTAGGCATGCGTCTTGTTCACGGCCTCCGCCTGCTCGGGACGCATCGAGAACGTCTCGTGATGGGTCCCGGTGAAGTGCTGACCGGTGCGCAACTCGGTGATCGCCACCTGCACGTCGACCGGCGTGCAGCGCATCCACTCCAAGTCGACCTTCGCGAACCCCTTGTCCCGCAGCCGAGCCCGCACCTCGTGATCGGAGAACACCGACCCGTCCGCACGCTCAGCCGACTCGTCCACGTGGATCGTGAAGTCCTTCACCAGCGCGGTCTTGAGCTGCTGCTCCACCCGCGACTTCACCGCCTGCGTGGTCTGCCCGATCTTGAGCATCCCCTCGTGAGCGCCATCCTCGATCGAGTACGCGTAGATCCGCAGCCGGGCGTCTGGCTTCTCCGGAAGGAGCTCCTCGATTGGGTCTACTCATCCGAGGCGCTTCCATCGACCTCCATGGACTTCATCGATCTTCTCGATGTAGTCGACTTCCTCGGAGGTCAGGCCGTACCTCGAGTACAGGTCGGCGTCCGTCCAGGTGCGGTCCATCGGAAGGTCCGGCACGAACGCGAACCTCTCGCTATAGAGATCTTGGGTGTTGGTGCGGAGAGACACGAGGAAGCGCACGAACTTCGTGCGGAGATACCCGGAGAAGTTGGCGGCTTCCGACTCCGTCTCGAAGCGACTGGCGACGAGGTATGTCTCGGTACATGCAGTGCCAGGCGGCAGCACGCGAATGCCAATCAGTCCGTAGTACTTCCCCTCCTTGTCCGATCGCCCGCCTGCTCGCTCGGCTCGGCCGACGAACACCTTCCATTGGTCTACCCAGTCGGAGTTCCTCGGGATGGCGCTCCGCTCGATCCATGCCGTTCCGCCACTGGTGTGAAGCATGACTGGATCCGCCATCCCGCCGCTCTGCGGCGAGCCCCGGAAGTTAGTGCGGATGCTGAACGGCTGGATAGGCGCAACCCGGCCCGCGAGACTCTCGAAGGGTAGGCCATCTGATCTCGAGGACGCGGTGCAGGATCGAGACCGCCTCGTTGTAGCGCACGAGGATGTCGTACTCGTCAAGCAGTCTGCTCATGGTCTGGCCGGCAACGCCGCCGGAGACGGTGGTGACATCGCATGCACCGTCCCAGGACGAGTCCCAGAGGAAGTAGGAGACCCCCCCCTGCGATGTCCACCCCTGCGAATACCTCGCGCGAGTCCGGGAAGTCCACGAGCGACGCATACGCCGATCACTGAGCATCTACGGGCGGCCGCTTCGGCGTCGACGGTGTCGCTCTTGCCGCGGGTCCGGCGCAGCTGCCGGTTGGGCCGGTTCACCTCGACCACGTGGCCCGGCGTGCTGCAGGACCCGTTGCAGGCCTAGACCGTAGGTGCCGGTGCCCTCAACGCCGACGATGGCCACGGTGCCCTGCCCGGTCATCCAGCGCAGCATGCCGCGCAGGCCGATCGGGGTGGTGGGGTAGGCCTTGGTGCCCAGGAGTCTTCCGGTGGCGTCGATCACGGCTGCGACGTGAACATCTTCGTGGGTGTCGACACCGCCATAGACGATGCGTTCTTCGTGCGTCATGCTGGATTCGTCCTTCCGATCGTTCGGGTGGGATGCACGCCGACCGGTCGGGGCACCGGACAGGACAGACACGGTGCTTGGCAAGGCTCCCATAAGGTCACGGACCCCGACCGGGAAGCGCCACCGAGGACGAGGCAGACCCGAGCCGGCAGATCAATTCCAAGACATCCACAGGAGTCAGTCGGACTACGAGCCAGACCCGGAAGCCGCGCCCTCGGCGCGACCACATCATCCCCATCCTCGGCGCCGTACCAGTGTGTCTGTCGGTCTAGGGTGTCGGCGATCACTCAGGGTGAATGACGACCAGGCCGGCCAGCCTGCCGTCGACGGCCAGGCTGAGGCATCCGGGCACGGCTTTCCCCCAGTAGGACACAGCGCCCTTGCGCGGTTCTGTCAGGGCGCGGGCGACCACGCCCTGATCGAAGCCGGCCACCCGCCCTTGTGGCGTGACCCGACAGAGCAGCCCGTACGGGACCTTGGCCTCTGGCGGCCGCGCGGCTGGCGGGAGACTGAAACTGGAAAGGCAGTGCCCAGCGCACTGCTTGGGAAGGGGGTCAAGATGTCTACCGTTATACCGGCTGCCCCGGCGACGAGTCCAGCGAGGAGAGACCTGATCCGGGCGTGGGTGTCCTTCGGGCTGATGGTGCCGGGTTACCTCGGGCTGATCGCGTTCATTTTATTGGCAAATGTGGAGAATGCTCCCGTGGTTGCGTCGGTGATGGCCGCCGTGATGCTGGCCCTGTTGGCGGTCTTCGCGACGGGCGCGGTCTGGTTCGGTGTGCAGGCGAAAAGGTTGGGCAGGCGGGCGGGCCTGGTGCCGGCGATCCTGGCCGGCCTTCGTGCGTGGCCTTCGAGCCTGCTGCTGGTGGTCGCCGACCTTGAGGGCACTAGTCCCCTCAGGGGCTGACCCGTGGCGGCCGCTGGCGAGGCCCGATGCCCGATGCCCCACAGCCGTAGTTGGGCAGGTGGGCGCTGGCCTGCGCGGTGAGGACGCCGCCTCCAGGAGGGCCCGTCGAGCCGGGCGCCTGTAGGGGCGTTCCCCGAGGGTCCGTCCTGCGGGGCGTATCCAGGCGAGGGAGGAGCGGGCGGTGTCTGAGATCCACGGGCAGCCGGTGCCCGGAGGCCGGTGATGTGGCCTGAGTCGGCGGGTGGGTGGTGGGCGATCGGCCTGGCGGCGGTCGGGCTGGGGTCGTGGGTTGTGCTCCCCATCGTCACGCTCACCTTGCGGACCAGGTACCCGGTGACCGACACGTGGATCATGCCGGTGATCGGGGCCGTCATGGTCGGGGTCGCGGCCGCCGTGAATGTGCTGTGCCTCTGGCAGTGGGATCGGTCCACGCTCAACGTGGTCGCCACAGCCGTCACGGTGCTCGCGGCCCTGGGCGCAACCGTGATACTGCTCGCCTCGCCGAGGACCGATGACTAGCCCACGTCCACGAGTCGGGTCACGGCGTGGGCGCCGGGCGGCCCAATCGTCGCCAGAGCAGGCAGGAGTAGAGGACCGGGACGAGGGCCGCGCCGATCAGGACAGCCATCATCAGCCAGAGCCCGGCCTCGCCGAGGAACCCGGCGGCGATCGCCACGATCCCGCCGACGATGAACGTCCTCGCGCCGAGCGCGTGGGTGGCCCGCCAGACCTCGTCGCTGGCCAACGTCCAGGGGGTACGGATCCCGATGAAGTAGTTGCGCTTTGCGGTCCGCAGCATGCGCCCGACGCCGATGAACAGCAGCCCCATGGCCGGCAGGAGCATCTGCGTCATGTTGAACTGCCGGCCCATGCCAGCGGCCAGGGTGAGCGCGTACACGTAGACCATGAACGCCACGAAGCCGACGACGAATGCGTTGTACGCGCCGCGGAACCTCTCGATGTTGGCCCGCAGCGGGTCCATCGATGGGATCGCGAACAGCAGGACGGCCAGACCCGCGGTAATCAGCGGCAGCAGCAGCACGCCCCACAGGCGTGACATGTAACCGTCGACGGTGCCGGTGGCATCCCAGTGCGCGGGCATCGGATCAGGCAGGTGGGGATACAGGGCAACGCCCACCAGCGTCGCCACCGCGATCAGCGCGGCGCAGGTCAGGACCGAGGCCCGCGTGGACACCCCACCATCGGTGGACCGCGCTTGGGTCACTCGGCGACCTCGGCCCCTGCTCGATGGGCGGATCGTCGGGGGGAGCCGCCAGTCAGTAGCGGCGGGGTTCCGCGACTACCCGAGTTGCTCGAGGAACTGGGTGACCTTCGCCTCATAGCCCGTCGGGTCGACGTTCCAGGACAGCGGGTGGTCGGCGCCCTCGACGACGACGTATTCGCCGTCCTGCCCTGACCCCTTCGTCATGAACCGATCGTTGACCGCCGGCGGGATGGTCCGATCCGCGCTTCCTTGGAAGGTCAGCAGGGGGACGTCGATCAGTCCGGCGGTGTCCGTGTAGTCGATCTTGGAGAAGTCCACGCCGAAGCGCAGCGAGGTCAGCCACTGAGCCGACTCCTCCAGGGATTCCGGGATCGGCAGGCCGCCCACGGGGAGGGTCCGGAACTCTGCGACCTCGTCGATGATGTCCTCCAGGCTGCTGGCCGGAGTGTCCAGGATGACAGCGTCGACCTGGTCCGCCAGGGTGCTGGTGGCGAGGAACCCCAGTGTGGCTGCCCCGCCTTGGCTCATGCCCCCCAGCAGGAGCGTCTGGGCGCCCTTGTCCAGCACATGCTGGACCGCTGCCTCGAGCTCGTCCCACTCGGTGACCCCGTAGTGCAGCATCCCGTCCTCGGCGGGCGGCGCGCCAGCGTCACCGGCGACTGTCGTGAACAGCAGGTTGTAGCCGCCCGCCTGTAGCGGGCGGGCCATCCGCAGCATGTCCTGCCGATCGCCGCTCTTGCCGTGAGTCAGCACCGCCCACTTGTCGGATCCAGCGACGGTCACCTCCCAGGCGGGGAACTCCTCCCCTGCCGGTGTCGTGATCGTGACGTCGGCTGCATCCAGCCCGGCCGATTCGGCGGTGAGCCAGACCGAGGGGGTGAGCCGGTACGAATCGCCAACAGCCGGGGGTTCGCCCACGACGTCCAGAACGGGCATGGTGCGTGTCCCGTCCGTCGCCACGGTCGCCGGGCCCACCACGATCACGGATCCGTCGTCAAGCGTGAGGCCCATCACGGCGAGATCGAACTTCGTCTCGTCGCGGTGTTCCTCGCCGGGCAGGACCGTGATCGTGGCCCCTTCGAACGCCTGCACCGTTCCCCGCCACAGCCCCTCGGGGTTGAACGGGTTGGCCTTCAGGGCATCCGAGTACACGATGCTCGAGAAGTACCAGCCGCCGGCGATGTAGAACAGGCCCACGAGCAGGGCCCCGATGATGAGCAGGATCCATGGCCACCTGCGATGCCGTCGAGTCTCACCCACGACTCCACTGTCCCGCGCGGCGGAGCCGCCAGCCAGAGCCATTCGGCCCTGCGCCGCGGGCTTGGTCGGCGCTCGAGGCTGGTACGTGTCCTCGCCTACCACGAACACTCGCGCTGCTCTCAGGACCCGCAGCATTCCGGCTCCCCTCTGATGTCAAGAGGCAGTTTTCATCCTTCTCGAGGCGTGGTCTTCCGTGCCGGGGTGGACGCGGGTAGCGTCTGCTTCGCGGGTCCGGGTTGTGGCTGATCCGAAGTGCCGGTGTGCGGGTGTGAGCCGGCCGCGCTGGATTGAAGTGCCGCCCCGCTGTGCCCTCCCGGGCCCGCGTCCATGTCAGCCGCTGCTGCCGCTGACGCCATCTTGGCGTTGTTGACGAGTTGGCGGTAGAGGGCGTCGGAGATGCGTCGTTTGAGGCAGCGCATGGCTTCCATGGGGGTCTTGCCGGCGGCGAGCTTGCGCCGGTAGTAGGCCCGGCCGGGGGTGTCGTGGCGGAGCTGGCTGGCCGCGGCGATGTGGATCATGTGGTTGGCCCGCCGGTTGCCGGCTCGGGACAGCCGGTGGCGGATCTGCTCCCCGGAGGAGGCGTCCAGGGGGGCGGTGCCGGTCCAGGAGGCGAACCGGTTGCGGTCTGCGAACCGGGCGACGTCGCCGACGTCGGCCAGGATCCGTCGCGGCCACCACGGGCCCGACCCCGGTCAGGTCCATCAGGTGGAGTGGCGGGCCAGCGACCATCGCCTTGAGCTCCTTGGTCGAGCGCGGTGATCTTCTTCTCGATCACGACCATTTCGGCGAGTTGCTCGACGGCGAGCCGGCGGCGGGTCCTGCCCGGCCGCGTCCCTCGGGCGCACGCCGGCCAGGATCATCTTGGCCTGAGCTGCGGTGATGTTCTTCTTCGCCTTCCCGGGAGTCAGTTCGGACAGCAGCCGCTGCAGCCGGTTGACCGTCTGGACCCTCGCCCGGGTGAGTTCGTCACGGCGGTCGACCAGCATCCGCAACGCCTCGAGTTCGCTGTCGTAGGACAGCACCCGCAGGCCGCGGGTTCGCACCGCGACGACCGCCACCGCGTGGGCGTCGTGGGCATCGGTCTTGCGGTTGTGCCCGGTGTCGAGCAGCCGGGCCCGCGCCGACAGCTTCGCCGGCACATCCACCACCTACTCCCCGTCAGCGAGCAGCCGCTGGGCCAGCGGGCGGCCGGCACCGTTGCTGCCCTCGACCGCCCACACCCGCTCCGGGAACGCAGCGACGTGGCGTCGCATCGCGGCGTACCCGGCCTTGTCCGTGGCGAACCGCCCGGTCGCCAACACCGTCTCCCGGTCGTCGACCACCTCGATCGTCGCCGACAGCTTGTGGGGATCAACCCCGATGAACACCCTCGCCATGAGCTTCGCCCTCCCGTCGTTGTCGGTTGAGACGCCGGGCGGGCATTGCTACTACGAGCTGGGCAGTCCCCTCTGGAGCCACGCACCGGCACGGTGCCCGACGGAACGCAGACCGGAATAGAGCCACACCGATCAGGCTGGTGGGCAGCCGCGAAGAGAGCCTCCCGCCGGGCACCTGGACCGAGTCTGGCCAGACACCGATCCTAACCAAATCGTCTAGTAGCCGCGAAACGCGCGCTGCTTGAGGCGCGAACGCGACGGCGGGTGTCGGCGCCTGACCGAGCCACGGCCGGACTCCCGCGGCACCCAGCGGGTGGCGTCGCTGGAGCCCGGCCTTCGCGTCTGGCAGGTCAAGTGGTCCCCGTACTGTCGGGGTGGAGACGCCAACGTGGCTGACGTGTGGGGATTGCCATCAGGCGAAGTGCACGTGGAACCACCGGCGCAGAAGCCGCTCATCGGGGACGCTGTCCACGGCTGCGGGTGGGGCGCTCAATCGGGCGGTCGGGGTTCCGAGCGGTCCAACGACCTTCGACCGCATGGCGGTCGCCTTCTCGGGCTACCGGCGGACCTTCACACTGCCGCGTTCCGGATGACCCAGAACTGCTGTCCCATGGTCCAGAGGATGGTGGTGAACCAGTAGATGAGCACACCGATCGGGAAGATCAGGCCACCGACCGCGAATAGCACCAGCAAGATGTACACAATCACCCTCATCTGCTCGGCGACCGGGTTGTCGCTCGCGGTGTTCCCCTGCCGCAGACGCCGCTGCGTGATGATGCTCGTCCCCGACATCAGGATGATCAGGATGACCGCCAAGATGCGGGTGTTCGTCGGGTTCGGCGTCTCGGCCGCATTGGCGAACGTGCCGTAGAGCGGAACCCCGAGGATCTCGGCGTTGTGCGCCGAGGTCAGCAGGTCGGCGTACCGGGGCCACTGGAACACGCCGACGGGTTGCTCGCCGGCGATGCTCTGCAGCACTGCGAACAGGGCGAAGAAGACCGGGACCTGCAGCAGGATCGGCAGGCACGAAGCAAGCGGGTTCGTCCCGGCCTCCTTGTAGAGCGCCATCATCTCCTGGGACTGCCGCTCCTTGTCCCCCGCGTATGTGGCTTGGATCTCCATTAGGCTCGGCTGGATCCCCTGCATGGTGCGCTGGGCTCGAACCTGCTTGACGTGCAGCGGGACTAGCAGGATCCGGATGACGACCACGAGACTGACGATGGACAACGTCCACGCCCAGCCACTGTCGGGATCCAGGAACAGCGACCAGAGCTGGTGCCAGAGCACCACGATCCACGAGACCGCCTCCTGCAGCCACTCCCAGAGGAACACGGACTAGCTCCTTCCCTGGACCGGCCAACGAACCCGACCGCGGCGACCAAAAGCACCACGGGCCCACGGTTCACTGCTGTGGCACGGAACGGGTGCCCGGTCACCGGCCACCACCCCGGTCCACGCCCTCGTGGCGTTCTGCCAGGCGCGCGAAGAGCAGTCCGACAGCGGTCACCGCCAGGACGGTCGAGAACTGGGCTCCGCCTGTCGGTGACCGGCACGCTCACGCCCCACCGACAACTCACCCTTGCACCTCCCGGGGAGTGCCCCTTCACATCAGATCCCGGCCCTGCCGCGACGTGGGATCAGCCCCGCGTAAGCGAAGAAGGCCCAAACCCTGCCCCTCCATCTCGGTCGTCGACTCGACGAACACCTGGTAGCTCCGTCCGTCTCCAACCCGCTCATCGGCCCACGCGAGCACCTCGTGGATGTTCGCCGCATTCGTCATGCGCCACTCATCAGACGCCGACCCACCCTGGGTCCAGAAGTACACCCGGTACGTCGGGTAATCCACCTCCCAGGTGACGTCGCGCGGGTCCACCCGGGTCGCCTTCATGAGCGAATCGTCCCACCCTCCGAACTCCGGGCCCAGCAGCTCGCCAAGAGCGTGGCACTTGCCTGGTTCGTGTCCGAGACCCCTCCATCGCTGCTCTGACAGGGTGCGGTCATTCCGCCGCGAAGGACTGTCAAGCGCCGGTCTGCGCCACCCCACGTCGATGCACATCACCATGGCGGCCGCTCGCCCGGCTCAACTCACCCAGCGTGACCGAGGCCGGGTTGGCCCATGCCCGAGGCTGGATTGACCGCCAATGTGTCGGAGTAGGGTGTCAGCGATCACTCAGGGTGACTGACCACCGGCCTGGCCAGCCCTGCCGTCGACGGCCACGCTGAGACACCCGGGCGCTGCACACCGCCCAGTAGGACGCAGCAGGTCGGCGTCGCCCGTCGCGACACCGCGGCACCGGTTGGGGCTCAGCGTCGAGGCCAATCGCAGGCCAACACGCCGATGAGCAAGCCGCCGAGGTGGCGGACCTCGGCTGGGGTGCCGGCACACGCTGGTGTCGCGAGCGCATCGGGTCAGAGCCCCACGCGGGCCATGCCTGCCTCGTCGTAGCGGTTGCCCCGGACGCCGACTCGGATGGCCAGGCCGTTGAGGTCGGCCACCTCGTCGGCGGACAGCCCGACCTGCGTGGCGGTCATGTTCTCCTGCACCCGCTCGATGCGCCGGGTGCCGGGGATGGGCACGATCCAGGGGTGTTGGGCCAGCAGCCAGGCCAGGGCGATCTGTCCGGGGGTGGCCCCTTTGGCGGCGGCCAGCGCCCGGACATGGTCGACGATCGCCTGGTTGGCAGCCCGGTTCTCGGCCTCGAACCGGGGAATCGTGGCGCGGATGTCCCCGTCGGCGAAGGCGGTGGACGCCTCGACGGTGCCGGTGAGGAACCCCTTGCCCAGCGGGCTGAACGGCACGAGACCGATGCCCAGCTCGGCCAGGGTGGGCAGCACCTCGGGCTCGGGGTCACGCGTCCACAGCGAGTACTCCGACTGCAGCGCCGTCACCGGGTGCACGGCGTGGGCGCGGCGGATGGTGGCAGCCCCGGCTTCGGACAGCCCGAAGTGGCGGACCTTGCCGGCGTCGATGAGCTCCCTCACGGTGCCGGCGACGTCCTCGATCGGGACCTGCGGGTCGACGCGGTGCTGGTAGTACAGGTCGATCACGTCGATCCCGAGGCGGTGCAGCGACCCGTCAGCGGCGCGGCGGATGTCCTCGGGGCGGCTGCTCAGCCCGGCCGTGCGCCCGTCGGCATATCTGAAGCCGAACTTGGTGGCGATGACGACCTGGTCGCGCACCGGTGCCAGGGCCTCGCCGACGAGCTCCTCGTTGACGAACGGGCCGTACACCTCGGCGGTGTCGATGAACGTCACGCCACGTTCGACCGCACCGCGCAGCACGGCGATCATGTCGTCACGGTCACCGGGGTTGGGGCCGTAGCTCTGGGACATCCCCATGGCGCCCAGGCCGATCGCCGAGACCTGCAGGCCCTGGCCGAGAGTTCGAGTGTGCATGACGTTCTCCTGTCTACTGAGGTGCGTGCCTCGGGGTCACCCGGAGGAGGGGCTCTCCGGCGGTGACCTGATTCCCGGCCACCACGTCGACCGACGCGAATGTTGCGGAGTTCGTCACGACGATCGGTGTGGCCGTCTCGCACCCGGAGGCCAGCAGGGCCTCAAGGTCCACGAGGATCAAGGGGGTGCCGACCTGGACGCGCTGGCCCTTGGTGACCAGCGTCTCGAAGGGCCGGCCTCCGAGGTGGACGGTGTCGATCCCGACATGCAGCAGGATCTCCACCCCGTCATCGGAGGTGATGCCCACAGCATGGTGGGCCCGGGCCACGGAGGCGACGGTCCCCTCGACGGGGGACCGCAGGACACCGTTGGTCGGCCGGATCGCCACCCCCGGGCCCATCAGCCCACGGGCGAAGACGGGATCGGGCACCTCGGACAACGCCAGGACCTCGCCGTGAAGGGGTGCGGCGACGATGACTGGGCCGGATCCGGGCACCGTGGGGAGAGTCGGATCAAGGGTCGGGGCCATGGCTGCCTGAGCCCCATCCGGGGAGGGCGTGAGGTGGGGGCCGGGCGCGGGCGCAGTTCTCGCGCCGGCCGGCTCCGAGGCGGCATCGCGGTCGGTCGACCCGCCGGCCTCGGCCCCGTCGTCCGGGGAGTTCGGGACATCCTCGAACCCGAGGATCAGCGTGAGCGTGAATGCGATCGCCACGGCGGCGGCAGTGCCGAGAAGTTGGAGGGTGAAGCTGCCCACGTGCATGTAGGCGGGCAGGGTGATGAGGCCCGGGAAGATGAAGCTGTTGGCCGCGGAGCCGCCGGCGGCGGCGATCGCGCCGCCGACCATGCCCCCGATGCAGGCGTAGATGAAGGGCTTGCGCAGCCGCAGGGTGACGCCGTAGATCGCCGGTTCGGTGACCCCGGCAACGAAGGCGCTGACCGCGGCCGCACCGGACAGGGTCCGCATCTCGGCGTTGCGGGTGCGGAACATCACGGCGAGGGTCGCCGCCCCCTGGGCCAGGACCGCCGCCACGAGTGGTCCGGTCAGCAGTGAGTAGCCCTGGACGGACAGGTCGTTGACGATGACCGGCACGAATCCCCAGTGAACCCCGAAGATCACGAACACCTGCCACAGGCCACCCATGATGGCCCCGGCAACGGCAGGACTGAGCTGCCACAGCCAGCCGATCGCTGAGGAAAGCGCCTCGCTGACGTAGGTTCCGACCGGTCCGAACAGGATCGCGGTGGCCGGCACGAGGACCGCGATGCAGATCGTCGGGATCAGGATGAGGTGCAGGCTGCGCGGCAGTCGTCGGCGCAGGGCCTTCTCCATGATCGACAGCAGGATCGCGGCGATGAGTGCGGGGAACACCGACGAGCCGTAGTCGATGACGACGACCGGAAGGCCCAGGAAGGTCGCCTCGGTGCCCACTGGCCCGATCCCCGTGAACTCCGCGTGCAGCAGTGCCGCGGCTATCGTCCCCCCCACGTAGGGGTTGGCGCCCAGCTTCAGCGACGCGGTGATGCCGACCAGGACGGGCAGGAAGAAGAACGCAGCGTTTCCCGCGGCGGACCAGATCGCGTAGGTCGTGCTCGTGGTGCTGATCCATCCCAGCTGGGCGGCCAGCGCCAGGAACGTCTTGATCATGCTCGACCCGACGAGCGCCCAGATGAGTGGGTGGAAGGTGCCGGTGAGCAGGTCGAACGCGCGGTCGACCGGAGTCATGGCGAGCGGCGCCTCGTCGACCGGCGCACCGTCCTTCGCGGCCGACACCAGGGAGCGGACCTCGGTGTCGACCTGCGCGACGTGCTGACCGATCACGACCTGGAACTGACCACCGCGCTCGACCGTGCTCATGACCCCCGGTAGGGCCCGCACGACGTCCCGGTCGGCGGCGCCACGGTCTGCCAGCACCAGCCGCAGGCGGGTGGTGCAGTGGCCGACCGAGCGGATGTTCGCCGGCCCGCCGACCCCGGCGACGATGCCTGCGGCGAGGTCGTCGATCTCCATCATGGTGCCGACACGTTGCGGTGGCGCAACCGGTTGACGTGCACCATGAGGTAGAGCAGCTCCTCCTCGGGCAGGTCCAGTGCGTAGCGGTCGCGCACGTAGGCGGCGACGGCCAGGGCGCACTCGTGGGCCTCGGGGTCCTGCGCGCGCACCATGTCGTAGAGGGTCAGGTCGGTGCCGACGAGCAGCTGGCCGTCCTCGATGCGCCGGACGGCGAACTTCACGTGGGTAAGGAACCGCGCGTAGGCCACGGAGTCGGGCTCCAGCGGCACGCCGAGCTGGTCGCGCACGAGGGCCACGATGTCCTGGACCGCGGTGGTCGTGCTCATTGTGGTCGACATGTCGCCGTTGAGCTCGGCGTTGACCAGGTGCATGGTCAGGAACGCCGCCTCGTCGACCGGCATCACCGCACCGGTCGCCGCGTGGATCATGTCCAGGATCTCCAGAGCGGCGGTGAACTCCCGGCGGTAGGTGCTCTTCAGCTCCCAGAGCATCGCGTGCTCGAGGCGCTGCCCGGTGGCAAGGCGCTGCACGGCGAACTGGATGTGGTCGGCGATCGCCAGCTGCATTGCGCTGGTCAGGGTCAGGTCGAGGGTGGCCTTGAGGTGGTCGGCGATCTCGTTGGAGAGAACCAGGACCTCGTAGGGGATCTCGGCGATGACGTTCGTGAACCCCTCAGCCGACCGGTCGTCGTCCAGGACGAAGCGCCGCTCGACCCGGGCGGGGTCGTACGTGCCGCCGGGGTGCTGCTGGTAGCCCAGCCCGCGGCCGGTGAGGATCACCTCGCGGTCGTCCTCGAGCACGCTGATGACGTTGTTGTTGATCACCCGGTTCACCCGGAGCATCGTCATCACCTCCTCGGGCGACTCGGCTCAGACCGCAGCCACTGGTTGATCAGATCAGACCGTACTTGGTGAAGCTTCTGAGCAGGCCGTCCTCGTCGGGGCTGCCGGTGATGTCGTCGGCGACGACCTTGACCTTCTGGTGCGCGTTGCCCATGGCCACACCGGTGTTGACGTAGGCGAGCATCTCCAGGTCGTTGTGCCCGTCGCCGTAGGCCATCGTGTCGGCGACCGGGATGCCGAGGTGCTCCAGGAGGATCTCGATGGCGCCGGCCTTGTGGACCCCGGCGATCGCCAGCTCCCCGCTGTTGGGCTCGAACTGGGGGACGGTGGCCGGGATGACGTCGAATGCGTCGGCGAACTCGGCCCGGATCGTCTCGAAGGGCACGTCGGAGCCGAGGAAGGAGATCTTGTTGATGTCGTCGCGGAGCATGTTCTCCCCTACGATGAGGTGGTCGATGAACGGGGCGAAGCCGCGCTCCAGCTCGGCCAGGACGTTCTCGTCGGTGACGCCGCCGTAGAGGACCTCGCGCATCTGGGTCTTGATCGTGGCACTGCCGTACAGCCCGGAGTTGGCCTCGAGGAAGTAGTTGATCCCGCGGGCATCGAAGAAGTCGATGACCCGGCCGACCTGGTCGACCGGCACGTTCTGGTGGTGCAGGACCTGGCCGCCGACCTCGACGTACCCGCCAGCCGCGGCGATCACCCCGTCGAAGCCGATCTCCATGATCTCGCCCCAGAGCTCAGCCATCGACCGACCCGTGCACAGGAACAGCAGGTGCCCGTTGGCGCGGGCCTGCCGCACGGCGGTGACCGCACTGTCGGGGACGAGCCCGCGGTCGTTGAGCAGGGTTCCATCAACATCGAGGAAGACAGCCTTGCGGGTCATGGTGGTTGTTCCCTTCATGGCTGGACGATTCTGACTGGGCGAACCGTGGGGGTCCCCGACTCGGCAAGGGCCGGGGACCCCCACGGAGCTATGCGGTCGGCGTGAGGTTGGCGCCGTTGCTGGCGATGACCTCGGCGTACCAGTCGAAGGACTTCTTCTTGTACCGGTCCAGTGTTCCCGTGCCGTCGTCGTTGCGGTCGACGTAGATGAACCCGTACCGCTTGCTGAGCTGGGCGGTGCTCGCGCTGACGAGGTCGATCGGTCCCCAAGTGGTGTACCCCCAGAGCTCCACACCATCGGCCAGTGCCTCGCCGACCTGGTAGAGGTGGTCGTTGAGGTAGGCGATCCGGTAGTCGTCGAGCACCGTCTTGACCCCGTCAACCTCGACCAGCTGATCCTTGGCCCCGAGGCCGTTCTCAACGATGAACAGCGGCTTCTGCCACCGGTCCCAGAACTGGTTGAGCACCAGGCGCAGGCCGACCGGGTCGATCTGCCAGCCCCACTCGGAGGCTGCCAGGGTGGGGTTGGGGACCCCGCCCATGATGTTGCCCTGGCCCTTGGTCTTCTTGGCGGGGTCGGCGGTCTCGCAGATGCTCATGTAGTAGGAGAACGATACGAAGTCCACGGTGTTGGTCAGGATCTCGCGGTCCTCGTCGGTGATCTGCAGCTCGATGCCGTTCTCCCGGAAGAAGCGCATCGCGTACCCGGGGTAGTAGCCGCGGGTGTGCACGTCGCCGAACATGAGGTTCGCGTGGTCGGCGTGCATGACCGCGAGCGACGTCGGCCGGGTCCGGGGTGAGTGGGTAGATCGGCATCGAGATGACCATGCAGCCGACCTTGGCGTCGGGCATCATCTCGTGGGCGATCTTCGTGGCCAGGGCGGAGGCGACCAGCTCGTGGTGGGCGGCCTGGTAGAGGTCGGAGAGGCTGAGCTGGTCCTTGGGTGTGTTGATGCCACCACTGAGGAACGGCAGGTGGAGCACCGAGTTGATCTCGTTGAACGTCAGCCAGAGCTTGACGCGGTCGCCGTAGCGGTCGAACAGGACCCGGACGTAGCGCTCGTAGAACCCGATCAGGTCCCGGGACACCCAGCCGTCGTAGGCCTCAGCCAGGTGCAGCGGGGTCTCGTAGTGGCTGATGGTCACCAGCGGGGTGATGCCGTGCTTGGCGCACTCGTCGAGCACGCCGTCATAGAACGCCAGGCCTTCCTCGTTTGGGGCCTCCTCGTCGCCCTGGGGGAAGATCCGGCTCCACGCGATGGAGAACCGGAACACAGAGAAGCCCATCTCGGCGAACAGGGCGATGTCCTCGGCGTAGCGGTGGTAGAAGCCGATGCCGTCGAGCTTGAGGTTGTCCGGAGTCGGCCCGTCGCTGCGGGGGGCGACGCCGCCCTTGGGCATGACGTCCTGGATGGACAGGCCCTTGCCGCCCTGGTCGTAGGCGCCTTCGAGTTGGTTGGCGGCGGTGGCCCCGCCCCAGAGGAAGCCCTTCGGGAACGGGGTGGAGGTGGTGGTCATCGGTGGTTCTCGCTCTCTGTCGTGAGTGGGTGTCTCAATGTCCCGGCTGCGGGGGAGGGGTCCTTGGGGGTGGCGGGTGGCGGGCGGTGGGGGTGGGCTGGCCGGGGTTGATCCGGCGGCCAGCCCACCCCCGGCTGGGGTCAGTTCACGACGTCGAGCACGAGCTCGCGGGCGCCGACCTGTCCCTCGGCGATCGGGACCACGGCGGCGTAGTCACCGGAGTTGGTCACGACCATGATCACCATCGGGTTGTACCCGGCGGCCTTGATGGCGGCGATGTCAAACTCGGCGAGCAGCGCGCCGTCCTCGACCCGCTGGCCCTTGGCAACTTTCGGGCTGAAGTGCGTGCCCTCGAGCTTGACCGTGTCGATCCCGATGTGGATCAGGACCTCCATGCCGTTGTCGGCGGTGATCCCGTAGGCGTGCGGCATCTGCGCGGTGACGGTGCCCGAGACCGGCGAGTACACCTTGCCCTCGGTGGGCAGCACGGCTAGGCCGTTGCCCATCGCACCGGAGGAGAACACCGGGTCCGGGACCGCGGCCAGCGGCACGACCGTGCCGGCGACCGGGGCGGTGATCGCGGCGGCCTCGGAGGCCACGAGACCCTCGTCGGCGGTGGCCTCGGGACCGGCGACGTGCTTGGTCTCGGGGATGTCCTTGAACCCCAGGACCATGGTCAGCGCGAACGCGACCGCGATCGCCACGACCACACCGATCACGAACATCGTGAAGTTGCCGGGTCCGTCGATCGCGGCCGTCATCGTGATCGCACCTGGCAGGACGAAGCCGACCGGGGCTGAGCCGGCGGCGCCGATGATGGCACCACCAACCGCACCACCGATGCAGGCGTAGACGAACGGCTTCTTGAGCCGGAGGGTGACACCGTAGATCGCGGGCTCGGTGATGCCGGCGAGGAACGCCGAGATCGTGGCGGGGCCGGCGACCTCCTTGAGCTCCTTGTTGCGGGTCTTGAGCCACACGGCAGCGGCGGCACCGGACTGGGCCAGGACGGCGGCGAACAGCGGGCCGACGATCAGCGAGTAGCCGGTCTCGGACAGGTTCTGCACGATGATCGGCACGAAGCCCCAGTGGATCCCGAAGATGACGAACACCTGCCAGAACGCGCCCAGGATCGCGCCACCGAGGACCGGCGACAGGTTCCAGACCCAGTCGACCGCGTCGGAGATCGTCGAGCCCGCCTTGTCAGCGATCGGGCCGATCACGATGTAGGTCAGCGGCACGATGATCGCCACCGTGAGCATCGGGACCACGAAGTTGCGGAACGTCTCGGGGATGCCCCGGTTGAGCAGCTTCTCCAGCTTGGACTGGGCGTAGACCGCCAGGATGGTCGGGATGACCCCGGACAGGTAGCTGATCATAAGCACCGGGATGCCGAAGAAGGTCAGCTCCCCGCCGGAGGCGGCGTAGCCGCTGAGGGTGGTGGTGACCCCGTCGGCGCCGGGGATCACGGCGATCGTCGAGGAGTAGATCAGCGCACCGGCGATGGCCACCGAGGTGTAGACGTTGGCGCCGAACTTCTTCGCCGAGGTGATCGCCAGGAAGATCGGCAGGAACTGGAACGTCGCGTCCGCGGCCGAGAACAGGATCGCGTAGCTGGGGGTGCCCTGCCACGACGGATCGACCTTCACAGCCACCGCCAGCAGGGCCTTGATCAGGCCGGTGCCGGCCAGCACCCACAGGAACGGGGTGAAGATCGAGGTGATCAGGTCGATCGCCCTCGCCAGAAGCCCACCGGAGGTGCCCCCCTCGCCGGGCTGGATCGAGGTCTGGGCCACGATCGACTCGTACACGTTGTTGACCGTGTTGCCGATGACGACCTGGAACTGGCCGCCGGCCTCGACGACCGTGATGACACCCTTGGTGTTCTCCACGGCCGCCTTGTCGACCTTGTCGCGGTCCTTGATCTGGAAGCGCAGCCGGGTCGCGCAGTGCGTCACTGCTGCCACGTTGTGCTCGCCGCCGACACCCCGCAGGATCTCTTCGGCAAGTGCGTCGTACTTCGTCGCTGTTGCCACGATTACTCCTTCGAATTCGCTGTTGGGCGGGTCCGGGGGCGATTTTGGGCAACAAAAAAACCTGAACATTGACGCGTTGCGTTCCGAAGAACGACAACTCATCAAAGTTCAGGTTTTGCCTGCTGCTGCAGTAACAACCCTAGACTTCGCGGGCCGCTGTGCGACCTGTTGAGAAGGTAGCGCTCCCCCAGAGCAGGTGTCAAGCCCACAGGTCAACCCTGGCCACGAAGGAGGGGAAGGACCTCGCAGTCAGGGGACTTCCGCCCACCTTGACGATGCGACCTTGATGCCCTGCCGGTTCGAGCTCGTCGCCGTGGTCGAGCGCTGGGCTGTTCACTCAGACAGATGGCGGTAAGTCGCCCTTCTATCGCGTGCTGTATCGGATCAATGACACCACCCGCGAGGTCATCGTGCTCCGCATCGATCACCGCCGCGACGCCTACCGACCCCGCTGACCGCGGGACTCGCACCATCCTCGGGCAGCGCCCCTGCAAAATCTCTCGGGGACGGTAGGGCAAAGAACCCCGTCATCCTCGGGGCCGGGAAGTTGCGACATCGCCAAACCCAGCATCCCGACCCGCCCCCTAGCGCCGCCCATGACTGTCAAGCACCGGCCACAGAGCGTCCGATGCGCGTGACCAAGCACCGGACATCATCTCGGTCCCCGCAATGGGTGCAGAAGCAGGTGCAGAGTCGGAATCGTGAAGGAACGGTGGCCTGGCCTAAATAGCCTCTGACCTGCGGTGACAGTAGGGCGGGCGGGACCCGTCGGCCCGCATGCGCGGGCCTCCTCCCGAATCCCGCCAAGCCACACTGGGCACGCGGCCCCGGGCTGCGCCCAGGACCGCGAGCCCTGTAGGGCGGCCGGGATTCGAACCCGGAACCTGACGGGTTATGAGCCCGCTGCTCTGACCAGTTGAGCTACCGCCCCGAACGGCCCAAGCGTAGGGGACGGGCCACGCGTCGTGACGCGTCTGCCCGCGGACGTTTGCTCCCGCGCCCATTCGGGTACGCACGAGCGCTCGGTCACGCACGGCCGGAGAACAGGTGATACTCAATGTCCATGGATGTCATCCCGGTCGGCCCGGCAGGCAACGGCGAGCCCGCGACGGTCAGCAGCGCATCGTCGAGCGGTCCTCCCGCACCTCGCACGGGGGCGTTCGGAGCCTTGCGCACCCGATGGCTGCTTCTCTGGGCCGGCGCGGGTGCCGTGGTCGTCTCCGTGGTCTTCGGTGCCCTCGGCAAGCTGGAGGATCCGTCCTTCAGTGAGCTGCTCAGCGCCCTGCTGTACCTGCCCGTCGTCGCCTGGATCTGGTTCATGGTGGTCCGCCGTGGGGGAGTTCGCCTGGGCGCCATCATGCGCTGGCCGGCGCTTGGCTCCTACTGGTTCGTCGTGGCCGGGATCCTCGTCGTGCAGTTCATGTTCTCCCTGGCGGCCATCACCCTCACGGAGCTGGTCGCCCCCTGGATGGACGACTCGCTCGCCGGCGTGGGCCAGGGCAATCTCTTGCTGGCGCTGATCGGGATCGTGATCCTGCCCCCCCTTGTCGAGGAGATCGTGTTCCGTGGGGTCCTGCTGGAACGATTCGCCGTGAAGTGGCGGGTGGGCGTGGCGGTGATCGTCTCCGCGGTGTTCTTCGGCATCCTGCACGCGGACCCGGTGGGTGCAGGCATGTTCGGCGTCGTCACCGGCCTGCTCTACCTGCGCACCGGGTCGCTGTGGCCGGGGATCATCATCCACTTCCTGAACAACCTCGGGGCACTCCTGGCCATCCGGATCGTCTCCCCGGAGGCTGCCACGCAGACCGCGACGCTGTCCGAGTCGCTGATGACCGCGGGGCTGTTCCTGCTGCTGAGCCTGCCGTTCCTGGTCTGGTTCATCTGGACCCACTGGCCCGCGCGGGGCAGCCTGACGCCGTACCAGCGCTACGAGATGCAGGCCGGCCTCCCGTCGCGGACCTTCCGCTCCGTCGCATGGTCGGGCTCGGCGGCACCGGTCCGGGTGGAGGCCACCAGCACCCACGTCGTGGTCAGTGACGGCGCAGCGGAACCCGTTGCGGTGCTGCCGCTCGAGCGCATCAACGTGGTGTACCCGTCGACCGTCCCTGGCGGATCGCAGGTCGTGATCCTGCTCAAGGACGGTTCCTGGACCACGATGCAGGTCCCGCCCGGGGAGCCGAGCGCCAACCGGGCGCTGGCCCTCACCCTCAGCGAGCGCGCCCAGCTGGTGGACCAGGGCAGCTGGTAGTCGACTCGGTCGATTGGAACGACCGAATCGACCACCACAACAGCTCAGCCGCGGACCCGCTCGCTTCGGGGGTCGTACATCGGGGCCAGCGACACCCGCGCCGGGATCTTGTCGTTGGCCACCTGCACCGTCCACTCGCCCGACGTGAGCCAGTCGGCGTCCAGGGGCGCATCCCCAGCGTCGACCATCGCCAACCCGACCGCCCCGCCCAGCGTGAACCCGTAGGACGCCGAACGCAGGTAGCCCACCTCGACGCCGTCACGACGGACCACCTCTGCGTGCACCATCATCGGCTCGGGGGCGGCGAGCAGGACCTGGACCAACCGACGCGTGGGCGGTCGGCCGCCACGCGCATCGCGCCGCGCCGCGAGGGCGTCCCTGCCGGTGAATCCACCCTGCTTGTCCCAGGCGACCGCGAAGCCCAGCCCGGCCTCGAGCGGGTCGTCGGTGTTGTCGATGTCGTGGCCGTAGTCGCGGTAGGCCTTCTCCAGACGCAAGCTGCCCAGGGCCTTGAGCCCACAGTGGCGCAGACCGTGCGCCTCGCCGGCCGCCACGATCTCGTCGTAGGCCGCCACCGCCATCTCCGCCGGGACGAACAACTCGTAGCCGAGCTCACCGACATACGTGATCCTGGTGCAGAGACCGAGGGCGAACCCCAGGTCGATCTCTCGCGCTGCACGGAACGGGAACGCCGCGTCGGCGAGGTCGACGCTCGTCACGGCCGCGAGCACCTCGCGCGAGCGCGGCCCCTGGACGGTGATCTGCGCCAGCCCCGAGGTGACGTCGGCGATCGACACCCGTGCGTCACCGGCGTGCCGGCGCAGCCAGGTCAGCACATGCCTGTGCGCGGTGTCCGAGGCGACCACGAGGAAGTCGTTGTCGGCGCGCTTGGTGACGGTCACGTCCGCCTCGAGACGGCCGTGCTCGTTGAGCCACTGGGTGTAGGTGATCCGCCCCGGCTCGCCGTCGACGGAGTTGGCGCTCAGCCGCTCGAGCAGCGCGCCGGCGTCCGACCCGGTCACCTCGAACTTCGCCATGAACGACATGTCGAACAGCCCCACGCCCTCTCGGACTGAACGGTGCTCCGCGGCCCAGTGCGACCAGAAGTCCGGGCGGCCCCAGGTGAGCGCCGGCTCGTCCGGGACGACGCCCGCGCCGGCGAACCAGTCCGTTCCCTCCCACCCGGAGACATCCTTGAACCACGCGCCCTGCGCGGCGACGCGGTCGTGCAGCGGCGAGCGCTTCACGCCCCGCGCCGTGCGCATCGAGCGCCCCGGGTAGTGGCACTCGTAGACCATCCCGAGGCTCTCGACCGTGCGCGTCGCCCGATAACGAGGCGTGGCCTGGTAGGGGTGCAGGCGGTCGATGTTCACGCCCGTGACGTCGATGTCCGGGGACCCGCTGGTGATCCAGTGCGCGATGGCCCGGCCCCACCCGCCACCGGTCAGGATCCCGATCGAGTTCAGCCCGGCGGCCACGAAGTAGTTGCGCACCTCGGGTGCCTCGCCGATGACCGGCAGCAGGTCGGGGGTGAACGACTCCGGGCCGCAGAAGAACGTGTGGATCCCGGCGTCCAGGGTTGCGGGCACCCGGCTCATCGCAGCCTCGACGTAGGGGCCCATCCGGTCCCAGTCCGGCTGGATCGTGCCGAAGGAGAAGTCCTCGGGGATCCGGCCGACGTTCCAGGGCGCACAGACCGTCTCGAACAGCCCGACCATCAGCCCGTCACCCTCGGGCCGGATGTAGGTGAAGTTGCTGGGATCCTCGAGCACCGGCCAGTCCGGGTCGACCTCGGGCATCGCCCCGGTGATCAGGTAGTAGTGCTCAGCCGCCTGCAGCGGGATGCTCACCCCCGAGCGCTCGCCGAGCTGCCGGGCCCACATGCCCGCGGCATTGACGACGTACTCGCACTCGATGTCACCAGCCGGCGTGCGCACGCCGGCGACCGCGCCCTCACGGGTCAGCACGTCGATCGCCGGGGTGCCCTCCAGCAGCGTCGCCCCGCGCATCCGGGCGCCCCTGGCCAGGGCCATCGTGACGTCGACCGGATTCACCCGGCCGTCGGTCGGGGTGTAGAACGCGGCGAGGATGTCGTCGGTGCGCGCGATCGGGAACAGCTCGCCGACCTCGCGGGCGCTGATCTCGTGGACGTCCACCCCGCAGTGCCGGTTGAACGCCGACACCCGCCGGTACTCCTCGAGGCGGCCCTCGTCGGCCGCGACCTCGATCAGCCCGATCGGGCGGAACCCCGTGGCCTGCCCGGTCTCGGCCTCGAGCCGGGAGTACAGGTCCTTGGTGTACATCCGCAGCTCGGTCGACGTCTGCGAGGTCGAGCCGAACGTGACCATCAGGCCGGCGGCGTGCCAGGTCGTGCCCGAGGTGAGCCGGTCGCGCTCGAGCAGCACGGTGTCGGTCCAGCCCTGCTCGGCGAGGTGGTAGGCGATCGATGTCCCGATGATCCCGCCTCCGATCACGACCACCCGCGCGCGAGCCGGCAGGCCGGGGGAGCGTGGATCCGTCGGGGCCGGCGGGGAGCCCGGGGAAGCGGAGGCGGAGGGCGCGGTCGCTGGGCGTGGGTCGATCGTCACCCTTCCGACTCTAGTGAGCCGGGCGGGCGCAGCGAGACGTGATCCATGCACCTCGAGGTACCGAACCCCCAATCCGGCAGGGGCCACGGTCGGGGGCCGCGAGTCAGCCCCTCGGCCCCCTGTGCCTTGGCATGGGTCGTCTGGAGGAGGACCATGGAGTCACGGAGAACCGAGGGGACACCATGGCCCGCAGCGAGGCGCTTCTGCGTGTGGTTGCTGCGTGGGTGCTCGTCTCGGGGATGACCCTGGCCGGGGCCCCCGCCCTCGCCGCCCCGGCGTCGGCCGACGGACTCGGCTCGGTCTCCGGCGTGGTCACGGCCGACGGGACTGCGCTGTCTGCTGCGTGGGTCGTCCTCACCCCGGTGACCGAGACCGGGGACTGGGCGGGCGAGTCGGAACAGGTGGCCACCGATCTCGCGGGTCGCTACTCGTTCGCGGGCCTCCGAGCCGGGCATGTGAAGCTGCACGTCCGATCGCCGCTGGTCGGTGACTTCGTCGCGACGTACTGGCCCGGTGTCTACGCGTTCGGGCAGGCGGGCGTGATCCCGGTGACCAGCCAGGGGTTCGTGGCGGACATCGACCTGCCGGGCGGGCGCTCGATCTCCGGACGGGTGATCGCCGAGGACACGGGCGAGCCGGTCGAGGGGGCGCAACTCGTGGCCCGCATCGCGGGCGCGGCGTGGTCCGATCCCGCGGGCAGGTTCGAGCCCGGCGGTGCGCCGGGGACCTTCGAGATCAGCGGGCTGCCGCCTGTGGCGATCCGGCTGCACGTGCAGGTCCCGCCGAGCAGCCCCTTCCTCGGTGATGGCTACTGGTCCGACGGCTCGGAATCCGGCAGGCGCGTGGAGTCGCCGGGTGATGTGACGGGCCTGGTCATCCGGCTGCCGCGCGGTGGTGAGCTCTCCGGAACGGTGCGCGACGCCGCTGGCCACCCGGTTCCCGGTGCCTCCGTGCGAATCGAGAAGTGCCAGTTCGGCTGCCCGCGAGACACGACCACCGACGAGTCCGGAGCCTTCCTGGTCCGGGGCATCGCCCCCACCAGGGGGTTGATCGTGCACGCATGGGCCCCCGGCATGATCGACCAGTGGTACGACCGCGCGAATGACTGGATCGCGGCGACCCCGCTCTCGCTGGGCGCCGGTGAGGCGCGCTCCGGGGTGGACTTCGTCCTCGTCAGCGGCGGAATGCTCGTCGGCCAGGTCCTCGCCGGCGACACGGGGATGCCGCTGCCCGGAGTGCCGGCCTACCTGCAGGCTGTGGCGGACCCGAGCCGGAAGTACTTCGCGTACTTCGTCCGCGACGATCCGGATCACTACCGGATCGGACCTGTGCCGCCGGCCACCTACCGGCTGGTGCTGCTGCCCAACAGCAGCCAGACCCCATACAGGCCGGCCCGCTGGATGGCCGAGGCGGGGATCGCGCACTCCGGCATCATCCGGATCGATCCGGGGCGCGAGTCCGAGGTCGTCGTGACTCTCGCCCGGACCCAACCGGCGAGCTCGCAGTGCTCCGAAGCTGCCAGCTGGCTGGGTCTGTTCCGGGGATTCCTCAGCCCGCAGCCGTGGCCACCGGCCTCCCGATGCGCACCTGCGGCACCAGCACCGGCGAGTGCCTCTGCACGCTCAGCGTGATTGGTCGGTCACTGGTCTAGCCAAAACGACACACTTGTGATTATGCTCCCCTCAGGGATGGTCACATCCGATCGACGAGGACGCTGGGGAAGGCGAAACTCGCCGGGATCGGAGGTCGGCCATGGCCGTGCATATGGTTGCTGAGCGCCCGGGTCTCACCCGTGGGGTTCTGTTCGTGCACTCCACGCAGCGTGCGTTGTGCCCGCATGTGGAGTGGGCGATCAGTGACGTGCTCGGGACCCGGGTGAGCCTCGACTGGCTGCCCCAGCCCGTGCTGCCCGGGCAGGTCCGCGGCGAGGTGTCGTGGCAGGCCAAGCCGGGTACCGCCGCGCGCATCACCTCAGCCCTGCGCCAGTTCAAGACCGTGCGCTACGAGGTCGCTGAGGAGCCCGGCAAGGGCGCTGAGGGCGAGCGGTTCGCTGTCACCCCCGAGCTCGGGGTGTTCCGGGCCACGATGGGCCCGCACGGCGACATCATGATCCACGAGGATCGCCTGCGCGCGATCCTCAACGCGGCTGGGGACGATCCGTCCGAGCTGCGCAACGGCCTGAACATGATCCTTGGCGCGGCCTGGGACGCCGAGCTCGAGCCGTTCCGGCGCGCAGGTGACGGCGTGCCCGTGCGGTGGCTGCACCAGGTGGTGTAGCCCGACAGACCTCGGGGGAGGAGCCGGCTGGCCCGGGCAGGGGAGACCCTCCCGGGCCAGCCGCTTGTCCGAACGATCGCTCAGTTGTGTTGCGTTTCCGACGCCCGAACGCGGCTGCGTTGCGTCTCGGACTCGACGAACGGCCCGAAGTGCAGCGCAACCGCCCGGCGGGGCGTCAGCGGAACAGGGGGCGGTGGCGACCGACGAACTCGCTGTCGGCGACCATGCCGACGGACTCGTAGAGGCGCGTCGCGCCCGTCGGGCTGGTGGCGTCGACATGCAGGATCGTGCTGAGGAAGCCACGGGCCACGTCGTCTGCCATCCGGGCGCGCAGGAGTGCTCGGGCGACCCCTTTGCCCCGGTGCTCCCGCAGGACCCCGATGCTGGCCACGTAGCCGCAGTCGTCACTGGCGTACGTGTTGGATCCCAGCACATAGCCGACCATCTGCCCGTCGAACTCAGCGACGATCCACTGGGTCGGGTCCACCGTCACGCCGCGCATTCTCGCCTGCCACGCTTCGAAGTCGAGCGGTGTGAAGTCGAAGTGGTCCAGGAACGCCAGCGAGCTCACGGCGTGCACATCCCGCCATTCGGACTCCACATCCCGGAATGGCCGGAGCACGTATCCCCCGGGAAGCGCGCGGACGCCCGCGGGGTCCGCATCAGCGCCCTGGGAGCCCTGCACGGTCAGGCCCTCGACCGACCAGTGGTCCACCTTCATCCGCCAGTAGCGGCGGACCTCCGCGAACCCGCGGATCTCGAGCTCGGCCCGCAGCGCGCCGTCGTTGGCGTAGCCTCCTGACTTCGCGATGGGCAGGGGCACATCGGGATCCAGGTACAGCGCATCCCAGCGATACCGGCCCTCGCGCAGGGCGGAGTCGATGAGCGAGCCGAGAATCGCTCGGGCCCGAGCGTCCCCGGGTCGCGCATAGACGTCGAAGAACCAGCCGCGCCCCTCCACCAAGCCGTCGAAGACCAGGGCTGCGCCGACCAGGTCCGCCCCTCGCCAGACAGCCGCCGATCCGTACTCCCAGCCACACTCCGGGTCGGCGAGCTCGTCGGCGACCGCCTCGATGTTGGTCGAGGTGTGCCCGCACCCGGCTATGTCCACCGAGCGCATGAGCGCCGTGATGGCCGCCACGTCATCGGGGCCCGTCGCCCTGGCCACGTGCCCCTCGGGCAGGTCGGTGACCTGCGCCGCGAGGACCCGCCGGACGGACGACTGGGGATCGGTCACCCGCCGCCCTCCGTGCTGCCGGCGTCGGCGGCGGTCGGATCCCACAGGCGGTAGCGATCCAGTGCCTCGCGGACGACTTCGCGGCCGATCTCACCGCGCTCGGCCAGCGACAGCAACGTCCGCACGACGATCGACTCGGCGTCGACCAGGAAGTGCCGGCGCAGCGCGCCGCGGGTGTCGGACATGCCGAACCCATCGGTTCCCAGGGTCGCGAAGTCACCGGGGACCCACTTGCGGATCAGGTCGGGCAGGGCGTGCATGTAGTCCGACACGGCCACGACCGGGCCGGGCCGACCCTCGAGGCGCGTGGTCACATAGGGGACGCTCGGCTCGCCGGTCGGCTCGAACAGGTTGTGCTTGTCCGAGGCCAGGCCGTCCTTGCGCAGCTCGGTCCAGGACGTCACCGACCAGACATCGGCGGCCACGCCCCACTGCTCGGCCAGCATCCCCTGGGCCTTGAGCGCCCACGGGACGGCCACGCCCGAGGCCATGATCTGGGCCCGCAGCGGGTGCTCGTCGGTCGACGGGTTGAGCAGGTACATGCCGCGCAGCAGGCCGTCGACGTCGAGGCCCTCGGGCTGCGGGGGCATCACGTAGGGCTCGTTGTAGAGCGTGATGTAGAAGAAGACGTTCTCGGAGTCCTCGCCGTACATCCGGCGCAGGCCGTCGCGCACGATGTGCCCGATCTCGTAGGCATAGGCGGGGTCGTAGGCCACCACGGCGGGGTTGGTCATCGCGATGACGTGGCTGTGGCCGTCCTCATGCTGCAGGCCCTCGCCGTTGAGGGTGGTCCGGCCCGCAGTGGCGCCCATCACGAACCCGCGGACCATCTGGTCGCCGGCCAGCCAGAACGAGTCGGCGGTCCGCTGGAATCCGAACATCGAGTAGAAGATGTAGACGGGGATCATCGGCTGGTCGTGCGTGGAGTACGACGAGCCGACGGCCGCGAACGAGGCCACCGAGCCGGCCTCGTCGATGCCCTCGTGCAGGATCTGGCCGTTGGTGGCCTCCTTGTACGACAGCATCAGCTCGCGGTCCACCGACAGGTAGTTCTGCCCCTTCGGGTTGTAGATCTTCAGCGTCGGGAACAGCGCATCCATGCCGAACGTGCGGGCCTCGTCGGGGATGATCGGGACGAACCGGTAGCCGATCTCCGGGTCGCGGGTGAGGTCCTTGAAGAGCCGCACGAACGTCATCGTCGTGGCGACCTCCTGCTTGCCCGAGCCCCGGGTGACGATGTCGTAGGTCTTCTCCGGGGGCTGCGCCAGGGGTCGTGACGTGGCCTGCCGGCGCGGCATCGAGCCGCCGAGGGCCGCCCGGCGCTCCATCATGTACTGGGTCTGCGGGTCGTCCGGGCCCGGCTTGTAGTAGGGCGGCAGGTACTTGTCGAGCTGGTCGTCGGGGATCGGGATGTGCAGGCGGTCGCGGAACGTGCGCAGGTCCTCCAGCGACAGCTTCTTCATCTGGTGGGTCGCGTTGCGGCTCTCGAAGTGCTGGCCGAGTGACCAGCCCTTGATCGTCTTGGCGAGGATCACCGTGGGCTGGCCCGTGTGGCTGACGGCCGTCCTGTAGGCGGAGTAGAGCTTGCGGTAGTCCATGCCGCCGCGCTTGAGCGCCCAGAGCTCGTCATCGGGGATGTCGGCGACCATCGCGGCGACCCGCGGGTCGCGGCCGAAGAAGTTCTGGCGCAGGAACGCCACGTCCTCACCGCGGTAGGTCTGGTAGTTGCCGTCGGGGGTGTTGTTCATCAGTGCAACGAGGGCGCCCTCGGTGTCCAGCGCGAGCAGCCGGTCCCAGCCGCGGCCCCAGATCACCTTGATGACGTTCCAGCCGGCGCCGCGGAAGTTCGACTCCAGCTCCTGGATGATGTTGCCGTTGCCGCGCACCGGGCCGTCGAGGCGCTGCAGGTTGCAGTTGATGACGAACGTCAGGTTGTCCAGGCCCTCGCGCGCGGCCAGGCTGATGTTGCCCAGCGACTCCGGCTCGTCGGTCTCGCCGTCGCCGAGGAACGCCCACACGCGCTGCTGGCTGGTGTCCTTGATCCCGCGGTTGAGCAGGTAGCGGTTGAAGCGGGCCTGGTAGATCGCGTGCAGCGGCCCGAGGCCCATCGACACGGTCGGGAACTGCCAGAACTCCGGCATGAGCCGCGGGTGCGGGTAGCTGGGCAGGCTCCCGGCCGGGTGGGAGAGCTCCTGGCGGAAGCCGTCGAGCTGGTCCTCGCTGAGCACGCCCTCGAGATAGGCGCGGGCGTAGATGCCCGGGGGAGGCGTGGCCCTGGAAGAAGATCTGGTCGCCACCTCCGGGCGCGTCCGGGCCGCGGAAGAAGTGGTTGAACCCGACCTCGTACATGGCCGCCGACGAGGCGTAGGACGAGATGTGCCCGCCCACGCCCACACCGGGGCGCTGGGCGCGGTGCACCATCATCGCGGCGTTCCAGCGGGTCGCTGCGCGGATCCGGTACTCCATCGCCTCGTCGCCGGGGAAGGACGGCTCCTTGTCCGGCGAGATGGTGTTGATGTAGTCGGTGCTGCGCAGGGCGGGCACGCCGACGCTGCGCTCGGCGGAGCGTCGCAGCAGCTCGAGCATCAGGTACCGGGCGCGGGTGGTGCCGGCGTTGTCGACGACGGCGTCGAGGGACTCGAGCCACTCGCTGGTCTCCGCGGGGTCGGCGTCGACGTACTGGTCGGGCAGTCCACCGGGCATCAGCGGGTCGTAGTCGATCACGTGGGGAACCTCTTCCGATCGTGGTCAGGTGCAGCGGGGGCAACTATTCCGCTTCCGGGCGGCACGTGCGCGTTGAGGTATGCGTTGGGCCCTTGGCAGCACCATACTTGCGCCCAACGGCGCCGCACGACCGTGCGGAGCCGGTGACACGAGGTGAGGGGATACAGGTGGGTGCAACGGCCGACGACGCCGATCAGGCATCGGCGTTGGCCAAGCGGCTGGGCATGACCGCGGGGCAGACCGTCCAGGAGGTCGGGTACGACACCGACACCGATGATCTGGTTGCCGATGCGGTGATCGCCGGAACAGGGGAGCAGGCAGTCGACGAGGACTTCGATGGCGTTGTCGACATGGTCCTGCTGTGGTGGCGAGAGGACGACGGCGACCTCGCCGACGCCATGGTGGACGCGAAGTCCCCGCTGGCGGACAACGGGGTGGTGTGGCTCCTGACGCCCAAGTTCGGACGCGAGGGCGCCATGGAGCCGGCGGACATCGCCGATGCCGCGGCAACCTCGGGGCTGCGGCGCACGACGTCGGTGACCCTTGCCCAGTGGCAGGCCGTGCGGCTCGTCTCGCGGTAGGCAGGGTCCGATCGCTCCGATCGCGCCGGGAGATGTGGTCGGGGCGGGACCGTCAGCGGCGCAACCGGCCGAACAGCCCTCCGACCGCATCGACCACCGTGAGCGCGCGACCGACCGCGCCCAGCGGGGGGATCCCCGGGACGCCCTCGAGCACGGGCGCGAGGCGCACGAGCCCACCGAGGTCGCGCACGTGCAGTTCTCCGGTGCGGTACAGGTGGCCCACGTTGGCCCGCCCGCTGGTGGCATCGATCACCATGCGCGTGGGTGCCAGCACGCCGGGTCCCATGTGCGGGTCCTCGGGGAGCAGGGCCGTGCGCCAGTGCCCCGCTCGTGATCCCGCGCCCACGATCCGCTCCGGAGTCACCGCGGTGAACGACCCGGTGACGTGCTTTCGTCCCGCGAGGGCGCCCGTGGTGTCGATCAGGGCGAACAACCCGATGCCCAGCAGCTCCTCGGGAGCCGTCGTTCCGCACGGCTCGAGGTCCAACGAGGTGACGCTCAGCTGGTAGGTCATGGCGTTCATGACGGTCAGGACGGGCAGTGGACCGAGGGGTGAGGACGTGTGCACCAACCCCCAGGTCCCCGGCCCGTCCGAGCCCAGCCACTCACGCGTGGTCGTGCGCGCCGCAGACAGGGCTGAGCGGACGTCCTCGAAGGGGAGGTCCGCGGTCGCTTCCCGCACCTGCTCGTCCACGGCGTCGGCGTCGTAGTGCTCGGCGTCGCCGTCATGGGCGTCCGCCAGGAGGTCGGTCAACGTGCGGCCCGACTCCCACTGGCCGAGGCGGGCGACGAGGTCGCGAGCCGTCCAGCCGTTCTTGCGTGACGGCGCATCCGGATCCACCTCGGCCGCGACACCCTCGAAGAGCTCCCACGCGCGGTCGATGTCGGCTGCCAGAGCGGTGAGGTCCCCGGAGGCGAGGCCGTGCTCGTGGGGATCCGGCTCCAGCCCGGGTGGGAGCGGGTGCGGGTCGGCCATTGGCCAATCCTGCCAGTGCCGTGCAGGATTGGCGCACCTAGGTGGTACCCATTTCGAGGAGGAACTGAGATGTCTGTCACGGTCGGCCAGGAGGCCCCCGACTTCACGCTGGTGAACCAGGACGGGGAATCGGTCACGCTGTCGGACCTGCGTGGCCGCAAGGTGGTGCTTGTGTTCTACCCGTTCGCCTTCTCGGGTCTGTGCACCGACGAATGGTGCGACGTGCGTGACCGCATCGGTGCCTTCGACGACGACACCGTCCTGCTCGGGATCTCCGTGGACACCAAGCACGCCCTCAAGGTGTTCAAGGCGGCCGAGGGCCTCGGCTACGACCTGCTCAGCGACTTCTGGCCGCACGGGGCCGTCGCCCAGGAGTACGGGGTGTTCCTGCCCGACCGTGGCATGGCCACCCGCGCCTCGTTCGTCCTCGACCGTGAGGGCGTCGTGCGCTGGGCGGTCGTGGGCGGCACCGGCGACGTCCGCAGCCCCGAGGACTACCGCGCCGCACTGGCCGAGATCGCCTGACGCCCCACCCGGCCCGGCCGGCCAAGCGCAGACCCTCCGCGAAGGCGCAGACCCTCCGCGCGGACGGGGAGGGTCTGCACTCTGGCGGAGGGTTTGTGGGTGGCCGCGGGTTTGTGGGTCGGCGCGCGACCACGTAGCGCTTTGGTGGTTGGCGTCCCGGTGCGTACCCTTGCCCGCGGGCCCGTGGCGCAGCTGGTAGCGCAACCCGCTTACACCGGGTAGGTCGTCGGTTCGAGCCCGGCCGGGCCCACCAGACCTGCCCGCGGGCCACCCGCGCGGGGCCGGGAGGGCAGGGCGCGTCGTGGAGGGGACCAATGTCCCTACCGGGCCGCTCCCGCCGCTGATATCGCGGATACATGGATGCCGTCGACCTGCAGGCACGTGTGATCCGCAAGAATCCCGCCGAGCTGCGGGTACGACCCCACCTCGACGACTACGACGCGATGCGCGCCTCATTCACCTGGGAGCAGGCGCGCGGGTGGCTCGACGGCCTCCCGGCGGGAGGCCTGAACATCGCGTACGAGGCGGTCGATCGGCATCTCGCCCACGGCCGGGGCGACCACGTCGCACTGCGCTGCCTGGCCAAGGACTCCACCACCTCGGACGTCACGTACGCGGACCTGGCCGCGCGGACCTCGGCGTTCGCCCACGGGCTGCACAGCCTCGGCCTGAGCCGGGGTGACCGTGTGTTCAGCCTCGTGGGCCGGGTTCCGTGGCTGTACGTCGCCCTGATCGGGACCGTCAAGGCGCGCTGCGTCTTCTCCCCGCTGTTCAGCGCGTTCGGGCCCGAGCCCGTGCGCCAGCGCATCGCCCTGGGCGACGGTCGGGTGCTGGTCACGTCGGCCGACCTGTACCGCAAGAAGGTCGCGCCGGTCCGCGGGGAGCTCCCGGGCCTCGCCCATGTCCTGCTCGTCGATCCGCCGGGCGTGGACGTCTCCGACATCCCCGGCGCGGTGCACCTCGACGATCTCGTTGCCGGCCGGCCCACCACGTTCGACATCGAGCCAACGGATCCCGAGGAGCTCGCGCTGCTGCACTTCACCAGCGGTACCACAGGCGCCCCCAAGGGCGCGATGCACGTGCATGGCGCGGTCGTGGCCCACCACGCCACGGGTCGCTTCGCTCTCGACCTGCACCCCGAGGACATCTACTGGTGCACCGCCGACCCCGGCTGGGTCACGGGCACGTCCTACGGGGTGATCGCCCCGCTGACCGTCGGGCTGACCGCGCTGGTCGACGAGGGTGAGTTCGACGCGCGGCGCTGGTACCGCACCCTCGACGAGCAGGGCGTGACGATCTGGTACACCGCCCCGACCGCGATCCGGATGCTCATGCGCGCCGGCACGGCGCTGCCGGGCGAGTACGACCTGTCCAGGCTGCGGTTCGTCGCGAGCGTGGGGGAGCCGCTGAACCCGGAGGCCGTCGTCTGGGGCCGCGACGCGCTGGGCCTGACGATCCACGACAACTGGTGGCAGACCGAGACCGGCGGGATCATGATCGCCAACTACGCCGCGTGCGACGTCCACCCCGGTTCGATGGGCCGGCCGATGCCGGGGATCACGGCCACGGTGCTGGCGCGCGGTGCGGACGGACGGGCGGCCGCGGGCCCGGACGGCTCGATCGCGGAGGTCGCGCCCGACGAGATCGGCGAGCTCGCACTGCGCCCCGGATGGCCCTCGATGTTCCGCGGCTACCTCAACGACGAGGCGCGATACGCGAAGTGCTTCGCCGACGGCTGGTACCTCTCCGGCGACCTGGCCCGTCGGGACGCCTCGGGCTGGTTCTGGTTCGTCGGCCGCGCCGATGACGTCATCAAGTCCGCCGGGCACCTGATCGGGCCCTTCGAGGTCGAGAGCGTGCTGATGGAGCACCCGGCGGTCGCCGAGGCGGGCGTCATCGGGATCCCCGACCCGCTGCTGGGGGAGCGGATCAAGGCCTTCATCGCGCTGAAGCCGGGGATCAGTCGCGAAACCGCCGACCTCGACCTGCTGCGTCGGGAGATCAGCGCGCACGCCCGGCGGCGCCTGGGTCCGGCGGTCGCGCCCCGGGAGATCGCGTTCGACGACAACCTGCCCAAGACCCGGTCCGGGAAGATCATGCGCCGCCTGCTGAGGGCGCGCGAGCTGGGCCTGGCCGAGGGAGACCTGAGCACCCTGGAGGTGCCCGCCGAGCCGGAAGGAGCACCTCGATGACCGCTGATGCGTCCCGCGACATGCGACTGCTGCGCGACATGCTGCTCGTGCGCCGCTTCGAGGAGCGCTGTGTCGAGCTGTACAGCGCCGGGGAGATCCGCGGCTTCCTGCACGTGTACATCGGCGAGGAGGCCGTGGCCACAGGGGTGATGTCCGCGCTCGATCCCGACGACGCGATCGTCGCCACCTACCGGGAGCACGGGCATGCCCTGCTCAAGGGGATGTCGGCGCGCTCGGTGATGGCCGAGATGTTCGGGAAGGTCACCGGATGCTGCCGCGGGCGGGGTGGGTCGATGCACCTGTTCGACGCCCCGACGCGGTTCTTCGGGGGCAACGCCATCGTCGGGGGCGGGCTGCCCCTGGCCGTCGGGATCGCCCTGGCCGACAAGCTGGCCGGCCGCGATCGGGTCACCGCCTGCTTCTTCGGCGAGGGCGCGATGGCCGAGGGCGAGTTCCACGAGTCGATCAACCTCGCGGCGGTCTGGGGACTGCCGGTGCTGTTCGTCTGCGAGAACAACCTGTACGCCATGGGCACCGCTCTGTCGCGCTCGGAGTCCGAGACGAACCTCGCGGTGAAGGCCTCGGCGTACGAGGTGCCGGCGTGGTCGGTCGATGGGATGGACGTGCGCGCTGTGGCGCAGACCGCGCGGCGGGCGGTGGATTCGGTGCGCGCCGGCGGCGGTCCGCACTTCCTCGAGGCGCGCACGTTCCGGTTCCGGGCGCACTCGATGTTCGATCCGGAGCGCTACCGCGAGAAGTCCGAGGTCGAGGCGTGGAAGGCCCACGACCCGATCCAGTCCCTGCGTGACCGGATGACCGCCGAGGGGGTCCTGACCGACGCCGACGTCGCGGCGATGGAGGCCGAGATCGCCGCGATCGTCGATGACGCGGCCGAGTTCGCGCAGGCCTCGCCGTTGGAGGACGTGGCCGACCTGCACCTGTTCGTGCACACTCCGGGCAGCTCGGTCCTCCGACCCGGCGCCGAGCTGGAGGAGGTGGCGCCATGACCGCGCGCAAGCACCAGGCCGGTGGGGCCGAGGTGACGACCGCCAACGCCGCCCCCACCGCCGCCCCACCGCCGCCCCGACCCCGGCCCCCGGCCCCGGCCGCCCCGATGCCCACCACCCTCACCTATCGCGAGGCCGTCCGGGAGGCGATCCGCGAGGCGATGCTCGCCGACGACCGGGTGTTCCTCATGGGCGAGGACGTCGGGATGTACGGCGGCTGCTTCGGTGTGAGCATGGGCCTGCTCGAGCAGTTCGGCCCCGACCGCATCCGCGACACGCCCCTGTCGGAGTCGGCGTTCGTCGGCGCCGGAATAGGGGCTGCCCTGGGCGGGATGCGCCCGATCGTGGAGATCATGACGGTCAACTTCTCCCTGCTGGCCCTGGACCAGATCATGAACACGGCCGCCGCCCTGCAGCACATGTCCGGGGGGCAGTTCCAGGTTCCTCTGGTCATCCGGATGACGACGGGAGCGGGCAGGCAGCTGGCCGCGCAGCACTCGCACAGCCTCGAGGGCTGGTACGCCCACATACCGGGCATCCGGATTGTCGCGCCCGCGACGATCCCCGACGCGCGCGGGATGCTGGCCACGGCGCTCGCGGACCCCGATCCGGTGCTGGTCTTCGAGCACGGCGGACTCTACAACGCCTCTGGGGAGCTGCCCGCGGACGCCGGACCGGTCGACATCGACTCGGCGGCGATCCGGCGTCCGGGCTCGGACGTCACGTTGATCACGTACGGCGGGACGCTGGCGACCGCGCTCGACGCCGCGGCAGCCCTGGCCCAGGACGGTGTCGACGCGGAGGTCATCGACCTGCGCACGCTTCGTCCGCTCGACGACGTGACGATCCTGGGGTCTGTGCGGCGCACCCACCGCGCGGTCGTCATCGACGAGGGCTGGCGCAGCGGGAGCCTGTCCGCGGAGATCTCCGCACGGATCACCGAGCAGGCGTTCTACGACCTGGACGCCCCCGTGGGGCGCGTGTGCAGCGCCGAGGTCCCGATGCCCTACGCCAGGCACCTCGAACTGGCTGCCCTGCCGACGGTCAAGGGGATCGTCGCGGCCGCCCAGCTGGCGATGCGTGGGGAGGCCTGAGCCATGGGCGAGTTCCGGATGCCCTCGCTGGGGGCGGACATGGACGTCGGCACGATCATCGAGTGGCTGGTGAAGCCCGGCGATGCCGTGAAGCGCGGCCAGATCGTGGCGGTGGTCGACACCGCGAAGGCGGCCATCGAGATCGAGGCCTTCGAGGAGGGCGTCGTCGAGGAGATCCTCGTCGGCACGGGCGTGAAGGTGGCGGTCGGGACCCCGCTGGCGATCATCGGGGCGTCGTCCGCAGGGGCTGTGTCATCGATTCGGTCCACAGAACGGACCGAATCCATGACACAAGCCCCGGAGGTCGCGCCGACCGGGCATCCACGTCGACGTCCCACCCCGAGTCATCCTCGCGCGACACCTCCCGAGCATCCTCGCGCGACACCTCCGGTGCGGCACCTGGCCCACCAGCTCGGGGTCGACCTCGACGCCGTCCCCGGAACCGGACCCGAGGGACACATCACGCACGACGACGTCCTGCGTGCCGCCCCGGTGACCACCGGTCCGTCGGCCTCTGCGGAGCCCGACGCGGGGACGCCCGCCCCGGTGACGGCGCCCACCCCGTCTCACCGTGTCCGGATTCCCGAGCGTTCAGACACCTCGAATCCGGACGAGGACGCAGTTGGTCCGCGCGATGGCGGACGACGCGGTGGGGGAGGGGGTGCCCGGGAGGTGACCGGTGGTGGTTCCGGGGAGCGGCTGCGGGTTACCCCGCGGGCTCGGCGGATCGCTGCCGAACGGGGGATCGACCTAGCCGCCCTCACGGCCTCTGGTCAGGCCAGGGCAGTGGTGGGCGCCGACGTGGAGCGCGCGGCGTACGCGGCCGAGGTGATCCATGCGGGTTCGGTGGCCTCTAGCGACCACAACCTGAATGGATCATCGCGTGGGGGCGCGCCATCGCCGGTCGAGCCGGCGCAGGGGCTGCCGGACCGGCCCACGGGGACCGCGGCCCAGGCAGACAAGAAGGCCGCGATGCGCACCGCGATCGCGAACTTGATGTCTCGGTCCAACACGGAGATCCCGCACTACCACGTCACGCAGACGATCGACCTCGGCACCGCGATGCCGTGGCTGCGCACCCACAACGCAACCCTCCCGGTGGCCAGGCGGGTCCTGCCCGCAGCGCTCTTCCTGCGGGCGACAGTGCTCGCAGCGGCAGCGGTCCCCGACCTCAACGGCCACTGGGTCGACGGCGCCCTGCGCCCCGCCGAGCGCGTCGACCTCGGGGTGGCTGTCGCCACCCGGGGCGGCGGGCTGGTGACACCGGCCATCCCCGATGCCGGTGCCCTGCGGATCGACGACCTCATGGCCGCGCTGTCCGACCTCGTCGTGCGCGCCCGGCGCGGCAACCTGCGCCAGGCAGAGATGGCCGGTGCGAGCATCACCGTGAGCAGCCTCGGCGAGACCGGCCCTGACGCCCTCTACGGCGTCATCTTCCCGCCGCAGGTCGCCCTGGTGGGCATCGGCGGGATCGTCGAGCGCCCATGGGCGGTCAACGGGATGCTGACCGTCCGCCCGACCGTCACCGTCGTGCTCGCGGCCGACCATCGCGCCAGCGACGGCCGCACCGCCTCGGCGTTCCTGGCCACATTCGCCCACGCCCTGCAGAACCCGGAGGAGCTATGAACACCGATCGCGCGCACCACGTCCTGCTCGAGGCCGTCGGACTGGTGGCGCCCGACGTGGACCCGGCTGCACTGGAACCGGGCGAGTCCCTGCGCGATCAGGCGGGGTTGGACTCCATCGACTTCCTCGAACTCGTCGCGCTGCTCGCCGATGCCCTGCACGCGGACATCCCCGAGGACGACTACCCCCAGCTGGACACCATCGACTCCGCGGTGGCCTACCTCGCCCCCAGGCTCCCCTGAACCGGCCCGCTACAGCAGGTCGCGGGAGACCAGCCAGCGCATCGACAGCCCGCCGAGGGGGATCGGCGCCCAGAACGTGACCAGGCGGTAGAGGAACACCGCCGCCAGGGCGGGGGCGGCTGCGAAGCCGACACCGGTGAGGGCCGCGAGCAGGACCGCCTCGACCGCGCCGACACCACCGGGGGTCGGCGCGACGGACGCGGCTGAACCGACGGTCAGGTAGATCAGGCCGATCGTGGTGAACCCCACGTCTCCGCCGAGCGCCCGGACCGAGAAGTACAGGGCCGCGATGTAGCCGACCTGCAGCAGCATCGCCCCGACGAAGAGGACCAGCATCTTCATCGGGCTCGAGACCAGCGTGCGCATGGCTCCCAGCGAGTGCCTCACGGCCGGGACCACGGTGTCGGCGACGAACACCCGGAACCGCGGGATCGCGGCGATGAGCCCGATGAGCGCCAGCAGGACGGCCACGCCGATGGCAATGGTCTGGATCGAGGGAAGCTTGTTCAGCTCCTCCTCGAGGGCCCCGGTGCTGCCGGCGACGATCGCGAGCAGCACCAGCAGGGCCACGTGAACGGCCCCGACGCCGACCTCCTTGGCGGCCGTCGCCGAGACCGCCACCGGGGCGGGCAGGCCCTGCTTCTGCCCGAACCGGACGTTGAGCCCCACATGCGCGACCCCCGGCGGAGCGACCGCACCGGCGAACGTCGCCGAGACCGCGGCCAGGGCTGCGTGCAGGAAGGGCACGTGGATCGGGAAGGAGCCGGTCAGGGCCATCGCCGACCCGAGGTAGGTCATGAGCGAGGCCAGGGCTGCCGCGGCCACGAACTGCGGGTCCGCCTCCCGGACCGCCTGAAGCATCCGGGGCAGGTCCGTGAGCTGGGGGATCAGGACATAGATGGCCACGGCGAGCAGGCCGGCCATCACCAGGGTCCGCGGCTTGACCCGCTCGATCGGGGCGAACTCGGGCTCGGCGACCCCGCATGCCCGGGCCGTGGCGCTCACGAGCGGCTCGAGACCCCCGGGCTGGGCCTTCACGGCCGCCCTGGTGGGCCGGGTCAGGGCGACCGGCACGAGGTGGCTCAGCCCGGTCTCGACGGTCGGGGCACCCAGGGCCCGCACGGCGGGAGCGACTGCCCGCTCCGCGCCGACGACGGCGTAGGTGGCGGCCAGGAGCTCAGCGATGTCCGCGCACATGGCTCCGTCGGAGGCGCCCGGCTCACCGAAGGAGAAGTCGATCACCCACAGCTGCTCGTCGTCATCGAGGATCCAGCTGGACAGCTGGAGGTCGCGGTGTGCGATTCCCGCGGCCCGCAGTCGCGCGAGGGCGTGCCACGCCTGCTCGAGGACGTCGTCGGTGATCCTCTCGGTCGGGACCAGGTCCAAGGTCGTGCCGGTTACCTCGGCGAACGCCAGGACCATCTCGTCCCCGGTGCCTATCGGAGCCATTCCCAGCAGGGTCGGAGTGTGCGCGCCCGCGCGCTCGGCGGACATCGACATCATGGCCTCGACCGCCACCGCCCGGCGCACCGTCGAGTACGCGACGTCCTCGCCGAGGTCGCGCATCCGTACCCGCCGGTAGGTCCGCATGAGGGCGTCGGCCTCGTACTGCCCGGTGGCCAGCACCTTGCAGTGGACCCGGCTGCCATCCTCCAGCGTCGCCGCGAACGGCAGTGACGCCCTGGACCTGATCGGGGCCGCCTCGACAGCCACGGCGTGGATGCCGATCCGGTCCAGCGCCGCCAGCACGCTGCTGGCAGTGGGCAGAACGACGCGGCGGCCGAACGCCAGGAGCAGCCCGTAGCCGACCACCCCGCCGATCCCGACCGCGAGCACGATGTCCAGGGCGACATCACGGGCGGTGACGACCCGCAGGAGTCCGAGCGTCGCGACGAAGGCCCAGCCGAACCGCCGCCAGGGCCGGCTCAGGTGCGGGCTGAGCAGGATGACGGCGGTCACGCTGGTGGCCACCGACTGCGAGGGCGGCCACGAGGCGTACTGGGCGGTGGACAGCCCGACGTCGGGCAGCTGCGGGACGCCCTCGGCGGGTACCAGGCGCCCGGCGAGGGTGACCAGGGAACTGGTCAGCACCCAGCCGAGGGTGTAGATGGCCCACCGGCGGACCCGCCGCGTGATCAGCAGCCCCACGGGGATGCCCACGAAGAGCAGGACGGCCAGTGCTTGGACGGCCACGATCACGAACCCGACGAGTGCGTCGGGCAGGTGGCCGACGAGCTGGACCAGGTCGCCCTCGAGCCCGGCGGTCGTCTGCTCTGCGCCGCGCGCGGCCAGTACCCCGATCGCGGTGACCACGAGCGACCACAGCAGCCGGGTGACGTCGCCGGGGTCGCGGGCGATCACCGACTCGGTCTGTGGGAACGACTCGACGGGTTGAGCCGAGCGCAGTGGCATGGCCCTCCCGGTGCGTCGTCGCGGCCGGCGCCGGTCGGTGCCCGGTCAGCGCCGGCCGCCTGGGGATTGCGGCGATCCTACCCACGAACCGGGAGCGGCTCCCGTTGCTCGGCGGGTAGTCTGCGGAACGTGCCCGACCCCACCTCGACCGCGACCCTGCGCGACGTCGTGTCGTTCCTGCACCGCCGCTACGACCCCCGGACAGCCGACTCCTGGGACCGCGTCGGGCTGGTGTGCGGCGACCCCGACGAGCCGGTCGAGCAGGTTATGTTCGCCGTCGATCCGGTGGCGGTCGTCGTCGACGAGGCGATCGCCGATGGGGTGCAGCTGCTGGTGACCCACCACCCACTGTTCCTGTCCGGTGTCCACGGGATCCCCGCCGACGACGCCAAGGGCCGCATCGTGCACCGGCTGGTGCGCAGCGGGATCGGCCTGCTGGCCGCCCATACCAGCGCCGACAACGCGCGCCCCGGGGTCTCCGACGCGATCGCCACCGCGCTGGGCCTCGGCGATGTCGCGCCTCTGGAACCCCTCGAGACCGAGCCGGACCCTGTCGACAAGTACATCGTGTTCGTCCCGGTCGCCGACACCGAGGCGCTCATCGACGCGATGGCGGCGGCGGGTGCGGGCAAGATCGGCGACTACGACCGCGCCGCGTTCTCCGCGCCAGGCACCGGGACGTTCCGGCCCCTTGCCGGAGCGAACCCGACCATCGGGTCGATCGGCCGGATCGAGTCGGTCGCGGAGTCGATGCTGCAGATGGTCGCGCCCCGACGCCGACGGGCCGACGTCATCGCCGCCCTGCGCGCCGCGCACCCCTACGAGGAGCCGGCGTTCGACGTGATCGAGCTGGCTGACGTCCCGAGCGGTCGAGGCGGGGGTCGCGTCGGGGAGCTGGCCGAGCCGATCACACTCGCGGACTTCGCCGACCTCGTCGCCGCCACGCTGCCGACCGCCGCGCAGGGCGTGCGGGTGGCCGGCGATCCGCGCCGGGTGCTGCGCCGGGTCGCGATCTGCGGGGGCTCCGGGGACTCCATGCTCGGTGCGGCCACAGCCAGCGGGGCCGACGTGTACCTCACCTCCGACCTGCGCCACCACCGCGCGAGCGAGCACCTGGAGGCCGGCGGCTGCGCGCTGGTCGACGTCGCGCACTGGGCGGCCGAATGGATGTGGCTGCCACAGGCCGCCCGTCTCCTCGAGCAGGACGCTGCCGCCGCCGGCTTCTCGGTGGGCACTACCGTGTCCACCACCGTCACCGATCCGTGGACGTTCCACGTGGGGAGGCCCACCGATGCGCGCTGATGCCGCAGCCCAGCTCCGACTGCTCGACCTGCAGGACCTCGACACCGTCCTGGGCCAGCTGGCGCACCGGCGGCGAGGTGTGCCGCAGGTCGCCGAGCTGGCTGCCCTCGACGGTCGTGCCGGCGAGCTGCGCGATCACGAGGTCGCGGTCCGCACTGCCGTGTCCGACCTCGAGCGCGAGATGACCAAGGCCGAGGCCGACGTCGCCCAGGTCCGCGAGCGGATCGCGCGCGACCAGGCGATGCTCGACGCCGGGTCGGTCGCCTCCGCCCGCCAGCTTGAGGACCTCCAGCACGAGATCGGCAACCTGGCCCGACGGGTCAGCGACCTGGAGGACGCCGAGCTCGAGGTGATGGAGAAGCTCGAGGACGCCCAGGCCCGAGCGGCGTCGGCCGCAGCCGCCGTGGCCGAGCTCGCCGACGCCCGGCTGGCCGCCGAGCGGGCCCGCGACGCGGCGTTCGCGGACATCGATGCCGAGGTGGCCCGCGTCGGGGGCGAGCGCGCCCGGGTGGCCCCGGAGATCCCCGCCGACCTCTTGGCGCTCTACGACCGGATCCGCGCGGACTCGGGCGGGATCGGCGCCGCACCACTGCATCGCGGCCGCTGCCAGGGCTGCCAGCTGACGCTGACCCCCGCCGACCTCAGCCGGATCCGCTCCGAACCGGCCGACGAGGTCGTCCGCTGCGAGGAGTGCCGGCGGATACTCGTGCGCACTGCTGAGTCCGGCCTGTGAGGCACCTGGTCATCGAGGCCGACGGCGGGTCACGGGGCAACCCCGGGCCGGCCGCCTATGGTGCGGTCGTGCTCGACGCGCGCACCGGAGAGGTCCTCGTCGAGCTCGCCGACTACCTGGGCATCCAGACGAACAACGTCGCCGAGTACGAGGGCGTGACTGCCGGGCTGGCCGCAGCCCGGGAGATCGACCCGACCGCGCGGATCGAGGCGCGGCTGGACTCCAAGCTCGTCGTCGAGCAGCTCTCCGGGGGATGGGCGATCAAGAACGCGAAGCTGCGCGAGCTCGCCCTGCGGGCCAAGGCGCTGGCCCCGCCCGACCGGGTCACGTTCACGTGGGTGCCGCGGGCGCAGAACAAGCGGGCGGACGCCCTGGCCAACCAGTCGCTGGATGCTGCCGCCGCGGGCCGGCCGGCGAAGATCGAGCGCTGGAACCGCGGTGCGGGAGACCCGGACATCTACGTCGACGTCGCCGATCACCTGGGCGCGCAGGCGCAGGCCGAAGCGGAGGCAGAGGCGGCCGCCGCAGCGGGTGAGGCGCCCGGCTCGTGGGTGAGCGGGGCGGTGGCTGCGGAGTCGGGGGCAGCCCAGATCCGCGCCACGTTGCGGGGGGAGCCGGCTGGCCCCCACGACCCGGCGCCAGCCCTGTTCGAGCCATCTGCGCCGTCGAGTTCCTCGCCCAGCGCCTCGTCGAAGAAGATCATCGGCTGGTCGCGCGCGGACCTCGGCGCGCCCACGACGTTGCTCATGGTGCGCCACGGCGTGACGCAGCAGAGCGTCGAGCATCGCTTCTCCGGGATCAACGGGTTCGACCCCCCGCTGATCGACCTCGGCCGCCGTCAGGCCGAGGCGGCCGCTGAGGAGCTGGCGCGCCGCGGGGGAGCCGACGTCCTCGTCTGCTCGCCACTGCAGCGCACGCGCCAGACCGCGGCCATCATCAGCGAGCGGCTCGGAATGGGTGAGCCGATCGTCGTCGACGGGATCGCGGAGGCCGACTTCGGCGAGTGGGACTCGTTGAACTTCGCCGAGGTCAAGGCGCGCTGGCCCGACGAGCTTGCCGCATGGTTGGCCTCGACGGAGGTGGCGCCGCCGGGCGGGGAGTCGTTCGCCACGGTGCGACGCCGGGTCGACGCCGCGCGCGCCGATCTGGTGGCGCGGTTCCCCCGTCAGCGGGTCCTTGCGGTGAGCCATGTGACGCCGATCAAGGTCCTGGTGCAGCAGGTCCTTGAGGCGCCGGCGTCGAGTGCCTACCGCTTCGAGCTCGCTCCCTGCTCGCTGACCACGCTGGCATGGTGGGCCGACGGCATCAGCACGATCTTCGGCATGGGCGAGTCCGGGCACCTGCACGGGGTCATGCACGAGACCGCCTGATTGGCCCACGTGCGTCCGGGTTGGCGGGCGTCGAACCGCCCATGGGACGGGTGATCCCCGGCGTGTCCTGAAGGCAGGCGCCGCCGGGCTGTGCGAGTCTCAGAGGCGCTGCAATGGGTTGGGGCTCCTCGATGGTTGAGATCGAGGAGCCCCATGTTCCGTTCAAAGCGTGATAGGTGCCTGTCCTGACGCTTTCGCGTCGGTGATTGTCCTGTCCGGCGATTCTGTGACCTGCGGCTGCCTTGTGGCTGCTTGCTCGGTTTTTCGCTACCTCTGGTCTGGTCAACCGTGGTGTTGATCCGTTTCCTTCGGTGAACTCAACTTCTGGAGTTGTGCTTCCTGCTTCGCTGGTCTCGTCGGTGGAACTGTTCACTTGTCGGTCAGACGGTGTATTGCTTTGTTCGGAACACGTCCCACGGTAGAGCCGTCGGTGCCCCGATGCAATACCTGCCGGGGCACTACTTGCGCGGATCTCAAGTGCGTCGGTGTGCCTGTCGCGCGTCGGGCGCGGCGAGGGTGCTAGGCATGGGCCCGACAACGGGAGCGGACACCAGGGAGGGTGCGCCATGGGCAAGTCGAAGGGCAAGGGGAGCAAGGGCGGGGCCAAGGACAGCAAGTCCAAGGACACGTCCAAGGCCAGGTCCAAGGGCGACTCCTCTGCCCCGAGCAGCCCGTCGGCCGGGGTGAGCCCGGGCAACGTCCGGGAGCTCTACGCGGTGGGTGCCGGCTTCGACCTCGCGGCGATCGATCCGGAGGTGGTCGCCCACGGCCCCGAGGACCGCGATGTGGCGCGCGCGGCCTGCTTGGCGCTCGAGGAGGAGGCGTCCGAGCTGCACGAGAAGCTGTGGGCGGAGTCGCGCAAGGGCGGGAACCGCTCGGTGCTGATCTGCCTGCAGGGTATGGACACCTCCGGCAAGGGCGGGGCGACCAAGGCCATCGACAGGCTGCTCGACCCGCTCGGGTTCTCGGTCACCGGGTTCGGTGCGCCCAGCGATGAGGAGAAGCAGCACGACTACCTCTGGCGCCACGAGCGGGCGCTGCCCGAGGTCGGAAAGGTCCGGCTGTGGGACCGCTCGCACTACGAGACGGTCCTGATCGAGCGCGTGCGCGGGTTCGTCCCGGAGGAGACGTGGCGGGCCCGCTACGACGAGATCAACGCGTGGGAGGCGGGGCTTGCCGAGCGCGGCGTCACCGTCATCAAGTTCATGCTGCACATCTCACGAGACGAGCAGAAGCAGCGACTTCTCGAGCGGCTGGCCGATCCCACCAAGCACTGGAAGTACAACCCCGGGGACATCGACGAGCGAGCGCTCTGGGATGACTACCAGGCGGCCTACGCCGATGCGCTGACCAAGTGCTCCACGCAGCGCTCGCCCTGGTACGTGGTGCCGGCCAACCACAAGTGGCACCGGGACTGGATCCTGTCCAACGTGCTGGTCGAGACGCTGCGGGCGATGAACCTGTCCTACCCGGCGGGCGACTTCGACGTGGCTGCGGAGGTGGCGCGGGTCGAGGCGAGTTGATGGCCGTCAACAAGTTCTCGGCCTCGGTCCCGATCGAGGACGCCCGGGTCGGCCTGGACCGGGTCCGTGCCGACCATGAGGTGGTCCTCGGTTTCCCCGACGATGTGCTGGCCGAGGCCGATGCGGCGATCGCTGCGTATGTCCTGCCCCCGAGGGACCTGACCGGGCTCGAGTTCGTCACGCTCGACCCGGCCTCGTCAACGGACCTCGACCAGGCGTTCTTCATCGAGCGGGTGGGGTCCGGGTTCCAGGTCCGGTACGCGATCGCCGACGTGCCGGCATTCGTGGCCATCGGTGGGGCGATCGACGCCGAGACCCGGCTCCGCGGGCAGACGGTCTACTGCCCGGACCTCAAGGCCTCCCTGCACCCCCCTGCGCTGGCCGACAATGCGGCCAGCCTCCTGCCCGACCAGCTGCGGGGGGCGTACGTCTGGAGCTTCGACCTGGATGCTGCTGGAGCCTCGACATTCACCGGGCTGGAGCGCGCAACGATCCGAAGCCGCGCCAAGCTGGGCTACGAGCTGGAGCAGGAGCGTCTCGACGCCGGGTCGCCGCACCCCCAAGTGGCGCTGCTGCGCGAGGTGGGGATCCTGCGCCAGCAGCAGGAGGTCGCCCGGGGTGCGGTGAGCCTGCCGAACCTCGAGCAGGAGGTGGACGGCGATGGCGAGGGTGGCTTCACGCTCGACTACCGGGTGTCGGTGCCGGTCGAGGACTGGAATGCCCAGCTGTCGCTCATGACCGGAATGGCCGCGGCGGCGATCATGCTCGACGCGGGGATCGGGATCCTGCGCACGATGCCCGAGGCGGCCGAGAGCGACCTGCGCCGCGTGCGCGCCAGCGCCCGGGCCCTGGGGATCCGCTGGCCGGAGGCGATGCCCTACCCGGAGCTGATCCGGACCCTCGACGCGACGAACCCGCAGCATGCGGCGTTCCTTGACAACGTCACGCTCCTGCTGCGCGGCGCGAGCTACACGGCCTTCGACGGCGCGCGCCCAGAGCTGACGACCCACTCGGCGATCGCCGCCGAGTACGCGCACACGACGGCTCCGTTGCGGCGGCTCGTGGACAGGTTCGTCCTGTCGATCTGCCTGGCGCTGGTGGAGGGCCGCGAGATCGATCCCGCGATGCGCGAGGTCCTGCCGCAGATCCCGGACCTGATGACCGCTGCGATCCGTCGGTCGCGCGCGGTGGACCGAGAGTCGATGGACTACCTCGAGGCCGCCCTGCTCGCCGGGCGCGAGGGTGTGGCGTTCCGGGGTGTCGTGATCGAGCAGCGCCGCGATGACGGCATCGTCCAGCTCTCGGACCCGGCCATCACCGCCCGCTGTCGGGGCAAGGACCTGCCCGTGGGCGAGTGGGTGGACGCGTGGCTGGCGGTGGCCGACCCGCAGGCGCGCAAGGTCGTGTTCGACGTGACGGCGCGATCGAAGCGGACGTAGGGAGATGGGCTGATGACCGACGAAGTGGTGGGGAGCTGGGCGCAGCGGGTGTTCGCGATCACCTTGGTGGTCGAGGACCTCGACGCGGCGCGCGAGTTCTACGGGCGCGCCTTCGAACTCCCTGAGCACTACTTCAGTGGGGACTCGGCGGTGTTCAAGTTCGGCGACCTGCTGATCAACCTGTTGGAGGCGGACAAGGGACCGGGGCTGCTGGATCCGGTTCCCGTCGCGCCGCCGGATTCGGGAGTCCGGGTTCAGCTGACCGTGCCGGTCGAGGACGTGGACGTGGTGGCTGCGGGGCTCGTCACGCGCGGGGTCGAGCTCCTGCGCGGTCCGGAGGACCGTCCGTGGGGACCGCGCACGGCGAGCTTCCGCGACCCCGCGGGGCACGTGTGGGAGATCGCCCAGCGCTGAGTTCGACCCGTGGCGTCGAGGCGGCTACCCTTCGAGGGCGGATGAGTCGGTCGGGCGGCCGCGGCGGCACGGTCCTTCGGGGTCGGCGTCGTCGAGGAAAGTCCGGGCTCCACAGGGCACGGTGGTGGGTAACGCCCACCCGGGGTGACCCGCGGGACAGTGCAACAGAGAGCAGACCGCCTCGCGCCCCTCGGGGAGCGGGGTAAGGGTGAAACGGTGGTGCAAGAGACCACCAGCGCCCCAGGTGACTGGGGCGGCTATGCAAACCCCACCCGGAGCAAGGTCAAGAGGGACCGGCGTTCGCGTCGGGACTGCGTGAGCGTTCGAGGGCGGCCCGCCCGAGCTCACGGGTAGACCGCAGGAGGCTGTCGGCAACGGCAGTCGTAGATGGATGGCCGCGCAAGGGTGTTCCGGTGACGGACCCCATGGACAGGACCCGGCTTACAGACCGACTCATCCGCACATGGGGGTCTGAGACCTGCCACGCCGAGTTACGGCGCCGGGTCAGCTCGGGACTGCGACCCTCACAGTCGCCACCGGGTGCGGTGTTCGGTGCGGATGGTCCAGGGGGATCCGTTGTTGCCGGGCCAGGGTGTTCCCGCAGGTGCCCCCGGGGGCGGTTCCGCGACTGTGACCCCTGGTTCGGCGGGGTCGATCGTCCACATGTTGAGGTCGACCTGGCGGTGGTGGGTCCAACAGAGCAGTGTCAGGTTGTCGATGTCCGACGGACCGCCTGCGGACCAGTCCAGCACGTGGTGGGACTGGCAGTTCTCGGCCGGGATCTGGCATCCGGGGATGATGCATCCGCCGTCGCGGGCTGCCAGGGCCTTGCGCTGGGCGGGGGTGGCGGTCCGGGAGGCGCGTCCGACTGCCAGCGGGATCCGGGGGCCATCGAACAGCAGCGCTGCCAGGGCCGCGATCCGGGCCGCGGGCGTCAGTGCGGTCGTGGACGGGAAACCAGCGCCGTCGACCTGTGCCGCGCCTTCTATGGGCGCAGCGCCCTTGGTGTCGAACATCCCCTCGAGGGTGTCCGGGCAGTGTGCGCCGAGGCCGGTCGATTCCTCTGGGGTTTGCCATCCGGGAGTGGTGACCGCGATGGGGGTGATGGTGGGGTCGCAGGCGGCGAACCGCTGCTCTGAGGGGGTGAGGAGGTGCCCGCGGCTGGTGGTCCAGACCGGGTCCCCGAGCCGGGTGTGCTCCAGGGTCACGGTGAGAGCCACGGGCAGTCCGCCGCGTGTCGGCAGGGCGCCAGCGGTGGCGGCGGCGTTCACCAGCTCGACCAGGGCATCGGCGCGCCGCGCTCCGGCAGGGACGTGGTCGGCGGTGCTGCGCAGCCGTTCGGCCAGCGCGTCGATCGCGGCGATCACGGCCTCCCCTTCAATGCGCGGAAGGGTCCCGGACAGGATGACCGTGTCGCCGAGCAGGGCGAACGACAGGTCGCGGCTGGCGTGAGCATCGGCCTCGTCGCGGGTCGGTTGATCGTCGGCGGGTGGGTGCAGCAGGCGGATGGCGCTGAGCACGAGCCGGGTGATCATCGGTGGGGACCACTGCCCCCATCTGGTGCCCAGCTCGGCGATCACCGCCGCGAGCTGCTCCTCTGTCAGCGGGCCGATGTTGCGCGCGACCGCGTCCACATGTTCGGAGGTGATGATCCCGGCCGCCCATGCTGCGGCCACCGACGGGTGCGCGGCCGCGAGCGCCCCGGTGCGGGCCAGTCGGCGGGCCTGGGGGGAGGCCCACCCTCGTGCGGCCAGCACCGCCCCGGGTCCGACCAGGGGCAGACTCCCGGCGGTGGTGGCGGCATGCAGCCGGCGGGCCAACTCGTACTCCACCGCGGCGAACGCCCCGGCCAGCACCTCGACATCAGCGGTCGGGCGGTCCCCGGCGAGCAGGCCCATCGTGGGCAGCACCCCGACCGCGCACGAGGTGGCCCGATCCCAGACGGCCACGACGTCGGCCGATGCCTGCGGCACCGCGCCCACCGCCCGCGGATCGACCAGCGCCCGCTGGTCGTGAATCGTGCTGGTCACTCCCCACCCCCCGCTTCGAACTGATGTTCGAATCCTATCAGGGGTGACCGACACTCGACAAGCCCCGTCACGGTGTCCGTGGACAAGTCCGGACTCCGACGGAACGCGCACGGGAGCACAAGTGTAGTGGCTTATGTGATTTTATTGGAGCTTGCTATACAAAGACATAGATCCCTAGACTTGCGGGATGGATCCCGTCAGCAACCCGTACGCCCCCGGGGCAGGCCGACCACCTGCGGCCCTGGTCGGCCGTGGCGAGCCGCTCGCCGCGTGGCAGGTGGGGCTGCAGCGAGTCGAGGCGGGCCGCGATGCGCAGTCAGTTGTTCTCTACGGGTTGCGGGGCGTCGGCAAGACCGTGCTGCTGTCCCGGTTCGCCCATCTGGCCCGGGAGCGCTCGTGGCTGGTGACGCAGGTGGAGGCCCGGTCCGGGCAGACCATGCGCGCGATGATCGGCGAGGGGTTCCACGACAACCTGGTGGACCTGGCTCGACCCGGCGTGGGCGCCCGGGTGCTCAAGGCGCTGCGGACCGCCCTGAGTTTCAAGGCCTCCTACGACTCCGCGGGCAGGTGGAGCTTCGGGCTGGACCTCGAGGGTGCGCCGGGCGGCGGTGCGGACACTGGCGCCTTCGAGTCCGATCTCGGCAAGCTGCTGCGCGACCTCGCCGGGGCGGCGGAGGATCAGGGTGTCGGGGTCGCGGTGCTGGTCGATGAGGCCCAGGACCTGCCGGCCGAGGAGCTGATCGCACTGTGCTCAATCGTGCACTCGGCCAACCAGCGCGGGGATCGGCTGGTCGTCGCGCTGGCCGGCCTGCCGAGCCTGCCGCGGCGCCTCTCCGAAGCCAAGTCCTACTCCGAGCGGCTGTTCCGCTTCCACCGGGTCGAGGAGCTCGATCGGGCTGCGGCGCTCGACGCGCTCATCAAGCCCGCGCGCCGGGAGGGCGTGACGTGGCAGGACGCCGCCGTGGAGCTCGCCGTGCGCGAGTCACGCGGGTATCCCTACTTCCTTCAGCAGTTCGGGCAGGACACCTGGAACGTCGCGGAGCGCCCGGAGATCACGCTGGCCGACGCCCGGGTCGGGGTGGCGATGGGTCGCCTGGCCCTCGACAGCGGGTTCTTCCGGGCGCGCTGGGACCGGGCGACCCCCGCGGAGCGGGAGTACCTGCGCGCGATGGCCGTCGACGGCGACGCCGGCAGCCCCACCGGCGAGGTGGCGGCGCGGCTGAACAAGCGGATCACCTCGCTCGGGCCGACCCGGGCCAACCTGATCAGCAAGGGCCTGATCTACTCACCGGACCACGGCATGGTCGCCTACACGGTGCCGGCGATGGCGGAGTTCGTCAGGCGGCAGGACTCCGAGCAGTGATCGCGGTGCCCGTGAGCAGGGCCCCCAGACCCGCCAGGATCGCAGCTGCCGAGTGCGCGATCGCCCGCCGGGCAGGGCCCACCAGGCAGGCCCGCCGCCAGGGTGGGGTGGGGTCGCGACATTGCTGGCGAATGTGAGCGGTTCGCCATCGACGGTACTCGCAGCCGTCGCGGGCTGCGTCCCGACGGCGACTCCAGCCAGCAGCCCGTGTGATCCGGTGAGCGCCCACCGGTAACGTCCGGGGCATGGATGCTTTGAGGTTCTCCGGGCCAGTGCTGCCCGACGGCGAGCCGCATGAGGTCTACGTGGTGGATGGCCGCATCACGTACGAGAAGCCGCTCGGCGCCGAGACGGTGGCCGAGGGCTGGCTCGTCCCGGGACTCGTCGACGCCCACTGTCACATCGGTCTCGGCGAGGGTGGGGCGGTCACCGATGAGGAGGCCGAGGCCCAGGCGGTCCTCGATCGCGACGCCGGCGCCCTGCTGATCCGCGACGCCGGCTCCCCGTTGGACACCGCCTGGATGCAAGAGCGCGAGGACCTGCCCCGGTTGATCCGGGCCGGTCGGCACATCGCCCGGACGAGGCGCTACCTGCGCAACTACGCCGACGAGGTCGAGCCGACGGACCTGTCGGCAGCCGTCACACGGGAGGCCCTGCGCGGCGACGGCTGGGTCAAGCTCGTGGGCGACTGGATCTCCCGCGAGGAGGGAGATCTCGCGCCGTCCTTCCCGGCCGAAGCGTTCGCGGATGCCATCGCGGTCGCCCACGAGCATGGAGCGAGGGTCACCGCGCACTGCTTCGGCCACGATGTGCTCCCAGGGCTGATCGACGCCGGCATCGACTGCATCGAGCACGGGACGGGACTGACCGAGGACCTCATCGAGTCGATGGCAGCTCGTGGTGTCGCGCTCGTGCCGACTGTGATGCAGCTGGACAAGTTCCCCGGCTACGCCGAGGCCGGCCGGGCGAGGTTCCCCGACTACTCGGCGACGATGACCGACCTGTACGCCCGACGGCGGGCCACGATCATGGCCGCGCACGACGCCGGGGTGGCGCTGTACGCGGGCACCGACGGCGGCGGGGTTGCCCGGCACGGCAACATCGCCGGCGAGGTGATCGCGATGGCGGGGCTGGGCATGTCGGCGGACTACGCGCTGGGCGCCGCGTCCTGGCGGGCTCGTGAGTGGCTGGGCTGGAACGCCGGACTGGCCGAGGGCGACCCGGCCGACTTCGTGGTGTTCGACGCCGATCCGTTGGCGGACCTGACTGTGCTGCACCGCCCCGCGCGGGTGGTGCTGCGCGGGAGGGTGGTGGCCTGAAGGGTCAGGCCACGCCGACGGCGGCGAAGTCTGGGTAGAGGTCGACCGGGATGGGGTGATCGAGCTTCCACACGACGGCCATGGGCCTCCTCCCCTCGTGCGAGACGTATGTGGCCGTGCCGAGGAACCAGAAGTCCCTGTCCGCCTGGGACATGCGGGCGAAGATCAGGACCCGGGAGCCCTCGGCTGCGTGGTTCTGGTACCGCTGGCCGGTGGGGGACTCGGGGCCTTGGGTCGACTGGCTCTCCCAATGGAACAGCGTGCGCGTCATCGCGTAGTCACGGTAGGCAGTGGTGGGGGAGAAGTTGCCCTCAGCCTTGTTGAGGGTGACCAGCAGCGCGTCGGTCCGCTCGTCGGGCAGCCACCGCACCCCCTCGCGCCAGTCCGGCACCTTCGCCCGGTCGCCATCGCCCAGGGCAGCCTGGACCTCGATGCGCGAGTACCGGGCGTGGACGAGAAGTGGGCAGGGGTCGCCGCCAGCGAGCGGTACATGCTCGTGGTCGATCCGCCCGGCCAGGACTTCGAGGACCTGCGCGAGCTCGGCCCGAACCTGGGGATGGGACCACAGTAGGTCGGTTGCCTGCTGGACCGTCGTGTCCTTCGTGAGTGCCTGCTCGGTGACCTGGGCGATAAGCATGCGCCAGAGCCGCGCGGATCGTTCGTCGAGCCGACCGACGATCGGGCGGTTGCCTGCGACCAGGGTCCTGTAGAAGCCGATCCGCTCCAGGTCGTCGAGGTGCAGCAACCGACCCAGCGCCTTGCGCAGGGCCTTCTCCTGTTGCCCTGAGGGATCGACGGGGAGGCCGGCGGCGTCGAGGAGATCCGAGAAGCAGCGGCCGGATGAGTACACGGACCGCAGCTCGACCCCGGTGTGCGCCAGGAAGCTCGGCAGGGTGGGTTCGTGCCCAGCGGACACCATCGCCTTGAGTTCGCCGACGAACTGCACCTTGGTGGACGGCAGCGAGTTGCGGATGGATGCCAGGACGATGTCCTGGGCGACTGCGTCCATGCTCGCGCTGGCCCCCGGGGGCAGATTCGGGAAGCCCTGCTCGATGTTGCGGAGGAGATCCTTGCGCGAGCCCCCACCGACCAGGGCCCGCATCTTCTGGTCGAATCGGAATTCCCTGTTGTGCTGGGAGACGAAGTCCAGAACGGTGCAGAACTCCTTGTTGTCGGTCTTACGAAGGCCGCGGCCAAGCTGCTGGAGGAACAGGGTGGCCGATTCGGTGGGCCGCAGCATCAACAGCGTGTCGACGTGCGGGATGTCCACACCCTCGTTGAACAGGTCGACACTGAAGACGGCGCGGATCCGGCCCGCGCGTAGGTCGGACAGCGCGTGTCGGCGCTCATCGTCGGGGGAATCGCCCCACACGGCCACGGCGGGGATGCCCGCTGATGTGAACTGATCGGCCATGAAGCGTGCGTGTGCGACGCTCACGCAGAATCCCATCGCCCGCATCTGCGTGACGTCGGCCTGCTCGGCCGTCTTCCGGATCACGAGGCGCGCCCACGCCTGGTCGGAGGTGAAGATGTTGGACAGCGCCTCCACGTCGTACCCCTTGCCCCGCTTCCAGGGCACCTCGGTCAGGGACGCCCCGTCGTGGATCGCGTAGTACTGGAAAGGTGCCAGTCGCCCCTCGGCGATGGCATCCCAGAGTCGCATCTCGGCGGCGATGCGGCCGTCGAAGTAGTCCAGGACGCTGAGGCCGTCGGCCCGCTCCGGGGTCGCGGTCAATCCCAGGAGCTCGCGGGGTTGGACCTGTGTCAGGAGCCGCTCGTAGGTGGCGGCGGCCGCGTGATGGAACTCGTCGACGATGACGACGTCGAAGTGGCTCGGGTCGAGGTCCGTCAGGCCGTTTCGGCTCAGCGACTGGATCGAGGCGAACACGTGCTCGAAGTGCTTCGGCCGGTGGTTGCCCACCCACTTCTCGCCGAAGACCGCATCGCCGAGGACCATCCGGAAGGTCCGCAGGGATTGGTCGAGAATCTCCTCACGGTGTGCGACGAAGAGCAGCCGCGCTCGTGGCAGCCTGCGAACGAGGTCCTTGTAGTCCAGGGCAGCCATCACGGTCTTACCGGTTCCGGTCGCGGCGACAAGCAGATTCCTGTGATGGCCCAGCTCGCGCGCAACGCGGATCTCCTCGAGCATCCGCTCCTGGAAGGGGTGGGGTGCGATGTCGAAGAGCTGGAGTTCGGCCGAGCCGCGTGGCGGCAACGGGTTGGTGGCCTTGTCGCGGAACTCGTCGGCGTCGAACGCGACGAAGTCGTCTGACTCCCAGTAGGAGTCGAACACCCGCATCATCTTCTCCACAGCGTCCGGGTTGCGCCGCTGGGAGAGCCGCACGTTCCATTCCATGCCGGTGTTCAGCGCATGCGAGGTGAAGTTGGAGCTGCCGACGAACGCCGTCGAAGCCCGGGCCGGCCGGTGGAAGATCCATGCCTTGGCGTGGAGCCGTGAGCTGCTCGTGTCGTAGGAGACCCGGATCTCGGCACCGGCGTCGGCGAGCATCGTGAGGGCCTCGACCTCGGTGAACCCAGTGAAGGAGGTCGTCAGGATCCGCACTCGATGCCCTGCCTCGACCACTCGGCGCAGATCCGCAAGTAGGGGGCGGACCCCGGGACGTCGGATGAACGCGATGATGGCATCGATCCCTGAGGCCGAGCGGATCTCGGACTTCAGGTGGGCCGACATGTTGAGGTCCTGCTTGCTGTTGGTCAGGACAGTCGTGTCGAGCAGGGGCGTGATCGGGGAGTGCACCTGCGGGGTCGATCCGTCGGGATTGCGGGTCACGACTCCGGTGAGGACGGCGGGCTCCGCCGCGGGCAGGTCCGGAGCCGCGGTGTAGCCGCGCAGTTCAAACTCGAGCTGCCGGAGGAGGGCTGTGACGACGCGGGAGGACTCGACAGCGCGGCCGTGATCGGGCTGGGCGGCGATCGCCCGCCGGAGCGCTTCGGAGACGTGCAGAGCGAAGCGGTCTGCGGCCTCGGAATCCATGAGGCGGCGCGTGATCGGGGTGTCGGCCGCAAGGAGCTGGTGCAGCTGCTGTTCAAGGGCGGAGGTCACAAGGTCCTCGTAGACGCCCGTCTCCATCCCCCGGTCGGCCATGGGCCGAGCTTGCCAGGGTCGGGGACTCCAGTCCTGGCAGGAGGTCCGCCCCCACCCCCGTGATGGTCAGGTGCCTCGATCGATGAGTTCAGACCGGCTCGACCATCCGGCTCACGATCCAGGCGTGCTTGCCGACCTGCCGGACGCGCCTGAATCCGTATTCCTCGAACAGCTCGACGGTTGCGCTGAACAGGAACCGGCCGGGCGCCTCGCGGCCGACGGTCACCTCGGAGATGGCCTCGACGAGGCCCCCACCGGCGCGGGCGATCTGGTCGAGTGCACCTTCCAGCGCCGCTCGTGCGACGCCCTGGCCACGGTGCTTGCGGTCGACGAAGACGCAGGTGATCCGCCAGTCCGGTGGCGCTGGCGCGTCCTTGGCGTACTCGCGCTTGTTCTTGATGTTGGGGAGCTCCTCAGGGCTTCCGTACTGGCACCACCCCTGCACCGCTCCGTCCTCGTCGAGCACCAGCGCCGCATGGGCGCGATCAGAGCGAACCCGGTCCTCCTTCACCGTGCGGGCGATGTCCCACTGGCCGCGCTCCGGGTGGAACCCGATGCACCAGCACCCACCGAAGATCCCGTTGTTGCGCTCCACGAGCTCCGCAAAGCCATCCCAGGTCGAGGCGTCGAGCGGCTGGACCGTCCACGACATGGCGTACCCCTTCCTTGGCGAAGTACGCCCATCCTCCCGCTCCAGCCCAGGTCAGGCGACCGGGGGAGAGGCGTCGCCCGCCGTGAGGGCGGCCCGACGCCGGCGGGCGACGAGCATGCCCAGCGCGCTCGACCCGAGCATGACCAGGCCGGCCACGAGGATCGCCAGCGCGGGCCGATCGGCCCCGCCCACGGCCCAGAACACGAGGGCGGTGACGCTGGCGATCGCAGCAGCCAGCCACGGCCAGTGTCCGTCGACGAGGAACCGCCAGAAGCCCAGGGCCGCCAGCAGCGCCATGACGACCATTCCGACCGTGCGGGAGGAGCCCTGACCGATGATCGGGAGCGCTGACATCAGGGCCACGGCCATCCCGACGAACACGGCCAGCTCCCGATGAGCCAGGCGCCGGGACACAACCAGCGCCCACAGCACGCCGAACACCACGACGGCCAGCGGTGCGTAGCGGTCATACCGGGTGATCTCGTCGTAGAAGCCCGTGACGGGCTCAGGGCGGAATGCCTCGATGGTCGACTGGACCATCCCGAAGCTCGCAACGAACATGCCGAGCTCCGTAATGGTGCTCGAGGCGACAAGGTGCGCACCCACCATGATCGCGAGTGCGACGGTGAAGGCGGCGATGCCGGTGAAGTCGGTGTCCTCCCCGACCAGCAGCGCCGTGGTGCCGCCCGCGCTGATGGCCGCGCCCACGAAGAGGACGCCGGCCAGCCGACGCCGAACCGAACCCGGTCCGGCCCCATGGCCGACGACCAGGGCGACGCCACCGGCGACGAGCGCGGTCAACCCGAGGCTCGCGATCTGGACCCCGAGGCTCATCGACCCCCAGTTCTGGGCGACGAGGACGACCGCGGCGGCGATCACGAGTGCCCCGCCGACGTAGAGCCCGACCTCGATGAGGACCTCGCTCAACGAACGGCGGTGGCGGGCGGACGTCCCATCGGGTGCTCGTTCCGGGGCGGCGGGAAGGCCGCCCGTCACGGTGGGTGTGCGTCCACACATCTCCGCGAGGATGGCGGCGCGTTGGTCAGGGGAGATCGTTCCCCGGGTGACGAGGGCCTCGAGAGCCTCCTCGAGGGGGAGTGTGGACCGCGTGGGCAGGGTGTCGCTCATGGCGCGCCGCCTTCCTCTGTGATTCCAGTGTGCCCTCGTGGGCTCGTGCGGGCTATGTGCCGTTAGGCCCGAATGTCGAGGGGCGGGCGAGTCGCAGGGAGCAGCGTGACCGGCCCATGCCTCAGCGGGTGAGGCCCAGCTCCGCGAGCCGGGCATCCACCAGGGCGCGCACGACATGCTCCGGCAGCGGGGAGTCGACGGGGAACTTCACCGACCCCTTGGTCGTCTCGTAGCCGCTGAGCTCCTCCGCGAGTGCGGCCGTGACGCTGCCACTCATCGGCAGGTAGCTGCAGTGGCGGGTGAACGCGGCGATCCCAGCCACGCCCCTCCCACCGACCTTGAACGTGGGCGAGCCGTAGCTGATCGTCTGCTCGGCGTCCGGCAGCAGCGCCGCCAGAGTCGTGCGGACCTGCGCCAGGGTGCTCCGCTGGGGCTCGGGGACCCCCTCAAGGTAGGCATCCACATCGTGTGCGCCCATCGGCGTGACCTCCTCGCGATCGGCATCAACCCCAGTCGCGCCGGGACGGAGTCGACAGCCATTGTCCACCTCCGATCCCGGGGGATCGAGGGGGGATCGCAGGGATCGGCGCCGACGGGTGATGGGCCCCGCGTTACTGTGGCCAGATGACCCGGACCCATGCTGAGCCGCCCGATCCCCGTTCCGCCCCTGCACTGCGGTGGGGGGTCCTCGGAGCCGGTGGCATCGCCAGCGTCTTCACCGAGGCGGTCACGCAGCACACGCAGTCCACCGTGGTCGCGGTGGGGTCGCGGGCCCAGGACCGTGCTGACGAGTTCTCCGCGCGCCACGCGATCCCCACCGCGCACGGCAGCTACGAGGCCCTGGTCGCCGACCCCGCCGTTGACGTCGTCTACGTCGCGTCCCCGCACTCCGAGCACCTCGAGCACGCCCTGCTGGCCATCGCCGCCGGCAAGCACGTCCTGGTCGAGAAGGCCTTCACGGTCAACGCAGCCGAGGCCGAGCAGGTCCTCGAGGCCGCGCGGGCGGCCGGGGTGTTCGTGATGGAGGCGATGTGGACCCGCTTCCTGCCGCACGTGGTCGTGATGCGCGAGGTGCTCGCGCGCGGCGAGATCGGGGAGCTGGTGGGAGTCATCGCCGACCACGGGCAGAACATGGGCCACCATCCGGCGACCCATCGGCTGCACGACCCGAGCCTGGCCGGCGGCGCACTGCTCGACCTCGGCGTCTACCCCGTCTCGTTCGCCCACGACCTGTTCGGCGCTCCGGACCGGGTGTCGGCCATCGGTGTGCTCACACAGACCGGGGTCGACGGGCAGGTGTCGATCGCACTGGGCTTCTCCGAGCGCCAAGCAAGCCTGCACACGACCCTCGAGGCGAACACGGCAACCACCGCAGTCGTGTTCGGGGAACACGGCCGGATCGAGATCCAGGGCCGGTTCTACGCGCCGACCCGGTTCACCGTCGTCGGCGACGACGGCACCCATTGGACCTACGACGGCGTGGTGGACGCCGGCATGCAGTACGAGGCCGCCGAGGTCGCGAGGTGCGTCGCGGCCGGCCAGACCCAGAGCCCGTCGATGACCTGGCAGGGGACCATCGACGTGATGCGCACGATGGACGAGGTGCGCCGCCAGATCGGGCTCACCTACCCGTCCGAGGAGTAGCGACTGCGGCGAGCTCGACCCTCCTCGATGGCTTCCTGTGGGTCACGACTGCCGCCTTCGCACGCTCGGCTGGGTGTCACCGATCGCCGCCCCCGGACTCCCGGGATTCATCCACCGTGGACGATCCGGGCCTTCATGATCTCGAACTCCTCGGGGGTGATCACGCCGAGGTCCCGGAGCTCGGCGAGGTGCTGCAGCTCCTGGGCCGGTGACGGGCCGGCAGTGGGGGCACCCGTGGGCGTGGCCGCGTTCGCCGCGGTGATCAGCGCGCGCAGGGACTCAGCCGCGGAGGTCACGGCGTCGAACGGGGGCGCCACCGGGATGGCGTTCGGCGCCTTGAACGGGTCCCTCTCGTGCTGGCCGCGAAGGCGCCGGGACCGCCCCACCTGGCTGCTGGCCTCGAGCACGACAGCGCCCGCCTGCCCCCCGAGATGGGTCAGGACCCCTGTCAGGTGCGCGTAGTCCCAACTGATCAGCTCGGTCGTGAGCAGGGCGCCACCGGCGGCGCCCTTCTTGAACACGAGAGCCCGTCGCGTGGTGCCGATGATCGCCTGGTCGCGTTCGCCGAGGATGACGACCCGGACGACCTCCCCGGGGAACAGGTCGCGCGCCAGCACTTCGAGGGCCTTGCGGTGCAGGCCGGTCAGGTCGACCGTCGTCTGCACCGGGCGCGGCGTGCCCGGCTGGCCGGCCAAGGGGTTGGGCGACATCGGTGGGACCTTCTCCTTCGGTCGCGGGAGCACTCCCGAGCGACACTACACACCAGCACCGACGGGCACGCGGCCTCACCGGAGCAGGAACAGGCCCCTGAGGTACTCGCGCAGCGACTCGGCATCGACCGCCAATCGCTGGTATCCGTCCCCCTCCGGTGTCCGGGTGACCAGGTCCACGCGGGTCTCACCGGTGCGTAGGACGAGCGACTCGACCACCAGCCGGGTGCCGGTCTCGCGGCGGGGGACCCGATGGATCAGTTGCCAGCGCGTAGGCGCCGCCTCGGCCACGCGCCGCAGGTCGGCATCGGTGATTGCGACGGGCTGGTCGCCACCGTCAGGGATCCTCGCCCTCCCGTCGATCAGGCGATCAGCCACCACATCGGCGATCCCGCCGACCGAGTACATCGACAACCGGTGCAGGCCCAGTGCGTCGATCCGGTCGATGCCCACCACGCCGTTGCCGAACAGGGAGATCAGCCAGCGCCACGGCGCGTCGGCCGGGCCCTCGTGACCTCGCCGGATGTCCAGCGTGCCCACGCTGGTCGCCACCAGGGCGACGATGAGCCCGAGGTCGCCGACGACCTCCGCGGCGGCCTCTCCCGGCACCCGGTGCAGCACGCCGCGGGCGGCCAGCGAGCGCACGGCCTCCGCGAGCACGGCCTCCTCGACACCGGCGAGTGCGGGGACGTCGCCGAGGACCACGGCCATCTCCGCCTGGGTGAACGCGCCCATGTCGACCGGACCGGTGGCCACCAGGTCGGCCACGTCGGCGAGCTGCTTGTCGGCAAGCCCCGCGGACCCGGGCTGGTCTGGGGTCGTCATTGGAGGTCCTCCTCGATTCCGACGAACACGGGTCGCGTCGCGGAGGCGTCCTGGACGACGGCTCCCACCGACAGTCCACGGGGCCCGACCGTCACCTCAACGGTCTCCGCAGCGCCCTGCGGGGGCTCGGCGAACTCGCCCACGGCCGCGGCGTCGAGCAGCGCCCGCACCGCGGGTCGCAGGGGCGCGTCGGCCCGCACGATCGGCAGCGCCCCGAACAGGCCGAGGCCGAGCTCGTCCTTGTAGGCGGAGTCGGGCAGCAGGTCCTCGGGATGCTCTGGGGACGGTGCCCCGAACAGGTCCCCGAGGGGGCCGACCGGCTCGATCTCGGGCGACAGGACATCCGACCAGCGGCCCTGGACATCCGGGGCCATGGTCAGGTCGGCCCGACGGCGCGCGAACGCGGCCAGCGCCTGCCCGGCAGCGCGACTAGGCGTGGTGTTCGGCGGGCGCAGCAGCATGGGCCGGGTGTCAACGTGCGCCGACAGGCCCCAGGGGCCGACGTTCTTCCCGGTGATCCGGTACAGGACGTAGTCACGGATGTGCACGGCGTCGGACCATGTGGGCAGCTTCCCCCACTGGAACGTGGCCTTGGTGCGCTCCAGCTGGACCCACGTCCCGACGGCCGCCTTGCCGTGCAGGGACTCGCGCACCAGGGGACCGTCGAGGCCGTAGTCCGGGGTGACCTTCTTGTCCACGGTCCGGTGGTGGCTGGACATGCGCCGCCGGCTGGTCGGGAAGATCCAACGCTCGTACAGGTCGTCGTCGCCGACCAGGACGTGGGCGCCCTGCAGGAGGCCCACGAGGTCGGGGATGGACATCCCGCGCTCCACCAGGTCGGACATGACGCGGACCTCGGCGTCGGTTGCGTGCTCCACGGCAGAAGCCAGCTTGGGGGAGAAGTTCCCGGCCGAGGCGGCCACCTTGACCAGCAGCGCCAGGCGCCGGCGCTCGGACTCCGGCGAGCGGGTCGCGACCGCCTGTGGACTGGTCATCCGGATGTTCCTCCCTGTGCGGTTCGCACTATCGCAGAACCGGCTCAGGGGTGTCAGGCCGGCGCATGGTCAGGCGACGGTCACCATGTCGCCCGAGACGGTGGCTGCCCTGGAGGGCAGGGGTGCGGTGGCAGGTCCGGCCTGGACCGACCCGTCCTCGATCGAGAACTGGCTGCCATGGCAGGCACATGTGATCAGCCCATCGGCGACCTCGGACACGGTGCAGCCCTTGTGCGTGCAGGCGGCCGAGAACGCCTTGAAGTCCCCGGCGGTCGGTTGGGTGACGACCAGGTTCTGGTCGGCGTAGATCACGCCCCCGCCGACGGCGATGTCGGCGATGGGCGCCTCGACCCCCGTCCCGGCGTTCGCGTCGGTGGGTGCCGGCGCGGTGGACGACGCCTCCGGGGTGGAGGAGCCGCAGGCCGCAGTCGCGGCGATGGCCGCCACCACGACGCCACCGGTGATCAGGATCCTGCGTCGGCTGGGGCCCCGGGGGATCCGCCCAGCCGCGATGTGGTCCTGCTCGACAGGCAGGGCGCTGAACTCGTTCATGGAGTCTCCTGGTCAGGTGGCGGCGTCCGGCGCCGTGGCGGGCGGGTGTTCAGCACCGGCGCAGCCGGGCCTCACCCGAACAGCGTGCCACGGTCCCGCCGTCAGCGCTTCCCGGCCCATGGGCGCTTCCCGGCCCATAGGGTTGCGTGGTGAGCACCAACACCGCCCCGCAGGCCGACGGTGACGACGCGCTGCCCGCCCGGTACCGACGTCGGGGCACGGTCACGGCGATGCGGCTGGCCGCCCCACGCGAATGGACCACGCAGTCCGGTGACGTCCTGCGGGTCCAGGTCGGCGACTGGTGGGTCACCGATGACCAGGGTGTCAGCAGGGGAGTCGCCGACGCCGCCTTCCACCAGTCCTACCGCCCGCTGGAGGGGGGACGCTACGCGCGGGTGGGCACCGTGACCGCCCGTCGCCTGGCGGCGCGCGTGGTGATCCAGACCCAGGAGGGACCTGCCGCCGCGGAGCCCGGGTCCTGGGTCGTGACGGACGCTGAGGGGCATTCCTGGCCCGTCCCGGCAGCCGTGTTCGAGGCAGGCTACGAGCCGGACAGCGAGTCCTGAGTCGAGCGGGCCGGCGGATCGGCTACGTCGCCGGAACCTGCTGTGCGCCCTGGGCCTCGATCCCGGCGCACATGGTCGCCAGGGCGCCGTTGATGGCCCTGCGCCCCGCGCCGGAGGCGTTGAGGATCTGCACCGTCGGCGACGGGTCGTTGAGATTGGGCGACGACGCATTGATCGACCGCCAGGAGTCGTGCAGTGTCGCTGCCAGCAACTGGTGATCGGTGGTGCCGTCCACGAGGAGCGTGATGTGCCGCAGCGGCACGAGCTCGAGGAGTTGGCCCAGCTCGTAGATGCAGCCGCTGCGCTCGGGTGAGAAGCCGCGCAGGTCCATGAGCACCGCGTCGCTGGATCGTGCCAGTGCCTGGAGGGTGGCGCGCCAGGTGTCGTCATGGCAGAAGAACTCGTTGATGCGGAAGCGCCCGTCCGGGTCGGGACGTCCCTGGGACTGGTCCATCCGCTCCCGGAGGTCCGTGGCATCGCAGATGAAGGACCGACTCAGCCGACCGGATACGAAGTCGATGAACTCGTGGGGTTCCAGGTTCGCCAGGGCCAGGTCTGGGCCGGCGATGAGCTGGATGCTGCCGATGTGCCGCCAGCTCCGGCCGATCCCGCGCATGAGCCGCTCGCTGCGCCCGGTGTTGCCGAACACCCGAAGGAGCAGCAGCCGGGCCTCCTCGCGCTCCCACGCGTCCCGGGCCAGGGGTCGCAATGCGTACCACAGGGTGGTGCGGAACGCCGCGAACGCAGCGAGGGTGAGGGGGACCGCAGCCAGGGGGTGCTCGCTGACGAGGAGCTGCAGGAACAGCGAGTAGGAGAAGATCAGCCACTGGGTGTCAGCAGCCACCATCCGGTCGCTGACCGTCTGCGCCCGGTAGCTGTTGCCCAGGGCGCGCACGGCGAGCGTCGCGATCCAGGTGGCGACGACCACGCCGAGCGTCATGAACAGGGCGACGTTCTGGTAGACCGGCGACCAGAAGGCGTCGCTGCCGAAGCCCAGCGCACCCACGATGAGAACGCCCTCGATGCCGCCCAGGGTGGTGCCGGCCAGCCCCAGCGGCAGGAGGTCGCGTCGCAGCGCGAGCACCACCATGACCGCCGTGACCGCCAGCAGGAGGCCGGCGGTCAGCGCCGGGGAGGTGAGCAGGGCGCCCTGCTCGTCCACGGTTCCCGGGATCTGGAACCCGAGCATCAGGCCGATCCCAGCGGGGAGGGTCACCATCAGCACCAGCGGACCCATCGCACGCAGCCGGTGGGTCAGGAAGGGAGCCAGCGCGAGGGTCGGGATCCCCACGGACAGCGCCCACACGATGACCGTGTCCGCGTTGCTGGCTGGCGAGAGCAGGAGGAGCAGCCCGAAGTAGGCGAAGAGGATGACGCCGCGGGCAGCCCAACCCGGGGCCACGTGGGTCATCGCTGTCAGGGCGACGGGCCATGACCAGACCAGTGCCAGCAGCAGTGTCCGTCCAGGAAGGATCTCCAGGTCATCGCTCCACAGCAGGCCCAGCGAGGCGACGAGTGCATAGGCCACACCAGCCAGTGCATAGGGGATCAGGCCCATCCACGGACCCCTCTTGGCCTGTCGCAGCAGCGCGGATCCCTCGTTGGGCAGGACCTGCTCCGCCTCGGTCAGCTGCAGCTGGAGCGGACCGGGTGGCCGAGAGGGCGCCGGCCCCACTCGCGAGGCCGTGGGGTGCCCTTCGAGCACGGTCCCCGACACGGACGTGCGCATCGACGCCAGGACCTGACGGGAGTACAGCCGCCGCAGGATCACGCTCAGTGGCAGGCTCAACAGGATCCCGAGGATCAGGGCGCTGAGGAAGGCGCCCGGGAGTTGATCCACGGCGCCGTCCATGCTTCAGCCGTTCGCCTGCTGGTCGGGTGGCGACCCGGCCTGCGCCTTGGGTTGGGCCGCGACCCGGGACAGGTACTCGTCGACGTCGCTGCCCAGGATCGTCTCCACCCGCGCCGCGAACTGGGGGTAGGCGGTCCCGTGACCCTCCTTGCGGGCGTACGGGCCGGCGAGCTGGACGTACTGCCACACCTCGGACTTCAGCAGCTCGGCGGTGCGGCGGTAGAGCCGCCAGCGGTCGCCGAACTTGAAGAAGCCCTCGAAGGCAGTGGCGATGGCAACCGCCAGACCGAGCACGAGGGTCAACCACTGGATGCCGCTCTGCACCTTCGGGTTGCCCAGCTGCACCCCGACCAGGGTTGGGACGGTGACCCCGCCGACGATCGCGATCACCTTCAGCCGGATGTACCGGCGCTGGCTGGTCTTCGCCCTGCCTTCGAGCCAGGCGATCTGGTCCAGGCAGCGCAACCGGATGAACGCGCGCTGCAGGTCGGTGACGCTGATCTCGGCGACGATGTCGTCGAGGTCCCGGATCCTGTCTGCAGTTGCATCCTGCATGTCGCCCTCCGTTGCACCCAGTGCACACCGGTCGGCCCACCATAGCCCCGATTGTGCGGGTCAGGGAAGGCTCGGCTACCCCGTTGGGGGACCGCCCTGGAGGATCAGGCGTGAGGTGAGTTCCACCATCCGGTCCAACCCGCGCGTGAAGGTGTCCTCGACCGGGGTGCCCCGGACTGCCCAGAGCGTCTGCGCCGTGGACCACGCGAACTCCCGCGCGGCCTCGATCCCCCACATGGACACCCGGTCGTCGTGCTCGCCGAGGGCCTGGTCGAGGGCGGCGAAGGGGCCCGTGAGCAGCTCGCGGCGGACCAGCGGCTGCGTGCTGCCCAGGACCCGGTTCACGGCCTGGAAGTCCGCCCGGCGCCCGGCATCCAGGTCACCACCGAACTCCTGGCCGGTGAGCACGAGCGACCGGGCGAGGTCGAAGTTGATGTGCGCATTCATGCCGGCGACGGCGAACTGCAGCTGGCTGATCCCGGGACGTGCCCGGGCCTCGAACAGCGCCCCCCAGCTGCGGGGGGATCGGGTCGGGTCGGCGGCGTGCAGGTCGAGGGCGTTCAGGTACAGGTTCGCGAACACGACGTCGAGGCGGACCATGAACTCCGGATCGGCGAACTGCGAGCCGGCGATGGCCGCGTCCACCTGCCGCGTGGTGACCAGGTACATCTCGTTGAAGGCCCGCACGCCGTCGCCGGGCGGCATGGCCGCCGACAGCGACTGCATCCGGTCGATGACGTCGGCGACGCTCTGGATGTGGACCGGCTCAGGGCCCGTGGGAATCCGCATCTACCTCCTCAGGGGCTGACCAGCGTGACCGCGAAGGTCTCGACCGGTTCTCGTGTGGCTTCCCACGATCGTCGCAGGTGCAGGATGAGTTGGCCGCTCGACGGGGCGCCGGGCTCGGTGCTCACGGCGAACTCGAACTCGTGGGCGCCGGCAGCACCCGGGGTCAGCCCGCGGGCGGGCACCGAACGGTCGGCGAGGCATTCGAGCCCCGCCGGCCGCTCGACAACCTCCCACTGGTACCCCGTCGACGCGTTCTCCGGCAGTCGCAGCACGAACGCGCTGCCCGCCGGCACCTCGATGTCGGTTCCGGCGTCGGCGGGGCCCAGGGTCCTCATCTGCGCCTACCAGAGGTAGAACGAGTCGATCGTCCCGGTGGGGCCCTCGTAGGCGTGGACGAGGGAGCCAGCTGCCCGACCGCCGGCGGCGAGTTCGCCGATGCCCCTGGAGGCGAGGTCATCGGCCTGGAGGATCTGCTTCCAGCCGGTGCCCCCGTCGAGGAAGATCCAGCCGTCCTTCGGGGCGCTGCGCTGGTAGAGCATCAGCACCTTCTTGTTCGTGAGCCAGCCGGCGGCTGCTGCCGTGGCGGCTGCAGCAGCAGTGCCCGGGGGCGCCATGGTGGGTGCGTCCGAGCTCGGCGCCGCGACGTTGGCGGTGCCGGTGCCGGACCCGGCGAGGAGCATCTCCTCGGCCGTGGGGTCGGGCGGGGCGGACGTGCTGCCGACCGGCACGTCCACTGTGGGTTTCCTGGTGGCCATCGTGGGTCCTCTCAGTACACGTGCGAGACCTCGATGGTCCCGCCGTTCTCGAACACGTTCAAGGGGCGGCTGCCGACTCGGGCCGCGACGAGGTCACTGAGCATCAGCGAATGCGCGCTGTCGTTGGCGGCGGTGATCTTCAACCACCCGCGGTCCTGGACGTAGGCCCAGCCGCTGCGCGGCGCGTTCGCGTGGTAGAGGCCGACGACCTTCGTCGCGCCCGTCCACATCCGCAGCGACACCCCATCGGCGCCATGGACCTCCCACGTCTCGATGCCGCACTGGCCGTAGGCGATGCGGAAGTAGCCTCCGTCGCCCCAGCCGTTCGACCAGCTGTTCTTCCCGATCCAGCACCCGTTGACATCGTCGTAGCCCACGAGGCTGACGCAGTGCCCGCCGGCCTGTGCCCCGGTGACGTGCCGGTAGATGCCCGTCCGATAGCTGAAGAAGTCCTGGAAGACGATCAGGCACGCCGAGACCGCCCCGCGCGTGGAGATGTGCTCCTTGATCGCGGCCGGGTTCCCGGTGAGGTTGCGGAACGAGGTCACCTTCGCCACCCGGTTGGGCCAGTCGGCGTTCAGCGACGCACCGCCCGAGTTCCCCGAGGTGTAGGGGAAGTAGTCCTCGAAGGTGACGCCGACGTCCCGGCAGAACGGGAACGCCTTGCTGGGCAGCCAGCCGGTGTCGCAGGTGGCCCCGTTCGACGCGCCATGCACGTAGAACAGGTGCGCCTCGGAGAGGTCCGGGTCGAAGGAGGCCTGCCCCCGCGTGAACGCCGCCGTCGTCTCCATCGCGGCCACGGTCCCGAACGCCACGCACGAGCCGCACCCGCCCTGGTCCTTGACGGGCGTGGTGTAGTCCAGGCCGCCCACGTTGCGGGCGTCGAAGCTCGCGGGTGCCCCCACCGCCGATGCAGCCGTGGCATCCCGGGCCATGGCCAGGTGCGCGGACTGGGTCATCATCGACTTGACCTGGGTCGCGGAGGGAAGGGGAACACCCAGTCTCAGGTGGCGTTCGGACTCCTCCAGGATGCTCATGGAGGTGTCCCCGGAGACCCAGGGGCTGCCCTCCTTCGCGAGGCTGGTACGCACTTCCTCGAGATCGACCGACTTCATCTCGGTGGCCATCTGGTCCTCCTTGTCACGGCCACGCGCGTCCCTGCTCCAGCCGGGCGACCCAGGGTGGGGGGACGCTGACACGCATGGTGCGCCCGAGACGTCACGCCACCGTCACGATGGCGTCACCGGCGACGGCGGGGTCGGGGAACAGTCGGTGGCGGGCCGCCAGCGGGGGGCGTAGGCCCTGGGCTGGCATCCTCTCGCAGCCGCTGCAGCAGCCGGTGGACCCGTTCGGCCTCCGACCCGTTGCCCTCGGCCCGGTGCACCGCGAGGATCGTCTGCAGGGCGCTCTCCCGATAGGGGTCGGCGCCGAGTGCCGCGTAGGCGGCGGCCAGTGCGGGCCCGAAGTGCCCCTCGCCCACGAGCCGGGTCGCCTCGAGGTCCAACTCGTGCAGGCGGATCTGACGCAGGCGCTCGCGCTCCACCAGCAGCCAGTCGTCGTCCCAGAAGGGCAGGAGGTCCCCGGCATAGGTGGGTTCGTGCGACGGCTGTGTCGCCCCGCCGGCCGGCGGGGCGCTGCGCACATCCACCTGGATCCGCGGATCGAGGCACACCGTGGACCGGGTCGCGACCACGACGTCCGGGGCACGTTCGTTGATCCGCCAGAGACAGGTGCGCAACCGGGGCAGGGCGCTGCTCTCGGGGACCAACGGCCAGAGCGTCCCCGCGGCACAGCTGCGCGTCATCGGTCCCTGCAGGGCCAGCAGGGCCACCAGTCGCTCCCCTGACGGGGTCAGCATCCGCTGCTCGCCGTCGACCACCAGGTGGAACCCGCCGAGCAGTGCCAACGTCGGCTGCTGACCGGACAACACCGGGCTCGTTGCCCCGGGCGCTGCCGCGATCATTCCGATGACCCGCTGGCGGCAGCTTCGACGGGTGGCGCCGGCGCGGGCACCCGGCGTGGGCGGGGGACCCGTGGCCGGCTGGCGGACGAGGCCGGGGGACGTGCAGGAGGTTCGACCCGCAGGCAGTCCAGCGCATCGAGGCCCAGGGGCTCGGCCTCCTCGACGAGGCGTTCCAGCAGGGCCTCGCCGGCAGCTCCGACCCCCGGCACCGGGCTGTGCACCGCATGGCGGATCCGGCCACTGCCCTCGGCGATGATCGTCGTCCCGCCGACCAGGGGCACCCCCTGCATGCGTTGGGGGAGTCCCGTCGTGCCCGGCTCCGCGCGCTGGACGAACCGTGCGCTGACGACCGCGGTCGGGAAGCCGTCCTGGTTGACCCGGAAGCTGGCGTTGCCGCCATCGACCTCGAGGGCGGAGGCGTCCAACCCGAGGACCGCTGCGTTGCGCCGTCCCCAGGCCAGCAGTGCCGTCCCCCACGCGCGATCCAGCTGCCCGGCGCCCCGGATGGGACGGGTGGGCAGGGCGCTCGCGCTGCCCAGGTCGTGGGTGGCCATCACGAGTGCCTGCCGGGTGGGCAACGGCTCCCACCGGTCGAGGTCGGGGACGTCGCCGTCCATCGAGCCGGGAAGTGCAGACGGGTAGATGCCACGGCGCCGGCAGGATTCGACGAGCGACCTTCGGAAGCCGTTGCGATCCTCGGGGAAGAGGTCGCTGTCGGCGGCGATCATGGCGTCGAGGAAGGCCGTGAAGGTGATGCCGATCGCGGGCAGGTAGTCCACGGCCCGCACGGCCATTGTCAGGACCATCGACGCCGCGAGCCGGGCCTCACGGCACAGCACCGTGACGAGCTCCTGCGGCAGTGAGCGGGCCTGTGCCGCTCCCTGAAGCCCAGCCACCCGCAGGACGGGCTGGATCCGTTGGCTGTACGCGGCGAAGAACGCCTCGAACAGGGCCGCGACGAGCACCGCCCCGCGCTCGTGCGGCTCGGTGGGCGTGGTCAGGGCCGGTTTCGGCGTGGGGTCCGACAGGGCCGTGCGCACGGCGCGCCCCTTGCCGGATCCGTATCCGAACTCCACGGCGAGGTCGACGAACGGCCCCGGCTCCCATAGCGGTGCCCCACCCTGGGCGATCTGGGCCTCGAGCAGCCCGGGCAGGGTGAAGTGCTGCAGGATCGCCACGATGTCGGCGAAGCCCTCCTGGAAGGCCAGGGCGTCGGGCCCGGTCGGGACCAGCGACAGGGGGCGCAACTCGTGCAGGAAGGCATGTCCGGCCTCGTGGTTGACGATGTCGTGCGACAGGCAGCCGTGGACCCATTGCCCCGGGAAGAGCATCTCGTCGTCCGAGGCGACGAAGGAGCCGAAGGACAAGCCCTCACCGGGGGCGTAGAACGCGTTGGCCGCGCGGGCCCGGTGCGGGAAGACGGGCATCGGTCGTACCCCGGGGCCCTCGGCTGAGGTGCGCCACACATTGCGCCAGACCAGGCGGCGACCCCGCGCGTTGTCCAGGGTCTCCAGCAGGCTCGCGATCACCGCATAGACCATCTGCTGGTGGAACTGCGGGTCGGACTCATCGGGGTCCAGCCCGTCGGTGGCCAGCAGGTAGGGATGGTCGAGGTCCACTCCGGGGATGCGTGTGCCATCGGCGGTGAAGTCCAGGACGGCGATCCGCGACCCGACGGGTCCGGGGGCCAGGGGCTCCCACGGCATGGACAGCACCGCGGTGGCACCCGTGCGCCGGGAGAGCGTCGGGTCGAGGCTGAACACGCGCAGGCGCCGTCGCGCGGGCGGGGCCCGTGTGGGCTCCTGCCGTCCGTGCGAGCTCCGGGTCGCTGCCATGGCCCGGTCAGACCGAGAAGGGGCGCTCGCGGTTGAACGTGCGCTTCGGGTCGTTGAGCCGCATGTAGTTGGGGCTCTGCCATGGGGGCATGGCGGCCTTGATGTCGGTCAGGAACTTGCGGTACCCGCCCGTGAAGGCCCCGTCGGACCACACCCCGAGCATGGTCCCGGTGAACAGGCCGTTGCGGTCGCCGTCGGCGGACGTCTGGTTGTCCTGACACCCTGAGAGCAGCAGGACGCGCGCCCTCAGGGCCTGCTCGCCCTCCTTCGGGGTTCCCGCCAGGACGCGTTGGTAGAGGTCCTTGCGGGCCGCGTTGTCACGCATGTTGACGTCCGCGGGCATGAACCGCCCGCCGCTGTACACGTCGGTGAGAACCCCGGTCGGGGCACTGTCCAGCTGCGCCTTGACCACGGAGCCCGAGTGGCAGGAGTCGGAGAAGACCACGATCCGCACGCCCTCGGCGAACGAGGCCCACCGCTGGTAGAGCTCGTCGTCGATCACCTGCCGGTCGTAGAGCACCCACGTCTCGTCGAGGCCGTCGGCCTCGTCGCCGTTCTCGTCCTCGAACTGCCCGCCGTGCCCCGAGTAGGACACCAGGAACAGGTCGCCGCTGACCAGGGTCGAGGCCGCGTCGTCGATGGCGGCGAGGACCGCGTCGGCGGTTGCCTCGGGAGTCAGCAGCGAGGTCGCCGTCATGCCCGCTGCCTCGCAGATCGCCTTCATGTCGTTGGCATCGAACTCACATGCGGTCAGGTCCCCGGACCACCCGTCATAGGCGGCGGGGTCCACGCTGTTCAATCCGATGTGCAGTGCCCGTGCTTCAGCCATCCGGACCTCCTGGTCCCCGGCGGACCAGCTCCGAGCCCGCCGGCCGGATGCGGCGCGAATGCGACGCAGGCGTCACGGTACCGGGGGTTCGCGGGACTGTCGATAGCCTGATCGGGGAGTCCGGACGCTGATTCGGTCGGTTCTGCACCCTGATGTCGCAGGGCTGTCGCGCAGGGGTCCCAAAGTCGTCCCAGGGCCGTCCCAGGGCGGTCACGGGGCGTTGACGGCGGCGCACCACGCCGGTAGCGTCGCAGTCCCGGCGAGCGCACGGGAGGTGGACATGGCCCCGACCCGAGACCCCCGACCCCGGGTGAAGCCCGATCTGGCCCAGGCCGAGCCGCAACCGGCGTCCCGCGATCGTGGCGGCCCCGCGGACCTGGTCCTGGACTCCGTGGTGTCCGAGCCGCTGCGGGCGGTGATCCGCGCCCAGCCCACGGGCCCGATCGGCGTCATCGTCGAGCTGCGCACGCCCAGCGGACCGGGTCGGGCACGTCGCGGCCTGGCACCACTGGTCAGCGAGGTCACCGGGGGTCGTGAGCACGTACCCACGCGCGGGGAGTCCCCCTACGTCACCCTCGCCCTGAGCGCGCAGGAGATCGCCGAGCTGGCCCGCCTCGACGGCAGGGCCGACACCCCGCGGTCGCGGGCCGTCTCAGCACCGTCGAACCCGGCGCCCCGGCGCCACATCCAGCGCATGTGGCCCAACTTCGAGATCACCGGACTCACGTTGCGCTCGGTGGTGGCCACCAAGTGCCGAGCCGCGCAGCGGACGTTCGACGCGACCGGCGAGGGCATCGTCTGGGCGGTGCTGGACTCGGGGATCGACGCCGGGCACCGGCACTTCGCGGCGCACGCGAACCTCGACCTGCCCGATGGGCTGGAGCCCCGCTCGTTCGTGCCCGAGGTGACCGATCCCCTGGTCGACCTCAACGGGCACGGCACGCATGTGGCCGGCATCATCGCCGGCGGGCTGGCCGCGCAGGAGCAGGCGACGGCCGTCGGCTGGTACCTCGATGCCCAGGGCGGGGAGCAGCGCCAGGAGCTGTCCGTGCCCGGCATCAGCGGGATGGCCCCCGCGTGCAAGTTGCTGTCGTGCACGGTGCTGCGCCCCGATCGAACCGGTGACCTGACCGCGCTGCTCGACGCACTGCTGTACATCCAGCAGCTCAACGACGGCGGTCGGCACCTGCGGGTGCACGGCGTCAACATCTCCGTGGGCCACATGTTCGACCCGCGCTGGTACGCCGCAGGGCTGACCCCGGTGTGCCGGGAGGTCGATCGGCTGGTGGCCTCCGGGGTTGTGGTCGTCGTCGCGGCGGGCAACACCGGATACGGCTACGCCAAGGACCCCGAGGGCCGCACCATGCGCCTGGGCTTCGGCATGACGATCAACGACCCGGGCAACGCCCAGCGGGCGATCACCGTCGGGGCCACCTCCTCGTCGCCGCACAGCACGGGTGTGTCGTTCTTCTCCTCGAAGGGACCGACTGGGGACGGGCGCATGAAGCCGGACCTCGTGGCCCCCGGCGAGCGGATCATCTCCGCAGCCGCTGGGGAGCTCCTGCGCCAGGCGCGTCAGGCCGCACCGGGGGCCGAGTACATCGAGAGCACCGGGACCTCGATGTCCGCCCCGCACGTGTCCGGCGCCGCGGCGGGCCTGCTGTCGGTGTACCGGGAGTGCATCGGCGATCCCGACCGGGTCAAGCACGTGCTGACCTCCTCGGCGACCGACCTCGGCCGGGCGCCCTCGTTCCAGGGCGCCGGGATGCTCGATGCGATGCGCGCCCTGCAGTCGCTGTAGACAGGAGTGAGCAATGAAGATGCCCTATGCCGCGGTGGAGTTCACCAAGGACGGCCACGTAGCCGACCCCAGCCAGGTCGCCGACGCCCTGGCGATGCTGGACCGGGTGCAGGCCACCGATGTCCTGGTGATCGCCCACGGATGGAACAACGACATCGGGGCCGCTGAACGGCTCTACACGCAGCTCAGCGACAACCTGGCTGACCGGATCCCGGCTGGTTCGCCGGCACGGCCCGCCGTCATCGGGATCCTCTGGCCCTCGGTGCGCTGGGCCGACGAGGACCAGATCGCCGGTGGTGGGGTCGCGGTGGGTGATGACCTGACCACCCTGACCTCGGCGATCGCAGCGTCGGTGGACGACCCCGCGCTCGCCGCCCGCCTCACCGAGCTGGCCGGGCGCCTGGACACACCGCAGGGCCGTGCCGAGTTCCTCGACGCGACCCGCGACCTCCTGCCGCCGCCGGTCGATTCAAGCGATGCCGATGAGGACCCCACGCCCGCAGCCCTGCGAACGGGGGAGGCTGAGGGTGTGTTCGACGCGGTCCGGGTCGCGGTCTCCGACACCGGCGACGACCTGCTCGACACCGCGAGCGCGGCTGGTGGCGCCCCCGGTGTCGCGCCCGACCTGCTGGGCGATTCGACGAGCGGCGCCGGATTGTTCGGCCAGTCCTGGACCGCCCTCGGGCGTCAGGTCCTCAACACGGTGACCTACTACACGATGAAGGCCCGAGCCGGTGACGTCGGCGCGAACGGCGTCGCCCCGCTGGTCGACCAGATCGACGCCGCGGCCCCGGATCGGCGCATCCACCTGGCCGGCCACTCCTTCGGTGCCCGGGTGGTGTCGGCGGCCGCCACCAACATCACCTCGCCGATCGAGTCGCTCACCCTGCTGCAGGGTGCGTTCAGCCACTACGGGTTCACGGCCGACTACGCCGGCAGCGGCAAGGACGGCGCCTTCCGCGGGGCGCTGGTCAACGGCCGGATCCACGGGCCGATCGTGATCACCCACACGCACAACGACAAGGCGGTGCGCGTGGCCTACGCGACGGCCTCGCGGTTGGCCGGGCAGGCGGGCGCGTCCTTCGGCGACCGCAACGACCTCTACGGTGGGATCGGCGCCAACGGCTCGCAGGGCACGAACGCCGCGGAGCTGGTGCTGGGCGACCCCGCCAGCGACTACGCGTTCCAGGCCGGCGTGGTCCACAACCTCAACGCCGACCGCACCATCTCCGGGCACAGCGATGTCACCAACCCGGCGGTCGCCAATGCCCTGGGCCACTCGATGGGACTGTTGTGAGCCATCTGAGCTGTCCGGGCTACATGGATGAGCCGTTCGCCACGCTGGTGGCCGAGTACCCGGGCGAGGACGTCTACCCGAGCGCGGACTTCCGGGTGGAGTGGGGGCCGGTCTTCCACCGGGGCCGCCTCGACGGGTCCGCGCGGGTCCTGGTGCTGGGGCAGGACCCGGCCACCCACGAGTCCATCAGCCGTCGGATCCTGGTCGGCGAGGCGGGCCAGCGCGTCCAGGGGCTGCTGTCCAAGGTCGGGATCACCGACAGCTACGTGATGGTCAACGCCTTCCTGTACAGCGTGTTCGGCCAGCAGGGCGGGGAGGAGCACGAGCGGGACACGGCCATAGCCGCCTACCGCAACCGGTGGCTGGACGCGCTGCTCGTCGACACGGAGGTGACGGCTGTGCTGGCCCTCGGCCGACTGGCCCGCACGGCCTACCGGGATTGGGCCGGCACCCAGCCCGCGACGGCCGAGCGCCTTCACCTGGCGGCGGTGCGCCACCCCACCTACCCGGAGAGTGCGGCCCGTGCCACCGGCAGGCCGCTCTCGGAGACGACCGCGAGCCTGCTTGCCGACTGGAACGAACGGGTGCCCGGCCTGGCCGGGCACGTGACCCCTGAAGGTCCGCTCGACCTGGGACCGTACTCGGATCGATGGGGCGAGGGTGACCTGGTCGCCATCCCCGAGCGCGACCTGCCACCGGGCTGTCCGCCGTGGTGGCGCGACCTGCTCTCGTGGGCTGATCGCGATGGCCAGTCGCGGCAGGAGAAGCGTGCCACGATCGTCGTGTCGGTGCCCCGACGCTGGCGGACCTGGCCGCGGCTGTGAGCCCCAGGCGCGCGTCATCGGGCCGGAGGCCGGATGTCCGCGGTCGTCCTCACCTGTTGGCGGCGATGGCCTCTTCGGTCACTGCGTCGTAGAAGGCCCGGCCGAGGACCGCCTCGCCATCGGGATTGTCCCAGCCCCCCTCCACCTCAGCGGCCCTGACCACCTCCTGAAGCAGGGGACCGTAGTAGCCATCCCGGTTCGCCTCGGAGTCGCTGATGAACCCGGCGCGTATCAGGATGTCCTGCCACGCGAGAACCGTCTCGCCGGAGTCCCCGGGGACCGACGTTCCAGGGAATATGGGCCATAGCAGGCCCGAGTAGGGGCCCAACCAGTGGATGATGTGCTGGGGTGTGCGCAGGGCTCCGTCCCACTGCAGGTCCCGGACCCACCGGACCTCGTTGGCTCCGTCGCGGAACGTCACCCATTGACCGTCATTGATCACCAACGCACCCCAGCGCGTCCCCCCGGGATCGGTCCTCGTGACGAACATGTCGTCCTGCCCGCCCTCGGTCGTGTCGACGTAGTCGACGCTCAGGTCGTTGGGTCCGATCGGATCGGTGTCGACCTCACGCCAACCGCCGTCGAGGAACCGGTGCTCCGTGAGGACCTCCCCGTCGAAGCTCAGTGCGACCGCGCTGTTGCCTCCTGGCCCGCGGAGCGGCTCGGACCATGTCGGGTCGGCGACGCTGTCCCGGTAGGTCTCCCAGGACGCGGTCGCCTGCTCCCAGGCATCGGACTCGGTCTCGTCTGGTGGCGCGGTCACGACCGCCTCCTGGCGTGGCTCGGCCCCGATCTGGTCCTCCGGCTGGCCCAGCAGCCAGGCAGCGACCAGCCCGAGGACCGCCACCAGCCCCAGGGCCCCCAGCGCGATCGCCCAGGTGCGACGGCCGACCCCACCACGACCACGGGTTACCGGCGGCGGCGGCGTGGGCCGCGGGTGGCTCTGTGGAGGATGCACCGGGGGGCGTTCGGGCGGCGGGCTCGGCGGGCTCGGCGGGACAGCCTCGGGCCGGTGGACACGGCCTGCCGCTGGCAGGTCGGTCGCAGGGACACCGGCGCCCCTGCCCGGTCGTGCGTGCTCCGGGGCCGGTTGTGCCCACCACGAGGCCAGATCCTGCCGCTTGCGTGCCTGCTCCAGCAACGGAAGGTCCACCCCGGGATGGGCCGAGGCGACCTGCTCGAACAGGTGGATGGCCGTGTCGAAGTGACCGGACCGGTAGGCGCGCTCGGCCTCCACGTAGCGGGGATCAGCAGCGAGGGCCTCCTGGCCGGCGGGCTCCTGGGTGACCGCCGCTGCACGGACCGGTCCGGTCGCCACCGGTGCCGGTGGCCGCGGGCTGTCGTGCCCGCTCGTCGCGGACGTGGTGGCCAGCGAGAACAGTTGCGCGGAGTCGCCGCGCACGTACAGGACCGGGGTCACCCATTCGAGGCTCTCCCCGCGACCGAGGATCGCAATCCGCCCGCTGGACATCGCTGCGTCGACGCTCTTGCCCACGGACAGCGCCTTGTAGAAGCCCCGGGGGAAGGCCACCGCGGCCGGGTCGCTGATCCGGAACTGCATGGCTGCCACGGCGCTGATCCCGCCGTTCACGAGGGCCGCCGCGGTCCCGGAGAGCACGTCCTGGGTCCCGGCCTGCCCGGACGAGCAGGAGTTGAGCACAACCAGGCGGGGTGTCGGATCGGCCTCATTGAGCAGGTCCACCAGCCGACCGGCCTCCACCCAGTCCGCGCGGCCATCGGTGCCGTCGACCAGCGCGACGCGGCCCTGGTCGAGCGAGGCGTCGTAGTCGCCGTGGCCGATGAAGTGCAGGACGTGCCATGTGCCGGTCAGCAGTCGATCCTGCAGCGCGTCCCATGAGGCGTTCGGCAGCCACTCGAGGACCACCCGGCCGTCGGTCTGTGCAGTGCTCAGCGCCTCGTCGAGGTGCTGCTGCTCCCGTTCCACGTCCAGCGCAGGCAGGCCCCGCGGTGAGGCGACAAGCCCCAGGATGCGAAGCGGTGGGGTCACCGGGAGCGGCTCGGGCGTGTAGGGCGCAGGAACGTGGCGCACCAGAGGTTCCTTGCGGCACAGGTAGGCCTTCAGCTCGGGGTCCCACATGGCCTCCCACGGCAGCGCAGACAGCTCCGGGGCCTCCAGGTGCAGCACCACGCGCAACTTGGTGCCCCGCTCGCGAGCAACGGCCAGGCTCGCGCGATATGTCTCCCCGACGGCCCCGGTGAACAGGGCCTCGAACATCTCCTGGCCGGTTGACCGCAGCGGCTGCTCCACGGCAGGCACCACCCCGCTGCGGGCCTGTGCGGCCGAGGCGAGAACCGCGTTCTCGATCCCGCTGCGCCGCCTCAGGAGACCCTCGACGTCCAGGTGCAGGACTCCGTGCGGCTCGCCCCCACTGGCCGCACGGACCACGCGCACCGAGTACTCACCCGGACGCGAGCCGACCCCGACTGCAACCTCGATCACGTTGCTCATCGGCACCACCCACACCTGTGTGTGAGGAGATCGCACTCCCTCAGCCCCAGTATCGACCACCCAATGGCGTGCGGCTAGGGACCAGTGGCCTCAACCGCCGCGTTCCCAGCAGGCGCGTTGCGCCACGTCAGCGCGACGTTCAGGGCGGCAGAGCCGCTTGCGGACACGATCGCCCCCGCCTTCGCCGAGAGTTCGAGGCCGAACTCCACGCGGACCTCGTCGGGGGCGCGCTCCAAGGCTGATAGCCGGTCGAGGACACCCTGGGCGACTGTCCGGATGGGATCCAATGCAGCCTCGAAGGTGCACTGTGCCTCCTGCAGCCGTTCCTCCATGCCGCCACCACGGGTCACGACGCCAGACCAGTCGGAGGTGTCGCCGTCCACCCGCACCAGCACCTGGCCGCCACCGTCGAGGGGGAACCCCACGATCGCCATCAAGCCCACCTCCACCCTGCCTCGACGCTATTCATCGTGAGGCACTGCGGCCAGAGCCGTTGGTCCCGGACGGCTGAGGCGGCCCAGCGGGTCACGCCCTGATCGCGTGGCGCTGCACCAGCCAGGTGTCGTCGTCGAAGACGATCCGGACGTCGCCGACGGTCGCTCGATCGCCCACGATCGGGTGGATCGCCTCGCGGTAGCTGCGGACCTTCGGGGCGGAGGGCGTGCTCGTGAACAGGACCAGGGGACGCCCAGCGGATCGACGGGCCTGTTCCAGGAACGTGGCGAACTCCTGCGACGGGCGGTGCTTGTCGCGGGTGGCGTGCGAGACCAGCAGCAGTGAATCGGCCACCTGGTCGGCGTACCCGGCCTTGAGCAGGGCGCGGTAGAAGTGCGCGTTGTTCCCGGCGTGGTGGGCCACCTGGATCAGGTTCAGCGGGAGCAGCGCCTCGAGCAGCGCGGGGGAGTAGTCACCGCCGGGCGGGGCGAAGTCGACGAATCCGGCGTCGCCACTGATCAGGATCCCCTGATCGTCGTAGCTCAGCCGCGCCACGTAGCTCAGCTGGTTGCTCGGGGTGATGGACTTGATCGGGATACGGGCGCGCGTGGCCCGGGCCAGGTAGTCGCCCACCGGAAGCCGGTCCCAGTGCTTGCGGACCAGGGACTCCGAGGGGCCGAGCAGGGTCAGGCTGGGGGTCCTCCCAGCCTTGGCCGACGATCTGACGAACCGCTTCTCGGACGCCCTCCAGCGGTACAGCTGGGGCGTTGCGTCGCTGATGATCGGGCAGCGGATCGGGATCGACCGGGCGGTCAGGGCAGCCACAACCTCGGCCAGGGCGATCGCGTTGATCGCATCTCGCGCCGCCGCCTCCCTGATGGTCGCGAGGTCCAGGGCGTCGGCAGCGGCCCGAGCCGGGTCGTCCGCCCATCGCGGCGGGAGCTCGCGTTCCAGCGCTGCAGGGGACCCTGGCCCGGACCGCGGACCGGGCTGTGGCTCGTCGATGTCCACCATCTCGTACAGCGTCCCCGCGTGAGTCAGGTCGCCGGCTGCCGGGCCCAGGGTGATGGCAGCGTCCTGGGCGTGGGCCCGGAATAGGCGCGCCCACTCGTGGGCGTCCCGATCCCCCCGTGCAGCCCCTGCCGGCCCCAGGTCGGGCCGCACGGTGCGCGGCCGGTCGTTGCGGAACACGTCGGCCGACCGTTCCAGCTCGGCGGTCTGCTGGCAGAGGACGTGCTTGGCGTTCAGGTACTCGGTCAGTCGTCGGCGCCCATCGCTGCCGGCGAACTGCATGACCAGCAGGTCCTGTGGACCCATGCCCCGGTCCCTGGCCCTTGGTTGGGTGTCGTTGGCCACGGGCGGCAGCCACGCCTCACCGATGGAGATGGACGGGTCCTCGATGATCGGGACCAGGCCGACGAGATGGTCCTCGTCATAGTGGGTCCCGATGATCAGGTCCAGGCGGCGCTGCGGGTCCCCGAACGAGTCGAAGGCCTCCTGGAGCTTGCCGTGCACGTGGTCGACGGGATAGCCGCTGGCCTTCACGCCTGCGTCGGCCAGAACCCGGACCGGCCCGTGAGCGGTGCCGAACTGCACCAGCAGCGCGGCGCCGAGCTGGACCTCGAACATGTCCACCTGGATGCGTCTCATGGTCTGCGTCCCGTCGCGAGGTCGCCGGTTGCCTGCCTGGGGCGACCATACGCGCCGAGGGGGTGGCCACGCAGCGGTGCGCGTGGCACGATCGGCTCAGCACACCCCAGGAGGTGGCACATGGCGCCCGACATCGATGCGGCGGACCTGTTCGAGACCCAGTACGCCCAAGGTGTGACTGACGAGGTCGGCCCACCACCGCCCCGTGCGCGGGCCATGCCACCGGCGCCGTTCGCCCTGCACGGTGCTGTCATCACGCCGGATGCGGCCTGGTCCAGCGGGTACGTCACCGTGGCCAATGGGCTGATCGACGAGGTCACCCGGACGAGGCCCACATCGGTGGCGATCCACGAGACCGACGGTGTGATCATGCCCGGGATGCTCGACCTGCACGGCCATCCCGAGTTCAACGTCTTCGCCGCATGGGAGCCGCCAACCCTGTACGCCAACCGGTACCGCTGGCGGGGATCGGATGTCTACCGGGCCCTGGTGCGTGACCCGCAGAACGCGCTGATCGACCAGGTGCCGCCCGGGACGCAGACCCGCTACGCGGAGGTCCGCGCCCTTGTCGGGGGTGTCACCGGGATCCAGGGAGCCTCGCGGGCGAGCACCGCCAAGTCCGAGCCGCTCGTGCGCAACGTGGACCTCTGGGCGTTCGGCGCCCACCGCGCGCGCTCGATGATCGACCTGCCCTCGGAGACCTCGCGCGACATGGAGCGGCTGCGCACGGTCCTCGGCCAGATCTCGACGGGGGAGGTCACAGCGTTCTACCTGCACCTGTCCGAGGGGGTCCGCGGCGACGACCGCAGCACGAACGAGTTCCGGCGCTTCCTCGACCTGGGGGTGGCGACGGCGGCGACGAACATCATCCACGGCACGGCGCTGGGGGCCGAGGACTGGCGCACCGTCGCTGATGCCGGATGCCGACTGATCTGGTCGCCGCAGTCCAACCTGCGCCTCTACGCGCAGACGACCCTGGCGGGGGAGGCGCTGGATGCCGGCGTTCCCGTCGCGCTTGGAGCCGACTGGCTGCCCTCGGGATCGACGAGCCTGCTGGCCGAGATGAAGGTGGCCCGTCGTGAGCTGGCGCGCCAGGACCATCCGATCGGCGCCGATGCGCTCGTGGCGATGGTGACCTCGGTGGCGGCTCGGGTGGCCGGTCTCGACGAGCACCTCGGATCCCTCGCCGAGGGCCGCGTGGCCGATCTGGTCGTCCTCGAGCGCCACCATGAGGACCCCTACGAGAGCGTCTGCCTGGCCGACCCGTCGTGGGTGGAGCTCGTCTGCATCGGCGGGGACATCACCTACGCCCGGACGGATTGGTTCCAGGCGCTGTCCGGGGCGGCAACCGGCCCGACGATCGAGGACCTGACGGCGTGGGGCAAGCCCATGCGGCTGGACACGGGATACCAGTCATCGGCGTCGAACCCCACGCCTCCGCTTTCGCAGATTCGCGGCCTGCTGACAGCCGCCTACCCGCCGGTCGGACCCGTCTTCGCGTGAGGCCGGAACCCACGACACCCATCACGGCACATGTCATCAGAGGAAGGCAGGGCACATGAACAAGTCCGAACTTGTCGAGGGGATCGCCAAGCGTGCGGGTCTCTCGCACGCCACCGCCCGGGCAAGCCTGGATGCCACCCTCCAGGCCATCACCGAGTCGTTGAAGGCCGGTGACCCAGTCGTCATCACCGGATTCGGCACCTTCGACGTCTCGGACCGGCCGGAGCGCACGGGCCGGAACCCGCGCACGGGTGAGGCCGTTCAGATCCGGGCCGCCAAGGTCCCGAGGTTCAAGCCCGGGAAGAACCTGAGGGACAACCTCCAATGAGGTGACGGCAGGCGGTGGGCGGCCTAGGGTGCAGCCATGCTGTCCGTGAGTGCCTACCCGCAGAGCTACATCGATCAGGCCCGCGCGCGGATCGCCAGTCAGGTCGCGGTCTTCAGTGGGCTGACGAGCGCGGTGCGCGCCGAGCCCAGGACCGCTCGGGCTGGCGTGGGGTCGGCTCTGGACGAGCTCGAGCCGGAGTACTTCGCGAACCTCGTGATCGCCCTCGACAGCCACTTCGTGCACCGGAGCCGCGGGCAGGAGCGCAAGGACGGCAACGCCATGAACGAGGTGCGCGTTCTGGTCAGCTCCATCCAGTACCACGACTCGATCCTGACCCCGGAGAAGGGGATCAGGCTGGATCCGGCCCGATCCGTCGCTGGGCATCGAGTACGGCGATCGGATCCGCATCGACGCCGAGGGCTTCGAGCGACTGGCGGGGGCGTTCTTCGAGGCCCTCGAGGCGACGTACTCCGAGCCGAACCGGAGCTGAGCGGCAGGGCCTACGGGCAGGCGTAGTTGTGGTCCAGACCGTTCATCAGGTACTGGGTCACCGTGACCTTGCCGCCCGTCAACGGGGGCAGCGTGCAGTTGGCCTGGGCGCCCTCGAGGGTCGTGGCACCTGCCAGCCAGCTCGGCAGGCCGTTGAGGTTGCTGGGGCCAGGGATCGCAGTGCCACTCTGGACGGCGCCGGCTGCGCCCACGATCACGCCCCACTGGTAGCCCGTCGAGTAGATGCCGACACCCGCGGCTCCCAGCACGTCGAGGTAGTAGTGGGTCATGCCCTCGAGCACCGCGCGGTTCGCGGCCCTGTCCGGTCCCCAGCTGTTCTCGGTCTCGACATCGAGCCACCAGAAGAAGGACGCAGGGTTGGGGACCCCACGTGCTGGGAGGCCGTTGTCGTAGGCCTTGGCGTATCCGTAGATGTACGAGCAGGCGGCGCTGTCACCACCCGAGCACGTCCCGTACGGGTTGGAGATCGCTGGGGAGCCGGCCGGGTAGACGTCGGAGGTGGGCCACCAGGAGGCCACGGACGCTGACGGGTTGGCCGTGTTCACATACAGGGCCACGCGCGGCTGGCTGGTCACCCCACTCGATCCCGAGGCCCAGGCCAATTGGGGCCCGAGGCAGGGGTTGGTGTTGTTCGCGAGGCCGCCGTTGACGCCGACGACTGCGAACGCCGCGTCGCCCGGCAGCGTGGCTCCGCACTGTGGCCAGGAAACGTCGTACCCGATCGGTGCCGGCGGCGGGGGCGTCGGGATGAGCGGTGCCGTCACCACGGGTTGTGGCGCAGGCTCAGGTGCCAGCTGCGCAGGAGGGGCGAAGACGGGGACGACGACGGGGACGACGACGGGCGGTGCTGCCGCCACGACCCACCGGCTGGCAGCCAACCGTGAAGTCGCCTTGGCGCGCACACGGATCGACTTCGCACCTGTGGGCAGCGTGATCGTTGCCTGTCCCTTCCGGAGCTTCTTCGTCACGGAGCGCTTCGCGCCCTTGGCGCTGCGGTAGGCGACTCGAACCTTCTTGGCATTCGACGTCACCTGGACCTGGAGGCGGCCGGTCGCTGACTGGGCGAGAGTGGCGTTCAAGGAGGCCCGGGGCTTGCGCGTCGCAGCGACGACCGAGGCAGACGACGCGTTCGGCGTCGCGATGGCCGTGACTGCTGCGGAGGTCTGCGCCGCTCCGGCGGGCATTCGCGGGCATGGCCAGGCAGGCCGCCATGACGGCGGCAACCACTGCGATCCGCCTGCGCATCAACGTCCCCGTCTCATGTGTGGGCGATCGGCAGCCCACACGGACCAGTGTACGGCAGCGGCGTGACGGGCGGTCAGCCGCGAACTGGTCGACAATCGCCTCGTGGCCAACCGTCTGCGCGATGCGCTCTCCCCGTACCTGCGCCAGCACGCCGACAACCCGGTGGACTGGTGGCCGTGGTGCGACGAGGCTTTCGCGGAGGCGCGCGCCCGTGACGTCCCGGTCCTGCTGTCCGTGGGGTACGCGGCCTGCCACTGGTGCCACGTGATGGCCCACGAGTCGTTCGAGGACGAGGGCACCGCCGCGCTGATGAACGATCACTACGTGAGCATCAAGGTGGACCGCGAGGAGCGACCCGACATCGACGCGGTGTACATGGAGGCCACCCAGGCGCTGACCGGTCGGGGTGGGTGGCCGATGACGGTCTTCCTCGACCACGACGGGCGGGCGTTCCTGGCGGGCACCTACTTCCCGCCGGTGGCGCACGGCGGGATGCCCTCGTTCACCGATGTGCTGCGCGGCGTGGATCGCACCTGGCGCGAGGACCGCGCGCGCGTGGCCGGGGCGGCCCAGCAGATCCACGACGTGCTTGCCCGCCCTGTTCCCGCCCCCGGAACGCCGAGCCAGGAGCCGACCCTGCGCGAGGTCATTGCCGCGGTGGATGTCCTGGCCGCCCAGTTCGACCCTGCCAGCGGCGGGTTCGGGGGAGCACCCAAGTTCCCGCCGTCGATGGTGCTGGAGTTCCTGCTGCGGGTGGACGCCCTGACCCGCGCCGAGGGCCGGCCGGATCACCGGGCCCTGGCCATGGCCAAGCGGACGATGCGGGCCATGGCCCGCGGAGGCATGTACGACCAGCTCGCCGGCGGCTTCGCGCGCTACAGCGTGGATGCCGAGTGGGTGGTGCCGCACTTCGAGAAGATGCTCTACGACAACGCCCTGCTCCTTCGCTCGTACCTGCACTGGTGGCGCGCGACCGGCGACCCGCTGGCCCGGCGGATCGCAACCCAGACCGCGCAGTTCCTGATGGACGACCTGCGCACGGACGAGGGTGGATTCGCCTCATCCCTGGACGCGGACAGCGAGGGTCGCGAGGGCGCCTGCTACGTCTGGACCCGCCGACAGCTGGGTGAGGTGCTCGGCCCCGAGGAGGGTGCCTGGGTCGCGGACCTGTGCGGCGTCACACAGGCAGGGACGTTCGAGCGGGGGGCGTCGGTGCTCCAGCTCCGCTCGGACCCCGACGACCCGCAGCGGTGGGCGTCTGCCCGCGCCGCGCTGCTCGGCGCCCGGCGCAACCGGGCGCAACCGGCTCGCGACGACAAGGTCGTGACGGCGTGGAACGGCCTGGCGATCGCCGCGCTGGCCGAGGCAGGCGCCCTGCTCGACGAGCCCGGATGGACAGCCGCTGCAGTCGCGTGCGCTGACCTGCTCGTCGGCTCCCACTGGGATCCCGCGACCCGACTCCTGGCTCGGATCTCGCTCGACGGCCGGGTCAGCCCCGACGCCGCGGGGGTCCTGGAGGACTATGCCGACCTCGCCGACGGGCTCCTCGCGCTCTACCAGGTGACCGGCGACGAGCGCTGGTTCGTCACTGCCAGGGATCTGGTCGACGGCGTCCTCGAGCGGTTCGGCGATGGTGAGGGCGGCTTCTTCGACACAGCGGTCGATGCTCCCCGCCTTGTGCGCCGACCACGTGACCCCAGTGACGGGGTCACCCCCTCGGGCGCCTCGGGGGCCGCCCACGCACTGCTCACCCTGGGCGCGCTCACCGGGGACTCCCGGTACCTCGCCGCTGCGGATTCCGCGCTGGCCGCACTGATGCCACTGGCCGTCACCTCCCCGCGGTTCACCGGGTGGACCTGGTCGGCGATCACCGCGCGTCTGGCGGGGCCGTTCCAGGTCGCCATCGTCGGACCCCCCGGCTCCGGGGCCTCGGACCTGCATCGGGTGGCGCTGGCCTCCACGTCGCCTGGGCTGGTCGTGGCGGTGGGGGAGCAGGGGAACTCGACGGTGCCGCTGCTGCGGGATCGCCCTGCCGTCGGCGGGCAGCCGACGGCCTACCCGTGTCGTGGTTTCGTGTGCGACCTGCCAGTCACTGGCGCTCAGGCGCTGGGGAGGGCTCTGGGCGGCTGACGCTGGTCGGCCCCGGTGCATCTTGCTGGGAGAGGGGGTTGAGCAGCATGCCAGCCGCGCGCGCGGTCCCGCGACGGCCGTCGCCGAGGACGACCACGGCCGTCCCCGAGTGCCGTTCCAGGCGGACCTCGCTGCGCGCCCCGAGGGTCCCACCGTCATGCATCAGCACGTCCCCGTCGCCGAGCAGGAACCAGCCCAGGCCGACGCCCAACCGGCCCCGTTCCGAGCGCGGCTTCAGCGTCTCGGTGATCGCCTGCTCCAGTGGCCCTCCGCCGTCGCGGACCGTCTCCAGGAGGGTCAGCAGGTCAGCGGCCGACGCGCGCAGGCCGCCCGCGCCGGCCATGGCCGCCAGATGCCAGGGTCCCACTGGCTTGCCACGGTGGTGCCCCTGGTGCAGGGGCGTGTCCTCGAACGAGGTGGACCCCAGTCCGAGCGGCTCGATCACCCGGGTCATCAGCGCCTGCTCGTAGCCCACTCCGGTCGCCCGTCCCAGCAGCATGCCGAGCAGCCCGACGCCGAAGTTCGAGTAGCGCACGGGCGCCTGCCCGGGGGTGCCGCGCACACGGGTCTGCGCCAGGGCGGCGAGGAGCCGGTCCTGGTCGATGTCGGCATAGGGGTCGGCCAGCGCCGTGCGCGACAGGCTCCTGGCCATCACGCCGGGTGGCAGCCGGGGCAGCCCGGACCGGTGGCAGGCCAAGTGCTCGAGGGTGATGGTGGCTACCCCTCGCGAGAGGCGGGTTCCCTCCGGGACGTGGTCCGCGACCGTGTCCTGCAGGCCCACCTCGCCGGTCCTGGCCAACTCGGCCAGCAGCAGGGACGTGAACACCTTGGTCACGGAACCGATCTCGCAGCGGGCGTCTGGATCCCCGGCGTGCTGGCGACCATCAGGGGTCGACACGGCCACGATCGGGTCGATGTGACCACGACCGACCAGGTACTGGTGGGCGGCTGCGACCCGATCGGGCCATGGCAGGGGTGTCGACACGGGCTTCCTTCTCAGACAACCCCCGTGCGGCCCGACGGCCGTGTGTCAACCACCGTAACGCAAACGGAACCCGAGACTTTGCGCGGACCTGACATCGGCATCCCGGCCGGTTCACGTCGGTTGTGCTGCACTTGGTTCACACAGCGCGAGGAGGACTCCCCGCGCGGTACCGGCAGGAGGCGTCTTCGATGGTCGCAGGAATGGTGGTCAGCGAGGGGTCCGGGGGACCGTTCGACCTGATCAACGGGATCCCGGTCCATCCGCTCGTCGTGCACGCGGCCGTGGTGCTGGTCCCGCTGACCGCCCTGGGACTCATCACGATGGCGATCTGGCCCCGCTTCTCCGCGCGGTACGGCTGGCTGGTCGTTGCCTCCGGTGTCGTTGCCGCCCTGTCGAGCTTCGCGGCGAAGGAGTCCGGCGAGGCCCTCGAGGATCGCCTCACCGAGCCCGGCTTCGACCACGCCGAGCTCGGTGACCTGATGCCGATCTTCGCCGCCGTGCTGCTGATCGCCGTGGTGGGGCTGTGGCTCATCGATCGCAGTGCACCGGCCGAGGGCCCGGCGACCCGTCGCGGGTTGCGGATCATCGTTGCCGTGGTCGGGGTCGTGATCGCCCTTGGCAACCTGCTCTGGGTGTACCGGGTCGGCGACTCCGGCGCAAAGTCCGTGTGGTCGGGCAAGGTGGCGGCGTCCAGCTCCCAGGGCGGATCTGACGACGGGGATCAGGATTCCAACTGACCGGAACCGACTACGGGGAGTGGCAGGTCAGGCCTCGTCCTCGAGAGGCTCGAGCGACTCCATCCGGGTCCGCGCGCTCCTGGTCGCCGACTGCAGGGGCGCGATGCACACCGCCGTGAGGACCAGGGTCATCAGGCAGGCCAGGACCAGGGCACCGGTGATGCCCATGGCGTCGCTGAGCCCGCCGGCCAGGGCGGACCCGAGTGCGATCGCGCCCACCGCGAGGGTGTCGTAGATCCCGAACACCCGCGCGGTCACGGACTCGGGAGTCAGCCGCTGGATCAGCGTCACTGCCACGATCTCCGCGATGAGGGTCAGCATGCCGGCCAGGAACACCATCGGGATCGCGACCACGAGGCCGGGGGCCAGCGCAGCGCCGGCGGCGCAGGCGACGAACAGCAACAGGCTCACCACCAGGACGCGGGGTTCGCGCCCGGCACCTGCCAGCCTCGGGGTGACCAGCATGCTGGCAAAGGCTCCGACCGCGAACGCTGCGTTGAGCCATCCGACGCCGCGGTCGCCGGCGTCGAACGTGCGCTGGCCGAGCAGGACGAGGGCCACGACCAGGTACCCGTAGAGGAAGTTGTCGACGATCGCCAGGGCGAGAGCGGCGCTGATCCGACGATCCGCCCCGATCGCCCTGGCCCCTTCGAGGACCTCGTCCGTGAAGGACTCGTCCCCTGCTGCGGCCCGTTCAGGAATCGCCGTACGCGTCCGCCCGAGGCAGACCAGGGCAAGGGCGAAGCATCCTGTGGCGGCCAGCCCGCCGCCCGACACGGGAGCGCCGGTGAGCAGGACGAGCCCGAGAAGTCCCGGTCCGGCCACCCACGCGGCGTTCTCGACGCCACTGCCCAGGGAGTTCGCGGCAGGCAGGTCCACGTCGCTGACGACCTGGGGGGTGGCTGCCGCCAGCGCTGGATAGGACGGGGTGGCCACGATCGCGGTGAGCGCCGCGAGTGCGATCACGACCTGGACTGGCCAGCCCAGGATGAGGCCCACGGTCGTGGCTGAGCCGGTGAGGACGCGCGCGCTGATCGACCACCGCATGACTGTGCTGCGCCGATGCCTGTCGGCGAGGACACCCGCCGAGGTTGAGAAGAGGACGTAGGGGGCGAACCCCAACGCCACGGCAGCCGAGACCCACACGCCGGAGTCCGTCCGGGCAAGGACGTAGACGCCGACGGCCATCGTCAGCTGCAGCTGCCCCAGCGTGGCGATCCCGTGCCCGGCGAGGAGCCGGAGGAAGGGGCCCGTCGTCAGGGCCCGCCGGTAGGAGGCCGACATGCACTGTCCCGTCGATCGGCGATGGGGGGCCAGCGAGCTAGGGGTCAGGATGCTCCGGTTCAGGTGAGCCTGTCCATACCTCAGGCGACCCAGTTGTCCGGGGGTGCAACACGCCCGACATCGCCGACATCGCCAGTCCGACAACGCCAGGTCGCGGCGAGGATCAGTACCGGGTGACCTTCGGCCCTTGAACCACGGTGCGCCGCGAGTTGACTGGGAGGGAATCTCCGGCCCAGGAGGCCTGCCATGGGGCACACGCTCGCCGATCCCGACCTCGCCTACCAGCGCCTGCAGCAGCGCCTGGACCGGTTGCCCACGGGGGCGCCGGACTCGCCTGTGTTCCAGCAGATCCTGCGCCTGCTCTTCACCGTGGAGGAGGCCGAGATCGCGGCGCGCATGCCCACGATCTGCTCGATGCCGACCCTGGCCCGCCGGACGGGCCGGGCGGAGGCCGAACTCGGCCCCATGGTCGACACGATGGCTGCCAAGGGGCTCGTGATGGACCTCGAGAACCACGGGCAGCGCTACGTCGCGCTCGCCCCGGTCGTCATCGGGTTCTTCGAATTCACCTTCATGCGGGTGCGTGAGGACGCCCCGATGGAGCAGCTGGCTGGACTGTTCCACGAGTACATGTTCGACGACGACACGTTCGCCCACGCCGTGTTCCGCGGCAGCACGCAGATCGGTCGCTCGCTGGTCCGCGAGGAGGCGCTGCCCGAGGACCCGCAGGTCGAGGTGCTGGACTGGGAGCTGGCCACGCACATCGTGTCCGAGGCGCCGTCGGTGGCCGTGTCGCTGTGCCCGTGCCGGACCCACGCGGAGCTCATCGGTGAGGGGTGCGGCAAGCCCACGCGGACCTGCCTGACGTTCGGCGGGGCTGCCGACGCACTGGTCCGCGCCGGCATCGCCGAGCCCATCAGCAACGAGGAGGGCCTGGAGATCCTGGCCACGTCGAAGGCCGCAGGCCTGGCGCAGACGGCCGACAACGTCAAGCACGGCATCAGCTACATGTGCAACTGCTGTGGCTGCTGCTGCGGGATGATGCAGTCGATCCGCCGGCACGGGATCACCGGCTCGATCGTCTCCTCGAACTGGGTGGCCGAGGTCGACCTGGCCAAGTGCCGGGGCTGCAAGAAGTGCTTCCACGCCTGCCCGGCCGACGCCATCACCATGGTGGACAACGGGGGCAAGGGGTTGCGCAAGAACTGGGCGATCGTCGACCCGCTCAAGTGCCTGGGCTGCGGGGTCTGCGACGAGCGCTGCAACTGGGGCGCCCACTCGATGGTTCCCCGCGAGGCCCGCGTCTTCACTCCCGAGAACACCTTCGACCGGATGGTCACGATGGCCATCGAGCGCGGCAAGTTCGGCGAGCTGCTGGTCGACACCCTCGACGGGGCCGGGCCGCACGCGCTGTCCCGGGCGCTGGGGATCCTGCAGGCCGCCCGGCCGGCCACGGCGGCACGCGCGATCGAACCGCTGCATTCGGTGTTCCTTCGCGGCATGCTGGCCGCGGTCCACGCGGCCTCGCCTGCGGCCGCCCCGGTCACGCCCGTCTGACCGGGCGCCGCCCCTCGCGGGCGTCCCACACGGCTGGCCATCGGGGCACATCGTGGCCCCGTTCCGCGCGACCAGGCGCACCCTGATGGGGCACTCTTCGGGTATGGGCGAGGACGTGGCGGGCCGCACCTTCAGTCGCGAGGACCGGCAGCGCTACCGCGACAAGGTGCACCGCTGCCTCGACGTCCTGGCCCAGATGCTGGCCGAGGAGCAGTTCGACTTCGAGACCCCGCTCACCGGGATGGAGGTCGAGCTCAACCTGATCGACGCCGAGGGCAACCCGGCGATGCGCAACTCCGAGGTGCTGGCCAGCATCGACAGCCCGGTGTTCGTCCAGGAGCTCGGCCGGTTCAACCTGGAGATCAACATCCCGCCGCAGAGCCTCGTGGGTGACGGGGCCCGCCAGTACGAGGACCAGGTGCGTGACCAGCTCAACCATGCCGACGCCCGCGCCCACCAGCAGGGCGCCGGGATGGTGATGGTCGGCATCCTGCCGACCCTGCGCCCGGAGCACATGACCTCGGAGTCGATCAGCACCAACTCCCGCTACGCCCTGCTCGACGAGCAGCTGCTCCTGGCGCGCGGCGAGGACCTGCACATCGATATCCGGGGGCCCAAGGAGTCCCTGGAGACCTACGCTGACTCCATCGCACCCGAGGCGGCGTGCACGAGCGTGCAGTTCCACCTGCAGGTGAGCCCCGATGAGTTCGCCACCTCCTGGAACGCCGCGCAGTGCCTGGCCGCAGCCCAGGTGGCCCTGGGCGCCAACTCCCCGTACTTCCTGGGCCGCGAGCTGTGGCGCGAGACCCGAATCGCGCTGTTCACCCAGGCCACCGACACCCGCCCCGCCGAGATGAAGGCGCAGGGTGTGCGGCCCCGGGTGTGGTTCGGGGAGCGCTGGATCACCAGCGTCTTCGACCTGTTCGAGGAGAACCTCACGTACTTCCCCGCGCTGCTCCCGGTCCTCGACGACGAGGATCCCGAGGCCGAGCTGGCCGCAGGGCGGACCCCCGCGCTGCGCGAGCTGCGCCTGCACAACGGGACCGTCTGGCGCTGGAACCGCCCGGTCTACGACGTGGTCGCCGGCCGCCCCCACCTGCGGGTCGAGAACCGGGTCCTGCCCGCCGGGCCGACGGTCGTGGACACCCTGGCCAACGGCGCCTTCTACTTCGGGGCCCTGCGCCACCTGGCACAGGAGGAACGGCCCGTGTGGTCGCGCATGTCGTTCGGCGCTGCGGAGGAGAACTTCACCCGGGCGGCCATGCGTGGCATGGACACGACGGTGTACTGGCCCGAGATGGGGGAGGTCCCGATCGGCGAGCTCGTGCTGCGCCGGCTGCTCCCGCACGCCCATGAGGGCCTGCGCGAGTGGGGGGTCGACGACGACATCCGCGAGCGTCTCATGGGGATCATCGAGGGGCGGTGCGCCTCCGGGCGCAACGGGGCGCAGTGGCAGGTGGATTCGGTCCAAGCCCTCGAGTCGCGCGGCATGGACCGCTGGGAGGCGCTGCGTCGCATGACCCTTGAGTACACGGCCCGGATGCACACGAACATGCCGGTGCACACCTGGGACCCGGTCTGACCGATCGGTCCCAGGTGCCTGGGTGACGGTTCAGGCCATGCCCCGGTGGGTATGTACCCTGCGGTTATCCTTCCCCGAGACGAGCTGAGGAGCGCCCAGTGCCCGAGACGATCACCGTCCAGGACCTTGCCGCCCGGATCAACGCCGGTGGCGTCGACCTGGTCGACGTCCGAGAGGTCCACGAATTCGTCGCCGGGCACGTCCCCGGTGCGCGCAGCATCCCGATGAGTGTCCTGCCCGTGCGTGTCGACGAGATCGCGAAGGGGTCGCAGGTGCACCTGATCTGCCAGTCCGGTGCGCGGTCGATGCAGGTGGCGATCTGGCTTGCCAACCAGGGCTACACGGTGGTCAACGTCGCCGGGGGCACCGGCACGTGGATCCTGGCCGGGGGTCCGGTCGAGCAGGGCATGGCCGCCTGAGCCGCCCGGGCCGGAGGCCCTGACCGGCTCAGCCGTCGTAGGGATTGGCGGGGGTGGCCGTCGGGACCACGCTCTCGACCTCGAGCTGGGGGATCGCTCCCGGCTCCCGGGTCCCGCCGCCGGGGGTCCACGTCCCGGTGACCTCGACCCAGGTGTCGGCGGGCAGGTCCGGTGCCCCGATCGGGAGCACCTTCAGCGCGTAGGCATCGGCCGCGCAGCAGGACAGGCCCAGCCTGGTCAGGTACCAGCCCTCCTCATTGGTGGGGCTGACGAACCCGACCAGCCGGACCCGGCGGTCGGCCAGCGTCCGGCCATCGTCCCAGATCGCTCGTGCCACGAAGTCGCCCATCGCGAGGTCCGCGGGGTCGCCGGCGAGCTCCGGGAACAGGGTGTCCGACGCGGCCTGCGGGGCGAAGGCCTCGATCCGGTTGGCCGTGAAGGACCCCAGCGGTGCTGCCGGCACGATGAGCACCGCGGCGACCGGCAGCAGCAGCGCCCAGGCCGCGCGCGGACCGTGGTGGGAATGGCCGTCGTGGGCGCCGGGGTCGGTGCCCCCTGGCTCCTCGGCGCCCTCGTCGCGGACCACCTCGAGAACTGCCAGGGCTCCGAGCACCAGCAGCACCACCCCGCTGGCCAGCAGCCACGGGCCCATCGACTCCTTGACATAGTTCACGTGCGCCCCGGCGGCCACGACCCGGATGATCACGCCGCCGAAGAGGATCAGCAGCACCGCCTGCACCGACCGGTTCACAGCAGGACCCCGCCCACCACGATCGCGAACGACACGGCGACGACGAACGTGACGGGCGCGAACCGCACGGCGAACGCACGGCCGAAGGCGCCGCTCTGCATCGCCACCAGCTTCAGGTCGACCATGGGGCCAACGACCATGAACGCCAGCTGTGCGACCGGGCTGAACTGCGTGAAGCTCGCCGCGACGAACGCGTCAGCCTCGGAGCAGATGCACATCACGACCGCCAGCAGGGCCAGGGCGAGCACCGAGAGCAGGGCCATGCCGGCCAGGCTGTCCAGCCAGGTCCCGGGAATCGCGACGTTGAGCACGGCTGCCGTCAGGCCGCCCACGACCAGGAAGCCGCCGGCGTGCAGGAAGTCGTGGCTGGCATTGCGGTGGAACGTGACCCAGGGGTTGGCGTGCTCCAGGTGGCTGCGCCCGGGCAGGCGCAACCACTCACCGCGCCCGACTGCGAGCCACAGCCAGCCCATCGTGATCGCGGCGAGCATCGACGCGGCGAACCGGGCCCAGACCATCTCCGGGTTGTTCGGGAACGCCACCCAGGTGGCGGCCAGGACGATGGGGTTCACGGCCGGGGCCGCCAGCAGGAACGTCAGGGCCGCCGCGGGGGCCACGCCCCGGGACATCAGGCCCCCGGCAACGGGCACCGAGGCGCATTCGCACCCCGGGAGCACCAGGCCGGCGCACCCGGCCACGGGCACCGCCAGCGCGCGATTTCGTGGCAGGGCCCTGCGAAGCAGGCTGGGGGACACGAACGCATTGATCGCCGCCGACAGCAGCACGCCCACCACCAGGAAGGGCGTCGCCTGGATGACTATCGACAGGAACACCGTCGTGAACGCCGACAGTGCAGCGCTGTCCAGCGCTCCAGCAAGCCAGCGTTGAGCCAGGAGGAACGCCAGCAGCCCGACGGCGAGCACGCCCAGCGCGGTGGGCCGGAAGGTCCGGGCCGGCGACTGCACGCTCATCGGCACATTGTCCCCCGGGCGGGGCGATCCGCCAGCATCCCCCGCGGGTCCTGTGGAGGGAGGCTGGCGGATCGCGCGCTGTGTGGTTCCCGGCTACTTGACCGCACCCTTGAGGGTCGCCCCGGCGGCGATGCGCACGACGCGTCCGGCCGGGATGGTGATCTGTTCGCCCGTGCGCGGATTGCGGCCGGACCGTTCGGCGCGCTCGGCCGTGGTGATCGTCATGAGTCCGGTCAGTCGGACGTCCTCCCCGGCAGCCAGGGTCGCGCACAGCACGGGGGTCAGGGCCGCAAGCACGGCCTCGGCGTCCGTGGTGGAGACCCCGGACTCGGCCGAGATCCTGGCGGCGAGTTCAGCTCTCTGGATGGTCATGTCGCTCCTCTGGGGTGTGTCGATGTCGGGACTTGCGCGTACTGGCGGGGACAGTATGTAATGAGAATCAGTCGCGTCAAACTCCCCGCGCCAGGAAGGTTGTCCCATGTCCGCCAAGCCCCGCGTCCCGATCGTGATCCTGGCCACTGTCGATCCGATCCTGCGGGGCTCGGCATCGTTCGCCGCCCTGACCGACGTCCCGGACACCGTCGTGCTCACCCAGGACATCGATGGGGACCGCAATGATCCGATCCACCACGTCGTGTCCGACTCGTCCGGCGTGCTGCTCGACGAATGGGTCGACCTGGACCACACGTGCCTGGGGTGCGCGCTGCGCGAGGACACGTTGCCCATGCTCGAGCGACTGCTCGCACTGGGGCAGTACCGCAACATCCTGATCGCCGCCCCGGTCGGCAGCGAGACGGTCCCGATGGCCCGTGCCATCGACGGCGCGACAGCCCCTGGCGGTCCGCTGTCCGGGGCCAGGCTGGCATCCGTTGCCGCCGCCTGCGACGCCGGCACGATGCGCCAGGACCTCCTCGGCGACGACCTGCTCAGTGAGCGCGGGCTGGGGATGGGGGCCGAGGACATCCGGTCGGTCGGTGAGGTGCTGGCCCATCAGGTCGGGCATGCCGACTTCGTGCTGACGTCAGCCCCGCTGGCCGAGGCTGCGCCTGCCGACAGCGCACTCATGGCCCACCTGCGCGGCCACGGCTCGCACCTGGTCGAGGACTACCTGTCGGTGAACACCCGCGTCCTGTTCGATCACAGCCACCTGTGCGAGCACGCCAGCCGCCGCGTCGACCCGTTGCACGTGGCCCACAACGGGGCCCCCGAGCGCGACGGTGTCTGGACCATGCACCTGAGCTCACCGCGGCCGTTGCACCCTGACCGCCTGCTCGAGCGGATCGAGGCGCTCGCGGGGGACCAGGTGCGCAGCCGTGGGCACTTCTGGGTCGCAACCCGCCCTCTGACCGCCTGCATCTGGGACGGCGCCGGGGCCCAGCTCTCCATCGGCATCCACGGGCAGTGGGGTCAGCGTGCCCCGGCGACCAGCTTGATGTTCACCGGTGTCTCCGAGCAGCGTCGGGGGCTGGTGGCTGCGTTCGAGGAGGCCCTGCTCACCGCTGAGGAGCAGGAGGCCGGCCTCGGCCAGTTCCTCGGTCGCGAGGATGGACTGGACCCGTGGCTTGGGCGCCGGGAGCCCGACTCACTGGGGTGATCTGGGGCGCGCCAGCCGCGGGCGTGCGGCAGACTGCGGTCCATGCCGACCAACCCCGAAGCTGAGCGCATCGACGATCCGATCAACTGGGAGAAGTGGGGTCCCTACCTCTCCGAGCGAGCCTGGGGCACGGTGCGCGAGGACTATTCGGCCGACGGCAACGCCTGGGGGTACTTCCCCTACGACCACGCCCGCTCCCGCGCGTACCGCTGGAACGAGGACGGCATGGCCGGGATCAGCGACATCAACCAGGACCTCTGCCTGGCGCTGTCGCTGTGGAACGGCGCTGACGACCACCTCAAGGAGCGGATGTTCGGTCTCGCCGGGCCCGAGGGAAACCACGGTGAGGACGCCAAGGAGTACTGGTGGTACGTCGATGCCACGCCCAGCCACTCGTGGCTGCACTGGCGCTACCACTACCCGCAGGCGACCTTCCCCTACCAGCGGCTCCGGGACGAGAACCGCGCCCGGGGCAAGGACGTGGGGGAGTTCGAGCTGCTCGACACCGGGGTGTTCGACGAGGACCGCTACTTCGCCGTCGAGGTCCAGTACGCCAAGGCCGGTCCAGAGGACATCGTGATGCGCGTGACGGTCACCAACCACGGCCCCGAGACCCGCCCGATCCACGTCCTGCCGACCCTGTGGTTCCGCGACACCTGGACCGGCGGCGAGGTGGAGGGAAGGCCGCACCTGAGCCTCGGCGCGGGGCACATCGTGGCCGAGCACCCGCGTCTGGGCCGCTACCGGCTGCACGCCCATCCCGCAGCGCACGGCACGGCACCTGAGGCGCTCTTCTGCAACAACGCGACCAACGAGACCCGGATCTGGGGCACAGACCCGGTCACGCGCTACCCCAAGGACGGGATCAACGACCACGTGGTCTCCGGGACCGCGACGGTCGATCCGGAGCACACCGGGACCAAGGCCGCCTGGTGGTACCGCGCGGACGTCCCCCCCGGCCAGACGGTGGAGTTCGTGCTGCGCCTGGAGGAGTGGCTCGCCGACGACGAGGCCGCCCCGACCCCGACCGTGTCCAACGAGGTCCTGGCGCTCCGGCAGGCCGAGGCCGATGCCTTCTACTCCGACGTCACGCCCGCCGCGTGCTCAGCGGACGAGGCACGGGTGCTGCGCGAGGCGTTCGCGGGGATGATCTGGGGCAAGCAGTTCTTCGCCTACAGCGTGAAGCGTTGGCAGGACGGCGACGCCGGCGAACCGGCCCCGCCGCAGGGCCGTTCGGCCATCCGCAACCGCACATGGCGGCACCTCAACGCCCGCGACGTCATCTCCATGCCCGACCCCTGGGAGTACCCGTGGTTCGCCGCCTGGGACCTTGCCTTCCACACCGTGGCCCTCGCGCACATCGATCCGGGCTTCGCCAAGGGCCAGCTCGACCTGCTTCTGCGCGAGTGGTACCAGCACCCGAACGGAGCGATCCCGGCATACGAGTGGAACTTCAGCGACCTGAACCCGCCGGTGCACGCGTGGGCAGCACTCCGGGTATTCGAGATCGACGGGTCGCGCGACACCGACTTCCTCGTGCGGATCTTCCCGAAGCTGCTGATGAACTTCACCTGGTGGGTCAACCAGCAGGACCCCGACGGGAACTCGCTGTTCGGCGGTGGCTTCCTCGGCCTGGACAACATCGGCCCGATCGATCGCAGCAACCTTCCCCCCGGCTACACCCTGCAGCAGGCCGACGGGACGGCGTGGATGGCCTTCTACTGCACGCAGATGCTCGGGATGCTCAACCACATGGTGCACGCCGGCCAGCCGGTGGACCACCTGCTGGTGACGTTCCTGCAGCACTTCATCAGCATCAACGAGGCCATGGACGACGAGGGGATCTGGGATGAGGCGGACGGCTACTTCTACGACCAGCTGATCTACCCCGACGGCACCCGCGCCCCGCTGCGGGTCACCTCGCTGGTGGGTGCCATGCCGGTCGTCGCGACCGAGTCGATCCAGCTGAAGCCGGCGAGCGCCGCCCAGGCCCGGGCGACCGCGCAGCGCATGCGTTCGGCGCTGCTGGAGCGCCTCGAGCACGACGGCGACCTGCTGTCCGAGGATCCGGACCTCCCAGTGGAGCTCTCGGCCGACATGCGCCAGCTCTCGCTGTCGGTAGTCGCTCCGGACGACCTGCGCCGGGTGCTGGCCAAGCTGCTCGACGAGTCCCAGATGCTCTCGCCGTTCGGGATCCGCTCCCTGTCGGCCCATCACCGCGAGGAGCCGTTCCGGATCGGCGCCGCCGGCCAGGAGTGGTCGATCAGCTACGAGCCGGGGGAGTCCACGACCGGGATGTACGGGGGGAACTCGAACTGGCGCGGACCGATCTGGATGCCTATCAACCACCTGCTCGTGCACGCCCTCGGCGAGCACCACGAGGCCCTGGGAGAGGGGTTCACCGTCGAGTACCCCACCGGATCAGGCCAGCAGCGGACCCTCGCCGAGGTGGCCGGCGACCTGCGTGAGCGCCTGATCTCGATGTTCGTGCCGGGGACGGACGGGACCGCGCCGTGCGCTGGCCGACCCGGAGCCGGCACACCGCTTCAGACCGACCCTGCCTGGGCCGGCCACACCCTGTTCTACGAGTACTTCGACGGTGACACGGGGGCTGGGTTGGGGGCCTCGCACCAGACCGGCTGGACCGGGCTGGTCGCCGACCTGATCATCCGCGCTCGGGCATGACCGAGCCTGCCGAGGACCGCATCGGATGCAGCGACTGCGAACGGATCCGCGACGGCTGGCTCGCCCAGCCGGTGAACGCCCTGACCAGCCTGGCCTTCGTCGGCGCAGCCGGAGTTGTGCTGGCGCGCACCTGGCAGCCTGTCCAGGACCGGCGCGGCGAGGTCCTCGGATACAGCGCGCTGCTGGCGCTCGTGGGGGCCGGGAGCGTGGCCTTCCACGGACCCCAGCCCCCGGGCGCGAAGGTGATGCACGACTGGCCGATCCCGCTGCTGCTCGGTCTGGCCGCGGGGACGCCGCTCGTGCGTCGGTGGCAGGGCCAGGCGCCGGCGCCGGGGTGGGGCCGGCGACGAGGCGCTGCCCTGGCGGCAACCGCCGCGCTGGCGGGACTGGCCTACGCCGGCGGCCGGACCGGGGCTCCCACGTGCGACCCGGACAGCCCGCTGCAGCTGCACGGCGCGTGGCACGTCCTTGCCGCCCTGGGGTTCGTCACCGTGGCCGACATCCTGTACCGCGGAGGTGCTCATGAGTGAGGTGGAGGCTGCCCGACAGCGCGGTGGGGTGCCGCGCCGGCTGGCCCGGATGGCCGCGAACCTGGTGTACCGCGACATCGACGTGCACCTGCCGGCCGAGCCCATCCCGGACGGCCCGGTCCTGGCCGTGGCCAATCACTTCGGCGGCCTGGCCGACGGGGTGCTCCTGGTCGACAGCGCACCGCGGATGCCCCGCGTCGTGGCCCGCGACGTCATCTGGAAGGTCCCGCTGGTCGGTCACCTGGCCACCGGGATCGGGATGATCCCGGTGCACAAGGCAGCTGACGGGGCAGCCCGGGCCAGCAACGACGAGATGTTCGCCTCCGCCTACCGTGCGCTCGGTGATCAGGACCTGGTGCTCATCTTCCCGGAGGGGGTCACCCAGGACGTGCCGTACATGGCCGAGGTTCGCACCGGTGCCGCCCGCATCGTCCTCGGTGCCCGCGAGTCCGGCGTCCAGGGGATCCGGATCCTGCCGATGGGCGTCCACTACGAGAACAAGGCCGGCTTCCGCTCGCGGGCCCTGGTCAACGTCGGCCCGCCCATCGACCTCGACGCCTGGGTCCTGCAGCGCGGTCCAGTCGTGGGAGGGGCCGATGACCGGGACGCGGTCCGCGACCTCACGCAGCTGATCAACGACCGGCTGCGCCACGTGGCCCCCAACTTCCCCGACTGGGACCAGGCCCATGCCCTGGAGACGGTGGCCGAGGTGCTGCTCACCGACGTGGATCCGGCCCTCTCCCCGCCCGTGCAGTACGGCGACCGTGAGCTGCTCGCCGCCCGCCTCAATCGAGTGCCCGAGCCGGACCGCGATCCGCTGGTTGCCGTGGGTGCCCAGTACCGATCCGCCCTGGGAGCAGCTGGGACCTCCGACCACGCTGTTGCCACCGCGTCGAACCCGCCGCCGCGGTCGTGGGGCTGGCTGCGTGACCTCGCGCTGGTGGTCCTGCTAGCCCCCTTCGCCCTCGCGGGGCTCGCGGCGGCGGCCCTGCCGTTGCTGCTCGTGGTGATCGCCAGCAGGTTGCGGATCGCGCCCGCCGTCCGGGCCACGGTCGTGCCCGGGCTGGCCCTCCTGCTGTTCCTGGGGGAGTGGATCGTGTTCGCTGTGCAGTCCGGCGAGGACGGATCCCTGGAGTTCGGGCTCGCGGCATTGGTCCTGTTCCCGTTCTTCGTGGCTGCGCTGTTCCTCGTGGTCGAGAGGGTGACGTTGCTCTGGCAGCGCTGGCGGCGCACCCGGCGGCCACCCCGCGACGAGCTGGCGGGACTGCAGGCGCTGCGTGTGGACGTCTCCCAGAAGGGGTGGGCGGCCCTGTGACTTCAACCCAGATTGCCTACCTGCTGGTCATCGTCATCCCCCTGTTCGCGGTCTGGCTGATCACCCTGGTCGACGTCGTTCGCCAGCCGCACATGTCGACCCGGGGCAAGTGGATCTGGGTCATCTCGTTCTCCCTGGTCTGGCCGTTGCTGGCCGTGTACCTGTTGACCCGTCCCGTGCAGGGCCGGTTCGAGCGTCAGGAGAGCCGTGACTACCCGCACGCCCGACTCGTGGACGCTGCCCTGGCCCATGAGGACGGTGTGATCGACGACGCCCAGCTGGCGTCGCTGGTCCGCGAGCTGCGCGGGGGATAGCCGCGCCGGTGCGCGCCGTGCACCCGTTCGGGGTCCGGGTTCAACCCCGCGGGTGCAGATCCCGAACAACTGGTCATGGGTGGATCCGGCGTGCCCGGCGGCGACTCGCTTCGGGCGCTGGCGGCGGTGGGCCTGGCCGTGGCCGTCATCGTGACGGGGATGCCGGGCGCGGTTGCCGGCGCAACCCCGACGTCGGGGGGACCCGGGGGACCAGCCTCGCCGTGCCTCGACCCGGTGCTGGCCGCCCCCGCGCGGGGCGAGGCGGCAGTCCGGGCCCTGGGAGCCGATCTCGCGTCGGTGGCGGCACAGAACGACACCACGGGCCGTGAGCTGGTCGAGGAGCTGCGCGAGGATCGGACGCTCTGGCTCGACGAGTGCGGCGCCATGTTCTTCCAGGACGAGGTGCCGGCCGGGCTCGAGCAGGCCCCCGCGCAGTCTCCAGCGCCGGCCGAGGCAGCGTCCTGGCCGGGGACGGTGGCGCCCACAGAGGCTTTCACCCTGCACAGCCGCCCGGGGTCGCAGCGGGTCCTGTTCCTGGACTTCGACGGCCACGAGATCGTGGGCACCGCGTGGAACACCACGTCGAGCTCCTGGACGGCGCCACCGTTCTCGATCGACGCTGATCCGCTGGCCTTCTCCGACACGGAGCGTGGCGCGGTCATCGACGTGTGGCGCAGGGTCGCCCAGGACTTCGCCCCGTTCGACGTCGACGTCACGACCCAGGATCCCGGCCAGGACGCCATCACGCGCTCGGGTCCGGCGGACCTGCTCTTCGGCTCGCGGGTCCTCATCAGCCCCGATGCGCGACAGGCCCTGTGCGGGTGCGGCGGCCAGGCCTACGTGGGCGTGTTCGACACCGCCTACAGCCATGCCTACTACCAACCCGCGTGGGTGTACCCCCAGGGGCTGGCGAACAACTCGAAGTACATCGCAGATGCGGCGAGCCACGAAGCGGGCCACAACTTCGGCCTGAGTCACGATGGCACCCAGGCCGCGTCCTACTACTCGGGCAGCGGCGGGTGGGGTCCGATCATGGGAGCCCCGTACGGACAGCCCATCACCCAGTGGAGCAACGGCTCCTACCCGGGCGCCAACAACTTCGAGGATGACCTGTCGATCATCGCCACCCGCGGAGCCCCGCGCATGGCCGATGACATCACCGCGGCGGTGGCGCTGGCGTTGCCGGGCACCGCGACCGGCCTGATCAATGGGACCTCGGACGCCGACGAGTTCACCGTCTCAGCACCCACCGGAACCCTGACGCTCTCGGTGGCGCCACACTGGCCCGGTCCGAACCTGGATGTCGCGGTGACCCTTCGCGATGCAGCAGGTGCCCTCGTCGCCTCGTCCGCGCCGGCCTTCAACCCATCGGCGGTGCAGGCATCCATCGGAGCCTCCCTCGTGGTGCCGCTCGGTTCCGGGACGTACACGATCAGCGTGGAGGGTGCGGGGAACGGCATCGCCGGATCCGCGGGCGAGAACGACTACGGCAGCATCGGCTGGTACACGCTGACCGCAAGCACAACGGGGACAGGGACCCCATCGCCGACGCCCACCCCGACGCCCTCGGTGACGCCCACCCCGCCGACGCCGACGCCCACCCCGACGCCGACGCCGTCGCAACGCCCGACGCCCGACGCCGACGCCCACCCCGACGCCCACCCCGACCGTGACGCCGTCAGCCACGGCAACCCCGACCACCGATCCGCCCGTCACCTCACCACCGGCAACACCGCCGGTGGTGAGCCCGCCGCTGTCGACACCGATTCGGTCGACAGCAACAGTCGCGGCCGTGACCGTCCAGACGTCCGCCCTTCCCACTGCGGCCAGGAAGAAGCCGTACCGGGCGACGCTCGTGGCCTCGGGAGGAAGCGGCTCCTACACGTGGACGCAGTCCAAGGGCTCGCTGCCCAAGGGCCTGACCCTCTCGAGATCGGGAGCCGTGACCGGCAAGGCGAAGGCGAAGGGCACGAAGAAGCTCCGCGTCCGTGTGACCGACTCAGCCGGGGCGACGAGCCTGCGGTGGGTGCGGATCCGCGTCCGCTGAGCCACGCCGACTGGGAGGGACTCAGATCGAGAAGTCGTCCAGCTCCTCCCACTCACCGGTCCCGGTGGTGTGCAGGTGGAACTCGTTGACGTGCCCGGTCACGGAGAACTCCAGCGAGTCGACGCGGTCGAGCAGGTTGGCCACCGCAGCGCCGATGAGGTCCGGCTGGTTGGTGTGCTCGAGGTCGGGCTTGTCCGTGGCGGTGTGCGGCTTCATCCGGGCGATGACCTGGCCCGGGACCCCCACCACGACGGAGTTGTCCGCGACGGGCCGCACGACCACGGCGTTGCCGCCGATGCGCGAGTCGTGGCCGATGTCGATCGGGCCGAGGACCTTGGCGCCCGCGCCGATGGTGACCCGGTCGCCGACCGTCGGGTGGCGCTTGCCCGGCTCCAGGCTCGTGCCGCCCAAGGTCACGCCGTGGTAGATCGTGACGTCCTGCCCCACCTCGGCGGTCTCGCCGATGACCACGCCCATGCCGTGGTCGATGAACAAGCCCGAGCCCAGGGTGGCGCCGGGGTGGATCTCCACGCCGGTCAGGTTGCGGGCCACCTGGGAGACCGCCCGCGCGGCCAGGTGATGGTCGCGGCGCCACAGTGCGTGGGAGACCCGATGCGCCCAGACCGCGTGCACGCCGGAGTACAGCAGCGCGACCTCGGTCTTGGACCGGGCGGCAGGATCACGCTCGAACACGCACTCCACGTCGCGACGCATGTCTGCCAGGACGCCCATGGCAGAGGTCATTGCCGAACCGGCCGACCCCTCCTGCCCGGTCCGACGTGCTCTGCGCGCCATCGACTAGTCGACCAGGTCGGCGAACAGCGCGGTGGACAGGTAGCGCTCGCCGTAGGACGGGATGATGACCACGATCGTCTTCCCCGCGTTCTCCGGACGGGCCGCGACCTTGCTCGCGGCCCAGATCGCAGCACCGGAGGAGATCCCGACCAGCAGGCCCTCCTCAGCGGCGGCGCGCCGGGCGGTGGCCATCGCATCGGGGGCGTCGACGGTCACGACCTCGTCGTAGACGTCGGTGTCCAGGATCGCCGGCACGAATCCGGCGCCGATGCCCTGCAGCGGGTGTGGGCCCTTCGCCCCACCGGACAGCACGGGGGAGGCGGCGGGCTCGACGGCGATGATCTGCACGCCCGGCTTGCGCTCCTTGAGCACCTGGCCGACGCCGGTGATCGTCCCGCCGGTGCCGACACCCGACACGAGGATGTCCACGGTTCCGTCGGTGTCGTTCCAGATCTCCTCGGCAGTGGTGCGGCGGTGGATCGCGGGGTTGGCAGAGTTCTCGAACTGCTGGGGCATCACGTAGTTCGGGTTCGCGGCCACGAGCTCCTTGGCCCGCGCGATCGCCCCGCCCATGCCCTCGGGCCCCGGGGTCAGGACGATCTCGGCGCCGTAGGCGCGCAGCACCATCCGGCGCTCCTTGCTCATGGTCTCGGGCATGGTCAGGACGCACTTGATCCCGCGGGCAGCGCAGACCATCGCCAGGGCGATGCCGGTGTTGCCGCTGGTCGGCTCGACGATGACGGTGTCCGGGCCGATGAGGCCGGCCTCCTCGGCGGCGTCGAGCATGGCCACGCCGATCCGGTCCTTGACCGAGTTGGCCGGATTGAAGAACTCCAGCTTGGCCAGAACGGTGGCGCCCGCTCCGTCGGTCACCCGGTTCAGGCGCACGAGGGGGGTGTTGCCGATGAGCTCAGTCACGTCCGAGGCGATATGCATGGCCAGAATCGTAGTCGTCAGGAGGAATTTGGCAACCTAGGGGTTGGAGAAATCGTGGGCCGTTCGCTTCGGGCGAAGCCCGACACGGCGGTCGGGGCCCCCGCGTGCACGATGGTCGGCTTGTGCGCGAGGATGGGGCGGTGTCGGACGCTGCTCAGGGCATCCCGTGGGGGACCCAGTGGGATCTGGTCTCTGCTGCCGATCAGTCCGTCGACTGGTCAGCGTTCCTTGTGACCCTCGGGTTCCAGGACGAGCGGGCCGGGGGAAAGGCTCCGGTCAACCGCTACTTCGGCATGTGTGCCGCGCAACCCGGGGGCGGACTGCTCCTCGGGCCGTTCGGGATGACGATGATGGCCGGCCCCCCGGAGGCGATGTCCGCTGAGGCCTCCTACGTGCGCCTGCTCGAGCAGGTCCGGGCGTTCCGGCTCGCCGACGAACGCCTGGTCCTCCTCGACGCGGACCAAGCTGCGGTGCTCGAGTACATCGCGTCGGCGGACCCGGAGTAGGCCGCGATGACCGCGGACCGGTTCGGGGCCATCCCGTCAGGTGAGTACACCGCCCTGGCCTCGGTGCGCGACAACGCCTACGGCCGCTCCATCGCCTCGACGGTTCCCCCGATGGCCGCGCCTGCGCCGGTTGCGCCGACGGCCGCTGCGCCCGCGACCGGTGAATCGGCACCCCCACCGCGTCGGGAGCGCCCCTGGCGTCCATCGATCCCGCCGCAGCACGGTGCGTGGGCCTTCCTGATCGTCCCGGTGCTGTGCGGGTTCGCCGTCGCCGGGGCAAGCCCCGCAGGCTGGCTGTTCCTCGCCGCGTGGGTGTGCGCCTATCCCGTCGGCTACTACCTCGGCCGCGCTCTCACCGCTCGTGCGCGTCGCGGATCGTGGAGCCGGCTCGCCCGCCGTGAACGGGCACGCGCGATCCCGTGGGCGGTCATCACTGCGGCACTCGGCCTGCCCCTGGCGCTCACCAGGCCCTGGTTGCTCGCCGCTGCCGCGTTGCTGGGCGTCCTGTGGGGGATCGGCCTGGTCATCGCCGCTCGCAGGGGTGAGCGCAGTCTGGCCAACGACCTCATGCTGGTCGCGCAGGCCACCGTCGCCCTCCCCCTGACCGTGGCCGTGGTGGCCGGGCCCTCCGCCGTCGCCGGGGACTTGGCCGGCGCCACCCTCCAGGTGACCGTGATCGTCGCCGCCTACCTCGCCGGTTCGGTGCTGCACGTGAAGTCCCTGCTCCGTGAGGCGGGCAACGTGCGGTTCCACCAGGTGAACGTGGCGTGGCACGCGGTCATTGCCCTGGGTGCGGGGCTTGCCAGCCTCTCCTGGCTGGTCGGATTCCTGCCCGCCCTGGCTCGAGCGGTCCTGCTGCGCCCCGGGATGCGCCCCGGCGTGATCGGTGGGGTTGAGGCCGTCGTCGCGGTGCTCGTGGTCGTTGCAGCCTTCCTCGCCCTCTAGCTCCCAGCGCACCGGGGATGCCGCGATTCACGGGCCCTGCGGCAGGGCCTGACGGATATGCTCGCAGGCACTGAGAGGAGGACCGATGGGAAGCGGCTCCACCGAGATGTTCGAAGCGGCCGCGGCTGAGGAACGCATCCCCAGGCGCCTTCTGGTCGCCGCGGTCATGCGCGTGCTGGGCGTCGTTGCCTGCGTGCTCGTGGGGTACTTCCTCATCCCCGTGGAAGGTGCGGAAGTGCTGGCGGGTCTGCTCGCATGCGTCGGGATCGTGGTCATCCTGGTCGTGTTCGCCCGCCAGATCTCCCGGGTGTCGCGATCCCGGAGGCCCGTGCTTGCGGCCGTGGAGGCGTTGGTCCTCGTCTTCGGGCTGTTCCTGTGCTTCTTCTCCCTGCTCTACGTGTCGATCTCCAGCGGCGACACGCGGGCCTTCACCCAGGATGTGGACAAGGTCGCCGGGATCTACTTCGCGACCACCGTCCTCACGACCGTCGGATTCGGCGACATCTCGCCGGTCAGCGACACCGCTCGCGTGTTGGTGACCCTGCAGATGGTCCTGGGGATGGTCCTGATCGGGACCGCCTTCAAGGCGCTCGGGTTCTCGGCGAAGCGGGCCGTCACCTCACGCAACGTCCCGATCGCCAGCCAGACCATCGCGGCCGACGTGATCGAGGCTGAGGCGCCTTTCGCCGACGATGCGGTCCCGGGGGGATCTGCCACCAGTGGCTGAGGTGACGCTGGGCCTGCTGCTGGTCCTGATGCTCCTGGCCAGCGTCACGACCTTCCACGTCAGCCGGCGCTGGTACGTTCCGCTGGCCGTGGTCTGGACCGTGGCCTTCCTGCTCTTCGGGTACCGCGTGGGACTGTCGCCGGCGGAGATGGCCCTGGGCAGTTGGCTCACCGGGCTGGCGTGGGGGCTCGGGTGCATCGTGGTGATCTCCCTGGCGATGGCCGCCGGCGTGGCCATCCCGCGGCTGCACCCGCTGTTCGCCGACGAGCGGGTGATGGGGACCACGGGCGCCCAGGTCGCCCGCAAGTCGCTCATCGAGGTTCCGTTGGGGACGGTCCTGCTCGAGGAGGTCGTGTTCCGCTCGGTCCTGCTGGGGCTGCTGACCAGCATGTACGGCACGGTGGTGGGGGTGCTGGGGTCGGCGTTCGTGTTCGGCCTCTGGCACATCCTTCCGGCGCTGGAGATGCACGACTCGCACTCCCTGACCAGCCAGCTGGGCTCAGGATGGGGCGCGAAGCTGGCGACAGTGGCGGTGACCATCCTGGCCACCGGTGGGGCGGGCATCCTGTTCGCGCTGCTCGTGGTGGTCAGCGGCAGTGTCCTGGCCCCGATGGGCCTGCACTGGGCCATGAACGGTCCGGGCTCGATCGCCGCGTGGCTGGTCGGGCGTCGGCAGGCCCGCGACGGGCAGGAGGCTGCAGCGGCGCAGCCCGACGGGGAGGAGCCGCCCGCGGCCGACCCCGCCGGCTAGGACTCGTCGCCCTCGCGCAGTGCGTCGGCGACCGTGATGCACGCCTGGCCGAAGGCCTCGAACTGCTCCGGGGTGAGCCGGTCGACCAGGTGCCGTCGCACGCTCTCCACGTGGTCGGGTGCCGCGGCGACGATGGTCTGGAAGCCCTGCTCGGTCAGCACGGCGAACATGCCGCGGCCGTCCTGGGCGCACTCCTGACGGGTCACCAGTCCGGCCCTGGTCATCCGGTCGACCTGGTGGGACAGGCGGCTGCGGGAGAGCTGCGTGCGCTCGGCCAGCGTGCTCATCCGCATCCGGCGCTCGGGGCTCTCTGAGAGCTCCACGAGGACCTGGTAGTCGGTGCCGGTCAGGCCGTGCTGCTCCTGCAGGTCACGGTTGAGCCGCTCGGGCAGGAGCATGCTCGCGGCCAGCCAGCCGCGCCACAGCCTCTGCTCGTCCTGCGTCAGCCACCGGGTCATGCCCCCCATGGTACCGGCTGGTTGAACCGTGAACCGGGTCGAAGGTCCCGGATCAGGGCAGTGTCAGGATCTCGGCGCCGTCCTCGGTCACCAGCAGGGTGTGCTCGAACTGGGCCGTCCAGCTGCCGTCACTGGTCACGGCCGTCCATCCGTCGGGCCACATCGTGTAGTCGTAGGTGCCCAGGGTCAGCATCGGCTCGATCGTGAACGTCATCCCGGGCAGCATCAGGGTGTCGGAGTGCGGGTCGTCGAAGTGCGGGATGACCAGCCCGGTGTGGAACGAGGTGCCGATCCCATGGCCGGTGAAGTCGCGGACCACCCCGTACCCGAAGCGCTTGGCGTAGGACTCGATGACCCGGCCGATGACGTTGATCGGCCGTCCCGGGCGAACCGCCCTGATCGAGCGCATCGTGGCCTCGTGCGTGCGCTCGACCAGCAGCCGGACGTCCTCGTCGACCTCCCCGACGAGGAACGTGGCGTTCGTGTCGCCGTGCACGCCGCCGAGGTAGGCGGTGATGTCGATGTTGCAGATGTCGCCCTCGCGCAGGACGGTGTCGTCGGGGATGCCGTGGCAGATCACCTCGTTGAGGCTGCTGCACAGGGACTTCGGGAAGCCGCGGTACCCGAGGGTCGACGGGTAGGCGCCGTGGTCGCAGAGGAACTCGTGGCCGACCCGGTCGAGCTCGTCGGTGGTCACCCCCGGCGCGATGGCGCGACCCACCTCGGCCAGAGCCTGGGCAGCCAGGCGCCCGGCGACGCGCATCGCCTCGATCGTGGCGGCGTCCTTCACCTCGCCGCCGGTGTAGGGGGCGGGCCGCGGGCGGTCGACGTACTCGGGCCGCGCGATGCTGGCCGGCACGGGGCGGCGCGGCGAGATCCGTCCCGCCGTCAGGGGAGCGCGGGAGGGTGCGGTCGGCATGCGACAAGAGTACGCAGGACACGCGCCGAGCGCGGCCGGTAGCGTCGGGGCTGGTCGCAGACCCCTGAGGAGGACACCGTGTCGTACTGGTTCTGCCTGACCCACAGCGCCGTGGAGCCCGATGAGGGCTGCGCCCACGCGGAGCGCCTCGGGCCCTATCCGGATCGTGAGACGGCACAGGCCGCGCTCGAGCGTGCGCACAGGCGCTCGGAGGCGTGGGACAACGACGTGCGCTGGAACGACGCCGACCTCGAGGACTGAGGCCTCCCGGCCGCCTGCGCGCCGGTCGCCTGAGGCGGCCTCAGTCGCCCGATGCCTCGGCGGCTGCGCGCGCTGCGCGAACCGCCCGCTCGCGCACGGCGTTCGGGTCGGTCCTGTCATCGAAGCGCCAGAGGCTCGGCAGCGCGAACGCCAGCAGGACACCACCCGCGGCGCACAGCAGGCCGCCGGACACGAGACTGGTCCGTAGCGAGGTCAGTGCTGCCACCCCGGTGGAGCGGACCTGTCCCAGGGTCGGGCCGATCGAGTAGCTGAGCATCTCGACCCCGGCCATCCGCCCGCGCAGCTCGTCGGGGATCGTCTGGTTCCAGATGAGCATCCGGAACAGCCCGGAGATCATGTCCGCGGCCCCGGCCAGGCCCAGCATCAGCAGGACGATCGCCACCGAGTCGCTGAGTCCGACGCCGGCGATCGCCAGCCCCCAGCAGATCGCCGCCACGAGGACGGCCCGGCCGTGATGGTGCACGTGGCTGGTCCACCCGCTGGTCAGGGTGGCCACCAGGCTGCCCACCGCACCGGCGGAGTACAGGAACCCCAGGACCCACGGGGCCCCGAGGTCCTCGGCGAGGAACGGGAACAGCGCGTAGGGGAACGCGAAGACCATGGCCATCATGTCCACCGCGTAGGTGCCCATCAGGTCCTTGCGCGACCACGCGTAGCGCATCCCCTCTCCGATCCGGCTCAGGCTGGCAGGCTCGGCATCCCGGCCCGGCGGGATCGACCGGAGGCGCCAGAGCGCCAGGCCGGAGATGAGGAAGGTGGCGGCGTCGAACGCGTAGGCCGACCAGACGCCGAACCCCGCGATGAGCAGGCCGCCGAGAGCCGGACCGACGATCTCGCCCACCTGCCAGCGCAGGGAGTTCAACGCGCCGGCGGCGGCCAGCTCGTCGTAGGGCACGACCCGGGGGATGATCGCCTCCAGCGAGGGCCGCTGGAGCCCGTCCACCGCGGCGAAGAGCATTGCGACCACGTAGATCACCCACAGGTGCGGGTCCGGCTGCAGGGCATTGACCAGCAGGATCACCGAGAGCGCCAGGCTGGAGAACTCGGTGACCAGCACCATCCGGCGGCGGTCCACGGCGTCTGCCATGGCCCCACCCCAGAGGCCGAACACGATGAGCGGCACGAGCTCGGCCAACCCGATGAGGCCCACCGCGACGTAGGAGCCGGTCAGCTCGGCCACCTGGAAGGGCAGGGCGACCATCGTGACCATGGAGCCCAGGAAGGTCACCAGGCCGGAGGCGAAGACCCAGCGGAAGTCGCGCGAGTGCCGCAGCGGGCGCAGATCCATCCGGATGCGCGCGCGGCGGGTGGGGGCGTCGTCCACGGGCACGAGGGCAGATTGTCCACCCGCCGCCCCGGTCGGGGCAATGCCCGCCCCAGCGGGGCTTCGTCAGCTGTACTGGTGCTCGGGGCCCGGGTACGTGCCGGCCACGACCTCGCCGGCCCACTCGCGCACCGCCCCCGACAGGACCGCGCCGAGGTCCGCGTAGCGCTTGACGAACTTCGCCGGTCGCCCGGGGGTGAGCCCGGCCATGTCCTGCCAGACGAGCACCTGGGCGTCGGTGGCTGCACCGGCCCCGATCCCGATCGTGGGGATCGACAGGCTGCGCGTCACCCGCTCGGCCAGATCGCTGGGCACCACCTCGAGCACGATCGCGAACGCGCCGGCGGCCTCCATGGCCTTGGCATCCTGCATCAGGATCTCGCCGTCCTCGCCGCGGCCCTGCACCCGGTAGCCGCCGAGCTGGTTGACCGACTGCGGGGTCAGGCCCAGGTGCGCCATCACCGGGATCCCGGCGGCGACCAGGGCCTCGACCTGCGGAAGCACGCGAGCACCGCCCTCGAGCTTGACGGCCTGGACGCCTGCCTCCTTCATGAACCGGGCGGCGGTCTCCAGCGCCTGCTGGGGGGAGGCCTGGTAGGAGCCGAACGGCAGGTCGCCGACCACCAGGGCGCGCTTCGAGCCGCGGACGACGGCTGCCGCCAGCGGCAGCAGGTCGTCGACAGTGACGGGCACCGTCGAGTCGTACCCGTAGACGACCATGGCCGCCGAGTCGCCGACGAGCATCACCGGGATGCCGGCCTCGTCGAAGATGCGCGCGGTCAACGCGTCGTACGCGGTGATCATGGGCCACTTCTCGCCACGGGCCTTCGCCGCGATCAGGTCGCGTGTGGTGACCCGACGTCCCGTCGGCGCAGCGCCGTACAGGGTGGGGGAGGTGGACTGGGGGGCGCCGGAGGCGGCGGACAGGCTCATGTGCGATCTCTCCCATCTCGAGGCTCACGAACGGAGTCCCCGGACGACATGAATGGTCGCACGTCGTGCGCCACTTGACCAGAGCCGGTGTACCCGATTCCGGGACGGGGGAAACGCCGTGCCGGGGCACATCCGGTCACTGACCGGGACTCAGTCGGCCAGTTCCCGGTAGTGGTTGGTGATCGGCTGGCGGCGGTCGCGGCCGAACGAGCGGGGGGTGATCTTGGTCCCGATGGGGTACTGGCGGCGCTTGTACTCGGCGAAGTCCGTCATCCGCAGGACCCGCTCGACCAACGCCTTGTCGTAGCCATCGGCCACGATCTCGTCGGCTCCGTGGTCTCGCTCGACGTAGTCGTCGAGGATGTCATCGAGGACCTCGTACTCGGGCAGGGAGTCGGTGTCCTTCTGGTCCGGGCGCAGCTCGGCCGACGGGGGCTTGTCGATCGAGCTGGGCGGGATTGGCGGGGTCTGGCCCAGCCGCTCGGCCTCGGCGTTGCGCCAGCGGGCCAGGCGGAACACCCAGGTCTTGGGGACGTCCTTGATCGGGCCGAACCCGCCGACAGCATCGCCGTAGATCGTCGAATAGCCCACCGAGAGCTCGCTCTTGTTCCCCGGGGCCAGCACGAGGTGGCCCTCCTGGTTGCTGATGGCCATGACGGTCGTGCCGCGGATGCGGGCCTGCAGGTTCTCCTCCGCCAGGCCTGTGAGCTCCATCGAGGCCATGAACGCGTCGAAGATCGGGGCGATCGGGATCCGGCGGATGTGGGCGCCCAGACGCTCGGCGAGGTCGAATGCGTCGTCCTGGGAGTGCTGCGAGGAGTACTTGCTCGGCATGGAGATGCCGTACACGTTCTCCCCACCGATCGCGTCGGCCGCGATGGCCGCGACCAGCGCGGAGTCGATGCCCCCGGACATGCCGAACGTGACCGAGCGGAAGCCGTTCTTGCGCACGTAGTCGCCCAGCCCGAGGGCCAGGGCGGCGTACATCTCGGCCTCGTCGGTGAGCCGCGGCTCGATCTCCGGGCGGGGGAGTGGCTCGTAGGGTGCGACCGGTCCGCCGGGGATCTCTGCGGTGCAGTACCCGCCAGCCGCGGGGAGGTCGAGGTCGACCACGAGCAGGGCCTCGGCGAACTGCGGGGCGCGGGCGATCAGCTCACCGTCGGGACCGACCACCACGGAGTCGCCGTCGAACACGAGCTCGTCCTGCCCGCCGACCATGTTGATGTACGCAAGCGCCGCCCCAGCCTCGACCGCGCGGCGTGAGACGAGCGCCAGGCGCGTGTCGTCCTTGTGCACCTCGTAGGGCGAACCGTTGATCACCACGAGCAGCCCGGCCTGCACGTCGCGCACCTGGGCGACGGGGCCGCCGTCCTGCCAGAGGTCCTCGCATATCGCCAGTGCGACGTCGACGCCGGCGATGCGCACCACGCACGGATCGGTCCCGGGGACGAAGTAGCGGAACTCGTCGAACACCCCGTAGTTGGGCAGGTGGTGCTTGCTGTAGCGGGCGACCACCTGGCCGCCGTGCAGCACGGCGGCCGCGTTGATGGGCGCCCCCCGAGGGGTGCCCAGCGGGTTGTCCCCGCCGCCGTCGCGAAGGTCGAGGTACCCGACGACGGCGGCGATGTCGCCCAGGCCCTCGTCGGCCAGGGTGACGGCCAGCGTGTCCAGGGCGGTGATCGAGGCCTGCTGGAACGACCAGCGCAGGGCGAGGTCCTCGATCGGGTAGCCGGTCAGGACCATCTCGGGGAAGGCCACCAGGTGTGCGCCGGCAGCGGCCGCCTCCCGCGTCCGTTCGACGATCATCCGCGCGTTGCCGGCGAAGTCGCCGACAACGGGATTCACCTGGGCCAGGGCGAGGCGCAGTTGGGGCACGGTGGGCAGGCTATCGAGTGCAGCCGGGCAGGGCACGCCGCGCCCCGCCCCGATGAGCGGATCCTCCGCGAAGGGCAGGACCCTCCCCATCGGCGCGGAGGTTCTGACCCCGGGCGGAGGGTTTGCGGTCCTTGGCGGGGCAGGGCGCGCCGCGCCCCGCGGCAGCGGTCGCCCATGGGGCAGTATGTCCCCCATGGACAAGCAGACGGAGTTCGTGCTGCGCACGGTCGAGGAGCGCGACATCCGGTTCGTCCGGCTGTGGTTCACCGACGTGCTCGGCTACCTCAAGTCGGTGGCGATCGCACCGGCAGAGCTCGAGAGCGCCTTCAGCGAGGGGATCGGCTTCGACGGCTCGGCCATCGAGGGCTTCGCGCGCGTGCAGGAGGCCGACATGCTGGCCATGCCCGACCCCGGCACCTTCCAGGTTCTTCCCTGGCGTGGCGAGTCCCAGGGCGTGGCCCGGATGTTCTGCGACATCACGATGCCCGACGGCAGCCCGTCGTTCGCCGACCCCCGCTACGTGCTCAAGCGCACCCTGTCCCGTGCTGCCGACCAGGGCCTGACGTTCTACACGCACCCGGAGATCGAGTTCTACCTGTTCAAGGAGCCGCACCGGCCCGGGGCGTCCCCGGTCCCGATCGACGACGGCGGCTACTTCGACCACACGCCGCAGGGCTCGGGCTACGACTTCCGCCGCCAGGCGATCGGGATCCTCGAGGCCATGGGGATCTCCGTGGAGTTCAGCCACCATGAGGGCGGGCCGGGACAGCAGGAGATCGACCTGCGCTACGCCGACGCGCTGACGACCGCGGACAACATCATGACGTTCCGGCTGGTGGTCAAGGAGGTCGCCCTCGAGCAGGGGGTCTCGGCGACGTTCATGCCCAAGCCGCTGCGCGACCACCCGGGCTCCGGGATGCACACGCACCTGTCGCTGTTCGAGGGCGACCGCAACGCGTTCTTCGAGGCCGGCGCCGAGCTGCAGCTGAGCCAGACGGCGCGATCCTTCATGGCCGGGATCCTGCACCACGCGCCCGAGATGAGCGCCGTGACCAACCAGTGGGTCAACTCCTACAAGCGGCTGGTGGGCGGCGGGGAGGCCCCGGCGTGGGTGTGCTGGGGGCACAACAACCGCAGCGCGCTGCTGCGCGTGCCCATGTACAAGCCGGACAAGGGCAACTCGACGCGCATCGAGTACCGCGCGATGGACTCCGCGGCCAACCCGTACCTGGCCTACGCCCTGCTGCTCTCGGCGGGCATGAAGGGCATCGCAGAGGGCTACGAGCTCCCGCCCGGGGCCGACGACGACGTCTGGGCCCTGAGCAACTCGGAGCGCCGGGCGATGGGCCTCAGCCCGCTGCCGATGAGCCTCAACCAGGCGATCCAGGCCATGGAGCGCAGCGAGCTGGTCGCCGAGACACTCGGCGAGCACGTCTTCGACTTCTTCCTGCGCAACAAGCGCGCCGAGTGGGAGGAGTACCGGCGCCAGGTGACGCAGTTCGAGCTGGATCGCTACCTCCCCATGCTGTAGGCGTCGATCGTGACCGAGCCCCCGTCAGGTCGAGCCGACACCCCCGCAGGCCGGTTGGCCCGCCTGGGCGTCCCGGACGCCCAGCGCGCCGGGGCCGCCCTGATGGACGTCGGGTGGTGGTCCGAGGGCCTGCTCGACGAGTTGGGCGCGGCAGCCGACCCGGGCCAGGTCGTGCGCGCGGCCCTGGACCTGCAGGCCGCCGCACCCCAGCGCATCGCCGCCGTCGCCGGCGACCCCCGAGCCTGGCGCCGGTTCGCCCTGACCACGGGGGTGTCCGTCGCGCTCGCCGAGCACCTGGTCCGCCACCCCGAGCATCTCGAGATCCTGTTCGAGGACTCCCCGCCGCCGGTCGCCGAGGCGCTGCGCGAGCAGGTCGTGGCCGCCGTCACAGGAGCGGGACCGGGGGTCGCCGACGTCCTGCGCGTGGCCCACAAGGCCGCCCTGCTGCGGATCGCGATCGCCGACGTCGCCCATGGCGCGCCCTTCGAGCTGACCGCCCTGCGGCTGTCCGAGCTGGCCGACGCGGTCCTGTCCGGCGCCCTGGCCGCCGCGCGCGAGCAGCTCCCGGCCGACGCCCCGCAGGCCCGGCTGGCCATCATCGGGATGGGCAAGTGCGGCGGGCGTGAGTTGAACTACATCAGCGACGTGGACGTGATCTTCGTCGCCGAGCCGGCCGAGGGGGTCGAGGAGTCCGAGGCCCTGCGCACCGCGACCGCCCTGGCCTCGAGCGTCATGCGCCTGTGCAGCCAGCCCACGGCCGAGGGCGCGATCTGGGAGGTCGACGCCAACCTGCGCCCCGAGGGGCGGGCCGGCGCGCTGGTGCGCACCCTGCGCAGCCACGTGGGCTACTACGAGCGCTGGGCCAAGACCTGGGAGTTCCAGGCCCTGCTCAAGGCGCGCGCCGTCGCCGGCGACGAGGAGCTCGGGGCGGCCTACATCGACGCGGTGCTGCCGTTCGTGTGGTCGGCAGCCGACCGCGACGGGTTCGTCACCGAGGTGCAGCGGATGCGCCAGCGGGTCGAGCGCAACGTGCCGGCCAAGGATGCCGATCGCCAGCTCAAGCTCGGCAAGGGCGGGTTGCGCGATGTCGAGTTCAGCGTGCAGCTGCTGCAGCTGGTGCACGGGCGAAGCGATGTGATGCTGCGCAGCCCGACCACCCTGACCGCCCTGGAGTCGCTGGCCACCTGGGGGTACGTGGGCCGCGAGGACGCATCAGGACTCGCCGGCGCCTACCGGTTCCTGCGCACGCTGGAGCACCGGATCCAGATGCACCGGTTGGTGCGCTCGCACGTGGTTCCCCGCGAGGACGAGGACCTGCGACGCCTCGGTCGCTCGATGGGGTTCACCGCCGATCCGGGCAAGGAGCTCGTCGACGCATGGCAGCGCCGGGCGCATGAGGTCCGGCGCATCCACGAGAAGCTGTTCTACCGCCCACTGCTGGACGCGGTCGCGCGCCTGGACAGCGGCCAGGCCCGGCTGACCCCGCAGGCCGCCCGCGAGCGCCTGGACGCCCTGGGCTTCCGCGACCCGGCCGGGGCGTTGAACCACATCGAGGCACTGACCTCCGGGGTCAGCCGGCGCGCGGCGATCCAGCGGACCCTGCTGCCGGTCATGCTCGGGTGGTTCGCCGACGCCCCGGACCCCGACGCCGGACTGCTCGGGTTCCGCCGTGTCAGCGACGATCTCGGCGGGACGCCCTGGTACCTGCGCCTGCTGCGCGACGAGTCGGCCTGCGCCGAGCGGATGGCTCGCGTCCTGGCCAGCAGCCGCTACGCCTCCGAGCTGCTGCTGCGGGCCCCTGACGGCGTCGCCCTGCTCGCCGACGCCTCCGAGCTGCGGCCCCGGCAGTCCGGTCCCCTGACTGCGGAGTTCATGGCGACCGCTGCCCGCTATGACGATGCCGCTGAGGCCGTGGTGGCCGTGCGGGCCCTGCGCCGGCGCGAGCTGTTCCGGATCTCGGCCACCGACATCCTCGAGCCCCTGACCGTCGATGACGTCGGCAATGCGCTGACCGACGTCGCCGACGCCACGATCTCCGGTGCCCTGCTGGCGGCGACCGCCGAGGTGGAGCGCGCGCGCGGTTCGGCGCTGCCCACACGGATGCTCGTGATCGGGATGGGTCGCTACGGCGGGGGCGAGATCGGCTACGGCAGCGACGCCGACGTGGTGTTCGTCCACGACCCGCTGCCCGGGGTCGACGAGCGGGAGGCCGCCGCTGCGGCGACCCTGGTGGCCAACGAGGTGCGCTCCCTGCTCAACGCCCCGTCCCCGGATCCCCCACTCCAGTTGGACACAGACCTGCGGCCCGAGGGCAAGCAGGGCCCGCCGGTGCGCACAGTGGCCTCCTACCTGGCCTACTACGACCGCTGGCGCTCCTTCTGGGAGGCCCAGGCGCTGCTGCGCGCTGACCTCGTTGCCGGCGACGCCGACGTCTGGGCCCGGGTGCGCACGGGGATCGACCCGATCCGCTGGCCGGCCGACGGGGTCGGCGCCGACCAGCTGCGCGAGATCCGGCGGCTCAAGGCCCGGATGGAGAACGAGCGGCTGCCGCGGGGTGCGGACCCGACGCTGCACACCAAGCTGGGCCGCGGCGGGCTCTCGGATGTCGAATGGGTGATCCAGCTGCTGCAGCTGCAGCACGCCCATGGGATCCCCGAGCTGCGCACGACGAGGACCATGGCGGCGCTCGAGGCGGCCCGGCGCACCGGCCTGCTGGAGCCCGCCGACGCCGACGTGCTCTCCGATGCGTGGCGGATGGCCACCCGGATCCGCAACGTCGTGATGCTGGTGCGTGGTCGGGCCACCGACATGGTCCCCACCGAGGTCCACGAGCTGGCCGCGGTTGGTCGGATCCTGGGATACGCGCCGGGGGAGTCCGGCGCCCTTCTCGAGGACTACCGGCGCACGACCCGACGCGCCCGGGCCGCTTCGGAGCGGCTCTTCTACGGCCAGTAGGCGTTCCTTCGGCCCCATGGGCGATAGGGCCATTGGACCCTGTCACCCCCTGCCGGAGGTCCCGTGAGGATTTCCCCAGCGGTGCGAGGGTGCGTATCATTGGCCGCGAAACATGAAGGTTTACTCATATAAGTGGTGGGTACACCTGGGGGCACACCGCACCTCCCGAGAGGCTCGACGATGACGACGACCGCAGGACAGTCCCACCCGACCGTGACCGGCGCCCCCGCGGCCGCCCTGCCCGGCAGCTTGGCCGCCGGGCTCGGTGCCGGGGTGCATCGCACCTCGCTGCTGTTCCCGGGGATCGACGCGGCCTGGCCCCGTGCCCTGGCCACCGCCCTGGTGGGTCGCCCCGAGCTGGCCGCGTGGGTCGACACGGTCGTGACCGACCTCGACGACTGGGCCCAGACCCCGGCCGTGCGCAGCCTCGGGCTCTTCGCCGACGGGTTCTCGCACCTGCTGCCCTCCAGCCCCGAGGACCCGATCAGTCCCGTCGCCGCGACGGGTCCGTTCTCGCTGGTGGGCAACCTCCTGACGAACCTGGTCTGCCTGGCAGCTCTGGACGGCGAGGGACTGAGGCCGGCCACTACTGCCCCGACCACGCGCAGCGCCGGCCACAGTGCGGGGCTCCTGGCCGCCGTCGTGGCCACTGCGCGAGGGCGCGATGGCCTCGTGCCCGTCCGTGTGGCCGCTGATGCCGCCCGCATCGCCGCTGTCATGGGCGCCTGTGCCGCGCGGCACCCGTGGGCCGTGTCCGACTCGGCGGTGGCCGCTGCCCTGGCCGGGGATGAGGCGGCCGGCACGCCCATGGTGGCGATCTCCGGGCCTCGCACTGCGCGCCTGTCGGCGATCCTCGCCGGTGTCGGTGCGCAGGAGCACATCGCGATCGCCGTCGTCAACGGGCCCACCCGGCACATCCTCGCCGGCGACCCGACCTCCTTGGCCCACCTGCGCGCCGGGCTCGAGGGGCTGGCCCAGGCGGAGGCGAAGAAGCGTGCCGCCGGCCAGCTCGGCGGAACGCCCTTCCGCTTCGCGTGGGAGCCGCTGGCCAGCTCCGTGCCGTTCCACCACCCGGATCTCGAGGGCGCCGCCCAGGACGCCCTGGCCCGGATCGCCGGGCTCGGCCTGTCGCTGCCGGGCATCGGTTCCGCCCGGATCACCGACCCCGCGACCGGTCAGGACCTGCCCGGCACCGGAACCCTGGAGGCGATCGTGACCTCCGTGCTGGCCAGCCCCCACGACTGGGCCGGTGCCGTCACCGGGAGCGTCCCAGCGGGAACCGTCGCGATCATGGTCAGCCCACTGGGTGCCCTGGCCGGGCAGACCGCCGCCGACCTGCGCGGCCGCGCGGCACTCGTGATCGACCCGGCGACGACCGCCGGACGCATGGCGCTGTTCACCCCGGGCAGTGCCCCGGCGATCCCGCAGACCTACGAGCGCTTCGCGCCGCGGGTGGTCCGCGACGCTGCCGGCCAGCTGCGCCTGGCGAACCTGCACACGCAGCGCTCGGGCCGATCCCCGATGATCCTGCCCGGGATGACACCCTCGACGGCTGAGGCACCGATCGTCATCGCGGCGGCCAACGGTGGCCACGTCGCCGAGCTGGCCGGCGGCGGCCAGGTCACCGAGCGCATCTTCACCGAGCGGATCGCCGAGGTGGCCGAGGGCCTCGAGCCGGGGCAGGAGGTCGTGCTCAACGCGCTGCACCTCGACCCGTACCTGTGGAACCTGCAGGTCGGCCGCGAGCGGCTCGTGCAGAGGGCGCGGGCCGCAGGGGCTCCGATCAATGGCGTCACCATCTCGGCGGGCATCCCGGACAAGGCCGAGGCACTGGCCCTGCTCGACGAGCTCGCGGCCGCGGGTATCTGGCTCAACGCGTTCAAGCCCGGCACCGTCGCCCAGGTCCAGGAGGTCCTCGCGATCGCCGCGGACACCGCGCACACGCTCTGGATCCACCTCGAGGGTGGCGTCGCCGGGGGGCACCACTCATGGGAGGACCTCGACGAGCTGCTGCTGTCCACCTATCACCTGATCCGCGAGCACGAGAATGTCGTGCTCGCAGTGGGCGGTGGGATCGCCGACCCCGAGCGGGCAGGCGCCCTGCTCACCGGCACGTGGGCGCACGTGCACGGTGCGGCGACCATGCCGGTCGATGCGATCCTGCTGGGCACGGTCACGATGGCCACCCGCGAGTCGGCCGCGTCCCCGTCGGTCAAGGCTGCCCTGGCGGCTGCGGCGGGGCACGACGGCTGGGTTCCCCGGGGCAAGGTCGCCGGCGGGACCACGTCCGGGCGTTCCGGGCTGAACGCCGACATCCACTTCCTGGACAACAGCGCCGCGCGCGCAGCCCGGCTGCTGGACTCCGTGGCCGGGGACGAGGCAGCAGTGCAGGCGCAGCGCGCTGAGATCATCGAGGCCCTGGCCGCCACGGCCAAGCCCTACTTCGGGGACGTCGCCGAGATGACCTACGCCGGGATGCTGGAGCGCTTCGTCGTGCTCACCGCGCTGGGGCGCAATGGTCGCTACGAGGACGGTGCCTGGCTCGACGGCACCCACCGCAGCCGGTTCGTCGCCCTGCTCCAGCAGGCCGAGGCCCGGCTGAACCCCGCGGACACCGGGCGGATCGCGACGCTGTTCGCCGACCCAGCGTCGGTCGACGACCCGGTCGCTGCGCTCGAGCGGCTCATCGCCACCTACCCGGCCGCGCGCACCGCCCTGATCCACCCGGCCGACGTGGCGCACTTCATGACCGTGGCCCGCATGCCGGGCAAGCCCGTGCCGTTCGTGCCGGTGATCGATGGCGACGTGCGCCGCTGGTACCAGTCGGACTCGCTGTGGCAGTCGCACAGCGACCTCTACGACGCCGACCAGGTGCTGATCATCCCCGGCCCGGTGGCCGTGTCGGGGATCACCACCGTCGACGAGCCCGTCGCCCACCTGCTGGATCGCTTCGAGACCTCGGTCGCCGAGGCGCTGGCAGCCGTCGACCCGGTGGGCACCGACTCCCGGGACATCGCCGGCTTCCGGCTCGGGCAGAACCCGGCTGCGCCCGCCTCCGGCCCGGAGGCCCTGCTCGCTGCCGCTCTGGCTGCCCCCACGTGGACGTGGATGGGCGCCAGCCGCCCCAACCCGCTGCACCGGATCGGGGCGGCCGATGAGTGGTCGATCCTCGGGGCCATCGCCACCTGGTCCTCGGGCGGGGCGGAGACGGCCACGCTCACCGCGCAGCCGGACCGCTCGCTGGCCCTCACGCTGGACTGGCCCGACCTCGGGCTGCCCGGCGATGGCGAGCTCGTGCTGCCCGTCGAGGTGTCGGCGCATGCCGGTGTGGTCACCTTCGCGGTGACCGAGGCCAGCCTGGAAGCAGCCGGGTCCGGGTTGCTCACGATGTTCGCGGGCGGGACCGAGGGACCCACCGCCGTCCAGGACGTCGCGGCCGCCCATGCGGCGACCGTCGGTGCCGCCGGAGCCCTCCCCGACCGCGTGATGTCACGCCTGTGGCCCCAGGTCTTCGCCGGACTGGCCGACGCCGGCCTGGCCTCCTCGATGTTCGACCTGGTGCACCTGCGCCACGAGATCACGCTGTCCTCTGCCGAGGACGACAGCCCAGCCACGGCCGGGGAGCCCGAGCTCACCCGGGTCGACGGGGGCCTGGTCATCGCGATCGACTCCCAGGCGGGTACGGCGCATGTGACCGACCGCTTCTTCGTCCGGCGTTCGGTCGTCGACCCGTCCCTGCCGTCGGCCAGCTCCCCTGAGGCGCGGGTCGGCGTCGTGGCCACCCCGGTGCGCACCCTGGGCACCCTGACGGTCACCGCCCCCAGCCAGCTCGAGGCCTTCGCCACCGTCAGCGGGGATGCCAACCCCATCCACCGCAGCGACCTGCTCGCCCGGTTCGTGGGCCTGCCGGGGCGCATCGTGCACGGCATGTGGACCTCTGCGGCCGCGACCCGCGCCGTCCTGGAGTCCGCCGCCGAGGGTGACTCCAGCCGACTTCGTGAGTGGGCGATCGACTTCCTGGCCCCGGTACTTCCGGGCCAGGAGGTGACCTTCACCGTCACCCGAACCGGCGTGCGCGACGGCGCTCGCATCGTGTCCGTCGAGGCGACCACGGAGGCTGGCGTCGTCGCGATGGGCAGTGCCGTCGTGGCCGGGCCGCGCACCATGTACGTGTTCCCCGGCCAGGGCATCCAGTCCCAGGGGATGGGCATGGAGGCCTACGCGCGCTCCGCCGCCGCCCGCGAGACCTGGGATCGGGCCGACGCCGCGACGCGGGAGCGCATGGGCTTCTCGATCCTTGAGATCGTTCGGGACAACCCGACGGCGATCGAGGCCGTCGGCACCACCTATCGTCACCCGGCCGGTGTCCTGCACCTGACGCAGTTCACGCAGGTCGCGATGGCCACACTGGCGATGGCCACCGTGGCCGAGATGCGCGAGGCCGGGGTCTTCGACCCGGATGCGGCCGTCGCAGGACACTCCGTCGGCGAGTACAACGCCCTGGGCGCCTCCAACGGGGTCCTCACCCTCGAGGGGGCGATCGAGCTCGTGTTCGCCCGCGGGCAGGGGATGCACGGGCTGGTGCCGCGCGACGCAGCAGGCAACTCCGACTACCGCCTGGCCGTGATCCGCCCGCACCTCGCGCGGTTGTCCCACGCCCAGGCCGAGGAGCTGGTGGCGGCGGTCGCCGGCGACACCGGTGAGCTCTGCGAGATCGTCAACCACAACCTGCGCGGCAAGCAGTACGCCGTCGCCGGAACGCTGGGGTCCCTGGCCGAGTTGGAGCGCCGGATCGGCCCCGGCCAGCCGGGCCGACCTCCCATGCTGCTCGTCCCCGGGATCGACGTGCCGTTCCACTCCTCAGCGCTGCTCGGTGGGGTCGCCGACTTCCGCAAGCAGCTGATGAAGAAGCTGCCCGAGCACATCGACACCGAGGCCCTCGTGGGGCGCTACATCCCCAACCTGTACCCGCACCTGTTCCGCGTCGACCGCGAGTACGTGCAGGGGGTGTACGACGTCTGCGCCTCGCCGATCCTCGCCGAGGCCCTGGCTGACTGGGACGCTGCGAGCGCCGACCGCGACACCTTGGCCCGCACCTTGGTGATCGAGCTGCTCGCGTGGCAGTTCGCCTCCCCGGTGCGCTGGATCGAGACCTTCGAGCTGATGTGCACCCCCGTCGAGCTCGGTGGGCTCGGCGTTGAGCGGATCGTCGAGATCGGGGTGGGCAGCGCACCGACGCTGGCCAACCTCTCGAAGGGCTCCCTGGCGCTGGCGACCCATCGCGGGACCCGCCCCGAGGTGCTCAACGTGGAGGTGGACGCCGAGGTGGTGTTCGACACCTCCCAGGACCCGGCCCCGGTGCTGGAGGTGGAGGAATCCGACGAGACCGAGCCGGACGTCGCGGTTGCGGCCCACGCCGCCCCGTCGGCAGCCGCCCCCGCGGCAGCGACCGCAGCCGTCGCCGACCTCCCGGTCGACCACGCCACCGCAGTCGCGGCCCTGCTGGCCCTGCGCGTGGGCGTGCGTGTCGACCAGCTCGAGCACGACTCGATCGAGTCGTTGGTCGACGGCGCGTCCAGCCGGCGCAACCAGGTCCTGATGGACATCGGCAAGGAGTTCGGCGTCTCCGCGATGGACGGCGCCCACGAGGTGCCGCTGGTCGAGCTGACCAGCACGCTGGCCGGCAAGACTGCCGGCTACCGCTACCCGGGACCGGTCCTGTCCGCCGCGGTCGAGGGTGCGGTCACCGCAGCCCTTGGCCCGCGCGGGTCGTCGCAGTCCGGGTTGGCCAAGCGAGTCACCACCCACTGGGGCCTCGGTGAGGGCTGGATCGCCCGAACGGCACTGGCACTGGCGCTGGGCACCCGCGAGGGCAGCAGCCGTCGCGGCGGTGACCTCGCGACCTTGACCGAGTCGAGCGCGGAGGGCCTCATCGACGAGGCTGTCCGGGGCGCCGCCGCCGAGGCCGGGGTCGCCGTTGCCCCGGTGTCGGCCGCCTCCACCGGGGGTGGGACCGTGGACGCCGCGGCTGTCAACGAGCTGCGTGAGCACGTCGAGGGAATCCTCGTCGACCAGGCCTCGGAGGTGCTGGCGCGCCTTGGCCGGGTGCCGGTCAGCGATCCCCTGGACGCCGACTACCGGGAGGTCCTGGCCACCCTGGCCCTGCTGGAGTCCGAGCACGGGCCGGCTGCGCTGGTCGCCCCCATGTTCGACCCGCGGCGCCACGTCCTGCTCGAGTCGGCGTCCACCTGGGCGCGTGCGGACGTCGACCACCTGGTGCAGTCTGCGCTGGCCGCAGAGACCGGGCAGCGCGAAGTCGGCCCGCTCGATGGGCTGATCGACCAGATCGCTGCCCACCGCAGTGCCGATCCGCGCATCACGGCCACCCTCGAGTACCACCGGGCACGGCTGGCCGGGTCGGGTCGGCCGCACACCGTGGCCCTCCTGGACCGAGCGCTGACGGCCGCACCCGTGGGTGTGCCGGTGCCCGAGCTCCAGAAGCTGCGCGGTGCCCTGGCGACGGGCGATCCGGCCCGTGTCCTTGCTGCGGCCGAGGCGCTGGGGCAGGCCCCGGCGGACTTCAGCGGCGAGGTCGCCCTGGTGACAGGCGCGTCACCGAACTCGATCGCCTGGTCGTCGGTGGCGCACCTGCTGCGCGGTGGTGCGACGGTGGTCCTGGTCACCACCAGCGACACCCCGGAACGCGTGGCGGCCTATCGCGACCTCGAGCGCCGGTACGCCGGTCCCGGTGCCCAGCTGCACATCGTGCGGGCCAACCTGGCCTCGTTCGCCGACATCGACGCGCTCATCGAGTGGATGGTCACGCCGACCTTCGAGGACCTCGGACCGGTCACCCGCGAGGTCAAGCCGGCCCTGTGGCCGACCCTCGTGCTGCCGTTCGCGGCGGCCCCGGCGATGGGCGAGCTGCCCGACACCGGACGGGACTCGCAACTCACGCTGCGCCTGCTCCTGCTGGGCGTCCAGCGCCTCGTCGGCGGGTTGGCAGAGCGGGCCAGTGCCGCGCGCAGGGACCGCTTCAGCGTGATCCTGCCGATGTCGCCCAACCATGGCACGTTCGGTGGCGACGGCGCCTACGGGGATGCGAAGGCCGCCCTGGAGACCATGGCCAACAAGTGGAGCTCGGAGGGCTCCCGGTGGGGTGCCCAGACGAGGATCATCTCCGCGGAGATCGGTTGGGTCCGGGGCACCGGGCTGATGGCCGCCAACGACCGGGTCGCGCGCTACGTCGAGGACGAGCTGGGCGTGGTCACGTACTCCGCCGAGCAGATGGGCGCGCTGATCGCGGCCCTGGCGACGCAGCCGTTCCGGGTCGAGGCAGAGCGCGCACCGCTGCGCCTGGATCTCTCCGGCGGGCTCGCCGGCCGGGCGGACCTGGGCGCCGCCCTGGCCAGTGCCGTCGCCGAGCTCACCGCTGCTGCTGCGGCTGGGGGTGAGCGGGAGTCCGCGGCCGACGCAACGATCGCGGCGCTGCCCAACCTCCCGGTGATCCTCGCCGGTGCACGCGGCCAGGTGGCGGTACCTGCGGGGACCTCGCGGGCCACGGTGCGCGCCGAGGACATGATCGTGATGGTCGGCATCGCCGAGTACGGCCCCTGGGGTGGCTCGACCACCCGCTGGCAGGCGGAGGTCGGCGACCTGGGTGCTTCCGGAGTCGTCGAGCTGGCCTGGCGTTGCGGGCTCATCGACTGGGATGGCACGGCCGGTGGCTGGGTCGACGTCGAGTCGGGCAGCCCGGTGGTCGAGGCAGACATCGCCGATCGCTATCGCGAGCAGGTGGAGGGGCGCTCCGGCGTCCGGCTGTTCGAGCACGACGCCGCTGTGGCGGCCAACGGGGTGTGGGAGTTCACCGAGGTGTTCCTCGACCGTGCGCTGACCAAGGTCCTCCCGGCCGAGGCCGAGGCCCGGGCGATGGCAGCGAATGCCCCCGGCGCGCTGGTCACGCAGGTGGAGGAGGGCTGGCTGCTCACGCTTCCGGCTGGGGCCTCAGTGCGGATCCCCCGGCGCAAGCCGCTGCTGCGTGCGGCCGGTGGGCAGTTCCCGCTGGGCTCCGACCCGACCCGCCACGGGCTGGACTCCGGGATCGCCGGCTCGATGGACGCGCTCACGGCGTGGAACGTCGTGATCACTGCCGAGGCCCTTGCCGATGCAGGGGTCTCCGCCGAGGAACTGGTCAGCTCCGTTCACCCGAGCCTGGTGGGCAACACCCAGGGCAGCGGGATGGGCGGGATGAGCAGCATCTCCAAGGTATTCATGGGCCCCCTGGCCGGCCGTCAGTACGCCAACGACGTGCTCCAGGAGGCGTTGGGCAACGTTGTGTCCGCGCACGTCAACCAGGGCCTGATCGGCGGCTACGGCCCGATGGTGCACCCGGTTGCGGCGTGTGCCACCGCCGCAGTCTCCCTCGAGGAGGCGGTGGACAAGATCGCCCTGGGCAAGGCCGAGATCATCATCGGGGGCGGGTGGGACGACCTGAGCACCGAGGGCATCACGGGCTTCGCGAACATGGCCGCCACCGCGGACAACGCCGCCATGATCGAGTCCGGTCTCCACCCGCGCCAGCACAGCCGGCCGGGGGACCGCCGTCGGCGCGGCTTCGTGGAGTCCCAGGGCGGCGGCAGCTTCATCATCTGCCGCGGCTCGGTGGCACTGGCGCTCGGGCTTCCGGTCCGGGCGGTCGTGGGCTACGCGGCCTCGTTCGGTGACGGCATCCACACGTCGATACCGGCTCCCGGGCTCGGTGCCCTGGGCTGCGTCCGCGGTGGCGTCGATTCGCCCCTCGGGCGTGCGCTGGCCACCTTGGGGCTCGCCGCCGACGATGTGACGGTCGTGTCCAAGCACGACACGTCCACCGAGGCCAACGACCCCAACGAGGCCTTCGTCCACGAGACGATCCAGCAGGCGCTGGGTCGGACGCCCGGAGCCCCGCTGCGGGTGATCTCCCAGAAGTCGCTCACCGGCCATTCCAAGGGCGGTGCGGCCGCCTGGCAGATGGCCGGTCTGTGCGACGTGTTCGAGACCGGGACGGTCCCGGGCAACGCCAACCTGGTCAGCGCCGACCCGCGGGTGACCCCCGGCGATGCCCTGGTCGTGGACTACAAGTCGCTGCACCGGGTCGAGCCGGTGCGTGCGGCGCTGGTGACGAGCCTGGGCTTCGGTCACGTGTCCGCTGTCGTCGCGCTGGCTCATCCCGATGTGTTCGTCGAGGCGATCCCGGAGGAGCAGCGCAGCGCCTACGTCCAGCGTGCCCACGAGCGCCGGGTCTCCGGCGCCCGGGCCAGGCTCGTTGCGGCGTACGGCGGTGACCCGGTGTTCGACCGGCGCACCGACCGCAGGCTCGGCCAGGGTTCGACCTACGAGGTGCGCGAGCGCGAGGCTGGGATGCTGCTGGATCCGGCGGGCACGCTGCCGGGGCTGGCCGGCGCCTGATGCCGATCCGCTCTGTGGGCATCGACCTGGTCGGGGTCGAGGCGTTCGCCGAGCAGCTCGGCTCTGTGGGGTCGGTGTTCGCCGAACGGACCTTCACGGTGGGCGAGCTGCGGGCGGCCGGTGGGCACTCCGGCGCCGCGCAGCACCTGGCCGGCCGGTACGCGGCGAAGGAGGCCTTCGTCAAGGCCTTCTCGGGCGCCCGGCCCGGCCGCGCCCCGGCGATCCCCGACATGGACTGGCGCCAGGTGGAGGTCGTCCCTGACGGATGGGGCCGCCCGACCCTCGTGCTCCACGGCGAGTTGGCCGCCGCTGTCGCTGCCACCCTGGGCGAGGTGGTCGTGCACCTGTCGATCACCCACGAGCCGACGATGGCCGCAGCCGTGGTGGTGCTCGAGGGAGGCTAGGCGATCCTGGCCACGGCGCGCAGGTAGGCGCGCAGCATGCGCTTGAGCTCGCGCACCGTCGCTGGGTTCGGCTCGCCGTCGGAGACCGAGAAGTGCAGCAGCGACTGCGACATCTCCACCACGACCTCGCAGATCGTCACCTGCTCGTCCAGGGTCCGCCCGGGGGTCAGCAGCTGGATCATCGGCAGCAGCGTGGTGACCAGCGCCCGGGAGTGCTCGGCGGCCAGCGAGCGGGTGGCGGCCGTGGACCGCATCGCCAGCCAGACGGCGCGCCGGGTCGGGTCGTCGACCCAGTGGGCGGCGACCAGGTCGATGAGTGCGTTCGTCTCGGACTGCCAGTCGCCCAGGGCGAACCGCTCGGCGCTGGCCGCCAGGTCGTCGATGAGCGCTGCGGTGTCCAGGGCGTCGAGCTCGGCGACGATGGCGAACTTGTTCGGGAAGAACTGGTAGACCGATCCCACGGGGATCCCGGCGCGGGCGGCGACGTCGTCGATCGTGAACCCCTCGACCCCGCCCTCGGCCAGCAGGTCGCGGGCCGCGGTGAGGATCGCCTCGAAGCGCACCCGCCCGCGCGCCTGGACCGGGCGGTGACGGACCTTCAGGTCGGGTGCTGCGCCCTCGGCAGTCACTCCTGCCCTTCCTGGCTGGACGCCGGCTGGGGCTGGCCTGCCTTGTCGTGGCGGAACTGGTCCCATATCTGGTAGGTCACGACCACGGTGCCGACCATGATGGCGGCGACCACGACCCCGATGAGGGTGTTGGCGATCAGGTGCCCGCGCTCGGGGGGTCCGGCCAGCACGAAACTGGTGGGGTCGTCCGGATCGTAGGCCACCTCGACGGTGGCGCCCCTGGGCCAGGAGGTCGCCGAGACCTGGTGGGCGGCCCCTGAGATCGGTCGGCCGTCGCGGGCACGGAACTCGACGACGGGGGAGAACAGCAGCCGGCGCTGGGCGGTCGAGGTCATGGTGTTGTCCAGCACGGTGCCGGTGACGCGCACGCCCTCACGGCGCAGCGCCGCATTGGAGGACTCGACCCGCATCGCCCGGATCAGCGACCACATCACGCCGATCAGCACCGCCGCGGCGAACAGCGCGACCGTCGCGAGCACGAGCGTCGTCACAGCTCGATCCTAGGGGCGAGGATCGAGACCTGCTGTCACATCCGGGTCGCGAGATGGTCGCGATTGCGTGTGTGCTACCAACCCAGCCAGCCCTCGGGGTCGATGAACTTCCCGTCCTTGGTGACCTCGAAGTGCAGGTGTGCACCCGTCGAGTTCCCGGTGGACCCGCGCTTGCCGATCTGGTCCCCGGTCGACACCTTGTCGCCGACGGAGACGCCGATCCCGGAGAGGTGGTTGTAGGTCGTCTGGTAGCCATCGCCATGGTCGATGATCACCTGGTTGCCGTAGGAGCCCTCGTAGCCCGTGGAGACCACCTTCCCGCTCGCAGCGGCCAGGATGGGGGTGCCGGTCGGCCCGGCGAAGTCCAGGCCGGTGTGGACCCCGGAGGACCAGTAGCCACCGGTCTGGCCGAACCGGGCGGTGAGCCGGTAGGTGCCCTTGGCCATCGGTGGCTGGCGGGTCTCTGCAAGGCTCTCCTGGTAGACCTCGGCCTTCGCCTTGGACTGCGCGTACTCCGCCTTGGTCTCCCTGGCCTGCTCCCTGCGCTCCTCCAGCGTGGCCTGTTCCTCAGCCAGAGCCTGCTCTGTGGACTCCAGGGCGGCCAGCACCTCCTCGCCGCTGGCCACTGCGGCGGCGAGGCGCTCAGCCGCCGCCTGCTCGGCCAGCTGGGCGGAGACCACCTGCTCCTCGGTCGGCCCCCCGGGCAGCAGCGCGGCAACGCCGGTGGTCGCGGCCAGCGTGGCGGCGGCGTGGTCTGCGGCCTCGGTGTGCGACAGCGTCGCCGCTTCGAGGTCGGCCAGCGCGACCGCGGCTTCGGCCTCCGCCTCGGCACGAGCGGCTTCGGCCTCGGCCACGGCCTCCTTCGTCTTGGCCTTCTGGGCCTTGTCCTTCTCGAAGGCTGCCTTGTCCTTGGCCGCCTGCTTCTCGGCCTTCGTGACCTGGCTGGGCGTCGCCCCACCCTTGGGGGGCTTGGGTGGCTTCGGAGCCTCCGGCGGCTTGGGGTCCGATGTCGCCTTGTCCTCGGACTGGGCCTGGCTCTGCGCCGCGACGGCCGCCTGCTCCGAGCCTGAGGGCACGGCGGCGGCCTGGGGGGCGTATGCGGTGGGTTGGGTGACGATCTGCTCGGCCTGGGCACGCGCCCCGTCGTCGCTGGTCCCGCGACCGGTCCTGTCGGCGTCCTGGGCCCTGCGGGCTTCGGCCTCCTCCTCAGTGGCGGTTCCGAGGGCGCTCTCGAGGTCGGCGATCAGGGTGCCGACCGGGTCCTGGTGTTCTCTTGAGGCGGTGGCCGGCGCGGGTGCGGCCGCTGCCGCGGCGATCGGTGCGGCCACCATCCCCAGCGCGATGGCAGCCATGGCACCTGCCCTGAGAAGGGCCGGTGGCGCCAGTCCCAGGCGGATCTCGTCCATGACCAGCAGGAGTGGGACGTCGGTCTGCGTGAGCAGCTTCAGGGGGATCTCCCCGGCTGCGCCGTCGGCCAGGGTCCCGCTGGCCGTGTCCTTGACGCCGATGCGAGCCAGGGAGACGTCGCCCAGGTCGTCGATCACCAGGTCGTAGTCGTGCTGGGAGAGCTGGTCGGCGACGACGCTCCACAGGTCCGCAACGGAGGCAGCGGTGATCCAGGTGACTGGCAGCCCCTCGCCGCGCGCGCGTGCCACTGCCGCGTCGTAGAGCTCTTGTTCCCTGCTGATGACCAGGGACTCGAGCTCGTCCTCGGAGTGGGGGTTCTCGTCGGCGTCACCGACGATGAGGATGTCCAGCTGGGCGCCGGCCGTGTCGGCGACGGCCACGGCCGCGTAGGCCAGGAGCCCCGAGATCGGGCCGTCGCTGCGGTCGACGATGGCCAGGATGCGGCGGAAGGGCGCCGGTTGGCCATCGGCGAGGAACACGGCGAAGCCGGGGACGATGTCATGGCTGTGCCGAGCTGTTGCGATCATGAGCTCGGTGAGCAGCTGCTCCGGTGCTGCGAAGTCACGGCGGATCCCGACCCACGGCAAACCTCGCTGGGCAGCCACCTGCAGGGCTTCGGAGATCGTGGGCTCGGCGGTGGAGGAGTCCTGGACCACGGCCTCGATCTCCAGCGGGTCGGCATTCCAGGCGGTCAGCAGGACCGTCCCATCGGCGTACCGCTGGGCGATGGTCAGGGGCGCCAGGCTGTTGGGATCGGAATCCAGGACCACCAACATCTCGGGTGTTCGTCGTTCGCTCACCACCACTCCCTCCGGGCACAGGACTGGCGACAGTCTGCCGCACGCACGCCCTCGACGCTGGTCAAGATCACATGGCGTCGCGACGTTGTGGGCCGCGGGTCATCGCAGCCCCTCCACCCAGCCGACCGCCCGACGGCCCTCGTGTCGCAGCCACTCGATGCGGGCCCCCGCGAGGACCAGCAGCGTTCCCGCGATGGCCAGACCCACCCATCGGGGCAGGTTCGACAGGCCGCTGACGACCTGGGCCATGGCCGCGATGCTCAGGGCTAGGGACGCGGGGATGAGCAGGCCGCCCAGGTGCAGCCGGGCTCCAAGCACCGCGGCGATGACCGACGCGATCAGGAGGGTCCCAAGTCGGAGCAGATGGCCGGTGGTGCCCAGGCTGCTCACATCCAGGGCCCACGGGGCAGCCCAGGTGGCGACCGCAGAGGGGATCAGTGCCATCGCGACGGCGGGCCCGAGCCACTGGAGGGAGGGGGTCGGCCCGTGGCGCCGCCAGAGCAGGCCGGCGAGCAGCAGGAGCGCGGCGAAGGGCAGCGTGAGGGTCTCGATGGGATCGGGCCAGGAGATCGGGGCGAGGAGCACCGCCGCGGCACCGAGCAGGGCGCCGATCCATCCCGTGGCTGGTGCCCACCAGGCGGTCACGAAGGCCACGAGGGCCACGAGCGCGGCCAGCAGCGACAACTGGCTGGCGACCTCGTTGCCCTCGAGCATGTCCGTCGCGGAGTCCATGCGGGTGACGGCCCATGGGATCCACACGGAACACGCCCCGACCGCGCTGAGGGTGGGATCGGCCCGCAGGACCCAGGCCACGAGGCCCACGGTCAGGCCGGCGAGGGCCACGGCCGCGGCGATCCAGACAGGCTGCGGCTCGGCCGGGAGGGCGAGCACGAGCGCCACGGTGATCCCGGACAGGGCGGCGGCCCCGATCTGCGGCAGGCGCCTGCTGTCGGGGTGGCGGTCGCGCGCGGCCCACACCATCATTGCCAGGGCGGTGGCGGCGGTCGTGGCCACCGCGCCGGGCAGGGCATCGCGTTCCAGCGCAGAGGCGGCCGTGGCTGCGGCACTCAGGAACAGGCCGAAGGTGCCCACGGTTGTCAGCGCGACCCGCTGTGTGGCCAACCTGCCAGGTAGCTCGGATGCCACCAGCATCGCAACGCTGGTGAGGGCGGGCACGGCAATGGCTGCAGCGGTCCACGCGGCGGAGTCCGTCGCGCTGGCAACCGCGGGGACCACGCATGCGGCTGCGACCAGCAGTCCTGACCAGCCCAGCCAGCTCCATGCCCGCAGCCCGAATCGAGCGTTCAGGAGCAGGAGACCGACGCCCAGCGCACCGAGCGCGATCGCCGGGTACACGGTGGGGTCGGTGACCCAGCGCTCCGGTAGCAGTCCGAGCAGGGGGGCGGCGATGAGGTCGACGGTGGCCAGTCCTGCGGCGACGACCGCCAGCGCCTCGGCGGTGCCTGACAGGCGCGTACGAAGGCGGATCGCCAGGGCGCCCACGACGGCCGTGGCGGTCAGCATGAGCGCCACCTGACCGAGGGCCCCGAGGCGGTCCCAGACGACGGCGGCGAACACGGCTCCGGAGATCACCAGAAGCAGCGCGCCCACGCCCAGGAGGATCGTCTGCGCGCTGGGGGTTCCGCTTGGAGCGGGTGGAGCAGTGGCCGGCCATTCCGATCCGGGGGCTGCCGCCTGCGCCAGCCGCTGGGGGCCGGCGGGTGCGCCCATCCCGGGTGCGCCCATCCCGGGTGCGCCCCAGATCGCGTAGGCGCGCTGGACGTCGGGAGCGGGAGCCGGGTCCCCGGCAGCGACGCGGTCGGCCAGCCAGGCGGAACGCGCGGCCAGCGAGTCCGCCTCGGCGATGTAGCCCGCGTACGCCCGGTGCCCGCACGGACAGGTGACCATGCCTGCGTCATCGTGTCGCGAGGGGTCGAGTTCAGCGGCCCTGCATTGCGGACATCTCATCGCCAGCACCCCTTCCCCGAGCAATCCCATGCTTTGCGGACATTTCCCACGCTACTCCGAGATGCAGGCGCAGGGTCCGGCTCCGGCGCTCGCCGATGCCGCGCATCGCACTCTCGCTGCTCCCGGCAGGGTCCTTCGTCCCTTGGCGCCGGGGCCTGGCCGGCGGTAATGTCACGGTCGACACTCAGTGAGGGGGTGCCATGGGAGCCCACTACTCCGGGAACGCGCCGCGCCCGGTCAACTTCTCGGGCCTGCTCAAGGTCCTTCTGTGGACCGCCCTGGTCGGAGCCGTCCTCTACTGGTTGGTACTGGCCGGCGGGTCGGAACTGGGCGCCGTGGTGACCGACTGGTTCCAGCGCCTGTGATGCGCGCCTGACCCAGGGCTGGGTGGACCCTGGCCAGGGCCTCGTGGGTCCGGTGCTGGGTGGACGTTCGGGAGCGCGTCGTCGGTCCGCTCGTGGGTCGTTGGAGCGTGCCTGCTGCGGGTCGGGCCCAGCGGAGGTTCCGGGCTGTCCGTGATCGTGAACCCGGCGGGCGTCCGCCACCGCCATCCGGCGCTCGGCCCGTCGGCTTCAACGGGCTCAGGCAAGGGGTCCAGGGTCCACGGTGTGTGCGTCTTCAGGTTGTGGTGGCGTCGGCAGAGCGGACCGAGGTTGGCTGCGGTGGTGGCTCCTGCGGGCCACGGGACTGCGTGGTCGAGGTCGCATCGTGCGGCCGGTTGCCGGCAGCCGGGGAATCGGCAGTGCGGCTCACGTGCGCGGACCAGGCGGGCAAGCGGCGCGCTGGGCACGTAGCCCCGGGCGCCCGTGGCGGTGACAGTGCCGGCTGCGTCGGCGATCCAGGCGCGCCAGCTCCCGTCCGCGGCGAGGGCTCGCGCGATGTCGGCGGGGATGGGGCCCAGGCCCGGCACCTCAGCAGGGTCGTCGGCCAGGCCGATCAGGGTCGGCAGCGACACGATGACCTGGATGTCTGGGCGCAGGCCCTCGATCGGTCGGCCCCGACTCGCATCGGCGTCGTCGCGCGCCGGACCGGCCACGTACAGGACTCGGTGCGGATCGGGCGGCTGGTCCGGGGCTTCGTCGGTGGGGGAGCTGGTCGGCTTGCCGGTTCCGCCTTCGGCCATGTCGCCAGTCGTCTCTGGCCGATGACCTCCCACAGGTGCGTGAGCGCCCGCCGCCCGGTGCCCGCCACCGACCAGCAGGTCGGTGAAGATGTCGGCGCGGAGCTGATCGCGGGTGCGCGGCTCGGCAGTGCCGTGGGCGCAGGCATCGGCCTGCAGCCCGGCGGCGATGGCCGTGAGGCGGCGATGGATGCGATGGGCATCGACGTCGGCCAGATCGGCGATCAGCGTGGCCATGCCGTTGCCTGTGGAGTGGACCGAGACCCGTCGCGTGGTGAACGCGCGCACCCGGCTCTCCTGAGCGGTCTCGGGGCAGACCCGCAGGCGAGCAGCCCGGGCCAGCCGGTTGACCTCGGCCGAGTGGTATGGCCGTCGCCCCGTGGCCAGCCGGTCGTGCACTCGGGTGGCGACCTCCTCGATGACCCCGCTGGCCTCCTGGTCCTCGAGGTCGGCGACGTGGTCGAGGACGAGCCGTCCCGCCCAGGCGGAGATCGCCGCCGACTCGACCAGCTGCAGGAGGCGGGGGTGACTCGTCAGCGCACGGGCCGCGCCGATCCTGTTGCCCATCGCGGGGATGGACGTCCGCAGGGCGTGGGCCAGCTCCTCGCGGGCCGGGTCGTGGATCCGCTGGCGGCCCTCGCCGATGTCGAACTCGACAGGCTCGGGTCCGGCGGCGGCCACGAGGGCGGCGGCCGAGCGGGTGCTCAGCCAGGCGGCGCATGCCTCCCAGGCAGCAGCGGTCACGACCTGGCAGGCGCACGGCCAGCCGGGGGCATGGCCCGGCGTGGGGAAGTCCGGAAGCATCCTGTCGTCGCTGTGCGGCAGGCGGCAGGGCTGCCCGACGGGCAGGTCGCTGAGGACCGCGGCCAGCCGGGGGCCGGGTGCAATCCAGAGGAGGCGGCGCACGTCGTCGTGGAGGGTGGACTCCCACCACGATTCCTCAGTCCAGGCGGGGCGCTCGTCGCACCACCACGCGCGCAGCAGGGCCTCGAGGCGAGCCTCCCGTGCCGGGTCGGGGTCGGCATCGGGGGCCCCATCCTTCGGCGTGCCGCCACCGGTGGGCATCACCCTCGAGCTGGCTCCCATCGATTCCCCCGATCCCAGTGCGGACATCGAGCGGCCTCGACATCCCGATCTATCGAACTAGTGTTCGAACGCTATCACGGAGCGGCGACATCGGGACCTCCCGCACGCAGGGGTGTGGACACCGAAAGCAGGGCGCCCCCCGGCAGTCGTGGTGGACCACCGAGGGGCTGACCCGGCCGACCGCTAGAAGGGCAGTCAGGTAGGGCTGCCCCCATCATGGACCAGTTGCAGGTGCTCCGTCTGCCTGACGGTGCCCAGCCGGCGGGCCCACGGGGCCACGCAGAAGCACGGTCAAGCGCCGGGGGTCAGGAGCTACACGATCTCCGTCGCGTCGGACGCGCCCGGTGCGCCGGTGCGCCGGGTCGCCCGGTCGCTCGTGCCCGTCAGCCCTCTGCCAGCGCCTTGGCCCGATCGCGCTGGTTGGCCAGCCATCCCAGAAGACGCTCACGGATCCTGATCCTGACGTCGAGGGGCGCATCGAGGAGCTGCTCGGCGATGAGTGCGGCGTCGTCCTCCAGCAGGTCCGGTGCGACGGCCAGGGCGGCGTCGAGCTCCTGCCAGGCCCGGTCATCGTGGCCCAGCCCAATGAACGCCAGGCAGCGGATCAGGGGGCCCCAGAGGTCCTCGGGGTGGGTGAGGAGGCTGGCCTCGGCGAGCATGCCCGTGTGATCGCCGGCCATGAGCCGGTCGAGGGCCAGATGGACGTGCTGGTAGCCGGGGTGGTACGGATTGAGCCGGTTCGACTCGCGGATGCTCTCCAGGCCAGCCTCCCAGGACCCGCTGAGCGCCAGCAGGGCGCCGGACCCGTAGAGGATGCTGGGGTGGGACGGGCTCAGCTCAATCGCGCGGTTGGCGTTCTGCTGGCAGTTCTCGGTGTCCCCCTGGGCGAAGGCCACGCCCGCGAGCACGAGCCAGGCATGTGCGTGCCCGGGGTTGAGGGTGAGCGCCGCGCGGGCCCTGCGCTGGGCATCCGCCAGTGCCGCGTCGCGGTCCGGCGCCCAGTTCATGATGGCCATCACGTACCCGAGCGAGCCGAGCATCGACAGCAGGACGACGTTCTCCGGCTCGAGTTCGACTGCCGCGCGCAGGTCCCGCAGGGCCGCCTCAGCAGCTCCTGGAGTGCCACTGTCGAGGTAGCGGTAGTAGGCGAGCATCGCCGCGTGGGCGGCCGGGTGGCGGGTCCCCGTTCGGCGCGCGGTGGTGTCCCGCAGCACCACGCCGCGGAAGTCGCCGACCGTCGCGGCGATCCGGCGGACCAGGTCGTCCTCGTCGTGGAATCCGGTGACAGCGCTGAGTTCCTGGTCGCAGACGTCGGACCACAGCACCTCGCCGGTCTCGCCGTCGGACAGCCGGATCATCACGCGCAGCAGGGTCGCGGTCGTTCGGACAGTCCCGGTCAGCACGTACTGCGCGTCGAGCTCCCGTGCCGCTGCTCGTGCGTCCACGAGGACGCCGACGCCCCGCTCGCTGACCGCTGGGCCGATCACCCGCAGGCCCGGGAACGAGCCCAACGCGTGGACCAGGGAGTCCGTGAGGGCTGCCCCCATCGGCTCGCCGGCGCTCAGGGGCTGCAAGTCGGCGAACTGCACCACCACGAGTCCGGGCTCAAGGGGGGTGGCCCCCGGGGAGGTCGGGATGGTGTCCCGGTACCGGAACCTCGGGACGTAGCTTCCCTTGGGCAGGTCGATGACAAGCGACTCGACCGCCCCTGTGCCGGCGTAGTAGCGCTCCATCGCGCTGCGCAGGCGGTTGGCCTGGACGCGTGCGGCGGCGTCGGTGACGGCATCGAACTCATTGGTTCGCCCGAGGGCGTACCGGGCGACCGTGCGCTCCTTGAGCCGGTGGCCGCGACCTGCCAGCGTCTCGGTCACGACGTAGGCAAGGAAGTCCCGTGACCTGGGCGCGGTGCGCAGCTCGTCGCTGTCCAGCATCCGTCGCAGCGCCGCGACCACCGCCACCGGATCGGGGTCCGTACCGACAACGCTGCCCACGCCTGCCATATCTGGCGTGATGGGCGACACGGACCCTTCCATGTCGGCGATGATCGTCGCCTGCCACCGGAAAGGCAAACACCTCGGAGCCGGGTCGACGCAGGGGCACCAGTGGCCCTAGCGTGTCGCCATGCGCAGCGACATGTTCAGCAACACCGAGGCCACGTCCGATCCCGGCAGCTTCACCAAGCAGAACAAGAAGATGCTCAAGGTCCGGCTCTCGGGGACCAGCGGCCACTTCTACGCCAAGCAGGGGTCGATGGTCGCCTACCAGGGCAACGTGGACTTCGCCTACGAGGGCAGCGGTGGCATGTCCAAGATGTTCAAGAAGGCCATGACCAGCGAGGGCATGGCCCTGATGAAGGTCAGCGGCGACGGCGACGTGTTCCTCGCCGACCAGGCCGACGAGGTGTTCCTGCTGCACCTCGAGGACGAGTCCGTGACCATCGGCGGCAGCCATGTCCTGGCCTTCGAGAGCTCGTTGACCTGGGACATCAACAAGGTCGAGGGCGCCTCGATGATGAGCGGTGGGCTGTTCAACACCACCTTCACCGGGACGGGGACGCTGGCGATCACCGTGCACGGGACACCAGTGGTGCTCAACGTTGACGTGCCCACGTTCGTCGACATGCAGGCTGCGGTCCTGTGGTCGACGGCCCTGCACTCCGGCGTCCGCAAGACAGCCAAGGCCGGGGCCCTGATCGGCCGAGGTTCAGGCGAGGCCTACCAGCTGACGCTGTCCGGGCAGGGATTCGTCGTCGTCCAGGCATCCGAGGGGCACCCGATCCCACGCGCATGATGATCACCCGGGCGATGGACTCGACGAGCAGGAAGGCCAGCAGGGTCGCGATGATGGCGCGGAAGATGTCTGCCTCGGGCGGCAGGTCGCGCTCGGCGACGAGCTTGATGACGACCAGCGGGCCGAGCGCCACGAACGACTCCACGCTGTAGCGCAGGATGGCGCCCTTGTGCCGGGGCGGGCCGGCCACGTAGGTGGACCGGGCCCGGTAGGCGCCGAAGGCGAACCCGACGATGCCGCCGCCGACCGCGATGATCGCGCGCATGGGGCTGTGCTCCAGGTCGGTCAGCAGCCGCGATCCGACGACCACCCGCGATGTCCGTCCGCGTCACCGACACGGGGTTGGGCATCGTCGAGGAGTCGCTGTCCTCGTTGTCTGATGCTTTCACCCAGGCCGGCCGCTCGATGACACGCCGCTTCGGTGGGTCCGGTCTGGGCCTAAGCCGAAGGGGTGCCGCTTCGCCCGCTGAAGCCGAGGCCCGTTCCCCTGCCGGGGGACAGCCGGCGGGTCAGCCGTCCGCCAGCAGTTGGTCGACCTCGGCCAGGCCGCCGGACAGGTAGGACAGCCAGGACACCGAGTCTCCATTGGCCTGTCGCCGTTCGAGGTCGGCTCTCCATCGGTGGGCGATCTGCGAGATGTCGGCCTGTGGGTCCTTGCGCAGGGCCCTGCGCAGCTCCAGGAGCACGGCCATGCGGCCCTCCAGCTCCTTGGCCGAGGCCATGTGCCCGTCGAGACGACAGAGCGCCTGGCCGCCGGTCGTCTGCGTCAGGCGCACGCCGACTTCGCCGAGGCGGTGCTCGACGATGGGCAGGAGGTCGGTCATGCTGCCCGGGATTCGCCCAGCAGGTATGGGTACGGGCAGGCGGCCGGGTTGTCGGCGACGCACGAGCTGCACGGCCGGCCACGGTCAAGGACGCACTTCGGCGTGGGGGCGGGCATCGGTTCACCTCGTCGCTCGACTCGATGCTGGAACAGCACCCAGTATACCCCACGGGGTATATAGGGACGATGAGCAACGACTGGCCACCTGCGTCAGTGGCCGCTACGTCCGCTACGACAGCACTCGGTGGTTTCTGGCCGGCGGATCACGGCTCAGAAGGTGGTTGGCTCGCTGTCCCAGGCCGGCGTGGCGCCGGCGGTGTTTGCCCACGCGATGGGCAGCAGATCGCCAATGCCTGATCGCTCGGCGGTAGGGGCGACCAAGCTCGGCTTCGGGGTTGACAGTCCTTCGCGGCGCAGTGGGGCAATGTCATGACTCCCGCCTTGGCGCGTCCGTGCGAGGGTGCCGCCGGCCGACCCGCCCGCCACAATGTCCTCGTGGTTATCGGTGGCGGGCATGCGCGGCCGCTTGGGGCGAGCCGGCGGCCGCCGCGATGGTCTGACGGCGCACCATGACCGCGGGCGACGTGCAGGTCGAGGGTCTGGTCAAGCGGTACGGGGAGCTCGCTGCTCTGGCCGGTGTGGACCTTGTGGTTCCTGCTGGGTCGGTCGTGGCGCTGCTGGGTGCGAACGGCGCCGGCAAGACCACGTTGGTGCGTATCCTGACCACGCTGACGGTGCCGGACGAGGGTCGTGCGCGCGTCGGCGGCGCAGACGTCGTCACGGCTGCTGGGCAGGTGCGCACCTTGATCGGCGTCACGGGCCAGTCCGCTGCGGTGGATGCCCGCCTCACCGCAGCTGAGAACCTCGACCTGATCGCTCGGCTGTACCACCTACCGGCCGCCACTCGACGGCAACGCGTGAGCGATCTGCTGGAGCAGCTGGCGCTGACCGAGGCTGCCGATCGTCGCGCGGGGACGCTGTCGGGAGGCACGCGCCGCCGCCTGGACATCGCCGCGGGACTCATCGGCGGCACGCCAGTGGTCGTGCTCGACGAGCCGACCACGGGGCTCGATCCCCGGACGCGCCTCGCGCTGTGGGACATGATCCGCGAGCGAGCCGCCACCGGCACGACCGTCCTGCTCACCTCGCAGCACCTCGAGGAGGCTGACCAGCTGGCCGACCGCATCGCGCTGCTCGACGCGGGCAGGGTGGTCGCTGAGGGAACGCCCGACCAACTCAAGGACCTGGTCGGCGCGACCGTGCTCGACGTGACCGTGGGCGAGAACGGGCTGGAGCGAGCCGCTGCCGTGCTCGCGGCCCTCGGGCACGGCGCGCCGCAGGTCGATCCGGTGCAGCGCCGACTGACCTTGCCGGTGGATGGCGTCGACAGCCTGCCCGCGGTGCTGTCGCGGCTGCGGGAGCAGGACGTCGACGTCGTCGAGCTGGGGGCACGTCGGCCCACCCTCGACGAGGTGTTCCTGGCGTTCACGGGGCCGGACGCGGCGCAGCCGTCCGGGGTAGGGCTCGCCGCGCGCGCAACGTCAGCTCTGGTCAGCCACTCGGGGGAGGAAGGGGCGTCGAGGCTGCCCGCGCAGCGGCACCCGCTGCGACGGACGATGAGCGAGATACGAGCGCTCACGACGCGCAACTGGCGGCGGCTCGGCCGCGATCCGCAGACGCTTGCGCTCACTGTGGGACAGCCGATCCTGCTGCTGCTGGGCTTCCGCTACCTGCTCGGCGGCGCGATCGCCGTGCCCGGGGGCGTCTACGTGCAGTACCTGCTGCCGGGGCTGTTCACCGCCGCGGTGATCATCGCCAGCGGCGGCACCGCGATCAGCCTCGCGCAGGACCTGCAGAGCGGGATCGTCGACCGCTTCCGGACGCTGCCGATCGCCCGCTTGGCGGTGCTGGCGGCACGCACGACGGCCGACCAGGTCGTGAACCTGGTGTCGCTCGCGGCGATCGTCGCGCTGAGCGTGCCGCTCGGCTTCGAGTTCCGGGGCACCCTGGCGCAGGTGGTGCTCGCCCTCGCCCTCCTCGTGCTGCTCGGCTACGCGCTGACGTGGATGTACGCGGCCATCGGCAGCTCCCTGCGCAGCCCTGAAGCGTCGTACGCCGCCGGCACCCTCGTCCTGTTCCTCCTGCTGTTCGCCAGCTCGGCCTTCGTCCCGGTAGACAGCTTCCCGCAGTGGCTGCAGCCGATCGCTCGGGTGCAACCGGTCACGATCACCATCGACGCCGTGCGCGCGCTGACGAACGGGCTCCCCGCCGGGGAGCTGCCCTGGCAGTCAGCACTCTGGTCGGTCGTGATCCTGCTGGTGTCCATGGCCATCGCAGTGAGGAAGTACCGGCGCGGGGCACGCTGAGGCTCCCGCTACCCGATGCGCGACAGTTGCCCCCGTTCTGCTCTGTGCCACGTGGGTCTTCCGCGGCGCATAGACGCAGACTCCGACTGCGTGGGGGCGATGATCGTCAACGAGTAGCGCCGCTGCCCCGCGGACTGGGTCGGGGCCACCGAGACCACAGCGCCATCTGGGCGGCCCGGGTGAGCAGCTGCGGGCAGCTCGATCTGCCCCGACCGAAGAACGACTGAAGCTCCCAAGTGAGCGGCCGCGTCCTACTGGAAGGTGGCACGTCGGGCGACCATTTCAGAGACATGCGTTGGGGGCTCCATCCACCGACTGGATGGAGCCCCCAACGCGAGGTGCTGAGTTCCGGTTGTCTGGACTACTGAGCCCTGCGTTGGGTATCGTCGCAGGTCAGACGCTCATTGGACAGATGTCGTAGTACACAGCTCGGGCATCGACCGCATGAACGACTGGATGCGGCTGGTGCTGGAAACGTTGGCTGACCTGCGACGACGCTGGTCCCAGACGTTGGCGGGCGACGGGCGGTCCCGCGCGTCGGCGGCAGGTCGGTCGGTTGGGTTGGAGTCACCTCGCCGATCCGAGGTCGCCAACTGGTTGCGACGATGTCTCGGATCATGTCCGGGGTGGGGTGGGCAGGGTGTCGAGTTGGTGCTGCAGGTGGGCCGACTCAACGTCGTTGTCGCAGAGCTCGATCGCGGTCAGGTAGCTGCGCCGGGAGAGCTGGATGTCGCCTGCTCGTCGGGCGAGTACGGCCCGGACGGCGGCGACGCGATGGTTGCCGGGCATGGCGTCGTCGAGCCCCGACAGAAGCGTGAGTCCGGCCTGTGGGCTGTGGGCTTCACCGACGGCGACCGCACGGTTGAGCCGCACCGCAGGCGATCCGGACAGGGCCTCGAGGGCGGCGTAGTGCTCGGCGATCGCGGTCCAGTCGGTCACCTCCGCGGTGGCGGCCCGGGCGTGCTCGGCAGCGATCAGTGCCTGCACGCGGAGCTCCTCGGCGTAGCCATGGTCGGGCTGGAGGTCGGCGACGAGGACCAGCCCGGCCGCTATCTCGTCGTCGCGCCACAGTGAGCGGTCCTGGTCGGCGAGGGTCACCAGACGGCCGTGCCGCTGGCGGGCGTCGCGGCGCGAGTGCTGGAGCAGCAGCAGCGCCAGCAGCGCTCGCGCCTGTGGCGCGCCGGGCACGAGGTCGTGCAGCACGCGGGCCAGCCGCACGGCGTCTGCGGCGACGTCCGCGCGCAGCAGCTCGGGTCCAGCGCCCGGGCTGTACCCAGCGGTGAAGGCCAGGTAGATCGTGCGGCAGACCTCGTCGATCCGTGAGCGCAGCTCGGCCTCGGGTGGCGCGCCGAGCGGGATGCCGGCGAGCACGACCTTGCGTTTGGCCCGGGTGAGGCGAGCCGCCACCGTCGCAGTCGGCACGAGGAACAGCCGAGCGATCTGGTCTGTGGGGGTGCCCATGACCAGGCGCAGCGCCAGCGCAGACCGCGACTCTCGGGGCAGCGCCGGATGGCAGCACAGCAAGATCAGGTGCAGCTGCTCGTCGCCCAGCCCGTCGGAGTGCTCATCGGGTGGCTGCCAGTCGGGCCGAACGGCGAGCAATGGGGCCTTGCGCGCAGCGACGGCCTCGGCCCGCAGGGCCCCGACGACCCGCCGGTAGGCGGTGGTGTAGAGCCAACCGGCAGGGTTGTCGGGCACCCCGTCACGCGGCCAACGCTCGGCCGCCCGAACGAACGCCTCTCCCAGGGCGTCCTCGACCAGGTCGAGGCGACGAGTCCGTGCAAGCAGTGTGGCCAGCAGCCGGGCCCACTCGTCGCGGTAGACCTGCTCGAGGGCCTGGTCAGGGCTGGTCAAGGACGGGTCGGATCTCGATGTCGTAGTCCGGCAGGACCTTGCAGAGCTCGATCACAGTGTCCAGGTCCGGGGCGTCGAGGACGTAGTACCCGCCGATGTGCTCGGCCGCCTCAGCGAACGGACCATCGGTCACTGTCGTCTGCCCGCCGCGAGTCCGCATGGTCGTCGCCATCGAGGCGTCACCCAGCGCCTCCCCACCCAGCAACTCCACCCCAGGCCGGGCCGAGCAGGCCTCATCGAACGCACCGTGCTGGGCCATGCCCGCCGACTGCTCCTCCGCGGTCAGGTCCTCCCACGCGGGCATCTCCCCGTACCCGGCAAGCAGAACGAAGTACTTCATCGCCATCCCCTTACGTGTGGTAGTCGGCGGCCATCGCCGACTACCAGCATGACGCCCCGGGACACCGCGAATCGACAACACGTCCGAGGGAATCTCCAAGACCGCACGGGCCTACCGTCGCCGACCGCGGAAGGGCCGGGGCGGGACCTCGGGTCTAGAGGTGGGGCGGTCGCCGGAGCTGTCCGTTCACTGCCATCCCCGCGGCCAGCATCAGCGCGAAGACCACCACGAAGAACGCCAGGATTCCGAGGTCGTCACCCAGGGGGACCCCGAACCGCGCGCGCACCCAGCCGGCGCCCACCCAGGCGCCGACCAGCCCGTACGCGAGTCGACGCAGGTAGCCGGCGTTGCGGTCACGGGCCACGAAGGTGACACCGAGGCGCCGGGCGTACAACGAGGTGAGTCCAGCGACCAGGAACACCCAGACCGCCAACACCCCGGCGGCCATGTAGTGCTCCGGGAAGAACCAGCACGTGGCCCCGGCACCGAACAGCAGCGTCCACACGAGCACCCCGAAGCCGAACGCGGAAGCCTCATTGGCCACGTCCCGTTGACGTTCCTCGGCGTAGAAGGGGTTGTTGAAGTCGGCGATCGCGGCGATCGCCCGATCAAGCATGGATGCCACGGGAGGCCTCCTGGGTTCCGGGGAACAGGTCCTCGACGGTGCAGGCCAGCACCCGGGCCAGATCCAGGGCGAGATAGACCGACGGGGCGTAATCCCCGCCCTCGATCGCGTTGATGGTCTGCCGGGTGACCCCGACCAGGTCAGCCAACTGGGCCTGGGTCAGCCGGGTGCGCTCGGTGCGCAGTTCGCGCAACCGGTTCACCCGCCCCCGACCCGAGAGTCGACCCATACCCAGAACGTAAACCTAACTCGACACCGATGTCAAGGAAACCTGATACCGAGCCGCTCTACGGGGTGCGGTCCCGCCGCGAAACGGGCGCTGCACCGGGCTCCCCACCGTACGGACGTGGGCCTAGGGCTGCTGGATCGTGACCGCGACTCCGCCTCGCTTGTGACCGGCTTCGACGAATCGGTGGGCGTCGACGATCCGGTCCATTGGGTAGGTTGCCCCGACGATCGGGGTGAGGGTGCCGGCTTCGACGAGGGCCGTGAGTTGCTCCAGGCGTCGGGAGCTCAGTTCCAGGTTGCCGTCGTCGATGGAGACGTACCTGCCGTCGGGGGCCAGGGCCTTCTTGCAGGCCTGCTTGAGTGGCGATGACTTCAGTCCGCCGACGGAGTCCAGGACGAATGCGTAGCTCGCACCCTGGGGCGGGGTGTCGACGCGGGTGTAGTCCAGGACCTGGTCGGCGCCGAGGGATCTGACGAGGTCGATGTTCTTCGTGCTGCAGACGGCGGTGACGTGTGCTCCCAACGACTTGGCGTACTGGATGGCCAGCGTTCCGGAGGTTCCGGACGCGCCGTAGATGAGGACCTCTTGTCCGGGTTGGATTGCGCCCTTGTCGACGTACTGGAGTGCGAGCAGGCCGCCGTAGGCGGCGGCGGTCGCCTGCTCGTGGGTGAGGTTGGTGGGCTTGAGCGCCAAGGTGCCATGGGTGCGTGAGTCGGTGTCGATCATGCACCGGTACTCGGCGTAGGCACCGAGCCGGAAGCCGGTACCGCCGTACACCAAATCACCCGGCGTGAACCTGCTGGTCCGCGCACCCGTCTGGTCGATCACACCGGAGAACACGAAGCCGAGGATCGGGTGTCGCGGTTTGGTCACGCCCATCATGAGCCGGAACGGGACCTGCAACCTGGCGCTCACGTGTGCCGAGCGGATGAAGATGTCGCTGGCGGTCACTGCGCTGGCGATGACCCGAACACGCACCTCGTCCGGCTTCGGCGACGGCGTGGGCACCTGGCAGACACGCAGCACCTCGGGCGGGCCGTACCGGTCGCTCACGACGGCCTTCATGGTGGGAACGGTTGCCATGGAACTCACCTCACTGATGTGCTGGTCATCTGCAGGGCGGGCAGGAGGTCTCCGCCAGCCGCTCCAGGGCGACCCAGCGGGGGCTTCTCGCTCCGGGGGAACCGGGCGAGGGACCTGACAGCATCTGTCCAGCCTCCCACAGGCCAGACCCATGATCCGACCCGGTTTCATCATCCCGCTGGCGAGCTCCAGATCGATCGGGTCGCCCAGCCGGTCCCCTCAGCACTGGTATGTGGTGACCGAAAGGCAGGCAGTGGCGATGGGGTATCCGGACTACGAAACGGCGCCGGATTCCTGGCAGCGAGAGGTCGATCTAGCCTCCGGCGCCGTCTTGAATGGGCCACTCCTCATTGGGATCCTGGCGGGAGCTGTCACCCGCGTTGGCGGCGCTCGCGAATGCCGCCGTGCTGCTGTGGCTGCTCGGCATGAGCAGGAACTGTGGTCGCGCGGCGCTGAGCGCGAACTTGGACGTCGCAGTGGGTGGTGTAGCGGCCGTAGCGACGGTCCGGAGGTGGGTGGCGTAGATGCGTCGGGGCGGGCACCCGGCTGCTTCGCTGGACGCAGTTGGGGGCCCCATCCATGTGTGGATGGGGCCCCCAACGTGGGCCTGATCTTGAAGCGTTTCGGACTACCCTTGGACTACGCCGGAACTCGTGCAGGCATCGTCGCAGGTCAGCGCCACATTGCCGATCAGATGTCGTAGTACAGCTCGAACTCGTGCGGGTGCGGGCGCAGGCGGATCGGATCCACCTCGTTGGCCCGCTTGTAGGCGATCCAGGTCTCGATCAGATCGTCGGTGAACACGCCACCCTCGGTGAGGTACGCGTGGTCGGCCTCGAGCGCGTCGAGCACCTCGGGCAGCGAACCGGGAACCTGCGGGATGTCCGCAGCCTCGTCCGGGGGCAGTTCGTAGAGATCCTTGTCGACCGGCTCACGCGGCTCGATCTTGTTCTTGATCCCGTCGAGGCCGGCCATGAGCATGGCCGAGAACGCCAGGTACGGGTTGCTCGACGGGTCGGGCACGCGGAACTCGATGCGCTTGGCCTTCGGGTTCGAGCCGGTGATCGGGATGCGGATGCATGCCGAACGGTTGCGCTGGCTGTAGACCAGGTTGACCGGAGCCTCGTAGCCGGGGACCAGGCGGTGGTAGGAGTTCACCGTCGGGTTCGTGAACGCCAGCAGCGATGGCGCGTGCTTGAGCAGGCCGCCGATGTACCAGCGCGCGACGTCCGACAGGCCGCCGTAGCCGGCCTCGTCGTAGAACAGCGGCTTGCCGTCCTTCCACAGCGACTGGTGCACGTGCATGCCCGAGCCGTTGTCGCCGAAGATCGGCTTCGGCATGAAGGTCACGGACTTGCCTGCCTCCCAGCCCACGCCCTTGATGACGTACTTGAACTTCATGACGTCGTCAGCGGCCTTGGCCAGCGAGTCGAAGCGGTAGTTGATCTCCGCCTGGCCGGCGGTGCCGACCTCGTGGTGGGCGCGCTCGACGGTCAGCCCGACCTGGGCGAGCATGAGGCTCATCTGGTCGCGCAGGTCGGCGAAGTGGTCGACCGGCGGGACCGGGAAGTAGCCGCCCTTGTAGGGGGTCTTGTACCCGCGGTTGGGGGTGCCGTCCTCCTCGTACTCCGTGCCGGAGTTCCACTTGCCCTCGACGGAGTCGATGAAGTAGTAGCCGGCGTTCTGCTTGGTCTCGAAGCGCACCGAGTCGAAGATGTAGAACTCGGCCTCGGGGGCGAAGAACGCGGTGTCGGCGATCCCGGTCGACTGCAGGTACGCCTCGGCCTTCATCGCGATGTTGCGCGGGTCGCGGCTGTAGGGCTCGTCGGTGAACGGATCCCGGATCGACATGTTGATGATCAGGGTCTTCTCCACCCGGAAGGGGTCGAGGTAGGCGCTGCCGAGGTCAGGGATGAGCTTCATGTCCGACTCGTGGATGGCCTGGAAGCCGCGGATCGAGGATCCGTCGAACATCTGGCCCTCGGTGAAGAACTCCTCCGGGAGTCCCTCGGCGGGCACGTTGAAGTGCTGCATGACGCCGGGCAGGTCGCAGAAGCGGACATCGACGAACTTGACGTCCTCCTTCTTGATGAACTTGAGGACTTCGTCCGCGGTGCTGAACAAACCAACCTCCTGGTTGCAGGGGCGCGTGGTGCGACCCAGGTGAGGGTCCGGGATTGGCAGCCACGGGGGCTGCCGGTGCGCTCTGGACGCTATGAGGGCTCGATTTCCCGTCCGTGTCCCCATTGTTTCCTGCGGGTTACGCGTGCTCCACGCCGGGTCCGAACCCGGGAACCTGCCACAGTCAGGCCCGGACCACCACGCTGTCGACGGCCCGGTCGTGCAGCCCACGGCCGTCGGCGTCCCAGATCACCGGGGGGATCACGATGCAGATCATGAAGGTCCGAAGCGCGGCGGCGACCAGCCCGAGACGGCGGGTTCGCCCGACCACCCGGATGCCCACCAGCCGCTGGCCGAACGACGAGCCCCACAGCCACGTGAGGACAGTGACCTCGAGGGCGAAGATGCCCAGCGTCGCGAACGACTCCAGCGTCGTCTCGGGCGTCCCCACGAGGGCGCGGGAGATCAGCAGCGCGGCGATCCAGTCGATGAACAGCGCGACCACCCGCCGGCCCAATGGTGCCATCGAACCCGGTCCGGATTCGGGCAGGCCCAGGCGCTGGCCGCGGTAGGCGGCGTCATCAGGGAACGGCCCGGGCGTGGGCGAGCCCGCGTCAGGGCGATCCATGGCTCAGCGCAGCTTGCCGCCGCGGGGTACCCGGCCGCTCTTGGGCATGGGGCCCTTGGGGATCGGAACAGGGGCGCTGGCCAGTGCGTCCAGGCGCTTGCGCAGTGTCGTGACCTCACCGGGGGCGAGCACCTTGGGCATCTTGCGCAGGTGCTTGTCGAGCTTGGCGATCGGGACCTGCCCCTCCTCCGAGCCGATCGTGATCTCGGTGATCGGAGCCTCGGACACGAACCGGGCGGTCCGCTTGCGCTCCGTGGCCATCAGCCCAGGCAGGGCAGGGCTGGTTCCCTCGCCGATCAGCACGATCCCGGGCCGCCCGATGGCGCGGTGCACGAGGTCCTGGCTCTTGTTCACCGCCACCGCGGGCGTGATGCCCCAGCCCTGCTTGGCCATGTTCTGCACGACCGCGACAGCCGCGCCGGGCTGGCCCTCGATCGACTTGTAGGCCGAGCGCATCGCCCGGCGGCTGAACACGATCGAGAGGATCACGAGCGTGGTCGACGAGCCGACGATCACCCACGTCCACGGGTTTCCGAAGGCCGCGATCACGCCGACCGTGAACGCGATCCCGAGCGCCAGGATCCCCAGGAGGAGCCACCCCAGCTTGGGGTCGTTCTCCTTGGCCATCCGGTAGTTGTCCCGGATCACCCGGACGCGATTGCCCATCTTCGACATGGGCAGGATTCTACCCGGCTGTGCGTGCCTCGATGGCCTGCGCGTGGAGCCGCCCGGCGCGGTAGGACGAACGGACCAGCGGCCCGCTCATCACCCCCAGGAAGCCCAGCTCGCGGGCGACCTCGGCCAGGGCGACGAACTCCTCGGGACGGACCCAGCGCTCCACGGGGTGGTGGCGTGGGGTCGGGCGCAGGTACTGAGTGATGGTGATCAGGTCGCAGCCGGCGGCGCGCAGGTCGGCCAGTGCCTCGTGCACCTCGGGGATCTCCTCGCCCATGCCCAGGATCAGGTTCGACTTGGTGACCAGGCCCGCGGTACGCGCCTGGGTGATCACGTCCAGGGAGCGCTCGTAGCGGAACGCCGGGCGGATCCGCTTGAAGATCCGGGGCACGGTCTCCAGGTTGTGCGCGAGCACCTCGGGGGCTGCGGCGAAGACCTCGGCCAAGAGCGCCGGGTTGGCCGAGAAGTCGGGGATCAGGACCTCGACTCCGCAGCCGGGGTTGCGCTCGTGGATGGCGCGGACGGTCTCGGCGTACAGCCAGGCACCCTCGTCGGGCAGGTCGTCGCGGGCGACGCCGGTCACGGTGGCGTAGCGCAGGCCCATCGTCGCCACCGACTCGGCGACGCGCCGCGGCTCATCGCGGTCCAGCGGCTCGGGCTTGCCCGTGTCGATCTGGCAGAAGTCGCAGCGGCGTGTGCATTGGGCGCCGCCGATGAGGAATGTGGCCTCGCGGTCCTCCCAGCACTCGTAGATGTTGGGGCAGGCCGCCTCCTGGCACACCGTGTGCAGCCCGGCACCGGCCACGCGCTCGCGCATGGCCATGAACTCCGGGCCGGTGCGTGCGCGGGTCTTGATCCACTCGGGCTTGCGCTCGATGGGGACCTCGGTGTTGCGCGCCTCGATGCGCAGCAGCCGGCGGCCGTCAGGTGCAGTCACAGGCCAGAGCCTACGCGTCGTGCCCTGCTGGCGCAGTCGGCTCAGTGGCCGAGCAGCTGGTCGGCGCGCTCATGCACCAGGTGGCGGGCCTCTGCGACGGTGACGTCCCTGCCCAGCTCGGCCGACAGCGAGGTGACGGATGCATCCCGGATCCCGCAGGGCACGATCCGGTCGTACCAGCTCAGGTCGGGGTCGCAGTTCAGGGCGAAGCCGTGCATCGTCACCCCCCGGGAGACGCGCACCCCGATCGCGGCGACCTTGCGCTCCTGGCCGCGGTCGTCGGCAGGGAGCCACACCCCGGAGCGGCCCTCGACCCGGCCCGCCGTGACGCCGAGCGCGGCGCACACGTCGATCAGCATGGCCTCCATCCGGCGCACGTGCGCGACCACGTCGATCGGGTCGGGCAGCCGGACGATCGGGTAGCCCACGAGCTGACCGGGGCCGTGCCAGGTGATCTTCCCGCCCCGGTCGACGTCGATGACCGGCGTCCCGTCGAACGGGCGGTCCAATGGCTCGGTCCGCCGACCCGCGGTGTAGACCGGTGGGTGCTCGAGCAGCCAGAGGCGGTCCGGCGCGCCGTCGACGACCTCGGCGTGCCAGGCGCGCTGCTGGTCCCAGGCCACCTGGTAGTCCACCGGCTCGATGCTCCCGATCACCTGCAGCGCCACGGGGCCCACGGTAGTCGCAGCCGCCCGCTGGCGCGGCCTGTGGATGACTGGTTGCCGGATCGCCCACCACGGGGGAGGGTGCAGGCGTGGATGGGGGGAGCTCGGCGGCGGCCCAGTGGCGCAGCAGCATCCCCGGCGTCTGGCAGCAGGAGGGGGCACCGGCCACCTTGGGGATCGTTGCGTGGGGCCCTGGGCCGGGGCGAGCTCTGGCAGGTGTGCTGGATGGGCCAGCCCATGGTGGGGTCGGGATCCCGCCGGATGGGGGATGTCGCCGGCCCGGCCGCGACTGGAGGACTCGCGTGACGCGGGGTCTGCCGTGGCGCGCCCTGGCGTTGGCGGGGCTCGCGCTCGTGGCGGTCCTCGGCGTCGCGAGGGTCGCCGGAGCGGCTGCTGACGGGCCGGTGGCCGTAGCCGGGCAGGGTTGGGATCAAGTGGGCACCGATGAGACAGCAGCCCCAACGGGACCGGGTCCCGAGGATGCCCTGAGCGCTGAGCATCCGGACTGGTGGGAGGTGCTCGCCGAGCTCGACCGACGCCGCGCGCGGGCCCTGACCGCCCTGGACCCCGACCTGCTGGCGGACTACGCACGGCCGGGATCGGCCGCCTGGTCGGCGGATGCCGCGCTGGTGTCCGACCTCCAGGAGCGGGGGCTGCGCCCGCAGGGGCTGATGTCCCGGGTGCTGGCCGTGGAACGGTCCGAGAGGCAGGGCGGGCGGGCGCGGGTTCAGGTCGTCGACCAGCGCTCGGAGTACATCCTCGTCGACGTCCAGGGGTCGGTTGTCCAGAGCGTGCCGGAAGCGGGCCTCACACGGTGGTGGGTCACGTTGATCCGGGACTCGGGGGGCGAGCCGCAGTGGCGGGTCGCCGACGTCAGCCCGGTGGCCGAGGCGGAGCCGTGAGCCTCAGCGTGAGGCCCAGGCCCAGGCCAGTGCCTGGTCGATCGTCGGGTCCTGGAACTCGAAGCCCGCATCGAGCAAGGCGCGCGGCACCACCCGGATGCTGCCGAGCACCTCCGAGGAGAACTCGCCGAGCGCGACCTGCAGCGCCTTGGCTGGCACGGGGAGGATGGTCGGGCGCTTGAGCAGCTGGCCCATGGCCTTGACCATCTCGGCGTTCGTGACCGGGTTGGGGGCCGTCAGGTTGACCGGGCCCTCCAGGGTGTCGAGCAGGTAGGTCAGGGCCGCGAGCTCGTCGCGCATCGAGATGAACGACCACCACTGCCGCCCGGTGCCCATCTTCCCGCCCGCGCCCAGCCGGACCAGCGGCCAGAGCTTGGCCCAGGCGCCACCGCGGCCAGCCACGACCAGCCCGGTTCGCGGGTGCACGACCCGGATCCCCGCATCACGCGCAGGCTGGGCAGCGGCCTCCCAGCCGACGACCACGTCAGCCAGGAATCCCGACCCCGCGGGTGCGCCCTCATCCACCGCGGTGTCGCCGGTGTCCCCGTAGAACCCGATGGCCGACCCGGAGACCAGTACCGAGGGCGGCTGCTCCATGGAGGCAAGGGCGGTGGCCAGCGTGGCGGTGCCCACGGTCCGTGAGTCCCGGATCGTTGCCTTGTACTCGTCGGTCCAGCGATGGTCACCCACGCCGGCGCCTGCAAGGTGGATCACGCCGTTGACGCCGGCGAGGCCGGCCACGTCGACTGTGCCACCCATCGGGTCCCAACTGACCTCGTCGGGTGCCCCCGAACGGTTCCGGACCAGGCGGAGCACCTCATGGCCCTGCGCGCGCAGGTGGGGGACCAGTGCCCCACCGATCAGCCCGGAGGCGCCCGTGACGGCGATTCGCATCAGCCGAGTTCAGCCTCGAAGTCACCGGACTCGAGCCGCGCCTTGAGCGTGGTAAGGAAGCGCGCTGCGTCCGCACCGTCGACGAGCCGGTGGTCGTAGGTCAGGGCGAGGTAGACCATCGAGCGGATCGCGATGGAGTCCGCGCCGGTCTCGTCGACCACCACGACCGGCCGGCGGACGATCGCCCCGAGGCCGAGGATCGCGACCTGCGGCTGGTTCACGATCGGGGTGTCGAACAGGGCCCCGCGGCTGCCGGTGTTGGTGATCGTGAACGTCCCACCGGACAGCTCGTCGGGGGACACCTTGTTGGTGCGCGTGCGCTCGGCGACGTCTGCGATCTTGCGGCCGAGCCCTCCGAGGTTCAGGTCGTCGGCGTCGCGCACGACCGGCACGAGCAGGCCGCGCTCGGTGTCAACGGCGATCCCGAGGTGGATGGCGTCGTGGTAGGTGACCGTCCCGGCCGTCTGGTCGATCGAGGCGTTGACCACCGGGAACGCCTTGAGCGCCTCGATGATCGCCTTCGCGAAGAACGGCATGAACGACAGCTTCACGCCCTCGCGCGCCTGGAACGAGTTCTTGTGCTTGGTGCGTAGGGCCGCGATCCGGGTCACGTCGGCCTCGACGACCGTGGTGAGCTGGGCCGACACGTGCAGCGACTCCACCATGCGCTCGGCGATCACCTTGCGCAGTCGGGTCATCTTCTCGGTGCGAGAGCCGGCGGGCTGGGCGACGGACGCAGCAGCGGCCGGGGCGGGGGGAGCCACCGCGGCGGAGGCAGCTGCAGGTGCTGCAGCGGCAGCGGGTGCCGGGGCCGGAGCTGGCGTTGACGCCGCAGGTGCCGCAGCCGGGGCCGCAGCCGCCGCGGGTGCCGCACCGGCCGGGCGGTGCGTAGCGTCGAAGATGTCCTGCTTGGTGATCCGGCCACCGACACCGGTTCCCCTGACGGTCGACAGGTCCACACCCGACTGCGATGCGAGCTTGCGGACCAGTGGGGTGACGTAGAGGTCCGACGGTGCGGCGCCGGCGTGCGCCCCGGCACTCGGTGCCACAGGGGTCGCAGGGACCTCGGCGGCCGGCGCTGGCGCGGGTTCCGGAGTCGCAACGGGCTCAGGTGCGGCAGCCACCACGGGCTCAGGCGCAGGAGCCGGAGTCGCCGCCGGAGCCCCGGCCGGAGCCGGCGTCCCGATGATGCCCAGCGTCTGGCCGACCTCCGCGGTCTCGTCCTCGAGGACCCGGATCTCCAGCAGCATCCCGGAGCTGGGGGCAGGCAGCTCGGTGTCGACCTTGTCGGTGGAGACCTCGAGCAGGGGTTCGTCGGCCGAGACCATGTCGCCGACCTTCTTCAGCCAGCGGGTGACAGTGCCCTCAGTCACCGACTCACCGAGGGCGGGCAGGATCACCGGCGTCTCGGTGCCAGCAACCGCGTGGCTCCCCGAGCGCGGCGGGTTGGGGTCCGGGGGGACCGATCCCAGCGCGGCAGCGGCAGCCGCTGCGGCAGGCGCCACGGCCGGGCGCGCCGGAGGAGCGGCCACGGCCTGGACCGGTGCCGGAGCCGACACGGCGGCGGGAGCAGGCGCGGGGGCCGGGGGAGCGGCCGCCTCCGGGGCCGCAGGTGCTGCGGGAGCCGCACCCGAGGGTGCCTCGTCTGCAGCACCGATAACGCCCAGGGCCGCCCCGACGGGGACGGTCTCGTCCTCACCGGCCGCGATCGACAGCAGGACCCCGGATGCGGGTGCCGGGATCTCGGTGTCGACCTTGTCGGTGGAGACCTCGACCAGGGGCTCGTCTGCGCGCACCTCCTCGCCGACCTGCTTGAGCCAGCGGGTGACGGTGCCCTCGGTGACGCTCTCGCCGAGCTGCGGCATGGTGACGGTGACCGACATCTGCGTGGTGCTCCTATCGATGGACGGGTAGGTGTTCAGGCGTGTGCGTGCAGGGGCTTGCCGGCCAGGGCGAGGTGCGCCTCGCCGAGGGCCTCGTTCTGGGTGGGGTGTGCGTGGACGAGGGACGCCACCTCAGCGGGGTAGGCCTCCCAGTTGTAGATCAGCTGGGCCTCGCCGATCTGCTCGCCGATCCGGGCGCCCACCATGTGCACCCCGATGACGGGCCCGTCGACGCGCCGGACCAGCTTGATGAACCCGGTGGTGGCCAGGATCTGGCTCTTGCCGTTGCCCCCGAGGCTGTACTCGTAGGACTCGACTGCGTCGGCGCCGAACTTCTCCTTGGCCTGGGCCTCGGTCAGTCCGATCGAGCCGATCTCCGGCTCGCAGTACGTGACCCGCGGGATGCCCAGCTCGTCGATGGCCGGTGGGTTCAGACCGGCGATCTCCTCGGCGACGAAGATGCCCTGCTGGAAGCCGCGGTGCGCCAGCTGCAGGCCGGGCACGATGTCGCCGACCGCGAACACGCCGGGGACGTTGGTGCGAAGGCGCTCGTCGGCCAGGACCCAGCCGCGCTCCATCGCGACCCCGACCTCCTCGAAGCCCATGCCGCTCGCGTTCGGGCCGCGCCCGACGGCGACCAGCATGATCTCCGCCGAGTGCGTGGAGCCGTCCTCGAGCGTGGCCACGACCCCGGTGTCGTCCTGGGTGACGCTGGCGAAGCGCACGCCGGTGGTGAACGCGATCTTGCGCTTGCGGAAGGCCCGCTCCAAGGCCTTCGAGCAGGCCTCGTCCTCGGCCGGGACCAGGCGGGGCAGCGCCTCGATGATGGTCACCTCCGACCCGAAGGACCTCCAGACCGAGGCGAACTCGACGCCGATCACGCCGCCGCCGAGGACGATCACGCTGCTCGGGATGTAGTCCAGGGTGAGCGCCTGGTCGCTGGTCATGACCCGCCCGCCGATGTCCAGGCCGGGCAGGCTGCGGGCGTACGAGCCGGTGGCAAGGACCACGTTGCGCCCGGTGTAGGCGGTCCCGTCGACCTCCACGGTGTTCGCGGCCGTCAGCCGGCCGGCGCCCTCCACGTACGTGATCGCGCGGCTCTTGACCAGCCCCTGCAGGCCCTTGTAGAGCCGACCCACGACGCCATCGCGGTAGGAGTTGACCTTGCCGATGTCGATGCCGTTGAGCGTCGTGCTCACGCCGAACTGCTCGCTCTCGCGTGCCGTGTCAGCAACCTCGGCCGCATGCAGCAGGGCCTTGGTCGGGATGCAGCCACGGTGCAGGCAGGTCCCGCCGAGCTTGTCCTTCTCGATCAGGGCCACGGACAGCCCGAGCTGGGATGCCCGAAGGGCGCAGGCGTAGCCGCCGCTGCCTCCGCCGAGGATCACGACATCGAACTGGTTGTCGGCCACGTGGGGACCTTTCTCATCGAGGACGCGGGCGTGCGCTCCCACCCGCGCGGGTGCGCAGGCACATCCTGCCAGCAGTTGCCCCGTCGCGGGGGGCCACGGGAGGGCCCTTGGGTGAAGAACTCGACGGGAGGTGTGCTCAGCGCTGCTGGTCGGCCATCCGCTCGGCGACCGCGACCAGCGTCCGCACGCCGTACCCGGTGGCCCCCTTGCCGTTGTAGGCCCACGGCGCACCGTCGACGTAGGCCGGCCCCGCGATGTCCAGGTGCGCCCACGGCACGCCCTCGGGCACGAACTCCCGCAGGAACGCTGCAGCAGTCATCATCCCGCCGTTGCGCTCGCCGATGTTGGCCAGGTCGGCCACGGGGGAGTCCAGCGACGGGCGCAGCTCCTCCGGGATCGGCATCGGCCACGAGAGCTCTCCAGCTGCCTGCGCGGCGGCGTGCACCTCGTCGCGCCACCCGTCGTCGTTGCCCATGACCCCGGCGATCCGCGAGCCCAGGGCGACCACCTGGGCGCCGGTGAGCGTGGCCACGTCGATGATCGCGTCGGGCTCGTCAGCTCCGCACCGGACCAGGGCGTCCATCATCACCAGGCGGCCCTCGGCGTCGGTGTTGAGCACCTCGACGGTCTTGCCCCCGTACGCGGTGATGACGTCGCCGGGCCGCTGGGCGGCGCCGCTGGGCATGTTCTCCGCGATCGCCAGGTAGGCCGTCACGCGCACGGGGATGCCGAGCTGCGCGATGGCACGGACTGCGCCGAGCACCGCAGCCGATCCGGCCATGTCGCACTTCATCGTGATCATCCCGGTGGGCGGCTTGAGCGACAGGCCACCGGAGTCGAACGTGATGCCCTTGCCGACCAGTGCGAGATGGGCGCCTGCCGTGGCCGGCGAGTAGGACAGCCGCACCAGGCGCGGCGGGTTCGCCGACCCCTGGCCCACGGCGAGGATCCCGCCGAACCTCTGCTTGCGAAGGGCCTTCTCATCGAGGACCTCGACGTCGACCGTGGTGCCCTCGACAGCGGCAACGGCCTCCGCGGCGAGCGCGGCCGGGGGCAGGGCGCCGGGCGGTGTGTCGACCAGGCGGCGGGCCAGGAGGATGGCCTCGCCGATCACCTGGGCGCGGGTGGCTGCCGGCTTCAGCCCCTTCGTCGCACCCACGAGGACGCTGAGCCTCGTGGGGATCGGCCGGGGGGTCTGGCCGGCCGGCTTGCCCGGGTAGCGGTAGGAGCCGATGAACGCCCCGAGGCCGGCCGCCTCCACGAGGACGACATCCTCGCCGGTCGGCAGGGCCACCGCGACGGTCTTCGACGTGGCGGCGCGCAGTGCCGCTCCGGCCGCTCGCCGTAGGGTCTCCGGAGAGTACGTGTCGGCCTGGTCGCCGAGCCCGGTGATCATGATGGGGGGCAGGCCGTAGGGGTCGCCGGGCAGTCGCAGCACCTCGTCGGCCTTGCCGGTCGCGCCGATCGCTGTGGCCGCGGCGGTGAGGGCTGAACGCTGCTCGTCGGACAGGGCCGCGCTGCTGGCCGCCACCGGTCCGGAGGCGCCCTGCGCGATGCCCAGGACGAGGAGCTCGATGCCGCGCAGGGACGTGCTGAGCGTGAGGGTGGGGTTCGTCATGGCCCCACCGTATTGGGTGTGCAGGGCACCGCGCAGCCGCGCCTGCGGCTGCCGTGGGCGCGTGTCCGTCCGAGGGTCTCGGGACGCGTGTGCGCGTAGGCTGCCGTGCGTGACTCTGCGCCGCACTGCCCTGACCGAGACCCATCGCGCTGCCGGGGCCAAGATGGCCGACTTCGGCGGGTGGGAGATGCCCATCGAGTACCCCACCGGGGTGGTGGCCGAGCACACGGCGGTGCGCACGGCGGTGGGCGTGTTCGACGTGTCCCACATGGGCAAGCTCGTGGTGTCCGGCCCGGGCGCTGCTGCGGCGCTGAACCGGATCCTGGCCAACGACCTCGACCGGATCGGCACCGGCCAGGCCCAGTACTCGATGCTGTGCACCGAGGGCGGCGGCGTGGTCGACGACCTGATCGTCTACCGCCTCGGCGACGACGAGGTGCGCATCGTGCCGAACGCGGCCAACGCTGCGAAGGTCCGTGACGCTCTGGCCGCCGGGCTGCCCGCAGGCGTGACGCTGTCCGACCTGCACGAGGCGGAGGGGATCCTGGCGATCCAGGGCCCGGGCAGCCGCGAGGTGATGCTGGACCTCGGACTGCTGGCCCCCGGCGAGGACCTGCCGTACATGGCCTTCACGACTGCTGAGTTCGAGGGCACGCCGGCGGTGGTCTGCCGCACCGGGTACACCGGTGAGCACGGGTATGAGGTGATCATCGGGGTGCAGGCCCTCCCCGCCGCTCTGGGCGCAGGTCGCCGCGCACGCGACCCCATGCGGGCTCGGCGCCCGCGACACCCTGCGCACCGAGATGGGCTACCCGCTGCACGGCCAGGACCTGTCGACCTCGATCACGCCGGTCGAGGCGGGGCTGTCGTGGGCGGTCGGCTGGGACAAGGCGCAGTTCGTGGGCCGCGATGCCCTCGTCGCCCAGCGGGCAGCGGGCCGGCCACGGGCACTGCGCGGACTGCTGCTGGAGGGCCGCGGGGTGCCGCGTGCGCACATGGCGGTGCACTTCCCCGATGGGTCCCCGGCAGGGGAGACCACTTCGGGCACGTTCTCGCCGACCCTCAAGGCAGGTGTCGCCCTTGCCCTCGTGGCCCCGACGCTGACCTTCGGCGATGAGGTCGCGATCGACATCCGCGGCCGTTCCGTGCCGGCGCGGGTCGTCCGCCTGCCGTTCGTGGAGTCGTCACCCAAGTAGCGCGCCGGGCCGGGTCGTCTCCGGGGACCCCGCCAGGCCCAGGGGGCGGCAGGTCAGCCGATCGTGGCCTCGGTGACCCTGCCGTCGACGATCGCGACGTTGATCCGGCTCACGCTGTAGTCGTCGGTGACCGCCAGTCCCGTGCCGTCGCGTGAGACCACGCGGAAGGTCAGCCCGGCATCCTCGACAGCCGCCTGCGCCTCGGCCTCGGCCATGCCCAGGACGTCGGTGGTCATCGCCAGTGCCTCATCCGAGGGGGTCATGGGGTCGTCGGTGACCGGGGCAGCCGAGTAGGTCAGGACATTCATGTCGCCGTCGAAGAGGTACAGCTCGCCCGCCTCGACCGTCGTGTAGCCGTCGACCTTGTCGAGTGCGGCGAGGATCTCGGCCTCGGCGGCCATCTCCGCATCCGGCCCGGCCATCAGGGTCGATGCGAACACCCCGATGTCCAGGCTGCCCGTCGAAGTGGCGGTGTACCCGGCTGAGTAGGTGTTGACCGGCCCCTGTCCGCCGACTGTCGTCTCCTCGAAGGTGAGCGTGACCTCGTTCGACGGGGATTGCTCGAGCATCCCGCCCACCAGGTACCAGGGCTGGCCGATGCGCAGGTCGCCGCCGACGGGCTTGACCATGTCCGAGCTGACGGGGGAGTCGCCGGCGGCGCCGCTGGCGGGGTCAGCTCCTCCGGTTGCCGGGTCGTTGGTCCGGGCGCAGGAGGCGAGCAGGCCGACGGTCAGGATCAGCAGCACAGGAAGTCGCTTCATACCCCTATGTTCCCGGGCACCGGCTGCGCGTTACACCCGCGCCCGATCGCGTGTCGGACCCTGCTCACTGCAGGGCGAGCACCAGCAGGACAGCCACCGTGGCCAGCTCAGCGGTGGCGCCCAGGACGTCGCCGGTGCTGCCGCCGAACCGGCGCTGGGCGAGCCGTCCGAGTCCGAGTGCGACCCCGACGGCCGCGAGCGGACCCCAGAGCAGGGCAGTCGACCACGGCAGCGGACCGCCCATGGCAGCGCCGACGGCCACGACCCCGGTGAGCGCCCCAGCGATCACGAGCCGGGCCGGTGCGACTGAGCCGATCACCGTCGCCCCGAGCCCCTCGGGGCGGGCGCACTGCACCCACGGGCCGCAGGCGACGACCACCGCGAGCCGCCCGAGGGTCACGGCCAGGACCCATGCGGCCAGGGCCGGCGCGCCGGCCGGGAGCTGCGCGAGGCACAGGACCTGCAGGGCGATGGTGAACCCGAGCACGAGCACCCCGAACGGCCCGATGTCCGAGCGGCGCATGATCTCGCGCGCCCGCTCCGGCGGGGCGCCGCTGCCCAGCCCGTCGGCGACGTCGGCCAGGCCATCCCAGTGCAGTCCCCGGGTGATCCACGCGGCCAGCGCCACGACCAGGGTTGCGGACAGCAGGCGGGCGATCAGGTCCACACCGGTGACCAGCAGGAGCGCCCCGCTGACCGACCCGATGGCGGCCCCGACGAGGGGGGCCAGGGCGAGCCCTCGACCGGCGACGGTGGCGTCCACCGCGGTCGGCGGCGGCACGGGGACCCGCGTGAAGGTCCCCACGGCGAACCGGACCGGATCGGACCGGGTCATGTCGACGCGACCGCCGCCACGTCCACCTCCCGGTCGCTGACGCCGGCCGAGGCGAACGTTGCCATGCCGCGCAGGAGGTCCCCGGCGGCGGTCACCAGGGGCAGGGCGACCAACGCCCCCGATCCCTCGCCGAGGCGCATGCGCAGGTCCAGCAGCGGCTCGAGGCCCAGGCGATCGAGCGCTGCGGCCGCGGCCGGCTCGGTGCTGCGGTGCGACGCGCACCACCACTGGGACGCCCGGAACGCCACACGGTGGGCGACCAGCGCGCAGGCGCAGGAGATCACCCCGTCGAGGATCACCGGCGTGCGCCGCAAGGCCGCTTGCAGGAGGAACCCGGTCGTTGCGGCCAGGTCAGGTCCGCCGGCGGTGGCCAGCAGCGTCACCGGGTCACCCTTCACCGGACGTCCCCGGCGCATCGCATCGCGCACGGCCGCCGTCTTGCGCATCCAGGTCGCGTCGTCGATGCCGGTTCCACGGCCCACCACGCGGGCGGGCTCGACATCGGCCAGCAGGCCGACCAGTGCCGCGGCCGGGGTCGTGTTGCCGATCCCCATGTCACCGGCGATCAGCAGGTCGGCGCCCTCGTCGATGAGCTCGTCGGCCACCCGGGCGCCGAGCAGTAGCGCGGCGACGCACTCCTCGCGGGTCATGGCGTCCTCGCGGTCGATCGAGCCACTGCCCCGGCGGACCCGGTGCGCGGTCACCTCGGCCGGGACGGGCAGGCCGCTGGTGGGCCAGTCGACATCGACGCTGACATCCACCACGCGAACTCTCACCCCATGAGCCCGCGCAAGGACCGTGGCCGCGGCCCCGCCGGTCACGAAGTTGGCCACCATCTGGGCCGTGACCTCTGGCGGGTATGCGCTGGTGCCGGCCGTGCGAGCCACGCCGTGGTCACCGGCGAAGATGGCAAGCGCCGGGCTCTGGATCGGCGGCGGTGGGCACTGGCCGGTCACGCCGGCCAGCCAGACCGACACGTCCTCGAGACGTCCCAGGGCGCCCGAGGGCTTGGTCAGCGTCTCCTGCCGGGCCAGCGCGGCGGCCCGCGCCCCCTCGTCGGCGGGCACGATCCCCTCGCTCCAGAGGCTCAGGTCGAACTCGTCCATGGACGTCCCTTCAGAGTGCGCGGGATCCCGCTGGTCACGAGCGTCACGTCGTCACAGACGGCGGCGACCGCCGTGTTGACCCGCCCGAGCAGGTCCCGGAACAGTCGCCCTGAGGCGGTCGCGGGCGCGATTCCGGACCCGACCTCGTTGGTGACGAGCACGACGTCGGCCTGCGTCCCGGCCAGCGAGGCCAGCAGGTCGGCCAGGCTCTCCTCGACGGCGGCCTCTGCCGCGGGCGGGTCCTCCCACGCATCGGCCCGGTCGATCGCAGCGGTCACCCACAACGTCAGGCAGTCAACGAGGACGGTCTCCTCCGGCTCGGCCTCGCGGAGCATGTCGGCGACCTGGGCGGTCTCCCGCAGGCGCCAGGTCGGCGGCCGGCGGTGGCGGTGCCGTGCGATCCGCTGCACCCACTCGGGGTCGTCGGGGTAGGCCGGCGCGGTGGCGATGTAGGTGACCGGAAGCCTGCCCCGCACCAACGACTCCGCATGGTGGCTCTTGCCACTGCGGGCACCACCAGTGACGAGCAGCCGTCGGCCCACGCGCCGACCGGACGCGCCCACCTGCAGGGCGGTGCCGTCGGGGACGACCTCGGCGCCGATCGCTGCCAGTCGTTGCGGGAGATCGATCGGGTTGTGGTGGGACAGGTGCACCGCGACGAGCTGGGCACCCTCCGCGAGACGGCCGTCGTTGCGCAGCCGGACGACCTCGTGGCCGAACGAGGGCAGGTCCAGGTGGGCGCTGCCGTGGTCGGTGGTGTCGCCGAAGGTCAGCTCCAGCAGGACCACGTCGTAGGGTCCGGCCAGGTCGTCGTGGGGCAGTGCTGCGGTGTCGGTGGCATACAGCAGGGTCGCGTCCACGGCCGAGACCTCGAACAGCAGCGCGGTGCCGTCGTGGTCGCGCCCGCCGGTGGTGGAGTGTGCGGCGGGCAGGGCGCGGACCCGAAGCGACCTGTCGGTTCCGTGAGCGTCGTCGACGACGAGCTCATCCCCGGCCGCAAGCGTGCGGAACTCCACGGGGGCGTCGGGCCCGACCCAGTGTCGGCAGCGCTCGATCGCCTCGCCCGGACCGGCCACGAGCAGCCCCGGTCCCGACGCCCAGGACCACGCGAGCAGGAAGGCCGGGTCGAGGTGGTCGGGATGGTCGTGCGTGATCAGCACGGTGCGCACCCCGCTGAGGTCGACGCCACCAGAGCCGGCATCAGGCCCGGGGTCGATCAGCAGGCAGCCGTCCACCAGTGCGCTGGTCCGGCCGCGGTGCTCGCCGGCGTCCCTCGCCCACTGGCAGCGGTCGCAGGTGCACCACGGGTTGGGCCAGCGGTCGGCGCTGCCCGTGCCGAGCAGGTCCACGCGCATCAGCGGTTCGGCTCCGGTCCGGTGGCGCTCGCCCCGACCACCGCATGTGGCTCGAACGTCGGGGCCGCATCGAACGCCGCGATCCGACTGGTCCGCCGCAACGCAGCCAGCACCCGGTTGCCGAGCAGCAGCACGGCGGTGAGCGTCAGCGCCGCACGCGGCAGGTCGTAGCCCATCGAGGTGGTCAGGTTGAACCGGAACCAGTGGGCCGCGTTGACCGCCGGTTCAGCCCCCGGGATGAACGCGATCGCCTCGGGCAGGCCGGTGGCCGTCGGCCAGAACCACAGGTTCAGCAGCCACCCGTAGGCGACCGCCGCGAGGGCCGAGTAGCCGGCGAGCAGCGGGATCTCCCACCGGCGGGGAAGTCGGCCCGCGAGCATCCCGGCGCCGAGGCCGACCCACGCGGCGGCGATCATCTGGAAGGGCAGCCAGGGTCCCACAGCACCGGTCAGCAGCGCGGAGGCCAGGATGCACACCGCGCCGAGCACGAATCCGAAGCCTGCGCCCAGGGCGTACCCGCCCAGGACGATGACGATCCAGATCGGCTCCAGCCCGGCGATGCCCGCGCCGAGGGCGCGCAGGGCCGCAGCGGTCGCGGCCAGGACCCCGAGCAGGGCCACGGCCTTGGCGCCCATCGCCCCGTCGGCGACCAGGCTCAGGGTCACGGCCATCAGCAGCGGCACGAGCAGCCCGAAGATCAGCGGGGCGTCGTTGGCGTGCGCGAGCAGCTCGGAACCCCTGGCGGCGAGCATCGGCCAGGTGAACGCCAGGATCCCGACCACGCTGGTGGCGGCGATCGCCGCAGCGCTGCGGGCCGAGACAGGGACGGCGCGGGTCCTCACGTCGTGGGGCCTGACTCTGGGCGAGGTGCTCATACCGACTCCGCCAGGGCATCAGCGACCTGGCCGACTGTCAGCCAGGGCTCGGGGGTGAGGATCTTGGCGACCTGCGGCGCGAACAGCGGCGAGCTGCGCACCACCGCCCCGGTGGCACCGTCGGCCACGATCTCCCCGTCGGCGATGACCGCCACACGCGTGGCCACCTCGGCGACCAGCTCGACGTCGTGGGTCGCGAGCACGACGGTGTGCCCGGCTCGGCGCACCGCGTGAAGGAAGTCGATCAGGCGACGCTTGGCGCCGTAGTCCAGGCCGCGGGTCGGCTCATCGAGCAGCAGGATCGCCGGGCCGGCGGCGAGCACGACCGCCAGGGCCAGGGCCAGCCGCTGCCCCTCGGACAGGTCTCGGGGGTGCCGGCTCGCGTCGATCCCCGGCGCCAGGGCCGAGAGGATCCCCGCGGTGGTCCCGACGGAGGCATGCGCCGAGGCGTCGGCGTCGCCGCACTCGCGGCCGACGGTGGTCGCGTAGAGCAGGTCCGCGGGCTCCTGCGGCACCAGGCCGACAGTGCTCAGCAGGGCGTGCCCGGCGAGGGTTCGCGGGTCGGCCCCGCCCATCCGGACCGTTCCGGCATCCGGTGCCCGCATGCCCGCCATCGTGGCCAGCAGGGTGGACTTGCCGGCACCGTTGCGGCCCATGAGGGCCAGGACCTCACCCGGGACGACCTCCAGGTCGACCTCTCGGAGGACGGGGACACCGCGGTACCCGGCGGTCAGGGCGCGCACCCGCACCCGACCGGACTCGGGGTCATCGGCAACCGGCGCCGGGGTGCCCGGACCCGGGTCGACGGGGGCCGGGAGCGCACGCAGCCGGGCGCGCAGGGGACCGGCCGCGCGGCGGGCATCGCGCACCGACAGCGGCAGCGGGTCCCAGCCGGCCAGGCGCCCGAGCTCGACGACGGGCGGGGCGACCGGCGCCCCGACCATCATGAATGCGGGTGCGCCGGTCGTGACCCGACCATCGGCGACGACCAGCACCTGGTCGGCGTACTGGACGACGCGCTCGAGGCGGTGCTCGGCCAGGACGACCGTGATCCCCAGGTCGTGCACGAGCCGCTGGAGGGCGGCCAGCACCTCCTCGGCGGCACCCGGGTCCAGGGCGGAGGTCGGCTCGTCGAGGACCAGGATCCGCGGATGGCTGGTGAGCGCGGCGCCGATGGCCACGCGTTGGCGCTGGCCGCCGGACAGGCTGGTCAACGCCCGGGTGCGCAGGTCGGCGAGGCCGAGCAGGTCAAGGGTCTCCTCGACCCGTCGGCGCATGGTGTCCGGCTCGATGCCCAGGCACTCCATGCCGTAGGCCAGCTCGTCCTCGACAATCTCGGCGACGAACCCGGCCAGCGGGTCCTGGCCGACCATGCCGACGACGTCGGCCAGCTCGCGCGGGGGGTTGGTCCGGGTGTCGCGTCCGGCGATGGTCACCCGGCCGGACAGCGTCCCGCCGGTGAAGTGCGGGACGAGACCGTTCAGGCAGCGCAGCAACGTGGACTTGCCCGATCCCGTCTCGCCGACGACCAGGACCAGCTCCCCCTCGGGGATGTCCAGCTCGACGCCGTGGAGCGTCGGGCGGTCGGCGCCGGCATAGGTGACGCTGACGTCCTCGAACCGGATGGCGCTGGTCATTGCGGGGCTCCTGCCATGCGGGGTCGTCCGGACCCGGGGATCGGGGGCGTCCAGAACGCGGGACCGACGGCCACCAGCACCGCGAGCGTCGGTACCACCACCAGCTCGGGCCACGTCAGGGGAACCGACCGCAGCAGTAGCGCAGTCGGTGACCACACGAGGAACGTCACGGCGACGACGCCACCGGATGCCGCGGTCAGCCATTCCGGCCACCGCCACGGGTCCGGGCGGTAGGCCGTCCGGGGACTGCGTCGGCCGGCTGCGCGCAACCCGAGGATCGCCGTGAGCACACCGCCGGCGAGCATCGGCCACCCGAGCAGTCGCGGTGCCGCCGAGTCGAACAGGCCGTAGAGCCCGACGAGCACGCCGGCGAACCCGGCCAGGACCAGCACTGCCTGGGTTCGCCGCTCGCGCTGGCTGACCCGGCCCGAGCGGCCGTAGCCGCGGCTGTCCATCGCCGCAGCGAGCTGGATGGAGCGCTCGAGGCCTCCGTCGAGGACGGGCCCGCTGGACCGCGCGAACGCCACGATGCGCCCCTCGTCATGCCCGCGCAGGCGCCGCGCGGCACCGACCCGGCGGGCATCGGCGAGCAGGTGCGGTGCGAAGGTGAGCGCCACGACCACGGCCACGCCCACCTCGTACAGGGCGGCGGGGACCGAGCGCAGCAGCCGACTCGGCGGCGTGAGGGAGTTCGCCGCCCCCACACCGGCGATCATGACGGCCAGGCGAAGGCCCTCGACGAGGCCGATCAGGACCGACTCCCAGGTGACCAGGCCGCCGAGGCGCACCCCGGCCATCCAGTCCGGCAGGGCGATCTCGGGCATGGTGAACGCGACGTTCAGCCCGACCGGCGCCCCGAGGACGACCTGGAGCAGGGTGCGGGTCACGATCACCAGGACCCCCAGGCGAAGGGCCGCTGAGAAGGCGCCGGCCCACGCCGCATCGGGCCGTCGCGCGGAGACGACAACGGCAAGGCAGCCCAGGATGAGCCCGAGGAGCAGTGGGTTGGTCGTCCGCGAGGCCGCGACGACGAGCCCGAGGGCCCAGGCCCACCACGCAAGCGGGTGCAGGCTGCGAGGCAGCCTGCCGCTGACCCCGATCGCGGGCGCAGGCCCCGGTCGGGTCGTGGTGGGAAGGGCCATGGTGCTCAGGCCTACTCGGCTGCCCGGGCGGCGCGGCGCCGCTTCGGGATCCAGTAGGCGGCGCCGATCAGCAGCGCCAGGATCAGGGCCCCGACGGCGAAGCCGACCCAGGAGGTGCTGCCCGAGCCGGAGGTGGAGGCGCCGTCGGCTGTTGTCCCCGCGGTCACGACGGCGGGATTGGGCTGCTCGTCCTTGGCTGCCGTTGCTGCCGCAGCGGCCTGGGCGTCGGAGACCGCGGTGCCGCACTCACCCTCGGGGTAGCCGTTGATGGAGCAGACCAACCCGTTGTCGTCGGTGGTCGAGCCCGCGGCGGCCAGGGCCTGGTTGCCGGTGGATCCCTCGGGAAGGGTGACGCAGGAGACCACGTCTGCTGGCGGGGACTGGCCCTCAGGAGCGTCGGCGGTGTAGCCGGCGTCGATGACGACCGCCACCCGAACCTGGCCCGAGGAGGCCCCGGCACCGGCGAGGTCGGGGCACAGGTCGGCGAACACGGGAGCGTTGTCCGGGCCCTGGGTCGGAATGTCGGAGGTGATCGTGAAGCGCCAGCCCTGGACGTCGGCGTCGACGAGCGTGTGATCCCCGGGGCCTGTCTGGGCAGCGACCCACGTGCCGGTGGCGCCCTGCCAGTAGGACCAGTAGCGATAGGCGGCGGCCTGCGCGGGGGCAGCCAGCGCCACGGTGGCCAGTGCGGCCGTCAGGACGGTGATCAACAGGGCCGCGGCGCGGCCGGAGGTGGTCTTCACCAGGTGCCCTTCAGTCAGGCCCAGGGTGAGGGTGGGTCCGGCGGGCTCGGGGCCCGGTCCGGGCTCCACCGTCGTCCTCGGACGGTGTCGGAGCCCCAGTCCGCCAGGTGCTCCGACTCGCTGGGCCCTTGGGGAGGGACCTGCTCACGGTTGCGGGACAGCGCCGGATTCACACCGGCTTCCCCTGGATTCGGACTGTGGTTGTCGTGCCCCAACAGGTTAGCCCATCGGCAGGGCGGTTCATGCCGCGACGGGAGACCCCCTCGGGCACACTGGACGCATGACGGTACGGCTCATCCAGGGCGACATCACGGCCTTCCCGGCCGACGCGATCGTCAATGCGGCGAACAACGGGCTGCTCGGTGGCGGGGGAGTCGACGGGGCGATCCACCGGGCAGGGGGGCCGGCCATCCTGGCCGAGTGCCGCCGGATCCGAACCGACCTGCTCCCCGACGGGCTGCCCACCGGACAGGCGGTCGCCACGACCGCCGGGAACCTCCCCGCACGATGGGTCATCCACACCGTGGGACCGATCTACCGGGGGTCTCCCGACGACGCCGAGCTCCTGGCCTCGGCGCATCGCACGAGCCTCGCCCGGGCGCGTGAGCTGGGTGCGCGTTCGATCGCCTTCCCGGCGATCTCCACCGGGGCCTACGGCTACCCGGTCGAGTTGGCCGCCCCGATTGCGTTGGCCGAGGCAGGCGCCGCCCACGACCTCGAGATCGCGTTCGTGCTGTTCAGCGCGGCCACGCTCGAGGCTTTCTGGGCAGCCGCCACGGCGATGGGTGTCGACCTCGGGGAGTAGGCCCCCGGCATCCGGATGCGTTTCGCTGACGGGATCGGGGATTGCGCCTGTTGCGCGGCGAATGGACGGGTCTAGTCTGGAAGCAGATCGAGGTGATCGCATGACCGCGCAGACGCTGGTCATCCCCGTGGGACCCCAGAGCCGTCGGCTCGTCCCCGTCCCGATCACCGCGATCCAGAAGTCGGCCGCGTCCACTCCGGGCGCGGCCGGACGTCGTTGAGGGAGGCGCACCATGGGTGCCACATCAGATCAGGTCAAGGGTCACGCCAAGGAGGCCGCAGGAATCGTCACGGGCGACAAGGAACTGCAGTCCAAGGGCAAGGCGGACCGCAAGGCCGGCGAGGCCCAGGCCGAAGTCGACCACGCGGTGCACACCGTCGAGGACGGTCTGGACTCCGCGAGGGATGCGGCGGACTCCGGCCTGGACAAGGCCAAGCACATGGTCGACGCAGGCTTCGACAAGACCAAGGAAATGGTCGACACGGGCCTGGACAAGACCAAGGGCATGGTCGACACGGGCCTGGACAAGACCAAGGGCATGGTCGACACCGGCGTGGACAAGGCCAAGCACCTGCTCTACACCAAGTGAGACAAGGCCAAGCACCTGCTCTACACCAAGTGAGGTGACGTCCCGGGGCCCTTGTGCGACCCGTCGTGCGGGGCCCCGGGCTGACATGCTGGCGTGGTGAAGAACCTCACCCTCAGAACCGGCGATGCGATGCCCGCGCTCGGCCTGGGCACCTGGAAGATCGGCAGGGACGTGTGCGCCGAGACGGTGCACGCGGCCATCGCGATGGGTTACCGCCATCTGGACTGTGCCTGCGACTACGGCAACGAGGTCGAGGTCGGGCAGGGGATCGCGCGGGCGATCGCTGAGGGTCTGGTCAGGCGCGAGGACCTCTGGATCACGTCCAAGCTCTGGAACACCTACCACGCACCCGAGCACGTGGAGCCGGCGATCAGGCGCACGCTGACCGACCTCGGGGTGGAGTACCTCGACCTCTACCTGATCCACTTCCCGATCCCGCTGCGGTACGTGCCGTTCGAGGTCCGCTACCCGCCCGAGTGGGTCTTCGACCCCGACGCCAGCCCCGTCCGGATGGAGTTCGAGGACGTCCCGATCGCGACGACGTGGGCGGCGATGGAGGCGCTGGTCCCTGCCGGCCTGACCCGGAACATCGGGGTCTGCAACATGACTTCCGGGTTCCTGATGGACCTGCTGGCCGGCGCAACGATCCCCCCGGCCGTGCTGCAGGTGGAGATGCACCCCTACCTGACGCAGGAGCGGCTCGTGCGCTTCGCGACCGGGCACGGCATCGCCGTGACGGCGTTCTCACCGCTGGGGGCGGGCAGCTACGTCCAGCTGGGGATGGCCCAGACGACCCAGTCGGTGCTCGAGCACCCGGTGGTCGGTGAGATCGCGGAGCGGGTGGCGGCCACCCCTGCTCAGGTCGTGCTCGCGTGGGCGCTCCAGCGGGGGACGAATCCGATCGCCAAGAGCTCGTCAGCCGACCGCCTGCAGGAGAATCTGGGCGCAGGGGACCTGACCCTGACCGAGGCCGACATGGCCGCGATCAGCGGGCTGAACCAGGACCTGCGGTTCAACGACCCGGGGCAGTTCTGCGAGGCTGCGTTCAACACGTTCTGCCCGATCTTCGACTGAGGGCTGAGGCCACGTGACTCGCGGGAAGCGGTGGGAGTGACATGAAGTACCTGGAGGACGTGGACAGCGCCAAGCCGATCTCCCGGATCGGTCTGGGCACCTGGCAGTTCGGCTCGCGCGAGTGGGGCTACGGCGACCAGTACAGCGCCCGGGACGCCGAGCTGATCGTGGCGCGGGCCGCGGAGCTGGGAATCACCCTGTTCGACACCGCCGAGATGTACGGCTTCGGCAGGAGCGAGACGATCCTGGGCGCGGCGTTGGCCGCGCACGACCTCATCGACACGGCCTACATCGCGACCAAGCACTTCCCTGTGTTCCCCATCGCCCCGTTCGTGCGCCGGACCGCGCGAGCAAGCGCCGGACGGCTTGGGGTCTCGACCATCGACCTGTACCAGGTCCATCAGCCCAATCCAGTCGTGCGTGACGGCACCACGATGGCGGGCATGCGCGACCTGCAGGACTCGGGGCTGGTCACCGACGTGGGGGTGAGCAACTACTCCCTGGGCCGCTGGAAGGACGCGGAGCGGGCCCTGGGCCGGCCGGTGCTGTCCAACCAGGTGCAGTTCAGCCTCGCGCACATGGGGCCGTTGGACGAGCTCGTCCCACACGCCGCATCCGAGGGTCGGGTGGTGATCGCCTGGAGCCCGCTGGGCCAGGGACTGCTCTCGGCGCGCTATGACGCCACCAACCGTCCCACCGGCGGGGTGCGCCAGATGAACGCCCTGTTCCTCGAGGAGAACCTCACACGGGCCGCCGGACTGCTGGACGCGCTGCGAGAGGTCGCCTCGACGCATGACGTGACCCCGGCCCAGGTCGCGTTGGCCTGGCTGCTCCACCAGCCGAACGTGGTTGCCATCCCCGGCGCCTCCAGCGTCGCGCAGGTGGAGGCCAACGCCGCTGCGGCCGACCTCGACCTCGCTGATGACGAGGTGGCCGAGCTCACGGCCCAGGCGCGCGCGTTCACGCCCCTGGGGACACTGGACGCAGCCCGCGGCCTGGCCAGGGCGCGACTGCGCCGGTAGGGCTCAGCCGAACGCGCTGCTGGGCAGGTCGGTCTCGCCGTCCTCCACGGCGGCGAGGATCCGTTCTGCGACGGCCTCCGGATCCAGCCCCACGGGCAGCCTCGGGGTGGTCCCGAACAACGGCCGCTGAGCCAATCCCGTCTCGGTGTGCGGGGGGCGGGCGTCGATGAGCCGGATCCTCGACCTGCGCAGCTCGCGCGCTGCGGCTGTGTCGAATGCGGCGAGTCCCGCCTTCGACGCCGAGTAGGCGGCCATTCCCGGCATCGGGGTCTCAGCGACAACGGCACTGATGTGCACGACGAAGGGCGACCCGCCCCCGGCCGCAGACGCCTGGAGGTGGGGCAGGGCCGCGCGCAACAGGCGGATTGGCGCCAGGGTGTTGAGGGTGAAGAGGTCGATGATCACCTGGTCGGGGGTCTCGGTCGCGGGGCCGAAGGCGACGGCCCCGGCGGCGAACACCAGGCCATCAAGCCGGCCGTACTGCTCGACGGCGCGCTCCACCACCTTCTCAGCGGCGCCTGCCCTGCGCAGGTCCGCGGGTACGCGCAGCGCATCAAGGCCCAGGGCGGCCAGCCGGTCGCCATCCCGGCCGGTGACGGTCAACCGCGCGCCCGCTGCTGCGAGCCGCCGACTCAGCGGGGCGCCGAGCCCGCCCGTTGCCCCGGCGACCAGGACACGTGCGTCATCCAGCGTCGTCATGTCGGCCAGCCTGCCACGCAACCCCCCGGCCGGCATCGGCAAAGGCGGTCGGCGACCGGCTCCGGGCTGAACGCAAGGAGGCGCCCGGCCCGTTCGCGACCCATCACCCCTCACGTGGCCACTATCGTGCCGCCAGTCAGATGCAGTGCCACGCATGATGAGGAGAGGTCGACCCTGATGCGCATCGTCCTGATGGGCCCCCCGGGAGGGGGCAAGGGAACGCAGGCCAAGGTGCTCTCCGAGCGACTGGGAATCCCGCATGTGTCGACCGGTGACCTGTTCCGTGCCCACCTGGCCGAGGTGACGCCCCTGGGTATCGCCGCCGGGATGTTCATGGACAGTGGGGACTACGTCCCTGATCGGATCACCAACGCGATGGTGCGCGACCGTCTCGGTCAGCCGGACGCCGCCGAGGGGTTCCTCCTCGATGGGTATCCGCGGACGCTGGACCAGGTGGGGGTGCTCGACGCCGCCCTGGCCGACATGGGCCTGTCTCTGGATCGCGTCGTGGAGCTGACCGTGGACACCGATGAGATCGTCTCCCGCCTGCTCAAGCGGGCCCAGGAGCAGGGTCGCGCCGACGACACCGAGGACGTCATCCGCCGGCGCATGGAGGTCTACACCGAGCAGACCGAGCCGCTGACCCGCGTGTATGCCGACGCAGGGATCCTGGTCCAGGTCGACGGCATGGGCACCGTCGACGAGGTCCGCGACCGGGTCCTGGCCGTCCTCTGAGCAAGGGTCGCTCTGAGCAGCGGTCGACCGGTCCGACCCGCGAGGTCAGGCGACGTCGCCCCCGTGCGGCGACGCGTCGCTCCCCCGTGGGGAGGCTGCGGGTGGCGGCTGCACCCGGTTGCGTCCGGTGGCCTTCGCGAGCTGAGACTGCCCGTCGGCCCTCTTGACCACCCTGGCGATCTCGAGGGTGGGGCCGCGTCCCGCCGCCACGCCGACGCTGAGGGTCACGATGGGCAGCTCGGGCAATCCGCCGTGGGGGATGCCGGCTGCCTCCACGGCAGCCCGCAGACGCTCCGCCACGATGCCCGCCCCGTGCCGGTCGGTCCCGGGCAGCAGGACGACGAACTCATCGCCGCCGAACTTGAAGATCTGGTCGTGGCCCCGGCACTCGGACTCGAGCACCCGAGCGACCGCGGTGAGCGCCTGGGTGCCCCGATCCCACGAGAAGGTCTTGTTGATCGTGCCGAACTTGTCGAGGTCGAGGAAGACGACCGCGACAGGCGTCCCCGTTCGGCGGGCCTCGGCCTGCAGCTTCTGCGCCTCCTCGAGGTAGGCCAGGTAGTTGGGCAGCCCGGTCATCGGGCACGTGCGCGCCTCGGCCTTGGCCTGGGCGGCCTCGGCCTTGGCCTGGGCTGCCTCAATGCGTGCGTTCTGGGCGTCTGCCACGATCTCTCGCAGGGCCGCGGCCACATCCCCGTGCCGTCGTCCGTAGGTGCGCGGGGTGGGCCCATCCACCACGACCTGCTGCCCGCCCTGGTCCTTGGCCATGGACAGGGCTGAGTGCGCCAGGGACAGGACCTCGTCGCCGCCGCTTCCATCGAGGGCTGCCACGCCGATGCTCACGGTCACCACGCGCGTCCCGGCGATGTGCATGGGCTTGGCCAGGGCTGAGATCACGTCGCTGGCGAGTTCGAGCGATCCGGTCATCGGCGTTCCGGCGCTCACGACGAGGAACTGGTCCCCATCGATCCGGGCCACCGTGGCTCCGGGCGGGACCGCATGGAGCAGGCGCTCTGCGACCTCCGTGAGGATGCGGTCGCCCTCGGCGGTCCCGAGTGTCTCGTTGATCCACCCGAACCCGTCGAGGTCCACGATCAGCAGGCACCCGGGGGCCCCGGGCCGTGTCGCCCGTCGGAGTGCATCCAAGCCGCGGGTGCGCGTGCCCACCCCGGTCAGCGGGTCCACCAGCACCTCCGGCCCCACGGCCCCGACATCGGCAACCGACGCCTCATGCACCGCGATCACCAGGGCGTCGAACCCGCCCTCGCCACGAGTCCGCGCTCCGATCATCTGGACCGTGCGGCTCCGCCCCGGGCCAACCAGCTGGACCGGTCCGAGAGGCTGGCTGCGGCCAGCGGGGAGCTCGGCGAGCGTAGCCAGGAAGGCGTCCGCGGATCCACGGTCCTGGGCAGCGATGAGGTCAGCGAGATTGGCGCCAGCCAGTGAGCTCGTCCCCATGAGCGTGGTCGCGGCGGGGTTGGCCACGCTGATCCGCCCGGCTGGACCAACGATCAGCTGGGCCAGTCCGGAGTCCCGGAAGACGGAATGCGACCACATAGCGACTCTCCCCGTCCGTGATCAAGTGCATACATAGCGTAGCCGATAGCCTGAGGTGGACCAATACCCCCCGGGGTCAGTCGTACTCCTCCCCGAAGGTGCGGATGGGGCGGTTCGTGGTCATTGATGTCGTTCTGGACCGATGCGCGGGAGGGTCTCGGGCAAGCGCAGATTGCTCCGATCGGGTGACCTTCTGGCCCAGCCTCAGCCCTCGGACAGGCCGATCCGCCGGTGCAGCGCGGCCAGGGGAGCGGGCGCCCACCAGTTCCAGCGTCCGGCAAGCCGCATGAACGCCGGGACCATGAGCCCGCGCACGATCGTCGCATCCAGCAGGATCGCGAACGCGACCCCGAAGCCGAGCTGCTTGATGGGCGTCACCCCGCTGGTGATGAACGAGGCGAACACGATCGCCAGCAGCACGGCGGCAGCGGTGATGATGCGGCCCGATCGCTGCAGGCCGAGCTCGACGGCGGCCTCGGTGTCGGCGCCGGCGTCGTGCTCCTCCTTGATCCGCGACAGCAGGAACACCTCGTAGTCCATCGACAGGGCGAAGGCGACGATCGCGATCAGCACGGTCATCGAGGTATCCAGGGTGCCGGTCGACTGGTAGCCACCGACGAGCCAGCCGAGGTTGTCGTCCTGGAAGACCCAGACCAGGGCGCCGATGGTCGCCGCCAGGGACAGGATGTTGAGCAGCACCGCCTTGATGGGCAGCACCACGCTGCCGGTGTAGAGGAACAGCACGATCAGGGTGAGGGCGAACACCCAACCCAGCGCGAGGGGCAGGGTTGCGGCAATCGCTGCCTGGGAGTCGGCGTACTCGGCAGCAGCTCCGCCGACCAGCGACTCACCGGACCACGGCACCGCGCGGACCGACTCGACCAGCGACGAGCCCTCGGCGCTGCGTGGTGACACGTCGCCGACGACGTCGAGGCGCGTCCAGCCGTCGGGGGAGGTCGCGTCGGACGCACCCGCGGTCGGGTTCGGGCCGACGGACTCGCCGTCGATGAACACCTCGGTCGGCGACACGACCCGGACGACTCCGTCGAGCTGCGACAGGGTCGCGGCGTGCGCTGTCACGGCTGCCGGATCGGATGCGTTCGTACCGGCGAGGACGACCTGCACGGGGGCGCCCTCCTCGCCGGGGAAGCTCTCCCGCAGCAGGCTCGCGGCCGCCGTGGCGGGGTTGTCTGCCGGCAGGGCGCGATCGTCGACCTGGCTGAAGGATGCCCCGAGTGCCAGGGAGGCGATCGAGAGCAGGACAGCGGAGACCGACACCGCGACCAGCACAGGTCGGCGCATGACGGCTCGGGCAACGCGGGCCCAGGCGCCGTCATCGGAGGGCGCGAGGTCGCCCCGGCGGATCCGCAGCGAGTCGGTGCGAGCGCCCAGCAGTGCCATCGCGGCGGGCAGGGCGGTGATCGCGCTGAGGACGGCCAGCAGCGTGACGCTGATGCCCGCGTAGCCGAACGAGCGCAGGAAGTACTGCGGGAAGAACAGCAGGGCGGCGAGGGTGACGGCGACCGTCACGCCGGACACGGCAACCGTTCGACCTGCCGTCGCCACGGTGCGCACCACTGCCCTGTCAGGGGCCAACCCGCGTGCTCGCTCCTCGCGGAACCGGTTCACCATGAGCAGCGCGTAGTCGATGCCCAGGCCGAGACCCAGGCCGGTGATCAGGTTGAGCCCGAAGATCGAGACGTCGGTGACCCGGGTGATCAGCCACAGCACCAGGAAGCTCCCGAGCACCGAGCCGGCGGCCACGACCATTGGCAGGCCGGCGGAGACGAGGCTGCCGAACACGACCAGCAGGACGATCATCGTGATCGGGATCGCAACGGACTCCGCAAGCTTGAGGTCCTCGGTGATGGTCTCGCTGACGGCTGCGCCGACCGCCTCGGCCCCGCTGGTGGCCACGGTGAGACCACCCTGCTGGGTGCCGGTCGCGGCCATGACCGTCTCAGCGACCTCAGTGCGCTCCGTGACGGTGGCGTCGGGCTCGGCATGGACGATCACCTGGCCGATCGAGCCGTCCTCGCTGCGCAGGGCTGGGGGAGTGCCCGACGTCCAGTAGCTCACGACCTCGGCGACACCGGGGGTCTGGCTGATCTCGGCGACGAGCTCGCGGGCGTCGGTGGTCGTGGCCGGGTCGTCCACGCCGGCCGGTGAGGTCACGGCCATCACCAGGATCGGCTCGGAGGTCGCGAACTCCTCGGACAGGACCGTCGCTGCCCTGGCGGAGTCCGAGCCCGGGTCGTTGTAGCCCGCGGACCCGAGGGCTGCGAACACCTGGGAGCCGACGACGCCGGCGAGGATGACTCCGCCGAAGAACAGGACCAGGACGAGACGGGCCCGCCGGACGATGAACTCGCCGAGGCGCTCGAAGACGGTGGGGGGTGGGTCCGCCAGGGCGGATCGGGTGGTGGCGCTGGTGGTCATGTGATCCTCCGGGTGGGCAATCTGAACGATGTTCGGATCATCATGGGGGCTGATCTGAACGCTGTCAAGTTCTGCGCTACACTTCTCGCATGGCAAAGCCGTACCACCATGGGGATCTGCGCGAGGGGCTGATCAATGCCGCCGTCATCCGGGTCCGTGAGCAGGGGCCCGAGTCCCTGACTGTGCGTGGACTCGCCGCGGCGCTGGACGTCTCGCCGAGCGCTGCCTACCACCACTTCCCGGACAAGACCTCGATCCACCACGAGGTGAGCCAGTGCGGCATCGACCTCCTCGAGGCGCACATGATCACCGCCCTGGCCGAGGTGGATGCGGACCCGGCGTCGGCCTCGCGCACGCCGGCGGTGCATTCCGCGGCCCGGTTCGCACGGCTGGGCCGCGCGTACATCGAGTTCGCCATGGCCGAGCCGAACCTCTTCGCCCACACCTTCGGCACGCACTGTGGGGTCGATCCTGACGAGCACCCCATGAGTGGTGCCTACCAGCTGCTCACCGCGGCCCTCGACGACCTCGTTGCCACAGGAGTCCTGGATCCCGCCCTGCGACCGGGGCTCGAAGTCCCGATGTGGTCGACGGTCCACGGGTTCGCCTCGTTGGCCGTGGCGGGCCACCTCGACCCTGCCTACGCGGGGCTGTGCCTGCAGGCCACGCTGCGGCTGGTCGGTGCGCCCGAGGACGTCATCGCCGCCGAGCCCCTTCCTGAGGGCGAGCTGGTGGGCAAGCGCTGATCAGGGCATCGTCGACGACCCCGGGGCGCCGGGGACCCTGAAGTCCTCCCGGGCGGCGTGCGCGACAGCGCGCCAAGCGCAGTCCTCGGTGTGGTCGTTCACGAGTCCCATGGCCTGCATGAAGGCGTACATGGTCGTCGGGCCGACGAATCGGAATCCGCGCCGCTTGAGGTCCTTGGACAGGGCGATCGCCGCAGGTGCGGTGGTCAGCTCCTGGACATCCTCGGCCCGGTAGCGCGTCGGACGGTCATTCGCGTCGGGCTCGAAACCCCAGATGTAGGCCGCCAGCGATCCCTGCTGATCCACGAGGTCGAGGGTGGCCCGGGCATTGCCGATCGTCGCCTCGATCTTGCCGCGGTGGCGCACGATTCCCGCATCCCCCAGCAGCCGGGTCACGTCGTCCTCGGTGAACCGGGCGACGGCCTCGACCTCGAACCCGGCGAAGGCGGCGCGGAAGTTCTGCCGCTTGCGCAGGATCGTCAGCCAGCTCAGCCCGCTCTGGAACCCCTCCAGGCAGAGCTTCTCGAAGAGCCTGCGCTCGTCGGCGACGGGGTAGCCCCACTCGGTGTCGTGGTAGGCGAGGTAGTCGGCCGGGGCCGAGTCGACCCAGAAGCAGCGAGGGGCGGAAGCCGCAGCCGGCGCCTCACCCATGCTGCTGGAACTTCTGCAGTCCGGCCATCGCCTGACCGCGGACCTTGCCCTGGAGGAACGGTGTCCAGCCCAGGGCCACGCCGGAGGGGCCAAGGGCCTGGCGTGACCAGGCCCACAGGTCGAAGGAGTCGCGGTGCTCCTGGATCAGCCCGTCGGTGACGACGAACGAGGCCCGGATGTCGTTGACCACGCGGCGTCCGGTCGAGGTGAACGTGTAGGTCGCGACCCAGTGGGCCGAGGTGTCGGTGACCGAGTCGAAGGTCAGGCTGAAGTCCTTCGCCGAGGCGCACAGCATCCGCCACATGTCACCGACCTGTTGGCCGCGCAGGTCGGTGAAGACGGGGTCGGAGAACGTGGCGTCCGCGGCGTAGCACGCGGCCATCGCCTCGGCGTCCAACGACTGGAAGGCTGTGTAGAACCTCGTGATCAGCTCAGAGCTCATGGCCAGACACTAGGTGGGCATCGCCCCCGGGTGACGCGCGGGCACGACGTTGCGCGATGCTGCTCATGTGACGCGCGACGACCTGACGGCGGAGCTGAGCATCCAGGAGCGCCTGTACCCGCAGCTGACGTGCTTCGGGTGCGGGCATGGCAATGCCAAGGGGCTGAAGCTGCGCAGCTATCCGGGCGACGGCTTCGTGACCGCGGTGTTCGAGCCGTGGCCCGAGCACGACAACGGCTTCGGGTTCCTCAACGGTGGGATCATCGCCACCGTCCTGGACTGCCACAGCGGGGCAGCCGTGTTCCACCGGGCGCATGGGCTCGGGATGGAGCCTTCACCGGGCACCCCGCTGCTGTACGTGACGGCCGGTCTCGACCTGCGCTACCTGCGACCGGTCCCACTTGGGCAGGCCCTGGAGCTCCGGGCTGTCGTGGCCACAGCGGATCCTGACCAGGTGACAGTCGAGGCCGAGCTGATCTGGGACGGCAAGCCGCGCGCGGCGGCGACCACGCTGTGGAAGCGTTGGCGCCCGCGCTGAGGCAGCTCACACCCCCGCGAGGGCCTGCTCCAGGTCGTCGGCGAGGTCCTCGAGGGACTCCAGTCCGACGGAGATCCGCAGCAGCCCGGCGCTGGGCCGGGCCTCGGGTGGGACCGGCCGGTGGGTCAGGGCGGCCGGGTGCTGGATGAGCGTGTCCACGCCACCGAGTGAGACGGCGTGCGTGATGAGCTGCAGGGATTCGACCACCCGGCCGGCGGCGGCGAACCCCCCGCGCATCTCAACGGCCAGGATCGACCCGGGCCCAGCCATCTGGGTCCCGAGCAGGCCCAGGGGGTCGGCGCCCGGCCGTGAGGGGTGCATGACGCGCGTGAGCTCGGCCCGGCCCGCGAGCCGTTCAGCCAGTGCAGTGGCGGTGTCCTGCTGGGCGCGGACCCGCACGGGCAGGGTGGGCAGGCCGCGGTGCAGCAGGTAGGCGGCCATCGGGTTGAGGATCGCCCCGGTGATGGCGCGGACGCGGCGCAGGGCCTCGATGAGGACGCCGTCCCCCGCGACGATCCCGCCCAGGGCATCGGAGTGCCCGCCGATGAACTTGGTCGCGGAGTGCAGGACCAACGCGGCTCCCAGATCGTGCGGCTGCTGGAGCACAGGCGTGGCGAACGTGTTGTCCACGAGCACCGGGACATCGCCCGCGGCGGCCACGACTGCCCGGATGTCGACGAGGTCCAGCGAGGGGTTGGCGGGGGACTCCAGGATCACCAGGCCGGTGTCGGGCCGGATCGCCGCGGCGATCTCTGCGGCCTCGGCGAAGGTCACCTCGGTGCCCAGCAGGCCCATCCCCAGCAGGTGGTCCGTGCCCCCGTAGAGCGGGCGCACAGCCACCACGTGCGGCGTGCCGCGCTGCACCGTCGCCAGCAGGACGGCGCTCAGGGCCGCCATCCCGGAGGCGAATGCCAGTGCGTCCTCGGTGTGCTCGAGCTCGGCAACCGCTGACTCGAGGCGGGCGACTGTGGGGTTCCACAGCCGCTGGTACACCGGGGACTGCCCGGGCACGAGCCGGCCCCCGGTCGCGAGGTTCTCGTAGGAGTCCCCGCCCTCGGTGATCGACGGCAGCGGATTCGTGCTCGACAGGTCGATCGGCAGTGCATGCACGCCCAGCTCCGTGAGGTCGTGCCGGCCGGCATGGACCGCGGTGGTATCCAGCGAGTGACCCATGACACGATGATGGGCCGATACTTCGGTGGCCATCAAGTAGTCCTCTCCAGAACGTGCAAGATGGCCCCAGGGATCGAAGGATCTTCGACCTGCAACCTCCAGGAGGCACTCATGCCGAACGTTGTTCGACCGCTGGACCGCACGGACCTGGCGCTCGTGAGCGCGCTGCTTCGCGATGCGCGGATGCCCAACGCGCGCCTGGCTGAGCAGGCAGGGGTCGCCCCGTCCACGGCACTGGTGCGGCTGCGGGTCCTCCTGCGGTCGGGAGTCATCCGCGGGTTCCGGGCAGATGTCGACCCGGCGTCGGTCGGTCGGCCCGTCCAGGCCCTGATCGCCGTCAGATTGCGGGCGCACGACCGGGCGGTCATCGACTCGTTCGCACGCAGGCTGCCGACGTTGCCCGAGGTGATCCAGACGTTCCACGTCGCCGGCTCCGACGACTACGTGCTGCATGTGGCCGTGCCGGACGCCGAGCGCCTGCGGGACTTCGTCCTCGACCACCTGACCACGCACCCGGCGGTGGCCCACACCGAGACCAACCTGGTCTTCACGCACTCCGAGGGGTACCGCGGCCCGCTGCCGACCTGACGGACGCTGCCCGTGCGACGGCGTCAGCGCAGGGTGATGGTCGGCATGCGCAGCTCCGTGGTTGCGATCAGCCCGAGTTGGGCGGCGAGATCCGAGAGCCCCGGGATGGTCGAGCCCAGTGCCGCGCGCGGGTCCTCGCTGTTCCGAGCCCGGCCGAGCCGGGCCAGCGGGGGCACGTGGAGCGCGCCGACGACCGGTGCGTCGCTCGAGAGCCCGGCGCGGGATCGGGCGATCCGCACCGCGTCACGCAACCCACCCAACTCGTCGACCAGGCCGATGCGCAGCGCGTCGGTCCCGGTCCACACCCGGCCGCGCGCGATGGCCTCGATCTCCTCGACCGGCCGGCCGCGGCCCAGCGCGACCTTGGCGACGAAGTCGGTGTAGATCGCATCCAGCGTGGCGTCGAGCTGCGCGCGCTCGTCGTCGGAGAACCCCTGCCGAGCCGAGTACATCAGCGATCGCGCACCGTGGGAGACCGTGCCTGTGGTCAGCCCGAGCCGCTGCATCAGGTCGCTGACGACGACCTTGCCGCCGAAGACGCCGATGGACCCGGTGAGGGTGGAGGGCAGCGCCACGATCATGTCGGCCGGGCAGGCGATGTAGTAGCCCCCGGAGGCCGCAGCGGACCCCATCGACACGATCACCGGCTTGCCTGCGTCGCGGACCTGGCAGACCTCGCGCCAGATCGTGTCCGAGGCCACAGCGGATCCGCCGGGGGAGTCGATGTGCAGGACGACCGCGCGAGTGTGCTCGTCGGCGGTTGCGGCCCGCAACGCGGCGCCGATCGAGTCGCTGCCCACCTGGCGACCCATCGGGCCGCGGCTCGAGCGACCGGACGCGATCGCACCGCTCACCTCGACGAGGGCGACGTGCCCCCTGCGCCGCGCGGGGACATGTGGGCGGCGCGGTGGCGACCAGCGATCGGCGAAGAGCAGCGCGGCGTCCGCCCCCACGCGCGACCGCATCGCGGCGTAGGCCTGATCGCGGTAGCCCAGGGAGTCGACCAGCCCGACGTCGAGCGCGTCGGGGGCTGTGCGGGGCCCGGTGTCGATCAGCTGTCGCACGAGCTCCGGCGGCATCCCTCGGCCCTCGGCGATCATGTCGATCGCGTCGGTGAAGATCGACTCGGCCAGACGGTCGAGCGCCGTGCGGTGGGCCTCGGTGAACTCCGTGCGCATGATGCTGTTCGCTGCCGTTCTTGAACTCGTGGCGCTGCTCGATCTGCGGCTCGATGCCCAGTCGGTCCAGCGCCCCTCGCACGAACGTCGTCTCGACCCCGACGCCCAGCATCCCCAGCTCCCCGCCGGGCTGCAGCCAGATCTCGTCGAACGCGCTGGCCAGGACGAAGGCCGTCATGGATCCCGAGCCCTCGCCGAAGCTCTCGGCCCACGCGAGCGCGGGCTTGCCGTGCGCGACGAACTCCCGCACCCCCAGGCGCAGCTCCTGCATGACCGCCCAGGGCAGCTCCCCGCCGACCTTGGCGATCAGGCCCTGAACCCGGTCGTCCTCAGCGGCCTCGTACAGGGCCCGGAGGATGGGACGCAGCTGCGGACGCCCTCGTGTGCGCAGTCGGGTGAGCGGGTCGTCTGAGCCACCCGAGGCCGGGGCCTGGGTCAGGTCCAGCTCGAGCAGCAGGTCAGGCCGGCGACCGGGCAGGGCGGGCAGGGCGGGCAGGGCGGCGGGGAGGGCGGGGAGGGCGGGCATGCGTCCAGCGTAGGAGCCTGTGACCACTCGCGTGGACCGGCCGGATCCTCGCACCCCCTGTGCGAGGCTCGTGACCCTCCGGACAGGGCAACCGCGGCCACGGACGGATAGCCTCAGTCCGAACCGACCTGCGAACCCCTCTTTGGAGACCACCTGATGACGACTGAGACCCCCCTGAACGCCTCCGCGCACGCCGCGTGGCCCGCGCATGATCCCGCCACGCGCAGGACGCTCCCCGTCTCCTCGACCCCGCTGGACCCGGCTCGCGTCGAGGCGCTGACCGCGGCCGAGTGGGCGCGGTTCACGAGCGCGACGGCCGGTTCTGGAGAGCACAACAAGCGGGCGATGGGGTCCTTGCCCTTGGGCGTGACCTCCTCGTTCCAGCACTGGGAGCCGTACCCGATCTCGATCACCTCGGCCAAGGGGGCCTGGCTCACCGACGTCGACGGCCGGCAGCTGCTCGACCTGTCCATGGGCTTCGGCGCGATGCTCGTCGGCCACCTCAACCCCGCAGTCGTGGCCGCCGTGATCGGCGCGATGGAGACCGGGACGCTGTTCGTCACGCCCTCGCCCTCGGCCACCGACGTCGCTGAGCGGTTCCAGAGGCGGTTCGGCCTTGACCAGCTGCGGTTCACCAACTCCGGCACCGAGGCGACGATGTACGCGGTGCGCACCGCACGTGCCTTCACCGAGCGCCACGCCATCATCAAGATCGAGGGTGGCTACCACGGTGGATACGACGCGCTGGCCGTCTCGGTGAAGCCCGATGTGGCCGAGTCCGGGCCCGAGGACGCGCCGATCCCGGTGACCCCGTTCGACGTCGAGGCCGGCACGGTGCACGTCGTGCCCTACAACGACCTCGATCGGCTCGAGGCGATCCTCGCTGAGCATGCCTCGGAGATCGCTGCGGTCGTGATGGAGCCGGTCCTGGAGAACATCTCCATCGTGGTCCCCGATGCCGGCTACCTCACCGGTGTGCGCGAGGCGTGCGACCGCCACGGCGTGCTCCTGGTGTTCGACGAGGTGAAGACCGGCCTGACCGCCGGGTACGGCGGTGCGTCGCGGCGTCTGGGCGTGACCCCCGACCTCGTGTGCCTGGCCAAGAGCGTCGGCGGCGGCCTGCCCCTGGCGGTGTTCGGCGGGCGCGCAGAGGTGATGGCAGCAGTCTCGGACAATCGCATGCCGCACTTCGGCACCTACAACGGCAACCCCCTGGTGATGGCCGCGGCGGTCGCCGTCGACGAGGTCTGCACGCACGAGGCGCTGGCAGCAGCGGAGAAGCTCAACGATGACGCCCTGGATGCCATCGATGCCCTGATCGCGCGCTACGACCTGCCCGCGCAGACGGTCGGTTTCGGCGTCAAGGGAGCCGTCACGTGGGCGACTGACCCGGTGCGCAACTACCGCGACTACAAGCGCACGGACTTCGGCATCGCCGAGCTCAGCTGGCTGTGGGGCGTCAACCGCGGCATCCTCACCCCGCCCGGGCTCGACGAGCAGTGGCTGGTCTCGCTGGCCCACACCAGTGACGACATGGGCCTGCTCGTGCAGGAGTTCGCCGACCTCGCCGAGGCGCTGCGCGCCTGAGGCCCGCAGCGCTCGCGCCCGACTAGAGAGGCAGGTGGTCGGCGTAGACCAGGCGGGTGGAACTCCCGGCTGGTGCATCGGCGGGCAGCCGCTCCCACTCCTCGAGGACGATCCGCCAGGTCTCGTTGGCCCCGGGGCGCCTCGGGGGCAGGGCCTCGGGGAGTTCGAGGGTGCCCGACCAGGACACGATCGTGCCCTCGAAGCCGAGCACCGGCAGGTCCAGGGCCGCCACCGTGCGCCAGCCGAGGTCCGAGGGGACCCCTGCCACCCTGGTCTCCAGCCGGGCGCGCATCGTTCGCGATGCCGCGAGAAGGGGCCCGAACCCGCGTGTGTGCCGGTCGGTGAGCCCGCCGGGCACGCCGACCGGGCCGGTGACGATGACCCGGGCAGTCCGGTCGTCGGGCCGGGACAGTGTGGCGGTCCGCTCGAGCGCAAGCGGCACGATGTCGCAGTTCACCACGGGCGACAGGTGCAGACCTGCAAGGGAGCTCGGCTGGAGGCGGGCCACGGCCAGCTTCACGAACGGACCGAACGCGGCCCCCGGATCCAGGGCGACGTCGACGAACCACCGGCCGCGCTCGGGTGAGTACTCGGGGCGGTACCCGAGGACCCATACGGCCGGGTTGCCGGGGACGTCGCTCAGGGTGTGGGGAACGGGCGGGCCGACGGGCCGTCCGCCCTCGATGCGGTCGTCGAGGCCCACGAGGTGCGCGACGTCGACCAGCGGCAGGACCGAGCGCAGGGCCGGCCCCTGTTGCCAGAACACCGGATCGGCGCCCCACTGGCTGACGTGGTCGTCGGCGAGCGGGTTGTTCCCGAAGGCGAGGACCACACCGAGCAACTCGTCGTCGCCCGAGGAGAACCAGGGGCGCTCGAGGTAGATCCGCAGTCCCGCGCGCCGTGTCCGGCGCAGGGCGAACGGCTGCTCCGGCTCGGTCTGCTCGTACCACCGGAACAGCGGCAGGACGTCAGCCACGACTGGCTTCGCCGGCCGAGCGCTGCTCGGTACGTTGATCTGGCGGACCGGCCCGAGCACGGACAGGTCCTCGGCGGTCGGGACCGTGCGGGGGTCGAAGTACTCGCGGTAGCGCGTGGTCGCCCTCATCCGGTAGTCGATGGTCCGATGACGGGTGTCCCCGAGCTGATGGACGGCGCGGTGCACGTGCACCACGGTCCCGTCGGGCAGGGGGACGTCCTGGTCCTCGCCGCCGAGGATGACGAGATCCTCCCCGTAGCCGACCGTGGTGTTGGCAGCCGCCGCGATGGCGGCGACGCGTGCGGGTTCGGGCTTGGTCGGGTCGTCGACCCACTCGCTCCAGGACGCCTCGACGTCGAGGCGCTCCGTGCTCGGACCATGCAGGTCCACCCCGCCGATGAGTGTCACGGCGGTGTCCCCGGGCTGGCGCAGGGGCACCAGCACGGTGGGGCGCGGTGCCTCGACCGGACGGGGCACCGCGTGCACGAGACGGACCTCCGTCGCCGGGGTCAGCCACCAGAACCACCCGTCGGCGGCGGCCTCGGCGATCAGGTCGATGGCACGCACCTGGTCGGGCAGCGAGCGCCAGAGTCCGAGCAGGTCCAGCGACGATCGATCCAGGGCCGAGGACAGGCGCATGCGCAACTGCTCGCCGGGTGGCACGGCGAATCGAACCGACTCACCTTCGACGTTGCCCGACAGCGTGGTCCCCGACTCGAGGACGAATCGCAGCGGCCGGCTCAGCGGCCATTGGCCGCCATAGCGCAGGGTCACGCCCTCGACTGCGAACAGGCCGGCCAGGTGATGGTCCTGGCCAGCGTCGGGGAAGACCAGGGACAGCCCGGTGGCGATCGGATCAGGCAGGTAGGGCAGCACCAGGGCGTCGACGTCGTGCACCACGTACTGGCCCGGGGTCAGCGGATCGCCGCGCTCGAGGTCCTCGGGGGTCGCGGCCTTCGGGACCTCCGCGGTGGGACCGCTGTGGAAGGCGATCCCCGGCTGGGGCAGGCGGGCGCCGGGCGTCGCCGGGTCCGCGACGGTCGGGTCCAGGAACGTCCCGGACTCCCGCAGGGCCAGCGCCAGGGCGGCGTTCACTGCGGCCGGGTCACCGCTGCCGATGGCTGCGTCGAACATCCCGTGCAGCTCAGCCTCGTACTGGCTGGTCTTGGGTGGGGCGACATGGCGCTGAGAGTCGGCTCGCCAGGCCAGGCCCAGCTCCGGGTGCTCGGCCAGCGACTGCGCCGCGAAGACGTCCGGGGGCACGACGGTCAGCGTCAGGCCGTCCTCAGCGGGGCCCTCGACGCCCGAGCGGATGACGAGGGTGAGCAGGGACTCTGCCTCGGTGTAGGGGTGGCGGGGTACGAGTGCGGGCTCGATGACCGGATCCCACCGCAGGAACGGCCGCGGGGTCGTGACCAGGTCCGCGAGGGCGACCAGGGCTGCGGCAGCGCCCGCGGACACCTCGGACTGGGTCGTGACCGCGGAGATCAGGGCCCTGGCGAACACTGCGCTCGGGGTCCGGGCGTCGGTACGCTCCATCAGGCGGGGGAGCGCGGCCGCCTGCTCGGCGAACATCGCCTCGATCTGCCCGCGTCGGCCGACGGTCGGCTGCCCGCGCTGCTCGCGTCGTCGCGCGAGTCGCTCGCGGACGACGAGGTCGAGCTGTTCCACCCCAGTGGGCTTGATCTCGGTCAGGTCCAGGCCGGAGGCTCCCTGCCCCTGGCGAGGACCGGGCTCGATGAAGGGACGCAGCACGCGGATCTGCTCGCGAACCGCGCTCAGCCCGAGCGCCGTCTCCGGCTGGCCGGGCACCGTGGTGGCGTCGAGGGGCAGTTCGGCCAGCCGGGCGCCGGCGACCTTCTCGGCGATCCTGCGCAACCGTTCGTCGACGCGTTGCTGCTCGTCGCGATCCCTGGCACGATCCCTGGCACGGGGGGCGGCCGGGTCAGGGCCGGCGACGCGGTGCGGCGCGCTGTTCCCGGCCAGGTCGACAGCCCAGGCCCGGAACGCGTACGTGCGTCCATAGCGCAGTCGCGGCAGCGTGGCCGGCTCCACCCGCGCGGACGTGGACACGGGGTTGACCGGGTTCGGATCGGGGTCCGGCGCGTCCTTGAGGACCTCCTCGCCGTCCTCGTGCACGACCACCCTCCCGGGCCGTGCGGCGGCCAGGGACCAGCCATCCCAGCCGGCGAGCACCTCGTGGGAGTGGTAGGGCGCGCCGGGCACGCCCCCGGCTGCCCCGTCGGCCCGGGTCAGCGCGGCTCCCTGCAGGAAGCCCGTGTCGGGAACGTCGGTCAGGACCGCGCCCGCCCCGTCGATCGTCACATCGATCAGCCGCCGGTGCAGGGAGTGCCAGTCCCCGGAGACGTCATCCCAGACCTCGAGGCGAACGCCGCGGGTGATGTCCTCCATGTGCATCGGGGGGGCCGTGCCGGCCACCAGCGCGGCATCCCTGGCCGGAGCTCCGCTGAGGCGGTCGTGCAGGTCCTGGGCACGATCGATCCGGGCCAGCGCGAACCCGGTGGCGCGCAGGGTCGGGGGCGCGGAGGTCGTCGGGTCCCCGTTGGTCTCGGTGGCCAGGAGTCGGGGCAGGGTGCGCATGTACTGCTCGAGCTTGAGTCCGGAGGCATCCGGATCGAGGTCCAGGACCCGGAAGCGCTCCTCGTCGCCGAGCTTGAGCAGCGGGCCGACGTAGTCCCCCCGTGCCGAGGTGGCGCTGAAGGTGCGACCCGTCACCGCGCAGGCAGTCCACGGCTGGTTGACCACCGGGTTCTCATGTCGGGGCAGCACGAGCGTGGCCTGGACCGCGACCACGTCGGCCAGCGTCGCCAGGTCGTCGACGTGCAGGTCGAGGATCAGGCCCATGCGGCGAAGCAGGGGGGACAGGTCACCGATCATGGAGGCACGGGCGTGGAACTCCGGATCCCGCTTCGCGAGGGGGACTCCCTCAGCGCCCGGGGTGGGGCGGTCCTGGTGGGGGGTGGCCTCCTCCGGCCGCTGGTAGTAGCGGCGTGCCCGGTGCGCGTCGGCGGCCAGCAGGGTGAGCGGCGGCACGCCCTGGGCGGCGGTGTTTCCCGGGGTGCCCAGGCCCTTGCCGACCAGCCCTGCCCCGGAGATCTCGTCGAGGAGCCTGGTGGCCCGGGCGTCCATATCCCGCGCCTGACTCAGCAGGCCCTCGACGGTCAGCCCACGCCGGAGATGGCCGTACCCGATGGCCGTGAGCAACGGGTCGGTCAGGGCATTGCCCTTGACTGTCGGTGACGCGACGGGGGAGGAGAACATCCCTGCCGCGTGCACCATCAGGGCGTGCTGCTGCATCCGGTGCGCGGGGAACGTCCGCCAGGGCACGTCGGTCATGTCGCGGGTCATCCATGGACGCACCGCAAGGTCGGCCGGGAACACCAGCGGCCACAACGAGTCGGTGAGCGGTGACAGGTCCGCAGTCACCGGGATGGCCACGAGCCCGCCGCCGCTGGTCCGCCCCACCAGACGGATCCGGGCTCGGGCCAGCCGGGCGGTCCAGGCGCTGACGGTCGGGAAGTCCCCGACGACGCCGGCCGGCCCATCCGGGGTGAGGCGGTGGGTGACGAACAGCGACAGGTGGACCCGCTGGTCCGGGTCGGCGCTGCGGGGCAGTGCGGTGACGAGGAAGGATTCGGTGGCCATCTGGTCACACTCCCGAGAAGGCGGCGCAGTAGTCGGACCAGGCGGCGGGTACCGCCACCAGGGGGGTGCCGTCCTCAGGGACGCCCAGGATCTGGGCGAACGTGGGGTCGCCGTTGGAGCCGGCCAGGCGTCGCTCGCAGCTGACCTCGACGGAGAACGAGAAGAAGAAGACCTCGACCTCGATGCTGATCGAGGCCCGGCCGACCATCTTCCCGGTCGCGAACTCGTACGTCAGCGAGAGCTCGAGGGTGATCGAGGCGGAGATCAGGCCCAGGACGTCGACCTCGCCACGGATCCGGAAGTACCCGGTCAGCGACCCCTCGTCGCCCTCGAGGCGCAGGTACAGCCCCACCATGATCGACACTGAGCCGGAGGCCACGCCGAGGTTGATCGACAGGCTGGCCCCAGCCTCCAGGGACATCTCGAGAACGACCAGGCCCTTGGGTGAGATCCGCAGGCCGACGAACCCGCCACCGCCGATGCACATGACCGTCATCCGGAACGGCTTCTCGCGCGTGCAGAAGTTGAAGCCGACAGTGACGGCGTCACCGAGGAAGGGCACCCGGACATCGGCGCCCAGGCTGATGTTCTCGAGGCTGAACACGCCGACGGCCACGTTGGGCAGGGCGAGGTCGAACCCGGCGGTGACCCCGTCGGCACTCACGTCGACGTAGGGCGGGTCGGAGAAGCCGTCGAACGGGACCAGCTCCTTGAGGGTCTCGATGAAGCCCAGTACGCCCTGCCACTTCATCCCGGTGAAGACCACGTCCACCTCGGGCTTGCGCCCGCTGGCGGCCCGGAACGCCAGTCGGTCGAACCCCATGGTGAGCAGGGAGGCTCCTGGGAACAGGTTCAGGCCGAAGTCGCTGAGCTCGGCGAGCACGTCGACCCCGACCCCGTCCTTGCCCGACGCGCGCGCCTCCACCGACAGCAGGAAGCCGTCCGGGCGGACGAAGAACAGCGCATCGTCGGGGTTGGTGGCCGAGGCGGGGAAGTTGCTCAGCGTCGGCCGCCACTGGAACCGGGCTCGCACGGCCAGGTTCGAGGGGTCCAGCCCGTTGACGAAGTCGGCGATCGCCTCGATGGTGCCGGCGATCTCGGCGGCATCCAGCAGCGGGGACAGGGCACCCACCAACCGCTCCAGCTCGGCCTTGACCGAGGGAGGCAGCGGCAGGGTGCGGACCGTGGTGCCCAGGTCGGTGACGAAGCCGGCCATGGTGTTGAGCAGTGCGGCCACGGCGGAGGTGACCGCCGCCAGGTCACTGGGGTCATCCAGGGCCATCAGTCCCTCGATGGCGTCGTGCAGCTCCACGAGCCGGTCGCCGTAGGTCGCCTGGACCGCCGCGATCTGCGACCGGGCCTGCTCAGCCTGGTCGCGCAGGGCCGTGGTGGGCGCCTTCGTGGCATCGTCGGCCAGGCGCGCCACAGCGCGGTCCAGGGAGCCCTCGAGGTCGTCGAGATCGGCCAGCAGGGCAGCGATCCGGTCGAGCTGGTCGGTGACGAACGAGGGCGCCTTGTCCAGGCCTGCGGCAGCCAGGATGTCGGTCAGCTCGAACAGGCCGAAGAGCTTGGGCAGGACGCCGTCGAGGAACTTCGCCGGGTCGAACGCCGTTGCCGGGCTCGGCGGGTTGACGACCGAGTCGATGTCGCCGACCACGCCGATCGCCCGCGAGAGCCCGCGCACCGGGAGGTCCGGCTGGACGAAGCCGCCGGACTTGTCGGTGCCGCCGCCGAAGGAGATCTGGGTCATCGTCTTCAGGGCCAGCAGCACCTGCGCCGAGGCGTTCGCACCCTCGAACCCGGTGTTCAGATAGGGGGTCGCGTAGGAGACCGTCACCGGGTCGCTGCTGGGTGCGAGATGGCGCATGGCCGGGACGACGATGTCGGAGTCGGCCAGGTGCGGGGTGGAGGTCTGGGCCCCCCTGGGTCCGGGGTCGCCGGTGAACCGCAGCGTGACGGTCTCGAAGGCGGTGTCCCCGGGCAGGTTGCTGCGGGCCATGGCCACCGACTGGCCGTCAGCGGGGATGGGGCGCTCGGGGTCGCCGGTGTAGGCGGCGACGATGTCGGCGCTCTCGGTGGCGTTCCCGAGCTGCGAGGCAACGGCCAGCAGGGGCGCCCGAAGGACGACCCGACGACCGTCATGGTCCAGGCAGTCCAGGATGAACCGGTACTTCACGCCACCGACTGTCGGCCAGAAGAGGGCGTCGGCGTACGAGCCGACCGATCCGGAGACCATCGGCGGGAACGTCAGGGGCAGCTTGAAGTCGAGGTTCGGCGTCACCAGGGGGCGGATCCGCACCTGCAGGAACGGCATGGTTCTGTCCTCGAACCCGCGCACGGGCTCGGCGATCGTGATGAACTTGCGCTGGTAGAGCCGCGCCTGAGGTCCCACGGGGTCCTTGATCTTGCGCTCCGTGATCGTCACCAGGCTGCACCGGTGGCCGAAGGGGAACAGGTAGTAGGGCTCGACCACCCGGACGTACTGGTCACGCCCGCTGGTTGCCTCGTGGTCCCACGCCTCGATGGGCGGCAGCCCGAGCTCTGCGTAGGGCTTGGTCGTCCACCGTCCGTGGAGCTCCAACCACGCGCCCAGGGCGCTGAGGTAGAGCCGGTCGGCCTCCACCGGCTGCGGCGGGGCGATCCGCGGGTCCGCACTCTGCCGCACGAGGCTCTCCCGGTTCTTCTGGTTCAGTGACTCGAGGAAGCCGACACCACCCGGTGCCGGCTGATCGAGGTCGCGGGTCCAGACCGCGCGAACCGCCTTCTGCGGGTCCCGGGTCTCGTCGACCGTGACGGTTCCGTCCTCAGCCACCCGACGCACGCCCAGCCGGCTGTGCCACAGCTCGACCCGCTCGGGATCACGTGGCCGGCTGGGATCGGGGGTCACGGAGACGGGCGTGATCGCATGGGTGAATCCACCGAGGACGCTCGGCGAGAGCATGAGCCGGAACGGTGCCTCGATCGCCGTCTCGTCCGGGCGGGGTGAGCGGGGAGCGCTGCGCACCGGGCGGACCAGAGGGGGGCGGAAGGTCAGCTCGCCGAGGCCAGTCGCCCCGGTGCCGAGGTCCAGGCCGCTGAGGTCCACGGCGCGCTCCCCCGCCAGGAGCACACGGGCGGTGCGAAGCGACGTGGCGGTCGCGATCAGGTCAAGCCCACGGCCCTGCACCCGACGACCTCGCTGGCCGGAGGCAGGCGCCAGCACCAGACCGACAGAGGTCCGGAGCAACCGCACCCCACCCGGGAGCACCACCGATCCGACGGCCCCGGCATAGTCGGTGATCCGGAAGCGTCGGGAGAACGACCGGGGGGTGGCCAGGGGCACCACGACCAGGGGCAGCCGGCTCATGGCCGCCAGCACGCCCTCGACGCTGTAGTCGATCCGCTCGGTGGCGGCCACGGCGAACACGAGGCGACTGCCGAAAGCCGCTCGGGCGGGCACCGGCACGGGGGTCGGTGGCGGGGGAGCCTGCATCTCGGGCTCGGCGGCTTCGAGGGTGTGCTGGAACGTGTACCGGACCTCGAGAAGGGCCGCGGGTGCCCGGGGGACCAGGGCGACGCCGGCGTCGTCGGAGACGAGGTCCATGCCATGGGCGCGGATGTCCAGCGCGACCAGGTCGGTGGGCCGCAGCACCCGGAAGCGATGGGCGGCAGTCAGGTCCGGCGCCGGGGGACCGAGGGACTCGACGATGAGGGGTTCAGGCGCCAGGTCGATGACCTGTCGAGCCCTCGGGCGGCAGCGGAGCGACTGGGGCGACGTGACGTGGGTGGCATCAGCCACCACCTCTCTCGAGAGGCTCACCGGGAGGGGTGCCCCGGTGGCTTGCACCAGGTGGTCGACGCTACCGGTGGGGAGAGCCACACCTCAAGGGTTTCGGGCATCGGGTTCTCGCGAGGTGGATCGCCGGCCCTGAACGCCAGCGACCCGCTGCACCCGGACTGAGCCGAGGGCAACGGGTCGCGATGTGCGGGTGGCCGAGGTCTACTCGGCCAGGATCCGATGCAGGGCGCGTCGGGTCTCGTCGAGCTGTGCGGCGGCCTGCTCGCGCTGATCGTCCGTGGCGAACCGGAACTGATGGATGACGCCCATGAGGGCGCCGATGCTGTCGCGCATGGCCGCGCGGGTGGGGGCGCCACGGGTGCTCTCCGCCCAGAGCGCTGCCAGTCCGTCGGCGTTCTGCTCGACGTACTCGCGCCCCTGGTCGGTGAGCGTGAAGTCCGTGCCCTTGCCGGTTCCCGTGGCCTCGATCAGGCCCTCGTCGACGAGCTGTGCCAGGGTCGGGTAGACCGAGCCGGGGCTCGGGCTCCATTCACCCTCAGCCCGTTCGGCGATCTGCTTCATCAGGCTGTAGCCGTTGGCGGGGCCGTCGGCGAGCAGGGACAGGATGGCCTCCCGGACTGCTCCCTTGGGGCGCCGGCGCCGGCCGCGGGGGCCGAAGCCGCCAGGACCGCCGGCACCGAAGCCGCCCGGGCCGGGGACGCCGGAGCCGAAGCCGCCCTGGCCGACGGATCCCCGGCCGCCGCCGTGGCGATGTCCCCGCCCGCGGCCCCGTCCGGGGCCGGGCTCATTGGGGACTCCGTCGCCGAACGGCTCGGACTGCGAGGCGGGGTCGTCATGGTGACGGTGGTGGTGCGGGTGGTGGTGCATGTGGGATTCGCGTGACATCAGCGAGTCCTCCTTCGTTGTCAGGTGTCGGAGCGAGGTGCTCAACGACATGTGCAACGATATATCGCTAGAGCCAATTCCGCAAGCCCCGAAGTCGGCTCAGGCCGATCGCCCGGGTCGTCGGCCCTGCCCACCGCGGCCAAGATGTGCGGAGTCGGCCCCTTCGCGTGGTGCGTCACGTCCGGCGGGGTCGGGGCGTCGAGGATGGCGTGCTTGTCGGTGGGGATCGCCGGTGGGGAGGTCTGGCTACTCGGAGTCCGGCCCCGGATGCGCGTGGCTGGTGTTGGTGCTCCGATTGCCGCATACGACCCGCCTGGAGACCGGTCAGCGCCAAACCGTGCCCCGAGTGCCGCGAAAGAGCCTGGGTTGGGGCCCCGCTCGCGGCAGTCGACGCACATCGGGGGCGAGGGGGTCCAGCCGGGCCGCCCTAACGCGGCAGATCGGGCACCGCCGTGGCCCCTCAGGGCCGTCGGCACCCGCCACACGAACGCGAGCCGCGGTTGGCTCAGGCTGCATCGCCCGGGTCGTCTGCCCTGCCCACCGCGGCCAGGATCCGCTCGCCGTAGCGCTCGGCCTTGGCTGCGCCGATCCCGGGAACGTCGAGCAGCTGTTGGCTCGTGCCCGGACGTCGCATGGCGATCTCGCGCAGCGTCGCGTCGTGGAAGACCACGTAGGCCGGGACGCCCTGCTCGTCGGCGATCGACTTGCGCTCGGCGCGAAGGACCTCGAACAGGTCCGCGTCGGGCCCGGTGAGGGTGACGGCCGCAGCCGGTCCGGTGGATGCCCCCCGGCGTCGCGCCGCCCGCGTTGCCGGCTTCGCAGTGGTGCGCCGGAGGTCGAGTCGGGCCTGACCCCGGAGCACCGGCTCAGCCGCGTCGGTGACGCGCAGGGCGCCGTAGGCCTGAGAGTCGGAGCTGAGCAGCCCCTGGGCGACCAGCTGGCGCGCGACCCCGCGCCAGGCAGTGGCGTCGAGCTCTGCGCCGACGCCGAACGTGGGCAGCTGGTCGTGGCCGAGCTCGGTCATGCGCTGCGACGGCTTGCCCACCAGAAGGTCGATGACGTGCCCAGCACCGAAGCGCTGCCCGGTGCGGATCACCCCGGACAGGAACTTCTGGGCAGCGACCGTGCCATCCCAGATCTCCGGGGGCGTCAGGCAGGTGTCGCAGTTGCCGCAGGCCCCGGTGCGCTCCCCGAAGTAGTCCAACAGGACCGCCCGTCGACACGTGGCCGCCTCGCAGTAGCCCAGCAGCGCATCGAGTTTCGCGGCCTCCACCCGTCGGATCTCCACGGGCGCATCCGAGGCGTCGATCCACGACTTCTGCAGCACCACATCGGCCAGGCCATAGGCCATCCACGCCTGTGCCGGCTCGCCGTCGCGGCCGGCTCGACCGGTCTCCTGGTAGTACGCCTCGATGCTCTTTGGCAGATCCAGGTGGGCGACGAAGCGGACGTCGGGCTTGTCGATGCCCATCCCGAAGGCGATGGTGGCGACGACCACGATGCCGTCCTCGCGCTGGAACCGGTCCTGCGCGGAGCGACGCGCCGCCTGGTCGAGGCCTGCGTGGTAGGCCAAGGCGGTGATGCCCTGCTCGTTGAGCCATGCGGCGGTCTGGTCGACCTTCTTGCGCGACGAGCAGTAGACGATCCCCGAGGACCCGATCAGGCTGGGGTTCTGCTCATCGCCGGCGAGGAATCCGAGCAACTGGTCGCGGGCGTTGGCCTTCTCCACGACGGTGTAGCGGATGTTCGGGCGGTCGAAGCTGGACAGGAACTCCGGCGCTTCCCCGAGCGCGAGCCGTTGGCGGATCTCCGCGCGGGTGATCATGTCGGCGGTGGCGGTCAGCGCCAGGCGTGGAACGTCCGGGAAGCGCTCGGCGAGCACCGACAGGCCGAGGTACTCGGGGCGGAAGTCGTGCCCCCACTGGGACACGCAGTGGGCTTCGTCGATCGCGAACAGCGCGAGGCCGTGGGCCGCATGGATCCGGTCCAGTTGCGCGAGGAAGCCGGCGGTGACCAGGCGCTCAGGGGCGACGTAGAGCAGGTCGAGCTCGCCGGAGGTCATGGCCCGGATGACCTCCGAGGCGCTGGCCGCATCGAGGCTGGAGTTCAGGAACGCGGCGCGCACCCCGAGCAGTCGCATCGCGTCGACCTGGTCCTGCATCAGGGCGATCAGCGGGGAGACCACGACCCCCAGCCCTGGCCGCACGATGGCCGGCACCTGGTAGCACACCGACTTCCCGCCGCCGGTCGGCATCAGGACCAGGGCGTCCCCACCGGAGACCACCTGCTCGATGATCTCTGCCTGGGCACCGCGGAACCGGTCGTAGCCGAAGACCTCGCGCAGAACGCGCAACGACGGGTCGTCAGTCGTGCCTGCGGGGGCGGTGACGGGGTGGGTCATGGCGTGATTGTCCCCCGGCCGGCCGACATCGCCCGCCGGGCCATGCCGTCTGACCGTGTGTGGATCAGGCGATCCGGGTGAACCTCCCCTGGTTCCCGAGCCGGGGATCCACAGGCCCTCGGAGCCGTGCGGTCGCTCCGCAGCCGGGGTCGGAGTCCAGGGCCCGCTGCCCGGCCTCGGCGGTCGCGACGTCGTCGTACACGCTGAAGAAGGTGACCTCGCCCAGCTCACGCGTACCGGGTGGAATCCGGACGAGGTGCCCGACCATCATTGGCGACGACGGCCGGGGGAGCCGGATCCGAGCTCAGGAGGGTGTGACGGCGATGGACATCACGGCGATCTCCAAGGACACGACGCTGTGCATCTCGCTGTCCGGACGGCCCAGCAACCTCGGCACCCGGTTCCACAACCACCTGTACGCCGAGCTCGGGCTGGACTTCCTCTACAAGGCGTTCACGACGACCGACCTTCCGGCGGCGGTGGCTGGGATCCGGGCGCTCGGGATCCGCGGATGCGGGGTCTCGATGCCGTTCAAGGAGGACGTGATCGCCCTGGTCGACTCGATGGACGACTCGGCGCTGGCGATCACCTCGGTGAACACGATCGTCAACACCGACGGGCACCTGCGGGCCTACAACACCGACTACGTGGCGGTCGTGAGCCTGCTGCGCGACCACGGCGTTGACCGTGGCTCCACGTTCGCGGTCCTGGGCAGCGGGGGGATGGCCCGCGCGGTCGTGGCCGCTCTTCGCGACTCGGGGTTCGCCGAGGGGGTCGTGGTGGCGCGCAACGAGACGACCGGTCGTCCGCTGGCCGAGGAGTACGGATATCCGTGGCGACCCGAGGCGGGATCCGCTCGCCCGGCGCTGGTGATCAACGCCACCCCGGTCGGGATGGCCGGCGGCCCCGCCTCGGGGGACCTGCCCGTCGAGGCGGCCGTCGTCGATGCGGCCGGGACCGTCTTCGAGGTGGTGGCCATGCCGATCGAGACGCCGCTGGTCCGCCGCGCCCGCGCCAACGGCGCGAGGGTGATCACGGGCGCCGAGGTCCAGGCCCTGCAGGCAGCCGAGCAGTTCGTCCTCTACACCGGGATCCGCCCGACAGCCGAGCAGCTCGCCCGCGCTGCCGAGTTCTCCCGGGGTGGGTAGGGACTACCCCTGGCCCTGCGGGAAGTGCCCGAGGAAGAACATGCCGCCCGTCGGGTCGATGACCCCGCCGAAGCGGCCCGGACCCATGTCCATCGCGGGCAGGAAGACCGACCCCCCGAGGGACTCGGCCAGCGCCAGGGAGGTGTCGCAGTCCTCGACGGCGAAGTACACGGCCCAGAAGCTCGGGGCCTCGGCGGGGACCCCCGGCGGCATGGTCATCGCCCCGCAGTTCATCCTCGGCTCAGCATCGGGCAGCGGGACCGAGGCCATCTGGTAGCCGGGGCCATCGGGTCCCTCGGCCCATGTCCATCCGAAGACGCGGGAGTAGAACGCCATCGCCGGCTCGAGGTCGCGGGTCTGCAGCTCGTTCCACGTCAGCGATCCGGGTTCGTTGAACAGCTCGGCTCCCTGGTGGTCCATCGGCTGCCACAGTCCGACGACAGCTCCGGAGGGATCGGCGATCATCGCCATCCGGCCCTCGCTCATGATGTCCATGATCGGAGCGATGACCTGGCCACCGGCGGCCGGCACGGCGGCAAGGATCGCGTCGGCGTCCTCCACGATCACGTACGAGCTCCACACGACAGGCATCTCCGGGCCACCAGGGGGCATCGGCCCGAGGCCGGCGACGAGCTTGCCGTCCTTGAAGAACTGCGTGTAGGCGTAGTCCGGACCCATGGGCATGTCCACGCTGGTCCAGCCGAACAGCTCGCCGTAGAAGTCCTTGCAGGCGGGCACGTCGGTGGTCATGAGGTCGATCCATCCGAACAATCCATGTGGCAGGTGCATGGGGGAACGCTAGACCCGCGCAGCCCCGGGGCGGAAGGGCCCGGCCTCAGATCGTGATGACGACCTTGCCGCGGGCCCTGCCCTGCTCCATGTGCCGGATCGCGTCGGGGACCTCGGCCAGCGGGTAGCTGCGCTCGATCACCGGGGCGACCTGGCCGGCTCGCAAAGCTATTGACATTAGCCATAGGGCTAAGTAGAGTAGCCACATGGAAACCACCACGAACGTCCAGTACATCGCGCGCCCCGATGGCCGCGTCGCCTTCGACGTCGACGGTGCCGGCCCCCTGGTCGTCCTCGTCCCCGGGATGGGCGACCTGCGCAGCACCTATCGGCACGTCGCCCCGATGCTGAGGGCGGCAGGCTACCGGGTTGCGGTCACCGACCTGCGCGGGCACGGCGACAGCGACGCCCGGTTCAGCGTCTACGGGGACGAGGCGACCGCGGGGGACCTGATCGCGTTGGTCGAGCACCTGGGCGGCCCCGCCCTGCTGGTCGGCAACTCGTTGGGGGCCGGTGCGGCTGCCCTCGTCGCGGCGCTCCGGCCGGAACTGGTCAGCGGGCTGGTCCTGGTAGGGCCGTTCGTGCGGGACCCCGAGCTGAGCCCCGCAACCCGCCTCATGCTGCGAGTGGCGATGGCCCGCCCATGGGGTGCACGAGCGTGGGTCTCCTACCTGCCGAAGCTCAACGCGGGTGAGCGTCCTGAGGATTTCGACGCCCACCTGGCTGCGATCTCGCACAGCCTGTCCCGGCCCGGATACGCCCGCGCCTTCTGGCAGACCACCCGCCAGACGACGCACGCACCGGTCGAGGCACGGCTGGCGGACATCAGCGCGCCGACCCTGGTGATCATGGGGGAGCTGGATCCCGACTGGACCGATCCTGCCGCGGAGGCCCAGTGGATCGCCACGACCCTCGGCGGCGAGGTGGTGATGGTCCCCGACGCAGGCCACTACCCGCAGTCCCAGCAGCCCGGGATCACCGCCGCGTCGATCCTGGCGCTCCTGGCCCGGGTGGCCACCCGTGCCTAGGGCGGGGCTGACCCCCGAGCGGGTGATCGACGAGGCCCAGGCCCTCAGCGACGAGGTGGGACTCGACGCCCTCACCCTGGCCGCGCTGGCGGACCGGCTCGGGGTGCGGCAGCCCTCGCTCTACAAGCACGTCGACGGAAGCGACGCGCTGCGCCGCGCCCTGTCCGTGCGCGCCAAGCAGGAACTGGCCGCCGTGCTTGCGCGTGCCGCCGTGGGCAGGTCGGGGGACGAGGCGATCGCCGCCCTCGCCGATGCCTACCGCACATGGGCCCGTGTGCATCCCGGGCGCTACCAGTCGACGGTGGCCGCGCCCACTCCCGGCGATGCCGACGACGAGGCTGCCAGCCTGGCCGTCGTGTCCGTCCTGCTCGACATCCTCGCGGGGTACGGCCTGGCCGGGGACGACGCGATCCACGCGACGAGGGCGCTGCGGGCAGCGCTGCACGGCTTCGTCAGCATCGAGGCGGCGGGTGGCTTCGGGATGCCGATCGACGTTGATGTGAGCTTCACCCGCCTGGTGGCCAGCATCACGCTGGGGATCGCCGGCCCGCCCTGATACCCCCAGGGGCCTTCCCGGGACTGGCGAGGGATGGCTAGCCTCGCCTCATCCGGGTGCGCCGGCCCGGGTATCAACGGGAGGCCGCATGGCTCTGTTGACCGTCTCGCTGGCAGCCGTAGGCCTTGCTGCCTCCACCCTTCTCGTTGCCGGATCGTCGCGCATCGAACCTGTTGACATCGGGCCTGACGCGATCGTGTGCCAGAACATCCAGTACGGCTACCAGAGGACGCTTCCGGCCGACTCCCACTGCGCGCCCCGGACCGAGGTCGAGGTCACGCCCAGCCCCTGACCGAGGCACTCAGCCCGCGGCCAGGGGCCCCGGGTGGATCACTGCACCGGGTGCAGGCTCATCGGGCCGTAGACCAGCCGTCCGTCCTCGAACAGGCTCACGGCGTCGATGCCCTCGGCCACCAGCTCGCGCCACTCCTCGCCGACCCAGGTCTCGGCGTCGGCCTGCGTGGGGAAGCCGTCGGTCGGCTGGGTTGCGGACTCGGGGATCGGCGCGCCCTGCGCGGCGTGGTACTGCCAGGTCCAGCTCATCGGGCTCCTCCTTCGGGCGGATCGTCAGGGTCGTTCGGCGGGGGACTCAGTCCGGGCCGGATCACGCATGATCGCCTCGCCGAGGACCTCATCGATGGCGGCACGCAGGTCGGAATCGAGCACGACGCCGCTTGCACGTACCGAGTCGGCAAGCTGCTCGGGACGTGAGGCCCCGACGATCGCTGTCGAGACGTTCGGGTTTCCCAGGACCCAGGCCACGGCCATCTGCGCCATCGACAGCCCGGCATCCTCGGCCAGCGGCCGGAGGTTCTGAACCCGCTCGAGGACGTCGTCGCGCAGCCAGCGTGACACGAACCCGGAACCGGTCGGGTCGGTGGCCCGGGACCCCTCGGGGACGGGCTGTCCGGGCAGGTACTTCCCGGTCAGGATGCCCTGGGCCATGGGCGACCAGACCACCTGGCCGATGCCGGCGGCCTCGCACTCGGGCACCACCTCGGCCTCGATGACCCGCCACAGCATCGAGTACTGCGGCTGGTTGGACACGATCCGGTCCAGCCCCATCTGCTCGGCGATCTCGAGGGCGGCGCGGATCTCCTCGGCGCGCCATTCCGAGACCCCGACGTAGAGGACCTTGCCGGCCCGGACGAGGTCGTCGAAGGCGCGCAGCGTCTCCTCGAGCGGGGTGTGGTGGTCGAACCGATGGGCCTGGTAGAGGTCGATGTGGTCGGTCTGCAGCCGCCGCAGTGAACCCTCGCAGGCCTCCATGATGTGCTTGCGCGACAACCCGCGGTCGTTGCGACCCGGGCCGGTGGGCCAGTACACCTTCGTGAAGATCTCCAGGCCCTCGCGCCGCTGCCCGGCCAGCGCCCGGCCGAGGACGGCCTCCGCCCCGGTCTGCGCGTAGACGTCGGCGGTGTCGAAGGTGGTGATCCCCGCGTCGAGTGCCGCGTGGACGCACGCGGCGGCGTCGTCCTCGGCGACCTGTGACGCATGCGTCAACCAGTTGCCGTACGCGATCTCGCTGATCCACAGACCACTGGCCCCAAGCCGACGATGCTCCATGGCCTCGACCCTAGGGCACGGCGCTGACACCGGCCACAGACGGTGGCGCAGGCGCTACGACTTGGGCACGACCGGTTTCCCGCCGCGGCGCAGGCGCGGGGGTGGCAGCCGCAGGCGGCGGATCTGCAGCACGCGCATGAGTCCGTAGAACGTCGCGCCCTTGCGCTCGGAGGCCGCCGGCCACTGCTTCTTGAGCTCGCGGCTCATCCGGAACATCAGCACGGTGGTGTCCACGATGATGAACAGGGTCAGGACCAGCCAGAGCATCGAGACGTAGCCCTGGGCATTGACCAGCCCCCAGCTGCGCCAGGGCAGGAACCCCACGACCAGCACCAGCAGCGCCAGCGGCATGAACAGCTCCGCCGCTGCCCAGCGGCTGTCGATGAAGTCCCGCACGAAGCGCTTGACGGGGCCGGAGTCGCGGGGCGGCAGTGCGCTCTCGTCCCCTGCCAGGAGGGCGGCCCGCGACGCCTGGCGCTCCTGGGCCGCCCGTGCCTTGGCCTCCTTCTTGGCCGCCTTCGGGTCCGAGGAGACCTTCAGGGTCTGCTTGCGCTGGGCTTCGGCCTCCTTGCGCGAGGGGGTGGGGTGCCCCTTGCCGACCGTGGGCGTGGGCGCCGGCTCGGCGGGGGCTGGCTCGGCGGGGGCGCTGCGGGAGAGGAACTTCACGCACCAAGGGTACGTCGTGCCAACCCGTGGGGCGTTAGGCTTGTGGTCGTCGGCGGGTGTGCCGCCTGGGAAGAGAGCGACAGCGAACCATGGCCGGAATGTGGCAGCGCTTCAAGATGATCTTCAGCTCCAAGGCCAACGCGGCCATGAACAAGGCTGAGAACCCCGCGCAGACCCTGGACTACTCCTACGAGAAGCAGCTGGAGATGCTGCAGAAGGTCCGCAGGGGCGTCGCCGATGTGGCCACGAGCCGTAAACGGGTCGAGCTGCAGATCGCCAGCCTCGACAAGCAGCTGGCCAAGTTGGATGACCAGGCCAGGGCCGCGCTGGGTGCAGGTCGGGAGGACCTCGCCCGCGAGGCGTTGATCCGCAAGTCCACGCTGAGCCAGCAGATCGCCGACCTGCATGTGCAGCTCGAGCAGCTGACCGTCCAGGAGCAGAAGCTCACGGTCGCCTCCCAGCAGCTGCAGACCAAGGTGGAGGCCTTCCGCACGCAGAAGGAGACCATCAAGGCCACCTACTCCGCGGCTGAGGCGCAGGTGCGCATCAACGAGGCGTTCACCGGGATCTCCAGTGAGCTCGGCGACGTCGGCCTGGCCATCCAGCGCGCTGAGGACCGCACCGCCCAGATGCAGGCCCGCGCCGGTGCGATGGAGGAGCTCATGGCCACCGGGGCGCTGGAGGTGACCGGCGGCAAGGACTCGCTGACCATCGAGCTCGAGCGCCTGTCGGCTGACAACCAGGTGGAGAGCGAGCTGGCTGCCATGAAGGCTCAGCTCGGTGGCGCGGAACCGCCGGCAGCGGTCACCGGTGCGGCCGCCGAGACCCTGGCAGTCGGCGCAGCGCCGGCTGACGAGGTCGTCGACGCGATCATCGCCGAGGAGCCCGCAGAGCTTCCGGCACCCCCAGCACCGCCCGCCACGCCGGCCGCCCCGCCTGCCGGCCCCGCAACCCAGTAGGACCGCAAGGAGGCTCGCAAGCTCGCCATGGCGCGCAACAGGTACGCACCCGATCGGGGTCTCACGGCCCGGATGGGCGGGACGATGTTCATCCTGGGGCTGCTGTACGTCGTCCTCATGGCTGTGCTGATCTTCGCCGGCGTGAAGTGGTATTTCGTGCTGATCCTCGCGGGGGGCTCGGCGTGGGCCCAGTGGTACTTCTCCGACCGCGTCGCCCTGTTCTCGATGTCGGCCCGGGTAGTGACGCCCGAGCAGGCGCCCCAGCTGCACGCCATCGTCGACCGCCTGTGCGCGATGGCCGACATGCCCAAGCCCGCCGTGGCGATCGCCGACACCGACATGCCCAACGCCTTCGCGACCGGCCGCAGCACCAAGCGGGCAGTGGTGTGCGTGACCACCGGGCTGCTGCGGCGCCTCGACGCCGAGGAGCTTGAGGGGGTGCTGTCCCACGAGCTGTCCCACGTGGCGCACCGCGACGTGCTCGTGATGACCGTGGCTTCCTTCGTTGGTGTCCTGGCTGGGTTCCTCACCCGCTCGTGGATGTGGGGCGGGCTGACACGCAGGCGCGACAGCGACAGCAACAGCGCCTTCGCCTTCCTGATCATCATGGTCGTGTCGATCGTCGTGTACTTCGTCAGCTTCCTGCTGGTCCGCGTGCTCTCCCGGTATCGCGAGCTGTCGGCCGACCGGGCCGGCGCGCTGCTGACCGGGCGCCCCGCCGCCCTCGGTCGCGCCCTGCAGAAGATCAGCGGCGACATGGGCGCGATCCCGACCCGAGACCTGCGCGCCAAGGAGTCGATGAACGCCTTCTTCATCACGCCGGCGTTCGGCGGCCAGCAGTCGATGGCCAGCCTGTTCTCGACGCACCCCCCGCTGGAGAAGCGCCTGGAGCAGTTGGCCCGCATCTCCGCCCAGCTGGGCCAGTAGATGGGCCTGTTCGACTCGATCATGGGCCGGAGCAAGCCTGTCCGTCCCGATCTCGACGCCATCTTCGGCCTGCCCTCGGCGGCCATCACGCTGTCGGCCAGCCTCGGGTTCGAGGCCACGGGCACGGGGGCCGTCGCGTTCCGGGTGCCCGAGGGGCGCGCCTTCGCCGAGGTCCAGGCCGAGATCGAGGCCCTGCTGGCGGCGTCGGGCAACCCGGCAGTGGAGCTCACCGCCGACCAGTACGGCTACACCTGGCTCGTCGTCTCGACCGATCCGCCGGACGTCGGCGCGCTGGTGACGCACCTGCACGCGGTCAACCTCACCCTGCAGGACAGCGGCTTCGGCCCGCAGCTGCTGTGCTCGACCGCCACGTTCACCGGGCCCGGTGGGCGGCCGCTGGCGATGGTCTACCTGTTCAAGCAGGGCTCGTTCTACCCGTTCGCCCCGTCCGGCGGTCAGACGCGCGACACCGTCCTCGAGCTGCAGATCCGCGACCTGCTCCGCGACGAGCTGGCCGTCGAGAAGGACCTCACCCGCTGGTTCCCGATCTGGGGCGCCCCCGGCCTGTAGCCCCCCACCGCAAACCCTCCGCGAAAGGCAGGACCCTCCGCGGCGACGGGGAGGATCTCGCCCCTCGCGGAGGGCCTGCGGGTTGGGGCGGGGGGTCAGTCGGGCTCGGGGGCCGCGCCCACGCCGGGGAGGGCGAGCATCCGGTCGAGGGCCACGCGGGCCCAGTGCGAGGTGTCCTCGTCGACCACGATCTGGTTGACGACGTTGCCCGCGACCAGGTTCTCCAGTGCCCAGACCAGGTGGGGCAGGTCGATGCGGTTCATCGTCGAGCAGTAGCAGACCGAGCGGTCCAGGAACGTGACCTGCTTGTCCGGATGGGCGTTGGCCAGCCGGCGCACGAGGTTCAGCTCGGTGCCGATCGCCCACGCCGACCCGGGCTCCGCGGCGTCGAGGACCCGGATGATGTACTCGGTGGACCCGACGTAGTCGGCCTTCTGGACCACCTCGTGGCGGCACTCCGGGTGCACGAGGATGTTGACCCCGGGGATCCGCTCACGGGCCTCGTCGACGACGGCCTCGGAGAACCGGCCGTGCACCGAGCAGTGCCCGCGCCAGAGCACCACCTTCGAGGCGCGCATCTGCTCGTCGGTGAGCCCGCCGCCCGGCTTGTGGGGGTCGTAGACCACGCAGTCCGCCAGGCTCAGGCCGAGGTCGAGCACAGCCGTGTTGCGCCCGAGGTGCTGGTCGGGCAGGAAGAAGACCCGCTCACCGTGCTCGAAGGCCCACTCCAGGGACTGCTTCGCGTTGCTGGACGTGCAGATCGTGCCGTGGTTCCGGCCGGTGAACGCCTTGATCGCGGCGGTGGAGTTCATGTAGGTGATCGGGATGGTCGACTCGGCCAGCCCGAGCTCGACGAAGCGCTCCCACGCGTCCTCGACCTGGCCGATCTCGGCCATGTCGGCCATCGAGCAGCCGGCGGCGAGGTCGGGCAGGATCACCCGCTGGTCGTCGGTGGTCAGGATGTCGGCGCTCTCGGCCATGAAGTGCACGCCGCAGAAGACGATGAACTCCGCCTCGGGGTGCGCCGCGGCCTGCTGGGCGAGCTTGAACGAGTCGCCGGTGACGTCGGCGAACTCGATGACCTCGTCGCGCTGGTAGTGGTGGCCGAGGATGTAGGCCCGCGAGCCGAGCGCCGCACGTGCCCTGCGAGCGCGGTCGACAAGGTCGGGGTCGGAGGCCGGGGGCAGGGCACCCGGGCACTCGACGCCCTTCTCGGTGTCCAGGTCGGTGCCCTGGCCGAGCAGGAGCAGGGCCAGCGGGGTCGGTTGCGGCTCGGTCCAGGCAGCCGTGTCGGTCATCGCGGGACCTTCCTCGTGGGGCGGGGCTTCATCGTTCCACAGAGTCGCACGCCGGGCTGCCCGCGCGGATGCCAGAATTCTGGCTCGTGAAGGTGCTGATCTGTCCGGACTCGTTCACCGGCACTCTGTCGGCCGCGGAGGCGGCGGCGGCGATGGCCGAGGGATGGGCCAGCGTCGCGCCGGGTGACGAGCTGGTGCTGCGTCCCCTGTCCGACGGTGGGCCCGGGTTCCTCGACGCGATCGGTGCCGGGCGCGGCGGGGTCCGTCAGACGATCCCGGTCACCGGGCCGCTGGGCATCCCGGTCCTTGCCGACTTCCTGATGACCGACGACCGCACGGCATGGATCGAGTCCGCGACCGCGGCAGGGCTGCACCTGGTGCCCAGCGATCGTCGGAACCCCACCCGCACCACCTCGCGCGGCGTCGGTGAGCTGATGCTCGCTGCCCTGGACGGGGGAGCCACCCGGATCGTGGTGGGAGTCGGGGGGACCGGCACCTGCGATGGGGGAGCGGGGCTCCTGGAGGCTCTGGGGGCCACCTCACTGCCCCCCGTTGGGCTGTCCCACGGCGGCTTCCAGCTGGCCCACCTGGCGGCCATTGACCTGGCCCCGGCCCTTGCCGCCGTCGGCGGGTGCGCCCTCGAGGTCGCGACCGACGTCGACGTGCCCCTGCTCGGGGCCCGCGGGGCCGCTCGCGGCTTCGCCCCCCAGAAGGGCGCGACCGAGGAGCAGGTCGAGCAGCTCGAGGCAGCGATGACCCACTGGGCGGCCCTGCTGGGCCGGTCCGCCGACGGTCGGTCGGCCGCGGTCGCCCTCGGCGCCGGTGCTGGCGGTGGCCTCGGGGCGGCGCTCATCCGGCTCGGTGCCCGTCGGGTCCCGGGCATCGGCACGGTGCTGGAGGCCGCAGACATCGCGGGCCTGATCGACGGCGTCGACCTCGTGATCACGGGTGAGGGGTCCTTCGACTGGCAGTCGCTGCGCGGCAAGGTCGTGGCCGGCGTTGCGGGCAGCCGCACTGGGCGCGCGCGTGCCGGTCGTGGTCCTCGCCGGGCGGGTCGAGGTGAGCCGACGCGAGTGGATCACCGCTGGCGTGGCCGCGGCGTTCCCCGCCGCCGCGGAGCCCGGTGAGTCCCACCATGAGGGCCTGGCCCGCGCCGCCGCGCGCGCCGCCCGCACGTGGTCGAGGGGCTGACCAGCAGCCGTCACGCGGTCGACGACGCGCCCGTGCGTGGGCACGCGGTTGGTCGAACTCCGCAAACCGTGTCAGCATGGGACCACCGGGAATGCTGCACAGCGTGTTCGCGTTGGCCCCGATGTAGACCGCCACGATGCTCAGTAGGAGGGCACCGATGACCGCCGAGACCACCACCGAGACCACCGCTCCCGTCAGCGATGGGATCCTCCTGACCGAGATTGCCGCCGACAAGGTGCGCACCCTGCTCGACTCGGAGGGTCGCGACGACCTCGCGCTGCGCGTGGCTGTCCAGCCCGGTGGCTGCTCGGGCCTGCGCTACCAGTTGTTCTTCGACGAGCGTTCGCTCGACGGCGACGTGCGCAAGGACTTCGGCGGGGTGGAGGTCGTCACCGACCGCATGAGCGCCCCGTACCTCGCGGGCGCCACGATCGACTTCGTGGACTCGATCGAGAAGCAGGGCTTCACGATCGACAACCCGAACGCGACCGGCTCCTGCGCATGCGGTGACTCGTTCCACTGACCTGACCGGCTAGGGTCACCCCCGTCGTCAACGACCGACCAGGGGGTCACCCACGCATGCGGATCGTCATCACCGGCTCCATCGCCACCGACCACCTCATGACCTTCCCGGGGAGGTTCGCCGACTCGATCGTCCTGGACAAACTGGACAAGATCTCCCTGTCGTTCCTCGTTGACGAGCTCGAGATCCGCCGGGGCGGGGTCGCGGCCAACATCGCCTTCGGGATGGGCGTGCTGGGAGAGAACCCGATCCTCGTCGGCGCAGTCGGCCCGGACTTCGCCGACTACCGGTCGTGGCTGCAGCGCCACGGCGTCGACACCGAGTCCGTGCACGTCTCCGAGGTCCGGCACACGGCACGCTTCGTGTGCACCACCGACGAGCACGCCAACCAGATCGCGACCTTCTACGCCGGGGCCATGCAGGAGGCCCGCGACATCGAGCTGGGGCCGGTCGTCGAGCGCGTGGGCAACGTGGACCTCGTCCTCATCGGGGCCAATGACCCCGAGGCGATGATGCGCCACACCGAGGAGTGCCGCTACCGGCGCATCCCGTTCGCGGCCGACCCCTCCCAGCAGCTGGCCCGGATGCACGGTGACGAGATCCGCCTGCTCGTCGACGGGGCCGCCTACCTGTTCACCAACGAGTACGAGGCTGCGCTCACCGAGCAGAAGACCGGGTGGAGCAGCGACGAGATCCTGGACAAGGTCGGCACCCGGGTCACCACCCTGGGACCCAGTGGGGTGCGCATCGAGCGCCGGGGCGAGGACATGATCCAGGTGCCCACGCCCAAGGAGACCCACAAGGCCGACCCGACGGGCGTGGGGGACGCGTTCCGGGCAGGCTTCCTGGCCAGCCTGTCGTGGGGCCTGCCCCTGCAGCGGTGTGCGCAGGTGGGCTCGCTGCTGGCAACGCACGTCATCGAGAGCGTCGGGACCCAGGAGTACGAGTTGGCCCGCAGGTCGTTCCTCCTGCGGATCAGGGAGGCCTACGGCGACCAGGCCGCTGAGGAGATCGGCGCCCACATCAGCCTGGCCCGGCCCTGACCCACGCCCATGCCCGTCGAGCCGGATCCGCCTCGCTGGGTACTGCCCGACCTGCATGACATGCCCGACGGCCAGGAGCTGGTGGCACTCGGGGCCGATCTCTCGCCCGGGATGCTGCTCGCGGGCTACCGCAGCGGGCTGTTCGCGATGCCCGACGGCCGGGAGCTCGGCTGGTGGTCGCCGGACCCGCGCGGCGTGCTGCTGCCGGGTCTTGTGCGCGCCTCGAGATCCCTGCGCCGGTCCCTGGCCCGGTTCGAGGTCAGCGTGGACGGTGCATTCGCCGAGGTCGTGGATGCCTGCGCCGACCCGCTGCGGCCGCACGGGTGGATCACCGGTGGCTATCGGGACTCCTACCTCGAGCTGCACCGATCGGGCTGGGCGCACTCCATCGAGGTCTGGGGGGCCGATGGTCGCCTGGCCGGTGGCCTGTTCGGGGTCGAGGTGGGTGGGCTGTTCGCCGCCGAGTCGAAGTTCCACGTGCGCACAGACGCCTCGAAGGTGGCGGTGGTGGCCCTGGCCGACCTTCTGGCTGCCGACGGGGACCCCCGCAGGATCATCGACGTCCAGTGGTGCACCGATCACCTGGCGTCCCTGGGCGCGGTGGAGGTGCCCCGCCCCGTGTACCTGCGGGCCCTGCCCGGTGCGCTGGCCTGCGGCCCGCTGCTGTCCGATCGGCCCGGTCCGGTCGGTCAGGCGGACCCGGCCGCGCCGCCGAGCCGGATCAGGTGGCGCAAGGCCTGACCCGGGCTCTGGTTGGGAGCGTCCGGCTCCGGACCCGTCGGGTCGGCACGGGGCTCTACCGGGACGTGCGCATCCAGCGGCTCGGTCAGGACCAGCTCGTGGCCACGCAGCCGGCACCATGCCGGGACGTCGTACTCGGCCGCCGGGTCGTCAGTGAGCAGCTCGACGAGGCTGCCCGGCGGCAGCGAGCCCGCTGCTCGGGCCAGTCGGATGATCGGGACCGGGCAGAGCACGCCACGAGCCTCGACCGTGGTGTGCGGCGCGGTCACGAGCTCGCCCGGCCGGCTGAGGCCCGGGCAGCGGCGATGGCCGCGGGCAGGGCGGCCAGGAACCCGGCCACGTCGTCCTCGGTGGCATCCGGAGGCAGGCTCACGCGCAGGTTCCCGTGGGTGATGGCACCCATGGCCGCCAGGACGTGGCTGGGCCGGCGGGTGTCCGCGGTGCACGCCGAGCCCGAGCTGACGGCGAACCCGGCCCGGTCCAGCTCGGTCACCAGCACCTCACCGTCGGCGTACAGGATCGTGAAGCAGACGATGTGCGGCGCGGAGTCCGGCCGACCCAGTGCCAGGACGTCCGGGGCGAGGCCCGGAACCCGCTCGCGCAGGGTCGTGAGCAGGCGGGCGCGATGCGCCGACGTCCGGCTCAGGGACGCAGTGGCCGCCTCGAGTGCGGTCGCCGCAGCAACCGCTCCGGGGACGTTGGGGAACCCAGCCCAGCGCCCGGTCTCGTCCGTGGGCATCGGGCTGCGCCAGCGCACCCCGGTGCGCACGGCGAGGATCCCCACGCCGGCGGGGCCGCCCCACTTGTGGGCGCTGCCCGCCAGGACGTCCCAGTGCGGGGTCACCGGGAGGGAACCCAGCGCCGCGCAGGCGTCCACGAGGAGCGGCACCTCGGCAGCCCGGGCGATCTCGTGGAGCTCTTCCAGCGGCTGGATCGCCCCCACCTCATGGTTGACGTGCTGGACGGCGGCGAGTGCCACGCCGGGGGAGCGCAGCGCCCTGCGGAAGGCCTTGACCTCAACTTCAGCTTGAGGGTTGACGCCGACGAGGACGGGCTCCTGGCCGGGCGCCACCCAGTCCGCGGCGCGGAGCACGGCGGAGTGCTCGACCGCGCTGGCCACGACGGCCGTCCCCACCTTCCGTCGACCCCGGGCGAGCCCGAGCACTCCCGCGTGCAGGGCCTGGGTGCCCGACCCGGTGAAGGTGACCTCCTGGGGCAGCGCCCCTAGGCAGGTGGCCACCGACGCCCGGGCGGCGTCGAGCAGCTGCCGGGCCACGCGGCCGTCGCGGTGCAGGCGCGCGGGATCGGCCCAGCCGTGGTCAAGCGCGGCCTCGAGTGCGCGCCGTGCCTCGGGCCCCAGGGGCAGCCCCGAGGCGGCATCGAATGACCGCGACATGCCGTACACGGTATCGGTGACCCCCGTGGCACGTCGGCCGGTTCCTGCGCTACTCTCCCTCCATCCAGCGTGTCCGGCGTGATGTGCCCGCACCGCGCCAATTCGCCCAACCAGTCGAGGGGATCACCAGACGTGGTAGCAGATCGCACCGGCCGTTCCCGGCCGATGCGCCGGTGGGGGGCCGTGGCAGGAGTCGCAGCCATCGCCCTGCTGGCGTCCGGGTGCAGCGCTCGGGAGGCCCTGTCCATGAACGCCCCCGAGGGCGCCACCGAGCAGGCGCCGATCATCGAGAGCCTCTGGTTCGGGGCATGGGTGGCCGTGGCTGTCGTCGGGCTCCTGACCGGTGGCCTGATCCTCTACGCGGCGATCCGCTTCCGGCGCAAGGACGGGGATCCGGCGCCGAAGCAGATGCGCTACAACGTGCCGCTCGAGGTCATGTACACGATCGTCCCCCTGGTCATGATCATGGGGATGTTCTTCTTCACGGCGCGCGACCAGATCGAGCTGACCAAGGTGTCGGCCAACCCGGACAACACCGTGGGTGTCGTCGGGTTCCGCTGGAGCTGGGCCTTCAACTACGTCGAGGACGACGTCTACGATGTCGGCACCGCCGAGGTCGAGGACATGCCCACCCTCTACCTGCCGGTCAACGAGTCGGTCGTCTTCGAGCTGCAGAGCCCGGATGTCATCCATTCGTTCTGGATCCCCGCCTTCCTGATGAAGATGGACGTGTTCCCCTCCCGGCTGAACAAGTTCGAGGTGACCCCGAACAAGGTCGGCACCTACGCCGGCCGCTGTGCGGAGTTGTGCGGTGTCGACCATGCCCGGATGCTGTTCACCGTCAAGGTCGTCGAGCGTGCCGAGTACGAACGGCACATGGCCGAGCTGCGGGCCAAGGGCCAGGTCGGCTCGATCGAGACCGATCGCATCACCCGCGAGGGTGAGCGCTACTGGGAGACCGATCGCTACCCGGAGCCGGAGGGCACGCTGTGACTCTTCTCAATGACCGTCCCGCGGAGGTGACCGCCGGGCCCCCGAGGCGCGAGCGGTCCCTGGGCCAGAAGATCGTCTCGGTGATCACCACCACCGATCACAAGACCATCGGCCGGCTCTACATGGGGACATCCTTCACGTTCTTCCTGCTGGCCGGCGCCATGGCGCTGGTCATCCGTGGGGAGCTCGCCCAGCCCGGGCTGCAGATCGTGACCCTGGAGCAGTACAACCAGCTGTTCACGATGCACGGCTCGATCATGCTGCTGCTCTTCGCGACCGCCCTGTTCGTCGGCTTCGCCAACTTCCTGATGCCGCTGCAGATCGGCTCCCCGGATGTGGCCTTCCCCCGGCTGAACATGCTCGGCTACTGGATGTACTTCTTCGGCGGCATGATCGTGCTCTTCGGCTTCGCCACCCCCGGTGGCGCGGCCGCGTTCGGGTGGTTCCTCTACGTCCCACTGTCGGGTGCTGAGTTCTCCCCGAACATCGGTTCGGACCTGTGGATCCTGGGCTTCGCACTGGGTGGTGTGGGCACGATCCTCGGTGCGGTGAACTTCGTCACCACCATCCTGACGATGCGCGCGCCGGGCATGACGATGTTCCGGATGTCGATCTTCACCTGGAACGTGCTGCTGACCTCGGTGCTGATCCTCATGGTCTTCCCCGTGCTGGCCGCCACGCTGGTGGTGCTCGAGATCGACCGCAAGTTCGGCTCGGTGGTCTTCCTGCCGGAGAACGGCGGGGCGATCCTCTTCCAGCACCTCTTCTGGTTCTTCGGCCATCCCGAGGTCTACGTCCTTGCGCTGCCGTTCTTCGGCGTCATCTCCGAGATCCTGCCGGCCTTCAGCCGCAAGCCGATCTTCGGCTACAAGGGCCTGGTGTTCGCCACGATCGCGATCGCCGCACTGTCCATGGCCGTGTGGGCCCACCACATGTACGTGACCGGCGCGGTCAGCCTGCCCTACTTCGCCCTGATGACGATGCTCATCGCAGTCCCCACGGGCGTGAAGTTCTTCAACTGGATCGGCACGATGTGGGGCGGGTCGCTGACGTTCGAGACGCCGATGCTGTTCGCCGTCGGATTCCTCATCACGTTCCTCTTCGGCGGCCTGACCGGCATCATCCTGGCCTCGCCCCCCTTGGACTTCCACGTGTCGGACTCGTACTTCGTGGTGGCGCACTTCCACTACACGGTCTTCGGCACTGTCGTGTTCGCGATGTTCGCCGGGTTCTACTTCTGGTGGCCCAAGTTCACCGGCAAGATGCTCAACGAGACCCTGGGCAAATGGCACTTCTGGCTGACGTTCATCGGCTTCAACGGAACCTTCCTCGTGCAGCACTGGCTGGGCGTGGAGGGCATGCCCCGCCGGTACGGGGACTACCTTCCCGGTGACGGCTTCACCTTGGAGAACCAGGTCTCCTCGGCGTTCGCCCTCGTGCTGGGCATCTCCACGCTGGTCTACCTCTACAACTTCTACTGGACCCACCGGTACGCCCCGATGGTGACCGTCGACGACCCGTGGGGGTACGGCGGGTCGCTGGAGTGGGCCACCTCGTGCCCGCCGCCGCGGCACAACTTCGTGTCCCTGCCGCGGATCCGATCCGAGCGCCCCGCGTTCGACCTGCACCACCCGGAGCTCGCCGACTGGGACTCCGCCGGCTACCTCGCATCGCTCGAGGCCCAGGGTGCTGGGCAGGCCCAGGGCGCTGCGAAGGTCAAGGGGGAGATCTCGTGAAGCTCGCAGGCAAGCTCTTCATCGGCGGTGCCGTCTTCTACCTCCTGGTCGCGAGCGTCTACTGGATCATGTCCCATGACGAGGCCGGAACGGTCGCCTTGGTCCTGACCGCGTTCCTGTCGGCGATGATCGGCTTCTACCTGGTGGTCACCGCCAAGCGACTGCCCGACCAGCCGGAGGACCTCCCGGACGCCGAGATCTGGGACGCCGACCCCGACTACGGCTTCTACAGCCCGCACTCATGGGCGCCCCTGCTCGTGGGTGCCTCGGCGGCGATCACCTTCGCCGGGCTGGCATTCGCCGCGTGGATCGTCGCCGCCGGTGCGGTGCTGGTGATCATGTCGTCGGCGTACTGGGTGTTCGAGTACTACCAGGGCCCCAAGCGCCAGTTCTGAGCGGCCCCCTCAGCTCGACCCTGGGGCAAGGCCACCCCACGCGTGTCGCCAGGTTCGTGTGCGCCAGCAGCGCTTGCGGTGCCCGGCCGCGCGCACCACGAAGGCGGCGAACGCCAGCCAGAGCACGGCGACCTGGGCAGCGAACGTGGCCCACCTCAAGTCGGTGATCCCGCCGACGGCCAGGAACGCCAGCCCGGCCACGCACCACACGACCAACCCGAAGCCGATCCGTGCCCGCTCCCTGCTCGGCACGGTGCCCAGCCGCCCAGCGTCGAGCTCCTGTCCGCGAACGTGACCAGAGACGCACTTGGTGCCCGCGATCAGGTACTCGGGCTCCGTGGGGACCACTCTGGTGGTCTGCTTGAGAGAGGCAGGCGGGTTCGACTTCTGGCCGTCCGGGGCAGCTGAGGCGGCCGGCGGCGGGGGCGCGGGCGGACGGTCCTGCGGCGTTCTGGGCATCGCGCGCTGACGGGCGGACTTGGCCATCGTCGCCTCCTACGGCTGCAGGTCCTGGCTGGTGGAGATCCACCGGTCGAGCAGGGCGCGTGCTGCACCGGAGGACAGCGCCTCACGGGCAGCGGGCAGGGCTGCGGCCATCCGGGTCCCGAGGTCGGTCGTCGCCCCGGGGATGACGACCGGGAGGCTGCCCCCGGCAGCGGTGTAGGCCACCAGGGCCGCCGCGGCGTTCAGGCAGACCGCGTCGCGGATCCCGGCGACGCTCGGATCATCGGGGTTGTCCAGCAGTGCTCGGAACACCGCGGCGTTGCGCTTGGCTGATCCACCGCGCAGGGCGTCGGGGGCCGGTGCCGGGATCCCGAGGGCGGCCGGGTCGAGGGTGACTCGTCGCGGCTCGTCGCCCGTGAGGTCCCAGACGGACGAGGTGGCGTAGACGGTGAGTTCGTCGAGGCCGTCATCGCCATGGACGACCAGGGCCTTGGTGCCCCGGGCTGCCAGCACGCCGGACATGAGGTCGCCGATGGCCTCGGTGGGCACGCCGAGCACCTGGGCAGCGGGATGCGCGGGGTTGGCCAGCGGCCCCAGGACGTTGAACACGGTGCGGATGCCCAGCTCCCGGCGGATCGGGCCGATGTGGCGCATGGCCGGGTGGAAGACCGGGGCGAAGCAGAACGTGATGCCCAGCAGTCGACCCGCCTCGGCCGCAGCGGCAGCGGGCAGGTCGATCACCACGCCGAGGGCCTCGAGCATGTCGGCGGACCCGCTCTGGGAGGATGCCGCCCGGTTGCCGTGCTTGGCCACGCGGGCCCCAGCCGCCGCCGCGACGACCGCGGCCATCGTTGAGATGTTCACCGTGTGCGATCGGTCGCCGCCCGTGCCGCAGGTGTCCACCACCGGACCCTCGATGTCCAGCGGCACGCTGGCGTTCATCATGCCGGTCACCAGGCCGGACACCTCTCGGGCAGTCTCGCCCTTGGCCCGCAGTGCCACGAGGAACGCGGCCGTGTTGGCCGGGGGGGCGGACCCGGTGAGCATCTCGGCCATCACCCAGGTGGTGGTGGGGGCGTTGAGGTCCTCACCGGCCAGCAGCGCCTCGAGGACGTCGACCCAGTCGGTCAGTGGTGCCTCGTTCACGGGCGCGTGGTCGCCGCGAGCCGGGTGCGCAGCAGGCCGGAGACGGCCTCGGCCAGCTGGCCCGGGTCGATCGGGTGGCCCACCACCGCGTCGGCCCGCGACCATGTGGCCAACCAGGCGTCCTGTGGGCGTCCGGTGAGCACGAGGATGGGCGGGCAGCGGTGGATCTCGTCCTTGAGCTGGCGGGTCAGCCCGAGGCCTCCGGTCGGGGTGGCCTCGCCGTCGAGGATCATCAGGGCCAGGCCGCCGGCATCCGCCGTGCGCACGACCACGGGACCGGTGGCGACCTCCACGAACTCCAGCTCGGGGAGGTCTGGATCCGGGCGCGTGCCCAGGGCGTTGATCACGGCGCGCCGGACGGTGAGGTCGTCGCTGTAGACCATGACCCGCAGCGGTCGGGGGGCCTGGGGGCTGGGCATGGGGACTCCTGTGGGTTGCGTCTGGGGGGATGCTACTTGGTCCCCGCGCCGGCGCGGGGGAGCAGGGCGGGACACGTTGCCCGCGAGACCGGGGTCCGGGTGGGAACTCCGGGACAGATCTGACAGACTGCGCGCGTGGCTTCGACAACCGTTGTGACCTCCGCGCACCCCGGTGCCCACCCGACCCACCCCAACAAGGTGGCCGTGGGCACGATCATCTGGCTGTCCAGCGAGCTGATGTTCTTCGCTGGACTCTTCGCGATGTACTTCACGCTCCGCTCGACCAACCCCGAGGTGTGGGCCGAGCAGACGCAGTTCCTCAATGTGGGCTTCGCGACCGTGAACACCCTGATCCTGGTCTCCTCGAGCGTGACCTGCCAGATGGGTGTGCTGGCCGCCGAGCGCGGAGACGTGCACCGGATGCAGCGCTGGTACATCCTCACGTTCGTCCTGGGCGCGATCTTCATCGGCGGCCAGGTCTTCGAGTACGCCCACCTGATCCAGGTCGAGGGGCTGACGCTGTCGTCCTCGGCCTATGGCTCGGCGTTCTACCTGACCACGGGCTTCCACGGCCTGCACGTGATCGCCGGCCTCGTGGCGTTCCTGTTCGTCCTGGCCCGGTCCTACGCCTCGCGGCGGTACGGCCATGAGCAGGCGACGGCGGCCATCGTGACCAGCTACTACTGGCACTTCGTCGACGTCGTGTGGATCGCCCTGTTCTTCACGATCTACGTCCTGAAGTAGTCCACCCGTCGTCCCCGCCCCCGCAAACCGATCCCTGCAGAGGTAGGCCAGTGAACACTCAAGTAGCCCGACGCAGGCACCCGGCGGCGCTCATGCTGCTGCTGCTCGGCGCACTCGCGATCATCGGCACGATCTACGCGCTCGTGAACACGAGCACCGCAGCCCGTGCCGCCGGGTCGCCCCACAGCGAGACGGCGGTCGAGGAGGGCCAGGCGCTCTACCTCGAGGGCTGTGCGTCCTGCCACGGCCTGAACGCCGAGGGCACGAGCGTCGCACCGAGCCTGATCGGGGCCGGTGCCGCATCGGTGCACTTCCAGGTGTCCACCGGTCGCATGCCGCTGGCGGCTCCCACCGTGCAGGTGGAGCGCAAGGAACCCAGCTACACCGAGCCGCAGATCGCCGCGCTGGCCGCGTACGTCGCAACGCTCGGCCCCGGACCGGCGATCCCGACTGCCGAGCAACTCGACACCACGAACGCGGACCTCGCCGTCGGCGGGGAGCTGTTCCGCACGAACTGCGCCCAGTGCCACAACTTCGCTGGCAGTGGCGCCGCACTCACCGAGGGCAAGTACGCCCCGAGCCTGATGCCAGCCACGCAACAGCAGGTGTGGGAGGCCATGCTCACCGGTCCGCAGAACATGCCCGTCTTCGGCGACGGAACCTTGAGCGAGCCGGAGAAGCAGGACATCCTCAAGTACGTCGCGCACCTGCAGACCCAGACCCAGCCGGGCGGATTGGGCCTGGGTTCGTTCGGTCCGGTGACTGAGGGCGCACTGCTGTTCACCCTCGGACTGGGCCTCATGGCCGGGTTCGCCATCTGGATCGGAGCCAAGCTGCGATGAGCGACTCGACCGAGACCGAGCCGGACTTCGTCACCGCGACCGAGGCGGCCCACCACCCGCGACGCACGGACGTCGACCCCCGGGCCGCCAAGCGCGCCGAACGGCAGGTCGCCACGCTGTTCGTGCTCGCAACCCTGCTGATCCTGGCGTCCCTCGTGGCCTATGTGGTGATCCCAGTGGACGCCGGGGTCGAGATCCCGCTCCTGGGTCCGATCGGTGCCCTGAACGTCGCCCTCGGGCTCAGCCTGGGCCTGGGGATCCTGCTGATCGGCCTGGGCGCCATCCACTGGGCGCGCAAGCTGATGCCCGGCAACGAGGTCGTGGCGATGCGCCACGAGCTGCGCTCGGAGCCCGACGAGCGCCGGGCCGCGGTGGAGGCCTTCGACCGCGGGCTGGCCGACTCCGGCTTCGCCCAGCGCCCGATCATCCGGCGCACGCTGATCGGCGCCATGCTGGTGCTCCCGCTCCCGCTGGTGATCCTGCTGCGCGACCTCTACACGTCCCCCCAGGGAGCGCCCAGCCCGGCTGAGCAGTTGGAGCAGACGATCTGGGACTCCGACATGCGCATAGTCACCGACGTCTCGTTGAACCCGATCAAGCCGGAGGACGTCCCCGTCGGTGGCCTGGTCGCTGCCGTCCCCGCCAACCTCCACGAAGTCGAGGAGGAGGAGGGCAACCTCAATGCCCGGGCCAAGGCCGCGATCATCCTCGTGCGGATGAGGCCGGACGAGATCGTCTCCCAGCAGGGTGAGGCGTGGGACTACCAGGGGATCCTGGCCTACTCGAAGATCTGCACGCACGTCGGCTGTCCGATTGCGCTCTACGAGCAGCGGACGCACCATTTGTTGTGTCCGTGCCACCAGTCGACATTCGACCTGGCGGATTCGGGCAACGTGGTCTTCGGTCCCGCTGCCCGGCAGATGCCGCAGTTGCCGATCACCGTGGATGACGAGGGTTACCTGGTGGCCGTCAGTGACTTCCAGCAGCCCGTCGGACCGAGTTTCTGGGAGCGCTCATGAGTGTGGTGTATGAGACCGGGGGCAAGGGTGCGGGCTGGGTCGACGACCGCTTGGGCAATTCCAGCTTCATCCGGCGCAGCCTGAACAAGGTCTTCCCGGATCACTGGTCGTTCATGCTCGGCGAGATCGCGCTGTACTCGTTCATCGTCATCCTGCTCACGGGCGTCTACCTGACCCTGTGGTTCAAGCCGTCGATGATCGAGGTCGTCTATGACGGCTCCTACGCGCCCCTGAAGGGCGTGAAGATGAGCGAGGCGATGGCCTCGACGCTCGACATCTCCTTCGATGTCCGAGGCGGGCTGCTGATCCGCCAGATCCACCACATGGCGGCCCTGTTCTTCGTGGCCGCGATCGCGATCCACCTGCTGCGCGTGTTCTTCACGGGGGCGTTCCGCAAGCCGCGCGAGATCAACTGGGTCATCGGCGTCGTGCTGTTCCTGCTGGCCATCGCGGCCGGCTTCTCGGGCTACTCGCTTCCCGACGACCTGCTCTCGGGCACGGGCCTGCGGATCACCCAGGGCATCATCCAGGCCTCCCCGGTGATCGGGACCTGGCTGTCCTTCCTCATCTTCGATGGGGAGTTCCCCGGGACCTCCTTCATCCCGAGGCTGTACGGCGTCCACATCCTGTTGGTCCCCGGGCTGATCCTCGCGCTGGTGACCGCCCACCTGATGATGGTCTGGTACCAGAAGCACACGCAGTTCCCCGGACCGGGTCGCACGAATGAGAACGTCGTGGGCTACCCGCTCATGCCGGTGTACATGGCCAAGGCAGGCGGCTTCTTCTTCGTCGTGTTCGGCACCATCGTGGCGATGGCGGGCTTGTTCCAGATCAACCCGATCTGGGCCTACGGTCCCTACATGCCAGACCAGGTCACTGCCGGTTCGCAGCCTGACTGGTACGTGGGCTTCCTCGACGGCGCCCTGCGACTGATGCCCCCGTGGGAGATCGTGGCGTTCGGCCACACCCTGACACTGAGCCTCATCATCCCGGCCATGGTCCTCGCCCCGCTGCTGCTCGTGCTGGTCGCGGTGTATCCGTGGATCGAGCGCTATGCCACCGGCAAGGACAACCGGGAGCACCACCTGCTCGACCGCCCGCGCAACGCACCCACACGCACCGCCATCGGCGCGGCGATGCTGACCTTCTACATCGTGCTCATGATCGGCGGCGGCAACGACATCATCGCCTACAACTTCGACCTGAGCTTCAACACGATGATCCGGGTCCTGCAGGTCCTGCTCTTCGTCGGTCCGGTGGTGGCATTCATCGTGACCAAGCGGATGGCACTGTCCCTGCAGCGTCGCGACCGCGACATGCTCCTGCACGGCCGGGAGACCGGTCGGGTGCTGCGCCTGCCCAGTGGTGAGTTCCTCGAGATCCACGAGCCGGTGGACGAGGAGTACCGCGCGAAGATCCTGTCGAAGACCGACGTCGAGCCACTGGCGCTGCCCGAGTCCGTCGACGAGAACGGCGTGGCGAACCCCGCGAGCCGGAGCCAGAAGCGCCGCTCGCGCTGGTCGCGGTTCTTCTACGCCGACAACGTGCCCCTGCCCAGCGACGAGGAGCTGGCGGCAGCCCAGGTCCACATCGAGCACGAGCTGCACGAGGCGGTCGAGTCCGGCTCCGCTGCGGCAGCTGAGATCGCCGAGCACCAGCACTGATCCCGATCGGGGCCCCAGCTGGCGCCTGACGGACCTACCGGACCAGGCCCAGCACGGGGTCGCGCAGGTCGACCTCGAACGCGTCCCTGCGCGATGCCGCCCCCCGCAGGGGGAGGGCCAGGGGCGGTCCGTCGTGGTTGACCAGCCGCACGCCGGGGGAGAACAGCCAACGGGCCAGGATCTGGGTCTCCTCCGGCAGCGCGGCCGAGGTGGGCCGCACGGGTGCAGCCACCTCCTCGGCGGCGGCAAGGATCGTTGCGAGTGGGCCGGTCGGGTCGACCCCGGCCGGGATCAGCCCGGCCGCGGCCAGCCTCCCGTGGCGGATGACGTGGACCTCCCACCCGCGGTCGTCGGTGGGCCGGGCGGCGACGATCTGGTGGGTCTGCCCGAGGACGTCGCTGGTTGTGGCGGTGTCGACGCCGCGCAGCAGGGCGTTGAGGCGGTCGCGCCACGCAGCAGCCTCCTCGTAGCGCTCCTGGCCGGCCAGGACGTCCATCCGGGCGGTCAGGGCGTCCACGACCTCGGCCGGGTCGCTTCCGAGCGCCAGCTGTGCCCGCGCGACGATGGCTGCGTACTCCTGCGATGTCACAGCCCCGACGCAGGGCGCAGGGCAGCGACCGAGGTCGGCCAGGACGCACGCAGAGGCCTTGGGCCTGCTCGACAGTGTCTGGGAGCAGGTGCGCAGCGGGAGCGCCTCTGCGAGGGCCTCCGCGGCCGCCTCAGCGGTGCGCCTGCTGGTGTAGGGCCCGATGTAGCGCGCCCCTCGTTCGACGTCGTCACGGACCTTGCTCACCACGCTGACCCGGGGGAACCGCTCGACAGTCAGCTTGAGCCAGACGGCGTTCTGTGGCCGGGTCGAACGCCGGTTGTACCGCGGCGCCCGGGAGGCGATCGTGCGCAGCTCGCGCACCTGGGCCTCCAGGGGCGTGGCGCACGGAACGGCGACGACCTTGGCCGCCAGGCCCACCATCTCGGTCATCCGGCGGCGCTGCTCGGCGGCGGTGAAGTAGCTCAGGACGCGCCTGCGGATCGAGCGGGACGTCCCGACGTAGAGCGCTGCCCCCTGGGAGTCCTCGAAGACGTAGACCCCCGGCCCGTCGGGCAGGCCGTCGGCCAGGCCGCGCTTGCGCCGCCGCGCATCGGGGACTCGGCTGCTGTACCCCTGCAGCTCGGTGAGGGTGTGCACCCCGAGGTTGCCGACCCGTTCCATGAGCCCGTGCAGGACATCCACGGTCGCCTGCGCATCTGCCAGCGCGCGGTGGTTGGGGGTCACCTCGGTCCTGAAGTGCCGGGCGAGCGTTCCCAGCTTGCAGTTGGGGACCTCGTCGCGGGTCAGGACGTGGCGCGCCAGCCGGGCTGTGTCCACCACGGGAGGATCGGGCCACGGCATGTCCAGGCGCTCGCATGCGCCCTTGAGGAAGCTGACGTCGTAGGGCGCGTTGTGGGCCACCAGGACCGCCCCGTGGGCGAACTCGAGGAACGCGGGAAGGGCGGCGGACAGTGGTGGCGCGCTGAGCAGCATCTCGTCGGTGATGCCGGTCAGGGCGCGGATGAAGGGCGGGAGCGGCCGGCCGAGGTGCACCAGCGTCTGGAACTGCCCGACCACCTCCCCACCGCGGACCTTGACAGCCCCGATCTCGGTGATCCCGGCGCCCTGGGGGCTGCCCCCATCGGTCTCGAGGTCGACCACGACGAAGGTCACGTGGTCCAGCCCGGGGCCAAGGTCGTCGAAGGTCAACTGGGTGGCCGCGCTCATGGCCCCACGGTAGGTGCGCGGTCCGACATCGACGTGGGTCCCACGCCGGGGCGGGTAGGCTTTCGCCGTCATCACCCCGGCGCGCGAGCTGCCCGTCGGGCAGACCCAGGAGCCGAACACATGACCGAACTCACCCTGCCGGACGCGGCGAGTCGCTGGCGCTGCGCCCAGTGCGGGAACCTCACCCGCTTCGATGTGGTCCGACAGGCGCGCACCCGCGAGTTCTGGCACCTCGACCTCGCGGGCGAGCCCACGGTGGAGTCCGTGGAGGTCCTCAGCGACGCGGTGGAGGCAGTCAGCTGCCGCTGGTGCGGCAGCGGTGCGGCGATCGAGGTCGTGGCCCGGCCCGACAGCTGATGCCCTCCCGCGCAGATCGCAACCGGGCTCTGGCCCTCGCGGTCGCCTGGCTGGCCTACTTCGCCGCCCTGCAGTGGAGTGTCGTGCGCTTCAAGGTGCCCATCGTCGCCGTGCTGACGGTGTCGGCCGTGGCCCTTGCGGTGTGGCAGTGGCGCCGGGAGCGCGTGGTGCTCACGCCGCAGGCGATGGCCCTGATGCTGGGCGGAAGTGCCCTGGCCACACTGGTCGTGCCGCTGTTCTCCTACCTCGAGGGCACAGGTCTGGCCCTGGCGCGGGCAGTCCTGATGGTCATCCCGCTGGTGGTCGCGGCGCTGCTCTGGTCAGGCCGGGAGGGTCCCGCAGGGGCCGCCGCCCTGGTGAGCCTCGCCGGGTACCTGGTGGTGGCGCCCGTGGCCATCCTCACCGACCCCGCCCCGAAGATCGATGTCTGGGTGACCCTGCAGCAGGCCAGCGATGCGCTGGCCCGTGGGGTGAGCTTCTACGAGGTCACCTGGACCGGCTCCCCGGGCGTCGCCGACGCGTTCACCTACCTGCCGTGGACGGCCGTGCTCCTGGCCCCCGGGAAGTGGTTGGCCGGGGATGTGCGCTGGGCGCTGATGGTCTGGACCGTCGTCGCCGCCGTGGGCATCTGGGCACTGGCCGCGGGAGCACGAGCCGGTCGTGGCGCGCTGGCGGCGGGGGAGGGACCGGGCGGACCCGGCCCACGGTGGCGGGCGGCGGCCGTCACCGCCCTGATCCTGTTCGCCCCGGGCACGTTGACCCAGGTGGACCAGTCGTGGACCGAGCCCCTGCTGCTGGCCGGGGTTGTGTGGTGGGCAGTGCTGGTGGACCGCGACCGGGCATGGTGGGCCGTGGTCCCGCTGGCGCTGGCCTGCGCCAGCAAGCAGCACCTGGCGCTGCTCCTGCCCGTCCTGCTGGTCTGGCGGCCGTTCGGCGTGTGGCGCACCCTGGCCACGGGAGCGCTGACAGGCCTGCTGATCGCGCCGTGGTTCCTCGCCGGCCCGCAGGACTTCCTCAACGACACGGTCACGCTGCTCGTGTCGTTCCACGCGATCCTGTTCGCGAACACCCTCTACCTGCTGGCCCTCAACGTGTTCGGGGTGACCCTCCCGTTCTGGATCACCGGCCTGGTCGTGATCGCGACGCTGGTCGCCGTGATCGTGATCGTCCATCGGCGCCAGCCGAGCCTGGATGAGGTGCTGCGCTGGCTGGCCCTGCTGCTCCTCGTGGCCAACCTGGTGAACAAGCAGGCGTTCTACAACCAGTTCTGGCTGGCGGGGGCCCTCGTGGTCGTCTCGCTGGCACTGCCCGGTGCCCGGGGTGGCCATGCCCAGGCATTGTCAGACCCCCCTCGTAGCGTCGTGGGCAGATCAGCCGGGGGTGAGGGAGGGGTTTGAATGATCATCGATTGCGACGGGTGCCAGATGCGGGACCTGGCGTGCGACGACTGCGTGGTGACGTTCCTGCTGGGTCCACCTGGGGGGTTGGGGTCAGCTGAGCAGAGTGCGCTGGCGGTGCTCGCCGACGGGGGGCTGGTGCCACCACTGCGGATGGTCCCGGGCGGCGCGGCCGGGCCGCGGGACCCCGTTCGGGGTGTCGCCTCCGCCTGACGATCGGCGTCGGGGGTGCACGTGGGCCAAGATGTGCCAATGCGTGTGCTCTGCGTGACCAACGACTTCCCCCCGCGGGCCGGCGGGATCCAGGCCTTCGTCCATGGGGTGCTGGTCCGCCAGCCGGAGGGGTCGGTCGTCGTCTACGCCCCCAAGTGGAAGGGCGATGCGGCCTTCGATGCCGAGCAGCCCTTCCCCGTGGTGCGGCACCCGACGTCGCTGATGGTCCCGGAGCCGACGGTGCTGCGCCGGGCCCGTGAGATCGCGAGGGCTGAGGGCTGCGACCGGGTGGTGTTCGGTGCCGCTGCGCCCCTGGGCCTGCTGGCACCGCGGCTGGCTTCGGCGGGCGTGCACACGAGCGTGGGAATCACCCATGGGCACGAGGCTGCCTGGGCGCAGACCCCCGGACCGCGCCAGATGCTGGGCCGGATCGGCGAGGGCCTGGACCGGGTCACCTACCTGGGTTCCTACACCCGGGGCAAGATCTCCCACGCGCTGAGTCCGGCGGCAGCCGCGCGGATGCGCCAGCTGGTGCCCGGCGTCGACTCCCAGACGTTCCATCCGGGGCTGCGCGAGGGTGCCGGGCGGGAGATCCGGGACCGTCACGGCCTGGCGGACCGGCCGGTCATCGTGTGCGTGTCCCGGCTCATGCCCCGCAAGGGCCAGGACTCGCTGATCCGGGCCCTGCCCCGGATCCGGCGGACCTCGGGCCTCGACGTCGCGCTGCTGATCGTGGGCGGGGGGCCCTACCGCAAGGACCTTGCCGCCCTCGTGATCGAGGAGGGACTCGAGGCGCACGTGGTCCTCACCGGCGGGGTGCCCTGGTCCGAGCTGCCCGCCCACTACGCGGCTGGGGACGTCTTCGCGATGCCCAGCAGGACCCGCCAGCGCGGGTGGGACGTCGAGGGGCTGGGGATCGTCTACCTCGAGGGGTCCGCGACCGGGCTGCCCGTGGTCTCCGGTGACTCCGGGGGCGCGCCGGACGCCGTGCGCGAGGGCGAGACCGGCTTCGTCGTCGGGGGCCGGGACTCCGACGCCCTCGTCGCCCGGGTCAGCCAGCTGCTGACCGACCCGGAGCTCGCCGCGCGGATGGGCGCCGCGGGGCGCCGATGGGTCGAGTCATCGTGGGGGTGGGATCACTCCGCGCAGCGGTTGCGGATCATGCTCGAGGGTGGCGACCCGGACGCAGGATGACCCCGAGCGCGAACACGGTGGCTGCCAGGGTGAGCCCCACGCGCACGGTCTGTACCGCCACGGCCACGGGGTTGCCGTCCAGGAGTGCCGAGTAGAGCCAGGGGTAGACCAGCTGCGTGGCCAGCCCGGCGGCGATCAGCAGGGCGGTGGTCCGCCGCATCCGGCTGCCCGGGTCACCGAGGGTCACGGCGGCCAGGGCCAGCAGCCAGATGAAGTACTGCCCGGAGAACACCCGACTCGTGGCCACCGTGAACAGGACCGTGGCCAGGGCGACATCGGCACCCGACACCCCATCGAGGACGCCGCGCAGACGCTGCACGGCCACCACACCGAGCAGGATCAGGGTCAGCACGAGGACACCACGGGCGACGGAGTCCACGGCGGACGCCTCGATCTCGTGCGCGCCGTACCGGTACACGACCTCGACGGGGGCGCCCACCAGCCGGGCCACCAGGAACGGCCACGCGGCCAGCGACTCGATCTGCAGGCCGCGGTCCCGCTGCCCGCCCAGGAACGACAGGGGATCGGCCGTGGTCACCACCAGCACTGCCGCGATGAGCACCGAGGCCCCGAGCGCACCGACCACCCCACGGGGGAGGTCCCGACGACGCAGCGCCGCCAGGACGAGCACTGGCCAGACCTTGAGCCACGCCCCTGTGGCAGCCAGTGCTCCGCTGGCAAGCGGTCGGGCCGCCGTGAGAACGCCAGCCACCGCGAACGCTGTGGGGACCACGTCGAAGCGCGCCAGGAGCAGGGGGCCGACGATCAGGGGCAGCAGGGCCCACAGCCGGGTCCCGGCGGTGCGCCCCGAGCGTCGGGCCTGGTGGGTCAGCATGGCCATGACGGCCGCATCGAAGCCCAGGAACAGTGTCACGAAGCCGAGCCGGTCCCCGGGCAACCACGCCCCGAGGAGGAACACCGGGCCAGCCAGCGGCGGGTACTGCCACATCTCGTCGGCGGGGAACCTGCCGTACCGCAGGGATTCGTCGGCCCAGTTGGCGTAGATGGTCAGGTCGTTGACCTGCTCGGGCCAGGGGATGAGCCCCACGATGATCGCGACCAGGAACAGCCGCAGGACCAACCAGATCGCCCAGTCGATCCACGCCGAACGGGTGCCGGCCACGTCAGGTCCGCAGCATCCCGAGACGCTCGGCGGCCAGGACAGCCTGGCTGCGCGAGGTGACCCCGAGCTTGCGGTAGATGCCCGACAGGTGCGAGCGGGTGGTGGCCTGGGAGACGTAGAGCCGGTCGGAGATCCCCTGGACCGTGAGGCCCTCGGCTGCCAGTTCGAGCACCTCGGACTCACGGGGAGTCAGGCGTGGACCCCCACGTTCCTGCCTGCGGGGGGCCAGCACATCGTCGGCGACGAAGGCGCCGGGGGAGGCAGCGGTGCGGACGGCGGTGAGCACGAAGCGCTCCGGCGCGGCGGTCTTGGGCAGGTACGCCGACGCACCCAGGTCCAGTGCCTGGAGCATCGCCTCGTGGTTCGTCTCGTCGCTGAGCGCCACCACCGCCAGGGCTGGCCAGCGGTCCCGGGCGATGGCCACGACGTGACCCCGCTCACTGCCGGGCAGGTCGAGGCTGACCACGAGCACGTCCGCGTGGCGCTCGGCGACCTCCCGGAGCGCGGACTCCGCATCCTGGGCCAAGGTGACCTGCGCCCCGGCTGAGGTGAGCACATCGGCCAGCCCGTGGCGCACGAGGTGGTGGGAGTCGGCGACGACCACGCGCAGTCCGTGGGCGGGCCGGTTGTCCTGGCTGACCACGTCCACCCCCTCCTGCTCGGCACCGGCGATCACGCTACAGCGCCCGTGGGGCACTCACGCGGCAAACCGGCTAGCCTGTGCGCTCGTGGGCGAGTTGACGCAATCGAGCATCGTGATCGCGGCTGATCCCGCGGACATCATGGACGTCATTGCCGATGTCGAGGCCTACGGGGAGTGGATCCCGGGAGTCGATCACGTCGAGGCCCGGGACGTCGATGCGGCCGGACGCCCCGGGGAGGCGACCTTCACGGGCAACCTCGGGCTGATCAAGGACACCTACTCAGTGGCCTACGACTGGGCCGAGACCGAGGTCTCGTGGCACCTGACCAAGGGCGAGATGCTCCACGACCTGCATGGCACCTACACGTGCACCGACCTCGGCGACGGGACCACCCAGGTCGACTACCGCCTGGCGGTCGAGCTGGCGGTGCCGGTGATCGGGATGCTTCGTCGCCGTGGGGAGAAGGTCATCGTGGACTCCGCGCTCAAGGGCCTCAAGCGTCGCGTGGAGGGCTGAATGCAATCCGCCGAGGGATCCTCCTTCTGGGACGCCGTGCGATCCTGGGCCGACGACGCGGGCCTGCTCCTGCCGGCCGACCCGCAGGACCCGCCGCGGCCGAAGGTTCCGCAGGCGGTGTGCGACTCCTGCCCGATCTGCCAGGCCGCGGCCACGCTCGAGCAGGTCAACCCGCAGGTGCTCGTCGACATCACAGAGGTGGCTCGCAGCGTGATCACCGGCCTCGGGTCCGCGCTGACGTCCGCCGCCGATCAGCGGACGTTCGGCGGCGGGACTGCCGAGCCGGCCGACAGCCTCGATGAGTGGGACGGCGAGGAGCCCGGAGAGGCCCCCGGGACGACTGATCCGGACCTGCGTGGCTGAGCGCACGACCCGCACCTACAACCGCGCGCCGTCGTCCCATCCGTCACCGTGCGAGTCGGGCATGTGCCAGACGAGGGTGGCGAACCCAGCCAGGGCGGCCAGGCCGGCGCCGAGGGTCACCACCCCAGGGGCGTTCCACCCGGTGAGCGCAGTGAGGACCAGCACTGTCGGCCCGCCCAGGGCCCCAGCCCAGGCCAGGCGCTTGATCGGGGTTCCCGCCGGGATCTCGGGGGGCTCGGGCGGGGTGAAGTGGCCCTCGTCCTCCCAGTTGTCGACGAAGGCGTCGGGGGGTGGCTCACTGCGGCGCAGCGGCTCGAAGAGGGCTGCGAGGCCCTGGTCGGGACCAGGTGCACCCGCGGTGGCCCCGGCCTCGGGACCCGCACTGCTCGTCCCCGCTGCTGGCCCCGCACCCGGGTCGGCACCCAGGTCGGGATCCGAGCCGGTCAGGTCGTCGACGATGCGCGCCCACGCCTCGTCGAACTCCTCCTGGTCCTCGGGCACGCTGCACATCGTCGCACATCCGTGCGCGACGCGGACGTCCCGCGTTGCCGCTGCGCGTGGGCGTCCCCTACCGTGTCCTTTGCCAAGGGAGGACCACCGATGCTCTACTCGCTGATGAAGCATGTGATCGTCGGCCCGGCCCTCAAGACGCTGTACACGCCCCACGTCGAGGGCATCGAGCACATCCCCGAGGACGGTCCGGCCATCCTGGCCAGCAACCACCTGTCCTTCTCCGACTCCTTCTTCCTCCCGCTGGTCGTCGACCGGAAGATCACCTTCCTTGCCAAGAGCGACTACTTCGACGGCCCCGGGGTCAAGGGTTGGATGACCAAGCAGTTCTTCTCCGGTGTCGGCCAGGTCCCCATCGACCGGTCCGGGGGCCGGGCGAGCATGGCGGCCATCGACACCGGGGTGCGGATCCTGCGCCAGGGCGACCTGCTGGGCATCTACCCGGAGGGCACCCGCTCCCCGGACGGCCGGCTGTACCGCGGGCGCACCGGCCCGGCGCGCATGTCCCTGGCCGCGCCGGCCCCGGTGATCCCGGTGGCCATGATCGGCACCGACAAGATCCAGCCAACCGGCCAGAAGATCCCGAACCTCTACCCGCTGACGATCCGGATCGGCAAGCCGCTGGACTTCTCCCGGTACGCCGGGATGGAGGACGACCGGTTCGTGCTGCGCAGCATGACCGACGAGATCATGTACGAGTTGATGGAGCTCTCCGGCCAGGAGTACGTCGACATCTACGCCAACAAGGCCAAGGACCTGATCGGCAGGTACGGGACCTCCACCCCCTCGCCGGACCTGGTCGCGGCGGTGGACGCAGGCGAGGTGACCCCGGCCTGACGTGCGCTGGCGGCGTGCCTAGCGCAGCCTGGCCCACCCCTTGGACCGCTCCACAGCGATCCGCCAGAGCCGATGCGCTGCAGGGTTGTGCGGCTGGGGATCGAACCGGGCGTCGGCCGCCGCGCTGAGCTCGCCGCCCACCTCGTCGATGGAGGCCCAGACCCCGGTCGCCAGGCCCGCGGCGACCCCCGCGCCCAGGCCGGTGGCCTGCAGCTCGGCCGAGCGCAGGACCGGGACCCCGAGCTGGTCGGCCTGGACCTGGCACAGGAAGCCATTGGCCGCAGCCCCGCCGTCAACGGCCAGCGCGGGCAGGGTGACACCGGCCTCCCGGGTCATCAGGTCCACGACGTCGCGCACCTCGAAGGCAATGGCTTCGAGCGTGGCGCGCACGAGGTGCGCCCGCGTGGTGCCACGGGTGATGCCCATGATGGTGCCGCGGGCGTACGGGTCCCAGTCCGGGGCCCCCAGCCCCGTCAGCGCGGGCACGAACACCACCCCGCCGGAGTCCGGGACGGATCGGGCCAGCTCCTCGGTCTCCGCGGCTGAGGTGATGATCTGCAGCCCGTCGCGCAGCCACTGGACCGCCGCGCCGGTGACGAACACCGCCCCCTCGAGGGCGTACTCCCGGCGTCCGTCGGGGTGCTGCCAGGCCACGGTGGTCAGCAGGCCCGAGTGCGAGGCCACGATCTCCTCGCCGGTGTTGACCAGGACGAAGGAACCTGTCCCGTAGGTGCACTTGCTCGAGCCCACGGTGAAGCACCCCTGGCCGAACAGGGCGGCCTGCTGGTCGCCGAGGATCGCGGCGATCGGCAGCTCCAGGCCCAGGAAGCACGAGGGATCGGTGCTGGCGATGACCCCGTACGAGGACACGATCTCGGGCAGGGCATGGCGGGGCACCCCGAACAGCTCGAGCAGCTCGGGGCTCCAGTCGCCCGTGTGCAGGTCGTAGAGCAGGGTGCGCGAGGCGTTCGACGGATCGGTGACATGGTGCAGCCCGCGGGTCATGCGCGCCACGAGGTAGGAGTCGACGGTGCCCACCGCGACCTCGCCGGAGGTGACCCGGCGCCACGTCTGCGGGTCCTCGGTGCGCACCCAGGCCAGCTTCGTCCCGGAGAAGTACGGATCCAGGCGCAGGCCGGTCAGGCGGGCGATGAGGGGTTCGTGGCCGGCCTCGCGCATGCTCGCGCACATGCCGGCGGTGCGGCGGTCCTGCCACACGATCGCCCGCCTCGGGGAGCCCAGCGTCTCGCGGTCCCAGAAGCAGATGGTCTCGCGCTGGTTGGTGATGCCCACGGCCGTGGGCGGGTCGGCCGTGGCCTGGTCGGTGGCCAGCAGCTCGCGCAGTGCGGCCAGCGTGGCCGACCAGATCTCACCCGGATCGTGCTCGACCCAGCCATCGGCCGGGAAGTGCTGGGGGAACTCGCTGTAGCCGCGGGCGACGATGCGCAGGTCGGTGGAGATCAGCAGCGCGGTCACTCCGGTGGTGCCGGCGTCGATGGCCAGGATGCTCATGGGCGAACACTCTAGGGCGCCCCGGTCGGCCAGCGTCGCGACGGCCGCCTCGGTACGGTGGGCGGGCGCAAACCCACCATCGCAGAAGGGGCTCATCCATGGCTGTCAAGAAGGTTGCACTGCTCACCGCCGGAGGACTCGCACCGTGCCTGTCCTCGGCTGTCGGCGGGCTGATCCAGCGCTACACCGAGGTCGCGCCGGACATCGAGATCATCGCCTACCGGGGTGGCTACCAGGGCCTGCTCAAGGGCGACAAGATGTTCGTCACGCCCGAGGTGCGCGCCAAGGCCCACCTCCTGCACGACTTCGGCGGCAGCCCGATCGTCAACAGCCGGGTGAAGCTGACAAACGTGGCCGACTGCGTCAAGCGCGGGTTGGTCGCCGAGGGCCAGGACCCCCAGAAGGTGGCCGCCGACCAGCTCGTGGCCGACGGTGTGGACGTCCTGCACACCATCGGGGGTGACGACACGAACACCGCGGCCGCGGACCTCGCCGCCTTCCTGGCCCGCAACGACTACGGCCTGCAGGTCGTCGGCCTGCCGAAGACGATCGACAACGACGTCATCCCGATCAGGCAGTCCCTGGGCGCATGGACCGCAGCAGATGAGGGAGCTCGCTACTTCTGGAACGTCGTCTCCGAGCACAGCGCCGCCCCGCGCATGCTGATCGTGCACGAGGTCATGGGCCGCAACTGCGGCTGGCTGACGGCCGCGACGGCGCAGTCCTACCGCAGCCTGCTCGACACCAAGGAGTGGCTCGACGACTTCGGGGTGCCGCGGATCCGTCGGGACGTCCATGCGGTGTTCGTCCCCGAGATGGCCCTCGACCTCGCGGACGAGGCTGCCAGGCTCAAGGGGATCATGGACGAGCACGGCAACGTCAACATCTTCCTGTCCGAGGGGGCCGGCGTGGAGTCGATCGTGGCGCAGATGGAGGCCGCCGGACAGGAGGTCCCGCGCGATGCGTTCGGCCACGTCCGCCTCGACGAGATCAACCCGGGGCAGTGGTTCGCCGAGCAGTTCGCCCCGATGATCGAGGCCGGCAAGGTGCTGATCCAGAAGTCGGGCTACTACTCGCGGGCTGCGGCGGCCAATGATCGCGACCTCGAGCTGATCAAGTCCTGCGTGGACACCGCGGTCGATACCGCGCTGTCCGGTGGCACCGGCCTCGTGGGCCACGACGAGGAGCGCGGTGACGAGCTGCGCGCCATCGAGTTCGACCGGATCAAGGGCGGCAAGGCGTTCGACATCGACGTCCCATGGTTCGGCGAGCTGCTGGCCGGCATCGGCCAGACCAAGCGCGAGAAGGTCCACGTCGAGCACTGAGCCAGCTGCATCACCGATGGGGCGGGCGAGCGCGGTCCGCCCCATCGGCGTGACTGACATACCCTTGGACCCATGTCCGTGCAGGATGCGGCCCTGACGGCCGCCCCCCAGAACACCGTGCGCCTCGGCCCGGCTGTCCAGCAGCCGACCTGGCCCGACCCGCAGGCGCTGGCTGCTGCGACGGCGACGCTGCGCACGCTGCCGCCCCTGGTCTTCGCCGGTGAGTGCGACCAGCTCACCGAGCGCCTGGCCGCCGTGGCCCGGGGTGACGCCTTCGTGCTCATGGGCGGCGACTGCGCGGAGACCTTCGAGGGCGCCACCGCCGATGCGATCCGCGCCAAGCTCAAGACCGTCCTGCAGATGGCCATCGTGCTCACCTATGGCGCCTCGATGCCCGTGGTCAAGGTCGGTCGGATCGCCGGCCAGTACGCCAAGCCGCGCAGCAGCGACGTCGAGATCGTCGATGGGGTGGCCCTGCCCAGCTACCGTGGGGATGCGGTCAACGACGTCGCGCCGACCGCCGAGGCCCGCCGTGCCGACCCGCAGCGCCTGGTCCGCGCCTACAACACCGCCAGCGCCACCCTGAACCTCGTGCGTGCCTTCACGCAGGGCGGCTATGCCGACCTTCGCCATGTGCACTCCTGGAACCAGGACTTCGTGGCCTCGACCGAGGCCGGCCAGCGCTATGACCTGATGGCCGGGGAGATCGACCGTGCGCTGGCCTTCATGCGCGCGTGCGGCGCGGAGCCCGAGGAGTTCCACCGGGTCGAGTTCTACGCCGGCCACGAGGCGCTCCTGCTGGACTACGAGGACGCCCTGACCCGGATCGACTCGCGCACGGGGCTGCCCTACGACGTCTCGGCGCACTTCCTCTGGATCGGGGAGCGCACCCGCCAGCTCGACGGTGCTCACGTGGAGTTCGCCCGCGAGATCCGCAACCCGATCGGGGTCAAGCTCGGTCCGACGACCAGCCCCCAGGATGCCGTGGCCCTGGCCGAGGCCTTGGACCCGCACTTCACGCCCGGACGGCTCACGTTCATCACCCGGATGGGGGCTGGCCGGATCCGCGAGGCGCTGCCCCCGCTGGTCCGGGCGGTGCGCGACTCCGGCCACCCGGTCGTCTGGGTGTGCGACCCGATGCACGGCAACACGTTCGAGGCCACCAGCGGGCACAAGACCCGGTCCTACGGTGACGTCATGGACGAGGTCACGGGCTTCTTCGAGGTCATGCGCTCCCTGGACGTGCACCCCGGCGGGCTGCACGTGGAGCTCACCGGCGACGACGTCACCGAGTGCGTCGGCGGGACCGCGGGGATCACCGAGGACGGCCTCGGACTGCGCTACGAGACAGCGTGCGACCCGCGGTTGAACCGAGTGCAGTCCCTCGAGCTGGCGTTCGCGGTGGCGGAGATGCTCGTCACACGCTGATGTCGTTGGGGTCGTCCAACGGCTCCCCGTACTGCAGCGGCTCCTCGGGCAGGCCCACGAGCCGGTTGGTCATGACCTCGACGAACCGGGCCTGGTCGGGGGCGTTCCTCAGCGTCGCTGCGGGGCTGTCCGGCGGGGTCGTGTAGAGCGCGAGGATCATCCGCCCGCGCTGCAGGTAGGTGGCCGTGCTGGTCCATGTCTCGCCAGCGGGATTCGTCGCCTCGAACTCGTAGGCCTGGCGCGTGACCCCGGGCTGCTGCGGCCAGTCCGAGTCGGGGGCAGGTGCGAACTCCCACGCCAGGGCGTCACGATCGGGCTGTGGAGGCTCGACCGGCTCGGTCGGGCACTCCTCGCGGGCCTTCTCCAGCTCGGCCATGGCCTGCTCGGCGTCCTCCGGCGTCGGGTAGAGGACGGCCTCGGAGCTGACCCAGGCCTGGCCCGCCTCATCGCCGATCCCCACCTGGTTGCGCCCGCTGCGCAGCTCCTCGCTCGGGAAGTCGCCGTAGCAGAGGTCCAACGACGTGCGGCCGAACACCTCGTTGCCGCCCTCGTAGGGCTGGAAGGTCGAGCCCGGGGCGGCGTCGGCCTCGGTCAGCGACACGGCCGCGAGGAGCTCGGCGTCGCTGGAGGCGCCCAGCGCGTCGCTGATCCGCTCGACCTGGCCGCAGCCGCTGAGCAGCAGGGCTGCGGCCACGACCAGTGCCGGACCCCGTCCGGTGATGCTGCGCACAGCCCCCATCCCTCCTGCGTAGGCTCCGGGCATGGATGTCGTCGACCTGCGCTCGGATACCGTAACCCGTCCCACGCCCGGGATGCGGTCAGCCATGGCCGAGGCGGTGGTCGGTGACGACGTCTACGGCGAGGACCCCACGGTGAACGCCCTGGAGGCCCGGGTCGCCGGGATGCTGGGGCACGAGGCCGGGCTGTTCGTCCCCACCGGGTCGCTGGGCAACCAACTCGGGGTCCGCCTGCTGGTGGCCCCCGGTGCGGAGCTCCTGTGTGACCAGCTGGCCCACGTGGTGCGTGCCGAGCTGGGCGCCCATGCCGCGCTCGGGGGGGTGACCACGCGCACCTGGTCAGCACCTGCGGGCAGGCTCGATCCGGGGACGGTGATCGCGATGGCGGCCCCTGATGCGGGGCCCTACCTGGTGTCGACCGCGGCCGTCGTCGTCGAGGACACCCACAACTTCGGCGGCGGGACGGTCCAGGACCTGGCCGACATGCGCACGCTGCGCGCGTGGGCAGATGGCTGCGGGGTGGGGCTGCACCTCGACGGTGCGCGCCTCTGGAACGCCCATGTGGCCTCCGGGGTGGCGCTGGCCGACATCGGCGGGCTGTTCGACACGGCGTCGGTCTGCCTGTCCAAGGGCCTCGGGGCGCCCATCGGGTCGGTCCTGGTGTCCACGGCGCAGCGGATCGCCCAGGCGCGGGTGTGGCGCAAGCGCTACGGAGCCGGGATGCGCCAGGTCGGGATCCTGGCCGCGGCGGGGATGTACGCACTTGACCACCACGTCGAGCGGCTCGCCGAGGACCATTCCCGGGCCCGCCGGCTGGCCGGGGCCATCGCGTCGGTCCGCCCCGACGTGGTGGACCCCGATGCCGTCGAGACCAACATCGTCGTGCTCGACCTCACGCGGGGCCCGACGGCGTCCGAGATCGCCGGCGCCGCGCGCGAGCAGGGTCTGGCAGTAAGCGTCCTGGGCCCCCGCACGGCGCGCCTGGTGACGCACATGGACGTCGACGACGATGGGATCGACCGGGCCGTCGACGTGCTCAGGGGGCTGTTGTCCGGCTGACCCCGCGTCCGAACCGGGGGCCGAGCTCCACGACGTACATCGCCGCCACGATGAACAGCCCACCTGCCAGGATCCGCGTGGTCAGCTCGTCGCCGCCCACCGTGACCCCGAAGATGCCGGCGAACACCGGCTCGAGGGTCAGGACGATCGCTGCACGCGGGGCGCTCATGTAGGTCTGGGCCCATGTCTGGGCCAGGAACGCCAGGGCGGTGGCCGCCAGCGCAAGGAACAGGATCGCGGCCCAGACCCCGGCAGTGGGCGGGACGACCAGGCCGCCCTGCAGCGGGGAGGCGATCAGGCACATCAGGGCCACGACGCCGAGCTGCAGCACGGTCAGCCCATAGGCGTCCGAGGCGGTGGACCAGTGGCCCAGCCCCACGATCTGACCGGCGAACAGGGCGGCGCACCCGAGGGTCAGCAGCTCGCCGAATCCGAGAACGAACCCATTGAGGCTGATCAGCGCCAGGCCGACGGTCGCCAGGGCGACGCCGAGCCAGACCCCGGGCCCGATCGGCTGGTGCAGCACGGCCCAGGCGATCAGGGGGGTGAACACCACGAACATCCCGGTGATGAAGCCCGACACCGTCGCTGAGGTGTGCAGCAGCCCGAAGGTCTGCAGCACGTACCCCCCGCCGAGCAGCAGACCGAGGTACAACCCGTGCCGGCGCTTGTCGGGGGTCAGGGCACGGACCGCGCCCGGGCGCAGCACGGCCAGCACCAGGGCCGCGATGGCGAACCGCCAGAACAGGAACGGCACCACGGGCATCTGCTCGACGGCGTCCTGGACGACCACGAAGGTCGCGCCCCACACGGCCGTGGCCCCGACCAGGGCCAGGGTTGCCAGCGTGTGGTGGTTGCGGGTCCAGTGCGGGCTAGACAACGGTGATGGTCACGGTCGAGCCCTTGGGCGCCTTGGTGCCCGCCCCCGGGTTCTGCGAGTTCACGCCGAAGACGACGAAGGGGAGCGGCTTGTCCACGTTCACGATGAAGCCGGCGCCCTCGAGGACGGCCCGGGCATCGGCCTCGGTCCTACCCACCACGTTGGGCACCTCCACCAGCGGGGGGCCCTTGGACACGACCAGCTCGACGGTCTCGCCCCGGAACGTGCTCGCCCCGCCCTCGGGGTTGGTGCTGATGACCAGGCCCTTGGCCACGGACTCGCTGGTCTTGTTCGAGCGGTCCACCTCGAGGCCGAGATCCTTCAGGGTCTTCTCCGCGGCGTCCCCGTCGGTGCCCTCGAGGTTGGGCATCGTGACCGGCTCCGGCCCCTTGGACACCACGATCGCGACCTTCGTGCCCGGCTTCACCGACTCCCCGGCCGGCGGGTCGCTGCTGATGATGTCGTCCTTCTTCACCTTGTCGTCGTAGGCCTCGCTCTGCTCCCCGAGCTCCAGGTTGGCCGCCCCGAGGGCGACCTCGGCCTCCTGGACCGTGAGCTTGCGCAGCTTCGGGACGTCATAGCGCTCCGGGCCCTTGCTGACCACGGCCTGAACCGTGCTCCCGGTCCGCGCGGAGGAGTCCGGCCCGGGATCGGTGGCCATGATGACGCCCTTGGCGAAGTCCTCGCTGAAGTCGGACTCCTGGGCGTCGAGCACGAGGTTGGAGGTGGCCAGGATCGCGGCTGCCTCGGTGGGGGTCTTGCCCAGCAGGTCGGGGACCGAGACCCGCTGCAGCGGCCCGAAGGCGATCACGAGCAGCGCCACGACGCTGGCCAGCGCCACGGCGCCGAGCCAGAGCGCCTTGCGGCCGCGGCGGGGCCGGCGGGGGGCGTCCGGTGCGGTCTGGTGGCTGACCTCGGTGACCTGCACCGCACCCTCGGGCAGCGGTGGCGCGACCTGCGCGGCGGCGGGCGCCGGCGGTGCGGGCGGCTCCTGGGCGGCGCCGGGCGGCTCCTGGGCCGGCACATCGGGCCGTTGGTTGACCCAGTCGGGGGCGTCGAGGTGCTGGGAGGCGGCCGGCGCCCGCCACGGCAGCGCCTGCTACGGCAGCACCAGCAGCGGCGGCGGCTCCGGCGTCACGCCCACGGTCCACCACGAGCGTGTCGGTGGGGGAGGGCGCCCAGGGCTGCGACGGGGGCAGCTGGGCCCTCTGCACCCGGGCCGCGGACAGGAAGGCATCAGCGTCCCCGAAGCGCTGGTCGGGATTGCGCCGGGTCGCCCGTCCCACGAGCTCGTCGATCCCGACGGGGATGCCGGGCCGGATCGACGACGGGGCCGGCACGTCCTCGTGCACGTGCTTGTAGGCAACCTGCATGGGGGCAGATGCGGTGAAGGGGACCTGGCCCGTGACGAGCTCGTAGAGCAGGATCCCCGCGCTGTACACGTCGGAGCGGGCATCGGTTCGGTCGTGCTCGACCTGCTCTGGAGACAGGTAGGCCACCGTCCCGAGGAGCAGGCCGTGGGTCTTGCCCGAGTCTGCGCCCTCGATGGCGCGGGCGAGTCCGAAGTCGGTGACCTTGACCCGGCCGTCCTCGGAGATCAGGACGTTCTCCGGCTTGACGTCGCGATGGATGTACCCGGCCCGGTGGGCCGCGGCCAGGGCCTGCAGCACCGGGTCGATGATCGCCAGCGCCTGTGCGGGGGGCAGCGCCCCGTGGGTGCGCAGGACGTCGCGCACGGTGTGCCCCGGAACGTACTCCATGACCAGGTAGGTGACCCCCGCGTCGTTGCCCTGGTCGTGGACGGCTACGGCGTAGGGGCTGTTGAGTCGTGCGGCCGCCCGCGCCTCGCGCTCGAAGCGTTCGACGAACCCCGGGTCCGTGGCGAACGTCGGATGCATCACCTTGATGGCCACGGTGCGGTCCAGCCGCAGGTCGGCGCCCTGGTAGATCGTCGCCATCCCCCCACGGGCCAGGAACGACTCGATCCGGTACCGCCCATCCAGGACCCGGCCCACGAGCGGGTCAACCGCTGTCGGGGGAGGTGGTGGGGTCGGGGTCACGGGGCAATTCTAGGAGCCAGAACGGAACTCGCCGGTTAGGCTGCTGGCTCGTGGCGGATGTGGTGATCGTGGGCGCGGGGCTGGCCGGGGCGCGCACCTGCGCGTTGCTGCGGTCCTCCGGGGTCACCGGGCGGATCGTCCTGATCGGCGCAGAGACTGATCCCCCCTACGACCGGCCACCGCTGACCAAGGACCCGGACGCGGAGGTCGACCTGCGACCGGCGATGGGCGTGGACGTGTGGGCCCACGCCGACGACATCCGGCTTGGGACTCGTGCCGAGGGGCTCGAGGTGTCCTCCAGCCCGGGGGGCGCGCTGGCGGTGGTGTGCTCGGATGGCAGCCGGCTGCCTGCCGGCGCCGTCGTGGTGGCCACAGGTGCCACCCCTGTCCGGCCCGCCCAGCTGGGATCAGGCCGGTTCGTACGTCCTGCACGATCGGCCCGAGGCGGCGCAGTTCTGGGCGGCCGTCCGACCGGGGGTCCGGCTCGTGGTGGTGGGCGGGGGCTGGATCGGGTGCGAGGCTGCTGCGACGGCTGCGGGGCGCGGCGCGCACGTCGCCCTGTTCGAGGCCCAGGGGACGCTCCTTGAGGGTCGGGTTCCTCCCGAGGTCGCGCACCGCGTCGCCGGGTGGCTTGCCGGCGCCGGGGTCGAGCTCCATCTCGGCAGTGCGGCGCGCGGGATCGAGCAGACGGCGGACGGGCCGGTCGTGGAGGGCCTGCCTGCGGACCTGGTGCTCGTGGCCCTGGGGGTCCGGCCGGAGACAGCCTGGCTGAGTGGCTCCGGGGTCGAGCTGGGGGCGGGCGGGGCGGTCCTGGTCGACCAGTGGGGGCGCTCCAGTACCCGGGGGGTCTTCGCCGTTGGTGATGCGGCGAGCCGTTGGTCGCCCCGGTACGGCGCCCACCTGCCCGGCGGGCACTGGACTCAGGCCCTCAATGCCCCGGAGACACTCGCCCCGGCGGTTGCCCAGTGGGTCGAGGCGGAGTCCACGGCCCAGTCATCCACGGCTCACTCATGGGGCGAGCCGCCAGACCTGCCTGCCGCGGACCCGATCCCGTACGTGTTCAGCGACGTCGGGGAGCGCACGCTGCTCGTCCTGGGCTCGACCGCGCGCGGGCGGGTGGTCTGGCGCGAGGAGGGCCAGGGCATCGACCCGGACTCCGAGGCCTGGACCGCATTCACCCTCGATGGGCAGGACCGCCTGCTCGGGATGTGCACGTCCGGGCGCCCGCGAGACATCGCCGTCGCCCGTCGCGCCATGCTCGCAGACCCGAGGGGCACCCCACGCGCGGATCCTGCCGCCCTTGCGGACACGGGATCGGACGCCGCCGCGATGTTCCCCGGGGAGGGCTGAGCCGTGGGGCAGTGGTCCTACCTGGCGGTGATGGCGTTCATCGTGCTCGGCGCTGGGTGGCTCGAGGTGGGCCTGCGCACGCGAGTGCTCCGACGCTGGCGGCGGCTGCTGCTGTCGATCGTTCCCGTTGCCCTGGTCTTCGCGCTCTGGGACATCTACGCGATCGCCTCGGGCCACTGGTGGTTCGACGAGGCGCTGATCACCGGGATCCGGCTGCCCGGTGACCTGCCCATCGATGAGGTGGTCTTCTTCCTCGTGGTGCCGGTCGCGGCCATCCTCACCCTCGAGGCGGTGCGGTCGGCGACGGGGCTTCCGGTGGGCGACGAGACACAGGACGCCGAGGGGGAGGGCCCATGACCTACACGCAACTGGCAGTGCTCGGCGTGCTCCTGGTCGTCGTCTGGGACCTCTGGATCGTGCGGACGCGGCTGCTCACGAGGCGGCTGTTCTGGATGGCCTACCCGATCATCGTCTTCTTCCAGCTGCTCACCAACGGCGTGCTCACCGGGTTCCGGATCGTGCGGTACTCGGGCGAGGCCATCATCGGCTCCAGCACCCCCGAGAGTTCCGCGCCGCCCGCGTTCGGTGACGGCCGGATCCTGTATGCACCGGTCGAGGACCTGATGTTCGGGTTCGCCCTCGTGGTGCTCTCCCTGACCCTGTGGGTGTTCTGGGGGCGGCGTGGCATCCAGCGGGAGCCGATGGCCGGCCCGCCCCTGCCCGCCCTGGTGCCGATGCTGGCCCGGGTCGGGGGACGCAAGCCCCTTGCGGGGGACGCGCAGCAGTGATGCGCTGGAGGTGAGGGGTGTGCTGGGCGCATGCCCCGGGTCGGAGGTGCGCGATGTCGGCCCGTGCATGGATGGCGATGGCCCTGGGTGCGGCGCTCGTGGCGGGGTGCGCCGGGGGATCAGGTGGGGGATCGGCCGGCCAGTGGCCCGAGGACAGGTCAGCGGACCTCGTACCCAGCGGGTTGACCCTGGCCGGCGGCACCGGCGAGGGCGACGTCGCTGTCGACGGTGCCGGGATGGTGTGGGTCGACGGCCCCTGGCAGGTGGCCCGTGTGGATCCGGCGACTGGCGAGGCGACGATCTGGGATGCCGCCGATGACCTGGCCTTCACCTCGGTGCTGAGGCTCGCCGCCGCTCAGCCGGCGGGGGTGTGGCTGGACAGCGGGGACCGGGTCAGGCTGTTCGACGGCGAGCGGTTCCTGGTGGACCTCGCCGTGCCCGCGCAGTACGCCGACGTTCCAGGCGATTCGGTCCCGGCGGGCGAGGCCCTCCAGGTGGGCGATGAGCTGTGGGTCAGTGGTGGCGGCGGCGTGGCTCGGTGGGTCGACGGATCCTGGCAGTCGGTCGGCATGGAGCAACTGAGCGTGGCGGGCCCGCTTGCGCTGGACTCCACGGGGGCGGTGTGGGCGGGCGGCGTGAGCGCGGTCGACGGTGAGGCTGTCAACGTGGTGGTGCGCTTCGACGGGACGGCGTGGACGACACCGGGCAACGCCGACCTCGCCCCGGCCGGCGGGATCCGCGACATCGCCGCCGATCCCTCAGGTGGGGTGTGGGTGGCCAGCACCCAGGACGGCCCGACCACCGAGCAGCACGGGGTCTACCGCTTCGACGGGACGACGTGGAGCAAGGCGGGCCCGGGCGGGTACGCCCATGACATGGCCGTGACCGCGGGCGGCGGGCTGTGGGCGATGGTGGGCGCGGGCAACGGCGTCGACCCCAGCGGTGAGGTCCGCGTGGCCAGGCTGGCGCCCGACGGGACGTGGGAGGCATTCGGGACCGACGAGGGTGTCCCCGAGGGCAGTGAGGGCTTCTGGCCGTCCCTGGCTGTCGCGGGTGACAAGGTCCTGGTGAGCGCCGTTGCGGGGCTCGTGCGCGGCGAGGGTGACCAGTTCGTCGCACTGTGGCAGGACCCCACAGCCGTGGTGCAGCCCGCGTTCGGGGTCGCCTATGGGCAGGCGCCGGACGGCGTGCTGGCCGTCACCGCGGACGAGGTCTGGCTCCCGGCCGCGCCCAAGGTCGGTGGTTCGCCGTGGCTCGTGGCGGGGACCACCCTCTCGCGGTACCGCGACGGGACGTGGGCGGCCGTCGGGCCGGTGACCGCCGGCGACACGGCCAGCGCCCCGATCCTGGCGACCGATGGCGCAATCTGGCAGGCGACGCCCAAGGGGCTCGTGCGTATCGAGGGCGACGACTGGGCGGTGGTCGCAGACGACATCGGCGGCTACGCCCGGGTCGCGCTGGCCGCCGGCGAGGACGGATCGGTCTGGACGATCTCCGATGGGGATGTGGTGGCGGTCCGTCCCGACGGGTCGCGGACCTCGATCGGGAGGCCCCAGGGCAGCAAGCGGCTGTTCGAGGGGTTGCCGTTGGCAGCCGGGCCCGGGGTTGTCTGGACAGCCGACTCCGACCCCAAGCGCGGCTTGGCGTGGCTGCACCGGTGGGACGGCCAGTGGTCGGACGTCGGCGTCCCTGAGCCGTACACCTGGGCCTCCCAGATCCTCGTCGCCGCCGATGGAGCGGTCTGGGCGACCCTGGACGCGGAGGATGCGGGCCAGGCCCTCGCCCGGTACGCCGATGGTGAGTGGACGGTCGACCGGGGTGCAGCCAGTGGTCTGGCGCAGACCCCCACCGGGGAGGTGTGCACCATCCGGGCCCCGGGGGTGGTCTGCTACGACGCGGCAGGTCTGGCAGCCGGCGCCCCGGTGAGCACCTACCCCGTGGACGTCAAGGCCCTGGGCATCGCACCTGATGGTGCTGCGTGGGTGCTCGGCGAACAGGTGGCCCGGCTCCCCAAGGGCGCGACGGGCGGAGGCGGCTGACCGGGTCTCAGGCGGCGCGACGGCGGGCGCGGCGTGCCTCGCGCCAGGCCGCACCGGCCACCCGAAGGCGGCGGCCGTTGCCGACGGTCGCCCGCCGGTCGAACACCTGGTAGTCGATGTCCTCCACGGCATCGACGATGCCGCAGTAGAGCTCGCTGGCGGCTTCGATGCAGGGCTGGGCCTCTGGGCGCAGCAGGGCGATCCCGGGCTCAGCGCGGGACTGAAGCTGGCGCACCCGGCGGACCTGGAACTCCAGGGCCAGGCGGATCTGCGGCGTGAGCACCCGGCGCTCGAGGTCCGCCCGGCGCACGGCGAAGCGCTCGAGCTCGTCGAGGGGCAGGTAGACCCGGCCGCGGTCGAGGTCCTCGCCGACGTCGCGGATGAAGTTGGCCAGCTGGAACGCGACCCCCAGGTCATCGGCGCGCTCCAGGGCCTCGGGCAGGTCAGCGGGTTCCGTGGCGCCCAGCACGTGGACCATCTCCCGGCCGATCACCGCGGCCGAGCCGTGCACGTAGACCGCAAGGTCGTCGAAGGTCGGGTACTCGGTGACGGTGAGGTCCATGCGCATCGAGGTCAGGAAGTCGGCGAAGTGCTCGTGCGGGATCGCGAACCGCATCGCGGTGTCGACCAGCGCACGGGCGATCGGGTCCTCGGAGTGCCCCCGGGCGAGGTCGGCCAGCACCTGGTCGCCCCAGCGGGCGAGCTCGTCGGCGCGCTGCTGGGGGGTCAGCGTCGAGTCGAGGTCGTCGACGATCTCGTCGGCGTACCGGGCGAAGCCGTAGAGCGCGTGCACGAAGGGGCGCTTGCCGGGCGGCAGTAGCCGCGTGGCCAGGTAGTAGGTCCGGCCGTGGTGGGCGTGCAGCTCCCGGCAGGCCTCGTAGGCCGCCCGCATCCGCGGATCGGTGATCCCTGCCGCATCGAGTTCGCGCCGTGACATGGGCACATCCTCCCATCTCGCCGGTCATCTGCGGCCGGGCATGTGGGATGCTCTCGTCGTGAGCATGCGCATGCGGCTGGCCGCCGCCCTGATCGGCCTGATCGCCGTCTCGGGGTGCGCCGGCACCGCCACCGAGACCGGCCCCGCAGCGGCTGGTGGAGGACAGGGGGCGGTTGCGGCGGACTCCCAGTACGCCGACCTGGCCCCGGCCGAACCCACGACGGACCTGAAGACGATGACGGTCGAGCAGCTGCCCCCGGAGGGAGTCGAGACCCTCGAGCTGATCGCATCGGACGGGCCGTTCCCATACAGCAAGGACGGGTCCACGTTCAGCAACCGCGAGGGGATCCTCCCCCAGCAGCCGAAGGGCTTCTACTCCGAGTACACCGTGATCACCCCAGGGTCCGACGATCGTGGGGCGCGCCGGATCGTGGGCGGGGATGACGGCTCCCGGTTCTACACCTCCGATCACTACTCGAGCTTCCGAGAGGTCGTGTCCGGATGAGCAATCGGATCGCACTGTGGCGTGACGCGCCCGATGCCGATGCCGCTGCCGAGCTCGCCGCCCTGCTCGACTGGGCGTCGGTCCTCATCGACGTGAGCGACGGGGGAGGTCGCGCGGCCTTCTTCGAGGCCTGCGCGGCCGGGTTCGGCTTCCCGGACTACTTCGGGCACAACTGGGACGCGTTCGAGGAATGCCTGGAGTCCCAGGAGTTCGACGAGGTCGAGGACCTCGACGATGCCGACGGCCTGCTCATCCTGTGGTCTGGGTGGGGCGACATGGCCGAGTCCGAGCCCGAGCAGTTCGCCATCGCCATCGATGTCTTCCGCGACATCCTGGCGGCGTGGGAGGAGGCGGACCTGGCCGCCCGCGTCGTGCTGATCGGCGAGGGCCCCCAGCTCTCGCTGGGCCAGCACCGCAGTGCCCGCGAGGTGTTCGTCGACGAGGACTACGAGATCGAGGAGCCTGTCGGCTGAACCACCAGGGCGCCGGCACGCAGCCGCGCCTGGCTGGTCCGTGGACGTATGCCCCGGTCGACCGGGTCGCCCACGAGGAGCCGCCGCTCGCCGGGGCTCGACACCAGCACGACGCCCACCATGGCCAGGGCGAAGACCGCGGCCAGCCCGTCCCGGAAGAAGTCCACGAGGGTGTCTGCGGTTGCGTTGGACTCGACCATCCCGTGCAGCACGAGGATCGTCGACACGATCATCACCGCGCGCAGCTGGGTCCCGGTCAGCCCGGTGGCCGCCAGCAGGGGCAAGGCCCAGAGCAGGTACCACGGCTGGACGACCGGTCCCAGCGCCACGATCGTCAGCAGTACCAGCGCGGCCCCGCGCACCGGGGAGCGCCCCTCGGGTCGCAGCACCAGGTACAGGGCGATCGCCGCGCCGACGACCATCGCCACCGCCCGGAAGAAGCTCACTGCGCCGTCGACCGTGCCCAGGCCTATCCAGTCCAGGACGCTGCCGACGAGCATGCCCAGGGCCGTGGGCGGGGACAGCCAGGTGCGCACCGTCCCGGGAGTGCTCAGGGAGGCGACCCAGCCCAGGCCCACACCCACGGCCAGCGAGAGGACGGCGAACACGGCCAGCACGATCACCGAGGACCGGACCCAGGCCCAGATCCGCTGCGGCCAGCTGGCGCGGGTGCCCGCCCAGATCAGGCCGGCGAACGGCAGGACCACCAGGGCGATCGGCTTCACGCCGCCCGCCAAGCCGATCAGGATGACCCCGACGATCGGGTGCCGCTCCACCGCGAGGGCCAGGCCGGCCACCATCAGGCCGACCATCAGGGCGTCGTTGTGCGCCCCGGCGACGAAGTGCATCAGGACCAGTGGGTTGAGCAGGGCCAACCAGACGGCCTTGGGCGGGTCGATCCCGTGCGCATGGGCCAGTCGCGGCAGGTAGACGACCATCAGGGCGACGCCGGTCAGGGCGATCAGCCGGAACAGCAGGGCGCCCACGAAGGCGTGGGTTCCGGCCACTGCGGCCACACCCTGCTGGAGGATCAGGAAGGCGGGACCGTACGGGGTGGGTGACTCGGCCCAGAGCGGGTCCGCCCCGGTCAGGAACCAGCCAGGCAGTGCGGAGACCCCGTTCTCGTAGGGGTTGAGCCCGGCGAGTACCAGCTGGCCCTGCGCGAAGTAGGAGTACGCGTCGCGGCTGAAGAGGGGTGGCATCAGCAGCAGGGGTGCGATCCAGATCGCGAGGATGAGCACGAGGCGGCGATCGTCTCGTTCGAGGTCGTCGAGCACGTCGTGTCCCAGCACGAGCCAGGTCTGCAGCAGCAGTGCGACCCCTGCGAACACCGCGATGCGCGACAGCGCCTCCCCGGCTGTGGTCGATCGAAGGGTGCTGACGATCCCGACATCGATCAGGGGGGAGTTGGCCGGGAGCCACCCCACGCCAAGGGCTCCCAGTGCTATCAAGGAGCTTCCGAGCAGCCCGGGCAGGGCGTAGTGCGCAGCCATCGCCCGGTCGATCCGGGATTGCGAGGTCCGCGCAGGCGCCGCCATGCTGGCAGGGTACTGCGGCTACTCCAGTGGTGGATCCCGATGGTCCTGCTGGGTCAGCCCGCTGGGCAGGCGCCAGCGCCATCCGCCGTCCACCGGTTGCAGGTCCCATCCCGCGTGGGTCTTGAGTTGATGGTGTCGTCGGCACAGGGGCCCCAGATTGGTCGCTGATGTCTGCCCGCGGGGCCATGGGATCGTGTGGTCAATGTCACAGGCCAGGGCGTCCCGTCGGCATCCGGGCATCCGACAGACCGGCTCCCGGGCGCGGACCAGGCGGGCGAGTCCCGGGCCGGGGGCGTACCGGCGTGATCCGGTCGCGATGACCGAGCCCGTGGCCGGATCGGTGATCCATGCCCGCCATGTGCCCTCAGCGGCCAGGGCTCGGGCCAGGTCGGCCGGGATCGGGCCCAGGCCGGGCACCTCCGCGGCGCCGTCGGCCAGCCCGAGGAGGGTGTCCAACCCGACCACCACGCAGATCTCTGGGCGTGGCTCGTGGGCGTGAGTGCCGGCCGACGAGGCCGGGGAATCCGGGCCTGCCGAGTCAACCTCTGCGAGGCTCGCTGCGCCCGGCCCGGCGCCGGGTCCGGCGTCTGACTGGGGCGTGGATTCCGAATTCGGCATGGCGACGCCGCTCCCCGCACCGAGCAGAACGTCGGTGAGCAGGTCGGCGCGCTTCTGATCGAGCGTTCGTTCCGGGTCATCCAGGCCTCGCGCCAGGGCGGTGAGCCGCCGGTGGATCCGCAGTGCGTCCGTCGCGTCGATGTGAGCCTGGAGGTATGCCATCCCATCGGTTCCGGGATGGACCTCCACACGCCGGGACTGCCACGCGGACCGGCGGACCTGCTCCTCGCTGTCGGGATGCAGTCGCAGGCGGGCTGCGCGGGCGGCTCGTCGGAGCTCCGCCGGGGTCCACCGCCGGCGACCGGTGCAGTGCCGACGGCGCATGCGCTCCACGACGTCCTGGACCACCTCGGCGGCCGCCGCCCCCTCGAGGGATGCGACCTCGAGGACGAGCACGCGTGCCGCCCACGCCGAGCACCCGCCGGACTCCACGAGCGCCACGAGCTGCGGGTGCTCGAGCAGCTCACGGGCGGCCACGATCCGGTTGTGGGCAGACGCGGGGGAGATGCTCAGGACCACTGCGAGCTCCTCGCGGGTGGGGTCCACGATTGTCTGCCCGGTGGGCGTACGGAGCTCGATGAGCTCCTGACCGGCGACCTCCACGGTGGCGACAGCCGCCCGCGCGGCGATCCACGACGCGCATGCCTCCCACGCGGCGGCCACGACCAGTTGGCAGGCGCAGGGCCACCCGGGAGCTGAGCCGAGCCGAGGATCCCCGGGGGCCGCCTCCCCACTGTGTGGCGCACTGCATGGGCCGGTGGCGATCCTGGCCACGCCTGCCACCAGGTCCGGCCCGGGGGCCAGCGTCATCAGCGCTCGGACCTCAGGGCGGACCGGCGCGTCGAACCAGTCGTCGGACACCCACCCGGGCCGCAACTCCCGCCACCAGGCGCGCAACTGGGCATACGCGGACTTCTCGATCCTGCTCGCCCTGGGCTCGTCGACAGGACCCAGGCGAGTGGAGCTGAAGCCATGCCGGCCCCCGCTGCGCACCTCTTCCGATCGTTCGAACACGTGTTCGATGCTACCTCATCTGAGGCTTGGGATCCAGCCGCCATCCACAGCCGAACGGCGTTTCGGGAACAGCCCGCTCCTCTATCGCGACAGTGATCGCGGCAACGGGCCGACGATCCGTTCGGCCGCGATCCGCCCGGAGATCAGCACCATCGGGACGCCCACGCCGGGCTGGGTCCCCGACCCGGTGAACACCACGTTCTCGCCCCAGCGGTTGCCCGGCCGGAACGGACCGGTCTGGCTGAACGAGTGCGTGGAGGCGAACGGCGAGCCGCGCTCCATGCCCTGCTCGGCCCAGTCCAGAGGCGTGGTCAGGTGCTCGATCTCGATGGCGTCGCCGAAGCCGACGTACCCGCGCTCCTCGAGCACCGAGACCATGTGGTCGCGGTAGCGGGGGGCCTCGAGCGTCCAGTCGATTGGCGCCTCGAGGTTGGGCGTCGGGAACAGCACGTAGTAGGACTGCTTGCCCTCGGGGGCAAGCGAGGGGTCGGACCGCGTCGGGTTGGTCAGGAACAGGCTCGGGTCGGCCATCAGCCGGCCGCGGTCGATGAGGTCGGTGAACACGCCCTCCCAGGACCGACCGAAGTGGATGTTGTGGTGGGCGATCTTCGAGTACTGGGCTGAGGACCCGGCCAGGAGCACCGCGCAGCTCGGGGAGTAGGTCAGCCGGCGGACGTTCCACGGCTCGAGGCCGAGCAGGTCGCGGTAGGCGACCGGGAGGTCCGGGTTCAGCACGACCACGTCGGCTGGGATCCGCTCGCCGTCGGCGGTGATGACCGCCGACGCGCGCGACCCGTCGTGCTCCACCGACTCCACCGTCGTGGAGTACCGGATCGACACCCCGTGCTTCTCCGCGGCGGCGGCCATCGCGGCGGGCACCGCATGCATCCCGCCCTTGGGGAAGAAGACCCCGGCCACGGAGTCCATGTAGGCGATGACCGAGTAGATGGACAGCGCATCGTGCGGGCTCATCCCGGCGTACATCGCCTGGAACGAGAAGACCCTCTGCGTCCGGGGGTCCTTCAGGTAGTCGTTCGCCTTGGGAGCCATGCGACGGAACCCGCCGATCGCGACGAGCCGGGCGAGGTTGGGGGTCAGCAGGTCGAACGGGCTGTCGATGTTGCGATCGATGAAGTCGGCCATCTCCAGGGTGTAGAGCTCGGTGGCGAAGTCGATGTAGCGGCGGTAGCCGGCAGCCTCGTCCGGGCCGATCACCTCGGCGATCTCATCGGCCATCGCGTCGACGTCGGAGTGCACGTCGAGTTGGGACCCGTCGGGGAAGTAGGTCCGGTACACCGGGCTCACCGGCGCCAGCTCGAGCCAGTCGGACATCTCCTCGCCGACGCAGGCGAACGCGTCCTCGATCAGGCCCGGCATCGTCAGGACGGTCGGGCCGGTGTCGAAGCGGTAGCCCGAGTCCTCGATCACCCCAGCCCGCCCGCCCGGGACGGACTCCCGCTCAAGGATCGTCACCGATCCGGCCCGCGCCCGCCAGTCGCAGCGCGGCGCTCAGGCCGCCCAGGCCGGCACCCACGATCACCACGTTCTCCGTCGGGCCGACCACGGGCCCGGCATGGGTCAGGGGGAGTCTCATGGGACCACCGTAGGCCCCCTCGCGAACCTCGGCGAATGGGCGATCGGGTGGGGGATGGGCGGATTCGGCGAGCAGCTGTCCGCATCGCTGCCGCCTGCTCGCGCAGCGTCCCGCCTCGCGGCGCTGCTAGCGTCGCACCACGCACTTCAGCCCACCTGAGAGAGGGATCGCACATGGCTCAACTCCTGGATCCGAACACCATCGGACCAGTCGACATCGCCCTCGTGGTCTTCGAGGGCAACGACTTCACCGGGGACGTGGCCCCCGCCCTGGCTGAGCTCAACGACAGCGGGACGGTTCACATCATCGACTTGGCATTCGTGAGCAAGGACGCCGATGGCACCACGACAGTCATCGAGGTCGAGGACGCGGACGTGGCCAGCGCCTTCGCCGGGCTGACCGGTGACCGGCTGGACCTGCTCAACGACGAGGACCTCGACCTGATGGCCGCCGACCTCGAGCCCAACACCTCGGCTCTGGTCGTGGTGTGGGAGAACTCGTGGATGGCCCGAGTGGGTGCGGCCGTCCGGGATTCCGGTGGGTACCTCGCCGGGATGACCCGGATCCCGGCCGATGTTGTTGCGGCGGCGATCCAGGCACTTGCTGATGAGGAAGAGGGAGGCAACTGATGAGAAGGGGACGTCCGGGCCTGGTGGGCACGATGGCGCGCACGGCAGTGATCGCGGGCACGGCCACGGCTGTGAGCAAGGGTGTGTCGGGCGCCATGTCCGGCCCGTCGGACCAGCAGCAGGCGGCGGCCCAGCAGCAGGCGATGGCCCAGCAGCAGGCCGCGCAGCAGCAGGCGGCGGCCCAGCAGGCACAGGCCGACGAGCTGGCCCGGTACAAGGCCCAGGAGGCTGCTGAGCAGCAGCAGGCGGCGATCGACGCGGCCGTGGCCCAGGCCGTAGCTGCCCAGACCGCGGCTCCAGCTGCCCCGGCAGCACCCGCCGCGCCGGCCGCGCCGGCCGCGCCGGCCGCTCCCGCCGCTCCCGCCGCTCCCGCGGTGGACACCATGGCCCAGCTCCAGAAGCTCGGCGAGCTCAAGGCGGCCGGTGTCCTCACGGAGGAGGAGTTCGCCGCCCAGAAGGCCAAGATCCTCGCAGGCTGACCGCACAGGACGTCAGTGAGTGGGTCGGTCACCGCCTCGGCGGTCCGGCCCACTCGGGCTCTCCTGGGCGACGAGAGCCCACCCGGTGGGCGTTCCGGCCCGAAGGCGGTCATGGGGCCCTAGGCTGTCGGTCATGACGCCCGAACCCCGTCTCACCCCCGAGCACCTGCGGGCCTCGGTCCAGGGGACCCTCGACGAGTTCCTCGCCGAGCAGGCGCAGATCCTGGCCGGGATCTCCCCGGACCTCGTGCCCTTCACCGACTGGCTCGGCGAACTCCTCGCCGGTGGCAAGCGCCTGCGCCCCGCGTTCTGCATGTGGGGCTACCTCGGCGCGGGCGGTGTCGACCTCGACCACGCCCTGCACGCCGCCGCCGCCCTGGAGCTCCTGCAGGGCTGCGCCCTGGTCCATGACGACGTGATGGACGACTCCGACATGCGCCGCGGGAAGCCCGCGGCCCATCGCCGGTTCGCCACCTTGCACCGAGGATCGATGTGGGCGGGGGACTCCCAGCGCTTCGGCGACGGTGCGGCGATCCTGCTCGGTGACCTGTGCCTGAGCTGGGCCGACGAGATGATCTACCGCTCGGGCTTCACCACCGGGGCGCTGGCCCGGGCGAAGGTCGTCTACGACCGGATGCGCACCGAGCTGATGGCCGGCCAGTACCTCGACCTGCTCGAGCAGGCCCGGGGCGGCGGGTCGGTCGAGCGTGCGCTGCTCGTGGTCCGCTACAAGTCGGCCAAGTACACCATCGAGCGCCCCCTGCACCTCGGCGCTGCCCTGGCCGGGGCGGACGAGGAGTTCATGGACACCCTGTCCGGGTACGGCCTGCCGCTGGGGGAGGCGTTCCAGCTGCGCGACGACGTCCTGGGCGTGTTCGGCGACCCTGCGGAGACCGGGAAGCCTGCCGGCGACGACCTGCGCGAGGGCAAGCGCACGATCCTGGTCGCCACCGCGATGCAGCGCGCGACCGACGAGCAGGCCGCGCACCTGCGTGAGGGTCTGGGCGATCCGCATCTGGGTGCCGAGGCGATCGACGACCTGCGCGGGATCATCCTGGCCACCGGGGCGCTCGAGGAGGTCGAGTTCCTGATCGGACGGCGCACGCAGGAGGCGATCGCCGCCCTCGACGGAGCCGACCTGGCCGCCGATGCCCGATCCGCCCTCGAACAGCTTGCGGTCGCAGCGACTGCCAGGAGTGTGTGATGTCCCTCGACCTGTCCCACAGCCTGAGCTCCGGCGAACCCGTCTTCTCCTTCGAGTTCTTCCCGCCGAAGACCGACGAGGGCGAGCGCCAGCTGTGGTCGGCGATCTCCGACCTCTCCCCGCTGTCGCCGACCTTCGTCTCGGTCACCTATGGCGCCGGCGGCTCCACCCGTGACCGGACGGTGCGCATCACCAGCCGGATCCTCAACGAGACCGGGATGGACGCCGTCGCGCACCTGACCTGCGTGGGCTCCACCGAGTCCGAGCTGCGCGAGGTGCTCACGCGCTACCAGCTCGCGGGGATCACCAACCTGCTGGCGCTGCGTGGCGACCCCCCCGGCGGACCGGGCAGCCCCTGGACCCCCGTCCCCGGTGGCCTGTCGCACGCTGACGACCTGATCCGGCTGGCCCGTCAGTCCGGGGACTTCACGATCGGCGTCGCGGCGTTCCCCGAAGGGCACCCGGAGTCCCCGGACCTTGACACCGACGCCCAGGTGCTGGCCGCCAAGGAGCACGCAGGTGCGTCCTTCGCGATCACGCAGTTCTTCTTCCGGGTCGAGGACTACTTCACGATGGTGCAGCGCGCCGCCGAGCATGGGGTGACCATGCCGATCCTGCCGGGGATCATGCCGGTCACGAACGTGCACCAGCTCGAGCGGTTCGCGGTCCTGTCGGGGGCTGCGTTCCCGGTCGAGCTGGCGGCGCGGTTCCAGGCGGTGGCCGATGATCCGGTCGCGGTGACCGACCTGGGCATCGAGGTCGCCACCGAGCTGTGCGAGAAGCTGTTGGCCGGAGGTGCTCCGGGCCTGCACTTCTACACGCTCAACCGGTCGACGGCCACCCGCGAGATCTTCACCAGGCTCACCCGGTAGGGCTCAGCAGCTGCGAGACAGGAGGCGGGCATGGACAAGGGCATCTGGGTCACCGGTTCCGGGACCGCGAGGGGCGCTCGGGATGAGTGCGTGATCACCGTGGGCTCCGAGGTGCGCCGCCCGTCGGCGGCCGGCGCGCTCGCGGCCTCGGCCGAGTCGTTGGAGCAGATGCGTGCCGTGCTGCTCGCATCCGGGGTGTCGGAGTCGGCCCTGGCCACGTCCGCGGTCAGCCTCAACCCCGTGTACGACGAGTACCCCACGGTGGCGGGCTTCCAGGCGGCCGTCCAGCTCACGGCGACGACCCGCGACATCGCGGCCGCCGGCGAGCTTCTCAGCGCGGTGGTGGAGGCCGGTGGCAACGCCGCGCGCGTGCATGACGTCTCCTTCCGGCACAGTGACCCGAGCGGGCTGTTCGCCGGTGCGCGCGACGCCGCCTGGGCTGACGCCCTGGCGCGCGCCAGCCAGCTGGCAGCACTGGCCGGCCGTGAGCTGGGGGAGGTGCTGGCCATCGACGAGACGGTCGGGCACCCGCGACCGCCGGGGCCCATGCGGATGGCGGCGGCGCCGGAGTCGGACATGGCCGGGAGGGTTTCGCTGGACGCTGGCGAGGGAGCGGTCGTGGTCAGCCTGACCGTGGGCTGGTCACTGCGCTGACCATGGACCGAGACACCTACCTGCAGCAGTGGTCGACGTTGCATGGTGGTGCCCGCCCGACCGGGATCGTCGGGGGATGGTTGCGGATCGTGCATGCCGTGGCCTCGCCGCTGGCCCGACTGCGGGTGCCCCCGGACGTCGTGACCCTCCTGGGGCTGCTGATCGCGTGCACGGCGCCTCTGCTCGCCTCCCTCGGCCGCTGGGGAGTGCTCGCTGCTGCCCTGGTGATCGCGCTGAGCGGCCTGTTCGACTCCCTTGACGGCGCGGTCGCGGTGATGACCGGGCGCACCAGCCGGTGGGGGGCGGTGCTCGACGCCGTCGCCGACCGGATCAGCGACGCGGTGTTCGTGGCCACGCTCTGGGTGGTCGGGGCGCCAGCGGCCGTCTGCGTCGCCGCGGTGGCACTCTGCTGGCTGCAGGAGTACGCGCGTGCCCGCGCCGGCGGAGCGGGAATGACCGAGGTGGGGGTCCTGACGCTCAACGAGCGACCGACCCGGGTCATCGTCGTGGTCATGTCCCTGCTGGCCACCGTGGCTCGCCCCGACGACGATCCCGGATGGGCGGCCCTCGGGGCGTGGGCCCTGGTGGGCCTCGGGGTGATCGGGCTCGTGCAGCTGCTGGTCGTGATCCGCCGAGTCCTTGGGGGCGGTGGCTGATGGACGCCGAGCAGGCTGCGCAGCTGACGCTGGCCGTGGCGGTGGTCGTGCTCGCCGCTGTGGGTGGCATCCGGGTCGCTGCGCGCTTCGGCCTGCCCGGCCTGCTGTTCTACCTCGGCCTCGGCCTGCTGCTCAGCGACGAGGGCGTGGGCGGTGTCGCCTTCGACAACGCCGAGCTGGCCACCGCCCTGGGCTACGCCGGCCTGGTCATCATCCTCGCCGAGGGTGGCCTGACCACGCGGCCCTCGACCGTGCGCCCGGTGATCGTGCCCGCCTGCAGTCCTGGCATCGGTGGGTGTGGCGATCAGCATCTTGCTGGTCGCGCTGCCCCTGCACTGGATCGCCGGGCTCGACCTGCGCGTGGCCATCCTCATCGGGGCGGTCCTGGCGCCCACCGACGCGGCAGCGGTCTTCACCGTGGCCCGTGGACTGCGGCTGCCCTCGCGCCTGCAGACGCTGCTCGAGGCCGAGTCCGGGCTCAACGACGCCCCGGTCGTCGTGCTGGTCGTGCTGCTGTCGACGACCGTGGGCAGCGACATGGCGGCCTGGCTGGTCCCGGTGATCGTGATCGCCGAGCTGGTCGGCGGGCTGGTCCTCGGCGGCATGGTCGGGCTGTTCGCCCGGTGGCTGCTGCCACGCCTGGCCCTTCCGGCGGCCGGGCTGTATCCCGTGGCGGTCATCGCCCTGTTCATGCTCGCTACGGACTGGCAGTCGTCCTGCACACATCGGGCTTCGCCGCCGTGTACATCACGGCGCTGGTCCTGGCCGCCTCGCCGCTGCCGCACCGCCGCGCGGTCCTTGGGTTCGTCGAGGGCCTCGCCTGGGCGGTGCAGATCGGCCTGTTCATCATGCTCGGGCTGCTCGTCGTGCCCGAGCGGCTGCTCGAGGCCCTGGGCATCGCGGTGCTGGCTGGTGTGTTCCTGCTGTTCGTGGCGCGCCCGGCGAGCGTCGTGATCTCGCTGGCTCCCTTCCTGCGCCCCGGCTGGGTGACACGGCGCAGCCAGACCGCCCCGATGCCCTGGCAGTGGGCTGCGTTCGCCTCCTGGGCCGGCCTTCGCGGCGCGGTCCCGATCGTCTTCGCGACCATCCCGTTGGGGACGCTCGGTGCCGACGGCGAGCTCATCTTCGACGTGACCATGCTGCTGGTGGTGGCGCTGACGCTGCTGCAGTCGCCGACCATGCCCCTGCTGGGGCGGCGGCTGGGACTGGTCCGGACCGAGCAGGTCGGCGAGTTGACGGTCGAGGCCGCGCCGCTGGACACCATGCACGCCGCCCTCCTGGACCTGGACATCCCAGCGGGGTCCCGGATGGCCGGCACCTACATCAGCGAGTTGCCGCTGCCCGCGGGGGCGGTCGTGTCGCTCGTGATCCGCGGCGGTCACACTCTCGTGCCCGACCACACCACCCGGATCAAGGTCGGCGACCGGCTGCTGATCGTCAGCACGTTGCAGGCGCGCGAGGCCACGGAGCGGGCGCTGCAGTCGGTGTCCCGTGTCGGCCGGCTTGCGGGCTGGGCGGATACGGACCCGCGGACCTAGTGGGCCCCGGATCGCCGTCGCCGGGCCCTCAGGCGCGCCCGACCAGGTTGGCCACGATCTCCGCGGACATCCCGACCAGCGGCAGCCCCCCGCCGGGGTGTGCCGAGCCTCCCACGAGGAACAGGCCGGGTACCGGTGAGGCGTTCTGGGGGCGCAGGAACGCCGCCCGTGCGCCGTTCGACGAGGTCCCGTAGATCGACCCGCCGGGGGCGCCGGTCGCACGCTCGAGATCGGCCGGGGTGCGCAGCTCGCGCCAGAGCACCCGCCCGGCCAGGTCGGTGCCGCGCTCGGCAAGCCGGGCCAGGACCTTGTCCGCGTAGGAGTCGGCCAGGCCGGGGGCGTCCCAGTCGATCGTGCCGGGCAGCTGACCACCCGGGGAGTGCCGCGGGGCGTTGACCAGCACGAACCAGGCCTCGCCGTCGGCCGGGCGCATCCCCGGGTCGTCAGGGACGCAGGCATAGATCGTCGGGTCATCCACCGGCCGGGGGTGCCGGTCGAAGATGGAGTCGAACTCGGCGTCGTAGTCGCGGGGGAACCAGACGTTGTTGTGGGTCAGCCCCGGGGTGCGGCCCTGGACGGCCAGGAGCAGCACGAACCCCGACAGCGAGGGCGTGGCGCGTGCGAGCCGGCGCACCGGAGCCCGCGGTGCCTGCCCACCGAGGAGGCTGCCGTAGACGAGGCTGGCATCAGCATTGGCCACGACCACGTCGGCGGGCAGCACCTCACCGCCGGCCACCTGCACGCCGGACACGCGATCGCCGGTGAGCAGGATCCTGGTGGCTGGGGTGGACAGCCGGACCGTGACCCCGCGCTCATCGAGCCGCGTGCGCAGGGCATCGCCCAGGCTTCGCAGGCCGCCGGCGATGTGCCAGGCCCCGAATGTGGCCTCGACGTAGGGGATCGTGGCCAGCACGGCCGGTGCCCGGCGCGGATCCGAACCGGAGTACGTGGCGTAGCGGTCGAACACCTGCCTCGCACGCCAATCGGTCAACGTGCTCCTGCCCAGGCCGCGAAGGGTCTGCCATGGGGCCACTGTGCGCACGTCGCCGAGGTTGCGGGCCAGGGGGATCAGGTCGCGGGCACCAGTCAGCGGCGACTCCAGGAACGGGCGGCGGGTGACGGCCCACATCCGGCCCGCTCGCTCCATGAGCGCACGCCACTCGTCGGCCGAGTGCCCGCCGAAGGCCTCGCCCAGCGCCGCAGCGGCCATCCCCACCCCGACCCCGGGCATCGGCAGGGCCGATCCGTCGGCGAACCGGTAGGTGAATCCGGGGTCGAGGGGGACCAGCTCGACGCTGTCCTCGAGCGCTGCACCGGTCTTGAGGAACAGGTCGCGGTACACCGCGGGGATCGTGAACAGGCTCGGTCCGGTGTCGAAGGCGAACCCGTCGCGGCGGAGGGTGCCGAGCTTGCCGCCGTGGGTGTCGCTGGCCTCGATCACGGTGACGTCGTGGCCCTTGACCTTCAGCCTGGCTGCGGCGGCCATCCCGCCCATGCCGGCGCCGATCACGATGATGCGTGCCATGCCCGGAACCCTACGTGGACGTCGCTGTTCGAGGTCCCTCCGGATCGCGTCGGGGCCCGGGACGCGCGAGGCTGTGGGGGTGAGCGGGTGGGATGTCGATGTTGCGGTCGTGGGCTCGGGCTTCGGTGGTGGTGTGGCGGCCCTGCGCCATGCTCAGGCGGGACGCTCGGTGCTGGTCCTCGAGCAGGGGCGGCGGTTGACCCCCGAGGATCTGGAAGCTGGAGGGCGCCGGACCCGCCACCTGCTCTGGGAGCCCCGGGTTCGGCTGCACGGCTACTTCCAGCAGACGCTGCTGCGCCATGTGATGGTCGTTCACGGGGTCGGCGTCGGCGGCGGGTCGATCGTCTACGCCGGCGTGCTGCTGCACCCGAAGCCTGATGCGTGGAAGGCGCCCGGATGGGCGGCCACCGGGCTGGACTGGGCCGGCGAGCTCGCGCCGCACTACGACACGGCGTCCGGGATGCTGGGCCGCCAGACGAACCCGTTCTCGGGCGCGCAGGACGCCTGGCTGGAGTCGGCCGCGACCGAGCTCGGGGTCCCGGGGTCGTTCGCCGCCACCCCGCAGGGGATCTCCTTCTCCGACTGCGTGCGTTGTGGTGCGTGCATCACGGGCTGCCCCCACGGGGCGAAGAACAGCATCGACCGGACCTACCTCGCCCAGGCTGAGGAGCTCGGCGCCGTGGTGCGGCCCCGATCGAAGGTCGTGCGGCTGGCGCGGTTGGGTGGCGGTGGCTGGCGGCTGGACCTCGCTGATCCGCTGCGGCGGGGTGCGACCGCGGGCAGCATCACGGCGCGCGAGGTGGTGCTCAGCGCAGGGGTCCTCGGCACCACCGAGCTCCTGCTGGCCTCCCGGGATCGCTGGCGGACACTGCCCTGGGCGTCACCGGCACTCGGGACGCATGTCCGCACCAACTCGGAGGCGTTCACGGCCGTGCTGCAACCACCCGGCGGACCGGACGTCACCGACGGCGCCACGATCAGCAGCGACTTCCACCCCGATGAGTTCACCCACGTGACCAACAACCGGTTCCCGCGCTCGTTCGGGTTCATGCGCTGGTACCTGTCCCCACTCGTGGACGGCGACACCCAGGGCTCCCGGGCGCGGGCCACCGCGCGAGCGATCCTGCGGGATCCGGCGGGCGCGACGGCCAATGCGCGGGCCCGCGACTGGTACCGGCGGGTCACGGTGCTGACGGTCATGCAGCACGACGACAACGAGATATCCCTGCAGCTGCGACGAGGGCCCCTCGGGTGGGGGTTGCGCTCGCGGCTGGCACCGGGGGCGCAGGCGATCCCGACCTACCTGCCGCAGGCGAACGCCGCAGCCAGCGCAGTCGCGCGGGCCAGCGGTGGGACGGCCTACGGGACGTTGCTGGATCCGGTGCTCGGCGTCGGCTCGACGGCGCACATCCTCGGCGGGGCGGTCATCGCCGGCTCTCCGGCCGAGGGCGTGGTCGACTCCGCCCACCGTGTGTTCGCGACACCGGACGGTGATGTGCACGAGGACCTCCGGATCCTTGACGGGAGCGTCGTGCCGGCGAACATCGGCGTGAACCCGGCGCTGACGATCACGGCGATGTCCGAGCGGGCGATGGCCCTGCGCTGACGTGGACCGCGCGGCCCTTCCACGCGAGCTGGCCGCGCCGGTGGCGCCACCACGACAGGGCGGTCAGGCCGTCGAGGGCCAGGATCGACAGCGGGTGCGACCACGCGTCGGCGGCTCGCCCCCCGGTGCGCCCGGCGACCAGGACCCGCCCGGCGACCCCCGCGGCGTAGCCAGCGGCACCGATGGTCCGCGTGACCGGCGACCGTGCGACCAGGGCGGCGGCGGGCGGGAGCACGTAGGCGAAGGTGAGCACCCCGGTGGCCCCGATGGAGCCCGCCGGGGAGCCGAACGCGGCCCACAGCGACTTGGTGTACCCGTCAACGAGCTCGGTGCGGCCGGTGTACATCCGGCAGGTGGCCAGGTCCGTGCCATCGGTGACGTTCGCCCGGCCGCCCACGGCCTTGACTGCGCGCGCCATCGCGATGTCCTCGAGGACCTCGTGGCGGACCGTGGTGTGGCCACCGGATCGCTGGTAGGCCGCCGGGGTGATCGCCAGGACCTGTCCGTTGGCCGCGGTCAGGGAGGGGCGCGGTGAGTCCTCGGCCAGCCCCAACGGCAGCGTCGTCATCCACGACCACTGCAGCAGTGGCTGGACCAGGCGTTCGGCGGCCGTGATCGCGAGCTGGCGCGGGTAGGGGCTGGCCAGGTCGAGGCCCGAGTCGCGCATCAGGGCGGCGATCCGGCGCACCGCGTCAGGAGCCAGGACGACGTCAGCGTCCACGAAGAGCAGCAGGTCCGGGGCGGGGTCGCCGGCCAGCGCCGCCTCGGCCAGCCGCTGGCATGCCCACGGCTTGCCCAGCCATCCCTGCGGTGGGTGCTCGGGGCCCCCGTGGATCACCTCGAAACGGGGATCAGCGGCCACCGCGTCCCGGACGGTGTCGCCGGTGCCGTCGGTGGAGCCGTCGTCAAGGACGATCACGCGCAGGGCCGCATGGTCCTGGGCGCGCAGTGCTGACAGGCACGGCTCGATCCGGTGGGCCTCGTCGCGTGCGGGCAGCAGGACGGTCACGCGGGCCTGCTCGACCGGATCGCCGTCGGCCGGGATCGGGGCGGGCCGCAGGTGGCGGGTGTTCCAGGCGGTGTGGGCGGTGAGCCCGGTGGCCAGGACGGTGGCGGCCAGGACGGCTGCACGGCCGGGTCTCATCGCGCGCTGACGGGTTCGTCGTGGGGGGCGCGACGGAGCTCGGGCACAACCAGGCGGGCCCACGGGATGACAGTGAGGCCCATCGCGATCCCGCCCCACACGGCGACCGCGGGCCGGTCGAAGAACACGGCTGCGGCCATCACGTTCGAGGCGTAGATCCAGAGCATCAGAACGTGGGGCATGCGGTCGTCGGCTGCGGTGCGGGGCAGGTGGTCCAGGACCCAGAAGATCAGCAGGCCGGTGGCGAACCAGCCGGCGTAGTTGGTCAGTGGGATGCCGGGGGAGCCGGGCAGGGCCGGGGTCGGGTCGGCGAAGGCCCAGTGCCCCTCGCCGACCATCTGCGGGTCGAGGAACAGGTCCCACGCGGTGATCGTCCATGCGCCGATCAGCACCACGCTCCACCGTCGGGTGCCCAGTCGTCGCGCCAGCAGGAGCATCGGGTACGCCGCCATGCACCAGGCCAGCGGGATCAGCAGCGGGACGTCGAGGATCATTGGCCCGAGGCGATCGCCGTAGCGGTAGGAGCCGAACGGGTAGCCGGTCGCGGTGCCGATCGCCTCGACTGCCAGGCCGATCGCCGCCGTGGCCCCGTAGAGGCGCGCCGCCCAGCCGATGCCGCGGTGGACTGCGGCGTGGCAGGCCCCGGCCGCGGCGAGCAGCAGCACCGAGGTGATGGTCGCGGCGTCGCGCAGGTCCTCGGGGAGCAGCACCCAGACGATCTGCGACAGGACCCCGGCCGCGCCGAGGAACCAGGGCAGCGCGCGCAGGATCGGCGAGGTGGCGGCGGGCACGTCCTCGATCCTAGGCCGGGTGCAGGGCCCGGGCGCTCAGCTCGACGGGAGTAGGGCACGTTCAGGTCGGCCGTCTCGTTCCCCAGGACGAGCCAGCGACCCCCAGCCGCGGACTATGCGGCATCCGGTGCAGGAACGGGCTGACCGGCCACGGTGCCCTCGGCGGAGAGCAGGGCGAACCGCGCGAAGAGCTCCTCGCTGTACCAGCCGAGCTGCGCGGTCTGGGCGATCACCTGCTGATGGGCGGGGCGGCGGTGTGCGAACGCCGACAGGGCAGGACCGTCGGACCAGGTCGAGAACGTGCCCTGCAGTCCGACCGGGGCCTCACCGATACCCATCGCGAACGTGAGCCCGCCGCCCTGCCTCACGTCGAGAGCCACGGGGGGCACCGAGCTCCAGAACGTCCGCCACATCCGGGGCTTGATCCGTCCGCGGGTGATCGCCGCGATCGGTCCGTCCCATCGGTTCGGGATCGGGTCGCCGAACGGCTGTTGTTTGGCCCAGAGCCCCCGGCTGCTCAGGGGGCGCATGACCCAGGTGGCTGACTCCTCGGCGATCCGGTTCCAGTCCCTGGCCACGGTGGAGTCGGCGAACCGATGTGGCCCCTGGTCGTCGGCCCAGCACACGAGCACTCCCCAGTGGTGTGCGTCGGCGTCCAGCGGGGTGAAGGTGCGCCCGTTCCCGGTGCCCAGCAGCTTGGCGAACCGAGCCCCCGGGATGGCCCGCACGGGGCGGCGGTGGCGGGCCATGTGGGTGACCGCCGTGGGGACGTGCCGGGTGGGGACACCCCAGACGTGCAGGCTCACGACAGCGGGGGTCTCGGGCATGTCCCCAGTATCCCCGGGTGGCCGGCATCGGGTCGTGTCCAAGCCCCATGGTCCCTCCGTGGTGGTCTGGTGGTCGGGATCACTCGCACCACCGGGGTGTTGTCCGGGGGGAGACTCAGACCCGTGACTCCTGCGGAGGCCAGCCGGATCCCGGGGGGATGCAAGTCAACGCCGGGCACCAGCGGTCATCGTGGGCTTGGGAGCATGCGGCAGGGCATCGGCACCTGTTGACGCCTGCGACTGACCAAGCGCCAGTCGCCTCTTCAGGTAGATGGCTATCGCTATCCAGCAGATGATGTCGAAGATCGCTGCCGGAATGAGAAGCAACTGAAGGTGCTCCAAGTACCACCAGCAGTACTCGATGATCTCTTCCGCACTCACGTGAGACCTCGTTCCCTCGCCCACCTTCACGCTATGCCAGACGCCGTGGGGCCCTCCAGAGGCATAGGTCACCGGCGGGGCGCGGCCCCAGCTCGGTCGTCGGGGACTACGACGCTGAGGGTGACGAGGGCTGACCCTTCCGGGCCGCGTGACGCTTGGAGAACTCGTCGAACTTCGCACGCCGGCTGCGGCTCAGTCAGAGGCCACCCCTGCCGGGCACCATCTGGATGGTGCCGGGGGTTGACGTTGTCGGACCCCAGGCGTACGGTGAAGCCAGTTCGAACACCCGTTCGAACATGGTGCTGGTGGAACCGCCGACCCCGGACTGCCAGCGCCCGGGGATCGGCCTGCGCCTCGGCGAGGGAAGCGCAGGAGCGCAGGCCGATCCCCCCGCACAGCCGTCTTCCCCGGCGCGCGACCACACGACTGCCAGGAGGACGCAATGAGCCGCACGTATGCCGATCCGATCGATGTCCGTCGCATGGGGGAGCCCCCCTCCGAGGACAGCCCCGACCAGTTCCTCTGGCGTGGGCGGCTGTACGTGGTGCGCGCCGTGATCGCCCACTGGATCGAGTCGAGCGTCTGGTGGGGAGGATCGCGCCGTGCGCTGGAGGGCGCCCTCCCGGCGCACGAGCACGAGGTGTGGCGCGTCGAGGCCCAGGCGGGCCGTTCGGACGCCGCCGGTGTGTACGACCTGCGCCGGGACATGGTGGCCGACCGCTGGGTCCTGGCCCGGGCGATGGACTGACACCACACCTGTGGTGGCACGAGAACAGAGTCGATGAGGAGGAAGTGAGATGAGCGCCGTTCCCACGAGCCCCCCCGTGCCCTACCAGGCCCGCGAGCTGCTGGGCAGCGCGGCCCGGGGCCTGCTCGAGGCCTACGCGACCCCGGATCCAGCACGCCGGTATGCCACCGCCCATCTGGCGGCACTGCGGGCGGCGGCAGCCGTCCTGGCGGCCCGGGCACACCCGGTCCGCCAGGGACGGATCCGCAGCGTCTGGACGCTGCTGCCCATGGTCGCCCCACAGATGCAGGAGTGGGCGGTCTTCTTCGCAGCCAACGCCTCGAGGCGGGCTGCGGCCGAGGCAGGCCTGCCCGTGGTCAGCCAGCGGGAGGCCGATGACCTGGTGCGCGACGCCGAGTCGTTCCTGGTCCAGGTCGCTGCGGTGATCGGGGTCGACCAGCAGTCGATCCTGCCCAACGAGTTCTAGGCGTTGCGTGGTGTCGGGATTCGTCCACCTGCACGTGGCCTCGGGCTACTCGCTGAGGTACGGGACCGCGCGGCCGGAGGTGCTCGTGGAGCGGGCAGCGGCGATGGGCCAGGATGCCCTCGCGCTGACCGATCGTGACGGTGCCTACGGGGCCGTGGCCTTCGCCCTGGCCTGCCGGGAGGCGGGCATCAGCCCGATCCTCGGCGTGGACCTCGCGGTCGCCCCGCAGGTCGCGCCGTCCGGCCCGCCGGCCCGGCCACACCGTGCGCCGACCCCGGCCCGGGGCGGGGTGACGGTGGACCCGGGGCATCCGCGGGTCGTGCTGCTCGCCCGCGGGGCTGCGGGCTGGGCCTCGTTGTGCCAGGTGGTCTCCGCCGCGCACCTGTCCGGGGAGCGCGGCCGTCCGCTGGTGACCCTGCCGATGCTCGGCGATCACGCGCAGGGACTGGTGGCGCTGCTCGGCCCGGACTCCGACGTGGGCCGGGCGCTGGCCCGCCGCCGCCCCGACGAGGCCGAGTACCTGCTGGGCGGCTGGCGCCAGGTGCTGGGCGCCGAGGTGACCATCGAGGTGGTGTCCCATCGCAGCGGGGCGCGTGGGGACCGGCCCACGCTGTCCAGCGCGTTCGCCGCCCGGATGCTGACCTTCGCCGGCAGGATCGGCGCGCCGGCTGTGCTCACCAACGCGGTGCGGCACCTGACCCCCGAGCAGGCCCCGGTCGCCGATGTCCTGGATGCGATCCGCCGGTTGGTCCCGCTGAACCCCCGCCACCTGGACCGCGCCAACGCCCAGGGCTACCTGAAGGACGACAGTGAGATGCGCGTGGTGGCCGCCGAGGTTGCTGCCGCCGCATCGGTGGGTCGGTCGGGGGTGCAGCGGCTGCTGGCAGCGACCCATGACCTGGCGGACTCCTGCCGGCTGGACCCTGCCGCAGACCTGGGCATCGGATCGGTGCACGTCCCCGAGCTCGACGTCCTGTTCCCCGCAGGTGCACCGGGGCTGGGTCGCGAGCAGATCCGCAGCGCCCCGGCATCGGCCCAGGCCGTGATGGCCGACCGGGTGCTGCTCCACCGCTGCCGGGCGGAGCTCGACCAGCGGTTCACCACACTGCGCTCGCACCGGGCCGCCACCGAGCGACTCGAATCGGAGCTGGCGACCATCGCGACCCTCGGCTATGGCGGCTACTTCCTGACCGTGGCCGAGGTCGTCGACCTGATCAAGGAGATGGGCGTGCGGGTCGCCGCGCGGGGGTCCGGCGCGGGCAGCCTGGTCAACCACCTGCTGGGCATCTCCGGGGTCAACCCCCTGGAGCATGGGCTGATCATGGAGCGGTTCCTGTCCCCGCTGCGCCAGGCGCTGCCGGACATCGACATCGACGTGGAGTCCGCCCGGCGCACCGAGATCTACACCCGGATCCTCGAACGGTTCGGCGGCCAGCGCTGCGTGGCTGTGTCCATGATGGACACCTACCGGGTGCGCCATGCCGTGCGCGATGTGGGGGCCGCGCTCGGCCTGCCGCCGGGTGAGATCGATGCCTTCGCCAAGGCGTTCCCGCACATCCGGGCCCGCGATGCCCGCGCGGCACTGGCCGACCTGCCCGAGCTGCGCAGCTCCGGGATGGGTCGGCTTGCCGCGCAGGGGCGCCTGGATGGGTTCCTCGACCTGGTGGAGGCCCTTGACGGCCTGCCCCGGCACGTCGCGCTGCACCCGTGCGGCGTCCTGCTCAGCGACGGGTCGCTGCTGGACCGGACCCCCGTGGAGGCCAGCTGGATGGGGTTCCCGATGAGCCAGTTCGACAAGGACGCCGTCGAGGAGATGGGGTTCCTCAAGCTCGATGTGCTCGGCATCCGGATGCAGTCGGCGATGGCCCATGCCCTCGACGAGGTGGTCCGCATCGGCGGGGAGCCGATCGTGCTGGACGCCGTCCCCCTTGACGACCCGGACACCTTTGCGATGATCCGCACCACCCACACGCTGGGCTGCTTCCAGATCGAGTCACCCGGCCAGCGCGAGCTGATCGGCAAGTTCGCCCCCGAGACCTTCGGCGACATCATCGTGGACATCTCGTTGTTCCGGCCCGGCCCGGTGAAGTCCGACATGATCACCCCGTTCCTGAGGGCTCGGCAGGGCTGGGCGCAGGCCGACCTGATCCACCCCGACCTCGAGCCGGTGATCGCCGAGACCCACGGCGTGGTCGTCTTCCACGAGCAGGTCATCGGCATCATTGCCGTGATGACCGGGTGCAGCCTGGCCCAGGGCGACGAGGTCCGCCGGACGATGGGCTCCCCGGAGGGCCAGGCCCAGGTCCGGGCGTGGTTCTACCCGCAGGTGCTGGGTCGGGGCTACTCGCTGGAGGTGGTCGAGCGGGTCTGGGACGTGCTGCGTGCCTTCGCCTCCTTCGGGTTCTGCAAGGCCCACGCAGCCGCGTTCGCCCTGCCCACCTACCAGTCGGCCTGGTTGAAGGCCCACCACCCGGCGGCGTTCCTGGCCGGGGTGCTCACCCACGACCCGGGCATGTACCCCAAGCGGCTGATCCTCGATGACGCCCGCAACCTGGGGATCACCATCCTCGGCCTGGACGTCAACCGGTCGGGAATCGTCTACCGCGTGGAGCCCTGCCCGACTCCGGCGGCCCGCCCGACGTTGCCCGGCCTGCCCGACGGCAGCGCCCATGGGATCCGCCTGCCGCTGACCGAGGTCAAGGGGATCTCCTCTGCTGAGGTGGAGCGGATCGTCGCCGGGCAGCCGTACGCCTCCCTGTCGGACTTCTGGCAGCGGGCCACCGTGGCCACCCCCGTGGTGGAGAACCTCGTGCTGGCTGGGGGGTTCGACACCATCTATGGGATCGACCTGTCCGCCGGTGCCCGGCTGCGCGGGCAGGTGACCCGCCGGGACCTCCTGCTCGAGGTGGCCGACTGCGAGCGGCTGGCACGCAGCGCCCGCTCCGGCGGCGGTCGCGGGCGGCGGGCGCCGCGCCGCAGCGACACCCGTGCCGACCCCCGAGCCGAGCGAGCTGCCGGCGCCTGGGGCCGTGGCCGGGCAACCGGGGCCGGGTCGGAGGGTCCCCCCGGCCCCACCGACCCGGCCCAGGCCGCCGCCGCCCAGTCGCAGGCCCCGGCCGCGGTCCGGCCCAGCGAGGTGCAGCTGTCCCTCGAGCTGCCGATGGGCGGGCCGGGTCGAGGCAGTGGGTTGCCGGAGATGTCGACCGGGGAAGGGGTGCGCGCCGAGCTCGACGTCCTCGGGATGGACGTCAGCCACCACGTGCTGGACTTCTACCGGCCGATGCTGGCCGACCTCGCCGTCGTCCCTGCCCGTGAGCTGCTGGCCCAGCGCTCCCAGAGCCAGGTGTGGGTCGCCGGGGTGAAGGTCGCCACGCAGACCCCGCCGATCCGCAGCGGCCGGCGGGTCGTGTTCCTCACCCTGGACGACTCGACCGGCCCGGTCGACGCCACCTTCTTCGAGGACGCCCAGGATCCCTATGCCAGCACGGTCTTCTCCGGCTGGTTGCTGATGGTCCGTGGGCTGACCCGACGCACGGGACCGCGCGGCATCTCGATCCGGGCGACCGGATGCTGGGACCTCGGGGTCGTGCATGAGATCTGGCAGGCAGGTGGCCGGGACGCGGTGGCCGAGTACATCGACTCGTTCCCCACGATCGATCCCCAGGTCCGCAGGGTGGCCGAGGTCATCGACGTCCCGGTCGAGGAGGCAGCGGGAGCGGGGCAGGCGCTGGGACGCTCGCCGGTCGGGATCGGCCGGACAGCCGCCGGCGGGATGGGTCAGCGCAGGCGGGTCCTGGTGCATGCCAGCGGCTTCAAGCAGTCGCCCTACGCTGACATCAAGCCCGCAGGGGAGGACCCGGCGGTGGTTCCGCCGAAGGTCCCCGCTGCCCGGACCCGTGCGCCCGGCAAGCTCTGGCACGCGAGCCCTGGGAGCAGCGGGTGGTAGGAAGAGCCCCAGGAGGTGTCATGTGAGCCGCAGCCAGATCAACCGGCCGCAGGCACCTACCGGCCTGGGCCAGGACGATGCGGGCTGCCCGATCCTGCACGTGGACATGGACGCCTTCTTCGCCTCGGTGGAGGTCGCCCGGCGTCCCGAGCTGCGCGGTAAGCCGATGATCGTCGGTGGGGTGGGCAGCAGGGGGGTGGTGGTCGCCGCCACCTACGAGGCCCGCCAGTACGGGATCCACTCCGCGATGCCGATGAGCCGCGCGCTGCGACTGGCACCGGACATCATCGTCGTGCCCCCGGACCACTCCCACTACTCGGAGGTCTCGGCCTCGGTCATGGAGCTGTTCACCGCGATCACCTCCCGGGTGGAGGTGCTGGGCCTCGACGAGGCGTTCCTCGATGTCTCCGGGGCCAGGCGCACCCACGGACCGCCGCGGGCGATCGCCGAGATGATCCGCGCCCAGGTCCACGACGAGCAGGGCATCACGTGCTCGGTCGGGGTTGCACCCACCAAGTTCGTCGCGAAGCTGGCCTCCACGCAGTGCAAGCCCGACGGGTTGCTCGTGGTCCCAGCTGACCGCGTCATCTCCTTCCTTCACCCCATGCCCGTCGGGGCGCTCTGGGGGGTGGGGGAGCGCACCGAGGAGCAACTGCACAGGCTCGGGCTCCGGACGGTCGCCGATATCGCCCACACGCCCCGGGCGACGCTCATCCGCGCGCTGGGGCAGGCGTCCGGCGCTCATCTTGCTGAGCTCGCGTGGGGCCGCGACGATCGGGTGGTCAGCACACACGAGCGAGAACGCAGCGTGGGGGCCGAGGAGACCTTCGCCCGCGACATCGACGACCAGGAGTTGATCCTCGCTGAGCTGCTGCGGCTCTCGGAGAAGGTGGGCGCCCGGATGCGCCGGGCCGAGCTCTCGGGCACAACGGTCTCGATCAAGGTCCGGTTCGCCGACTTCGCCACCATCACCCGGTCGCACAAGCGCAAGGTGCCCACCGACTCCAGCCGCGAGATCTTCCACGAGGCGCGTGCGCTGTTCCATGCCCTGCACCTGGATCGCGCGCGGATCAGGCTGGTCGGAGTCCGGGTCGAGGGGATCCTCGACACCGAGGAGGTCGAATCGCAGCTCATCCTCGGGGCCCCGGATCGGGGGTGGCGCGAGGCGGAGGAGGCCGTGGATCGGCTGTCGGCCAGGTTCGGATCGGGCAGCGTCCTCCCGGCCCGGCTGCTTCCCGACCCCGCCACGGACGACGGTCGCCCGGGGCCCGGAGAACCTCAGGAAACCGACGGAACGGGCGCGTCGTCCACCCGCTGACCAACTGGTCACAAGTAACATGCCGGTTCGGGTTTCCTATTCGGCAAACCCTGCCTATTCTGTGTTGTAGCAGCCCGTCGCGACGCCCAGTAGGAGGTCACCGTGCCACTCTCCGAGCACGAACAGCGCCTGCTCGAGCAGATGGAACGCGCGCTCTACGCTGAGGACCCCAAGTTCGCCACAAGCATGCGCCACTCACGCGGTGCGGCTGGAGACCGTCGACGCATCGTCATCGGGGTCATCGGTCTGCTCGTCGGGCTCGGCCTCCTCGTCGCGGGCGTTGCCTCGAAGTTGGTCATCGTCGGCGTCCTCGGGTTCCTGGCCATGCTCGGCGGGCTGTGGCTGGCGATCAGCGCCCTGCGCCCCTCGTCAGAGCAGGCGACCGGCTCGGGGGAGCCTGGTGCCCCCACCAACATCACGAGCCGATCGCGGAAGTCCCCCCGGTCGAAGCGGTCCGGCGAGTCACTGTCCGATCGCATGGAGGAGCGCTGGCGCCGCCGCCGCGAGACCGGCGACTTCTGAGCCGCCTCTTCACGACAACGGCCCCACCCGCTGAGGATGGGGCCGTCGCCATGTGAGGCTGGCGTCAGGGCTGACAGGGTCAGGCGTGCGCCTCGATGAAGTCCACCGAGTTCGCGAAGATCCTCTCGGCGTCGTAGTCGATGGTCGCCACGTGGTAGGAGCGGTCCAGCTCGAGCTCCTCGATCGAGGAGCGAGTCCGCTCACGGATCATGTCGCCGTTCTTGGGACCCTGGACGTGGTCGTTGACCGAGCGCACGTGCAGAATCGGGGCGGTCACGCGGTCCAGGATCGGGTGCAGCTCGTCGAAGGTCTTGATCATGTCGACCACGAGCAGCACCGGCACCTTCTCGTATCCCAGCTCGGCGCTGTTGGGATCGGCGATGTCGCTGGCCACGCCGGGGACGCTCTTGGTGATGTACGGCAGGAACCGCTGGAATGGCACGAGGAACCGCTGCCACGCGACAATCGCGTCCTTGCGGATCCAGGGGTTCACGAGCACGAGGCCAGCCACGTCGTCCGGCCGGTCGGCAGCGACTCTCAGGGCCAGTGCGCACCCGTAGGAGACTCCCATCAGGTACGTCCTGTCGGTTCGACCGCGCATGTCCTCGAACGCCTCATTCACGGCGTCCTGCAGGTCGGAGTGGGTCTTGGTGTTGGCGTCCTGCCAGGTCGTCCCATGACCGGGCAGGCGGATCGCGTTCACCGTGTAGCCGCGCTCATTGAGGTACTTCGCCCACGGGACGGTGCTGTCCGGGGAGCCGGTGAAGCCGTGCACCAGCACGACGCCGATCCGTGCATTGTCCCCGGAGCCCTCCGCTGCGAACGGCTCGCAACCGGGCTTGACCTGGTCCAGCGGGGCATCTGACATCGGGAAACCTGCCTTGGGGTGGGGAGTCCGGTCGACCGGACTCCGGATCGAGGGTGGCCCAGCCTAACCCGCGCCCGAGCCGCCCCGGCCCACCCCCCGTGCCCCGAGGCCGGTGAACACCGACCGAGGAACCAGCGCCGCCACCACACGACGCACCCACCCGGCACGGCGAGCCAGCGCGCGACGGACGATCCGCAAGTCCCCCGCGAGGGCGCCTGGCCGAGCCGCCCCCCGGGCGGTGCCCTGCCGCTCTGCCAGCATGATCCCACCAGGCTGCACGCCCGTGGAGCCGGGCGCGACCCCCGTCTCCGGCCCCCCCGCCGGGGACCGGGCTCCGGGAGACCCGTAGCGCTGCCACTCGACGGCTCGCAGGATCCGCGCGATGGCCCCCTCGACCTCGGCCGTCTCCAGGGTGGACCCAGACCCCACGCCGGTGCCCACCAGGGCCTCCACCTCGTTCAGCGTGGTGCGCGGGGTCGAGGACTCCGCGCCGAGCCGGAGGTCGACCATCGTGTCGACGACCTCCCGGTAGGCCGCCTCACCGTCACCTGCCCGCAGGCGCCGCCGACGCCGCACCAGGCGGACCCCGGCGGGCGCCAGGAGGAGGACCAGGGCGATGACCACCAGGATCCATCGCACGGGCAGGCCCTGGCCGCCCGACTCCTGCCCGCCGGCAGCACTCGTATCGTCCTCGGGCACCTGGGCGGGGACGCCGGTGTCGCTCGCCGAAGGGGCTGCCGACGACTGGGTCGGTGCGGCAGTCGGGCCAGTGGTGGACTGCGTGGAGTTCGTGTACCCGGGTGTGGTGGTGGTCGGCGCCCCAGGGGTCGGCTCGAACCGGACCCACCCGGCCGAGCCCATCCACAGCTCGGGCCAGGCGTGGGCATCGGTCCCGCGCACCACCCACTGGTTGCCCTCGAGGCGACCCTGCGTGAACCCGACGACCACCCGGGCCGGGATCCCGACCGACCGGGCCATCAGCGCCATGGTCGCGGCGAACTGCTCGCAGTAGCCGACCCGCTCCTCCAGGAACGTCGCCAGGGCATCCTCGTCGGATCCCCCCTCGATCTGCGTCGAGTAGCTGAAGCCGCCATCGGAGGTGAACCAGCGCTGCAGCCCGATCGCGGCATCGAAGGGCGTCGCCGACCCGGCCGTGATGTCTCGAGCCAGCTGGGGCAGGTCCTCACCGGTCAGTGGGGTCGGGTCGGCGAGGTTCTCCCCGAACACCTGCTCAGGGCGGGGTGGCACCCTGCTGGCCGCGCGCAGGCCGTCGGCGTCGAGGTCCTGGACAGCTGCCACGAGGCTGATCCGGGCGCCCTCCACGGAGTCCCCGTCGGCGCGCAGGGGCAGCGAGGTGCGCTGGTCCCAGACCACCGGCCAATCGTTCAGCGACAGGTAGGACCCGTCCGGGCTGGGCAACGTGGTGCCGCCCAAGGGGCCGACGTCCAGCTGGTACTCCGCCAGGGGGCCGCCGGGAGGTTGTTCGGCAGAGGGCACGCGGCCGTCGGCGCGGGCCGGCGGCTGGGGGCCGGTCTGGTTGGGGCCGATGGGACTCCACTGCTCACCGTCGAACAGCTCGAGGATCGACAGCCGCAGGTAGTCGGGTCGGGTGGCGGTGGTCGCCAGGGTGATGACCGGACGGGTGTCGTTGCTCACCAGCGACCGGCGCAGCGAGACCAGCGCATCGACCTCGACCGTCCCACCGCCCGACCCGGTCCCGATATCGACAGGTTCAGCCGGGCCACGCAGCGTCGTCAGCCCACCGGCGAGCAGCGCCAGGGCGGTGGTGGCCGCGGCGATGGTCAGTCCGGTCCCGGGTGAACCGGCCCTGGCGCCGGGGCTCCACCGCGAGGCACGGTCGCGCTGGAGGGCCGAGAGGATCGCCAGCCAGCCCAGGGCGACCAGGGGAAAGGCCCACCAGGGCGCCGACCCCCGGTTGACCAGCCACGGCACCGCGAAGAGGGTCGCCAATGGGATCAGGGTCATCCCGGGCAGGTCGAGTCCTGCTGCCAGGGTGTCCACCACCAGGGCAGCCAGCCCGATCCCCGCGACGATCAGCAGCAGGAGCCCGGCATCGGGTCCGGCCGGCGGAACCGTGTCCATCGAGTAGTCCCTGCCCTGAGCGGCGAGCTCCCGGAGCCGGGAGAACGCCGCCGGCCCCGGCAGGAACCCCCAGCGCGCCTCGTCGCGGGCGAACAGCAGGGCCAGGCTCACGATCAGGGCGGCGAACTGCAGCAGGGGGATCAGGGGCGCGGGCACACGCAGCGACCTCGCGAAGCCTCCGACCAGCGCGATGATCGCCACCACCACGATCGTGCGCGTCAGCCACCACGCGCCGTCCAACAACGGCTGGATGCACAGGGAGCCCATGAGGACTGCCAGGGCGCCGATCGTGCCCGCATGCCAGCGCCCCTCCCGCAGGCGGGCCGAGAGAACCTCACCCCGGCCGGCGCGAACCCCCGGACGCATCACCTCCGCGCTCATCGCAGCGCCGCCAATCCCGCCCACGCAGCCGCAACCGACCCCGTGAGGGCGTCAGCCCCCGCGCCGGTCCGCTCCAGCCGCGAGACGTGCCAGCCGGCCTGGTGGAACCACGCAAGGGCCTCGTCGTCCCGGCCGGTGCCCAGCGGCGCCGGTCCGGTCCGCTCGGCGGCCCACTGGTCCGCGGCGATCGCCACCAGCATCCGTGTCGTGCTGTGGGCCCCGATCGCTGTGAGCAGCCGGGCAGTGGGAACCTGCACACGACCGGCGATGAGGATCAGCGGTCCTGTGCCGCTGGACTGCGCGGAGTAGGCCAGCGAGGGACTCGGCACGGTGCCATGGCTCACCGGGACGGTCGCCAGGGCCAGCAGCAGCTCGCGGCGCTCGGCGGACAACCCGGTCATCGGTGATCCGATGAACAGGGCCACGTCGTCGGTCGTGCGCACGGTGAGGTCCCACCCGCTCTCCAGCGCCAGGCACCCGATGCTGGCTGCCATGCTCAGGGCAGCGTCGACCGATGACTCCGGCTCCCGGCCGCGATGGTCGGACTCCCGCAGGTCGATGACCAGGGTGATCGCCGACCGCCAGGGGTTCTCCTCGCTGCGGACCATCAGGTTGCCCGTGCGGGCTGAGGCCTTCCAGTCGATGCGTCGGACCTCGTCGCCGGGGTGGTAGTCGCGGGGGATCACGTCATCGGTGGCCGCCCCACGGGCGCCGAGGTGGCCGCTGCCGGTGCCCACCGACGCCCCGCCGAGGATCAGGGGATCCAGCTCCACGACAGGCGGGTGCACGATGATCTCGTCGCGGCTTCCGGCCGTGATCACCCTGTGGACCATTCCGTACCGGTCGATCACATGGATGCGCATCGGACCGAGGTGATGGATTCCGCGGGCACCCACGCGCAGTCGGTAGTGCGACCGGCTGACCCCCTGGCCGGCGATCCCGTTGAGCGCGAACCTGTGGGCACCGCCCAGCTCCGGCGGGGCTGCGTCCTCGAGCAGGAGGCTGCGTCCGCGCGGGAACCTTCCCCGCACGCTCACCGTGACCTTGAGCTGGTCGCCGGAGGCCAGCTCGCGGGAGCTCAGCTCCCGTTCCAGCGTCAGGCTCGATCGCGGGCTGCGGGTCAACAGCGCAGCGGCCAGGGGGAGCAGGGCGACCAGCGCACCGAACTGCACGACCGGGGTCCAGCCCTGCACCAGACCGACGGCGGCCAGGGCAAGCCCGGTGCCCAGGAACCACCAGCCGCGGCCGGTCAGGCCGACCCGCGAGCGGATCGACCCCGGGGGGGCCGGGTCGGAGGGCACGTCAGCTCCAGGAGGAGCGGGGGATCCGGGAGACGATCGCCCGGATCACATCAGGTCCCGTGCGACCGGACGCCGCGGTCTGGGCCGAGAGCAGGACGCGATGGCCGAGCACTGTCGGGGCGAGCATGAGGATGTCGTCGGGCAGCACGAATGTGCGCCCGTCCAGGGCTGCCCACGCTCGCGCGGCCCGGACCAGGTGCAGCGTGCCGCGTGGTGAGGCACCCAGGCGCAGGTCCTCGCTCGTGCGGGTGGCGGTGGTGACCGCGACGGCCAGGCTGCGGACCGGGTCCGAGACGTGCACCTCGCGGACCGCACCCATCAGGGCTGCGAGCTCCTCGTGGGTGGCCGCCGGTGCGAGGTCGAGCAGCGGGTCGTTGCCGGCGTGCTCGGCGAGCATGCGCAGCTCGTCGGCGGGGCTGGGGTAACCCAGGGAGATCCGCGCCATGAACCGGTCACGCTGGGCCTCGGGCAGGGCGTAGGTGCCCTCCATGTCGACCGGGTTCTGGGTGGCGATCACCAGGAAGGGCGTGGCCAGCACGTGCGTCGTCCCGTCGACGGTGACCTGGTGCTCCTCCATCGCCTCGAGCAGTGCGGACTGGGTCTTGGGGGAGGCCCGGTTGATCTCGTCGGCCAGGACGATGTTGGCGAAGATCGCACCGGGGCGGAACTCGAAGTCGCGGGTCTCCTGGTTGAACACCGACACGCCGGTGACGTCGCTGGGCAGCAGGTCGGGGGTGAACTGCATGCGCCGGACCGTGACCCCGAGGGTGCGCGCCAGGCTCTTGGCGAGCATCGTCTTGCCGACGCCGGGCACGTCCTCGATCAGCAGGTGACCCCCGGCCAGCAGCACCGTGACTGCCATGCGTGTGGCCTCGGGCTTGCCGGCGAGGATGGAGTCGACGCCCGCCCGGATCCGGGCAGCCGTATCCAGGACCGTGCGATCAAGCATGTCGGTCATCGCCGGCGGGCCTCCTCGAGGGCAAGTGCAGTGACAAGCATCACCCATGGGCCCAAGTCGCGCCACCCCCCGCCTGCGGGAGGGCCCGGGGCCGTGGCCAGAATGGGAGTCAACCCGTCGCAGAAAGAGGAGGACCCATGACCGTACATCCGGCTGTGCTCGGACGTTTCTTCGATGACTTCGAGGTCGGTGACATCTACCAGCACCCCTTCGGCCGGACGATCACCGAGGCCGACAACGCCTGGTTCACCCTGCTGACCTGCAACACCAACCAGATGCACTTCAACTCCCACCTGTCGGCGCAGAACCCGATCACCGAGGGCAAGATCATCGTGGTGTCGGGCTTCACGGTCGGGCTGGTCCTGGGCCTGACGGTCCTGGACATGAGCCAGAACGCCGTGGCCAACCTCGGCTGGAACAACATCAAGCTGACCCACCCCGTCTACGTGGGCGACACCATCTACGCCGAGAGCGTCTGCACGGACAAGCGCCCCTCGAAGTCCCGGCCGGACATGGGGATCATCTCGATGATGACCCGCGCGCTGAACCAGGACGGCGATGTCGTCATGACCTACGACCGCTCCGTGATGATCCCGACCCGCGCCAGTGGCATCGGGCAGAACTACTTCCCGCAGGCCAAGGCCGGCCCGATGGAGGTTCCTCCCGCGGCGCAGTAGCGGCGCCCGCCTCGCCGCGGCGCCCGTCGACCGATCCCCGGATCCCGGTCTGGACCACATGGTCCGGCCGGGATCCGTTGCGTCCCGGGCCCTCCAGCCACGACCCCACGGGAGCCAGGTGGAGGGGTTTCATCAGGAATGCTGCTCATGGGGAGACAAGTGGAGGGTTGTGGAGTATGGTGGCGGGCGTTCGAGCTGTGTGGGGCTACCCGGTGCGCGTGGGGCGCGTCGGGGCGGGAGGGGAGGTGAGTGGCCGTGTTCCTCGGGACGCATTTCCCGAAGCTGGACGAGAAGGGCCGCATCATCCTTCCCGCCAAGTTCCGCGATCCCCTCGCCGAGGGCCTGGTGCTGACCAAGGGCCAGGACCGCTGCCTGGTCGTCTGGCCGCGCTCGGAGTTCGACGCCTACGCCGCCGACCTGCGGGCCAGCGCCCAGGCCAACGCGCGGGTGCGCGCCATGACGCGGGTCTTCTTCTCCTCGGCCTACGACGAGTCGCTGGACCGCCAGGGCCGCCTGACCATCCCGCCGGTCCTGCGCGACTACGCGTCCCTGGATCGCGAGCTCACTGTCGTCGGCGCGGACAACCGCATCGAGATCTGGGCCGCAGATGCCTGGGAGACCTACCTGTCCCAGCACGAGGCGGATTTCGCCGAGCTCGACCAGGACGGGGGTGTCGTCCTGCCCTGAGCTGTTGTCCCTGTCCGCCCCATGAGATTCCCCTCCGCGATCTCGACACCACTTCCCCGGTGCCGAGACCACCCCGACGCCACTTCCCCGGCGCCGGAGACGCGGCGGGGGGCCTGGTGGTACGGCCCCGCTTCCCAGGAGGTGCCCATGCAGGTGTTCCGCCGGTACCTCGCCCTACCTGCCTCGCTGCTGTGCACGGTCGCCACGCTGTACGTGGTCAACCAGCTCGTGGTCCCCGGGTGAGCCCGGAACCGGGGCATGTGCCCGTCCTGCTCGAACGCTGCCTGGAGCTGCTCGGTCCCGCGCTGAGCCGGCCCGGTGCGGTGGCCGTCGATGCCACCCTGGGCCTTGGCGGTCACGCCGAGGCGATGCTGGCCGCCCATCCGGAGCTGATCGTCGTCGGCCTGGACCGGGACACCGAGGCGCTGGCCCGGGCCAGCGACCGGCTTGCCCCGTTCGGCGAGCGGTTCCGAGGCGTCCACTGCGTCTACGACCAGCTGCCCGAGGCGATCAGGGGCTTGGGGTACCAGCGCGTCGATGCGATCCTGTTCGACCTCGGTGTCTCGTCCATGCAGCTCGACGTCGCTGACCGCGGCTTCGCCTACTCCCAGGACGCTGCCCTGGACATGCGCATGGACCAGACCCAGGGGATCACCGCAGCCGAGGTGCTCAACACCTACCCCGTGGGCGACCTCGCCCGGATCCTGCGCACCTACGGGGAGGAGAAGTTCGCCGGACCACTGGCCCGGGCGATCGTCCGGGAGCGCGAGCGAGAGCCGTTCACGACCAGCGCCCGCCTCGTCGAGCTCATCCGCGACACGATCCCCGCCCCGGCCCGGCGGACCGGGGGCAATCCGGCCAAGCGCACGTTCCAGGCGTTGCGCATCGAGGTCAACTCCGAGCTCGACGTGCTGCGCCGGGCGATCCCCGCGGCCCTGTCTGTGCTCGCGGTGGGTGGCCGGATGGTGGTCCTGAGCTATCACTCGGGCGAGGACCGGATCGTCAAGGCGGCGCTGATGCCGGCCACCAACCCGATCGTCCCGCACGGACTGCCGGTGATTCCCGAGGAATTGCGCCCGACTGCGCGTGTGCTGACACGCGGATCGCAGAAAGCATCGGAAGATGAGGTCCTGCGAAACCCGCGTGCCGCCTCGGTGCGCCTGCGGGCCGTGGAGAAGGTCGATGTCCGGGAGGTCTGAATGAGTTCGACGCGTACGGCAGGTCGCCGCGACTCGCGACCCCCGGGCGCCAGAACTGCCCGTGCGGCCCGCACGACGTCACGTCGGGCGGGCGCGTCGGTCGCAGCACCGCTGGTCGATCCGGGGAGCGTCGCGGTCCAGGACCGGCCGCCCATCGACGAGCCCGCCGCGCCCTCGCGCCGCCGGGCCGGGCGATCCCGGGCACAGGGGACCCTCCCCTCGAGGTCCCCACGGCATCGGATGCTCCTGGTCTGCACCGCGGCGCTGGCTGCCGGTTTCTTCGCCGTCCTGCTGCTCAACACGGTCATCAGCCAGGGAGCGTTCCGCCAGCACGAGCTGGAGATCCAGCTGATCCTGCTCGCCGAGAAGGAGGAGGCGCTGGCCCGCGAGGTCCAGCAGGCTGAGGCCCCGCGCGAGGTCGAGAAGGCAGCCCGCAAGCTGGGCATGGTCCCGGCCGCTGCGCCGGTTTTCCTCAGGCTGTCCGATGGCAAGGTCCTCGGCGAGCCGGTACCCGCACCGCAGCCGACGGCTCCGGTCGACTTCGCCGGCGCCCCGGGGATCCAGCCCACCCCCACGCCCACCCCGACCGGCAGTGCGTCCGCGACGGACCTCGACCCGGCCATCGGCGTCGACCCAGCGCTCGATCCGGCCACCGGCATCGACCCGGCGCTCGATCCGGCCACCGGCATCGACCCGGCGCTGGATCCGGCCACCGGGCTGGATCCAGCCACCGCCCCGGATCCCGCAGCCGGCCCCGCAGCCAGCCCCACGCCCGTCCCGACCCAGCAAGGGGTGAACCCGTGAGCTCCATCGCCCCACCTCGTGCGCCGCGCACCGAGCCGGACCCCTCCCACGCCCCGGCGCCCAGGCGCTTCAGCCGGGGAGAGGGCCGGACCCGGGCGATCTACCTGACCTTCGCCGTCCTGATGCTGCTGAGCATCTACGCCGGCCGGATCTTCGACCTCATGGTCCTCAAGGGAGACGAGCTGGCCACCATGGGCCAGAACCAGCGCAGCCGCACCCTGCCGCTGCCGGCCGACCGCGGACCGATCTACGACTCCGAGGGTGCCCCCCTGGCGATCACAGTCGAGTCCCGCAACGTCACTGCCGACCAGAACCTCATCGAGGACCCTGCCGAGGCCGCTGCGCGTCTGGCCCCGATGCTCGGGATGGACCAGGCCGAGCTGCAGCGCCGGCTGACCGGCGACGACATCTTCGTCTACATCGCCAAGGGGCTGACGCCCGAGCTCTGGCGCCAGATCAAGGACCTGAAGATCCAGGGGATCTTCAGTGAGAAGACCACCAAGCGCACCTACCCGGCCGGGACCCTGGCGGCCAACGTCCTGGGCTTCGTCAACGCCGAGGGCGTCGGGTCCGGCGGGCTGGAGATGTCGCTGGACTCCCGGCTCAAGGGCGTGGACGGCTCGCGGACCTTCGAGCAGGGCGCAGCCGGTCAGGCCATCCCCTCGGCAGAGGACCTCCTGCGCGCCCCGCAGCCGGGCCAGGGTGTGCAGCTGACCATCAACCGCGACATCCAGTACGTCGCGCAGCGCGCGATCGCGACCCGCGTGCGCGAGGCCAACGCCGAGAGCGGCACCGTCGTGGTTCTCGAGGCCAAGACCGGCCGGATCCTGGCCATGGCCACCGCGCCGACCTTCGACCCGAACAACTACCGGGATGCAGACAAGGAGAACATGGGCAACAGGCCCGTCTCGGAGATCTACGAGCCGGGGTCCACGGGCAAGGTCCTGACATTGTCGGCGGTCATCGAGGAGGGCAAGGCCAAGCCCACCTCGAAGATGACGGTGCCCCCGGTGCTCGTGCGCGGCGGGCACACGACCAACGACCACACCCCCCATGGCACCCTGCAGCTGACCCTCAACGGAGTCCTGGCCCAGTCCAGCAACATCGGCACGATCCTCTTCGCGGACAAGATCGGGGGCAAGAAGCTCTACGAGTACCAGCGCAAGTTCGGCATGGGCCAGCCGACCGGCCTGAAGTTCCCCGGCGAGGAGGTCGGTCTCCTGCCCAAGCCGGAGAACTGGTGGCCGACCACCTTCCAGGCCCTGGCCTACGGCCAGAGCTACTCCGTGACCTCGCTGCAGGTGGCAGGGGTCTACCAGACGATCGCGAACAACGGGGTCCGGCTCACCCCGCGGCTGATCGATGGGTACGTCGGCCCCGACGGGTCGTTCGAGCCCGCGCCGACGCAGCCCGGGATCAGGGTCGTGAGCAAGAAGACGGCCAAGACCATGTCCAAGATGCTGGAGAACGTGGTCACCGAGGGGACCGGCAAGATCGCGGCGATCCCCGGCTACCGGGTGGCAGGCAAGACCGGCACCGCCGAGCGTGCGGTCAACGGCGGCTACTCCGGCTTCAGCGCCTCGTTCATCGGGTACGCACCGGCAGACGACCCCGAGATCGTCGTCCAGGTGATGCTGCAGGACCCGAAGAACGGCCACTACGGCTCGGTGCTGGGCGGACCGGTCTTCAAGACGGTGATGTCCTACTCCCTGCAGGAGCTGAAGATCCCGCCGTCGGGTACGAAGTCCCCCGAGATCCCGACCACCTGGTAGCCCGGTGATCCGACCGACCGGCATCCGCATGGGCGGGGACGCCCTGCGCCGAATGCTCGGGCTGCCCGACGGGCCGCCCGAGGTCGTGACCGGGGTGACCCTTGACTCGCGGCGCGTGCGGCCCGGCGACCTGTACGCCGCCCTGCCCGGCTTCACGACCCATGGTGCCCGGTTCGCCGCGCAGGCCCAGGCCAATGGGGCAGCGGGAATCCTGACCGATCCCTTGGGCGCCGACCTCATCCGGTCCGAGGGCGGGATCGACGTCCCGGTGCTCGTGGTCGAGGTCCCCCGAGGCCTGCTGGGTGCGGTCTCGGCCCTGATCTACGGCGACCCGGCCCGGGCGCTTGCGACCACAGGGATCACCGGCACCAACGGCAAGACGACCGCGAGCTACCTGCTCGACGCCGCCCTGCGGGCGGGTGGGCACACCACCGGGGTGATCGGCACCGTGGCCACCCACATCGGCGACGAGGTCCTGCCGGCCACCCGCACCACGCCCGAGGCCCCGGACCTGCACGCGCTGCTGGCCGTCATGCGCGAGCGGGGGGCCTCGGCGGTCACCATGGAGGTGTCCAGCCATGCCCTGGAGCTGGGCCGGGTCGACGGCGTGCACTTCGATCTCGCGGTGTTCACGAACCTCAGCCAGGACCACCTGGACTTCCATGGCGACATGGAGTCGTACTTCGCCGCCAAGGCCCAGCTGTTCACAGCGGATCGGGCGGCCGCGGGCCTGGTGTGCGTCGACGACGCGTGGGGTCGCCGCCTGGCCGAGGCAGGGGCGATCCCGCTGGTGACCTATGCCGTGGACCAGCCCGCCGACTGGACCGTGCGCGACATCCGGCTCAGCGCCGACGGGGCCTGCCAGTTCACGGCCGTGGGTCCCGGCGGGGGGCACGTCGCTGCCGGAGTCGGCCTGGCCGGACGCTTCAACGTGGCCAACGCGCTGGCTGCGCTGGCCGCCGCCGTCCATCACGGAGTCGAGCCGCAGCTGGCCGCCGACGCAATCCGGGAATGCCCCGGCGTCCCGGGCAGGATGCAGCGGGTGGCCGCCGGCCAGGCGTTCCTGGCCATCGTCGACTACGCGCACACCCCGGACGCCGTGGCCCGGGCCATCCGGGCGACCCGGGAGGTCATCACCGGGCGGGTGATCACGGTCCTCGGCTGCGGCGGGGACCGCGACCGGGAGAAGCGCCCGAGCATGGGTGAGGTCGCGGCCCGCGATTGCGACATCCTGGTCATCACCGACGACAACCCACGTTCCGAGTCGGCCCTGGCCATCCGGGAGGCCATCATGGAGGGCACCTCGCGGGTCGATCGTCGTCAGCGGGCGCAGGTGCTGGTCGAGGCCGACCGGGCCCTGGCCATCGGGATCGCAGCGGGGATGGCCCAGGCGGACGACGCCGTGCTGGTGCTCGGCAAGGGACACGAGCAGGGACAGGAGGCAGCTGGCGTGGTCACCCCCTTCGATGATCGGGTCGAGCTGCGCCGGGCGATGGAGGCGTTGGCATGATCAGGATGGACATCGCGTCGGTGGCGCAGGCCGTGGGCGGGACGCTGGTCGACTGCCCGGATCCGACCATCCTCGTGTCCGGGGCGGTCGCCGACTCGCGGGTGGCGGGCCCCGGCGACCTCTACGTCGCGATCGTGGGGGAGCGCGTCGACGGCCATGACTTCGCCGCCGGTGCCCATGCCGCCGGAGCGGTTGTCACGCTCGGCTCCCGCCCCACCGGCCAGCCCACCATCGTCGTCCCCGACGACCCCGTCTCGGCCCTCGGCAGGTTGGCCAGCCATGTGCTCGGCGAGCTTCCCGGGGCCCGGGTGGTGGCCATCACCGGATCGTCGGGCAAGACCACGACCAAGGACCTGATCGCCACCCTCCTGGAGGACCTGGGCCCGACGGTGGCGCCGGCCGGGTCGTTCAACACCGAGGTCGGGCTGCCGCTGACGATCCTCCGGGCGACGCCCGACACCCGGTTCGTGGTCCTCGAGATGGGGGCTCGGGGAATCGGCCACATCGCCACCCTGTGCCGGATCGCCCCGCCCGACGTCAGCGTCGTGCTCAACGTCGGGTCTGCGCACCTCGGCGAGTTCGGCAGCCGGGAGGCGATCGGGCAGGCCAAGGGCGAGATCGTCGAGGCCCTCGATCCCGATGGGTTGGGGGTCCTCAACGCCGATGACCCGATCGTCGCCGCGATGGTCCAGCGCTGCTCCGCGCCGGTCGTCACGTTCGGGGCCAGCCCTGCCGCCGACGTCCGAGCCGTCGGGCTGACCCTGGACGGCTCGGCCCGGGCCGGGTTCACCCTGCGCACCCCGTCCGGGGACGCGCAGGTGCAGATGGCGATGCTCGGCGAGCACATGGCCGCCAACGCATGTGCGGCAGCAGCCGTCGCGCTGCACTTCGGGATGACCCCGGCCCGCGCTGCTGAGCTGCTCGCAGGCGCGCAGCCGCGCAGCCGCTGGCGGATGGAGGTCTCGACGACCGCGTCGGGCGTCACGGTCGTCAACGACGCCTACAACGCGAACCCCGAGTCGATGCGCGCCGCCCTGCGCTCCCTGGCGGCGATGCGCGGGCGGGGACGCACGATCGCGGTCCTGGGCGAGATGCGCGAGCTGGGGGCCGACAGCATCGCCGAGCACGACGAGGTGGGCCGGCTGGCCGTCCGGCTCGACATCTCCAAGACGATCGCCGTTGGGCAGGGCGCCCGAGCCCTCTACCTCGGGGCGGCGCAGGAGGGCTCGTGGAACGAGGAGGCCGTGTTCGTCCCCGACGTGGACGCGGCCATCGAGCTCCTGCGCGGCCTGGTCCAACCCGGTGATGTCGTGCTGGTCAAGGCATCGCGATCGATCGGCCTCGAGGCCGTGGCCCACGCGCTCCTGGAGGACCCCACATGATCCTGATCGTCCTGAGCGGCATGATCTCGCTGGGCCTGGCGCTGTTCTGCACCCCGCTGCTCATCAAGGTCCTCAGCCGTCGCAACCTCGCCCAGTCGATCCGGGAGTCCGGCGACGGGATCGTCTACCCCGAGCACAGCGGCAAGCGGGGGACGCCCTCCATGGGCGGCCTGGCCATCGTCGGGGCGGTCGTCCTGGGCTACGGCGGGGCGCACCTGATCCGGTGGACCCCGCCCACGGCCTCCGGGCTGCTGGCGATGTACCTGATGGTCGGGCTGGCGCTCGTGGGGTTCGCCGACGACTACCTCAAGGTCTTCAAGTCGCGCAGTGGGGGGATCCGGGCCCGGACCAAGCTGCTCGGACAGGCGGCCGTTGCGCTGAGCTTCGCCTACCTGGCCACCAGGTTCCCCGACGACCAGGGGGTCACGCCGGCCGCTGCTGCGATCTCCGGGGTCCGCGACCTCCCATGGGTGCTGCCCGTGGGCCTGTTCATGCTGTGGATCTGGTTCCTGGTGACCGCGATCACCAACGGGGTCAACCTGACCGACGGCCTCGACGGCCTGGCCGCCGGTGCGTCGGTGCTGACGTTCGGAGGGTTCACGCTCATCGGGGTGTGGCAGTACGGGCAGAGCTGCGCCTACCAGGTCACCAGCGGCTGCTACACCGTGCGCGACCCGCTGGATCTGGCTGCGTTCGCGGTGGCCTGCGCCGGGGCGGCCTTCGGCTTCCTGTGGTGGAACACCAGCCCGGCGCAGATCTTCATGGGCGACACGGGCAGCCTCGCGCTCGGTGGTGCGATGGCCGCCCTGGCGATCATGACGCGCACGGAGCTGCTGTTCGTGCTCCTCGGCGGGCTCTTCGTGATCATCACCCTGTCGGTCGTCGCCCAGGTGGGTTCCTTCAAGCTCACCGGCAAGCGGGTGCTTCGGATGGCTCCACTGCACCACCACTTCGAGATGCTCGGCTGGCACGAGATCACCATCGTGGTGCGGTTCTGGCTGATCCAGGGGCTCTGCGTGGCGGCCGGACTGGCGCTGTTCTACGCGGAGTGGGTGCGCTGATGATCGACGACCTGCGCCGGGACTCCGACTGGAGCGGGATCCACGTGGCAGTGGCGGGCATCGGCATCGCCGGGTTCGCTGCCGCGGACGCGCTGCTCGCGCTGGGCGCGCGGGTCAGCGCCGTGGATGCCGGGGACGGCCCCCGGCAGCAGGAGCGCGCGCAGGTCCTCGAGGTCCTCGGCGCCACGGTCCGGCTGGGGGACGGCGACACCCTGCCCGACGGTGTCGACCTGCTCGTGGTCTCCCCGGGGCTCTCGCCGCTGTCGGCGATCATCGCAGCGGCGCAGGGGGCTGGCGTGCCGGTCTGGGGTGAGCTGGAGCTGGCCTGGCGGTTGCGCCTGGCGCAGGGCGCCGCGCCCTGGCTGGTAGTCACCGGGACCAACGGCAAGACCACCACCACCCTGATGCTCGAGTCGATGCTGCGTGCTGCCGGCCTGCGCACCCTCGCGGCGGGCAACATCGGCGTCTCGATGGTCGACGTCGTGATGGCCGAGGCGACGCCCGAGGGCGCCCTGGACGCCATCGCGGTTGAGGTCGGTGCCCCGCAGCTGCCGTTCCTGCACTCGATGAGCCCGCAGGCCGCGGTGTGCCTGAACATCGCCGAGGACCACGTCGACCTGTTCGGCTCGTTCGAGGCCTATGTCGCAGCCAAGGCCCGCATCTACGAGCGCACGCAGGTGGCCGCGGTCTACAACGTGGCAGACGAGGTGACCCGGCGGATGGTCGAGGACGCCGAGGTCGTCGAGGGCTGCCGGGCGATCGGCTTCACCCTGGGCGATCCCGGACATCAGCATGCTCGGCGTGGTCGAGGAGTTCCTCGTGGACCGCGCGTTCGTGCCCGACCGCCGCAAGTCTGCCCAGGAGCTGGCCACCACCGCCGATGTGCGGCCGTCGGCCCCGCACAACGTGGCCAACGCGCTGGCAGCCGCGGCGCTGGCCCGGGCCCACGGCGTCCCCGCGGCCGCCATCCGCGACGGGTTGCGCGCGTTCGAGCCCGCCGGTCACCGGATCGCCGACGTGGGCACCGTCGCCGGCGTCCGCTACGTCGATGACTCCAAGGCCACGAACTGCCATGCGGCCCAGACGTCGCTGATGGCATATGACCGGGTTGTCTGGATCGCCGGCGGGCTGGCCAAGGGCCAGCAGTTCGACGACCTCGTGCGGGCCACTGCCAGCCGCATGACCGGAGTCGTGCTGCTCGGGGCGGACCGGGGGGTCATTGCCGACGCGATCGCGCGACACGCCCCGGATCTGCCGATGGTGGAGGTGTCGCGGACCGACACTGGTGCCATGGCAGAGGTCGTGGCGGCAGCCGCGGCCATGGCAGGGCCGGGCGGCACCGTGTTGTTGGCCCCGGGGTGCGCATCGTGGGACATGTTCCGCGACTACGCCCAACGGGGTGACATGTTCGCCGAGGCCGTGAAGTCGTTGGCGCAGGAGGGCACGTGAGCCAGACCCGATCCCCCCGGAGCTCGTCCGAGGAGCGCATCGAGGACGGGTTGAACGAGCCCGGGTGGCGCGACCGGCTCAACCAGCACCCGATGGCCCCGTACTACCTGATCCTCGGTGCGGCCATGCTGCTGCTGGTCCTCGGCCTGGTGATGGTGCTCAGCTCCTCGGGGGTCGAGTCCTACGAGATCTACGACTCCGCCTTCACCCTGTTCAGCCGCCAGGCGATCTTCGCAGTCATCGGGGTGGTCGCGATGCTGGTCATCTCCCGGCTGCCGATCCCCGTGTTCCGTCGCTTCGCGCTGGCCTTCCTCGTGCTGAGCATCTTCATGCTCGTGCTCACGTTCGTGCCCGGCATCGGCGCCCCGGTGAACGGCCAGCGCAACTGGATCCGGCTGTTCGGTCCCTTCCGGCTGCAGCCCTCGGAGTTCGCCAAGCTCGCCCTCATCCTGTGGTCCGCGGACCTCTTCGCCCGTCGGGAGGCCTACCTGAACCAGTGGCGGGCGCTCCTGGTGCCGTTCATCCCCATGGTTGCCGTGGTGGTGGGGCTCGTCGTCCTGGAGGGTGACCTCGGCACTGCCATCGTTCTGTGCGTGATCGTTGCCGCCCTGCTGTTCGTGGTGGGCGCGCCGATGCGCATCTTCCTGGGCTTCGGCGCGGTGGGCCTCATGGGGATCGCGGCACTGTCCCTGACCGCGGGCTACCGCATGAGGCGCTTCACCGCGTGGCTGAATCCCGAGGCCGACCTGGACGGTGCCGGGTGGCAGCTGACCCAGGGCAAGGTCGCGCTGGGAACGGGCGGTTGGTGGGGGGTCGGCCTCGGTGGCAGCCGCGAGAAGTGGGGCGCCCTGCCTGAGGCCCACACCGACTTCATCTTCCCCGTGCTGGGCGAGGAGCTGGGGATCTTCGGCGCGCTGACGGTGCTCGGGCTGTTCGCGGCGATCACCATCTTCGCCCTGCGGATGGCCATCCGGACTCACGACTCGTTCGTGCGCATCACCTGCGTCGGGATCGTGGCGTGGATCGTCGGCCAGGCCCTGATCAACCTCGGGGCAGTCCTTCAGCTGCTGCCCATCACGGGTGTTCCCCTGCCGTTCATCTCCTACGGCGGTTCGTCACTGCTTCCGTCCCTGATGGCCGTCGGAGTCCTGCTGGCCTTCGCGCGGCAGGAGGCTGTGCGCGCCGGGGGCCGACGGTCCCGGAACGCCTCGGCCGTGGAGGTCTGAGGGTGCACGTCGTTCTGGCCGGAGGCGGGACCGCGGGGCACATCGAGCCCGCCCTGAACCTCGCCGATGCGTTGAGGCGCCGCGACCCCGATGTCGGCATCACCGCGCTGGGGACCGACAAGGGCCTCGAGGGGCGCCTGGTGCCCGCCCGGGGCTACGAGCTGCGGATGATCCCCGCGGTGCCCCTGCCGCGCCGGCCGTCGGGCGATCTCGTGACTCTGCCCGGCCGGGTCCGTGAGGCGCTGGGCCAGACCGAGGCGATCCTGGCCGACGTGCACGCCGATGTCGTCGTCGGCTTCGGCGGCTACGTCGCCCTGCCTGCCTACCTCGCAGCCCGCCGGACCAGGACGCCCCTGGTGATCCACGAGGCCAACGCCCGCCCTGGCCTGGCCAACCGGGTGGGCGCCCGCTTCACCACGCACGTCGCCGAGGCGGTGGCCGGCACGCTCCCGGGCGGGCGACGGATCGGCATCCCCCTGCGCTCGACGATCTCCACCCTCGACCGGTCCGCCTCCCGGGACGAGGCGCGCGAGGCCCTGGGCCTGGCTCCCGAGGGCCTGGTCCTGCTGGTGTTCGGTGGTTCCCAGGGTGCCCAGCGGATCAACGCTGCGGTGTCCGCGGCGCTGCCTGGGCTGTTGGACCTCGGCGTCCAGGTGCTGCACTCGGTCGGGCAGGCCAACATCGACGCCGTCACGGACTCGGGGCCCGGGTACCACCCGGTGGCCTACCTGGACCGGATGGACCTGGCCTACGCTGCCGCCGACCTCGTGGTCAGCCGCAGTGGTGCGATGACCTGCGCCGAGCTCGCCGCCGTGGGCCTGCCCGCGATCTACGTCCCCTTCCCGATCGGCAACGGCGAGCAGCGGCTCAACGCCCTGCCCGTGGTCAACGCCGGCGGCGGGCTGCTCGTTGCGGATGAGGACCTCGACGGGGACACCCTGCTGGCCGACGTCCGGGCGCTGGTGGCCGATCCGGAGCGGATCGAGCGGATGGGTGCCCGGGCCGCCGCGCACGGCATCCGCGACGCCGACGAGAAGCTTGCCGACATGGTGATCGACGCAGCCGGCCGACCCGCCGGGCGCAGGGCGAGGTGAGCCAGATGGTGGACCTGACCGGCCACGTGCACATCGTGGGCATCGGGGGAGCCGGCATGTCCGGGATCGCCCGGATCCTGGTGGCCCGTGGGGCGGTGGTGTCCGGCAGCGATGCCAAGGAGTCCCGACGGCTGGTGGCGCTGCGGGCCCTGGGGATCGACGCCCGGGTCGGCCATGACGCTGCCAACGTCGAGGGCGCCGACGTCGTGGTCATCTCGACGGCCATCAGGCCGGCCAACCCCGAGGTCGTCGGCGCCCACCAGCGCGGGATCCCGGTCGTGTCCCGGGCCGATGCCCTGGCGGCGGTGATGGCAGGCTTCCGGGGGGTGGCGGTTGCCGGCACGCACGGCAAGACCACCACCACCTCGATGCTGACCATCGCGGCCCAGCACTGCGGGGCCGACCCCTCGTTCGCGATCGGCAGCGAGCTCAACGACTCCGGGGCCAACGCCCACCAGGGCGGCGGCGACCTGTTCATCGTGGAGGCCGACGAGTCCGACGGGTCGTTCCTGCGACTGCCGGCGGTGGCCGGGATCGTGACGAACGTCGAGGCAGACCATCTGGATCACTGGGGCACCTTCGACGCGATCGAGGAGGGCTTCGTGGAGTTCGCGACCGGGATCTCGGCCGCAGGCGGCTTCGTGGTGGCCTGCGCCGACGACCCCGGCTCCGCGCGGATGGCCCGCAGGGCCCGGGACCTCGGTGTCGACGTGCGCACCTATGGCGTGGACCAGCGTGCTGACTTCGTGCTCAGCGAGGTCGTCACCTCGGCCACGGGATCAGGGGCTGCGGTGTCCCACAGCGGCGAGGTCGTGGGGCGGTTGCGCCTCCAGGTGCACGGCACCCACAACGTCCTGAACGCGGCTGCCGCGCTGGTCACCGCGATCGGCCTGGGTCTTCCCACGGCCGAGGTCCTCGAGGGCCTGTCGCTGTTCAGCGGGACACGGCGGCGCTTCGACTTCAAGGGCGAGGTCGACGGGATCCGCGTGTTCGACGACTACGCCCACCACCCCACCGAGATCGCCGCGACCCTGCGAGCCGCACGGGAGGTGGTGGGGGAGGGCAACCTCGTGGTCGCCTTCCAGGCCCACCACTACTACCGCACAGCCATGTTCGTCGACGAGTTCGGCCAGGCCCTGGGGTTGGCCGACCAGGTCGTGGTGCTCGAGGTGTACGCCCCGGGTGAGGACCCGATCCCGGGCGCGAGCGGGCAGTCCATGGCTAGCCACGTCCCGCTGCCGCCCGACCAGGTCGTGTTCGAGCCATCGTGGTCGGCGGTCGCGGGGCATCTCGCCGAGCGCGCCCGGCCCGGCGACATCGTGATGACCCTCGGGGCTGGGGACATCGTCCTGCTCGGCCCCGAAGTGCTGGACCTGCTCGCCCGACGTCACGGAGTCCCGACATGACCGAGAACGAGACCGTTGAGATCCTCCCGCAGGAGTCCGTCGAGGTCCCACGGGCTCCGCAGCCCGCACGTCGTGCGGCCCATCCGCGTCGGCGGCGTCGGATCCTGCTCGCGGGTGTCGCCGGGCTGGGCCTGGTCTACTGGGTGGGCTGGCAGTCGCCGGTGACCCTCGTCGAGCACGTGGTCGTGGACGCCCCGCGGGGCCTGTCCGCGGAGTCCATCCGGCTGGCCTCGGGGATATCTGCCGCCGACCGGGTGCCGTCGGTGGACGCCGAGGCCGTGCGCCTGAGCATCATGACGGCGATCCCTGCCGTTGCCGATGTCCAGCTCGAGCGATCCCTCCCGGACACCATCGGGCTCACTGTCACCGCCCGGACCCCGCTTGCCGCGGTCGAAGCTGGCAAGGGCTTCTACGTGATGGACTCCCAGGGCGTGGTCTACGACAAGGTGGCGCGCGCCAAGGACCTGCCGGTCATCAAGGCCCGCACCGATGCCGACCGTGAGATCGCCCGCGGTGTCCTGCTGGCCATCCCCGAGGACCTTCGCGCCAAGGTCACGCGCATCACAGCCAAGAGCCGGGACAACGTCACGCTGGGGCTTCGCGGTGGGGCCACGGTGCGCTGGGGCGGGGTCGAGGACTCCGACCTCAAGGCCCGGGTCCTGGCCGGCCTGACCGCGGTCAAGGCGACCAGGTACGACGTCAGCGCCCCCCTGCTGCCCACCACATCCGGCTCCCCGACGGACGCCCCGGGCGTCACCGGGTGATCTGAGCCACCCAATCGTGTTCGCCCATAGCGAACACGATCCGGCCCCCCGATCGGCCCCCCGCGGGGTCGGGGGAGGCCCTGGCCGCGGGCGTCCACAGGTGCGCCCGCTCCTGTGGACAAGTTCGTCCACACCCGGGCGCGGGACCCGTCCCCAGCCTGTCCCGACCTTCTCCCCAACCCGTCCCCAGCCTGTCCCCAGGGGGTGTTGGGACGGCCCGTCCGGCCATGTGGTCCGGGGCTGCGGCCCAGCTGCTGCGCCCGACACGCCGACGTTCCCGGGGGTCCTTGAAACCGCCGATGCGGGCACCTAGGTTCCCTTCCAACCACAGGTTGACATAACTCTAAGCCTCAGGTTGAGGGTGAGAGTCAAGGAGACCGAAGGTGCAGGCCCGCGATGGAGCTCAACCCTCCACCGCACAGTCCGACCCCAACCCTTTGCAGCAACCAAGAAGGAGAGCCTGACGTGGCAGCCCCACAGAACTACCTGGCAGTGATCAAGGTCGTCGGGATCGGCGGTGGCGGCGTCAATGCCGTGAACCGGATGATCGAGGTCGGCCTCAAGGGCGTGGAGTTCATCGCCATCAACACCGACGCGCAGGCGCTGCTGATGAGCGACGCCGACGTCAAGCTCGACATCGGCCGCGAGCTCACCCGCGGACTGGGTGCGGGCGCGGATCCCGAGGTCGGCCGCAAGGCCGCCGAGGACCATGCCGAGGAGATCGAGGAGGTCCTCAAGGGGGCCGACATGGTCTTCGTCACGGCCGGCGAGGGTGGCGGCACCGGTACCGGTGGCGCCCCCGTGGTGGCCAAGATCGCCCGTTCGCTGGGCGCCCTGACCATCGGCGTCGTGACCCGGCCCTTCGGGTTCGAGGGTCGCCGCCGCAGCGGCCAGGCCGACAACGGCATCGAGGGCCTGCGCGCCGAGGTCGACACCCTGATCGTCATCCCCAACGACCGCCTGCTCTCGATCGCAGACCGCAGCATCTCGATGATCGACGCGTTCCGCCAGGCCGACCAGGTCCTGCTGCAGGGCGTCTCGGGCATCACCGACCTGATCACCACCCCCGGCCTGATCAACCTGGACTTCGCCGACGTCAAGTCGGTCATGTCCGGTGCCGGCTCGGCCCTCATGGGCATCGGCTCGGCGCGTGGCGACGACCGCGCGGTGGGCGCCGCCCAGGCGGCGATCGCCAGCCCGCTGCTCGAGGCCAGCATCGACGGCGCGCACGGTGTGCTGCTCTCGATCGCCGGTGGCTCGGACCTCGGCCTGTTCGAGATCAACGAGTCGGCGCGCCTTGTGGCTGAGGCCGCGCACCCCGACGCCAACATCATCTTCGGTGCCGTCATCGACGACACCCTGGGCGACGAGGTCCGGGTCACGGTCATCGCGGCCGGCTTCGACGGGGGACACCCGCCGACCAAGCGTGAGGCAGCGGCCGGTCGCCGCGTCGTCGACGAGGCCGCAGCCGCGGCCGAGCCCGCGACGCGCGCCGAGGCACCGGTGTACGCCACGGTCGGAGCGACGGCGGGCGTGGTCCTGCCGCCCGGGCTGGCCAACGCCGAGAAGCCCGGTGTGGACCTGCGCCAGCCGCGGACGATCAGCTTCGACGAGCCCGACGACCTCGACGTCCCGGACTTCCTGAAGTAGTCGATCACCAGATGATCAGCCACCGCCTCGACCTCGCCCTTGCCGGTGGGGTCGAGGCGCGTGTCCTGTTCACCAGCCGGGGTGGTGCGGCCAGCGGTGGGTCGAGCCGGTCGCCGTACGCCTGGGCGAATCTTGGGTCGCACGTCGGGGATGACCCGGCGGCGGTCGTGGCCAACCGTTGCGAGTTGGCCGCGGCACTCGATGTCCCGGCCGCCTCGATGACGTTCATGCATCCCGATCACGGACGAGGAGTCACTGTCGTGTCGCAGCCCACCGGGGTCACTCCGGGTGCCGAGGTCTCCTCGGTCGACGCCCTCGTGACCGCCACGGCCGGGCTCGGGCTGGTTGCCCTGGCCGCGGACTGCGTCCCGGTCGTCCTCGTGGATCCGGTCGCCGCGGTTGTCGCGGCGGTCCACTGCGGATGGCGGGGGGTGGCCATGGACGTGGTCGGGGCGGCGGTGGACGCCATGGTCGGCCTGGGGGCACAGGCCCAGGACGTGCAGGCGATGCTGGGTCCGGCGATCTGCGGGTCCTGCTACCCCGTGCCCGCGGAACGTGCGCAGGAGGTGGCGCGGGTCCGCCCGGAGGCGATCACCACGGCCCCCGACGGACAGCCGGCCCTCGACCTGCGGGCCGGCCTGGCGGCACGGCTCGGTGAGCTCGGGGCGACCAGCACGCTCATCGGGGGGTGCACGGCCGAGGACCCCGGCCTCTACTCGCATCGTCGCGACGGCCTCACCGGTCGTCAGGGTGGTGCCGTGGCGATCGTGGCGGCGGCGTGATGGGCACCGGACGACGGTCCGAGCTGGCCGGCAACCTCGCAGTGGTCACCGAGCGGGTCGGGGCCGCGTGCCTCGCTGCTGGTCGGGACCCGCGGTCGGTGACCATCGTCGCGATCACCAAGACGTGGCCGGCGAGCGACGTCGGGCTTCTGGCCGACCTCGGGATCCGCCACGTGGGGGAGAACCGCGACCAGGAGGCCCGCGAGAAGGCCGCGGCCTGCTCCGGGCTGGGCCTGACGTGGCACTTCGTCGGCCAGCTGCAGCGCAACAAGGCGGCGTCGGTGGCCCGCTACGCCGACATCGTCGAATCCGTGGACCGGGCGTCGCTGGTGACGGCCCTCGACCGCGGGGCCGAACAGGCAGGCCGTCGTCTGGGGGTCTGCATCCAGGTCGACCTCGACCCGGCCCCTGCCGGCGACACCTCTGGCGGCCCCGCGCGCGGGGGTGCGGCCCCGGATGAGGTCCTGGACCTGGCTGACCAGGTCACCGGATGCGGATCGCTGGACCTCCTGGGGGTCATGGCCGTCGCACCCCTGGGTGCCGACCCCCAGCCCGCGTTCGAGCGATTGGGCGAGATCCACGAGCAGATGAGGGCCCAGCACCCCGGGGCCAGCATGCGCTCGGCTGGCATGTCCGGCGACCTGGAGCCGGCGATCGCCGCCGGTGCGACACACATCCGCCTGGGCAGCGCGCTGCTCGGGCACCGCGAACCACTGAAGTAACCTAAACCGATACTGGTCCGCCACTGGCGGGCCGGATGGCACGTAAGGAGCCCACATGCCCGGCACGATGCGCAAGATGGCCGTGTACCTCGGTCTGGTCGAGGACGACATGGTTGACGATGACTACGATCCCGAGCCGCGCCAGCGCAGTCGCGAGGTCGCACCGGCAGTGGCCGATCCGCGTCCGCGCACGGCCCCCGAGGTCGTCGTGCGGCCCACCGCGACGGCGGTCGCCGAGCGCCCATCGGCCACGTTCAGGCCGACCGGGTCGACTGCGGGAGCCGACATCTACCGGATCACCACGCTGCACCCCCGGACGTACAACGACGCCCGCCGCATCGGCGAGGAGTACCGCGAGGGCGTGCCGGTGATCATCAACCTGACCGGGATGGACGACAACGACGCCAAGCGGATCGTGGACTTCGCTGCCGGGCTGGTGTTCGGCCTGCGTGGCAGCATCGAGCGCATCACGAACAAGGTGTTCCTGCTGTCCCCGGCCAACGTCGACGTCGGTGCGGAGGCCCGGGCACAGATCGCGCAGGACGGGTTCTTCAACCAGAGTTGACCCATGGGACTCATCGTCGGCGTTCTCTCGACCCTCATCTGGCTGTTCCTGCTGCTGCTGATCGCCCGGATGATCATCGGGCTGATCATGGTGTTCGCACGGGACTTCCAGCCCACGGGTGCGCTGGTGATCATCTTCGAGTTCGTCCTGAGTGTCACCGATCCGCCCCTGAAGGCGTTGCGGCGGATCATCCCGCCGCTGCGGATCGGACAGATCTCCCTCGACCTGGCCTTCCTGGTGCTCTTCATCGGGCTGCAGCTGCTGTTGCGGATGCTCGCGGGGCTCGCATGAGGTCCCGGGCGCGCGACGGAGGTCGGTCATGGCGCTGAGCGCGCAGGACGTGCACGACAAGCAGTTCAAGCTGGTGCGCAACAGCACCGGCTACGACATGGACGAGGTGGATGCCTTCCTCGATGAGGTCGAGGCCGAGATCGCCCGACTGAGCGACGAGCTGGGCGCCGCCCAGGAGCAGCTGGCTTCCGTGGCGGGCGCCCCCGAGGCGGAGACGACGACCGCGGCGGCCGCGCGCATCCTGGAGCTTGCCCAGCGCACCGCCGACGAGTACGTGGCCGATGCCAGGCGCACGGCCGACTCGATGGTCAGCGATGCTGAGAAGGCCGCGCGCAAGTCGGTCAAGAAGCTGGAGGCGCAGCGTGGCGACCTGGAGGCCCGGGTCACTGCCCTGCGCACCTTCGAGTCCGAGATCCGCTCGCGGCTGACCGGCTACTTCCAGTCCCAGCTCGCGGACCTGAAGGCGCTCGCGGACGAGGGCAACGACTAGGTCAGCGCTCGATCGCGCGTCGTCCGCCGGTGACGCCCCTGCGTCCGAACTCGTCGGCCGCCCGTTCGCCTGCGCGCCGGCTGTCCGTGGCGGTGCCGGCGCCACTGGAGGAGCCCCGCCAGGTCCCTCGCGCGTGCGATGTCGCCCGGTGGTAGTCGGTGACCGCCAGGTCCCGGGCTCGCAGCGCCAGGTCGACCCGTTGGGCTGTGGGCTCGGCGCAGGCGCGGGTTCGCAGGTCTGGGTCGGACACGCCTCCGGCGCCGGATCGTGCCTGTCGGGCGGCCTCGTCCAGGTTGCGCCCGAGCCGGTGGATGAACCCGAGGCAGAAGGCGTTGCGCGCGACGGCCGCGGTGACCGGGCGGGCCGGTCCACCGTCGGCTGGTCGGTAGGTGGTGTCGCGCCAGTGCCCGCTGCGCACGTGCGCCTGGGCGCGGGTCAGCATCATGGCGCCGGCGGTGGCGAAGACCGCCTCGACCCGATCGAGGTCCGCGGGCATCCCGTAGACCAGGACGTAGGTCGATCCGTGGCCGATGTCGACACGCACCGACCACGCGCGGGCCGTGGCCACCAGGAGGCTGACCAGCAGCTTGTTCAGCGCGCGTCGGGGCTCGCCGATCGTCAGCATCCGATGTGTGGGGCCGGGTGCGCCGGCGTCGGGGGCCATGGCCGCGACGGCCATGTCGACGCTGTGGCGCTGGGCGACCAGGGCTGCCTTGGCCAGGTAGGCCTCGGCCTCCTCGGCGCTGGCCGTCGACTCGGCCTTGGCCAGCAGGGCGGCCACCCGCCGGACCTGCTCGTCGGGTCCGCCCTCGGCGTCGGGGAGCTCGGGGACGGCGTCGATCGGAGCGAACAGGTGGCGCAGGAGCTCGGCGGCGCCCGGACTGATGTGTCGTGCGTAGAGCGCGACGAGCGTGGCGCGGAACGTGCTGCCGTGCCCGGGCACACCGCTGAGGTGATGGGCGACCTCGTGCAGGACCACCGACCGGGTCAGCGCCCACCGGCCCCGCGGATCCGCTGCTGGTATGTGGATCCGTCCGGGCGTGTAGGTCGCCATCCGGAACCCGCGGCGCACCTCGACCACGACCGGTCCGCGGTCGGCGAACTGCCCCGACCGGGCGGCGTCGGCGAGGACGCCATCCACGAAGCCCTGGATGGCGGCGAGGCTGCCGAAGCGGACCTCCTCGGGCAATGTCATGACCGAGGAGCCGACACGCACCATGCGGTGGGGCCGGCGCATGACCGAGGCGACGGAGTCCTCCGCCTGGTAGACCGCCCCCCGGCTGCGGTCGACCCTCGGGTCCTGGTTGGTCATGACCGACAGCCTGCCATCCCGGTCCGACATCCCCGACCGTCCGTCCACAGCCCCGCGGCGGTGTCGCGGTCGGTCAGGCCCGGCGCAGCGCGAACGTGATGCCGAGGTCCTCGTCAGTCCCACCGAGGGCGTCCGCCGGTGCAGCCTCGCGCGAGATCGACACGGCCAGGACCTCGCTGGCGATGTCCGCCGAGTGCTCGTCGAGGGCCGCACCCAGCTCTGCGGAGTCTGCCGACAGCCAGAGCCCGATGCGGTCGCTGACCTCGAGGCCGGCGGACTTGCGGCCCTCCTGGACCAGCCGGACCACCTCTCGGGCCAGCCCACGGCGGATCAGCTCCGGGGTGAGCTGGAGGTCCAGTGCGAGGGTCTCCCCGGCGTCGGTGGCCACCGCCCAGCCCTCGCGCGGGGTCTCGGTGATCACCACGTCGTCCGGGCCGATGGTCTCGGGTGCTCCGCCGACATCGACCGTGGCCGAGCCGGTGCCCCGCAGGGACGCCGTGAGCGCCACGGGATCCGCCGCGGCGATCGCTGCAGCCACCGGCTGGGTGCCCTTGCCGAAGCGCCGGCCCAGCGAGCGGAAGTTGGCCTTCACGCTGACGTGGACCAGTTCGTCGGTCGTGGCGTCGTCGCTGCCCCCGCCGAGGCTGACCACGGACATCACGTTGAGCTCCTCGGCCAGCTGGCTGCGCAGCTCGGCCGGCGTCCGGTCCCATCCGGGCGCCGACACCAGGGCCCGGCCCAGGGGCTGTCGGGTGCGCACCTTGCCCTCGGCGCGTGCCCCGCGGCCGAGCTCGACGAGCCGGCGGATCAGCGCCACCTGCTCGGCCAGCTCCGGGTCGGCCAGTGCCGCGGAGTCGTCCGGCCAGTCCTGCAGGTGCACCGAGTCGGCGGGTCCGGTCGCGAACAGGTCCTGCCACACCCGCTCGGTCACGAACGGCGTGAACGGCGCCATGAGCAGGGTCACGGTCCGCAGGCACTCGTGCAGGGTGTGCAGGGCGGCCGGGTCGCCGTCCCAGAACCGCCGCCGCGAGCGCCGGACGTACCAGTTGGACAGGTCGTCGATGTAGGCCGCGAGCAGTCGGCCGGCGCGCTGGGTGTCGAAGGCGTCCAGGGCGTCGGTGACCTCGGCGGCCAGACGGCTGGCCTCAGCCAGGGCCCAGCGGTCCAGGACGGACCGGTCCGCGGTGTCGGGCGCGGTCGCCGGGTCCGGGACGAAGCCGGCGGTCCGCGCGTACAGCGACTGGAAGGACACGGTGTTCCAGTAGGTCAGCAGCGTCCGGCGCACGACCTCGGCGATCGCGGCGTGCCCGACACGGCGGGCCTGCCATGGGGAGCCGGCCGCCAGCATGAACCAGCGCACGGCGTCGGCGCCGTGATCGTCCATCAACGGGATCGGCTCGAGGATGTTGCCCAGGTGCTTGCTCATCTTGCGGCCGTCGTCGTCGAGGATGTGGCCCAGGCAGAGCACGGTCCGGTACGAGGACTGGTCGAACACAAGCGTGCCGACCGCCATGAGCGTGTAGAACCAGCCGCGGGTCTGGTCGATGGCCTCGCAGATGAAGTCGGCCGGGTACTTGCGTGCGAACATCTCCGCGCCGGTGTGCGGGTAGCCCCACTGGGCGAAGGGCATCGCGCCGCTGTCGTACCAGCCGTCGATGACCTCGGGTACGCGCGTGGCCGTACCCGCGCACTGCGGGCAGGGGAACGTCACGTCATCGACATAGGGGCGGTGCGGATCGAGCTCGGAGAGGTCCATGCCGGCGAGCTCGCCGAGCTCGGCCAGCGACGCGATGCAGGTCAGGTGGTCCTCGGGGCAGCGCCAGATCGGCAGTGGCGTGCCCCAGTAGCGGTTGCGCGACAACGCCCAGTCGACGTTGTTCTCCAGCCAGTCGCCGTAGCGGCCCCACTTGATGGTGTCGGGGTGCCAGGTGGTGCCCTCGTTCTCGCGGACCAGCGCGTCCTTGATGGCAGTGGTGCGGATGTACCACGACGGCTGGGCGTAGTACACCAGCGGCGTGTGGCAGCGCCAGCAGTGCGGGTAGGAGTGGGCGAACTGCTCATGGCGGAACATCAGTCCGCGGGCCTCGAGGTCGGCCACCAGCGCGGGGTCCGCGGCCTTGAAGAACATCCCGCCGACCATGGGAACGGACCCGTCGAACGTGCCGTCCGGCAGCAGCGGGTTCACCACGGGCAGGCCGTACGTGCGGCACGAGGTGAGGTCCTCGGCACCGAACGCGGGCGCCTGGTGCACGAGGCCCGAGCCGTCCTCGGTCGTGACGTAGTCGGCCAGGATCACGTAGTGGGCGTCGGGGATGTCCACCAGGTCGAAGGGCCGGGAGTACCCGGTGCGCTCCAGGTCGCGCCCGGGCATCGTTGCCAGGACCTCGTGGCCCTCGGGCAGCTTCGCCTCGCGCAGGTCCTCGGCGATCACCAGGAGCTCCGAGTCGCCCATCTCGCCGGTGACGCGCACCACCTGGTAGGACGCGTCCGGCCTGACCGCCACGGCGGTGTTGGACACCAGGGTCCACGGCGTGGTGGTCCAGACCAGCAGGCTGACCCCGGGGAAGCGCTCGGCCAGGGGCCCGGTGGTCACCGGCATGCGCACGTACACCGAGGGGTCGACCACGTCCTCGTAGCCCTGCGCCAGCTCATGGTCGGACAGGCCGGTTCCGCAGCGTGGGCAGTACGGGCTGACGCGGTGGTCCTGGACGAGCAGGCCCTTGTCGAAGATCTGCTTCAGCGACCACCACACGCTCTGGACGTACGCGGGATCCATCGTCCAGTAGGCGTCATCCATGTCGACCCAGTAGCCCATGCGCTCGGTGAGCACCGCGAACTCGTCGACGTGGCGCAGGACGGACTCGCGGCACCGGGCGTTGAACTCCGCGACACCGTAGGCCTCGATGTCGCCCTTGCCGGTGAACCCCAGCTCCTTCTCGACCGCGAGCTCCACAGGAAGGCCGTGGCAGTCCCAGCCGGCCTTGCGATCCACCCGGTACCCGCGCATCGTCTTGAACCGCGGGAACACGTCCTTGAAGACCCGCGCCTCGACGTGATGTGTCCCCGGCTTGCCGTTGGCGGTGGGCGGTCCCTCGTAGAACGTCCACTCCGGGGCCCCCTCGCGCTGGGCCAGGGAACGGTGGAACACGTCGTTCTCGGCCCACAGAGCCAGGATCTGCCGGTCCACCGACGCGAGGTCGACCTTCGCCGGGACGGCGGCGTAGTGGCGCGCAGTCACCGGCTCGGGGGCAGGGTGGGCAGGGCTCTGGTGCGTGCTCATCGACTCGTCCTTGATCGGGGGCAGGCCGCTGATTCTAGTCGTGGACGCGCACGAGCCGGTGTTCACGCGTCGAGCAGGGCCGCCCACCGGGCTGGGAGGTCGGCGGGCGGGTCGGTGATCTCCACGAGCTTGTCCCGGGACGTCGCCCCGCGGACCACCCGGACCTGCCGGGGCCGCACGCCCAGCGCGCTGGCCAGGACCCGCTCGGCGGCGGCGGTCGCGGCCCCGTCGATCGGGCGGGCCCGCACCCTGACTTCGAGCGCGGGCGGGTCACCCGGTCGCGAGGCGCCCGCCCGGCCCCCCACGGCGTCCCGGTGGGCCGCCGGTCGCACGCGGATCGGGGCACGGAAGGACCTCACGCGGGATATCCTCGCCCAAGGTGTGCTCACGGTGGGGTTGGGCTGCAGGCAGGAGACGTCGATGGGTGCTGGGGACTGGGTGACCGGTGGGTTGCGCCGGGCCGTGTCCGGGGTCAGGTCCGCCATGCCCGGCCAGGGGGAGCCTGAGTCCGCGGAGGAGGCCGGTGCGGTGCTGGTCGTTGCCGACGACGCGCCGACCACGGCACCGCCCGCGGCGGGGACTTCGGCGAAGCGCACCACGGCGAAGGCCCCGGCGAAGGCCACGGCGAAGGCCCCCGCGAAGGCCCCGGTCGCGAAGCCGGCCGCCAAGGCGCCTGCAGCCAGGACCGCGACGAAGAAGCCCCAGGGCACGTCCCCTGCACCGGAACCGATCGTGGATCGGGCCCTGAGGCGCCGACCCCATCGAAGCCCGCAGTCAGGAAGAGAGCCGCGACGAAGGCCCCGGTGCCGGCCCAGCCAGTCGCCGATGAGCCGCCTGCTGCCGAGCCTGCCCCGGTGCCGGTCCCGGCGTGGACCGGAGCTGAGCTCGATGGCTTCCGGACCGCCCTCGAGGACGACATCATCCGCCTGCGCGAGGAGCTCAACATGGGGGCGGCCGACATGGCCGACCTCCTGGCCGACTCCGGCGACGGGGCCGGCGATGACCAGGCCGACGCGGGCTCCAAGACCCTGGAGCGCGAGCAGGAGATGAGCGTCAACGCCAACGCCCGCGACCTGCTCGACCAGTCGACCCATGCCCTGCGGCGCCTGGAGGCCGGCACCTATGGGGTCTGCGAGTCCTGCGGCACCCTGATCCCGGCTGCGCGCCTGCGGGCGTTCCCGCGGGCCACCCTGTGCATCGCCTGCAAGCAGGCAGAGGAGCGCCGCTGACGTGAGCCGACTCCCGCTGACCCTCGGCGTGGCAGCAGGGGTGGTCGTGATCGACCAGGTCACGAAGGCGATCGCCGTGGCCAGGCTCGAGGGCCAGCCCTCCATCGAGGTGCTCGGCCAGTGGCTGCAGCTGACGTTCGTCCGCAACCCCGGGGCGGCGTTCTCGCTGGCTGGCAACTACACGATCGTGATCAGCGTGATCGCGATCATCGTGGCCGTGGCGATCGTGCGCACGGCACGGACGTTGACCAACCCGTGGTGGGCCGTCGTGCTCGGAGGCATCCTCGGGGGAGCGGTCGGGAACCTGATCGACCGGATCTTCCGGGAGCCTGCGCCGTTCCGCGGGCATGTGGTGGACTTCCTGGAGCTGCCGAACTGGCCGGTGTTCAACGTGGCGGACATGGCCCTGGTGGGCTCGGCGATCCTCGCGGTCATCCTGAGCATCAAGGGTGTCGAGATGGGTGAGCCCGAGCCCTCCGAGCCCTCCGAGCAGCCCGAGGCCGACCCCGAGTCGGCGACTGTGGACCCGGGGGAGGCGCGGTCCGATGGCTGAGCCGCGGCTGGCCCAGGTGCCCGACGGGCTGTCGGGGGAGCGGGTCGATGCCGCCCTGGCCCGGATGTTCGGGCTGTCGCGATCGAAGGCCGCCGACCTGGCCGAGGGCGGCCATGTCCAGCTCGGCGGCCGCGTCGTGGGCAAGAGCGCACGGGTGGAGGCCGGCCAGCTCATCGAGGTGCTCATCCCCGAGGTGGTCCCCCCCGGTTCGGTGCCCGAGGTGGACGTCCCCGAGCTGGTCGTCCTGCACGACGACGCCGACATCGTGGTCGTCGACAAGCCGGTGGGGGTCGCGGCGCACCCGAGCCACGGCTTCGAGGGCCCGAGCGTCACCGGTGTCCTGTCCGCGCGGGGGTACCGGATCTCGACGTCGGGGGCCCCGGAGCGCCGAGGCGTGGTGCAGCGCCTGGACGTCGGGACCTCCGGGGTGATGGTGCTGGCCAAGAGCGAGGCGGCCTACAGCCACCTCAAGCAGCAGTTCCGCGACCGCACGCCGCAGAAGGTCTACCACGCCCTCGTCCAGGGACTGCCCGACCCCTTGCGCGGCACCATCGACGCGCCCATCGGCCGGCACCCGAACCACGACTGGAAGTTCGGCGTGATCGCCGGCGGGCGCAACTCCGTGACGCACTACGAGGTGCTCGAGGCCTTCCGGTTCGCCAGCTTGGTCGAGGTCCACCTGGAGACCGGGCGCACGCACCAGATCCGGGTCCACATGTCGGCCATCCGCCACCCCTGCGTGGGCGACGTCATGTACGGCGCGGACCCCGTCCTGGCCGCCCGTTGCGGCCTGGAGCGCCAGTGGCTGCACGCCGTGCGGCTCGGCTTCCTGCACCCCGGCAGCGGCGAGTGGGTCGAGTTCACCTCGCCCTATCCGGCCGACCTCGACCATGCCCTGCGCACCCTGCTGCCCGACTGACGGCGTCGCCGGGTCCGGTGGCAGAGTGGGAGCATGACCACCGACCAGCTGCCCCCCGTCGTCCACTCATCCGGCACCTTCGCGATCGGCGGGGATCTCCCCGTCCATCGGCTCGGCTTCGGTGCGATGCGGATCACCGGTCCGGGCATCTGGGGCGAGCCCGCCGACCGCGCCGGTGCCATCGCCCTGCTGCGTCGGGCCGTCGAGCTCGGGGTGGACTTCATCGACACCGCCGACTCCTACGGGCCGTTCGTCTCCGAGGACCTCATCCGCGAGGCGCTGCACCCCTACGACGGCGTCGTCATCGCGACCAAGGGCGGCCTGACCCGTCAGGGTCCGGACAGGTGGGCGCCGGTGGGCAGCCCCTACTACCTGCGCCAGTGCGTGGAGATGTCGCTGCGCCGCCTCGGCGTGGACTGCATCGACCTCTACCAGCTGCACCGGATCGACACCAGCGTCCATCTCCAGGACCAGCTCGGCGTCCTGAAGAAGCTGCAGGACCAGGGCAAGATCCGCCATCTCGGGCTGTCGCAGGTCTCGGTCGAGGAGCTCGCTGCCAGCCGCGAGATCATCGAGGTCACCACCGTGCAGAACCTCTACAACCTCGGTGACCGAAGTGCTGAGGACGTGCTCGATGTGTGCGCGGCCGACGGCATCGGGTTCATCCCGTGGTTCCCGGTCGCGGCCGGCCCCCTGGCCCGCCCGGACGGCCCGCTCGCGGGCATCGTGGCCCGGACCGGGATCCCGGCCGCACAGCTGTCGTTGGCGTGGCTGCTGCGCCGCTCTCCCGTGGTGGTGCCGATCCCGGGGACCTCGTCGATTGCGCACCTGGAGGAGAACTGCGCTGCGGCTGGTGTCACCCTCGACGACGCCACGTTCGCCGACCTGTCCTCGCTCAGCGGCCTCGACGACGAGTAGCCGCGCCCTGCTCAGTCGGTGTCGCCGGCCATCAGCCCGGTGATCGAGCCGTCGGGGCGGATGTGCACGCGCAGGGCGGCTGGCTCGCGGGGCAGGCCGGGCATCGTGACGATCGAGCCGGTGCTGGCGACCACGAACCCGGCACCGGCCGCCAGCCGGGCCTCGCGGACGGTGATCGTGAAGCCGTGCGGCACGCCGCGCCGAGTGGGGTCATCGGACAGTGACAGGTGCGTCTTGGCGATGCAGACGGGCAGTTCGGTGCCCACGGCCGCGGTGATCCGGGCCAGCTCCTTGGCCGCGGCGGGGGCCACCTCGATGCCGTCGGCGCCGTAGACGTGCTTGGCCACGGCCGCGATCTTGTCCACGTAGGGCGCGTCCTGGGCATACGGGTGCCAGGGCTGCGGCGGGTGGGCATCGGTGGCGTCGACCATGCGCGCCACCGCATCAGCGAGGTCGACCGACCCGGCAGCACCGTCGGCGAACCCTGTGCAGGGGGCCATCGGGACGCCGCGGCTGGCGCACCAGGTCTTGAGCAGCTCGACCTCGTCCGGGGGGTCGTCCGGGAAGAGGTTGAGCGCAACCACGGGGGGCAGTCCGTAGGCGCCGACGCTGAACAGGTGGCGCTCGAGCTGCGGCAGGCCGGCCCGCAGCGCGGCCAGGTTCGGTCTCCCGACCTCGGCCAGCGCCGCGCCTCCGTGCAGGCGCAGTGCCTTGAGGGTCGCGACCAGCACGACGGCGCGGGGCCAGATCCCGGCAGAGCGGCACGCGATGTCGAGGAACTTCTCGCCGCCGAGATCGAAGCCGAACCCGCCCTCGGTGATGACGTCCGCGCCCGTGGCCAGGGCCATCCGGGTGGCGATCATCGAGTTGGTGCCGTGGGCGATGTTGGCGAACGGACCACCGTGCACGAGGACCGGCCCGCCGTCGGCGGTCTGGGCCAGGTTGGGCATGAGCGCATCGCGCAGCAGGACGGTCATGGCCGGGGCGGCCCCGATGTCGTCGGCGGTGACGGGATGGTCCTGGCTGGTCCAGCCCACGACGATGCGCCCCAGCCGGGCCTGCAGGTCGGCCAGGTCGTGGGCCAGGCACAGGGCGGCCATGACCTCGCTTGACGCGGTGATCTGGAAGCCGGACTCGCGCGGGATCCCATCGAGGGGACCACCGAGACCCAGGACCACGTGGCGCAGGAAGCGATCGTTCATGTCGACGGCGCGCGGCCAGGTGACCCGGCGTGGGTCCAGCGGAGCCTGCTGGCCGAACTGCAGGCAGTTGTCGACCAGCGCCGAGAGCAGGTTGTGGGCCGACGTGATGGCGTGCAGGTCCCCGGTGAAGTGCAGGTTGATCGCCTCGGCCGGCTCGATCGTGGCCGCACCGCCCCCGGTGCCCCCACCCTTCATCCCGAACACGGGACCCAGCGATGGCTCGCGCAGCGCCAGCACGGCGTGCCGGCCACGGGCCCGCATCCCCATGGCCAGGGCGATGGCCATCGTCGTCTTCCCCTCGCCCGACGGGGTCGGGGTGATGGCCGAGACGAGGATCAGCCGGCCGGTCGGCTCGCGACCCTCGAGCGCGGCCAGGTCGACCTTGGCCCGGTGGGGGCCCCAGCCGATCACATGCTCCGGGCCGATCCCCAGCTCGGCGGCGACATCGGTCATGGGGCGCAGTTCGGGCACAGTCCTTCATGCTGGCACCGGGAGGTGGGCGGTGTCGCTGCGTCGGGGATGTCGGTGCCCGGCGGTACGATCGTCCCCTGCCCGAGCCCGCCTTCCCCCGCCAGGCCCGCAGCAGTCCATGGTTCGTGGCAAGCCCCGGGAGGACGTCGGTGTCGACCAGCGCGAGTGGTGACTTCGTGCACCTGCACGCCCACACCGAGTACTCGATGCTCGACGGTGCGGCTCGGGTCAAGGAGCTCTTCGCCGAGGCCGCCCGGATGGAGATGCCGGCGCTGGCGATCACCGACCACGGCAACCTGTTCGGCGCCTACGAGTTCTGGAAGGCCGGCACGGCCTCGGGCGTGAAGCCGATCATCGGCATGGAGGGGTACTACGTCCCGATCGGGTCGCGCTTCGACCGGGCGCCGTTCTCGTTCGGGGCCGACGTCGGCCAGGACGTCGGGGACGAGGGCACCGCCAAGGGCAAGGTCAACTACACGCACATGACCCTGCTGGCCGAGAACAACGAGGGCCTGCACAACCTGTTCCGGGTCTCCTCGCTGGCCAGCCTGGAGGGCCAGTACCGCAAGTACCCGCGCTTCGACCGCGACCTCCTCGAGCGGTACGGCAAGGGGATCATCGCGACCACCGGATGCCCGTCGGGTGAGGTCAACCGCTGGTTGCAGGTCGGCCAGTATGAGAAGGCGCGCCAGGCCGCGGCCGACTACCGCGACATCCTCGGGCCGGACAACTTCTACTGCGAGGTCATGGACCACGGCATCGAGATCGAGCGGCGCACGCTGCCCGACCTGCTGCGCCTGGCCAAGGACCTGGGCCTGCCCCTGCTGGCCTCCAACGACCTGCACTACACGCACGCCGCCGATGCGGAGTCCCATGAGGTCCTGCTGTGCGTGCAGACCGGCAAGACCATGGCCGACCCGAACCGCTTCAAGTTCGACGCCCGCGACTTCTACCTGAAGTCCGCCCTTGAGATGCGAACGCTCTGGGCCGAGCACCCGGATGCGTGCGACAACACCCTGCTGGTGGCCGAGCGCTGCAATGTCTCGTTCACCGAGGGCCGCAACCTCATGCCCCGGTTCCCGGTCCCCGAGGGGGAGTCCGAGGAGTCGTGGCTGGTCAAGGAGGTCGAGCGCGGGCTGGCTCGGCGGTTCCCCAACGGCGTGCCCCAGGACCGCCGCGACCAGGCGGCCTACGAGGTGGGCGTCATCTGCCAGATGGGCTTCCCGGGGTACTTCCTGGTGACCGCCGACCTCGTCGAGCATGCCAAGAGCGTCGGGATCCGCGTCGGCCCGGGGCGTGGGTCAGCCGCCGGTGCCCTGATCGCCTACGCCCTGGGGATCACTGAGCTCGACCCGATGAGCCACGGCCTGCTGTTCGAGCGGTTCCTGAACCCCGAGCGCGTCTCGATGCCCGACATCGACATGGACTTCGACGAGCGCCGGCGCTCCGAGATGATCCGCTACGCCACCCAGCGCTACGGCGAGGAGCGCGTCGCCCAGATCGTGACGTACTCGACGATCAAGGCCAAGGCCGCCCTGAAGGACTCCGCCCGCGTGCTCGGCCACCCGTTCGCTGTGGGGGAGAAGCTGACCAAGGCCATGCCCCCCGCGGTCATGGGCAAGGACATCCCCCTGGCTGGGATCTTCGACCCGGGCCACGCCCGCTACAAGGAGGCCGCGGACTTCCGCGCGCTGTACGAGAGCGAGGAGGACCTGCGCGAGGTCGTCGACACCGCCCGTGGCCTCGAGGGCCTGCGCCGGCAGTGGGGCGTCCACGCGGCAGGCGTCATCCTGTCCGCCGAGCCGCTGCTCGACGTCATCCCGATCATGCGCCGGGAGCAGGACGGCTCCATCATCACCCAGCTGGACATGGGGGCCTGCGAGTCCCTCGGCCTGCTGAAGATGGACTTCCTGGGCCTGCGCAACCTGACGATCCTCGACGACGCGCTGCGCCACATCGAGGCCAACGGGGGCCACAAGGTCGTGCTCGAGGAGCTGACCCTCGATGACGTCCCCACCTACGAGCTGCTCGCGCGCGGCGACACCCTGGGCGTGTTCCAGCTGGACAACTCCGGCATGCGGGCACTGCTCACGCGCCTGGCCCCGACCAACTTCGAGGACATCTCCGCGGTCCTGGCGCTCTACCGGCCGGGCCCGATGGGTGCCAACGCGCACAACGACTTCGCCGACCGCAAGAACGGCCGCCAGCCGGTCACGCCGATCCACCCCGAGCTCGCCGAGCCGCTGGCCGAGATCCTGGGCGACACCTACGGGTTGATCGTCTACCAGGAGCAGGTCATGGCGATCGCCCAGAAGCTGGCCGGGTACTCCCTGGGAAGTGCTGACCTCCTGCGTCGCGCGATGGGCAAGAAGAAGAAGGAGATCCTGGACAAGGAGTACGTCCCCTTCGCCGAGGGGATGCGGGCCAACGGCTACTCCGAGGCCGCGATCAAGACGCTCTGGGACATCCTCGTCCCGTTCTCGGACTACGCCTTCAACAAGGCGCACACCGCCGGCTACGGCCTGGTCTCCTACTGGACGGCCTATCTGAAGGCCAACTACCCGGCCGAGTACATGTCCGGCCTGCTCACCTCGATCGCCGACGACAAGGACAAGTCGGCGGTGTACCTCAACGAGTGCCGGCGGATGGGCATCAAGGTCCTGCCCCCGGACGTCAACGAGTCGCAGTCGGACTTCGCCCCGGTCGGCACCGACATCCGGTTCGGCCTGTCGGCCATCCGCAACGTGGGCGCCAACGTGGTCGACTCGATCATCCGGACCCGGACGGCCAAGGGCCGGTTCGCGGACTTCGGGGACTTCATCGCCAAGGTCGAGATCGGCGTGTGCAACAAGCGCCTCGTCGAGTCACTGATCAAGGCCGGGGCCTTCGACAGCTTCGGCGACACCCGCAAGGGGCTGCTGGCGATCCACGAGCAGGCCATCGACGCCGCCCTGGACACCAAGCGCGCCGAGGCCGTGGGGCAGTTCGACCTCTTCGCCGGCATGGGCGGGGAGGTGACCGAGGCCGCCCCGGGCGCGCGGCTGGTCCCGCCCCCCACCGAGTGGGACAAGAAGACGCTTCTGGCCTACGAGCGCGAGATGCTGGGGCTCTACGTCAGCGACCACCCGCTGTTCGGGCTCGAGCACGTGCTGAGCTCCCTGTCGGACATGCCGATCTCCGCTCTCGCCGCCGACGAGCGCGTCGACGGGCAGATGGTCACGGTCGCCGGGCTGGTCACCAGCGTCCAGCGCAAGACCACGAAGGCCAAGGGCGAGCCGTGGGCGATCGTCACCCTCGAGGACCTCGCCGGGTCGGTCGAGGTCATGTGCTTCCCGCAGCTGTACGCGACTGCCGGGGTCCTGCTGGCCGAGGACGTCGTGATCGTGGTCCGCGGCCGGCTGGAGAAGGGTGAGGACAACGCGCCCCGGTTGCGCGGCATGGACATCTCCGCGCCGAGCATCAGTGACGCCACGGCCTCCGGTCCGGTGGCCATCCACCTGGACATCGCGCGCTGCACGCCCCCGGTGGTGGAGCGCCTTCGTGAGGTCCTGGGCAACCACCCGGGCACCGTCGAGGTGCACATCCACCTGCGCAATGGCGGGACCACCACCGTCCTGTCGATCGACGACCGGCTGCGGGTGGTTCCCTCGCCGGCGCTCTACGGCGATCTCAAGGCCCTGCTCGGCGCGTCCTGCCTGGGCTGACCCGATTCAGGATTGCCGCGCGATCGGGGCGACCCGGGCATGGGTCAGCTCGATCAGGTCGTTCGGCGCCAGCTCCACGTCCAGCCCCCGCCGACCCCCGGAGACCAGGATCGTGGCGGACGCCAGCGCCGACTCGTCCACGACGGTCGGATGGCTCTGGCGCTGACCCAGGGGGGAGATCCCGCCGGCCACGTACCCGGTCGCGCGCTCGGCGCGGGCGACCTCGGCCATCGCAGCCCGCTTGCCGCCAACAGCAGCGGCCAGCAGCTTGAGGTCCAACTGGGTGTCGACCGGGACGACCCCCACGACCAGCGCCCCGTCCACGTCGGCAAGCAGCGTCTTGAACACCCGCTCGGGCTCCACCCCGAGGGCCGCGGCCGCCTCGAGCCCGTAGGACGTGCTGCGCGGATCGTGGGAGTACGTGCGCAGCACGTGCAGGACCCCGGCCTCGGCCAGCAGCCGGGTCGCAGGCGTGCCGGTGGATCCGCTGGACTTCTTGGCCATGGGTCGATCCTGCCACCGACACGCGATGACGTGCCGGTTCGGGTTCCCGAGCGGGTTCCCGGAACAGGCCCTAGCCTGTGCAGGTGCCCACGGTCCCGCTGTTCCCGCTGCGCACGGTACTGGTCCCGGGTCTCGTCCTCCCGCTGCACATCTTCGAACCGCGCTACCGCCTGATGATGAGCATGTTGGCCGATGCCCCAGAGGACGAGCGCGGCTTCGGGATCGTGGCGATGCGTCCGGGGCGCAGCGAGTCCGACGGGCGTGCGGGGATCTATGAGATGGGCACGATGGCCCGGATCACCAGGATGGACGAGCTGCCTGACGGCCGGTACGACATCGTCACCGTGGGGGCCAGGCGGTTCTCCATCGAGTCCCTCGACGACGGCCTGCCCTACACCCGGGCGGAGGTGCGCCTGCACGAGGAGCCGATCGGCGAGCCGGCCCGGACCCAGGGCCTGGCCACCGAGGCGGTTCGGCTGCTCGGGGTCTACCGCGACGTCATCGCCGGCTGGGGCGTCATCCGGATGGCCCACATCGACCACCTGCCCAACGATCCGGTGGTCCTGAGCTACCTGGTCGCCTCGGCGATCGTCACCGACCTGCCCGAGCGGCAGTCCCTGCTGGGGATCGAGGACGCCGAGCAGCGACTGGAGGCCGTGTGTGCGGTGCTTCACCGGGAGATCGAGGTCATGTCCGCCCTGCCCTCGATGCCGGCGGTCGACCTGGCCGGCGCTCGCCACTGGTCCAACTGACGCCCCGGCGCCCACGAGCCGCGTCACCCGCCGGGTCCTAGAATCGTGCCATGATCCGTCGACTGGACCTGCGGGCAGGCCTGCCAGCCAACCTCGGCGCCGTGGTGCCGCGTGCCGCGATGGACGTCGATCACGCCCTGGACGTCGTGCGGCCGATCGTCGCCGATGTGGCCAAGCGCGGCGCCCCGGCGGTCCTCGACCACGGCGAGCGCCTCGACGGCGTGCGCCCCGAGCACCTGCGCGTCCCCGCCAGAGCGATCGCTGCCGCCCTCGAGGCGCTGGATCCCGACGTGCGCACCGCCCTCGAGGTGGCGATCGAGCGCGTGCGCCGCGTGCACGCCGACCAGGTCCGCCCCGACCGCACCACCGACGTCGTCCCAGGTGGGACCGTGACGATGCGCTGGATCCCCGTCGACCGCGTGGGGCTCTACGTGCCCGGCGGACGCGCGGTCTACCCGTCGTCGGTGGTGATGAACGTCGTCCCGGCGCAGATCGCCGGGGTCGGGTCCCTGGCCGTGGCCTCGCCGCCGCAGAAGGAGTTCGGCGGGCTCCCGCACCCGACCATCCTCGCCGCCTGCGCGCTGCTCGACGTCGATGAGGTGTATGCCGCCGGTGGTGCCCAGGCGATCGCGCTGTTCGCCTACGGGGCCCCTCTCGAGGACGGAACGGTGTGCCGGCCGGTCAACCTGGTCACCGGGCCGGGCAACATCTGGGTCACCGCCGCCAAGCGCCTGCTCAAGGGCCGTATCGGGATCGACTCGGAGGCCGGCCCCACGGAGATCGCCATCCTCGCCGACGACACCGCGGACGCCGCCGTGGTCGCCGCGGACCTGATCAGCCAGGCCGAGCACGACGTGATCGCTGCCTCGGTGCTCATCACGACCTCGGCGAAGCTCGCCAAGGACGTGGCCTCCGCCCTGGAGATCCAGGTTGCGGCCACCAAGCACTCGATGCGCATCAGGGAGGCGCTCGGGGGGGACCAGAGCGCCATCATCATCGTGGACTCGATCCGCGACGGGTTGGACATCGTCAACGCGTACGCCGCCGAGCACCTCGAGATCCACACCCGTGACGCCCGGGCGGTGGCGCTGCAGGTCCGCAACGCGGGGGCCGTCTTCGTCGGACCCTGGGCACCGGTCTCCCTGGGTGACTACGCGGCCGGGTCCAACCACGTCCTGCCCACGGGCGGGTGCGCCTGCCACTCCAGTGGATTGGGGGTGGCCTCCTTCCTGCGCGGGGTCAACCTCATCGAGTACGACCGGGACGCGCTGGCTGACGTCGCCGACCACGTGGTCACCCTGGCCCAGGCCGAGGACCTCCCCGCCCACGGCGCTGCCATCACGGTGCGGTTCGACCGGTGAGCGCTGCGTCCCAGCGGCCGGGTGACCCGGCCGACCTCCCACTGCGCCCTGAGCTGCGCGGCCAGGTGCCCTACGGTGCCCCGCAGCTCGATGTCGCCCACCGGCTCAACGTCAACGAGAACCCCTACCCACCGTCGGCGGCCATGGTCGCGGACGTGGCGGCGGCGGTCGCCGGGGCGGCCGCGAACCTGAACCGGTACCCGGACCGCGACGCCACCGCGCTGCGGGCGGACCTCGCGGCGTATGTCGGCTCGGACGTCCCCTCTGGCCCAGCGATCAGCGGTGCGAACGTCTGGGCGGCCAATGGCTCCAACGAGGTGATGATCCAGCTGCTGCAGGCGTTCGGCGGTCCCGGGCGCGTCGCACTGTCCTTCGCCCCGACGTACTCGATGTACCCCGACTACGCCCGGACGACCTTCACCGAGTACCGCACGCTGGCGCGCCGGGAGGACTTCACCGTCGACCTCGATGCCGCGCTGGCCCACATCGCCGCCGAGCAGCCGGCCGTCATCCTGCTCGCCTCGCCCAACAACCCGACAGGCACGGCCCTGTCGCTCGATGACGTGGATGCCCTCTGCCGGGCCAGCCACGGCATGGTGGTCGTGGACGAGGCGTACGCCGAGTTCCGCCGGCCCGGCACGCCCTCGGCGATCGAGCTGCTCGACGTCCACCCGCGACTGGTCGTGACGCGCACGATGAGCAAGGCGTTCGCACTGGCCGGGGCGCGGCTGGGCTACCTGGTGGCCAGCCCCCAGGTGGTGGATGCCGTGCAGCTCGTGCGCCTGCCTTACCACCTCTCGGCGGTGACCCAGGCGGTTGCCCGCACGGCACTGCGGCATGCTCCTGAGCTTCTGGGCTCGGTGGCCGCCCTGCGCGAGGAGCGCGACGCCCTGGTCGAGTGGATCCGCGCCCAGCCCGGCCTGGTCGCGGCGGACTCGGACGCCAACTTCGTGCTGTTCGGTCAGTTCGCCGACCGGGATGTGATCTGGGCGCGCCTGCTCGATCGCGGGGTGCTCGTCCGCGCGACCGGTCCGGATGGCTGGCTGCGGGTCAGCGCCGGGACGCCCGAGGAGATGGCGGCCTTCCGTCACGCCCTGACCGACAGCCTTGGGCCAGCCGACGTGCTCGCATGAGAAGGTGGGCGCACGCACCCGAGGAGGGGACCTGATGGGCCGGTTCGCGAAGGTCGAGCGCACGACCAAGGAGAGCGACGTCCGTGTGGAGCTGGAGCTCGACGGCTCCGGAGCCACGGACATCAGCACCGGGGTGCCGTTCTACGACCACATGATGACCCAGATCGGCAAGCACGCCGGCTTCGACCTGACGATCGCCACGACCGGCGACGTCGAGGTGGACAGCCACCACACCGTCGAGGACACGTCGCTTGCATTCGGTGCCGCGCTGCGGCAGGCCCTGGGCGACAAGGTGGGCATCCGCCGGTTCGGCGACGCGATGGTGCCCCTCGACGAGTCGCTGGCCCGGGCCGTGGTCGACCTGTCGGGGCGGCCCTACGTCGTGCACGACGAGCCGCCGATGGCGTCGATGATCGGCACCTACGACACCACTCTGACCCGGCACGTGTGGGAGTCCATCTCCGCGTCCGCGCAGATCTGCCTGCACGTCCACTGCCTCTACGGGCGCAACCCGCACCACATGGTCGAGGCCCAGTTCAAGGCGGTCGCCCGCGCCCTGCGCACGGCCGTCGAGCTCGATCCCCGCGTGGTGGGGGTGCCCAGCACCAAGGGTGCCCTGTGACCGAGGGGTTGCCGACCTCGGTCGTGATCAGCTTCGCGGTGACGGGGCTGTTCCTGGTCGGGTGGATGGTCTTCGGGGTGGTCCAGTACCGCAGGACGGGCAAGGCCACGTGGCTCTGGCTGGGGGCGCTGATGGCACTGAGCCTGGTCATGGCCTTCGTGCGCTTCCCGCGATGAGCAGGGTCACCCTGCGGGGGTCACGGCGATGACGAGTGTCGTCGTCCTGGACTACGGCTCCGGGAACCTCAGGTCGGCCGCCAGGGCCCTCGAGGAGGTCGGCGCCGAGGTGGAGGTCACCTCCGACTACGGCGCTGCGATGGCCGCCGACGGGCTGGTGGTCCCGGGGGTGGGTGCGTTCGCCGCCTGCATGTCCGGGTTCCGCTCCGTGCGCGGGCCGCAGCTCGTCGATCACCGCCTGGCTGGCGGACTGCCGGTGCTGGGCATCTGCGTGGGGATGCAGATCCTGTTCGAGTCCGGGGTGGAGCACGGGGTGACCACGGAGGGTGTGGGGGAGTGGCCCGGCATCGTCGAGGAGCTGCCCGCCGCCATCCTGCCGCACATGGGCTGGAACACCGTCGATGCCCCGGATGGGTCGGCGTTGTTCGCCGGGATCACCGACGAGCGCTTCTACTTCGTGCACTCGTACGCGGTCCAGCGGTGGGATCTCGTGGTCGCCGAGCCGTTCCACCCGCCCCTGGTGACCTGGGCCGAGCACGGGGCACCGTTCATCGCGGCCATCGAGAACGGCCCGCTGGCCGCGACCCAGTTCCACCCGGAGAAGTCCGGTGACGCGGGCCTACGCCTGTTGGCCAACTGGCTGGGCACGCTCACCTGACCCGGATGTGCCCCGCGGCACTGGTCGGATCCGGACACAGGTGTCCGCCGCGCACACGAGGTTGTCCGGATCCGGCAAGTCCTCAGCGTCGCGACCGGCTAGCCTTCGGGGCATGGATCCCCTCGTTCTCCTGCCTGCTGTCGACGTCCGCGACGCAACCGCCGTGCGCCTGGTCCAGGGGGAGTCCGGCACCGAGACCTCCTACGGGTCGCCGCTGGAGGCAGCACTGGACTTCCAGGCCCAGGGCGCGCAGTGGATCCACCTGGTGGACCTCGATGCGGCGTTCGGGACGGGATCGAACCGGGAGCTGCTCGCCGATGTCATCGGGCGGCTCGACGTCCAGGTCGAGCTCTCCGGGGGGATCCGCGACGACGAGTCCCTGGCCGCAGCCCTGGCGACCGGGTGCCGTCGGGTGAACCTCGGCACCGCAGCCCTGGAGGATCCGGACTGGACCCGACGGGTGATCGGCGAGCACGGTGACCGCGTCGCGGTCGGGCTCGACGTGCGCGGCACGACCCTGGCCGCCCGGGGCTGGACGAAGGAGGGCGGGGACCTCTGGGAGACCCTGGCCCGCCTCGACGCCGACGGCTGCACCCGTTACGTGGTCACCGACGTGACCAAGGACGGCACGCTGCGCGGTCCGAACCTGGACCTGCTCGCAGACGTCTGCGCGCGCACCGACCGTCCGGTGATCGCCAGCGGTGGCGTGGCCCGCCTCGAGGATCTCCATCGGCTCTCCGAGCTCGTGGAGCAAGGCGTCGAGGGAGCCATCGTGGGCAAGGCGCTGTACGCCGGGGCGTTCACCCTGGCCGAGGCGCTGGCCGCCGTGGCCCCGCACCGCAACTTCCTGTAGGGGCTCCTCGCCAGTAGCCTGCGCCGGAGGAAGAAGGGGTGGTCATGCCGGTCGAGCGGTTCTCCAGCGGGGGGATCTACGAGGACGAGGTCGGCTACAGCCGTGTCGTGGTGGCCTCCGGCTATGGCGGGCACACCGGCTGGACCGCAGGGACGACCGCCATGGTCAACGGGGTCGTGGCCCACCCCGGGGACGCACTCGGGCAGGCGCTGGTCGCCTTCCAGGCTGCCCTGTTCGCCCTCGAGCGGGCGGGGTTCTCACGAGCCGACACGGTCCAGACCCGGATGTACGTCGTCGATGTCGCCGCCCACGCCGACGCCGTGGGTCGGGCGCACTCCCAGCTCTTCGGCTCGGTCCGGCCGGTCGCCACCATGATCGGGGTCAGCGCACTGGTCCATGCCGACATGCTCGTCGAGGTCGAGGTCGTCGCCTGGCGACCGGAGGATGATTCGGCGGCCTGATCCGCCCGTCCCGACGGCGCGCTAGACCAAGCGGTTGCAGTGCGTATGGCACAGTAGTGCCGCACGATGAGGGAGGAACCCCATGCAGGACGAGGCCCCCGAGGGGCAGCCGCAGCACGTGGTGGGTTCAGGTCAGCCCGAATCCCCGTGGTGGCCCTGGCCGGAGACCCAGACGGACGAACCCACGGGCCCCCGAGATGGGGCACCCGGAGTGGATGAGACGCTGAGCCTGCCTGTCGAGACTCCGGCTGTGGCGGTGCCCGACGAGCCGGCTGCGGATGCGGAGCCCAGCTCGGTCGAGGGCCCCGAACCGGAGCCCATTGCCGACACCGAGACCGAGCCCGACACCGAGACCGGGCCCGACGCCGAGTCCGAGACTGAGGCACTGCCCCTGACGAGCGCCGCGGGTGACATGCCGCTGGACCCCGAACTGGGCCCCGAGGCGGTCCCTGCCGGTGCGGCAGTCGCCCTCGCCGAGTCGGTGAATCCTCCGACTGCTGCCGTCGAGGTCCCCAGGCCGGCCAACGAGGCCATCCCGGCGGTCCCGCCCACGGCCGGTACCGGACCGATCGGCAGCATCCCTGCCGCCCATGCCCGCGCGGTGTGGTCCCGGCTGCAGGCCTCCAACTGGCGGCTGTTCCTCATCCGGTTCCTCAGCGCCGGGTTGGCCGTCGTGGCCACGGTGGCCATCGTCCCCGGGCTGGGCTTCACCGGATGGCGCTGGGGCGACTTCGCCCGGATCGCGTTCATCTTCGGCCTGCTGAATGCGACCGTGAAGCCCCTGCTCCAGTTCCTCGTGCTGCGGTTCATCTTCAGCACCTACGGCATCGTGGTGGTGATCATCAACACGCTGCTCCTGCTGCTCCTCGGGGCGATCCTGGAGGGCACGTTCGAGGTCTACCGTCCGATCTCGCTGGTGGTGGGCGGCGTGGTCGTGGGGATCCTGGGACTGGTCCTCGAGACCCTCCTCGGGGCGACGCCGCCGGTCCTGGACCGTGACTACAAGGAGAGGAACGGCCTGCGGTGAACAGCTTCAACAGCATCAGCGAGAACCTGCGCCTGCAGCAGATCTACTCCGCGCTGGTCGGCTACGGAGCGGAGTCAGTGGTCGACAACAGCATCCTCGGGCCCTCCCGGCGGCGCATGCAGCGGTGGGTCTACCAGCTGCCCGAGCCGATCCCCGAGCTGTCGCCGGCGACCCGGACCCGGATCCTGCTGGAGGAGTTGGGCCCCACCTACGTGAAGATGGGCCAGATCGTCTCCAGCCAGGTCAACGTGCTGCCCGACGACTGGGGGGTGGAGCTCGACCGGCTGCAGAACGAGGTCCCCACGTTCCCGTTCGAGACCGCCCGCGCGCTGGTCGAGGCTGAGCTCGGTGCGCCGCTGGAGGACCTGTACGCGGAGTTCTCCGAGACGCCGCTGGCCGCCGCGTCGCTGGCCCAGGTGCATCGCGCCCGGCTGCACGACGGTCGGGAGGTCGTGGTCAAGATCCAGCGCCCCGGGCTCGACGCGCAGGTCAACGCCGACCTCGGCATCACCCGGACGCTGGGGCGTGCGGCTGAGGCGCGCAGCCAGTGGGCCCGTGAGGTGGGCCTTCGCGGGATGCTCGACGAGTTCAGCACCAACCTCGTCGAGGAGCTCGACTACTACGCCGAGGCCTACAACATGTCCAGGCTCGCTGCGAACATGTCCGAGCTGCCCGGGGTGCACGTCCCTGACCTGCACCGCGACCTGTCGAGCATGCGCGTGATCACCCAGGAGTTCATCTCCGGGGTCAAGATCTCCAATGTGGCGGCGATGGACGCCGCCGGCCTGGATCGGGTGGTGATCGGCGAGAACGCCCTGCGCGCGGCGATCAAGATGATGCTCATCGACGGCTTCTTCCACGCCGACCCGCACCCGGGGAACCTCATCGTGAACCTCGACACGGGCGTGGTGACGTTCCTGGACTCGGGCATGGTGGGCGAGCTCTCGGTGGCCCAGCGGGTGAACATGATCGCCCTGCTGTGGACGGTCGTGAAGGGCGACATGACGGCCATGGGCCAGCAGCTGCGCTCCCTGAGCCAGCCGTTCCGCCCGGTCGACGATGCGGCATTCGTGCGCGCGTTCGAGCGGAAGATGGCCCGCTACGGCAAGGGCTCGGGAGCCGACTTCCGCGACGTGCTCAACGCCGGGATGGCCGTGCTGCGCGACAACGGGCTGCGGCTGGACCCGGCACTCACGTTGGGGATGAAGGCCATGACCCAGGCCTCGGCCTTCTTCGCCCCGCTGGCGCCCGCCGATCGTCCGTTCACCACCGCGGCGGTCGAGGTGGTGCTGGAGCAGGCCCAGGCGCCGTCCACCGAGGTCATGATCAAGGAGATGCTGCGCAAGGAGGCCACCAAGGTCGCCGGGCAGGCGGCCCACGCCGCGCCGGAGTACCTCAAGAGCCTGGTCTCCTGGAACAACCAGCTCAAGAAGGGCAAGCTCACGGTGTCGGTGGACACCTCGTCGCTGGACAGCCAGATGGGCCAGTTCCGTGAGATCGCGTCCATGATGATGATCGCGCTGCTCGTGGCCGGCGGGATCATCGGCTCGGCGATCGCCGCCAGCGCGCTGGAGGGCAGCGGCAGCCGGATGGAGGAGTACGCCCAGTGGGGCTTCTTCGGCTCGCTGATCCTCGGGGCGGCGCTGGTGGCCATCTACACCGTGCGGCTGTTCCGGGGCGGTGGTGACCGCCGGCGCTAGCTCGGACCTCGTCCGGGGCCGTGGGTCCCGGGCTGCCGATTAGGCTGGGCGCATGCCCGTGGCCGTCCGCGTCATCCCCTGCCTGGACGTCGATGCCGGGCGCGTGGTCAAGGGCGTGAACTTCGTCGACCTGCGCGATGCGGGCGACCCGGTCGAGCTGGCTGCCGCCTACGGGGCAGCAGGCGCCGACGAGCTGACCTTCCTGGACATCACGGCGTCCTCCGGTGATCGCGAGACGACCTACGACGTCGTCCGGCGCACAGCCGAGCAGGTGTTCATCCCGTTGACCGTCGGTGGCGGGGTGCGCGCCGTTGCGGACTTCGACGCCCTGCTGCGCGCGGGGGCCGACAAGTGCGGGGTCAACACGGCGGCCATCGCCCGCCCCGAGCTGCTCGCCGAGGCCGCGGACCGGTTCGGCGCCCAGTGCGTCGTGCTCTCGGTGGATGCCCGGCGCTGCGGTCCGGGCACGGCCGCCCCCGACGTCCGCACCGACTCCGGGTTCGAGGTCACCACCCACGGCGGGCGGCGCTCCACCGGGACCGACGCCATCGGCTGGGCCGTCCGAGCAGCCGAGCTGGGCGCCGGGGAGATCCTGCTGAACTCCATGGATGCCGACGGGACCAAGTCCGGCTACGACCTCGAGCTGATCCGCCTGGTCCGCGCCGAGGTCCGCGTCCCGGTCATCGCCAGCGGGGGAGCGGGTCGCCTCGAGGACTTCGCCCCGGCGGTGGACGCCGGCGCCGATGCCGTGCTGGCAGCCAGCGTGTTCCACTTCGGCGACCTCACCATCGGACAGGTCAAGGCCGCCCTGGCGGAGTCCGGCCACGTCGTCAGGCTCTGAGGCCTCGTCGCGGCGTGCCGGTCGTGGCCCCGGCGTGGGCCAGAATGGCCCCGTGGACTTCCTCGACAGTGAGCTCGACCCGGACCTCGCGGGCCGGTTGCACCGCGCGGGAACGGCCCCCGACGGGCGGGCGCTGATCACCGCGGTGGCCCAGGACGCCGACACCGGGCGCGTGCTGATGGTGGCGTGGATGGACGCGCAAGCCCTCGCCCAGACCCTGACGACCCGGGTCGCCACGTACTACTCGCGCTCCCGCCAGGAGCTCTGGGTGAAGGGCGCGACCTCGGGAGCCACCCAGCAGGTCCTCGGCGTCCAGCTCGACTGCGATGGGGACGCCGTCCTGCTCCGCGTGCGTCCGGCTGGACCTGCATGCCACACGGGGCTGGAGTCCTGCTTCGACACGCTGGAGATCTCATGAATACCGCCACCCCCGACCTCGAGGACTTCCGCGAGCTGGCCCGCTCCCGACGGGTCATCCCGGTCGTCCGGCGCCTGCTGGCCGACGGTGACACCCCCGTCGGGCTGTACCGCAAGCTGGCCGGGGAGCGTCCCGGGACGTTCCTGCTGGAGTCCGCCGAGCACGGTCGGGTCTGGTCGCGCTACTCGTTCATCGGCGTCCAGGCGGCCGCGATGCTCTCAGAGGTGGGCGGCGAGGCCACCTGGCGCGGTCGGGCGCCCGTCGGCGTGCCCAGGTCGGGCGATCCGCTGGAGGCGATGCGCGACACCCTGGCCCTGCTGCACACCGACACCCTCGACACCGAGGGCCTTCCGCCCCTGACCGGTGGCCTGGTCGGGATGATCGGCTATGACGCCGTCCGGCGCTGGGAGCGGCTTCCTGATGCCAACCCCGACGAGCTGCGCCTGCCCGAGATCGCGATGCTGCTGGCCATCGACCTCGCGGTCCTGGACCACTGGGACGGCACCGTCGTGCTGATCGCCAACGCGGTCAACTACGACGCCACCGACGAGCGGGTCGCCGAGGCGTGGGCCGATGCGGTGGCCCGCCTCGACGCGATGGAGCAGGCGCTGGCAGCCCCCAGCCCCGCGTCCGCCGCGTCGCTGGACCACGTCGCCGCCCCGCCGGAGGTGGTCTCGCGGACGCGCCCCGAGGACTACATGGCCCGCGTCGAGGCAGCCAAGGAGCACATCCGGGCCGGCGATGCCTTCCAGATCGTGCTGTCCCAGAGATTCGACCGTCCGACCTCGGCCAGCGCCCTGGACATCTACCGGATGCTTCGGGTGAACAACCCGAGCCCGTACATGTACCTGTTCCGGTTCCCTGAGCCGGGACCCGGCGCCGACCTCGGCGACCACGTGGCCTTCGACGTGGTGGGATCCAGTCCCGAGGCACTCGTGAAGCTCACCGCGGGCCACGCGATGCTGCACCCGATCGCCGGGACCCGTCCGCGCGGCGCCACCCCGGAGGACGACGCGGCGCTGGCCGACGAGCTGCTCGCCGACGAGAAGGAGCGCGCCGAGCACCTGATGCTCGTCGACCTCGGCCGCAACGACCTGGGTCGGGTGTGCGCCCCGGGCAGCGTCGAGGTCGTGGACTTCATGTCCATCGAGAAGTACTCCCATGTCATGCACATCGTGTCCACCGTCACCGGTCGGCTGGCTGAGGGCCGCACTGCCTACGACCTGCTCGCCGCGACCTTCCCCGCCGGCACCCTGTCCGGGGCCCCGAAGCCCAGTGCGATGGCCATCATCGACGACCTCGAGCCGGCCCGTCGCGGGCTGTACGGGGGAGCGGTGGGGTACCTGGACTTCGCCGGGAACATGGATGCCGCGATCGCCATCAGGACCGCGGTCCTGCGTGACGGGGTCGCCCACGTCCAGGCCGGAGCCGGCCTGGTGGCCGACTCCGTGCCCCTGACCGAGCACGAGGAGTGCCGGAACAAGGCCGCAGCGGTGCTCGCCGCGATCACGATGGCCGAGGGGTTGCGCCCCGCCGGGGTATCAGATGCCAGAATGACCCATCACTGACCAGCGAGGAGTGTCATGAGCACCGAGCACGACAACCACGGGCGCACGCCGGCGAACTGGACCGGCGCGACCATCATCACGCTCGCCTTCATCGTCGGCACGCTCGGCGTGGTGATCGCCCAGCCGATCGTGTTCTGGATCGGCGTGCTGATGATCCCGATCGGCCTGGTGGTCTGGAAGGTCATGGCCGGCATGGAGTCCAGCTCCGACGCGGGCTGACCTGATCCGAACAGCACGACGATCGGACCCGTACTGACCACGTGGAGGATGGGCGACCATGAGCGTCGAGAATCGTGGGCTGGTGCTGGTCGCCGAGGACGAGAAGCCCATCGCCGACCTCATCGGGATGTACCTGCGCCGTGATGGTTTCGGGGTGCACGCCGTGGCGAGCGGTCCCGACGCGCTGGCTGCGGCCCGCCGGCTGCACCCGGTGGCGATCATCCTGGACGTGGGGCTGCCCGGCATCGACGGCACCGAGGTCTGCCGGGCGCTGCGCGCCGAGGGCGACTCGGTGCCGATCCTGTTCTGCACCGCTCGCGATGACGAGATCGACCGGGTCCTGGGCCTGGAGATGGGCGGCGACGACTACATCACCAAGCCGTTCAGCCCCCGGGAGGTGGTGGCCCGGGTCAAGGCGGTCCTTCGTCGGACCGGCGGACCGATCGAGGGCGACGACAGGTCGCTCGTGCTCGGGGCGGTCGAGCTCAACCGCAGCCGGCACCGGGTGACCGTGTCGGGTGAGCCGATCGACCTCACCGCCACGGAGTTCGACCTCCTGGCCTACCTGATGGCCCGCCCAGGGCGGGTTGTGACCCGCGACCAGCTGCTGTCGGCGGTGTGGGGCTACGCGGCCGCCGCCGGGACCCGGACCGTCGACGTGCATGTCGCCCAGGTGCGGGCCAAGCTCGGCGACGCCAGCCCGATCCGCACTGTCCGCGGTGTGGGGTACAGCGCGGACGAGGGATGAGCCGCACCAGCCTGTCCCGTCGCCTGCCCCTGGTGATGGCAGGAGTGGCTGCCATCGCGGTGCTGATCGGGGCCCTGGTCGCCTGGCCCCTGCTGCGCGCCGCGGCGGACAGCACCGCCCAGCGCACGTTGTCGCGCACCGCCGACCTGACCGCCGAGCTGCTCCAGCGCTCCATCTCCGGCGAGTTCGAGATGGGCGGACGGGGAGGCGTGAATGCCCGCCTCGAAGCCCTGCTCGCGCCCCAGCAGGTGACTGCCCATTTCTGTGATGCCCTGAGGTGCGCCGAGGCCAGCGGCCTGCTGGTCCCGGCGTCCTCGGTGGAGCGTCCCCTTCGCTCCTCGGATGTGCAGACCGTGACCAGCGGTGGCGACGTGTCCGACCGCCGCGCCGGGCTGTCGGGGGCGAGCTACGTGGAGGGACGTCCGGTCACCGACGGGTTCGGTGTCCTGCTGGTGCAGCCGGCCGAGGTGGCCCGGGACCTGTTCATGCCGGCGCTCGGTCGCCTGGCCATGGCCCTGGCACTGGGCCTGCTCGTGGCCGTCATCATCGGCTACTGGGTGGCGCGGCGGCTCACCCGTCCGCTTGTGCAGGCGGCTGCGGCGGCCAACGCGATGAGCTCCGGGCAGCGCGACGTCCGGGTCGATCCCCAGGGCCCGAGCGAGGTGGCCGACATCGCCATCGCCCTCAACCGGCTGTCAGCGGCGCTCAATGAGAGCGAGGGCCGGCAGCGCGAGTTCTTCCTGACCGTCTCCCACGAGCTGCGCACACCGCTGACCTCGGTCAAGGGATACGCCGAGGCCCTCGCGGACGGCGTGGTCCCCCCGGAGGAGATCCCGGCCGTGGCGGGTGTGGTCCGCTCCGAGGCCGACCACCTCGACCGGCTCGTGGCCGACCTGCTCGACCTCGCACGGCTCGGGGCTGTCGATGTGGCCGTCGAGCCCGTTGACCTCGACCTCGCGGGCCTCGGCGCGGACGCAGCGGCGGCCTGGGCCGGGCGTGCGGCACGGGCAGGTGTGCAGTTCGTCGACGAGGTGGTGCGCACCCCGCACCCCGTGCGCACCGATCCGGTCCGGGTCCGGCAGATCATCGACAACCTGATGGAGAACGCGTTGCGCGTGACCGGGGAGGGCCGGCCGGTGGTGCTTCGGATGTCCGCCGGACCAGCGCCGGGGGAGTTCCTGGTCGAGGTGCGCGACGGCGGGCCCGGCCTGACCGAGGAGGACCTCGCCGTGGCCTTCGAGCCCGGCGAGCTGCACGCGAGGTACCGGGGGGTCCGCAAGGTCGGCTCCGGTGTGGGCCTGGCCCTGGTCGCCCGCCTGGCAGAACGGCTGGGGGGCCGCGCGCACGCCGGCTCGGCGCCTGAGGGCGGTGCGGCGTTCCTCGTGGTCCTTCCGGACATGCCCGCGGAGGACGGGCCTGGCGCGGTCAGCTGGCCGTCGACCCCAGCCACGGAACCGCAAGGCGCAGCACCCACCACCCGGCAGTGATCCCCATCAGGATCAGCACGGTCCGGTTGGCGATGACAGGTGTGGGCATGCCCCGCCAGGAGCGCACGGCCCAGACCCCCCAGGCCAGCACGGCCAGCGGAAGGATGACCAGGACGAACAGGGCGTTGTGGTCCAGTGCGCCGATCACGTCCCCGTGGGCCAGGGTCGCCGCCGCGCGGGTCGCACCGCAGAACGGGCAGTCCAGCCCGGTCAGCGTCCGCCAGGGGCATGGGGTGGGCCCGTTGTCGCCGAGCCGCAGGGCGGCTGCCGTGAGCCATGCGACCCCGACACCCACGAGCACCGACGCCGGCCCGAGCACCTGCCGGGCGCGCTGGGCGTTGTCCGTCGAGATGCTCACGACGGCAAGGGTAGCGCCGCGCGGGCCATTGGGGAGTGCTGCACGCGGGGGCGATTCGGTGGACGAGTCGGTCAGTGCGTACCCTCTCCACCAGGATCCCGGCGACGAGGTGGAGGCTCGCATGACCGTTCTCGACGACATCCTCGTCGGCGTGCGTGCCGATGTCGCCGAGCGCATGGAGCGGGTGCCCCTCGACGAGCTCAAGGAGCGGGCTGCCCATGCACCGGCGCCCCGCAATGGCGTGGCCGCGCTGCGGCAGGACAACGAGGTCGCGGTCATCGCCGAGGTGAAGCGGTCCTCTCCCAGCAAGGGAGCACTGGCGCCCATCGAGGACCCGGCCGCGCTCGCCCGCGAGTACGAGTCCGGCGGGGCGCATGCGATCTCCGTGCTGACCGAGGGCCGACGCTTCGGCGGGTCCCTCGATGACCTCGTGGCCGTCCGGCACGCCGTGGACGTCCCGGTCCTGCGCAAGGACTTCATCGTGTCGAGCTACCAGCTCTGGGAGGCCCGGGCCGCCGGTGCGGACATCGTCCTGCTGATCGTCGCCGCGCTGAGCCAGGACGCCCTGGTCTCCCTCCACGAGCGGGCCCAGTCGATTGGGCTTACGGTGCTCGTGGAGGTGCACGACGTGGATGAGGTTCCCCGGGCGCTGGATGCCGGTGCGCGCGTGGTCGGTGTCAACGTGCGCGACCTGCGGACCCTGGCCGTGGATCGCCACCACTTCGCGCGCGTCGCCCCGATCATCCCCGACAGCGTGGTGCGGGTGGCCGAGAGCGGTGTGCGCGGCCCCCATGACCTGATCTCCTATGCCAACGCAGGCGCCGATGCCGTGCTGGTGGGCGAGAGCCTGGTGACCGGGGGGGATCCCCGGCAGGCAGTGCATGACCTGGTCACTGCCGGCGCCCACCCGGCCCTGCGACACGGACGCCCATGACTGCTGGACTGACCAACCTGGGCCTCATCCCGGGTACGTCGAACACGCCCGACGCCACCGGGCACTTCGGGGTGTTCGGTGGCCGTTTCGTCCCGGAGGCGCTGATCGCCGCCCTCGACGAGTTGGCCGCGGCCTACGCGGCTGCCCGGGTCGACCCGGCGTTCCTGTCCGAGCTCGACCACCTGGCGCGCACCTACACCGGGCGCCCGACCCCGATCACCGAGGCGCCGCGGTTCGCGTCGGCCGGCGGGGTCGCCGCGCGCATCGTGCTCAAGCGCGAGGACCTCAACCACACCGGGTCGCACAAGATCAACAATGTCCTGGGCCAGGCCCTCCTGACTGTCCGGATGGGCAAGCACCGGGTGATCGCCGAGACCGGAGCGGGCCAGCACGGCGTGGCGACCGCCACCGCCGCGGCCCTGATGGGCCTGGAGTGCGTGGTCTACATGGGCCTCGAGGACACCCGTCGGCAGGCATTGAACGTCGCGCGGATGAAGCTGCTCGGCGCCGAGGTGATCCCGGTGACGACCGGGTCGCAGACCCTCAAGGACGCGGTCAACGAGGCCATGCGCGACTGGGTCACGAACGTGGAGGACACCCACTACCTGCTGGGCACGGTCGCCGGACCGCACCCGTTCCCGCAGATGGTGCGCGACTTCCACCGGGTCATCGGCGTCGAGGCCCGCGCGCAGGTCCTGGCAGATTACGGCCGGCTGCCCGACATGGTCGCCGCGTGCGTCGGCGGCGGCTCGAACGCCATCGGGATCTTCCACCCGTTCCTCGATGATCCGGGTGTGGCACTGCACGGCTACGAGGCGGCCGGGGACGGGGTCGAGACCGGCCGGCACGCGGCCACCATCACCGGTGGGTCGATCGGCGTGTTCCAGGGCACCCGCTCCTTCCTGCTCCAGGACGCCGAGGGCCAGACCACCGAGTCGCACTCGATCTCCGCCGGGCTGGACTACCCGGGGGTCGGCCCCGAGCACGCCTACCTGTCGCAGACCGGGCGCGCCCACTACCACCCGGTCACCGATGTCGAGGCGATGGACGCCTTCAGCCTGCTCTGCCGCACGGAGGGGATCATCCCGGCCATCGAGAGCGCGCACGCACTTCACGGGGCTCTACAGCTCGGTCGTGAGCTCGGCCCCGATGGGATCGTGCTGGTCAACCTGTCCGGTCGCGGGGACAAGGACGTGAGCACCGCGGCGAAGTGGTTCGGGATCGACTTGGGCGAGGGGCAGTTGTGAGCACGCTGCATGAGGCGTTCGCCCGGGCCCGGGCCGAGGGTCGCGCCGCACTGATCGGGTACCTGCCCAGCGGGTTCCCCACCCAGGCCGAGGGGGTCGCCCTGGCCACGGCGATGGTCGGGGCCGGGGTCGACATCGTCGAGGTGGGCCTGCCCTACTCCGACCCGCTCATGGATGGTCCGACGATCCAGGCCGCCGTGCTCCAGTCCCTGAACTCGGGGTCGAACGTCGGCCATGTCCTCGAGACGGTCGCCGCCGTGGCTGCGACCGGCGCCCCGACGCTGGTGATGTCCTACTGGAACCCGATCGAGCGGATCGGCGTCGAGGCGTTCGCCGACCGTCTCCGCGAGGCCGGGGGCGTCGGCGTGATCACCCCGGACCTCACCCCGGAGGAGGCCGGCGACTGGGTGTCCGCCACACAGTCCGCGGGCCTCGACCGCGTGTTCCTGGTCGCCCCGTCGAGCAGCGACGACCGGATCTCCGCAGTCGCCGGGATCACCAACGGCTTCGTCTACGCAGCCTCGCTGATGGGCGTCACCGGTGCGCGATCCAGCGTCGGCTCGGGGGCTCGCGAGCTCGTCGCCCGGGTGCGGGCGCTCACCGACCTGCCCGTCGCGGTCGGCCTTGGTGTCTCCACCGGCGACCAGGCCGCCGAGGTCGCGTCCTACGCCGACGGCGTGATCGTCGGCTCGGCCTTCATCGCCCGGATCCTGGCCGCACCTGACCACGCCGCCGCCGTGGCTGCGGTCCGGGAGTTGGCCGAGGAGCTCGCCGCCGGGGTCCGCCGGCGGGCGTAGACCCGCGACTCAGACGTACTTGTAGAGCACCATCGCGGCCAGGATCCCGAGCAGGATCACGACCCCGGCCGCGTCGAAGCCCAGGCGCAGGGGTCGCTCGAGGCGTTGCTTGGTGCCGGCGCCGAGGTTGCCCTCGAGGATGTTGACCCGGGTCATCGAGGCGAACACCAGCGTGGTGGTGATCGTGATCAGCAAGCACCAGGGGCACATCGCGCCGATCACGAAGTAGGCCTGGTAGAACAACCAGTACGCGAAGGCCAGCCCGATCGAGTACACGACCTGCGCCGAGAGCATGAACCAGCGCGGGAACCGGACCCCGCCGAGGGCGGCGACGGCGATCGTGATGACCACCGGCTCGGCGATCAGGCCGAGGAACGCGTTGGGGAAGCCCAGCAGGTTGGCCTGCCAGGTGAGGCCGACCGTGGCGCAGGAGATCGTCGAGGAGATGTTGCAGCCCAGGTCCGCGAACGGGTCCTCGGCGAGCTTGACCGCGTCGATCGAGAGCACCAACGAGGCCCAGAGCCCGATGATGCTGGAGACCAGCATCTCGATGAAGGCGCCGGTGTGGTAGCGACCAGAGGCAGTCGGGACAGCCGGCACCGGTGAGTCTGCGTCCTCGGTGGAGACGTTGACCATCGTGCGTCCTGCCTGTCCTGGCTCGTCGGGTGTGGACCGTGGGCGGCCGCACCTCGACGATGGTAGTTCAGCATGGGCACATCCGGGATCGGTCCGCGCCACGACACGGCCTGGGTCCGATGCCCGGCATTTCGGGTAATCTTGCCCCGACTCACGGAGGTAGTGATGGCAGCCGACAAGAAGACGCCCAAGCCGGGCCAGTCCGGGCTCACGCCCAAGCAGCTCGCCGAGCAGGCGCGCGCCGAGTCGGAGGCCGCCGAGCGGCGCCGCGAGCGCACGATCCGGATCGTCGGTGGGATCGCGGTCCTGCTGGTCGTGGGCGGCCTGCTGGCCGTGGGGTTCTTCGCCGGCCGCGACGACGGCTCCAACGGGGCGGCCAGCTCTGCGCCGACCCCCGACGCGAACGCCGCGCTGCCCGCCGGGGTCTCCGGCGACAACTACGGCGTGCCCTACGGCACCGGATGGGCATCCGCGGACGAGGCGAAGCTGCCGACGCTGGAGATCTGGGAGGACTTCCAGTGCCCGGCCTGCAAGCAGGTCGAGGAAGCCTCTGGTGCGCAGATCCAGGCCCTTGCCGACGCGGGCAAGGTCAAGCTCCTCTACCGGCCGGCCACGTTCCTCGACGCCAGCCTGGCGGCGGACAACCAGGCCAACGGCAATCCCAACTCCTCGGCCCGGGCGACCAGCGCCTGGGGCTGCGCGGTCGATGCGGGGAAGGCCGGCGAGTACCACTCCGCAGTCTTCGACATCCAGCCCGCCGATGAGGGCGTCGGGTTCTCCGACCAGCAGCTCATCGACCTCGGCACGACGGTCGGGATCGCCGATGCGGACCTGGCCACCTACTCCAAGTGCGTCTCGGACGGGACCTACCTCGCCTGGTCGGCCAACAGCAACCAGGCATTCGTCGAGGCCGGCGTGGGCGGGACCCCGACCGCCTACCTCAACGGGGTCGAGCTCAACGGCTCCGACCTCGCCGACATCGAGAGCCTCACGCAGAAGATCGAAGCCGCGACCGCGAAGTGATCGGCGCGCTGGCCACCTCGATCCCCAGCCCGGACCAGTCCGTCTGGTACCTGGGTCCGCTGCCCCTGCGGGCGTATGCGCTGTGCATCCTGGTGGGGATCTTCGTCGCCATGTGGGTAGGTGACCGGCGCTGGGTGGCCCGCGGCGGCGAGAAGGGCCTGGTCTACGACGTCGCGGTCTGGGCTGTCCCGTTCGGGATCATCGGTGGCCGGCTCTACCACGTCCTGACCGACTGGCCGACCTACTTCGGTGCCGGGGGGTCCGGCCTTCGGGGGGCGATCGCCATCTGGGAGGGTGGCCTGGGCATCTGGGGCGCGATCGCGCTGGGGACAGTGGGCGCGTGGATCGGCTGCCGCCGCCATGGTGTTCCGCTTCCGCCGTTCACCGATGCCCTGGCCGTGGGCGTGCCCCTGGCCCAGGCCATCGGACGTGTGGGGAACTGGTTCAACCAGGAGCTCTTCGGCAAGCCGACCGACCTGCCGTGGGGCCTGGAGATCGACCCCGCCTTCCGGCCCTCCGGCTACGAGCAGTACGCGACCTTCCATCCCACGTTCCTCTACGAGGCCCTCTGGCTGGTGGGGGTGGCGGGTCTCGTGGCGTGGGCGGATCGGCGCTGGATGCTCGGGCACGGCCGTGCGTTCGCCCTCTACATCGCGGCCTACTGCGTCGGTCGCCTGGGCATGGAGATGCTGCGCATCGATCCGGCCACGCAGGTCGGCGGGATCCGGATCAACGTGTTCACCTCCGTGGTCGTCGGGCTCGGGGCGGTCGTCTACTTCGTGGTGAGTGCCCGCAAGCGTCCCGGACGCGAGTCCCCCGATGCCCTCCGGGGTATCCGCGCAGGTCAGGAGCCGGTTCCCGCCTCCGAGTGAGGCAACCCTTGGTCCCGAGCAAGTCAGGACCTTCGGCGCGCGATTGTTGGCCGTTCAATCCCATTCGTCCGGTTCGCGGGGGGCATAGTTGACCATGCAAGCAGTTTCCCCCCTCACCAGAAGAGAGCACATCGTGTCCAAGACCCCGAAAGTCGTCGCCATCCTGCTGTACATCGCGGGCGCGATCATGATCGTTGCCGGCGCCGGCACCTGGTACACCGTGTCCGACTCGCTCGCCGCGGAGAACATCACCGTCACCGACGACGCCAGCTGCCAGGCCGGCCAGGCCGTCAACGGCCCGCTCGAGGCGTACTGCATGGCCGACATCATCGCCGTGCACGCGCTGGAGTCGACCGGCGGCAAGACCTACGCCGAGCTCGACCGCGAGGACCCGCTGCGCGCCGTCGCGCAGAACGCCTCGTTCCTGCGCGCCTCGCTGTTCACCTCCGTGGTCGCCTTCGGCGTCGCCGCCTTCGCGATGGGCGTGGGCCTGCTGATGCTCCTCATCGGCGCCGGGCATCGGCGCCCTGGACAAGCGGACCCAGGCGCGGCCCTGCCCGCGGAGACCGTCAACGCCTGACGCACTGCATCGACCGGTGGTGCCCGTCCCCTGCGTGGGGGCGGGCACCACGTGCGTCCCGGCGGCTACCAGCCCTCGGAGAACGCCACCTCGAGGGCCTCGAGCAGGAAGTCCACGCCGGCCTCGTCGATGCACAGCGGCGGCTTGATCTTCAGGACGTTCATGTGGTCGCCGGTTGCGGCCATGACCACGCCCAACCCCAGCAGCCGCTCGCACAGGGCCTCAGTGGCCTCGGTGGCCGGGGTGCGGGAGTCCCGGTCGGTCACGATCTCCAGGCCCAGGTAGAGACCTCGCCCGTGGACGGCACCGGCCATTGGGTGGCGGGCGACCAGGGACTCCAGCCCGGCCCGCAGCCGAGCGCCCATTCGCGCGGCGTTGCCCATGAGGTCCTCCTCGCGCAGCGCGCGCAGCGTCGCGATCGCTGCCTGCGCCCCGGCCGGCGTGCCACCCATCGAGGCGAACAGCGACCCCTCCACCGCGAACGACTCCGCGATCGCCTGGCTGCAGACGACCGCCGATACCGGGTAGCCGTTTCCGGTCGACTTGGCCAGGCAGACGATGTCGGGGACGACCCCGTTCATCTCGAACCCCCAGAAGTGCGACCCGAGCCGGCCGTACCCGACCTGCACCTCATCGGCTATCACGACGCCACCGGCGCCACGGACGGCGTCATAGACCTGCGCCAGGTAGTCATCCGGCAGCTCGATCCCCCCGGCGTTGCCGTTCAGCGTCTCGCAGATGAAGGCCGCGGGCCGCCGTCCGGCCGCGGCCAGCTCGGCGAGGATCCGGCGGACGTCGTCGGCGTAGCGGGTCCCGGCGTCCGGTCCGGAGAACGGCCCCCGGTAGGAGTTCGGTGGCTCGGCCAGGTGGATCCAGTCGGGTCGGGTCTCCAGCGCCCGCGGGTTGTCCATCAGGGCGCTGGACACCTCGTCGGAGGCGGTCGTCCAGCCGTGGTAGGCCGTCCGGAGGGCGATCGTGTCGCGCGCCCCCGTGTGCACCCGGGCCAGCCGCAGGGCGAGGTCCACCGTCTCGGACCCGCTGGAGAGCAGGAACACCCGGTCCAGGCCCGGTGGCATCGTCGCGAGCAGCATCTCGGCGAACTCGACGGGCGCGGCGTAGTGGAACCGGGAGTTGGTGTTCAGGGTGCGCAGGGCGCGGTCGACGGCGTCGGCCACGGCTGGGTGGCTGTGCCCCAGGACCGTGACGTTGTTGATGCCGTCGAGGTAGACCCGGCCCGAGACGTCCACCAGGTGGTGGCGCCAGCCGCGCTCGATGCGCGGCGGGTCGGCCCAGTAGTGCTTCTGCACCGAGGCCAGGGACGACTCCCGGCGGTGGAGCAGCTCGTGGGAGTCCGGCTCCTCGGGTGACGGAGCCAGTCCCAGGAGCTCGCCCGGATCCGGGCACAGGTGGCGCCAGAGCTCGGCCTGTGAGGCGGGGGCGTGGGTCGGCGCCGTGACCCCGCTGCGCACCACCTGGACGTGGATGTGGTCGGGCAGGGCAGGTGCCCGGGAGGTGGTGACGGCAGCGATCGGGGTGCCCGCGCTCACGCGCGCACCGGGAGCACGCAGCGGCTCAGCCCCGGACACGATCAGGTCCCACCCCACGTCACCCACGAGGCGGGTCACCCAGGGCTCACCGAGGGTCAACTGGCCCGGCCACGGGGCGATGACCTGGCTGCCCCGGGGGAGCAGGACGTCCAGGCCGAGGTGGATGGTCGCCGGCTCCTCGAGGCTGTTGATGAGGCTGTGGTGCAGGTGTGGCTGGCCGTACGCGATGACTCCGGTCAGCTGACTTCGGGTTGGACCGACAGCGGACCGCAGCGCCTCACGCACGCGCCCCGGATCTGTCCACGCTCCCTCGTCGAGCAGTGCTGAGGTGGTGGACAGGTCGATGGGCGTGGTCGCGCCGAGGTCGGGCAGGATCGTGGTGCCGGACTCGGCGGGTTCGGGTCGACCGAGATTGCCGGCAGCTCGGCGCATCGCCAGCGTGCCGAGCTCCAGGGGAAGGGCGGCCACCATCTCGAAGACCGCCCGGTCCACGGCGAGGTTGTCGTGCAGGTAGGCGTTGTCCGGCTCGCTGCGCATCTGGTGGGCGGTGCTCACCAGCCCGGCGCAGGCACGGGCGGCGACCATCGGCCACAGCGCGTCGACCTCGGCGGGGGTGAGCGGCTGCTGGCCGAGGAACCCCGCGAGGACGTCCTCGGCGATCCGCAGTGGGTCTCGGGGGTCCTTCACCAGCAGGGCGCAGAGGGTCACCGCTGCCTCCGCCGCCCGCCAGGTGTGCATCAGGTCGCCGAAGTCGATGATGCCCGCGGGGACCAGCCTGGCGTCCGGACCCGGGTCGCCGACCACGTTGAAGTCGGTCACGTCGGCATGGATGACCTGGCGGGGCAGGTCCGCGGCGACCTCGTCCAGGGCCCTCTGGGAGGCGGTCGACAGGCTCGCGACCCGCGGGGCCAGGGCTGGCTCCAGGGAGCCGAGGAGGTCGGCGACCACGTGCGGGGAGCGCTGCACGTCCCACTGGCTGGGCAGGTCGGCCCCGGGGTGCGAGAACGCGGCCAGGGCCCCGCTGACCTGACCTGCCAGCGCGCCGAACTGCCGGGCGGTGACCGGGGCGAGGTACCGGGGACCGGTCATCGGCGACCCGGCGACGAAGGTCAGCAGCCGCACGCTGTGTGGGCTCCCGGAGAGGTCCACCACCTCGCGCAGGGACCCGCCGAGCGAGGCCACAGGTCGAGGTACCCGGATCGGCAGGTGCCCCACGGCCAGCATCGCAGCGTTCTGGGCATCGAGGGACTCGTCGGGGATCGCGGCGTTGGCGACCTTGAGGACGTAGCGCGCCTCGTCGGTCGTGATCAGGAAGTTGCGGTCCTGGTGACTGCCCAGGTCGCGGGCGGCAGGGGCGGCCAGGCCCCACAGGTCGGTGGCGATCCGGCAGGCGTCGTCGAGGTCGAGGACCGGTGCCTCCTCGAGGATGCTCACCGCAGCAGGGTAGCGCCGGGGCCGCATCCGAGGCGGGGGCGAAGTCGTGACCTTGGCCACTTCTGCGGGCACAGGCATCGCCGGTAGCGTCCCAGCCATGGAGCCGGGCAGCCGGGATCGCTTCATCGACCTGCTGCGCGGGGGCAGCATCGTGGCGGTGGTGGTGGGGCACTGGCTCGTGGCCGATGTCCGGTGGGCGGCGGGGGGCGCTGGCGCAGGGCGGTTGGTCGAGACCAGCTCCCTGTACGAGGTCCCGGCGATGTGGCCGCTGACGTGGCTGTTCGTGGTCATCCCACTCTTCTTCTTCGTCGGGGGCTATGCCAACCGGCGCAGCTGGGAGGGGACCCTGCGCCGGGGCGAGGGGTACGCCACCTTCGTGGACCGTCGCGTGCACCGGGTCCTGGCGCCGGCCGGGTTGTACATCGCGGTCGTGGCCGTGGTCGGCCTGCTCCTCGACCAGGCCGGGGGAGTGGGCGTGCGAGCCCTGGGCGGGCTGTTCTACCAGCCCCTGTGGTTCCTCGGGGCCTACCTGTGCGTGGTGGCCCTCACCCCGCTGACGCTGCACCTGCACGCCCGCTTCGGTGCAGCGGTGATCTGCGTGATGGTGCTGACGGTGGCAGTGCTCGACGTCGGCCGGTTCGCCCTCGGGGCGCAGGCCTCCGGCTACGTCAACGTCCTGGTCGTCTGGATCCTGATGCACCAGGTCGGGTTCCTCTACGCCGACGGTCGACTCGACCGACGGGTCGCGCTGGCGATGGCGGTAGGGGGCTTGGGCGCGACTGCCGTCCTCGTGGCGTTCGGGCCGTACACGGCCACGATGGTGGGCGTGACCGACGGCCCGGTCGGGAACATGCACCCGCCGACCCTGGCCATAGCTGCGCTGGGGATCGCGCAGATCGGCATCGCCCTGCTCCTGCGCGCTCCGCTCACCCGGTGGCTGGCCCGGCCGCGGGTGTGGGCCGCGGTCGTCGTGGTCAACCTCGGCGTGGTCAGCATCTACCTGTGGCACCAGGCGGCGCTGACGATCGCAGCCCGTGTTGTCCTGCCGCTGGGATATCCCGACCCGACTGCCGGGACGCCGGCGTGGTGGGTGGCCCGCATGCTGTGGCTGCTCCTGCCCGGTGTGGTCCTCGCGGCGATCGTGGCCCTGGTCGGTCCCGCCGAGCGCGTTGCCGCCCCGTCCCGGATCCGGCCCGGGAGGGCAACGGCTGCAGCGGCGGTTGCCGGCGTGGTGCTGGTCTGCGTCGGGTTCCTCGGGCTCGCCGGCTCGTCGGCGACGGAGCCGTTCGCCCAGGGCCAGTCCCTGGGGCCGTTCACCGCCTCGCCAGTGCTCGGCCTGTCGGCGATCGCCGCCTCGGCAGCGATCTTCTGGGTACTGCGCCGGGTGGCCCCGGGGGTGGGCGTCGGCCCGGGCTCAGCCGGCCCGGGTGAGGATCAGCAGGGTGCCGTCGTCGGTCGTGGCCGACACTGAGCCGTCGGCTCGGACCTCGACGTCGCGGATTCGGTGGCCCACCTCGAGGCGCTCGCGTTCCTGCACGCGACCGGCTCGATCCACGCGCACCCGCCAGAAGGACTGGTCCTTGAGCGTGCCCATGAGCAGGTCCCCACCCACCGAGGTGGTCCACCCGGTCCAGGACTGCGGCACCTGCACCAGTTCGGACGTGGCCACGCTGGGCACCCAGGCAGCCTTCGGCTTCGCGAAGCCCACATGCGTGCCGGTGCGTCGGGGCGTCACGTAGTCGCTGGACCCGTAGGGCTCGCCCAGGGTCACGAACGGCCAGCCGTAGTCCCGTCCGCGACGGATCAGGTTCAGCTCGTCGCCGCCGCGGGGACCGTGCTCGGTCTCCCAGAGCCGGCCCAGGCGGTCGCGGGTCAGGCCCTGGCCATTGCGATGACCCTGGCTGATGCGCACGGCCTTCCTGCCCTTCTCGATCCGAAGCACGGAGCCGAGCTGCCCGCGGGCACTGCGGTCGTCGATCGCCGGGTAGCCGAGGTCGCCGAGGGTGACGTAGGCGCGGGCGGCGGAGATCCGGACCAGCTTCCCGGAGGCATGCTGGATGGCGGCCGGCGGGACGCACGGCTTCGAGCGGAAGACCCTGGCCGTGCCCAGGATGCGCGGCTGGGCATCCAGGGCGACGTCCACCCGGTTCACGGCAAGGCGCACGCACTTGCTCCCGGCGACGTACTCCGGGAATGACACGAACAGCCGGGTCCGGGTGCCCTTCGTGGACATCACCTCGATGTCGGTGGGGGCGAAGCGGGCATCGTCGCGGCGCTGGTCGGGGCGGATCACCTGGCCCACATCCTGCAGTGCGCGCGTTGCGGGGTCCAGGAGCAGCAGTCGGGTGCCGTCGGCCCCACCGCCCAGCAGGATGCGGCCATCGCGCAGCGCCGCGGAGGCCGGCCCACGTGTCCCACCGGAGGAGTCGCGCACGACGGCGCCGGCGATCGGCACCCGTTCGACGCCGACTGCGCCCACGGTGCTGGCCAGTGAGGTCGGCGGGGCGTCGGCCGGCAGGACGACGGCGGCAGCGACAGTGGCGGTCCCGGTCGCGATGACCAGGGCAGGAAGCAGCAGGCGGACCATGTCCATGAGGGTAACGGCGATCCCCGGGGAGCACACCACCTGTCGAGATGCCCTATCCTGAGCCCCAGGTGGGCCAACGACGTCCCACCGACCTCAACTCCCGCCCAACCGCGTCCTCGCGGCCCGCAGGAGCAGGCCGGTGATGACGTTGAGGAGCCGACATGACGCTGTTCTCCGCCGTGCCCGCCGCCACCGGGCTGTACGACCCCGCCTTCGAGCGGGATGCCTGTGGTGTGGCCTTCGTGGCCACGATGACCGGTGTGCCCAGCAACGACATCGTCGTCAAGGCGCTCACGGCCCTGCGCAACCTCGACCACCGCGGGGCCTCCGGCGCCGAGCCGGACAGTGGTGACGGTGCGGGCATCCTCTTCCAGGTCCCCGATGCCTTCCTGCGCTCGGTCGTGGACTTCGAGCTGCCCGGCGCCGGGGCCTATGCGGTCGGTCTGGCCTTCCTGCCCGACGACGTCGCCGCGGAGCGGCATGCCATGGCCGCCATCGACCGGATCGCCGACGAGGAGGACCTGGTCGTCCTCGGCTGGCGAGAGGTGCCGGTGTCCTCGGAGCTGGTCGGCGTGACCGCCCGTGGGACGATGCCGCGGTTCCGGCACCTGTTCGTCGCGTCCCGGCACCGGGTGACCGACCAGATGGCGCTCGAGCGGATGGCCTTCTGCCTTCGCAAGCGCGCGGAGCGTGAGGCCGAGGTCTACTTCGCCAGCCTGTCCAGCCGGACGCTGGTCTACAAGGGCATGCTGACCACCGGCCAGCTCGAGCCCTTCTTCCCCGACCTGTCCGACCCGCGGATCGCCAGCGCGCTGGCGCTCGTGCACTCGCGGTTCTCGACCAACACGTTCCCGAGCTGGAGCCTGGCCCACCCGTACCGGCTGATCGCCCACAACGGCGAGATCAACACGGTTCGCGGCAACCGCAACTGGATGCAGGCCCGCGAGGCCCAGCTCAACTCCGAGATGATCCCCGGTGACATCCGCCGCATCCTGCCGATCTGCACCGAGGGAGCCAGCGACTCGGCCAGCTTCGACGAGGTCGTCGAGCTGCTGCACATGGCCGGACGCAGCCTCCCGCACTCGGTCCTGATGATGATCCCCGAGGCGTGGGAGAACCACGACGAGATGGATCCCGCGCGCCGGGCGTTCTACCAGTTCCACGCCAACCTGATGGAGCCGTGGGACGGCCCGGCCAACGTCAGCTTCACCGACGGCTCGGTCATCGGCGCGGTCCTGGACCGCAACGGCCTGCGCCCCGGGCGGTTCTGGGTCACCGACGATGGACTGGTGGTGCTCGGCTCCGAGGCCGGCGTGCTCGAGATCGACCCGGCCACGGTCGTGCGCAAGGGCCGCCTGCAGCCGGGCCGGATGTTCCTCGTGGACACCGTGGCGGGGCGGATCATCGAGGACGACGAGATCAAGGCCGAGCTGGCCGCCCAGGCGCCCTACGCCGACTGGCTGCGCGCCGGGATCGTGCATCTCGAGGAGCTCCCCGAGCGTGAGCACGTGGTGCACACGTCGAAGTCGGTGGCCCGCCGCCAGCAGACCTTCGGGTACACCGAGGAGGAGCTGCGCATCCTGCTGACCCCGATGGCGCGCAACGGCATGGAGGCGCTGGGCTCGATGGGCACCGACACCCCGATCGCTGTGCTCTCGGACCGACCACGGTTGCTCTTCGACTACTTCATCCAGCTCTTCGCCCAGGTCACCAACCCCCCGCTGGACGCCATCCGCGAGGAGATCGTCACCTCCCTGGGCAGCCACATCGGACCCGAGGGCAACCTCCTGGAGGCCGATCCGAGCCACTGCCGCCAGGTGCTCCTGCCGTTCCCGGTGATCGACAACGACGAGCTCGCGAAGCTCGGCCAGATCAACGCAGACGGGGACGCCCCCGGCTTCTCCGGGGTCCGGGTGACCGGCCTCTACCGGGTCGCCGACGGTGGTCCCGGCCTGCGCAAGCGCCTGGGCGAGATCTGCGCCGAGGTCGACAGGCACATCGCCGGCGGCAAGCGGTTCATCGTGCTCTCCGACCGGGACTCCGACCCGGACCGCGCCCCCATCCCGTCGCTGCTGCTCTGCTCGGCGGTGCACCACCACCTGGTGCGGCGCAAGACGCGCACACAGGTCTCGCTGCTGGTGGAGGCCGGTGACGTGCGCGAGGTCCACCACGTCGCCCTGCTGATCGGCTACGGCGCCGCCGCCGTGAACCCGTACCTGGCGATGGAGTCCGTCGAGGACATGGCCCGCCGCGGGGTGATCGCCGGGATCACGCCGGAGAAGGCCGTGCGCAACCTGGTGAAGGCGCTGGGCAAGGGCGTCCTGAAGGTCATGAGCAAGATGGGCGTCTCCACGGTGGCCTCGTACCGCGGTGCCCAGATCTTCGAGGCGATCGGCCTGAGCCACTCGCTGGTCGACCAGTACTTCACCGGGACCACCTCGCGCCTGGGTGGCGTGGGCCTGACCACCATCGCCGAGGAGGTGGCCCGCCGGCACGCCAACGCGTACCCGGCGAACGGGATCGCCCCGTCGCACCGCACGCTGCCTGTCGGCGGCGAGTACCAGTGGCGTCGGGAGGGCGAGCCGCACCTGTTCGACCCCGAGACCGTCTTCCGGCTGCAGCACGCCACGCGGACCCGACGGATGGACATCTTCCGCCAGTACACGTCACGGGTCGATGACCAGTCCGAGCGGCTGATGACCCTGCGCGGGCTGTTCCGCTTCGCCGAGGAGGCCCGCCCGCCGGTGCCCCTGGAGGAGGTCGAGCCCGTGAGCGCGATCGTCGCGCGCTTCTCCACCGGGGCCATGAGCTACGGCTCCATCAGCCAGGAGGCCCACGAGACGCTGGCCGTCGCGATGAACCGGCTCGGGGCGAAGTCCAACACCGGCGAGGGCGGCGAGGACCCGGAGCGCTACATCCCGCTGGCCAACGGGGACTCCAAGCGCTCAGCGATCAAGCAGGTGGCGTCCGGGCGGTTCGGCGTCACCAGTGAGTACCTGGTCAACGCCGACGACATCCAGATCAAGATGGCGCAGGGCGCGAAGCCCGGTGAGGGTGGCCAGCTGCCCGCGCACAAGGTCTACCCGTGGGTCGCGAAGACCCGGCACTCCACGCCCGGCGTGGGCCTGATCAGCCCGCCGCCCCACCACGACATCTACTCGATCGAGGACCTCGCCCAGCTCATCCACGACCTCAAGAACGCCAACGACGCCGCGCGGATCCACGTGAAGCTCGTTGCCGAGGTCGGGGTCGGCACCGTGGCCGCAGGGGTGGCAAAGGCGCACGCCGACGTGATCCTGATCTCGGGTCACGACGGCGGTACAGGTGCCTCGCCGCTGACCTCGCTCAAGCATGCCGGGGGCCCCTGGGAGCTGGGCCTGGCCGAGACCCAGCAGACGCTGCTGCTCAACCGGCTGCGCGACCGGGTCGTGCTGCAGACCGACGGCCAGCTCAAGACCGGCCGGGACGTCGTCGTCGCCGCACTCCTGGGGGCTGAGGAGTTCGGGTTCGCCACCGCACCGCTGGTGGTCATGGGCTGCGTGATGATGCGCGTCTGCCATCTGGACACCTGTCCGGTGGGCGTGGCGACCCAGAACCCCGAGCTGCGGGAGCGCTTCGCGGGCAAGCCGGAGTTCGTCGTGAACTTCTTCGAGTTCGTCGCCGAGGAGGTCCGCGAGTACCTGGCCCAGCTGGGCTTCCGCAGCCTGGAGGAGGCGATCGGGCACGTCGAGATGCTCGACACCCGGGCCGCAGTCACCCACTGGAAGGCCTCGGGCCTTGACCTCACGCCGATCCTGGAGTCCCCGGCCGTCGAGCCGGGCGCGTCCCTGCACCAGACGGTCACCCAGGACCACGGCCTGGACAAGGCCCTGGACAAGCAGCTGATCGCGCTGTGCGCCCCGGCCCTTGAGTCCGGCGAGCCGGTGCGCGCCCAGTTGGCCATCCGCAACGTGAACCGCACTGTCGGCACGATGCTCGGCGCCGAGGTCACCCGCCGCCACGGTGGGGCGGGCCTGCCCGAGGGGACCATCGACCTGACGTTCACGGGTTCGGCGGGCCAGTCGTTCGGGGCGTTCCTGCCCGCGGGGATCACCCTGCGCCTGGAGGGCGACGCCAACGACTACGTGGGCAAGGGCCTGTCCGGTGGCCGCGTGATCGTGCGACCCGACCGCTCGGCGTCGTTCGTCGCCGAGGACCAGATCATCGCCGGGAACGTCATCGGCTACGGGGCCACGTCCGGCGAGGTGTTCCTGCGCGGGCGGGTGGGCGAGCGCTTCGCGGTCCGCAACTCCGGGGCCACTCTGGTGGTCGAGGGCGTGGGCGACCACGGCTGCGAGTACATGACAGGTGGGCGGGTGGTCGTCCTGGGCAGTACCGGACGCAACTTCGCGGCCGGCATGTCCGGTGGCGTGGCCTACGTGCTCGACCTCGCCCCGCAGCGGGTGAACCTCGACATGGTCGCCCTCGAGCCCCTGGGCCCGGACGACCAGGACTGGCTCACCGCCATCCTGCGCCGGCACGTCGAGGAGACCGGCTCGGCCCTCGCCGGGGCGCTCCTCGAGCAGGGCACGGCCGCGCTCGGGCGCTTCAGCAAGATCATGCCGACCGACTACCGCAAGATCCTGGACATCCAGGACAAGGCCCGCGCCGAGGGCCGGGACCCGATCGAGGCCGTGATGGAGGAGATGAGCCGTGGCTGACCCCAAGGGCTTCCTGACCACCCCGCGCGAGCTGCCCGCCCGGCGGCCCGTCGACGTCCGGATCCGGGACTGGAAGGAGGTGTACGAGCCGTTCGCCGCCGACCACCTGGAGAAGCAGGCGGGCCGGTGCATGGACTGCGGCATCCCGTTCTGCCACCAGGGCTGCCCACTGGGCAACCTCATCCCGGAGTGGAACGACCTCGTGTGGCGTGACGACTGGCGTGAGGCCGCCGAGCGACTGCACGCCACCAACAACTTCCCGGAGTTCACCGGCCGGCTCTGCCCGGCCCCGTGTGAGACCGCCTGCGTCCTGGGCATCAACGCCGACCCGGTCACCATCAAGCAGGTCGAGGTCTCGATCATCGACCGCGCGTGGGAGTCCGGCTGGGTCGTCCCGGCCGCCCCGGATCGCCTGTCCGGCAAGCGGGTCGCGGTCATCGGCTCCGGCCCCGCTGGACTGGCTGCGGCCCAACAGCTGGCGCGCGCCGGCCACACGGTGTCGGTCTACGAGCGGGCGTCGAGGATCGGCGGCCTCCTTCGCTACGGGATCCCCGAGTTCAAGATGGAGAAGCGTCACCTGGACCGGCGACTGTCGCAGATGGAGGGCGAGGGGGTCACCTTCCGCGCGGGGGTGGAGGTCGGCGTGGACCTCACGATCGCCGACCTGCGCCGCCGCCACGACGTGATCCTGCTGACCATCGGGGCGACTGCCGCGCGCGGGCTGCCCGTTCCGGGTGCCGACCTCTCCGGGGTGCACCAGGCCATGGAGTACCTGCCGCTGGCCAACCAGGTGGTCGAGGGGACGCTGCCTGAGACCCCGATCCACGCGGCCGGCAAGCACGTGGTGATCATCGGGGGAGGCGACACGGGTGCCGACTGCCTGGGCACCGCGCACCGGCAGGGTGCGGCCAGCGTCACCCAGCTCGAGATCCTGCCCACCCCGCCGGCCACCCGGCCGGACGCTGCCCCGTGGCCGACCTATCCGATGACCTACCGGGTCACCTCGGCCCATGAGGAGGGCGGCGAGCGGGTCTACTCCGTGAGCACGAAGGAGTTCCGTGCCGATGCGTCCGGGAACCTGCGGGCGCTGCTGCTCGTGGACGTCGAGATGGTCGACGGACGCTTCGTCGAGGTTGAGGGGTCCGAGCGGGAGCTGCCCGCGGACCTGGTGTTCCTGGCGATGGGCTTCACCGGCCCGGAGAGGGGTCCCCTGGTCGAGCAGTTGGGCGTTGCCCTCGACGAGCGCGGCAACATCCGTCGGGACCAGCACTACGCCTCCAGCGTGCCCGGGGTGTTCGTCGCCGGGGACGCCGGTCGCGGCCAGTCGCTGATCGTCTGGGCCATCGCCGAGGGCCGGGCAGCCGCGGCCGCGGTGGACGCCCACCTGATGGGCTCGACGACCCTGCCCGCACCGATCCCGCCCACAGCGCGGCCGCTGGTCGTCTGACTCGGGGGTATGTGTGCCGCAGCCGGTAGCCTCAGACAGTGGACGTCGCCCGACTGCTCGACAGCATGCGCCGGGCAGTGGCCCGGGAGCCCGACGACGACGTCCTGCGTGCCCACCTCGCTGAGCTCCTCGTGGGGGAGGGGTTGGGCCAGGAGGCGGTCGGCCACCTCGGTCAGCTGCTCGCTGAGGACCCCGGCAACGCGGACTACCTGGAGCTGATGCGCGAGGCGATGGGCGGACGCAGCCCCGCGGTCCAAGGTCGCGCCGCCCAGGGATCCTCGGCCCCGCCCACCCATCCGGCGTCGCTGGGCCCACGCCCCACGGACCCGAACTTCGACTGGGGGGCCGCCGAGGACGACCTCACCGGGGGCATGGCCCACGAGCCGGTGGAGACCAAGCTGCGACTGGCCGACGTGGGCGGGCTCACGGAGGTCAAGGCGCACATCGAGGCCGCGTTCCTGACGCCACTGCGCAACCCCGAGCTGCGCGAGCGGTACGGGGCGACGTTGCGCGGCGGGCTGCTGCTCTACGGACCCCCCGGGTGCGGCAAGACCTATCTGGCCAGGGCGGTGGCCGGTGAGCTGGGGGCCCGCTTCATCGCCGTCGGGCTGTCCGACGTGCTCAGCCGCTGGATGGGCCAGAGCGAGAACAACATCGCGGATCTCTTCGCCTACGCCCGGGCCCAGGCGCCGTGCGTTCTCTTCTTCGATGAGATCGACGCGCTCGGTCGTTCCCGCTCGGGGCTGGGCCGCTCGGCCTCGGCCCTGCGGGGGGTCATCAACCAGCTCCTCTCCGAGCTCGATGGGGTGGCCAGCGAGAACGAGGGGATCTTCGTCCTGGGAGCCACGAACGCCCCGTGGGACGTCGACGGTGCCCTGCGCCGCCCGGGTCGCTTCGACCGGGCCGTGTTCGTCCAGCCACCGGACCCGCAGGCGCGCGAGGACATCCTCCGGATGCACCTGGGCGCACTTCCCATCGACCCCGGCGTCGACGCGAGGCGCCTCGCAGCCCGGACGGAGAGCTTCTCCGGCGCGGACCTGGCCCATGTGTGCCGCACCGCTGCCCAGTCCGCGCTGGTCGATGCGGCCCGGACCGGATCCTCGGACCGGACCATCACCACCGGCGACCTCGAGGCGGCGATCGCCGCGATCACCCCCTCCACCGGACGATGGTTCGCCTCCGCCCGCAACGTGGTGCTGTTCGCCGACCAGGCGGGGGAGTACACGCCCCTGGCCGAGTACATGAAGGCCCACCGGTTGCTGTGACGTCGGACCCCTACGCCCTGCCCGAGGCACTCGTTGCCGCCCAGCGCTGGGATTCGGCACGATCGGCCCTGGGTGAGGCTCTGGCGGCCAATCCCGATGATCCGAGGCTCACCGGCCTGCTCGTGCGCACGCTGCGGGCACAGGGTGCGCGCCAGGAGGCGCTCGATGCCTCACAACGCCTGCTGGCCCTGACCCCCCAGGACCCCTACGCACTTCGGCTCGGGACCCTGGTCTGCCTCGACGTCGGCTGGGTCGACGAGGCCATCAGGCTCGCCGGGCGCGCAGTCGAACGGGATCCCGGCAACTCGGCCAACCACCTCGCCCTCTCGCGGGCCTGGGCGAGCTCCACCCGTCCCGAGGCCGTGGCCAACCAGCTCGCAGCTGCGCGCGAGGCGGTCCTGATCGACCCGAACAGCACCGACGCCCAGGTGCAGATCGGAGCCGCGCTGGCTGCCGACGGGGATGTGGAAGCGGCGAAGGCCGCCTACTTCGAGGCGCTGCGGCGCGACCCGGGGAACACCCCGGCACTGAACAACCTGGCCGTGCTCGAGATGCAGTCCGGCTCGCCGGCGGAGGCAGCGCGCCATCTGGCCTCCGCCCTGGCGGCGAACCCTCAGGGGATCTCCGCCCGGCGCAACCTCGATGCACTGGCCGTCCTGATTGCGCGCAGGGCGGGTCGGTGGATGCTCATGGCGCCCTTCCCCGGGCTGGTGGCGGCCGCGGCCGGCTTCGACCTGGTTGCCCGCGTCCTGGCGGTCATGGCCCTCGTGCTCCTGCCCACGGTCGGGTTCCGATGGTGGCGCGCGCTGACTGGCGGACAGCGCCAGGCCCTGCGGGGCCTGCCCCGCAGGATGCGGGCGCGCACCTGGTTCTGGCCGATCCTTGCCGCACTCGTGGGCGGGGCGGCCGTCGGGATGGCGGTCTTCGCCCCCGACGCTGTGACGACCACCGTCGTCGTCGGCTACCTGGCGGTCATGACCTACCTGCTCCTGCTGGGTGCGTTGGGAAGCACTCCGATGCGCGTCATGCGTGCCCGCGCGGCGAGCCGGTCCTCCGACGTGGGACGGATGCTCGGGGGCCGGTGAGGCCACACCGCGGCGCCTGGCGAAGGCTCATCCTTCACGGCCGGTTCACCGCCGGGCAATCCGTTCGACGCGCACCCCGGCCGTGTGCTGGCTACTGTTCGGGGCATGCGTCGAGCGAAGATCGTGTGCACCCTGGGTCCGGCCACCTCCTCCTACGAGCAGATCAAGGAGCTCATCGAGGCGGGCATGAATGTGGCGCGGCTGAACATGTCCCATGGTGAGCATGCGGTGCATGCGGAGTCCTACGCCAACGTGCGGCGTGCCGCCAAGGAGCTCGACCGGGGTGTGGGCATCGTCGCCGACCTGCAGGGCCCCAAGATCCGGCTCGGCCGGTTCGCTGACGGCCCGGTCCTGCTGGAGGATGGGGCTGAGTTCACGATCACGACCGAGGACATCCTGGGTGACGTCACGCAGTGCGGCACCACCCACAAGGGCCTTCCCGAAGACTGCAACCCCGGCGACACGGTGCTGGTCGACGACGGCAAGGTCAAGCTCGAGGTGATCGACATCGTCGGACCCCGGGTGCGGATGCGGGTGCTCGAGGGCGGCCCGGTCAGCAACAACAAGGGCATCAACCTGCCCGGGGTCGCAGTGAGCGTCCCTGCTCTGTCGGACAAGGACAAGGACGACCTGCGCTGGGCGCTGCGGATCGGCGTCGACATGGTCTTCCTCTCGTTCGTGCGCAGTGCGGCCGATGTCGATGATGTGCACGCGATCATGGATGAGGTCGGTCGGCGGATCCCGGTCCTGGCCAAGGTGGAGAAGCCCCAGGCGGTGGAGAACCTCTCGGGCATCGTGGAGGCCTTCGACGGCGTGATGGTAGCCCGCGGCGACCTGGGCGTGGAGCTGCCGCTCGAGCAGGTCCCGATCGTGCAGAAGGCCGCGATCCAGATGTGTCGCGAGGCCAGCAAGCCGGTGATCGTGGCCACCCAGATGCTGGAGTCGATGATGGAGAACTCCCGGCCCACCCGCGCGGAGGCCTCCGACGTCGCCAACGCGGTCCTCGACGGTGCCGACGCGGTGATGCTCTCCGGGGAGACCAGCGTCGGCAAGCACCCGAATCTGGTCGTGCGCACGATGGCCAGCATCGTGGACTACACCGAGGAGAACGGCCTCGAGCGGCTGCCCAAGCTGCCCAAGCGCAAGAACATCAGTGTCGCGGAGGCGATCACCAAGGAAGCCGTCGACGTCGCCAAGACCATCGACGCGAGCCACCTCGTGGCCTTCACCGAGACCGGGCAGTCGGCCCGGGTCATGGCGGCATCGAGGCCGCGAATCCCGATGATGGCCTTCACCCCGAATGCGGCTGTGCGGCACCAGCTCTCGGTCGTGTGGGGCATGCACACGTCCCTTGTCGCCCCGGCGAGCCACACCGACCAGATGGTTGAGCAGATCGATGCCGAGCTGCTGGCCAAGGACGATACCCGCGCCGGCGAACGCTGCGTGCTGATCGCCGGCGTGCCGCCGGGCATCTCGGGATCCACCAACAGCATGCGCGTGCATGTGATCGGTGCCGGCTCCGTCGAGCGCAGGGCCTGAGACGCTCCCTGAGTTGCATCCTACCGTCACTCTCCGTAACCTGACGAGAGACGTGAGGAGCGGCGATGTCGAACGAGTACGCGAAGGCCCTGGGCGCGAAGCTGCGCGCAGTGCGCAACCAGCAAGGCCTGTCCCTGCAGGGTGTCGAGGCCAAGTCGCAGGGTGCCTGGAAGGCCGTCGTCGTCGGGTCCTACGAGCGCGGCGATCGCGCCGTGACTGTGCAGCGACTGGCCGAGCTCGCTGAGTTCTACGGCGTGCCGATGGCAGAGCTCCTCCCTGAGCCGGCCTCCACGGCGATCAGCGAGCCCCCGCCGAAGCTCGTCATCGACCTTGAGCGCCTCGGCCAGGTGCCCGCGGACAAGGCAGGGCCGTTGGCCCGCTACGTCGCGGCGATCCAGGCGCAGCGCGGGGACTACAACGGCCGCATCCTGTCCATCCGCCAGGACGACCTGCGCACACTGGCTGTGATCTACGACGAGGCCCCCGGGGCCCTGGCCGACCAGCTCGTCGCCTGGGGCGTGCTGAACCCCGACGCCCGGCGCATCGTCGACTGATCCCGCGGGTCCCCGCTTCCAGGGCAACCGGTCCCATTAGGATGGGTCGCGACGTCGACCCCCGACGACCTCCTTTAACGACCGTCCCGTGAGGCGGGGAAGGAGTGGGCGTGCCCACCCGCGTGCTCGATCAGTCCGACATCACCCGCGCACTGTCGCGGATCGCCCACGAGATCCTGGAACGGGAGAAGGGCGCGGACAACCTCGTCCTGTTGGGCATCCCGAGCCGTGGGGTGCCCCTGGCCCACCGCATCGCCGAGCGCATCGCCGCGATCGAGCCGGGGACCGCACCGCCTGTGGGTTCCCTGGACATCACGATGTTCCGCGACGACCTGCGGCTGCGCCCGGCCCGCGCGCTTGAGCGCACGGACGTACCCGCGGGCGGGATCGACGGGCGGACCGTGGTCCTCGTCGATGACGTGCTGTTCAGCGGCCGCAGCGTACGTGCGGCGCTGGATGCCCTCTCCGAGCTCGGACGGCCCCGGGCCGTGCGCCTGGCTGTGCTCATCGACCGCGGTCACCGCGAGTTCCCGATCCGCGCCGACTACGTGGGCAAGAACGTCCCCACGTCGCTTCGAGAGTCGGTTCAGGTCCGCGTCGCCGAGATCGACGGCACCGACGAGGTCATCATCGGGGAGGACGCATGAAGCGTCACCTGCTCTCGGCCGCCGACCTGACCCACGACGACGCGGTCCTGGTCCTGGACACCGCCCGCGAGCTGGCCGCGGTCAGCACCCGGGAGGTCAAGAAGCTGCCCACCCTGCGCGGGCGCACGGTCGTGAACCTCTTCTTCGAGGACTCCACGCGGACCCGCATCTCGTTCGAGGCGGCTGCCAAGCGGCTGTCCGCCGACGTCATCAACTTCTCGGCCAAGGGCTCGAGCGTCTCGAAGGGCGAGAGCCTCAAGGACACCGCGATGACCCTGCAGGCGATGGGCGCCGACGGCGTGGTCATCCGCCACGGTGCCAGTGGTGCACCCCACCGCCTGGCGAACTCCGGGTGGATCGAGGCGGCGGTGGTCAACGCCGGCGACGGGACCCACGAGCACCCCACCCAGGCCCTGCTCGACGCCTTCACGATGCGCGAGCACCTCGCAGGTGGTGAGGGGGACCTCGCGGGCCGACGGGTGACCATCGTCGGGGACGTCCTGCACTCGCGGGTGGCCCGCTCCAACGTGCTGCTGCTGCACACACTGGGTGCGCATGTCACCCTGGTGGCGCCGCCGACCCTGCTTCCGGTGGGGGTGGAGACCTGGCCCTGCGAGGTCTCCTACGACCTCGACGCACCGCTGCCCGACTCCGATGCGGTGATGATGCTGCGCGTGCAGCGTGAGCGGATGGGCGCAGCCTTCTTCCCCAGCGAGCGGGAGTACTCCCGCCGCTACGGCCTGGACTCCCGCCGCGCCGGCATGCTGCCCGGGCACGCGATCGTGATGCACCCCGGGCCGATGAACCGCGGCATGGAGATCACCGCGGAGGTCGCCGACGGCTCCCGCTCGGTGATCGTCGAACAGGTCACCAACGGCGTGAGCATCCGGATGGCCGTGCTCTACCTGCTCCTCGGAGGACGCTCATGACGTACCTGATCACCGGCGTTCGCCCCGTGGGCGGGCAGGCCGTCGACCTGCGCATCGAGGGCCCGACGATTGCCGCGATCGGCGCGGCCGGGTCGCTGTCTGCCGACGGCGCGACCGTGATCGACGCCGAGGGGCTCATCGCCCTGCCGGGCCTCGTGGACCTGCACACGCACCTGCGCGAGCCGGGGCGGGAGGACGCGGAGACGGTCCTGACCGGGTCGCGGGCCGCGGCCCTGGGCGGCTTCACCGCCGTCCATGCCATGGCCAACACCGATCCTGTGGCGGACACGGCCGGCGTCGTCGAGCAGGTCTGGCACCTGGGCAAGCGTGCAGGCCTGGTCGACGTGTTCCCCGTGGGGGCAGTCACCGTCGGCCTCGGCGGGCAGCAGCTGGCCGAGCTCGGGGCCATGGCGGACTCCGACGCACGCGTCCGGGTGTTCTCCGATGACGGCAGGTGCGTCTCCGATGCGGTCCTCATGCGCCGTGCGCTGGAGTACGTGAAGGCCTTCGATGGGGTCATCGCCCAGCACTCCCAGGAGCCCCGGCTGACCGAGGACGCCCAGATGAACGAGGGCGAGCTGTCCGGCCGCCTCGGCCTGCGCGGCTGGCCCGCGGTCGCCGAGGAGGCGATCATCGCTCGCGATGTCCTCCTGGCCGAGCATGTCGGATCCCGCCTGCACGTCTGCCACGTCTCCACCGCCGGGTCGGTGGAGATCATCCGCTGGGCGAAGTCCCGCGGGATCGACGTGACCGCCGAGGTCACCCCCCACCACCTGCTGCTGTCCGAGGACCTCGCCGCCACGTACGACCCGGTCTTCAAGGTCAACCCGCCCTTGCGCCGCGCCGAGGACGTCGCGGCGGTCCGCGCCGGCCTGGCCGACGGGACCATCGACATCGTCGCCACGGACCACGCACCGCACCCGATGGAGGACAAGGAGTGCGAGTGGGCCGCTGCCGCCTTCGGCATGCTCGGCCTGGAGCAGGCACTGGCGGTGGTCATCGACACGATGGTGCTCCCCGGCCTGCTGGACTGGGCCGGGGTGGCTCAGGCGATGTCCGTGCGCCCGGCGGCGATCGGCCGCCGCGCCGGTCATGGCCGCCCGATAGCCGCGGGGGAGCCGGCGAACCTCGTCCTGGTCGACCCCTCAGTCCGCGCGACGGTGGAGTCAGCGGGATCGGCCTCGAAGAGCCGAAACAACCCGTACGCCGGGCGTGACCTGCCGGCACCCGTCGTGGCCACCTTCCTGCGGGGCCGCCCCACCGTGCTCGATCGGGCCCTGGTGGAGCACAGGTGATCCCCGCCTCGATCCTCGCCGCGGAGTCGGCGCCGGTCACCGACTGGGGCCCCCGCCTGCTGCTGAGCGTGCTGGTGCTGGCCGTGATCGGCCTGGGCGTCTGGGGGATGCTGCGCGGCTGGCGGGCCCGTGAGGCACGGCAGGCCGACATCCCCGCGCCGGCGTCGGCGCCGGCGGACGCGCTGGCCGGGGGCTCCGAGCCCGGGGTCGCCGGGCAGTACGTCGCCACCACCACCTCCGGTGACCTCCTGGACCGGATCGTGGCGCACGGGCTGGGCCACCGGGGCCGTGCGGTGCTGCGCGTCGCCGACGACGGCGTGCTGATCCAACGGGTGGGTGAGGTGGACCTCTGGATCCCGCGGTCCGACCTGCGTGCGGTGCGCCTGGGTTCCGGCCAGGCGCAGAGGGCCTTCGAGGCCGGCGGGCTGATCCTGATCACCTGGCAGCTCGGCGACCACGAGGTCGACACCGGCTTCCGGGCCGACGACCCCGACCAGCACATCGCCACGGCCAGCGCCCTGTCCGCGCTGGTCCCGACCTCCGAGGCCAGCTGATGATCCGGTCCCACGCAACGGGAGGCCCCCGATGACCCACACCCACGCACCCAGCACCGCGGTCCTCGTGCTCGAGGATGGCCGGACGTTCACCGGCCAGGCCTACGGCGCGATCGGCACGACCGTGGGCGAGGCCGTCTTCTCCACCGGCATGTCCGGCTACCAGGAGACTCTGACCGACCCGTCCTACCACCGCCAGGTGGTCGTCATGACCGCGCCGCACATCGGCAACACCGGCGTCAACGACGAGGACCCGGAGTCGGGGCGGATCTGGGTCGCCGGGTACGTCGTGCGTGACCCCGCGCGCCGGGCGTCCAACTGGCGCTCCGTGCGCTCCCTGGACGAGGAGCTCGAGCGCTACGGCGTTGTCGGGATCAGCGGTGTCGACACCCGGGCGCTGACCAGGCACCTGCGCGACCGTGGGGCGATGCGAGCCGGGATCTTCTCCGGCGAAGCGGCAGAGCAGGGGTTCGCCTCGATGCACGCGGCCGTGATGGCCAGCCCGCCGATGGCCGGTGCCGACCTGACCGCCGAGGTGACCACGGCCCAGGAGTACGTCATCGAGGCGGTGGGTGCGCAGGTGGCCACCGTCCTGGCCGTCGACCTCGGGATCAAGGCGATGACACCCGTGCGGATGGCCGAGCGGGGGATGCGGGTGCATGTCCTGCCCGCGGGGATCTCGCCGGAGGACCTGGTCGCACGTGCTCGCGGGATCGAGGGTCCGGTCGGGGTGTTCTTCTCCAACGGCCCCGGCGACCCGGCGACCGCCGACCACGCTGTGGCCCAGGTGCGGGCCCTGCTGGCCGGGCGGATCCCGGTGTTCGGCATCTGCTTCGGCAACCAGATCCTCGGCCGGGCCCTGGGCTTCGGCACCTACAAGCTCGGCTACGGTCACCGCGGCATCAACCAGCCGGTGTCCGACCGCGCCACCGGGCGCGTCGAGATCACCGCCCACAACCATGGGTTCGCCGTCGACGCCCCCCTGGACGAGGTGTCCGACACGGAGTTCGGCCGCGTGGAGGTCAGCCACGTCTGCCTCAACGACGACGTCGTCGAAGGACTCCGCTGCCTGGATGTGCCAGCCTTCTCCGTGCAGTACCACCCGGAGGCGGCCGCCGGGCCGCACGACTCGGCCTACCTCTTCGATCGCTTCGCTGAACTCATGGAGGCATGACATGCGCTTCGGGCACTTCGACGATGAGGCCCGTGAGTACGTCATCACGACCCCGCGCACCCCCTACCCGTGGATCAACTACCTGGGGTCCGAGGAGTTCTTCTCGCTGGTGTCGCACACCGCCGGGGGCTACACGTTCTTCCGCGACGCCCGGATGCGCCGGCTGACCCGCTACCGGTACAACAACATCCCCAACGACGCCGGCGGCCGGTACTTCTACCTCAACGACGGCGGGGACGTCTGGACCCCGTCGTGGATGCCGGTGAAGGCCGAGCTGGACTCCTTCGAGGCCCGGCACGGCATGGGCTACACCCGGATCACCGGATCGCGCGGCGGGCTGACGGCCTCGGTGCTGTACTTCGTCCCGCTCGGGCGCACCGCCGAGGTCCAGCAGGTGACGCTGACCAACGACAGCGCGCAGCCGAAGTCCGTCGGGCTGTTCTCGTTCCTGGAGTTCGCCCTCTGGAACGCCCACGACGACCAGACCAACTACCAGCGCAACCTGTCCCTGGCCGAGATGGAGGTCGAGCTCGACGGTCCCTACGGGTCGGCGATCTACCACCGGACCGAGTACCGGGAGCGCCGCGACCACTACGCGGTCTACGGGGTGAACACGCGCGTCGCCGGCTTCGACACCGATCGTGACACGTTCGTGGGGGCCTTCAACTCGCTCGGCGAGGCCGCTGTTCCTCGCGCTGGTGCGGCCGCCAACTCGGTGGCCTCCGGCTGGTACCCGATCGGCTCGCACCACCTCGCCGTCGAGCTGGCCCCGGGCCAGTCGCGCAGCTTCACCTTCGTCCTGGGCTACATCGAGAACCCGCGCGAGGCCAAGTGGGCGCCCGCTGACGAGGCCGCGGGGATCGCCGAGGGCCAGGTGGTGGAGAAGTCCCGGGCGCATGAGCTGCTCGCGGCGTTCGCCACCGAGGCCCAGACGAACGCCGCGTTCGACGAGCTGCAGGCGCACTGGGACCGGCTGCTCACGACCTACACGGTGCGCTCCACGGACCCCAAGCTCGACCGGATGGTCAACATCTGGAACCAGTACCAGTGCATGGTCACGTTCAACATGTCGCGCTCGGCCTCGTACTTCGAGACCGGGATCGGCCGCGGGATGGGCTTCCGGGACTCGAACCAGGACCTGCTCGGGTTCGTCCACCTCGTCCCGGATCGCGCCCGCGAACGGATCCTCGACATCGCCGCGACGCAGTTCCCCGACGGCTCGGCCTACCACCAGTACCAGCCGCTGACCAAGCGCGGGAACAACGACGTCGGATCGGGCTTCAACGACGACCCGCTCTGGCTGATCCTGGGCGTCGCCGGCTACCTCAAGGAGACCGGCGACTGGTCGATCCTCGACGAGATGGTGCCCTTCGACAACGACGAGGCCCAGGCCGCGCCCCTGTTCGACCACCTCACGCGCTCGTTCGAGTTCACTCATGCCAACCGCGGCCCGCACGGCCTGCCGCTCATCGGCCGTGCGGACTGGAACGACTGCCTGAACCTCAACTGCTTCTCCACCGAGCCCGGCGAGTCGTTCCAGACGACCGAGAACCAGGCCGGCGGCGTGGCGGAGTCGGTGTTCATCGCGGCGATGTTCGCAGCGATCGGCCCGGAGTACGCCGAGATCGCGGAGCGTCGCGGTCTGGCCGACGTGGCCGCGCGTGCCCGTGCCGCCGTCGAGGAGATGCGCGAGGCCGTCATGGCCCACGGCTGGGACGGCGAATGGTTCCTGCGCGCCTACGACTTCTACGGCCAACCGGTCGGCACCGACGCCCACGAGGAGGGCAAGATCTGGATCGAGCCCCAGGGGATGGCCATCATGGGCGGGATCGGCCTGACGGCCACCGACCCGGCCGACCCCGCGCACGCCGGCAGCCCGGCGGTGCGCGCACTGGACTCGGTGTCCGAGCTCCTCGGGACCGACCACGGCCTGGTCCTGCAGTACCCGGCGTACACGAGCTACAAGATCGAGCTGGGCGAGGTCTCCACCTACCCGCCGGGCTACAAGGAGAACGGCGGGATCTTCTGCCACAACAACCCGTGGGTGATCATCGCCGAGACGATGGTCGGCCGCGGCGAGCGCGCGTTCGACTACTACCGTCGCATCACGCCGGCGTACCGCGAGGACATCTCCGAGGTCCACCGGCTCGAGCCCTACGTGTACGCGCAGATGATCGCCGGCAAGCAGGCACCGCGCCACGGTGAGGCCAAGAACTCCTGGCTGACCGGTACCGCGGCCTGGAACTTCGTGACGGTGTCTCAGTACCTGCTGGGGGTCCGGCCCGGCTACGACGGGCTGGTCATCGACCCGCAGATCGGGCCCGACGTGCCGAGCTGGGAGGTCACCCGGGTGGCGCGTGGTGCCACCTACCGGATCAGTGTCACCAACTCCGGTGCCCCCGGCGCCCGGGCCAGCCTCGTCGTCGACGGCCAGCCGATCGAGGGCAACAAGGTTGCCTATGCCCCCGCAGGCGCGGTGGTGGAGGTGCAGGCGACGCTCTAGGGATCAGGCCGGGGGGCCAGGGGACCGAGTGCGTCCGCGATTGCCCCAGCGAGGGCCTCGGGTTCGTCGAGCATGAGCAGGTGGGCTCCCTCGATGTCGACCACCCACGCCCCGGGACCCAGCTCACCGGCGCGCTGCTCGAGGGCGTCCAACCATGTGCGCCGGCGCAACGGCACCGGGCCCGGCCAGCGGGCGGCGCCCACGATCAGGATCGGTACGTCGGGCAGCGGATGGTCCTCGGCCAGGACCAGCAGCTCGGAGGCCTGGTCCCCGATGCTCAGCAGCTCATCGATGGAGGCCTGCTGATGCTCGGGATCCCCATAGGCATGGGCTATCGACCGGGCTGCTGGTCCGCCCGCGCCCAGGCCCACCGTGCCACCTGCGGCGAACGCCCAGCCAAGCCAGCGCCCGATCCCGCTCAGGCGGTTGGCCAGATCCCTGGCGATGTCGGGGAACTGCTCCACGAGCGTCGTGGTGCTGGCCTCCTGGTCAGCCAGGGACGGGTCCACCAGGACCAGCGCCGACACCTGCTCGGGGTGCATCCGGGCGAAGGCCTTGACCAGGATCCCGGCGTACGAGTGCCCCACGAGCGCGACGGGCGTCCCGGGAGCCAGGGAGCAGGCGGCCAGGACGTCGCCGATCAGGGCGACCTGGTCAGCCAGCGCCGGCGTGTGCTGCCAGGGTGTCGACCCTCCCAGCCCGGGACGGTCGGTGAGGATGCATCGGACCCCCGACAGGTTCTCGACCACGGGGTGCCAGACGTCCATCGGCAACCCGAGCCCGGCCTCGAACAGGGCGACGATGGGGGCATCCGGGTGGTGCACCTCCACCCGGACCTGCGTCCCCGGGTGGCCGGAGACGGCCACGCGCAGGTGCCTGACCGGCCCCGACTGCGCGGCAGGCTCGGAGGTCGATGGCACAGGGAGAGGGTAGTGGCAGCCCGGCGCTCCGGGCAGCCAGCACGGGTCGCCATGCCGCAGGGCCTCGCGTCCGCCGCGGCGGACGCCCGGTATGATCGCCGGCAACTGAAGCCTCCATCGGAAGCCTCCTTTAAGTCCGTCCTGCGAGGCGGGGAAGGAGTGGGCCATGCCCATCCTCAAGGTCGTGCTCGTCCCCCTACGCGGGTGGAAGGTACCTCCGCGACCCACCTGCAGGGAGGCCGTCGATGCCGCGGCGCGCTGACATCACCTCGGTCCTGGTCATCGGATCCGGGCCCATCGTCATCGGGCAGGCCGCGGAGTTCGACTACTCCGGGACGCAGGCGTGCCGGATCCTGCGCAGCGAGGGCCTGCGGGTGATCCTGGTCAACTCGAACCCCGCCACGATCATGACCGACCCGGAGTTCGCCGACGCGACCTACATCGAGCCGATCACCCCGGAGTTCGTGACCAAGATCATCGCCAAGGAGCGCCCCGATGCGCTCCTGCCGACCCTCGGGGGCCAGACCGCGCTGAACGCGGCGATGGCCCTGCACGCCGACGGGACGCTGGACAAGTACGGCGTCGAGCTGATCGGCGCCAACACCGAGGCGATCGAGCGCGGGGAGAACCGCGAGCGGTTCAAGGAGATCGTGGCCTCGATCGGCGCCGAGTCCGCCCGATCGGTCATCTGCCACACGATGGACGAGTGCCTCGCGGCCGTCGTGGAGCTCGGCTACCCCGTGGTCGTGCGCCCCTCGTTCACGATGGGTGGCTCCGGGTCCGGGATCGCCCACGACGAGGCCGGCCTGCACGAGATCGCGGGCGCGGGTCTGCAGGCCTCGCCGACCACGGAGGTCCTGCTCGAGGAGTCGATCCTGGGCTGGAAGGAGTACGAGCTCGAGCTGATGCGCGACCGCAACGACAACGTCGTGGTCGTGTGCTCCATCGAGAACGTCGACCCGATGGGTGTGCACACCGGGGACTCCATCACCGTGGCGCCGGCGCTGACCCTCACCGACCGCGAGTACCAGCACATGCGCGACGTCGGCATCGAGATCATCCGCGCGGTCGGCGTGGACACCGGCGGCTGCAACATCCAGTTCGCGATCGACCCCCGCGACGGGCGCATGATCGTCATCGAGATGAACCCGCGGGTCTCCCGCTCGTCGGCCCTGGCCTCCAAGGCCACGGGCTTCCCGATCGCCAAGATCGCCGCGCGCCTGGCCATCGGGTACACCCTCGACGAGATCCCGAACGACATCACCACCCGCCCCGACGGGCAGAGCACCCCGGCCAGCTTCGAGCCGACCCTGGACTATGTCGTGGTCAAGGCCCCGCGGTTCGCGTTCGAGAAGTTCCCGTCGGCCAACCACGAGCTCACAACCCACATGAAGAGCGTGGGCGAGGCCATGGCGATCGGGCGCAACTTCACCGAGGCGCTGCAGAAGGCCCTGCGCTCGCTGGAGAAGAAGGACGCGGGGTTCAGCTGGGTGGGTGACCCACGCGGCATCGACCGGGAGACCCTGCTCGAGTCGGTCCGGGTCCCGCATGACGGCCGTCTCGAGGAGGTCCAGCAGCTGCTTCGCGCCGGCGCCTCGATCGACGAGGTGCACGCGGCCACCGCGATCGATCCCTGGTTCCTCGACCAGATCGTCCTGCTCAACGAGGTCGGCGAGCAGGTGCGCCGTGCTCCCATGCTCACCCCGGAGCTGCTGCGCCTGGCCAAGCGCCATGGCTTCTCCGACGCCCAGATCGGGGCCGCGCGCTCAATGCCGCCGGACGTCGTGCGCGGGGTGCGCCACGCCCTGGGCATCCGCCCGGTTTTCAAGACGGTGGACACATGCGCCGCGGAGTTCGCGGCGAGGACCCCGTACCACTACTCGTCCTACGACGAGGAGACCGAGGTCGAGCCCCGCGAGGTCCCGGCGGTGATCATCCTCGGCTCCGGGCCGAACCGCATCGGCCAGGGCATCGAGTTCGACTACTCGTGCGTGCACGCCTCGCTGACCCTGCGCGAGGTCGGCTTCGAGACGATCATGATCAACTGCAACCCCGAGACCGTCTCCACCGACTACGACACCTCCTCCCGGCTGTACTTCGAGCCGCTGACCCTCGAGGACGTCCTGGAGGTCTACCACGCCGAGCTCGAGGCCGGCCCCGTCGCCGGGGTCATCTGCCAGCTCGGCGGGCAGACCCCGCTGGGCCTGGCGCACGGGCTGCAGGCCGCCGGGGTGCCGATCGTGGGCACGTCCCCGGCCGCGATCGACCTGGCCGAGGAGCGAGGGGCGTTCGGCCGGGTGCTGGCTGCCGCCGGGCTCCCGGCCCCCAAGTTCGGCATGGCATCGTCGTTCGACGAGGCGAGGGCCGTCGCCGACGAGGTCGGCTACCCGGTGCTCGTACGGCCCTCGTACGTGCTGGGCGGGCGGGGCATGGAGATCGTGTACGACGAGGCCATGCTCGAGAGCTACATCGACCGCGCAACGCAGGTCAGCCCCGAGCACCCGGTGCTCGTCGACCGCTTCCTCGACGATGCCCTGGAGATCGACGTGGATGCGCTCTACGACGGCACCGAGCTCTACCTCGGTGGCGTGATGGAGCACATCGAGGAGGCGGGGATCCACTCGGGTGACTCCGCGTGCGCGCTTCCGCCGATCACCCTGGGCCGGGCCGACATCGCGCGGATCCGCGCCTCCACCGAGGCGATCGCCCGTGGGGTCGGCGTCCTGGGGCTGATCAACGTCCAGTACGCGATGGCCGCCGACATCCTCTACGTCCTTGAGGCCAACCCGCGCGCCTCGCGCACGGTGCCTTTCGTGGCCAAGGCCACCGGCGTCCCACTGGCCAAGGCGGCGGCGCGGATCGCGCTGGGGGAGAGCATCGCCGACCTGCGCGCCGACGGGACCCTGCCCTCGGTCGGGGATGCGGCCGACCTTCCCGACGGCGGGATGATCGCCGTCAAGGAGGCGGTCCTGCCCTTCGGGCGGTTCCACGGCGTGGACACGGTGCTCGGCCCGGAGATGCGCTCCACGGGTGAGGTGATGGGCCTCGACCGGCAGTTCGGCACGGCGTTCGCCAAGTCGCAGATCGCCGCCTACTCCTCGGGCCTGCCGACTGCCGGGACGGTGTTCGTCTCGGTTGCCAACCGCGACAAGCGGTCGATGATCTTCCCGCTCAAGCGCCTCGCGGACCTGGGGTTCGACATCGCTGCGACCGGCGGTACGGCCGACGTCCTGCGCCGCAACGGCGTGAAGGTCAGCGACATCCGCAAGATCCACGAGCCCGGTGAGGGCATGAACACCGTCGATGCGATCCTCGGCGGCCACATCGCGCTGATCGTCAACACCCCCTACGGGGTCGGCCCGCGCCTGGACGGCTACGAGATCCGCACCGCCGCCGTCGTGCGCGGAGTCCCGTGCATCACGACCGTCCAGGGCCTCGGGGCCGCGGTGCAGGGCATCGAGGCCCTGATCTCCGGCGACATCGGGGTCCGCTCCCTGCAGGAGCACGCGACCGAGCTCGCCGAGTTGCGAGTCCTGCACGCGGGACGCGCCGGGGGAGCCACCCGGGCCACGGGGGCGTGATGTCGGTCCAGGTCACCGCCGAGGTCGTCAGCCTGCGCCGCACGGGCGCCTATCACCACCTCACCCTGCTCGCCCCAGGCATCCCGGAGGCCACGCGCCCCGGGCACTTCGTGGCGCTGGCAGTCGGTGGCGAGGGCTCCGGGATGCTGCTGCGGCGGGCGTTCTCCATCCACCGGGTCACCCCGGGGGGACCCTCGGGGGGCACGGTCGAGGTGGTGTTCGCCACCCATGGCAAGGGCACCCGCTGGCTGGCTGACCGCCGCCGCGGCGACAAGCTCGACGTGATCGGCCCGCTGGGCCGTCCGTTCACCCTCCCCAAGGAGCCCGTGTCCTGCGTGCTGGTCGCCGGTGGGTACGGCGCCGCCCCGCTGTTCATGCTCTCCGAGCAGCTCCGGTCGCGCGGGTGCCGCGTGGACATGGTGCTCGGGGCCGCCACCGAGGACCGCCTCTTCGGGGTCCTGGAGGCCAAGCGCAGCTCGGCATCGGTCACGGTCACCACCGACGACGGCTCGGCCGGGATCCGCGGTCGGGTCACCGATCCACTGGCCGAGATCATCCGGGCGTCGGGCGCCGACGTCGTCTACGCCTGCGGGCCGATGGCGATGCTGGCCTCCGTGGCGGCTGTGGCCGCCGAGACCGGCGCCCACAGCCAGTGCGCCGTCGAGGAGTCGATGGCCTGCGGCATCGGCGTGTGCATGACGTGCGTGCTGCCCGTCCGGGGGTCCGACGGCGTGACCCGGATGGTGCGCTCCTGCACCGACGGCCCGGTGTTCAGGGGCAGCGACGTCCGCTGGGCCGACGTCGGCACCGTCCCCGCCGACACTCTGGGCGCCCCCGTGGCTGGGGGGCACTGATGGCCGCGACCGCCTCCGCCCCGGGTGCTGCGCGCGTGGACATGTCCACCCGCCTGGGCACGTTCCATATGCCCGACCCCGTGCTGACCGCCTCCGGGTGTGCTGCGGCCGGGCGCGAGCTGGCCCCGTTCCTTGACCTGACCGCGATCGGCGCGGTGGTCACCAAGTCGATCATGCTCAACGCGCGCTCCGGGCGACCCACGCCGCGGATGGCCGAGACCCCTTCGGGGATGCTCAACTCGATCGGCCTGCAGGGGCCCGGCATCGAGGAGTTCATCGCCAAGGACCTGCGCTGGCTGCGCGAGCGCGGGATCCGCACGGTGGTCTCGATCGCCGGCGGCTCCGTGCAGGAGTACCAGAAGCTCGCCCAGCGGCTGCGCCACGAGCCCGGGATCGCCGCTCTCGAGGTCAACATCTCCTGCCCCAACGTCGAGTCCCGCGGCCAGGTGTTCGCCTGCGACCCGTTCTCGGCCGGGTCGGTGGTGCAGGTGGTCCGGCGCCACACGTCCCCCGACGTCCCGGTCCTTGCCAAGCTCAGCCCGGACGTGACCGACATCGTGGCGATCGCCAAGTCCGTGCTCGACGCCGGCGCCGACGGGCTGTCGCTGATCAACACGCTTCTCGGGATGGTCATCGACCCCGACACCATGCGTCCGATGCTCGGCGGGATGACCGGTGGGCTGTCCGGCCCGGCGATCAGGCCGGTCGCGGTGCGCGCCGTCTGGCAGGTGCACGCGGCCTACCCGAAGGTCCCGATCCTGGGCATGGGGGGCATCCGCACCGGCCAGGACGCCTTCGAGTTCCTGCTCGCGGGCGCCAGTGCCGTGTCGGTCGGCACGGCCGTCTTCAACGACCCGCACGCACCGAGGCGGATCTCCGCCGAGCTCCACGACATCCTGGCCGCGCGCGGGTTCACCCGGCTGTCGGATGCCGTCGGCCTGGGGCACACGATGCAGGCCCGCCACGTGGCGGCCCGGGACGCCCAGAGCGCGGACTCCGAGGAGAAGGCATGAGTGCACCGATCGCCCTGGCCCTCGATGGCCCGGACCGTGCGACCGTCCTGACGTGGGCCGCTGCGGCCGCCCCCCACGTGGCGGTCATGAAGGTGGGCCTGGAGACCTACCTGCGAGACGGCGCTTCCGTCGTCGACGACGTCCGCGCGGCCGCTCCGGCGTGCGGCCTGTTCCTCGACCTCAAGCTGCACGACATCCCCAACACCGTGGCCGGTGCGGCGCGCAGCATCGCCCACCTGGCACCGCAGTACCTGACGGTCCACGCCAGTGGCGGTCCGGCCATGGTCGCTGCCGCAGCCGAGGCCCTGCCCGGCACCAGGATCACCGCGGTGACTGTCCTGACCTCCATGTCGGAGGCAGACCTCGACGCCGTCGGGATGCGCGGTCCGGCGCTCGAGGCTGCCGTCCGCCTGGCCCGGATGGCGGTCACGGCTGGAGCCCGGGCGATCGTGTGCTCGCCGAAGGAGGTGGCCGCGATCCGCGCCGCGGTCCCCGCCGACATCACGCTGATCACCCCCGGCGTCCGGCCGGCGACCGGCGAGGGAAGTGCCACGGCCGACCAGTCCCGGGTGGCCACCCCGGAGGCGGCCCTGGCCGCCGGAGCCGACCTGCTGGTGATCGGGCGACCCATCACCGCCGCTGCGGACCCCGGTGGGGCGGCGTGGCGGTTGGCGCAGTCCCTGGGGCGGCAGTGAGCACGCAGCCGGGGCCGCCCCCGCCGCCGCTGACCCCGGAGGCCCGCGCCGCGGCCGCGGCCAGGGGCGTGCATGCCCGCCAGGTCCGGGCCCAGGTGCGGACAGGTCTTGCCGACGGCAGCATCCAGGTGGCCGATGTCCTGCGCGAGGGCCAGGGCAGTGACGCCCGGGGACGCATCCTGGCCCGGATGAGGGTCGTGGAGCTGCTGTCGAGCTTCCGCGGCATCGGTCCGATCCGCGCCGCGGACATCATGGAGGCGATCGGCATCGCGGCCAACCGCCGCGTCGGCGGGCTCGGTCCCCGCCAGGTCGAGGAGATCATCCACCTGATCGGCGCGCGCTACCCGGGGACGACCCGCTGATGCGCGGACGGCTCGTGGTCCTCACCGGACCCAGTGGCGTGGGCAAGGGCACGGTGGTCGCCGAGGTGCGCCGGCTGCGACCGGACCTCTGGGTGTCGGTGTCGGCCACCACGCGGGAGCCCCGGGCGGGGGAGGCCGACGGGGTGGCCTACCACTTCTGGAGCGTGCAGCGGTTCGCGCGCACGATCGCCGAGGGCGGGTTCCTCGAGTGGGCCGAGTTCGCCGGCAACCGCTACGGCACCCCGCGTGCCGAGGTGGAGCGGCGGCTGGCCGCGGGGGAGCCGGTCCTGCTCGAGATCGAGCTCAATGGGGCCCGGCAGGTGCGCGCCGCGATGCCCGAGGCCCTGATGGTGTTCCTGACCCCGCCGAGCTTCGCCGACCTCGAGGCCCGCCTGCGCGGTCGGGCCACCGAGGACGAGGCCGCCATCACCCGCCGGCTGGAGCGCGCGCGGGAGGAGATGGCCGCGGCCGCGGAGTTCGACGCCGTGGTCGTCAACGACGATGTGGTCCGCGCGGCCCGGGAGTTGGTAGACTTCATCGCAGATCCGGGTCATCCGGCCTGAGAGGCTCACCTCCGGCGCGTTCCGCCCGGAGTGGTCCAGCACCCCCACAGGAGGGTCCGCCGTGTCCGGCACCAGCATCCGCCCCGAGGGCATCACCCACCCGCCCATCGACGAGCTTCTGAGCACGACGCACTCGAAGTACTCGCTGGTCATCGAGGCCGCCAAGCGCGCGCGCCAGATCAACGCCTACTACTCCCAGCTCGGCGAGGGCCTGCTCGAGTACGTCGGCCCGCTGGTGGAGACCCACCCGCAGGAGAAGCCGCTGTCGATCGCACTGCGCGAGATCAACGAGGGCCTGCTGTCCGTGGAGCCCCTCGAGGAGCCCGTCGAGGAGTCGTTCTGACGAGCGCACCTGCGCACGTCGTGCTCGGCGTGGCAGGCGGGATCGCGGCCTACAAGGCCGCCCACCTGCTGCGCCTGCTCACCGAGTCCGGTCAGGACGTGCGCGTCGTGCCGACCGAGTCCGCCCTGAACTTCGTCGGCGCCGCCACGTGGGCCGCGCTGTCCGGCCATCGGGTCCACACCACCGTCTGGGATGACGTCGAGGGTGTCGAGCACGTGCGCCTCGGCAAGTCCGCCGACATCGTCGTGGTCGCACCCGCCACCGCCGACCTGCTGTCCCGAGCGGCCACCGGCCGCGCGGACGACCTGCTCACGGCCACCCTTCTGACCGCAACCTGCCCGGTGGTGATGGTCCCGGCCATGCACACCGAGATGTGGCTGCACGCCGCCACGCAGGCCAACGTCGCCACCCTCCGGGATCGTGGCGTGATCGTCCTGGATCCGGCCGTCGGCCGGCTGACCGGTGCCGACACCGGACCGGGACGGATGCCCGAGCCGGAGGCGATCGCCGCGGCCATCGGCGCCGTGCTGCACACCGGCGGCCTGCGAGACCTGGCCGGGGTGCGCGTCGTGATCAGTGCGGGCGGGACCCGCGAGGCCCTGGACCCGGTGCGGTTCCTCGGCAACCGGTCGAGTGGCCTGCAGGGCTATGCGCTGGCGGCCACAGCCGTCGCCCGGGGTGCGTCTGTGACGCTGGTCAGCGCGAACGTGGAGCTGCCCGACCCCGCGGGGTGCACGGTCGTGCGTGCAGGAAGCGCCCTCGAGCTCGAGCAGGCCGTGATGGCCGCGGCCACCGACGCCGATGTCGTGGTCATGGCGGCAGCCGTCGCCGACTTCCGGCCCGCAGACGTCGCCGCGGACAAGATCAAGAAGGACGAGTCCGCGGACGGCACCCCGGAGCCGATCGCGCTGGTCCGAAACCCCGACATCCTCGCCGGGCTGGTCGCGGCCCGCTCGTCGGGAATCCTTCCTGCTGGGACGGTGCTCGTCGGGTTCGCCGCCGAGACCGGCGACGCCGACGGTGATCCGCTCGTGCACGCCCGGGCGAAGCTGACGCGCAAGGGCGTCGACCTGCTCGTACTCAACGACGTGTCCGGCGGGTCGGTCTTCGGCCGCCCCGACAACGAGGTCCATCTGCTCACCCCGGACGGAGCCGCTGACGGCCCGCATTCGGGCACCAAGTTCGAGGTCGCACACGCCGTCTGGGACCGCGTGGCCAAACTCCGGGCTGACTCAGCATAGGATCTCTGCGAGTACGCCGGGCCGCAGGTGCCCGATCAAACCCCCTAGAAGGGCCTGCCCAATGACCGCACGTCTGTTCACCTCGGAGTCCGTGACCGAGGGACACCCCGACAAGATGGCCGACCAGATCAGCGACGCCATCCTCGACGACCTCCTGCGCCAGGACCCCAAGTCCCGAGTGGCGGTCGAGACCCTGCTCACCACCGGACAGGTCCACGTGGCCGGCGAGGTCACCACCGAGGGCTACGCCGAGGTGATGGACATCATCCGCAACGTCGTGCTCGAGATCGGCTACGACCACTCCGAGAAGGGCTTCGACGGCGAGTCCTGCGGAGTCCAGGTCTCGATCGGCCGGCAGTCCCCGGACATCGCCCAGGGCGTCGACGACGCCTTCGAGGAGCGGGTCGAGGGGTCCGGCGACGCGCTGGACCGCCAGGGTGCTGGCGACCAGGGCCTCATGTTCGGCTTCGCCTGCACCGACACCCCCGAGCTCATGCCGCTGCCGATCCACCTCGCCCACCGCCTGGCCGAGCAGCTCACCGAGGTGCGCAAGTCCGGGCAGCTGCCCTACCTGCGCCCCGACGGCAAGACCCAGGTCACCATCGGCTACGAGGGCACCACGGCCGTCAGCCTGGACACCATCGTCGTGAGCTCGCAGCACGCCGAGGACGTCGACCTCGACACCCAGCTCGCCCCGGAGATCCGCAAGTTCGTCGTCGAGCCGATCCTCTCCGAGCTCGACCTCGACACCTCGGGCGTCCGGCTGCTCATCAACCCGACGGGCCGGTTCGTGACCGGCGGTCCGATGGGTGACGCGGGCCTGACCGGCCGCAAGATCATCGTCGACACCTACGGCGGCTTCGCGCGTCACGGGGGCGGCGCATTCTCGGGCAAGGACCCGTCAAAGGTGGACCGCTCGGCGGCCTACGCCATGCGCTGGGTGGCCAAGAACGTGGTCGCGGCGGGCCTGGCCACCAAGTGCGAGGTCCAGGTGGCCTACGCCATCGGCAAGGCGCACCCGGTCGGGGTCTTCGTGGAGACGTTCGGCACGGGTGTCCTGTCCGACGAGGCGATCCAGGCTGCTGTGCTGGACGTGTTCGACCTGCGCCCCGGGGCGATCATCCGCGACCTGCAGCTGCTCGACACCTCCGTCGTGAAGTACCGGCCCACCGCCGCCTACGGCCACTTCGGCCGGGAGTCGGCCGGCGGCAGCTCCTTCACGTGGGAGCGGCTGGACCGCGTCGACGACCTGCGGGCTGCCGCCGCTCTGTGATCGTCCTGCCAGCGGGGTTCACCGCGACCCCGCTGGCAGACGACGACATCGATGGTGTCGTCGCGCTGGTGCGCGCGTGCGAGCTCCACGACTCCGGTGAGGCCATGTACGAGCGCGCCGACCTCGTCGGCGACCTCGTGCTCGCCGACCGGCAGCGTGACGCCCTGGTCGTCCGGGGCCCCGGCGGGGTCCTGGTCGCGTTCGGCCTGATCCTGCGCGCTCGCACTCGTTGGGCCGACGTCCACCCCGACCAGCGTGGACAGGGCCTCGGGCACAGCCTGGTGGCGTGGTCGGTGGAGCGCGCCCGGCAGCTGGGCGCGGACCGGATCGGCCAGACGATCGAGGACACCCGGACCGACGCCCGCGACCTCGTGCGGACGTTCGGCGCCATCCCCGTCCGCACCGCCTGGATCCTGCGCCGGGACCACGAACCAGCCTCGCCGCCAGCACCCCTGGTCGACCTGCCGGACATCGTCCTGCGTGCGTCGACGCCCGCTGATGAGGTCGAGGCGCTGGAGATGATGGAGCTCGCGTTCAGCGAGTGGCCCGACCGGCAGCCGTCCACGCTGGCCACCTGGCAGGCGATGGTCACCCGACGGGAGGGCTTCACAGCCGACCAGCTGCAGCTGGCGGTCAGCACGGACGGTCGGATCGTGGGTGCGGCGTTCATCATCGACGACGCCCAGGAGCTGTGGGTCGACAAGCTCGCGACCCACCCGGAGTTCCGTGGCCTGGGGATCGGCAGTGCGCTGATGCGCCGGGCGTTCGTCCTGGCACACGCCCGGGGCCGTCTCAGGACGTGCCTGTCCACCGACTCGAACACAGGGGCCCTGCCGTTCTACGAGCGGCTCGGCATGAGGGTCACGCGCTCGTTCACCCATTGGGCGATCCCGCTGGTCGATCAGGGCAGCACGCCATGACGCAGGGCCAGATCCCGCTGCTCCCCGACGAGCCGAGACCCACGAGCAGGGTGCCACGAGCACGGGTCCGGCACCCCGCGGCCGAGTTGCTCCCGGTGGCGCGGGTGGCGCTGCTGACCCCGGTGCCGCACCTTGACCGGGTCTTCGACTACGAGGTCCCCGAGAAGCTGGCCGCAGCCGCCGCCCCGGGCGTCCGGGTCCGCGTGCGCCTGGCCGGCCGACTCGTCGACGGGTTCGTCCTGGAACGGGTCGCGACCTCGGAGCGGGAACTCCAGCCGCTGAGCTCCGTGCACGGCCCGGCTGTGCTGACCCCTGAGATCGCCGACCTGTGCCGGGCGGTGGCCGACCGGTACGCGGGCACCCTGGCCGACGTGCTGCGGTTCGCCGTCCCGCCCCGGCACGCCCGGGTGGAGGCCCGGGCGAGTGCCGCGCCGACTGCGTCCCAGGTTCTCGACCCGGTCGACCCGGCCGGGTGGGCGGCCTACCGCGGCGGGGCCGAGCTGCTCGGCGGGGTCGGTGGTCCGGTGCCCATGCGGGCCCTGTGGGTGTCCGCACCCGGCGAGCAGGTGGGGGCTCGGATCGCGGACCTCGCACGCGCCGTGACCGCGCGTGGACGCGGGGTCCTGATCATCGTGCCGGATGCTGCCGAGGTGGACCGGGTCGTGGCTGCCCTCGGTGCGGGCGGGATCACCCCGGTGCGACTGGTCGCGGAGTCCGGTCCGGAAGCGCGCTACCGGGCGTTCCTCGGCGTGCTGTCGGGGGCCGCCCGCGTCGTGGTCGGCACCCGCGCGGCGGTGTTCGCGCCGGTGGTCGACCTCGGCGCGATCATCATCTGGGACGACGGGGACGAGTCCCTGGCCGAGCCGCAGGCCCCGGGCTGGCACGCCCGGGAGGTCGCGGCGCTGCGCAGTGCCCAATCGGACATCTCCGTGGTGGTGGGCGGCTCCTCGGTGACCCTCGAGGGCGCCCGGATGGCGTCCTCCGGTTGGTTGGCACCCATCGAGGTCCCGCGGCCCGTGCTTCGCGCGCGGATGCCACGGGTCCAGGTGGCCGCGGACCTCGCCGCCGACCCGGCGCGCTCCGCGTCGCGGATCCCGTCGGTGGCGATCGAGATCCTGCGCACGGCTGTGCCGCAGCGGCCCGGTGCTCGTCAGCGTCCCCCGTGCCGGGTACCTGCCGATGCTCGCCTGCCAGTCGTGCCGGGAACCGGTGGCATGCCCGCAGTGTGCCCGGCCGATGCAGGCCCAGGGCCCGGATCGGCGCCCCTCGTGCCGATCCCACGGTGCTGTCGCGGACTGGCGGTGCCCGGTGTGCAGCGGGCAGGTGGTGCGCGCCGTCGTGGTCGGGGTTCGCCGCACGGCCGAGGAGTTCGGCCGCGCCCTGCCCGGGGTCCAGGTGGTCACATCGTCGGGCCAGGAGCACGTGCGCACCTTGACCCGCCGGGACGTGATGGTCGTGGCGACCCCCGGCGCTGAGCCCGATCCGGGGCCGGACGGGTACAGCGCGCTGGTCATCCTCGACGCCGCCGCCGCCCTGTCACGGCCCGGCCTGCGGGTGGCCGAGGAGGTGCTGCGCCGCTGGTTCGCCGCAGCATCGTGGGTCCGGCCAGCGGATGCCGGAGGCCGGGTCCTGGTCGTCGGCGACCCGGACGTGCGGGAGGTCCAGGCGCTGGTCCGCTGGGACCCGCATGGCTACGCCGAGCGGGAGCTGGCCGAGCGTGCCGACTTGAACCTGCCCCCGGCGGTACGGATCGCGCAGCTGTCGGGGCACGCCCTGCCCACCCTGGAGGTCGTGGACGCCCTCGCCGACGAGCTCGGTGGGATGGTCCTGCGGCGCTCCGGCCCACTGCCCGGCCCGGAGGACTCGGTGACGTGGCTGCTGGCGGTGTCCATCGCAGACGGCGGGCACCTGACCGGTGCCCTGCACCGCCTGCAGGCCGCGCGCAGCGCCCGCAAGGCACCCATGGTCTCGGTCCGGATGGATCCGGTGACCCTGAGGTGATCCGCCCGTAGAATGGGGGCATGCCGCTGCAACCCATCCGTCTGTTCGGCGACCCGGTCCTGCGCACTCCGGCGGCCCCGGTGGAGACGTTCGACAAGGAGTTGCGCACGCTGGTCGCGGACCTCACCGACACCATGATGGATGCCCCGGGGGTTGGGTTGGCCGCCCCGCAGATCGGCGTCTCACTGCGCGTCTTCACCTACTGGGTCGACGACGTGGTCGGCCACCTGATCAACCCGAGCCTGGACCTCTCCGACGAGGAGGAGCTCGGCGAGGAGGGCTGCCTGTCCCTGCCCGGGCTCACCTACGAGACCAAGCGGGCACTGCGCGTGGTGGCCAAGGGCATGAACATGCACGGCGAGCCGGTGATCATCGAGGGCTCGGAGCTGCTGGCGCGCTGCGTTCAGCACGAGACCGACCACCTCGACGGCATCCTGTTCATCGACCGTCTGGACACCGTGGCCCGCAAGGCGGCGATGAAGGAGATCCGGGAGTCCGAGTGGTTCGGCACGCCCGCTCCGGTCGTGCGGTTCAGCCCGCACTCGCTGCGCCCGGGCCTGGGCTGATGCGGGTCCTGTTCGCGGGCACCCCAGAGGCTGCGGTGCCCTCGCTGCAGGCGATCCTGGCCTCGCCGCACGAGGTCCTGGCCGTCCTCACCCGGCCTGATGCGCCCGCGGGGCGGGGTCGGCGGCTCATGCCATCGCCCGTGGCCGAGATCGCCCTGGCCGAGGGCATCGAGGTCCTGCGCCCGGCGCGGGCAGGGGATCCCGAGTTCCTCGACCGGCTGGCGCAGATCGCCCCGGACGCCGCCCCGATCGTGGCCTACGGCGGCCTGATCCCCCCGGCCGCCCTGGCCGTGCCCACCCATGGGTGGGTGAACCTGCACTTCTCGCTGCTGCCGGCGTGGCGAGGTGCTGCGCCCGTGCAGCATGCCCTCATGGCCGGCGACGAGATCACCGGCGCCAGCACGTTCCGGCTCGAGGAGGGCCTGGACACCGGGCCGGTCTTCGGCGTCGTCACCGACACGATCCGGCCCACGGACACTGCCGGGGACCTCCTGGGTCGCCTTGCGGTCGCGGGTGCCGGGCTCCTGGTCGCCACGCTCGACGGGCTCGAGGCCGGCGCGCTCGTGCCGGTCCCGCAGGTGCCTGACGGGGTGAGCCTGGCCCCGAAGATCCGCGTCGAGGATGCTCGCGTCGTCTGGACCGACCCGGCGATGCGCGTCGACCGGCTCATCCGGGGGTGCACCCCAGCCCCAGGGGCATGGAGCGGGTTCCGCGGCGAGCGGATCAAGCTTGGTCCGGTGCGACCTGCGCTCGACATCGTCGACCTGGCAGCAGGCGAGGTCCGGGTGCTCAAGAACTCAGTGTGGGTCGGCACGGCCACGCACGCGGTTCTCCTGGGCGAGGTCAAGGCCGAGGGCAAGAAGCTGATGCCCGCCGGTGACTGGGCCCGGGGCGTGCGTGTGGAGCCGGGCGAGCACCTTGGCTGACACCGGGAAGCCGAACCGGCCCAGCAGCGGCCGATCCGCGTCCAGCGGGCGCCCGCCCGCGACCTCGCGCGGCAAGCCCCCGGCCAGGCCCGCCCGGATGGATCCCGCCCGGCTGGCGGCACTCGACCTGTTCCGCGCCGTTGAGCTCGACGGTGCCTATGCCAACATCGCCTGGCCCCGGATCCTGTCCCATCACCGGCTGTCGGGCCGGGACGCCGGGTTCGCCACCGAGTTGGGCTACGGGGCCCTGCGCTGGCGAGGTCGCCATGACGCGATCCTCGCCGATTGCGTGGACCGGGCGCTCGACACCCTGCAGCCCGAGCTGCTCAACGCCCTTCGCCTGGGCGTGCACCAGCTGCACAACATGCGGGTCAGCGACCACGCGGCCGTCGGGGAGACCGTCGAGTTGGCCCGCCAGACCGTCAACCAGGGGGCTGCCGGCTTCGCCAACGCCGTCCTGCGCCGGGTGGCACGCGGGGGCTCTGCCGAGGACTGGATCGACCACCTGGTCGCCTCCCGGGCCCTGCCCCCATCGGCGTCCGATCCCGTCGCGCACCTGGCGGTCGCCACGTCGCACCCGGCATGGATCGTGGGCAGTGTCCACGATGCTCTGGCGGCCTCGAAGCCGGAGCGCACCTGGGCCGACACCCGGGCCGAGCTGCTGGCCGACAACACGGCTGGGGCGGTCACCCTGGTCGCGCGAACGCTGGGCCGCGAGGAGCTGTCAGCCAGGCTGGCCGAGCAGGGGGTGTCGGCCCACGATGGCGCCCTGTCGCGGCTGGCGGTCCGCGTCGATGCCGTCAACCCGGCGACGATCCCCGAGGTGGCCACCGGTGCTGCCGGCGTGCAGGACGAGGGCAGCCAGGTCGTGGCCCTGGTCCTGGCGGACGCGGCGCTCGACGGCCCGGACGCACGCTGGCTGGACATGTGCGCCGGACCGGGCGGCAAGGCAGCACTTCTGGCCGGGCAGGTGGTGCACCGCGGTGGATCGCTCACCGCAGTCGAGCTGCACGCCCATCGTGCCGAGCTGGTTCGCGCCTCGCTGCGGCCGATCCAGGGCCGGCATGAGGTCATGGTGGCCGACGCCACCTGCGAGGACATCGGGACCGGCTACGACCGGGTCCTGCTCGATGCGCCCTGCACCGGGCTGGGTGCCCTGCGCAGGCGGCCCGAGTCGAGGTGGCGCCGGTCGGCCGACGACCTCGCCGAGCTGACCGCCCTGCAGCGTCGTCTCCTGGCGCGGGCGCTCGAGGTGGTGCGCCCGGGCGGGCTGGTCCTGTATGTCACCTGCTCGCCGCACCTGGCCGAGACCGAGGCGGTGGTCGCGACCGCCGATCGGCTCGGAGGCGACGTGGTCCCCGTGGGGGAGCGCCCCGAGCTGGCGCTGCCTGCGGGCTGCGTGTCGGGGCCCTTCGTGCGCCTGTGGCCCGGCGAGCACGACACGGACGGCATGTTCGCCGCGCTCATCCAGCGGCGCTGACGGTTCCTTCGCCCGGTCCGGGGACGTCGGGATCCAGCCTGCGCCCGAACAGCCACAGGCCCAACGCGCACCCCGCCGCGACAGAGCCGGACACCAGCAGCGGCAGGACTCCCGAACCCGGCCCCGCCGTCCACAGCAGGCCCGCCCAGAGGCCGGCCACCAGGATCCCGGCCCCGGCCAGGCCCTGGAACAGTCCCTGTGCGTGACCGCGGACCTCCGGTGGGGCCAGGGCGCTGATCCACGCCTTGCCCACGCCGTCGGTGATCCCGGCGAAGCCGCCGTAGACCACCAGCAGTGCCACCACCGCCCATCCACCGTCCACCAGCCCCAGCCCCACGTACCCGACTGCGAAGCAGGCCAGGCCCAGGGCGTACACCCGGGAGCGGGGCCACCGGTCGCTCAGGGCGCCGGCCGGGTACGCGATGGCCGCGCTGGCCAGGTTGAACAGGGCGTAGGCACCGGCCACCTGGGCCGCGCTGTAGCCGAGCTCGTTGACCCGCAGCAGGATCAGCGCATCCGGGAAGTTGACCAGCGCGAACAGGCCCAGGACCGCGGCCAGCGTGCGCACGCGCCGGGGGAGCGCAGCGCGCATCGGGGCCGGGCCTGCGGGTGCCGCGGTCGCCTCGACGGGGGCCCGGCGGGCGGCTGGCTGGCGGGACTCCCGGGTGAGGGTGACCAGGGCCACGCTGATCAGTGCGGGGATCACCGCGATCCACAGCGCCAGGCCGATGTCGTCACCGGTGGCCGTGAGGATCGCCAGGCCGAGCAGCGGTCCGATGACCGCCCCGAGGGTGTCGGCTGCACGATGGAAGCCGAAGACCTTGCCCAGGGACTCCTGGGGAACGCCGTCGGCGAGCAGCGCATCACGGGGTGCCCCCCGGATGCCCTTGCCGATCCGGTCGACCACGCGCCCGAGCAGGACCACGGGCCAGGCACCGGCCGCGGCGATGATCATCTTCCCGACCGAGGCCAGGCCGTAGCCGCCGACGACGGCGGGCTTCCGGCCGAACCGGTCCGACCAGCGTCCCGACAGGTACTTCATCGCCGCCGCGACGCCCTCCGCGACCCCCTCGATCAGCCCCACGACGGCGGCGGGCGCACCCAGGGTGGTGGTGAGCAGGATCGGCAGCAGCGGGTACATCAGCTCGCTCGCGGCATCCTGCGCCAACGAGACACCGGAGAGCACCTTGACATTGCGTGTCAACCAGCGCCGGTCCTGCGCGGGGGTGCTCACGGCGCCCAGAGTAGGCCTGCGTCGGGAATGAGCCGGAGCGGCCCGGCGTTGGACCCAGCGACGAACAGGAGTCCCAGTTGCTGGTCCACATGCACGACGAACCGCGCACGACCGGGGCGGCCACCGGATTGCCGCTAGGCTCAGGTGCCATGACGACCGCCAGTCCGCCGCCGACGGAGTCGGACGCGGCGCGGTCGGCCCGGTTCGAGCGCGACGCCCTTCCGCACCTGGACTCGCTCTACAGCGCCGCCCTGAAGCTCACGCGCAACCCCGCGGAGGCCGAGGACCTCGTCCAGGAGACGTTCCTGAAGGCCTTCGCCGCATTCCACCAGTACAAGGACGGCACCAACCTGCGTGCCTGGCTGTACCGGATCCTGACCAACACGTTCATCAACTCCTACCGCAAGAAGCAGCGTGAGCCGCTGCAGTCCTCCACCGATGACGTCGAGGACTGGCAGATGGCCCGCGCCGAGGGGCACACGTCCGGGGGCCTGCGCTCGGCTGAGGCTGAGGCCCTCGACAGCCTGCCCGACTCCGATGTGACCGCCGCGCTTGCGGCACTGCCCGAGGAGTTCCGCATGGCGGTCTACTACGCCGACGTCGAGGGGTTCGCCTACAAGGAGATCGCCGAGATCATGGGCACCCCGGTGGGGACGGTCATGTCCCGGCTGCACCGCGGTCGCAAGCTGCTGCGTGCGAACCTCGAGGACTATGCCATCGAGCGCGGCCTGATCCGCGCCGGATCACAGGGGGATCCGTCATGAGCTGCGGCGATCCCCATGAGCTGGACTGCCAGTCCGCCCTCGATCACCTCTACGAGTTCCTCGACGGCGAGGTGGCCCCCACCGATCACGACAAGATCGCCCATCACCTTCAGGAGTGCGGCCCCTGCCTGCAGGAGTACGACGTCGAACGGATCGTGAAGGCCCTGGTCGCACGGTCCTGCTGCGAGGTGGCCCCGGCCCAGCTGCGCTCACGCCTGCTGGCCGAGCTCGTGAGCGTCCGGATCCAGATCGACCCGCCCGACACCGCCTGAGCCCGGTCGCTGACGGACCCCCGCACGCGGCAGGATGTCCCCGTGCACCTGTCCATCCACCTGACCACGCCGGATGCCCGGCCCGCCGTCGTCGCCGACGCCTGCACCCTCATCGACCAGGAGGTCGCGCGCACGTCGGGGATCTCGGGCATGGCCATCCGATCGGCCTACCGGGTCCTGACCGGGATCCGCCGCGGCATGGTTCCCAGCGCCGTGGACGGGTTGCTCGATCCATTCGCCGATCAGCTCGACCCGTTCTACCAGCAGCATGTCGCCACAGGTGAGCCGTTGGTCGACATCCTGACCGCCCAGCGCACGAGCATGGCCGAGGCGCTGCTGTCGATCACCGACGACCGGGCCGAGCGCACAAGCCAGGTGACGCTGCGCCGCGCCTACCAGCGGGTGCGCGGATCGGCCCGGGGCTACGTGGAGGCGGCCGCGCCCGGCATCGCAGAGCTGATCGACGCGCACACGCCGGCCCAGGGCGGGCCGGATCCGGCGCCCTCCCCGGAGGCGGGGTGACCACCTCGATTCCGCACGGAGCCACCGCCGAGCGACCGGTGTGGGACGACCTGCCGCCACCGGTTCGGTCCTGGATCGAGGCCAGACTCGACGGTCGCGTGAGGTCGGCGAGGTCGGCCGGTGGCGGGTTCACGTGGGGGTTTGCCTCCGTACTGCGCACCGATCGCTCGACCGCATTCGTCAAGGCCGCCCCTCCTGAGAACCCGGTCATCGCCGCGAGCTACCGTCGCGAGGCCGAGATCGTTCCGCGGCTCCCCGCCGCAGCTGGCGCCCCGGGAGTGCTGTGGCACGGCGAGGTGGCCGGCTGGACCGTCGTGGGGTTCGAGGCGGTGGAGGGCAGGGCACCCCGCCGACCGTGGAACACCGACGAGCTGGGGCGCGTGGTGCAGGCGACGACGGACGCAGCCCTTGCACTCACTGCGCCGCCTGAGGGACTCACGCTCGAGCCGGTCGCCAGCTTCGATGGGGAGTTCGGGGTGTGGCGGGGGTGGGTCGACGGTGCCGGCATCCCCGCAGAGCACGCCGTGGGCCGGGCGGCTGCCATGACCGCCGAACGCCTCGACGAGCTGGCATCGCTGGAGTCCGGCTGGGTCGAGGCGACCGCAGGCGAGTCAGCGCTGCACTTCGACCTGCGCGACGACAACGTGATCCTGGCCACGGACGGCCGGGTGCACCTCTGTGACTGGAACTGGCTCGTGGTCGGTGCGCCCTGGTTGGACCTGGTGGGGCTTCTCATCAGCGTCCACGGCGATGGGCTGCCCGTGGCACCCATCCTGGCCAGCAACCCGTTGACCTGCCATGTCGACCCCGAGGACCTGGATTGCTTCCTCGCCGCGCTGGCTGGGTACTTCACTCGGGCGGCGGTGACGCCCCTGGACTTCCGCGCCTCGCCGTGGCTGCGACCGCACCAGGCGTGGTACCGGGACGCCACCCTCGACCTGCTGGTCCGCCGTCGCGGGTGGGATCGCTGAATCCCGACCCGCGAGCGGGCCGCATGGCCTACACCGCCGCGCTCCGGCGGGGGAGCAGGCCCAGGACCAGGCCGAAGAAGGCCGTGCCACCGACCACCAGCAACGGGGTCATCGTCCCCAGCGCCACGACCCCGTACATGACCAGCAGGGCCGCCACGCCCACGCCGAGCACCAGGCCCGCCAGGATCCCGAGGATCGTCCGCCCGAACCGGTTCTGCCCGACGGGCACGGCCGGCACGTGGATGAGCATCCGCAGCAGCATGAGCATCCCGATTCCGCCCAGGACGCTCAGGCCGATCGCGACCCAGCCCGCGGGCGACGACAGCGGGTTGCCCGAGAACTGGATCCAGCCCGAAACGCTGCACGCCGCACCGCCCTCCCCGGACAGGTCCACAGTGACCAGCACCAGGCCCGGGATGGCGAACGGGAGGTACTCATTCGGCGTGATCGTCCCGGTGGCCTCCTGCGTGCCCGAGCTGTTGGTCACGTCGCCGGAGAAGGAGAACGGCGTGGCGGTGACCGTCCAGCCGCCGTTGGCGATGACCTGATCCGATGACCCCTCCCACCCAACGGTGCCGTCGAAGTCGACCTTGAAGGGATCGTCCTGGGTGGCGCCCGAACCGGGCGCGGTGACGGACTGGATCTCACCACCGGACGTGGTGAACGAGGTCGCTGACCCCTGACATCCCGAGGCGTCGGCGCCGACAGCCGCGCCAGCAGCCATTCCGGCCAGGAGCAGCGCTGCCATGGCCGACAGGATCGTGCGAGATGGGTGCCGCATTGCTCCTCCAACGGGCAAGCCTGCGTGGGCACGCAGGCGCCCGACTGCCAGTCTGGCAACCCCGAGCAGTTCCGCGCGAGGGCCGGAAGTCCCGACCGCATGGGGGATGCAGGTCCCTTCAGGATGCTGCGTCGTAGGCGGCCGTGACCCATCCGGCCAGCTCGTCGTCGAGGTCCACCTGGTCGCGCACCTCCAGGTGGTGCATCCACCGGCCGGGGTAGGGCTGCACCACCTGCTTCCATCGTGGGCTGTCGAGGTGGTGGCGCAGTCCCAGGGACAGCACCACCTCCGCCCCCGGGTGGGCCAGCCACGCCCCCGGAAACCAGATCCAGGCGAATCCGATCCGGTGCCGGAAGACCACCTGGGTCGCCGTGAGACGGACCACAGCAGGCCCGAGGCCGGCGACGACGCCACTGGTCCAGCCGAACACGGCCGCCCCCAGGGGGGCCCCGGCGAGGAACTCCCCGATCTGCGGCCACGCGTTCACGTCGTCGAGCTGCCACTCGGTCGCCACGCGGCTGACGCTAGCGGGTCGTGACCGCCGTGCGGGTCACGCCGTCGGGCTGGCGCCACGGGGGCGCGGGGATTTCACCCGCCGTGGGCCGGTGTGCGACCATGGGGCCTCCGTAGGACTTGAGGAGTCGACATGAGCAAGCGCGCCCGCAAGCGCCGTTCCCGCAAGGGCAACGGAGCCAACCACGGCCGTCGTCCCAACGCCTGACCGACGTCGGCACGCATCGAGGAGGGACCCCGCGGTCCCTCCTCGTTCGCATGTCGGGACTGCTCCGATCGGGGTAACGGTCAAGACCCGGCCCCCACGGGTCGAATAGACCTCCGTGAGCCTTACATCCGTGGGTTCGGTCTCCTTCGGGATGCCGGAGCGTTCGACCCGGGCAACATCAGCCCGGTCCGTCGAACCGTACTTGCGCGCCCTGGTCGAATCCGGGGGCTCGGACCTGCATGTCAAGGTCGGGTCGCCGCCTCGGGTGCGCATCGATGGGCGGCTGCGCAAGCTGCAGGCCCCCGAGCTGACCGCTGACGACACCGAGCACATGGTCCGCCAGGTGCTGCGCTCGGACCTCGTCGAGTACTTCGAGCGCACGTGCGAGGCGGACTTCGCCTACGCGATCGAGGGGCTCGGGCGGTTCCGGGTCAACGCCTTCCGGCAGCGTGGCTCCGCGGGCATGGTGTTCCGCAGGGTTGCGATCGGCGCAGATCCGCTGGAGAACCTCGGCCTGCCCGCCGTGGTCTCCGCGCTGGCCACCGAGCCGCGCGGCCTGGTCCTCGTGACCGGACCGACGGGCTCGGGCAAGTCCACGACACTGGCCGGCATGATCGACCATGTCAACAGCCATCGTGAGGTCAACATCGTCACGATCGAGGACCCGATCGAGATCGTGCACTTCGACAAGCTGGGCATGATCAGCCAGCGCGAGGTGCATGTCGACACCGACGACTTCGCCACCGCGATGCGTGGTGCGATGCGCCAGGACCCCGACGTGATCATGGTCGGCGAGATGCGCGACCTGGAGACGGTCAAGGCTGCCATCACGGCCGCCGAGACCGGCCACCTGGTCATGTCGACCCTGCACACGGTGGACGCCCAGGAGACCGTGGCCCGAATCATCGACTTCTTCCCACCGCACGAGCAGCAGCAGGTCCGGTTCTCGCTGGCTGGGGCCCTGCGGGGCATCCTGTGCCAGCGGCTCGTCCTGCGCGCCGACGGCCGCGGCCGGGCAGTCGTCATGGAGGTCTGTGTCAACACCGGGCGCGTGGCCGATGCCATCGCCGACCCGGGCAAGACCTCGATGCTCTCCTCCCTGGTGGGTGAGGGCGGCTACTACGGGATGCAGACCTTCGACCAGCACCTGACGGTGCTCTACCGCGATGGGATCGTCAGCCTCGATGCCGCACTCGCGGCCTCCAGCAACCCGCACGACCTCATGGTGGAGCTGCGCAGGCTGGGCCTGGTGTCCTGATCAGCACGGCTGGCGGCCTACGCTCGTCATCGTGACCTCCTTGCGCTTCACCGTCACCGACGACGACACCGCCATCGCCCTGGGCAGTGGCGACGTCCCTGTCCTGGCCACACCACGGCTGCTCGCATGGATGGAGGCGGCCACGGTCGCCGCCGCCTCAGCGCGCATCGACGACACGAGTACCACGGTCGGCGTCGAGGTGTGGATGCGCCATGGGCGGGCGACGGCCGTCGGGGCGCTCGTCGAGGTCGAGATCACCGAGGTGACGGAGCAGGATCGCGGCATGTCCTTCGAGGTGGTGGCGCGCGAGGTGCCCGCAGGGGATCCCTCGGAGGCGCCTGGCCGCGAGATCGCATCCGGGCGGGTGGTCCGCGCCATCGTGGACCGCGGGGCCTTCCTCTCCCGGCTCTGACCCGATCCGTCACATCGGGCGCGGCTGGGATCGCCCACCCCATGGGCGGACCTTAGCCAGAGCATGGTGCCCGTTGGAGGCGACCGCAGCAGCATCAGCCGTAGCGTCGGTGCCATGCCCACCGCCCCGGTGGGCCCGAACTGAGGAGGTACCCATGCGCATCCGCATCATGGCCCTGTCCGGCGCTCTCGCCGCGTCCACGCTCATGGCCGCCCCGGCCATGGCCACCGAGCCCGCACCCACCCCCGGCACTGGGCCTGCGGTCACTGCCCCTGCCCAGGTGCGGGCCGAGGCCAAGCTCAGGTTCCGCAACTCGTGCAAGTCCAAGATCGCGACCCTGCCGGCTGTGGTCGAGGGCGTGCCGGCGTCCTTCGGGCCCGGGGCTGCCAAGGGTCTCTACATCTGGCACGAGCAGGCCGGCTGGCGCGTGCGCCTGACCCACCCGCAGGCCGACGTCCCGAAGTTGATCGAGGTCCGTGGCCGAATCACCTCGACCCGGCCGATCACGAACGTCCGCACGATCCAGCTCGAGGACAAGCAGCGCGGGGAATGGGTGTCGGTCCAGCGCCCCAAGCGCAAGGTGATGGAGTTCCGCTTCGTGAACGGAGGGTTCATCGACGGGATCAACTTCACCGCCGGATGCTCCGGACGGCTGGGCTTCACGGTCTGGGAGGTCACGAAGGACGCCGCCGGCAAGGTCGTGCGCACACCGCTGCCGATCTTCGTCGGGGCCACCGCGACCCCGGTGACCTTGGACTCGACGCCGGTGGCGCTGGCACCCTCCCCGACTGATGTCTCCCGCGTCGTGATCCGTCGCACGCCCGTCAACTGACGACTCCAGCGATCACCGGTCGTGCCCCGGCGCCCAGTGGGTCCGGGGCACGACCATGCGCAGGGGGCTGCGAGCCCAGTGACGGTTTCGATCCCCGCGCCGCACATGGATACAGTGAGCACCCCCGAGGTGAGGAACCACGATGTCCGAGGACCGCGGCGCCCTGATGGCCGCCGAGATCGCCGAACAGCCCGAGGCACTTGCCCGCCTGCTCACCTCCGAGTCCCTCTCGCGGGTCCATGCCCTTGCCGAGACCATCCGGGGCCGCAGCCCGAGGTTCGTCCTGCTCGCAGCCCGGGGCACCAGTGACCACGCAGCGCTCTACGCGAAGTACCTGGTCGAGGTCTCCCTCGGCCTGCCCGCCGGCCTGGCCTCGCCCTCGACGATGACGGCCTACGGTGCCCGACCGGACCTCTCCGACGTCCTGCTGCTCACCGTCAGCCAGAGCGGGGGCTCGCCGGACCTCGTCGAGACCGTGCGCACCGCGCGAGCAGGCGGCGCGACGACGCTGGCCGTCACGAACAACCCCGACAGCGCCCTGGCCGGTGCCGCGGAGCTGCAGCTCGACGTCCTCGCGGGCCCGGAGCGCGCGGTCGCGGCCACCAAGTCGTACTCCTCGCAGCTGCTGGCGCTCTGGTTGATCATCGATGCCTTCCGGGGCGGGGACGCCGCTGCCGCGCGGGCGATCCCCGAGGCCGCGCAGTCCCTGGTGGATCGCCGCAAGGAGGTCACCGAGCTGGCCTCGCGCTACCGGTTCACCGACCGCCTGGTGACCACTGGACGCGGGTACTCCTACCCGACGGCGCGCGAGGCAGCCCTGAAGCTCATGGAGACGTCCTACGTGGCGGCCCACGCCTTCTCGGGGGCTGACCTGCTGCACGGCCCGCTGGCGATGATCGACCATGATCACCCGGTGATCGCCGTCGTCCCGGACGGCAAGGGTGCCGAGGCGATGCAACCGGTCCTCGAGCGGCTGGCCGAGCGGGGGGCCGACGTCACGGTCTTCGGCGGTGCCCGGTCCACGTCGCTGGGCACCGTGGGCTACGACGTGCGCTGTGAGGCCGTCACCGAGGAGCTGCACCCGGTGGTCGACATCATCCCGCTGCAGCAGCTGGCACTGCAGATGACGCTGGCTCGGGGGTTCAACCCGGATGCCCCGCGCGGCCTGAGCAAGGTGACAGAGACCCTGTAGGAGGGTGGGCCGCAGTGGGGGCGCGGCGCTGAGTCCGCGCCGCTGGCGCGAGGAGGGCAGGGGAACAGGTGGCCGTGCGCACGCTGGCGGAGATCGCCTCCGATCGCACCGACCTGGAGCCCGGGGCGATCGCCCACTGTGAGTCCCTCCTGCGCGATCTGGGCCTGCTCGCCGACCTGGCCTTCTCGGACCTCATCCTGTGGCTGCCGGTCTGGAACTCCGGTGGTTTCGTGGCCGCAGCCCAGGTGCGTCCCTCCACGGCAGCCACCCGCTACCCCAACGACCTCGTGGGGGCGTTCACGCCACGGGGCCGACGCCCGGAGCTGGATCGGGCGTGGGCGGCCCCGGGGCTCGGCCAGCTCGCACCGCGGACCGACCCGCTCCTGCCCGCTGCCGGTGAGGCCGTCGGGGTGGGGCTGACCAGCAACGGTCCGTGGATCGCGGCCCTGACCCGCTCGGCCGTCCCGGCGACCCGGGCGTCAGGCACCCTCGAGCGCGCCTACCTGCGGGCGGCCGACGACCTCTTCTCGATGATCCGGGCAGGGGAGTTCCCCTATCGCGAGGTCTCGGACTCCACCGGTGCCGAGCCCCGGGTCGGGGACGGCATGATCCGCCTCGATGCGTCCGGGGTCGTCGAGTTCGCCAGCCCGAATGCGTCCTCAGCGTTCCGCCGGCTCGGGCTGGCGACGGACCTGATCGGGGCGCACCTGGGTCTGGTCAGCGGTCGGATCGCCCGTCGGGGCGGGGCAGTGGATGCCAACGTCGCGCTGGTGTGCGGCGGCCGCATGCCCGGCGAGGTGGAGCTCTCCTCGGACACCGCCACGGTGACGGTGCGCGCGCTGCCGATGCGCGGCCCCGCCGGGCAGCGCGGGTCGTTGGTGCTCGTGCGCGATGTCACCGAGCTGCGCCGCCGCGAGCGTGCCCTGCTGAGCAAGGATGCGACGATCCGCGAGATCCATCATCGGGTCAAGAACAACCTGCAGACCGTCGCTGCCCTGCTCAGGCTGCAGGCCAGGCGCCTGGATGAGCCCGGAGCGGCCGCCGCCCTGGCCGAGGCCGAGCGGCGCGTCGGGGCGATCGCCGTCGTGCATGACCTCCTGGCTCAGGCCAGCACCGAGGAGGTGCCCTTCGACGCCGTGGCCGACAGGCTGGTCACGATGGTGCGCCAGACCTCGGCGCCGGACATGGGCGACCGGAGGATCGTGCGGACGGGATCGTTCGGGGAGGTGCCCGCTGAGTTGGCCACGGCACTGGCGATGGCGCTCGTCGAGCTGCTGGCCAACGCGGTCGAGCACGGCGCGGACGATGTCGAGCTGCGCAGCACCCGCGACCCGGTGGGGCTCCATGTCGTGGTCATCGACCACGGACCGGGCTTCCCAGAGGGGTTCGAGGTGGCCTCGTCGCCGAGGCTCGGGCTGCGGATCGTCGACACGCTCGTCCGCGAGGAGCTCAACGGGACCTTGACCCTGGGCCGCACGGGGGACTGCACCGAGGTCTGGGTCGACCTTCCGCCCGATCAACGATGAACGGCCGACCCGTCGGGGCCGGCCGTTCATGAAGGGGATGCCAGGGGGTCAGCTGTGGGCGCGGGCACGGGCCCGGGCGTTGCGACGCTTGAGTGCGCGGCGCTCATCCTCGCTCATGCCGCCCCACACTCCCGCGTCCTGGCCACTCTCGATGGCCCACTTCAGGCAGAGGTCGACAACCTCGCAACGGTGGCACACAGCGCGTGCCTCCTCGATCTGCATGAGTGCGGGTCCGGTGTTCCCAATCGGGAAGAACAACTCGGGATCCTCATCACGGCATGCCGCCTTGTGGCGCCAGTCCATGTCTCCTCAGCTTTCCTGCACCCCGATCGGGGCACGCTCACCACTGTGCCAGCGGATGTCAGGGCCGGTTCCTCGGCCCGCATCACCCTCCGGTACGCTTGCGACGGTTGCGAGGTGTGTCCCCGCGTCGTCCTGACTGCCCTCAAGGGTCTCAGACGATCCGCCCTGTCACAAGGGTTCTGCCCCGCGTGGGACGAGTTCAGGCTGTCGCGTACGTCACATTCTGGCCCGGAATCCCGACCATCTGCCCAGATCCGGGCTTTTCGGGGTGGTCCGGGCGCTGAAGTGCCCACCACGTCGGCGGTTTGGCGCCTTCGTCAGCCGACGATGCGCAGTGCGTGGGGTGTGTGCTGGAAGTAGACGCTGTCGATGTGACCCATGTAGTCCCCGTCGAGCTGCAGGCCGGTCGGTTCCTCGGACCGGATCGCGAACGCCTGCTCATCGTGCAGCAGGGTCAGCTGGCCGGGCACGGCTCCGGACCTGCTGCCGCGCAGCATCCGCAGGCCGAACCGGGCAGCCGGAAGCGGGGCCAGGGAGTGCGGTGCGAACACATCCAGCGCGAGGTCGAACGAGGCACGTGGGCACGGGTTGATCGCGAACGGTCCGAAGAACGTCCAGGGGGCGGTGTTCTGGATGATCACCATCGCCAGGCCCTCGATCGGGTCCTCGCCGGGCAGCTGCAGGCTGATGGGGGAGGGACCCCGGCGCCCGACGTCGCCGAAGTACTGCTGGGCTGCGGTCCACACGTACCGTGTCGGGCTCGCGGCCCGACCCGCCGACCGCTGGGCCTCCATGGACGCGATCACGTCGGCATCGATGCCGACCCCGGCGTTGATCGTGAACCAGTGGGAACGATCCTCACCGGTCTCCAGCTGCGTGAAGTGCGCGTTGCCGAGGCCGACGTCGTGGCTGGCATCGGTCCGCAGCGACTCCAGGATCATGCCGGTCGCCTCGATGGCATCGTTCGGGAACCCGAGTGCGCGGGCCATGACGTTGGCCGAGCCGCCGGGGATGGCCGCCAGCATGGGCAGGTCCGTGTGCCCGGAGTTGAGCATGCCGTTCACGGCCTCGTTGATCGTGCCGTCCCCCCCGAGGGTGATCAGCAGGTCGAGACCGTTGGACTCGCAGGCCAGTTGCTCGGCATGCCCCCGGTGGGTCGTGGTGACCACCTCGAGGTCGATCTCGTGCCCGAGGGCCCGCGTGATGACGTCGCGCATCCCGGCTGAGGTGCTGGTCGCCTGGGGGTTGGCGATCAGCAGGCCGCGGGGCTTCATGGGGCAACTCTAGGCCCGTAGTCTGGCGCCATGGCCGATCCCGTGCGACCCCTGGCAGCCATCGCGGGGCTCGAGGCGGTGGCTGCCGCGGTGCTCAGCCTCCTCATCGGCCTGGGTACGGCCGGCTCGGACCTCGACTTCTGGATCGCTGTGGCCACAGTGGTCATCTGGGTGGTCATCGTCGGTGCACTGGCCCTGATCTGGTGGGGTCTGCTCCGCCGTCGGCGGATGGCGCGCACGCCGTTCCTGCTGGCACAGGCCTTCGCGCTGGTGGTGGCCTGGCCGCTGGTCAACTCGGACATCGCGGTGGACCTCGTGGCGGGCGTCGTGCTGGCGGTCGTCGCGGCGGCGGGCATCGTGCTGGGGCTGCGGCCGGCTGTGCGCGAGGCGCTGGTCTGAGCTCGGCGGCCGGACTCCTCAGGGGGTCGGTTCGACCAGGCCGGTGCGCAGTTGCGCCAGCGACTTCGCCAGCAGCCGGGAGACGTGCATCTGGGAGACCCCGATCTGTTCGGCGATCTGGGCCTGGGTCATGTTCTCGTAGAAGCGCATGTGGATGATGCGCTGCTCGCGGGCGGGCAGGGTGGCCACCAGGGGGTGCAGGGTCTCGCGGGTCTCGACCTCACCCAGCCCGGGGTCGTCCTCTCCCAGGGTGTCGGCCAGCGAGGAGCCCTCGTCCATGCCGTCGGCGGAGGAGGCGTCCAGGGACAGGGTGGCGTAGGCCTGCGCGGACTCCATCCCCTCGAGGATGTCCTCCTCGCCCACGTCGAGGTGCGCGGCGAGCTCGGCCACCGTGGGGGAGCGTCCCGTGGACTGGCTGAGCTCGGCGGTGGCGCGGCCGATGGAGATCCGCAGCTCCTGAAGCCGCCGTGGGACTCGGATGGCCCAGCCCTTGTCGCGGAAGTGCCGCTTGATCTCGCCGACCATGGTGGGGGTGGCGAAGGTCGAGAACTCCACCCCCCGCTGCGGATCGAACCGGTCGACTGCCTTGATCAGCCCGATCGTGGCCACCTGGGTCAGGTCGTCCAGGCTCTCGCCGCGGTCGCGGAACCGGCGGGCCAGGAAGGCCGCCAGGGGCAGGTGCATCGTCACCAGCTCGTCACGCGCCGCGGAGCGCCGTGGGTCACCCTCGGGCAGCTCGGCGATCAGGGCGATGAGCTCGCGCTCACGGGTGCGGTCGCGAGTGGACCAGCGGGGCTCGGCGAGCTTCTCGAGGGCCTGGGCCGCCTCTGGTTCGACCGTGTCGGGATCGGCGGCGGCCTCCGGTGCGTCGGGGCCTGCAGCGCGGTCGCTCACGGCCGGACCGCCTCGGAGCGGTGCACGGCCAGCGAGATGGTGAGGTTCCTGTCCGCCGAGACGGTGGCCACCACCTCGTCGACGAGGGCGGTCAGGACCGTCCAGGTGAAGCTGTCACGCTCGAGGGAGCGACCGTGCACCGTGGGCGCGGTCATCTCCACGCGCATTCCGTCGGGTGCGTCCGGTGTGAACCGCACGTCGAGGTGGGTGTCCTCCGGGGCGTCGCTGAGCAGCAGCGCGGCGGCCTCATCCACGGCCAGCTTCACGTCCTCGATCCGATCGATCGTGAAGTCCAGGCGCGCGCACATCGCCGACACTGCGGCGCGGATCAGCACGACGAAGGCACTGTTCGCCGGCACCCGCAGGGTCACGGTCGGATCGAGGTCCACGGGTGGTCACGTTAGCCGATGGGAGGTGGGGAGGGTGGCCGGGTCGTCACCGGCGTGGCTTCAGCCACGAACGGCGCGCTGCGCGAGCATGGTGAGCTCGGCGCCGCTGATCCGGTGGACCGTCCATTCGTCCATCGGCTGGGCCCCGAGGGAGCGGTAGAAGTCGATGGCGGGGGTGTTCCAGTCCAGCACCCACCACTCGAGGCGGGCGTAGCCGTGCTCGACGCAGATCTGCGCCAGGTGCCCCATCAGGGCCTGACCGAGGCCGAGGCCGCGGAAGGCGGGGCGGACGTAGAGGTCCTCGAGGTAGATCCCGTGCCGGCCGGTCCACGTCGAGGCATTGAGGAACCACAGGGCCATGCCGGCCAGGCCGGGGACCTCAGCGGTGTCGTCCGGTGCCTGGACCACGTGGCAGTGGGCGGCCGGTGCCCCGCTGGGAGTGTTGGACCCGAACAGCAGGTCGGCCAGCATCTCCTGCGTGGCCAGCACCTCGTGGGCGCTGCGCTCGTACTCGGCCAGCTCGCGCACCAGGGCCAGGATCTCCGGGACGTCCTCGGGGCGGGCCTGGCGGACCGTCGGGAGGACCGTCGGCCTGGTCTGCGGCGGCGGGGCGCCCTCCGGCCCGGGGACGGCTCCGGGGGCGCCGGTGACCGCTTCGCGGCCCGGCGCCCCCGGAAGATCCTGCGGTGAGCTCACGCCGCCTTGGTCTCCCAGAAGATCTCGGCGATCTCGTCGATCTTGGCCAGCAGGGAGTCGGCCACGGCGACGTCATTGGTGCCCTTGGTGCCACCGGCACCAGCCAACTTGGTGGCCTCGTTGAACAGGGTGTTCAGCTGCGGGTACTTCTCGAAGTGCGGCGCCTTGAAGTAGTCGGTCCACAGCACCCACAGGTGGTGCTTGACCAGGTCGGAGCGCTCCTCCTTGATGGAGACGGCGCGGGCCCTGAAGTCCGTGTCGTCCGAGGCGGCGTACTTGACCATGCAGGCCTTGACGGACTCAGCCTCGAGGCGCGCCTGGGCGGGGTCGTAGACGCCGCAGGGCAGGTCGCAGTGGGCGTGGACAGTGGTGCGGGGGGCGAGGAACGACAGCATTCTCTTCTCCTGGCTGGTGGTCGGGTGCTCGGTCGGTGGTCGGTGGTGGCGGTGCGGGCGGTGCGGGTGGCGGTGCGGGGGTGCGGGCGGTGCGGGTGGCTCGGGCGGTGCGTCGGTGCGGGTGGCGGTGGCGGTGCGGGTGGTGGTGCGGCCGGTGCGCGGGACCCGCCAGCGCCGTCGCCCCATCACCCCACGGGCGCGTGAGCCAGACTACGCCAGTGCGCCGATTCTGCTACCTGGCCGTGGCCGGTCCCTCGATGGAGCCCACGCTCCACGACGGGGACTGGATCATCGCCCGGCGCGACGGGCGTGCCGAGGTGGGCGACATCGTGGTCCTCGAGCACCCAGGGCACCCGGGGATGCTGATCGTCAAGCGGGTGCAGCGCGTCGGCGAGCAGGGCTACTGGATCGAGGGCGACGCCCCCGACGCATCTACGGACTCCCGCCACTTCGGAGCCGTCCCCGAGGTCGTCGGCCGAGTCATCTGGCGAGTCCGCCCCTGGGGCCGAATCCGCTGACCCCCACCGCCCTGGCCACCCTTGGGCTCCCGGTGATCCATTCGGGTTGGTGACTCTCTAGGGTCGGCAACCTGCATGGATCACCGAGCGCGGCAGTGGGCGGGCGGCGCTCCTACGGGGTCAGGACGATCTTGCCGAACAGGTCGCCGGACGCGACGTGGCGCAGGGCCTCATCCGCGCCGGACAGGGGGAACACGTGGTCGATCAACGGGCGCAGGCCGGTCGCCTCGCACATCGCGACGAGCCGCTCGAGCTCGTCGCGGGTGCCCATGGTGGAACCGACCACGGACAGCTGGAGGAAGAAGACCCGCGACAGGTCCGCCGGTGGCTGTGAGCCGGAGGTCGCCCCGGCGATGACGATCCGCCCACCGGGCTTCAACGAGCGCAACGAGTGGGACCACGTCGCCGCACCGACCGTCTCCATCACGACGTCGACCTTCTCCGGCAGGCGCGCCCCGGATGCGAACGCCGCGTGTGCCCCGAGCTCGACGGCGCGAGCGCCCTTCGCCTCGTCCCGGGAGGTCACCCACACCCGGAACCCGCCCTGGCGGGCGAGCATGATCAGCGCGGTGGACACCCCACCTCCGGCCCCCTGGATGAGCACGGTCTGCCCGGGCACCAGCCCCGAGCGGGTGAACAGCATCCGGTAGGCGGTCAACCACGCGGTCGGCAGGCATGCGGCCTGCGCCCAGGTCAGTGAGGCGGGCTTGGGGATCAGGTTCCGGGCGGGCACCGCGACCCGCTCGGCGAAGGTGCCCTGGTGCTTCTCGGACAACAGTGTGCGACCCGGGTCCACGGTCTCGTCGGCATACCCCCCGTCGGTGATCACCCCGTGGACGATCACCTCGTTGCCGTCCTGGTCGACCCCCGCGGCGTCGCAGCCAAGGATCATCGGCAGCCGCTCGGCGCTGAGCCCCACGCCCTTGAGGGTCCACAGGTCGTGGTGGTTGACGCTGGTAGCCCGCACGTCGACGACAACCCAGCCCTGGGGGACGACTGGCTCGGGATGATCGCCCAGGCGCAACGCGCTCAGGGGATCGTCGGGGCTGAAGGCGACTGCGCTGGCGGCGAACATGCCCCCGATCCTGCCAGAGCCGCGAGGGGGGTCGGGGAGTAGCCTTGACCGGTGTGCGGGCACGGTCGGATCCGTCGCCCGGTGGAGTTCCCTGATCGTGAAAGAGGTAGCTGGACGTGGCCAATGATGCGGGATCCCGGATGGTGGCGTTCGGGACCAACGAGTGGCTCGTCGACGAGATCTACCAGCAGTACCTGAAGGACCCACAGAGCGTGGACCGTGCGTGGTGGGACTTCTTCGCCGACTACCGGCCCGGGGATGCCTCGACGTTGCCCGGCCCGACGGCGGGCGCCGCCCCGGACGCCGACGCGGCCGCAGCGAGTCGGCCGATGGGGGCCCCGCTGATCGTCCTGGAGTCCCCGGTCACCACCGCCCCGGAGACCACCGGGCCGGCACCGGCCGACGCTGCGCCCGCGGCGCCGGAGCCCGCCGCGCCCGTCACGCCCGAGCGTGCGTCCGGGGTCATGCCCGAGCTGGAGCACAACGTTCCGGCGTACGAGGTCGAGGCACCCGCGTCGGCCATGGACCAGGTCGCCCCACAGGTGGGCCTGTCCTCGATCCCCACCGGCCCCACCGGTTCGGACGCGATCGACCCCGCTCCGCGGGTCCTGCGCGGGCCGTCGGCGCGGGTCGTGGTCAACATGGAGGCCAGCCTCGAGGTCCCGACGGCCACGTCGGTCCGCGCGATGCCGGCCAAGCTGCTCATCGACAACCGCCACATCATCAACAACCAGCTGGCCCGCGGACGCGGCGGCAAGGTCTCGTTCACCCACCTGATCGGCTACGCGGTCGTGCGGGCGCTGTCCGACATGCCGGAGATGAACGTCGGCTTCACGCGTGTCGACGGCAAGCCGGCGGTCGTCGCGCACCCGGCGGTCAACCTCGGCCTGGCGATCGACATCGCCAAGCCCGACGGGACCCGCCAACTGCTCGTCCCGTGCATCAAGGGCGCCGAGCAGGTGGACTTCGCGGCGTTCTGGGCCAACTACGAGGAGCTGGTCCGCAAGGCGCGCTCGGGGGCACTCGGCGCCGACGACTTCGCCGGGACCACCGCGACCCTGACCAACCCGGGCACGCTCGGCACGGTCAGCTCGGTGCCGCGACTCATGTCCGGCCAGGGCCTGATCGTGGGCGTCGGCTCGCTGGACTACCCGGCCGAGTGGCAGGGCGCGGCTGAGGAGACGCTGGCCCGCGCCGGGGTCAGCAAGATCCTGACGTTGACCTCCACCTACGACCACAGGATCATCCAGGGCGCCCAGTCCGGTGACTTCCTGCGCCGCGTGCACCAGCTGCTCCTCGGCGAGCACGGGTTCTACGACGACATCTTCACCTCCCTGCGCATCCCGTACGAGCCGATCCGCTGGGCGACCGACATCGCGACCAGCCACGACTCGGACCTCAACAAGACCGCGCGCGTGCAGGAGCTGATCCACGCCTACCGAGTGCGTGGGCACCTCATGGCCGACATCGACCCGCTGGACTACAAGCAGCGCAAGCACCCCGACCTCGATGTCGCCGCCCACGGGCTGACCCTGTGGGACCTCGACCGGGAGTTCGCCGTGGCCGGCTTCGCCGGACAGCAGTTCATGACCCTGCGCGACGTCCTCAAGGTGCTGCGCGACGCGTACTGCCGCACGGTGGGCATCGAGTACATGCACATGCAGGACCCCGATCAGCGGCAATGGATCCAGCAGGGGATCGAGACGGCTCCCGAGAAGCCGGAGCGTTCCGAGCAGCTGCGCATCCTTCGCACGCTGAACGCCTCCGAGGCGTTCGAGACGTTCCTGCAGACCAAGTACGTCGGGCAGAAGCGGTTCTCCCTCGAGGGTGGCGAGTCGGTCATCCCCTTGCTGGACGCGGTGCTCTCCGCGGCCGCGGGCGACGGTCTCGATGAGGTCTGCATCGGGATGCCCCACCGTGGACGGCTCAACGTCCTGGCCAACATCGCCGGCAAGTCCTACTCCCGGATCTTCAACGAGTTCGAGGGCAACTACGGCGTGGAGAGCGTCCAGGGCTCTGGCGACGTCAAGTACCACCTCGGCACGGAGGGGACGTTCACCGCCGAGGACGGCTCCGAGGTCAAGGTGTACCTCGCGGCCAACCCCAGCCACCTCGAGGCGGTCAACCCCGTGCTCGAGGGGATCGTGCGGGCCAAGCAGGACCAGAACGACCCGGAGCGCAAGTTCGCGGTGCTTCCGCTGCTCATGCACGGGGATGCCGCCTTCGCCGGGCAGGGTGTCGTGGCCGAGACCCTCAACCTCAGCCAGCTGCAGGGGTACCGCACGGGCGGCACGATCCACGTGATCGTGAACAACCAGGTCGGGTTCACGACCTCCCCGAAGTACAGCCGTTCCACGGTGTACTGCACCGATGTGGCGCGGATGATCCAGGCGCCGATCTTCCATGTGAACGGCGACGACCCCGAGGCGGTCGTGCGCGTGGCGCGCATGGCCTACGAGTTCCGCCAGGCGTTCGCCAAGGACGTCGTGATCGACATGATCTGCTACCGGCGGCGCGGTCACAACGAGGCAGACGACCCGTCGCTGACGCAGCCGACGATGTACGCGGTCATCGACGCCAAGCGCTCGGTCCGCAAGCTGTACACCGAGGGCCTGATCGGCCGCGGCGACATCAGCGTCGTGGAGGCCGAGGACGCCCTGCGCGACTTCCAGGAGCGCCTCGAGCGGGTGTTCCAGGAGACCCGCAGCGCCGGCGACGAGCAGTTCAACCCGAACTCCGCGGAGGTGATCTCCACCGGAAGCCAGGTGCTCACGCCGCAGACCCCGGCGTGGGACGTCGACACCTCGATCAGCCAGGAGGTCGTGGACCTCGTCGTGCGCAGCCAGATCGACCTGCCCGAGGGCTTCGTCGCCCATCCGCGGCTTGTGCCGCAGCTGCGCCGGCGCGCCGAGATGGTGGCCTCCGACACGATCGACTGGGGGATGGGCGAGGCCCTGGCGATCGGTTCGCTGGTCAACGAGGGCAAGTGGGTCCGGCTCGCCGGCCAGGACTCCCGCCGCGGCACGTTCGGCCACCGGCACGCCGTCATCGTCGACGCCCGGACCGGTTGGCAGTACAAGCCGCTGAAGCAGTGCTACAACCACGGCGGCAAGCTCTTCGTCTACGACTCCCTGCTCAGCGAGTACGCCGCGATGGGCTTCGAGTACGGGTACAGCGTGGCGCGTCCCGACGCCCTGGTGATGTGGGAGGCACAGTTCGGCGACTTCGTCAATGGCGCACAGACGATCACCGACGAGTTCCTGACATCGGCCGAGCAGAAGTGGGCCCAGCGCTCGTCGCTGGTGCTCCTGCTCCCGCACGGCTACGAGGGCCAGGGACCGGACCACTCCTCGGCGCGGATCGAGCGCTTCCTGGCGATGTGCGCCCAGGACAACATGACGGTCGCGCAGCCGACGACCCCGGCCTCCTACTTCCACCTGCTGCGATGGCAGGTGCACTCGCGGCTGACCCGGCCGATGGTGGTGTTCACCCCGAAGTCGTTGCTGCGCGCGAAGGTCTCGACGTCGCTGACCCGCGACTTCACCGAGGGCTACTTCCGCGCCGTCCTCGACGACCGGGGGATCACCCAGGAGCGCATCGACCCCGCTGGTATCCGCCGCGTCCTGCTCTGCTCGGGCAAGATCGGCTTCGACCTGATGGCCGAGCGAGACAAGCGGGAGCGCACCGACGTGGCGGTCCTGCGGATGGAGCGGATGTACCCGCTGCCGCACCGCACCCTCGTCGAGATGCTCGACCGCTTCGGGGATGCCGAGGTCATCTGGGTGCAGGACGAGCCGGAGAACATGGGCCCGTGGCCGTTCATGAACCAGCACCTGCCCCGGGCGATCATGCGGACCGTGGCGGGGGTCACGCGGACCGCGAGCTCCTCGCCGTCGGTCGGGTCGCTGCACCGACATGAGCAGGAGCACCGGGCGCTCATGGACCGGGCGTTCGAGTAGGGGCTCGCGTGTACGACACCGATCGGGGCATCGAGGAGCTCATCAGGCGCCGGGGTGACGAGGAGGTCACCCTCGAGTGGCTGGCCGGGCAGCTGGTGACGTTCGTCGACCTGCACCCGGAGTTCGAGGTGCCGGTCGAGCGGCTGGCAAGCTGGCTGGCCCGCGACGACGACGACTGACCGCGCGACGACTGACCGCGCTCAGCGGGCAGCCCGTGCTGCGCCCTCTGCCAGGCCGGCGAGCGTGTCGACCACCAGGATTCCCAGGCTCTTGAGGTGGTAGCCGCCCTCCTGGACGGCCACCGTCGGCACGCCCAGGCCGCCGAGCAGGATCCCGGCGGCGCGCAGCCCGTCGCGGGTGACCCGCAGCGGGCTCTCCGGGTCGTCGACGGCTGCGTCCACGCCCAGGGAGACGACCAGGGCATCGGGGCGGAACGCCCGGGCTGACTCGGTCAGCTCCTGGACTGCCTCGAGCCAGCGGTCATCCCCCGCCCGGGGAGGCACGGGGATGTTCAGGTTGGCGCCGTCCCCGCCGTGGAACCCGGTCTCGTCGGCGAAGCCCATGTAGTGCGGGAACCAGCCCGCACCTGGGTCGACGTGCACGGACCCGTAGAAGACGTCACCCCGGTTGTAGAAGATCGCCTGCGTGCCGTTCCCGTGGTGGGCGTCGATGTCGAGAACGGCGACGCGGCGGGCGCCCCGGGCCCGGAGGGCCTCCGCAGCGATGGCCGCGTTGTTCAGGTAGCACGAGCCCCCGAAAGCCTCGCGGGCAGCGTGATGACCGGGCGGGCGGCACAGTGCGTAGGCCATTGGGGATGCGCCGTGCCCGTCGGGGGCACGCCGGGGACCCTCGGGACCACTGTCGGGCCCCTCGCCGGGCCCATGACCCCCGTCGACCCACGCGGCGGTCGCCACGAGGTCCACCGCGGTCAGCGCCGCCCCGGCCGCGGCCTCGACGGCGTCCCAGGTGCCCGGTCCGATCAGCGTCATCGTGTCGTAGCAGTACTGCCCGGCGCGGGCATGTGCGGCGGTCGGGCGCCGGACGGGCAGACCGCCGAGCATCGCCTCGGTGGGGAACACGTAGGGCACGACCCGGTCCTGGCCGGGGTCGGTCGTGTACCCACCGACGACCCACGCGTCGTGGATCGTGCGCAGGTGCTCGATGAGGCCGGCGGAGTGCACGGCGAGCAGGGCCTGCGGGTCCGGATCGCCGGCGGTGACCTCCGGGTGCCCGGCACGGATGAGGGCCTCGCGGATGACGTTGACCCGCTCCACCACCTCGGTGCCGGGGGTTCGCACACCCAGCCAGATCTCGGCCGACGGGATGTGCCGACGCGTCCGGGGATGCCACACGAACGGGATCGGGGCAACGGTCGTCGGGTCGTGGGCCACGGGGTGCATCCTGCCAAGTCGGCGCGGCTGATCACGCTCCGGGTGGCCACGCGCTGCTGTGGTGGCATGCTGGGCGACCATGACCAGCCTCGCCGATTTCGGGATCACCGTCGGGACCCTGCCCCCGGGCCCGACCAACTCCGTGCTCGACGTCCCCGGAGTCGGGGTCGGCCACACGACGATCGTGCGGGACGAGGCGCCGCCCCCGGTGGGTCGCGGGATCGCCCGCACGGGGGTCACCGTCCTGGATCTCGGCGGCGACCTCTGGGCGCGGCCGGTGTCCGCGGGCGGGGCCGTGCTCAACGGGGCAGGGGAGTGCACCGGCTGGCAGTCCGCCCAGGAGTGGGGCCTCGTCGAGACCCCGATCTACCTGACCTCAACGATGCAGCTGGGCCGGGTCTACGACGCGGCCTGCCGGATCGCACTCGCTGAGGTGTCCGAGGTGGCCGACGACGTCGTCATCCCGGTGGTGGGGGAGTGTGACGACTCGTGGTTGAGCTGTGCCGGGGCGATGCAGGTCGAGTTCGACGACGTCGTGTCGGCCCGGGACGCCGCGCGGGCGTCGGCCGGGTCGGGGGTCCGCCCGGCCACGGGGGCCGTGGGGGCTGGCACCGGGATGCTCTGCCTGGGGTGGAAGGGCGGTATCGGCTCGGCGTCGAGGGTGCTGCCCTCAGGGCACACGGTGGCGGTCCTGCTGCTCACGAACTTCGGGCAGTGGGATCGCTTGACCGTCGGCGGCGTTCCAGTGGGGCGGCTCCTGGGCCGGTCCGGGCTCGAGGACACGTCATCGGGCGGCCCGGGCGGACCAGGCGACTCAGGTGGCGCCGGGAGCGCGATGCCCGCCGGGGGCCGACCGTCGGCCGGATCCCCGCCTCCGGCCGGTTCCTGCTTGGGCATCGTCGTGACCGACGCGCCACTGGACACCTCCGGATGCCGGCGGCTGGCCACGCGGATCGGACTGGGCCTGGCGCGGGCGGGCTCGGTGGCCCACCACGGGTCAGGCGAGATCTTCCTGGGCCTCTCGGTGGGCCTGCGCGCACCGCGGGGCACGCGTCCTGACAGCGCCGGGCTCGGCGGGTCGGACCTCGATCCGCTGTTCGTCGCCTGCGTCGACGCCGCCGAGGAGGCGGTCCTCGACTCGATGCTCAATGCCCACGACGTCGTCGGGCACCGCGGTCGCCGCGCGCTGGCCCTGCCCCACGACGCCCTGCGCGCCGCCGTGGAGGATCACCGCCCCTGACCCGGACTGGGGTTTGCGTTGCAGTTGCGTCGCCCGACACGGACCTGCGTTGCACCTCGGACGCCCGATCGGCCGAGATGCAACGCAACCTGCTGTTGGAGGCGGCACGATGGGGCCCATGGGCATCCCACCGTTCGAGGTTCTTCGGCCTGAGCAGTTGCGTCGGCGCACGTCGATCAAGTGGCAGTACTACGGTCCCGACGTCCTGCCGGTCTGGGTCGCCGAGATGGACGTGCTGCCGGCACCCGAGGTCGTTGAGGCCCTGACTGGGGCTGTCAGGGCGGGAGACACGGGGTACCCCAACTTCGGGACCACGTACAAGGAGGCGTTGGCTGAGTTCGCGGACGCACGATGGGCCTGGCACGCGGAGCCGGGCGACATGGCCCTGTGCGCCGATGTCATGACCGGCATCCGGGTCCTGATCGAGCGGTTCTGCCCACCCCGGGGCACAGTGGTGATCCCGAGTCCGGTCTATCCGCCCTTCGCGGCCTTCAGCCGGGAGGCAGGTCGCAAGGTGATGGCGGTCGCCCTCACGGACGAGGACCGCCTCGATGTGGCCGCGATCGACGCCGCCCTGGCGGCCAACCCGACCGATGCCGCCTCACGTCGCACCGTCCTGCTCCTGTGCAGCCCGCACAACCCGACCGGAGTCGTCCACACCGCCGAGGAGCTCGCGGCGGTGGCGGAGTCGGCGCAGCGCCGTGGGGCCCTGGTGATCGTCGACGAGGTGCATGCCCCGCTGGTCCCGCAGGGTGCGACGTTCGTGCCGTGGTTCTCCGTCGCCGACCATGGCTTCGTGGTCACCTCCGCGGCCAAGGCGTTCAACCTCGCCGGCCTCAAGGCGGGGCTGATCGTCGGCGGTCCGGCGAGTCGTGCCCAGCTCAAGCGCCTGCCTGATTCCGTTGCGTACGGCGGCAGCCACCTCGGCGTGATAGGGCACTCGGCCGCGTACCGCTCGGACCCGTCCTGGCTCGACGCCGTGAACGCGAACATCGCAGCGAACAGGGCGCTGCTGGCCCAGCTCCTCGCCCACCGCCTGCCCGGTGTGGGTCACCGGATCCCGCAGGCGACCTATCTCGCGTGGCTGGACCTGCGGGGAGTCGGCCTCGGCCCCGACCCCGCCGAGGTCCTGCTCAAGCAGGGACGGGTGGCCCTCAACGAGGGCCGGACGTTCGGGCGGGGCGGGATCGGCCACGCCCGGGTCAACCTCGCCTGCTCGCAGGAGGTCCTCACCGAGGCAGTGGACCGGATGGCCGCCGCCGTTGCCGCCCACGCCGGTCAGGTCGGTGGGGACGGCGCCTGACCGGGCCCACACAGACCGGGCCCACACAGCCAGCCCGGGCCTTCACCGCCCGGGCCTAGCCTTCACCGCCCGGGCCTAGACAGACCGGGCCCACACAGACCGGGCCCTCACAGCCCGGGCCGAGACAGACCGGCACACAGACCGGGCCTTCACAGCCCGGGTCGACCGCACGACCTTGCAGGAGGGAGAAGGATGCGGTCGGCACGCTCTGGCGGAACCCCTCAGGCCAGCGCGAAGCAGGCCGCGGCGTGCCCGGACTGAACAGGCAGCAGCGGCAGCGACTCTCCCCGGCACCTGGACGCGACCTCGTCCGGGAGGCCGCCCTGCAGCACCGGGCAGCGCGGATGGAACCGGCAGCCGGCCGGGATGCGCGCGGGGTCCGGTGGCTCGCCGACCAGCACGATCGGCTCGAGGCGCTCGATCTCGGGCACGACCGAGAGCAGCGCTTGCGTGTACGGGTGCTTCGGCTCGGACAGGACCTCCTCGGTGGTCCCCTCCTCGATGATCCGCCCGAGGTACATGACCGCGATCCGGTCGGCCACGTTCCAGGCCAGGCCCAGGTCGTGGGTGACGATCAGGATCGACAGGCCCAACTCATCGCGCAGACGCAGCAGCAGCGCCAGGATCTCCCCACGCACTGAGGCGTCGAGGCTGGAGACGGGCTCGTCGGCGACCAGGATCTCCGGCTCGAGCACCAGGGCCCCGGCGATCACCACACGCTGGCGCTGCCCCCCGGACAGCTCGTGCGGGTAGCGGGTGTAGAAGCGCTCCGGTGGGCGCATCCCCACCCGCGACAGGGCCTCGGCGACCCGCTCCTCCTCGCGGTCGACGCCGTGGATGCGCAGCCCCTCGGCCACCGACTCGTACACGGTCATCCGCGGGTTCAGTGAGCCCATCGGGTCCTGGAGCACCAGTTGCGCCCGGCGCCGGTATGCCTTGAGCCCGGAGCGGGAGGTGGGCAGTGCCTCGCCGTGGACCAGCACCTCGCCGGCGGCCAGGGGCTGCAGCCCCAGCAGTGCCCGCGCCAGCGTGGACTTGCCGCACCCGGACTCGCCGACGAGGGCGACGATCTGTCCGGGCATGAGCGTCAGGTTGACCCCGTCCACCGCCCGCGCGGAGGTGTTGCGGCCGGTGTGGAAGCTGACCTGCAGGTCGCGAGCCTCGAGGGCGGGGGAGGTCATCGGTCACCTCGCTGCGCATCCGCCCGATCGTCGACCAGCGGGTGGCGGCAGGCAGCCATCCGTCCCTCGGCCACCGCAGTGAGCTCGAGGGTGCCGGTCGCGCAGTCCTCGCCGGCGATGGGGCAGCGTGGCGCGAACGAGCACCCCTCGCCGACGTCGCCCGGGAACGGGGGGTCACCGGGCAGGCCGGAGGGTGCGTAGCGGAAGCTCGTGTCCCCGATCCGCGGGAAGGCCCCGGCCAGGGCGCGCGAGTAGGGGTGCGCCGAACGCTCGAACACGTCTGCGGCGGGACCTGACTCCACGATCCGACCCGCGTACATGACCGCCGCGCGCTGGCAGACGTCGGCCAGCACCGAGAGATCGTGGGAGATCAGCACGAGCGTCAGGTCGAGCTCGTCGACCAGGTCGGTGAGCACCTTCAGCACCTGGGCCTGGACCATGACGTCCAGGGCGGTGGTCGGCTCGTCGGCCACGATCAGCCGGGGGCGGCAGGCCAGGGCCATCGCGATCATCACGCGCTGGCGCTGGCCCCCGGAGAGCTGGTGGGGGTACGCCCGGGCGCGTGCGGCCGGAAGTCCGACCTGTTCGAGCAGCTCCCCGACGCGGCGATCCACGTCCCCCCGCGCGGCCCTCGCGTCGTGGACGGTGATCGGCTCGGCGATCTGCTCCCCGATCCGCCGCAGCGGGTTCAGCCCGTGCAGGGCACCTTGGAACACGATGCTGGCCTCGCCCCAGCGCAGCGCGCGCAGCCGGCCGAATGTCATGCCCAGCACATCCTCGCCGTCCACGAGCACCTCGCCGGTGACGACGGCGGACTTCGGCTGCAGGCGCAGCACCGTGGAGATGAGCGTGGACTTGCCGCTGCCGCTCTCCCCGGCGATGCCCAGCGAGGAGCCGGCGGCGACGGTCAGGTCGACCCCGCGCACGGCCGGGACGTCCCCGTCACGCCCCCGATAGGTGATGCCCACGTTGCGGAACTCCAGGGCAGGGCCACGTGCCTCGACGGTCATCAGCGGCCGCCCTGTCGACGCGGGTCCACGACGTCCTCCAGCGCTCGGCCGATGAGGGTGAAGGCGAGCACCACCGCGACCACGCACAGTCCGGGGGGCAGCACGTACCACCAGGCCCCCGCGGTCATCGCGCCGCTCGTGAACGCTCCGTCGAGGATCGAGCCCCACGAGGGCGACAGCGGGTTGCCGAGGCCGAGGAAGCTCAGGGTGGTCTCACTGAGGATGGCCAGGGCCACCATGAGGGTCGTGTTCGCCAGCACCAGGGGCATCACGTTGGGCAGGATATGGCGGCGCATCAGGTGCCCGTTGCCGGCGCCGAGGGCCCGGGACCGTTCCAGGTAGGGCCGGGCGCCGATGCTCAGGGTCTGGGCGCGCACGAGCCGGGCGGTTCCGGGCCATGAGGTGATCCCGATGACCACGATGATGTTGATCAGGGAGGCACCGAGCACCGTGGCCAGCACGATGGCCAGGGGGAGGAACGGGATCACCAGGAACCAGTCGGTGAACCGGTTGAGGGCCAGTCCCAGCCACCCGCCGAAGAAGCCGGACATGATCCCGATGAGCGTGCCGATCAACATCGACATCAACGTGGCGGCCAGGCCCACGATCAGGCTGATCCGCGCGCCCCACACGATCAGCGCGAGGATCGATCGGCCGCTCTCGTCGGTGCCCAGGGGGAAGCCGGCGGTGGGCGGGCTCATCGGCTCGCCGGTGGCCTGGGTCACGCTGATCGTGCTCGGCGGGAACAGGACGGGGGCGAACAGGGCGAGCGCGATGAACACCACGAGGACGATCAGGCCGAGCATCCCACCGCGGTTGGCCCGGAACGCCCGCCATGTGCGGGCCCGGGCGTCGCGGCGGCGGATCCTGGTCACCTGCCTGGCCGACGTGGGGCTGGCCGGGTCGAAACCGGGGCGGGTCATCGTCATCAGACACGCACCCGTGGGTCGAGGACGGCGTACATGAGGTCGGCGATGATGTTCGCCGCGATCACCCCGATGGAGAACAGCAGGAACGTCGCCTGGAGCAGGGCGATGTCCGGACCGCGCAGGGCGTCGTAGGTGAGCAGCCCCAGCCCCGGCCAGGAGAAGACCGTCTCGACGGTGATCGCCCCGGAGATCACGAAGCCGAGGTTCATGAAGATCAGCGTCACCGTCGGCAGGATCGCGTTGGGCACCGCGTGGCGCCGGCGCACCTCCTTGTCCTTCAGGCCCTTGGCCCGGGCGACCGTCAGGTAGTCCTGGCCCATCTCATCGATCAGGCTCGCGCGCATCACCAGCGCGTACTCGGCCAGGTACACGGCTGCCAGCGTGGTGACCGGCAGCACCATGTGCCACGCGACGTTGAGGAGCCCCTCGAGGCTGCTCGGGTCCACGCCCGGCGAGATGATCCCGCCGATCGGGAAGATGCCCGGCGTGACGGCGGTCCCCACGCCGAACATGATCAGCAGGATCATGCCCAGCCAGAACTCCGGCATCGCGTAGAGCGTCAGGGTGACCGCCGACGAGATGCTGTCGAAGCGCTCTCCGCGCTTCCACGCCGCCCGGATGCCGATGAGCGTCCCGATGATCGAGGCCAGCAGGATGGCGGTCCCGACCAGCAGGAGGGTGGCCCCGACTCGGTCGCCGATCAGCTCCCAGACCGGCCGGTTGAAGCGGGCGGAGTTGATGGTGGTGGCGAACGGGTTGGCGATGTAGGCGAGGAACTGCTCGCCGATGGGTCGGGCCAGTTCTGCGCGCAGCTTGGCGATCTGCTCCGGGTCGACGTTGCGCCCGCGGGTGTAGAGCCCGATCGGGTCACCGGGCAGCATCCGGAAGAGGAAGAAGTTGAACACCACGACGAACGCCAGGGTGACCAGTCCGGAGCCGATCGACCGCAGCGCGTACCGCGTCCCGGGGCTCATCCCCGGTGAGCGCCCCGGACCGGCCTCAGCCGAGCTCGGGGCCGGCTGGGTGGAGGCCACGTCCACGGTGGGCCCCATGTCTATTCGACGTCCTCGTCTGGGCGCCGTCGGCCCAGGAGCACCGCCGCGCCCACGCCGACCACGACCAGGCCGACTATCCCGGCGAGGATCGCGGGGTTGAAGGATGAGCCACCCGAGTCGTCCGAGGCTTCGGCCTCCCCGGATGCCCCGTCCGTGGGGGCGGCGCCGGGCTGCATCGCGCTGTAGGCCCAGGTCCCGAACTGGAACAGCTCGCGGCCGGGCTGACCGTCGGCGCTTGTGGTGGGCTGGGCGACGAAGTTGTGTGCGGCATCGGTGCGCCGCGCCTGCAGCATGTCGGGGTAGTAGGTCACGGCGTAGGGGGCCTCGTCGTAGAGGATCTGCTGCATCTGCTTGACGATCTCCGCACGCTTCCCCGCATCGGTCTCGGTGGCCTGCTCGGCGTAGAGCCTGTCGTACTCCTCGTTGCAGAAGTGCGAGTCCGACAGCCCCGCGTAGATGGTGCCGTCCTCCTCCGAGGAACGCTGGGCACAGGTGAAGGTGGAGAGCTGGTAGTCAGGGTCGGGCTCGACGCCCCAGCCCCACTCGAAGATGTCGAAGTCGCCCTGGCCGTTGAGCTCGATGAGTGAGTCCTCGGAGACGATCTTGGTCTCGACGGTGATGCCGAGATCCTCCAGCCATCCCTGGACGAACTGCACGGTCTGCTGGGACGCCTGGGACTCCTGCCGGCCCAGCAGGCGCAAGGTCAGCGGGGAGCCGTCCTTGTCCAACCGCTTGCCGTCAGCGCCCAGCGGGTAGCCGGCCTCGTCGAGCAGCTGGCCAGCCTTCACCGGGTCGTAGCTGTAGGGGTTCTCGGGCTGCAGGTGCAGCGTCGTGTACAGCGGCGGGATCACCGTGCTGCCGGCCGTCCCGTGCCCGGCGAGCACCTTGTCGACCAGGACCTGCCGGTCGATGGCCCAGTTGAGCGCTTGGCGGACCCGCGTGTCCTTCAGCGCGGGGTGGCCGTCGCCGATCGGTGTGCCGTCGGCCAGGGCGGCGCCGGTGTTGAACCCGATCTGGCTGAAGTCGTAGTTGGCGGCCTCGATCGGCGTGATGCCGCTGTCGCCGCTGACCGCGTCGAACACGTTGGCCTGCATGTCGTGGGCGAAGTCCACCTCGCCCTTGCGCAGCGCCTGCCCCAGGGCATCGTCGTTCTTGTAGACGCGGAAGACCAGCTCGTCGAACGCGGGCTTGCCGCGCCAGTGGTCCGGGTTGGCCTCGAAGCGCAGGAACTGCCCCTTCTGCCGCTCGACCAGGGTGTAGGGACCGGCCCCGACGATCGGCTGGCCGTCGGTCGGCTCGTTCGGGTACGAGCGCACCTCCTTGCCGTCGATCTGGCTCCATACGTGCTCGGGCAGGATGTAGACGGCCAGGCGATCCATCAGCGGCGTCGGCTTGGAGACGGTGAGCACCAAGGTGGTGTCGTCGGGGGCCTCGGCCTTGGTGATGTTGGCGACGTAACCGCCGTAGTTCGTCTTCTCGTAGTCGCCGTTGAGGATGCGGTTGAAGGTGTAGGCGGCGTCCCGGGCGGTCAGTGGCGTGCCATCGTTCCACGTCAGCCCGGGACGGATCTTGTAGGTCCAGGTGGTCTGGTCGGCGGACTCGGTCCACGACTCGGCGAGGTCGGGCACCGGCGAGAAGTCCTCGGCTGAGGAGGACGTGAGCGTCGGGTACATCAGCTGGAACATCTCGTAGGCCTCGGCCACGATGCCCGTGAACGGGTTCAGCGAGTCGACGTCGGTGGTCATGCCGACCGTGAACGGGCCGGTGGCTGCCGAGATCGGGACCGGCGAGGCCGCGGGCGACGGGGACTCGTCGGCGTGCACGGCGGCGCTCGGAAGCAGCAGTGCGCACGCAGCACCGGCGGCGATCAGGAGCTTGGACGGGGAGAGGAGCTTCATCGGTGCCTCCGATGGCAGGGGCGCGCGGCCTCGGGTCCGCCTCCGGCGGGTGATTCCCCCACCCCGGGTCGGAAGGACGTGCGCAGGATAGCCGACTCATGATCGGATTCGGACCACGATGCGTCATCGTCGGGTAAGGCGGCTGGGCCCTGCTAGGTTCGGCCGTCATGGTCACCCCTCCTGTGGCACCCACGCGCCCCCATGTCCGCCACGTGCATGGCCGGGACATCCCTGACGAGTTCGCCTGGATGGCCGAGGGGGGCCAGGACCTGACGGCCTACCTGCGCGCCGAGCTCGACCACTACGCCGCCGCCACTGCGCCGTTGGAGCCCCTGCGCCGGCGGCTGTTCACGGAGATGGTCTCCCGAACGCCGCTGACAGAGCAGGGACCGGCGCACACGTGTGGGTCCGCGCAGTTCCGGGATGTGATGCCCGATGGCGCGCAGCTCGGCCAGTTCCAGCGCCGGGCGCCGGGCGCGGGGCAGTGGACCACGCTAGTGGACCTCGACGTCGAGGCGGCTGCGGTCGGATCGACCTACGGCGAGGTCGGGGTGCGAGAGGTCAGCCCGGACGGTTCGCTGCTGGCGTGGTCGTTCGATGCGACCGGCGAGGAGCTCTACGAGCTGCGCTTCCGCGACGTGGCCACGGGCACGGACCTCCCCGAGCGGATGGGGCGCACCTACTACGGCGGCGCGTGGGCGGCCGACGGGCGCACCTACTTCTACACCCTGGTGGACCACGTGTACCGGCCCCATCAGGTGTGGCGCCACGTGGTTGGGACGGATCCGGCGACCGATGTGCTCGTGCTGCAGGAGGACGACCGGCGCTTCGAGCTGTCGGTGCGCACGACCCGGTGCGGGCAGTGGGTGCTGATCCACGCCGGGAGCCGGGACAGCTCCGAGACGTGGGCGATCCCGGCGCAGGACCCGACCGCCCCACCGACCGCAGTCGGGGGGCGTCGCGAGGGCCATGAGTACGCCGTCGAATCCGTTCCTGGCGGCCTGCAGCCCTTCCTCGTCGTGACCAACCACGGCGGTGCGCGGGAGTTCACGCTCAGCTGGGTGGGCCTCAGGTCGACCGATCCCGCGGCCTGGCAGCCGGCCATCGACGCCCCGCTGCCGGGCGAGGTCGGGGTCGCGCGCTCCGAGGTGGACTCCCAGGCTGGGCCCATCAGGCGGCTGCTGGCCGTCGATGCGTTCGCCGGCCACGTGGTGATCAGCCTGCGCGAGTCGGGGCGCCCGGCCCACTACGTGGTCCCAGTGGCTGCATCCGGGCTGGACTGGTCGAACGCGCGCGTGCTGCGTGCCGCCCCCGGGGGGTCCATCGAGCTGGGTGCCAACGAGGAGTTCGACGCGGCATTCGTGACCGTCGTGGTGCAGAGCCGGGTGGATCCACCGACCTGGACCGACCATCCGTTCGACCCCGCTGCTGAGCCGGTCGTGCGCCACCGGGGCGAGGCGCCCAACCACGACGCAGGCAACTACGTCGTGACCGAGCAGTGGGTCACCGCCCGCGACGGGGAGCACGTCCCAGTCACGCTGGTCGCCCATCGGGTGACCCCCCTGGACGGGACAGCCCCCTGCCTGCTGTACGGGTACGGCGCCTACGAGTACGCCTACGACCCTGCGTTCAGCCGGGCGCTTCCCAGCCTGCTGGACCGGGGGGTGGTCTGGGCGCATGCGCACGTCCGTGGAGGTGGTGAGCTCGGCCGGCGCTGGTGGGACGGCGGACACATGGCGACCAAGGCCAATTCGTTCCGGGACTTCGTCGACGTCGCCCGGGCCCTGGGGTCAGGCCCCGAGGCAGCGGTCGACGGCTCCCGGATCGTCTCCCGCGGTGGCTCGGCCGGGGGGCTGCTGGTCGCCGCGAGCATGGATCTCGACCCGGAGGCCTTCGCTGGTGTCATCGCCGAGGTGCCCTTCGTCGACGTCATCAACTCGATGCTGGATCCGGATCTGCCCCTGACGGTGGGGGAGTGGGAGGAGTGGGGCAACCCCGCACTGCCCGAGCAGTACGCGTGGATGGTGGACTACTCGCCCTACGACAACGTCCCGCCCGCCGGTCGCCGGCCCTTCATCCTGGCCACTGGAGCGGTCCACGACCCCCGGGTCATGGTCCATGAGCCGGCGAAGTGGGTCGCACGGCTGCGGGCGACGGATCCGCAGCAGGGCGCGGTCGAGGTCCCGGGTCGTCGGGGCGGGGTGCTCCTGCGGGTCGCCCTCGAGGAGGGATCCCACGGCGGGGCGGCCGGGCGCTACGCGTCCCTCGACGAGGAGGCGCAGACGCAGGCCGTGATCCTGGCCGCGATGGGGATCAGCGGGTAGGTGGTCTGGCCGGTCAGCGTCGGGCGCGCGACGGGGATGCTGCGCACGTCGGCGCCGGCGCGGATCCGGCGCGCAGGACCACGAGGTCGGCCATGGCGTTCGTGTCGGCCAGGACCCCTGGTGTGACCGGGGTGTCGTGCCGTTCGGCCGCCGTGCCGATCCGGTCGCGCAGGATGCCGTCGGCGATCACCATCGGGACCACGATGAACGACGTGCAGCCGTCCACGCACCGCATGAGCGTGCGCATCCGCCCCAGCGGCCGGCCACCGTCGAGGTAGGCAGCGCGCACCGCCCGAGCCCCCAGTGAGTCGGCCAGGGCCGGCCCCTGGGTGCGGAACAGCGACTCCATGGCGCCCACGGCGCGCAGGTCGCGGGAGCCGGCCGCGGCGAGGATGATCCCGGTGCGGCCGTCGACGGGGAGGCCGGAGGCGGCGATCAGCTCGGCTGCGGCGGTGAGCAGCAACGGGTGCAGCCCGACGGGTTCCGCGACCGCGACGCCGAGCCCGGGGGCCGCCGAGCGCATGGTGCTGATTGCGACCGGGACGTCGACCCGGGCGTGGTACGCGGGGCTGATGAGCAGCGGGACGACGGTGGTGTCGGCTGCCCCGGCCTCGTGCCACGAGCGCGCGACCCCGGCGGGATTCGGCTCGTGGTGATCGAGGTAGGCCGCCCGGGTGTCGATCCCGGCCACCTTGAGGCGGCCGGCCAGGGACGCGACGTCACGCGCATGCCTGGGGTCCGGCGATCCGTGGGCCAGCAGTGTCAGGGACATTGCGCCTATGGTCACCCAGCCCGTGCGATCTGTGCCTGCGGCACGCCGGAGAGGTCGCCGAGTTCTGCGCGCAGGGTGACCACCTCGCCGACGACGATCACGACCGGCCCGGGCAGTCGGGCGGCGTCCACGTCACCGGCGATGCTCGCCAGCGATCCGGACACGGTGCGCTGCCGAGGTGTCCATCCGTCGCTGATGACCGCCACCGGGGTGCGCGGGTCGCGTCCGGATGTGATCAGCTCCTGCGCCGTCCCGGCCAGCCCCGACAGGCCCATCAGCAGCACGAGGGTCGCGTCGTGGGGTGCGGTCCGAGCGGCGTCGAGCGCCTGTCCGGCACCGGCGTGCGCGCTGGCGATGACCAGCGACGTGGTGATCCCACGGTGGGTCACCGGGATGCCCGCGGCCGCGGGGACGCTCACCGCGGACGTCACCCCCGGAACCACCTCGACCGGGACACCGTGGGCCAGGCAGTGCAGGGCCTCCTCGCCGCCGCGGCCGAGGACGAACGGGTCACCGCCCTTGAGCCGGATGACCGTGCGCCCGGCCCGGGCATGCTCGACCAGGATCCGGTTGATCTCGTCCTGGGGGATCGGGTGGTTCCCGGCGGTCTTGCCCACATCGATGATCGTGACGTCCGCGCCCAGCTCGGCCAGGAGACTGGTCGGGCCGAGCCGGTCGGTGACGACGACGTCTGCGCGCGCCAACCACTGCCGCCCCGCAACGGTGATCAACCCAGGATCCCCCGGCCCACCCCCAACCAGCACGACGCGCCCCACTCGCCCGGATCGCGTCGGGTCTGCTGGGTGCATCGGCCGATCGCGTCGGGTTCGGACGAACGCGATCCGCTCGAACCCGACGTGATCCGGGCGCGGTGGGGGCGGGGCGGGTTCGGCGCAGGGGGAGGGCGCCCGTGGCGAGCAGGTCGCTGATCGCGTCGCGGATCGCGCGGGCGCGTCCCGGGTCGCCACCGCCGGAGACCGCCACCTGGACCCCGTCCGGGCCCTGGGCGATCGCTGGGGTGTGGGCGGCCGACTCCTCGGCGCTGTCGGCGCGCACGCACCAGATCCCGGCGTCGTCGGCCCGCCGGGCGATCGCCTCGTCGACCAGCAGGTCGCCGGTCGCCGTGTGCACCAGCCACCAGCGGGACGCATCGGCCCCGCCGGCGTTCCCGACCCGGAAGGGTGCCCCGGTCCCGTTGGCGTTCTCCGCGCCGCCCGGAGGTGCCACTCCTGTCGGCCCGGCAGTCACGTCGGCGGCCGACGCCTCACGGGACCACCACACGACGGCGCCCTCAGCGACGAGGTCGACGAGGTCCTCGCAGATCGCCGGGGCGATGACGGTCACCTGCGCCCCGGCGGCCACCAGCCCGGCGGCCCGGCGTGCCGCGACCGGCCCGCCTCCGACCACGAGCGTCGCGCGTCCGGCCAGGTCCAGCAGCAGCGGATAGCGCGCGGCGGGATCGGCAACGGTGGTGATCGCGGTCATGCGGCAGTCGTCCGGACCATCCCGGCAGCCACGGTGGCCCCGGTCTGGTCATCGATCAGCAGGAAGGCACCCGTGGAACGGATCTCGTCGTAGGGGTCGAACGCGACCGGCTCGGCCAGGCGGATCCGCACCTCTCCGATGTCGTTGAGCGCAAGTCGGTCGACTCCCGCCTGCGCCTCGAGGGTGTCGATGTCCAGCCGGCTGTCGATGCTCTCGACCAACGCGCGGACGGTGCGCGAGCCGGCCTTGAGCAGCAGTCGCTGGCGGGGAACGAGGGCCTGCTCGGCGAGCACCGTGACCGTCGCAGCCACGTCACGGACGACCTCGGGCGCCGCCTGCGCCGCAGCCAGCAGGTCACCGCGGGAGATGTCGATGTCGTCAGCCAGGCGCAGCGTGACCGACTGGCTCGCCTGCGCCCAGGCCAAGGGGCCGTCGTAGGTGTCGATCGCGACCACCGTCGAGCGCGCCCCGCTCGGGGCGATGACCACGGCGTCCCCCACCGATACCGTTCCGGCCTCGACCCGTCCGGCGTAGCCCCGGTAGTCGTGGTGCTCGGCGTCCTGTGGGCGGATCACGTACTGCACCGGGAACCGGAACGGCTGGCGGGCGGGGTCACTGCCGACCGGTACCGCCTCCAGGTGCTCGAGCAGGGTCGGGCCCCGGTACCAGTCGGTCCGGGCCGATCGGGTCACGACGTTGTCGCCGTCGAGGGCGCTGATCGGGACAGCCACCACGTCGTCGACGCCGTGCGCGCGGGCGTAGGCGTCGAACTCCGCGCGGATCGACTCGAACACGTCGCGGTCGAACCCGACGAGGTCCATCTTGTTGACCACCACCGCGATGTGCCGCACGCCCAGCAGGGCGCTGATGGCAGCATGCCGGCGGGTCTGCTCGACCACGCCGTTGCGGGCGTCCACGAGGATCAGCGCGAGCTCGGCGGTGGAGGCCCCGGTGACCATGTTGCGCGTGTACTGCACGTGCCCCGGGGTGTCGGCGAGGATGAACGACCGGTTGGGCGTGGCGAAGTACCGGTAGGCCACGTCGATCGTGATGCCCTGCTCGCGCTCGGCGCGCAGGCCGTCGGTGAGCAGCGCGAGGTCAGGGGCAGCAAGTCCCCGGTCGCGGCTGACCTGCTCGATCGCGTCCATGGTGTCGGCCAGGATCGACTTCGTGTCGTGGAGCAGCCGGCCCACGAGCGTGGACTTGCCGTCGTCGACCGACCCCGCGGTGGCCAGGCGGAGCAGCTCGTGCGCCATCAGAAGTACCCTTCCTTCTTGCGATCCTCCATGGCCGCCTCGGACATGCGGTCGTCGGCGCGGGTCGCGCCCCGTTCGGTGAGCCGGCTGGCCGAGACCTCGGCGATGACCTGGGCCACGGTCGTGGCGTCGGAGTCGACGGCGCCTGTGCACGACATGTCCCCGACGGTCCGGTACCGGATCCGGCGCACCTCGACTGTCTCGTCGCCCTTGGGCCCGCCCCACTCGCCGGCCGTGAGCCACATGGAGTTCCGCTTGAAGACCTCACGGTCGTGCGCGTAGTAGATGCTGGGCAGCTCGATGCCCTCGCGCTCGATGTAGCGCCAGACGTCGCCCTCGGTCCAGTTCGACAGCGGGAACACCCGGACGTGCTCGCCGGGGGCGTGCCTGCCGTTGTACAGGTCCCACAGCTCGGGGCGCTGCCGACGGGGGTCCCACTGGCCGAACTCGTCGCGCAGGCTGAAGATGCGCTCCTTGGCGCGGGCCTTCTCCTCGTCGCGCCGACCGCCGCCGAACACGGCGTCGAACCGGTGCTCGGCGATCGTGTCGAGCAGCGGGACGGTCTGCAGCGGGTTGCGGGTGCCATCGGGGCGCTCGCGCAGAACGCCACGGTCGATCCAGTCCTGGACGTGGGCCACGACCAGACGTGTCCGGGTGCGCGCGACGGCGGCGTCGCGGTACTCCAGGACCTCCGGGAAGTTGTGCCCGGTGTCGACGTGGACGGCCGTGAACGGCACCCGCGCGGGGTGGAACGCCTTGATGGCCAGGTGCAGCATCACCACGGAGTCCTTGCCGCCGCTGAAGAGCAGCGCCGGGCGCTCGAACTCCCCGGCGACCTCGCGCATGATGTGGATGGCCTCGCTCTCCAGCGCCGACAGGTGGTCGACTGCGAGGCTCGGGTGCGTTGGGGTCAGGATCGTTGTGCTCATGTGTGCAACCCGCATTCCGTCTTGGCCCGGCCCGACCAGCGGCCGGATCGGGGATCGTCTCCAGGGGCAGTGGGATTCGTGCAGGGGGCGCACCCGATCGACGCGTAGCCGACCTGCCGCAGCGGGTTGAGCAGGACGTCGTGGCTCTCGACGTAGGCCGCGATGTCCTCGTCGGTCCACCCCGCGAGCGGGTTGAGCTTCACCTTCGACCGCCTGGCGTCCCACCCGATCACCTCGATGTCGGTGCGGGTGGGGGCGTCGACCCGGCGCATGCCGGTGATCCACGCGGCGTACGGGGCAAGTCCGCGCTCGAGCGGCTCGACCTTGCGCAGGGCGCAGCAGCGGTCGGGGTCGCGGGCGAAGAGGTCCGCACCCTCGGTGGCGTCCTGCTCGGCCACGGTCTGCCGTGGCGTGAGCGTGATCAGGGTGATCGGCCGGACGGCGTCGTACGCGGCGGCCGTGCCCAGGGTCTCGGCGAAGTGGTACCCGGTGTCGATGAACAGCGTGTTCACCTCGGGGATCACCTCACTGGCAAGGTGCACCAGGACCTCGTCGCCCATGCTCGAGGCCAGGACCAGGTCGTTGCCGAACTCGTCATGGGCCCAGGCCAGGGCGATCCGGGCCTGGTCGTACGGGTCGGCGAAGTGCGCGACGACCGCTGCCCCCTCGGCGACGAGCCCCGGGCTCGCGGCACGGATGTCGGTCGTGGTCATCGGGTTCCTCCAGTCGGGGTCGGGGCTGTTGTGGCATCCGGCGTGGGCGGCCAGCTGGGGGTCGGGGCCTGCATGCCGAGGTACTTCACCGAGAACGTGCGGGTGCAGGAACGGCAGTGCCAGGCGCCAGGGGTGGCGCCCAGTGGGCGCAGGTCCTCGTCGGCGCAGTACGGGCAGTGGTAGGGCACCGCCCGCTCGCCAGTGCCTGCGGTCGCAGGGATGGGTCCGGCATCGGTGTGCACGGAATCGACCATCCGATCGTCGATTCCGTGCACACCGATGGTCGAGTGGGTCGCAGCGGCGGTCATCGCAGGGCCTCCTCGTCGGCGCGGACGACCCATTCGGCGAACTGCTCGCCCTCGGTGCGCTGCTCGAGGTACCGGCCGGTGACGCGGTCGACGAACTCGGGCAGCTCGGCGGCGGTGACCTTCAGCGCCCGGAGCTTGCGGCCGAATCCCGCGGCGTGGCCCAGCGAACCGCCGAGGTGGACCTGGAAGCCCTCGACCGGGGTTCCCCCGGCATCGGGGACGAGCATCCCCTTGAGCCCGATGTCGGCCACCTGGAAGCGGGCGCACGAGTTGGGGCAGCCGTTGACGTGCACGGCCAGGGGCACATCCAGGTCGGGTCGGCGCACCTCGATGGTCTCGATCAGGGTCCGCGCGGTGTCCTTGGTGTTCACGATCGCCAGCTTGCAGAACTCGATCCCGGTGCAGGCCATCGTCGAGCGCCGGACCGCGTGCGGGTGCACCTGCAGGCCGATCTCGCCCAACTCGCCGGCGAGAGCCTCGGCCCGCTCGGGCGCCACATCGAGGATCACCAGCTTCTGCTGGGCGGTCAGCCGGATCCGCCCGGAGCCGTACTCGGCGGCCAGGTCGGCCAGCCGCGCGAGCGTCTCGCCGTTGATCCGACCGACGGTCGGTGCCGCACCCACGTACACCCGGCCATCGCGCTGCGGGTGGATCCCGACGTGGTCGCGCGCCCCGGCGGGGACGGGGTCCGGCGCCGGCCCGTCGATGAGCGGTCGCTGCAGGTACTGGGTCTCCAGCACCTCCCGGAACCGCGCCGCGCCCCAGTCGGAGACGAGGAACTTCAGCCGAGCCCGGTTGCGCAGCCGGCGGTACCCGTAGTCGCGGAAGATCTCGATGATCCCGCCCCACACCTCGGGGACCTCGTCCAGCGGCACCCAGGCACCCAGCCGCTGGGCGAGCATCGGGTTGGTGGACAGCCCGCCGCCGACCCACACGTCGAACCCGGGGCCGTGCTCCGGGTGGATGACCCCCACGAACGACACATCGTTGATCTCGTGGGCGACGTCATGGCGCGGCGACCCGGAGATCGCCGACTTGAACTTGCGCGGCAGGTTCGCGTACTCGGGGTCGCCGACGTAGCGGGCGACGATCGCCTCGATCGCCGGGGTCCCGTCGATGATCTCGTCGGCGGCCACGCCGGCGACGGGCGAGCCCAGGACCACCCGGGGGGTGTCGCCGCAGGCCTCGGTGCTGCTCAGGCCCACGGCCTCCAGCCGACGCCAGATCTCGGGGACGTCCTCGATCCGGATCCAGTGCAGCTGGATGTTCTGGCGGTCGGTGATGTCGGCGGTCCCGCGGGCGAACTCGGTCGAGATCCCGCCGATCGTGCGCGCCTGTTCGCTGCTCAGCGCGCCGCCGTCGGAGCGGATCCGGAGCATGAAGAACTCGTCGTCGAGCTCCTCGGGCGGCAGGCTCGCGGTGCGCCCGCCGTCGATGCCCGGCCGGCGCTGGGTGTAGAGGCCCCACCAGCGCATCCGGCCGCGGAGGTCGTCGGCGGGGATGCTGGCGAAGCCCTCGCGGGAGTAGATGGTCTCGATCCGCTCGCGGACGTTCAGTCCGTTGTCGGCGACCTTGAACTCCTCGTTGGCGTTCAGCGGCGTCGTGGAGCCAAGGGCCCATTGGCCCTCATCGCGCGGCGGGCGGGAGGCCCGAGCGGGGGCGGTGGGTGTGTCGGTCATGAGCGTTCTCCGGGGTTCGGAGGACGCATGCGCTCAGACTGGGCGCGGGATCATGGGTGTCCGGCGCCTGGTCGACCGCAGCGTCCGGAAGGGAACTGCAGGATCAGGCGCAACACATGCAGGACTGCATGCGGCACAGGTCGACGTGACGGCGCACCACAAGGGTGTCCGTCGCGCGCCCGGCCGTCGTCATGACGGACAGGCTGCCCTAAGCCGGGCGTTCTGTCCACTTCCGTTCGGATGCTGAGACGCGGCGTGTCGCAGCGACGCACGTCGGATGGCCGATCCGATGGGCGATCCAGGCCGCCGCCCCGCCGCCCCACCGGCCCCCGCCCCTCCCGATCGATCCGCTATCGAGCGGCCCATCTCCGGGTTCGTCCGGATCTGCGACCATGATCTGCCGCAGATCCGGATCGATCGTCCGCTGCCTCCCGGGCGCCCCGGGGGCGCCGGGCACGTGCGGCGTGGGTCCGGAGCGGTCGGGTTCTCGCGCGTCACGTGCACGCGCCACCCGCCGGCCTCGGTACCCTGTGCGCCATGTCGCGCCCGATCCACTTCGTGCTGGATCGCGCCGACTCCTACCAGGGCGTGCAGGCCCAGTTGCTGGACCTGATCGATCCACATCTGCCCGACCCCAGGCCCGAGCGCGGCGACTACCGCCCCGGGGCGCTGAACTTCTGCCTGTTCATCCGGCCGAAGGCCGACGTGGTGATGAGCCATGGGGTCGCGGACAAGAACTACCTGTGGTCCTCCGACGGGCAGGGCAAGCGCCTGGCCAACCAGCGTCAGCACCTGCTGGTGCCGGGGGAGTGGCTCAAGCGACGGCTCCTGGAGTCACCGGCCATCAAGCTCGGCGAGGACCGGATCCATGTCGTCGGCTGGCCCCGCCTCGACGACCTGATCGGCCAGGTGCCGCCGCCGGCGCGCCGGCTGATCGGCGAGCCGAAGCCGCGCGTGCTCTGGGCGCCGACCCACAACCGGCGCAAGCGCGGCGAGACCGGTCGCTCGACGTCGAGCTTCCCCGCCTTCGAGAACTACCTGCGCGCCCTGTCGAAGTTCGCCTGGATCGACGTCTCGGTGCACCCGCGCAACCGCACGGACCACACCCCCACCGGTGCGTCGATGCCTCGGGCCGACATCGTGGTCGCCGACTTCGGCACGACCGTCTACGAGGCATGGGCCCTGGGCAAGCCGGTGATCTTCCCCCGCTGGCTGCTCGCCGACCGGATCGCCGAGTACCTGCCGGGCAGCGCGGAGTCCCTCATCTTCGCCGAGCGGATCGGGTACCACCCCGAGTCCTTCGACGAGATGGTCGACATGATCCGGGCGCGGCCGGTCATCACCCCGGACGTGACGGCGTTCATGGACGACTACCTGGCCCCGGAGTACTTCGGGCGCAGCGGTGCGCGCGTGGCCGAGGTCCTCACCGGGATCGCTGCTCGCGGCGAGCACTGAGCCGGCTGTCCGCAACCGAAGGTCCGGAGCCCGCGTGGCTCAGGGCAGCGTGCGCAGCGCCTTCTTCAGCCCGGTGCGCACGTGGTCCAGCACCTCGAGCCGGGCAGTGAACTTGTCGTTGGCCGGGACGATGTGCCACGGCGAGTCGGTCGAGGACGTGCGCACCACCATCTGGTCGACGGCCTGCACGTACTCACCCCACCTCTCCCGGTTGCGGTAGTCCTCCTCGGTGATCTTGTGGGCCTTCTCGGGGGTGTTCTCCCGGGCCTGGAAGCGGGCCAGCTGCTCCTCGGCAGAGATGTGCAGCCAGAACTTGGCCACGTAGAAGCCGCGCTCGACGAGCTGGTCCTCGAAGTCGTTGATCTCGTCGTAGGCACGCTGCCACTCGGCCGGCGTCGCGAAGCCCTCGATCCGCTCGACCAGCACCCGGCCGTACCAGGTGCGGTCGTAGATCACGAACTTGCCGGCCGGGGGCAGGTCTCTCCAGAACCGCCACAGGTAGTGGTACTTGCGCTCCTCCTCGGTGGGGGCGGCCGTGGAGATCACGCGGTAGTCGCCGGCCTCGAGCGCCTGGGTGATCCGGCGGATCGCCCCACCCTTGCCCGCGGCGTCCCAGCCCTCGAAGGCCAGCACCGTGGACATGCCCCGGTCCCGGGCCTGCCGCGCGAGCCCGTGCACCTCGCGCTGGAGCTTGTTGAGCTCACGATCGTAGGTGGCCTTGTCGGTGGTGCGGGTGAGGTCCACGGTGTCCAGGACAGTGGCCTGCCGCTCGCCGGGGGAGAACAGCTGGTCACTGACGGACACGCCGGCGGGCGACCCCTCAGCCATCCGCGCGGTGATGGCGTTGAGGATGGTGCGGGCCACGGCGACGTCGCGGTAGCGCGCGTCGGTCGCCTCGATGACCGACCACGGGGCGCCGGCCACCGAGGTCCGCCGCAGCAGCTTCTCGAGCTTGTGACCGCTCTCCTCGAGCAGGTCCAGCATCGCCCAGTCGCGCTGGTCGATGCGCCAGCCCTCGTCGCGGTCGCCCTCGGCCTTCTTCATCCGCTTGCGCTGCTTCTTGGCCGGCGTGTGCAGGAACACCTTGACGATCAGCGTGCCGTCGGCGACCAGCGCCTCCTGCATCGCCTCGAGGTGGTCGATCGAGCGCTCGTACTCCTCGTCGGAGAGCTCACCGGCCAGGTTCTCGTGCAGCAGCCGCAGGATGCCGCCGGCCATCAGGGCGATGCGGCCCTTGGCTGGCATGTCGCGCCAGACGCGCCAGTACCGCGGTCGCATCGACTCCTCGGAGGTCAGCGGCCCCATCACGTGCGTCTGGATGAAGCGCGCGTCCATCCACTCGTTGATCCGGTTCACGACCTCGTTGCCCGCGATCCGGTCGTCGCCGGCCACGAAGATGAGCACCCCGAAGTCCGCGCTCTTCAGGTCGTACTGGGCGTTGACCAGGTCGACCCGCAGCTGCGGCTCGACGGACTTGAACTCCTCCTTGGACAGCTTGTTGCCGACCTCAGACGCCTCGAGCATGAGCCAACCTCCCTCGTCGTGGGTGCTGGGCCGACCGTACCCCGCTGGTTGCCGGCGACGCGGGCTGACGGCGCGACCGGCCGCGAGGATCACCTCGCCGGTGGTTCCGAGCCGTTCTCGTCCTCGCGGTACCCGGCGACCGCCGTCGGCAGCGTCGGGTACACGTTGTCCACGCCGACCAGTCCCAGGATCCCGGCGCGCTCGAGCAGCTCGGCGAGCTCCACGTGCACCCGCGCCAGGGAGACCTCGATGTCGCGTCGCTGCAGCTCGCGGACCAGCTCCTGCATTGCGCCGACCGCGGTGGAGTCGGCGTCGACCATCGCCTCACAGTTGAGCAGCACCCGACGGACCTCGCGTCCCTCCCGCTCGTCGTCCTCGACGGCCTCGAGGACCCGCGTGCGGAAGTCCTCGGCGTTGGCGAAGAACAGCGGCGAGTCGTAGCGGAACACCAGCAGGCCCTCGACCTCGGTGGCGTTCGGGTACTCACCCACGTCATGCATGCCGGCCAGCCCGGGGACGGTGCCCAGGACCGCGGCGTGCGGGCGGGCGACGCGCGCCAGCATGGCGATGACCGAGAGCAGGATGGCGAACCCGACGCCCACGAGCAGGTCGAGGGTGAGCACCGCGAAGCAGGCGGCGATCCCCAGCCAGAACTCGCTGCGCCGGAAGTCCCACAACCACCGGAACTCTGCGAACTCCACGATCTTGAAGGCAGCGAACACCACCAGGCCGCCGAGGGCAGCCTTGGGGAAGTCGGCCAGCAGGGGACCGGCGAACAGCAGGACGCAGACGACGGCCAGCACGGTGACCAGCCCGTAGGCGGGGGTCCTGGCGGCAGAGACCTTGGCCAGGGCGGTGCGGGAGCCACTGCTCGAGACCGGGAAGCCCGAGGCCAGGCCGGTGCCGATGTTGGCCAATCCCAGGGCGCGCAGCTCGGCGTCGGCGTCGATCTCCTCGCCCGGCGCGGCGAACGCCCGCGCGGTCAGGACGTTGTCGGTGAACGCGACCACGGCGATGCCTGCGGCCGGCCCCAGGAGCATCAGGAAGGGCGTGACGTCGGTGGGCAGGCTCAGGCCGGGCAGGCCCGCGGGGACCGTGCCCACGACCTGCACGCCGAACTGCTCGAGGTCGAACCACGCCGTGGCCAGGGTCGCGCCCAGCACCGCGATCAGCGGCCACGGCACCCTCGGCCACCTGCTCGTCCCGATGAACAGCACGGCGACCACCGACAGCCCGATCGCGGCGGACGCACGGTTCGCGTCACCGAGCTGGCCGAGGGCCGACCAGATCTGGGTCAGCGGGGTACCGCCGGAGACCGTGACGCCGAAGAGCTTGCCCAACTGGCCGGCGATCATGATCACCGCGACCCCCGCCAGGTAGCCGATGAGCACCGGCTTGCTCAGCAACGAGGCGACGATCCCCAGCCGGAGGATGCCGCCCAGAAGGCACATCACCCCGACGAGCAGGGCCGTGAACGCGGCCATCATGGCGTAGGTGGCGGCGTCACCGGCAGCAAGCGGGGCGAGCGCGGCGGCCGTCATGATGGCCGTGGTCGACTCCGGACCGACCGACAGGAGCCGCGACGTGCCGGCCAGGGCGTAGACGGCCAGGGGGAGCAGGCAGGCCCAGAGTCCGACGACCGGGTCGAGGCCGGCCAGCGTCGCGTAGGCCATGACCTGCGGGACGAGGTAGGCGGCCACCCCGAGCCCGGCGAACACGTCCGGGCGCAGGCAGGAGCGATCGAACCTGCGAACCCGCAGCAGGTTGTACGACGCCGGGCGCCCGTTCATCCCCACGCGCCACAGTGTGCTGCCCCGGACGGGTCGGATGCGGCTCTACGCTGGTCGACATGCGCGGATTCCGAGGTCGGGGTGGGGATGCTGCGGGTCCGGATGCCGCGGACCGAGGCGCCGTCTGCTGCGGTGGCGGACCCCGAGGTCGCGGCGGCGGCGGCCGGCGGGGAGGACTCGGTGACGGTCGTGATCGACCGCTCGGCGGGCGTCGGGGGCCCGCCTGCGGGGGAGTACCGCCACCTCAACCACCCCGCCCAACCGGTCCCTGGCGTGCCCGGCCTCCCGCCATCGCCCCACACGCACACCGAGGTCCTCGACGCCCAGGTGGCTGGGGCGCTTGCCGATCCCGGGGCGTCGACGCAGGTGCTGTCCCGTGGGCCCGTGATCGGGCAGGCCCAGTCCGCGGCGGTCGTGGCGGCAGGAGCCGCCGCCGGGCCTGCCGCCCACGGGGCGCCGGCTGCCGCTTCGCCAGCGCCACTGGTCAGCCGTCGCGTCGCTGCGGAGATCGGGATGTACACCGGGGCAGCGCTCGTGCTCGTCTCGATCGGGGGTGTGGTCGTCCGAGGCTGGGACGCCTGGGATCCGGGGCTGCGGTGGGCCTTCGCAGGCCTGAGCACCGTGGCCCTGGTGGCCGCGGGGCTGTTCCTGCGCCTGCCGTGGAGCCGGCCGGTCAGCGATGAGCGTCGCCGGGCGGTGTCGGCGCTGCTGACCGCGGGCGTCGCGGTGGCCACGACCGGGATGGTGGTGGTCCTCGGATCGGCGCGGGGGTCGTCATCAGCGGACGTGGGCCAGGCTGCCGCCGCTGTGGGCGTCGTGCTCGCCATGCTGGTCGTCAACCTGATCTCCCGGACCCCGGTGTCGGAGGCGGGGCTGCTCGGCGCATTGGCGTGGGCCGCCTGGGTCGTCGTGCCGCCCGGGCCCGGGACCTGGGCGTTCCTGGTGGGGCTCGGCGTCGTGTGGGCGGGCCTCAGTGTGCGCTGGGCGCGTGGCCGGCGCACGTCGATGGTCCTGGGAGCGACCCTGGCCCTCGTCGCGTCCGTCGGGATGGCTGCTGGCCCGTGGGCCTGGCCGACGCGGGCCGGACTGGCGGCTGCCGCAGTCCTGGGCCTCGGGGCCTTCCTCCGGGGTCGGGCCAACTACTGGCTGGCGCTCGGGGCAGGGGCGGCGACCGCCCTGGCCGCGTCGGTGGCCGGTGATGTCGTGGGTCCGGCGCTGGCACTGCTCGTCGGCGGGCTGGCGACGATGGTCGTCTCGTGGATCGCGCTGCGCGGCGCGAGCCGTCGATAGCACGGCAGGATGCACGAAGGGCCCCGGTCCGGTCAGGATCGGGGCCCTTCGTGTGAAGGCCAGCGTGCTGGCGTCAGAGCGGGCGGACCTGGTCTGCCTGCGGGCCCTTCTGGCCCTGGGTGACCTCGAACTCGACGCGCTGCTCCTCCTCGAGCGACCGGTAGCCGCTGGACTGGATCGCGCTGTAGTGAACGAAGACGTCTGCGCTGCCGTCGTCGGGGGCGATGAAGCCGTACCCCTTCTCGGCGTTGAACCACTTGACGGTGCCTTGTGCCATGGTGCTTCGTACTCCTCGTGCAGATGTGAAATGAGCCGCTGCTCGACCCTCTTCGTCCAACAGCGGCATCACCGTACAACACGCTCCAGCCGCTGCACGCACGCGCGCGTACACCGTCGTGTCGGAACCGTTCGCAGCGGGTCGGGTCAGCTGGCCCGGGCCAGGCTGTAGGTCAGCCACCCGCCGTCGAGGTTGACCACGTCGTAGCCGAGCTGGGTCAGCAGTCGCGAGGCCGTGTGGCCCCGCTGGCCGACCTGGCAGTAGACCACGACCGGGACGGGCTGCCCCGAGGCGCCCTGCGGGATCTCGGCGTGCCGGCTCCGCAGGTCATCGACGCTGATGTTGACCGCGCCCTCGATGTGGCCGCGGCGGAACTCGCCCGGTGTGCGCACGTCGATGACGAACCGGTCGGTGGAGTCGATCTCGTCCCAGCCCATGGTCCGGGTCGTGCCGGCCATGATGTTCTCCGCGACGTACCCGATCTGGTTGATCGGGTCCTTCGCCGAGCCGTAGGGCGGGGCGTAGGCAAGCTCCAGGGCGGCCAGCTCGTCGGCGGTGATCCCCCCGGTGATGGCGGTGGCCAGCACGTCGATGCGCTTGTCCGTCCCGGTGCCGCCGACGCCCTGCGCGCCGAGGACCTGTCCCGTCTGCGGGTCGAAGAGCAGCTTCAGGCTGATCCGCTCGGCCCCGGGGTAGTAGCCGGCGTGCGAGCCGGGGTGCGTGTGGACCGCGGCGTACGACCGACCCGAGGCCTTCAGCCGCTTCTCGTTCGCGCCGGTCACGGCCACGGTCAGGTCGAACACCTTCACGATGGCAGTGCCGAGCACGCCGCCGAAGCGGATCGTCCGCCCGGAGATCGCATCCGCCACAAGCCGTCCCTGCCGGTTGGCGGAGTTCGCCAATGGCACCAGCGTCGGCTCGCCCGTGGTGGCATCCGACTTGTCCACCGCGTCGCCCACGGCATAGATGTGCGGATCGGAGGTGCGCATCTGGTCGTCGACCTTGATCCCGCCCCGCGGGCCGAGCTCCAGGCCGGCTGCGACGGCCAGCTTCGTGTCCGGGCGCACGCCGATGCTCATGATGACCATGTCGGCGTCGATCTCGCGCCCGTCGGAGAGCAGCGCCGTGTCGGCGCGGACCTCGGTCACCTGGACGCCGAGGGCCAGGTGCACGCCGTGCTTGCGCAGCTCGGCAGCGACGATCGCGGCCATCTCCGGGTCCAGCGGCGCCATGACCTGGGTACCCAGCTCCACGACTGTCACGTCCATCCCGCGCTCCCGCAGGCTCTCGGCCATCTCCAGGCCGATGAAGCCGCCACCCACGATGACCGCGGACAGCGCGGCACCCCCGACCGCCTCCTCGCTGGAGTCGACGGACAGCAGCAGCGAGTCGACGCGCTCCTTGATCCGGTCGGTGTCCTCGATCGTGCGCAGCGTCAGCGCGCGCTCGACCCCGGGGATCGGCGGGACGATGGGGGAGGCGCCGGGGGACAGGACGAGGTGGTCGTAGCCCTCGGTGTAGGACTCACCGGTGGTGAGGTCCTTGACCGTGACCGTGTGCGCCTCGGGGTCGATCGAGGTGACCTCGGAGTTGACCCGGACGTCGAGGCCGAACCGGGCGTTCAGGCTCTTGGGGGTCTGGAGCAGCAGGTTGCGACGATCGGCGATCGTGCCGCCGATGTAGTAGGGCAGCCCGCAGTTGGCGAACGACACGTACCCGCTGCGCTCGAGCACGACGATCTCGTGGGACTCGTCGAGCCGGCGCAGGCGGGTCGCGGCGGAGGCTCCACCTGCGACACCGCCGATGATGATGGTCTTCATGGTGCTCCTCGGGTCGGTTCCGTGATGGGTCGAGTATACCCCAGGGGGTATGAGGCGGGCCGAGTTCGGCCGCGTCCTGTGCCCCCGTGGGACTGATGTGGACCCTATCGGCCGCCTAGGCTCAGGCACGTGCTGATCAGACACCTGACCATCGGCGGCCTGCGCTCCTACGCCCCCGCGCCGCAGCGCATCGGCCTCGCGCCGCTGACCCTGGTCTTCGGTCCCAACTCGGCCGGGAAATCCTCACTGCTGTCCGTGCTGCCGATGCTCGCCCAGACCGCGGTGCGCCCCGATGTCCTGACGATGTCCGGCGACCTCGTCGAGGGCGGCTCGTTCCGGATGGCCGTGCACTGCCACGATGTCGAGGCGCCGATGACGCTGGGCTTCGGATGGACCTCGGACGCCGGCGTTCCCCGCGACGCGGCCATCTCGTTCAAGTGGGACCCGTCACGCCGGGCCGCGATCCGCTCGCACACCGAGCTGGCCGACGGCGACGAGGCGGCCGCGATCGAGGGCCCGCGGCCGTGGGGCAGCCAGCCGGGCGTCGCGCTGCACCATCGGGTGACCGAGGAGTTCTGGGGCACGCTCGAGCGGGTCTACTTCGTCGGGCCGATGCGCGCCCGGGCCGAGCGGACCACGCTCGTCGGCCAGGGGATCGAGGACTACGTGGGTCCGGCGGGCGAGGAGATGGCCGCGATCCTGCACGCCCGCCCCGACCTGGTCGAGGCCGTCAACGAGTGGTGCGACCGGCTCGGCCTGGGCTACCACGTGCGCATGCTCGACCCGGTCAGCCAGGACATCGTGATGACCGCCGGCGAGTTCGCCGTGCTGGCCCTGGAGGACGTGCGCCGCGACCCGCCGGTGCTGGTCTCCTCCCGCGGGGTCGGCTACGGGGTGGGTCAGCTGCTGCCGATCATCGTGCAGTCCCTGCTCACCCGGTCCGGGATGATCCTGGTCGAGCAGCCCGAGGTGCACCTGCACCCGCGCCTGCAGTCCGCGGTCGGCGACCTGTTCGTCGACACAGTGATCTCCGGGCGTGCGCAGCTGCTGGTCGAGACGCACTCCGAGCACCTGGTGCTGCGGCTGCTGCGCCGGGTGCGCGAGGGGGTGCTGGCCCCCGCCGACCTCGCGATCCTCTACGTCGACCTCGACGAGGACGGGGCGGCGTTCGTGCGGCGCCTGGAGGTCGACGCCGAGGGGGACCTCGTCGACGGCTGGCCCGGGGGGTTCTTCGACGAGCGACTGGCCGAGGTCCTGGGCGGGCGCTCGTGACTGACAAGGCCGCGCTCCCGCGCCGGACGGTGTTCGGCGTCGGGATCTCCACGAATGCCCTCGGGGACCGCTCCGAGGATCCCGCCCTGCGCCGTGCGATCCACGAGGAGCTCCTCGAGGACCTCGCCGTGCACGGCCGGTTGGTGTTCACCTCGCAGGCGCACCTCGACCTGTTCGTGGAGGCGGTCGGGAAGCTGCCGACGTCGCTGGCCAAGGCCTGGGAGGTGGTGCTGTCCAGCCGGAAGGTGCAGGTGGGGATCGCCCGCCCGCCGCTGGAGGGAGCTCTCGGCGACATCCTCGACCCCGGGTCTGATCGACGCCCAGCTCTCCGATGACCTCGAGCTCGTGCTCGTCGAGGCCGATCAGGCCGAGCTGCTCGGCGTGGCCGAGGACGAGTTCTCCGCCACCACCCCGTCGGGACTGGTCGAGATCGGGCGGATCACCACCGCCGGGCGCACGTCGGTGCTGATGGCTGCCCGCCAGGTGCTCGACGCTCCGCTGCGCGAGGGCGTGAACCGCGAGTTGGAGTGGAAGGAGCGGTTCGGCCCGCTGTGCGCGGACAGCAAGCCGTTGGTCATCTACGACAAGTTCGTGGGCCAGCAGACCGTGCGCCGCTACCTGTACAACCAGGGGACCGGAGATGGACTCACCTGGTTCCTCGCCCGAGTTGGCATGACCCCGGGCCGGCGCGTGAAGATCATCACGGCGGTGACCGACTCGGTGGACCGTGGGCAGCGCTTCGATGAGGAGGCGATGGTCACCGGGTTCCTGCGGATGATGGCCTCGATGGCCGACCGCGACCTGCGCCTCGAGCTGGTGCTCGTGCCGGAGCGGACACGCGGCGAGAAGGGCCGCGGGGTCGAGCGGTTCGGCCACGACCGGCACCTGCGCTTCGGTGAGCGCGCGGCACTGGCGCTGGGAGCGGGGATGCAGACGTTCGCCAACGCGACGTTCCGCGAGACGGTCACTGTCGCGCGGCTGCCGATCGCCGACGCCAAGGCGCGCGAGGAGCGCTCGATCAAGGCCGCGCTCCGTCCGCCCGAGGGCGGCTGGCTCGGCTGACGCCGCAACCGCGACAAGCCGCCGGTGGGTGGACCGGGAGGTCAAGCCCCTGTCGCGTACCGTGTCCGGCATGGCCGATGGTGACGTGCGCAGCCCCGACGACCCCGGGTCCGGGGGAGCGTCGGAGATCGGCGACACGGCTGATTCGGCCTCCGCCAAGGGCCACAGCCGGCCGCTGTGGCTGGCGGCGCTGGCTGCTCTGGTCATCCTCCTGGCCCTCTACGGCACGTACTCCCGGCTGAGCTCCGAGCGCTCCGGTGACGATTCGCCGCAGAGCCCGGCGGGGTTGTTCGGGCAGTCCCAGGCGGCCGGGACGTCGCTGACCGCGGTGGGCCGGACCGCTGGGTTGGCCGAGCCCTGCACCGCGTGGCTGCTGGACGCGGGCGCGCCCGGTGACGGGTCGGCGTATGCCGTGACCAGCGCCCGCTGTGTCGGGCAGACGGATCCCACCACCGTGATGGCAGGGCAGGACCTCGACGAGGCGACAGTCGAGTTCAATGCCGTCGCCCCGCCGGCCAGCGCGAGGCAGCCCGACCTCGTGCAGGTTCCGATCGAGGCCGTCGAGTGGGCGTCGGTCCGGGGCACCGACCTGGCTGTCCTGCGCCTGGGGGCGACCTACGACGAGCTGGCCGGGCGTGGCGTGCGTCCGATCGACCCCGTCGCGGCGCCGGAGGAGGGCGCGGAGATCCTCATCGCGGGGATCCCGGTCGAGGGGATCGAGCCCAACCAGCAGTACCTGCGCGGGAGCCGCTGCCAGGCCGGTGAGACCTCCGACCTCCTCGAGGACTCGCTGCTCGGCCGTGCGGCCCAGTCGTCGCAGTGCACCGGGATCCTCGGCGGATCCCAGGGGTCGCCCGTGTTCAACCCCGCGGGCCAGGCCGTCGCGATGGTGACCACGACGACGATCGGGGCCACGCAGCAGACGGCCTGTGCACTCGGGCTGCCGTGCCAGGTGGCTGACGATGGCGGCATCTCGGTCAAGGAGAACACCACCTACATGCTGCCCGTGGCAGGTCTGGCCGCGTGCTTCCCGAAGGGCGTCCTCACCCTCGGCGGCGACTGCGCGCTGGAGGACCCGGCGTCGGTGGTCCCGGCCCGGGCGGTCACGGCGGTGGCCAGGCCGGGCTCGACGGTGGAGATCCGGCTCGAGGGGGACCTGCCCCCGGGGTTCGCCTCAACGGACGACCTCCAGGTGAAGCAGGGCACGTTGGGCACGGTCGACTGCACGGCACCCGAGGGGTGGCTGGGCGCCGCGCAGGCTGCAGCACTTGCAGCCGCTGACGCCGGTGTGGACGAGGTCGGGGATGTCGGGGCGTCGCCGAGCGCTGGCCCGTCCGCGTCGCTCGCCGACCCCTCGGCTGCGGCGAGTGCCCCGTCGGCGTCCGCCGACCCGGGCGACGCACCGTTCGCGTCGGCCGCCCCGGGCGAGAATCCCGGCGCGGGGCTCGGTGAGGTCGCGCCGACACCACCGGGGCAGTGGTCCTACCCGGTGATCCTCCCCACAGACGAGGGATTCACCCTGGTGTGCGTCGGGTCGCCCGCGCAGCCGACCGAGGTCGTGATCAGGGCCGACGGCACGCCCCCCGATCCGGCCACGATCGAGCTGACCACCACGCCGGTGGAGGGCGGTGTTGAGGTGGAGCCGGTGTTCGACCCGCCGGAGCTCGCCGCGTTCCGGTGGGTGAGCGGCCCGGCCGACTCGATCGACTGCTCGACAGCGGAGGGTTACGTCGAGTACCGGCGCCTACCGGCGACCATCCAGGCCGCCGACCTGCCCAGCACGGTCTGCGTGATCGGGATCGACGAGGCGGGCAACGAGTCCGAGCCGGCGGCGATCAAGGTCGAGTAGCGGCGCCTCCGGCGGGCTGGCGGACCGGCAGCCGCGCTCCGGCGCGCAGGCCGTTGCCCGCGGTGGTCGAGGCCCCGTTCGGGGGTGCTCGTCACTGGGCACGGGGCCTTGTCGGCTGGCAGGATTCCTCCCATGACCACACCCTCGACCGACCAGTTCCGCTCCGCCGTCGCTGCCGCCCTTCCGGGTATCCGCGCCGACCTCGAGGACCTCGTGCGGATCCCCAGCGTGAGCCGCGACGGGGCGACGTCTCCGGATGTCGCGCGCAGCGCCGAAACGGTCGCAACCCTGTTGGCCGACCTCGGCATGCCCGACGTTCGCGTGCTGGAGGCCGACGGCGGTGCGCCCGGCGGTGGTTGCCCGGATGCCCGGGCCGGACGGGGCCCCGACCGTGCTCCTCTACGCGCACCACGACGTCCAGCCCGCCGGGAACCTCGAGGACTGGGACAGTGACCCGTTCGAGCCGGTGGAGCGCGACGGGCGCCTCTACGGTCGTGGAGCGGCCGACGACAAGGCCGGGTTCATGGCCCACGTGGGCGCCCTGCGCGTGCTGCAGTCGGCCTACCCCGACGGCCTGCCGGTGAACGTGACGGTGTTCGTGGAGGGCGAGGAGGAGGTCGGGTCGCCGACGTTCGGGCCGTTCCTCGAGGAGTACGGCGAGCTGCTGGCCGCTGACGTCGTCGTGATCGCCGACTCGTCGAACTGGGAGGTCGACGTCCCGGCGTTCACGACCTCGCTGCGTGGGCTGGTCGAGGTGTTCGTCGAGGTGCGCACGCACGCCGGCGAGCAGCACTCGGGGGTGTTCGGCGGGCTTTTCCCGGATGCCCTGACCTCGTTGTGCCGGTTGCTTTCCGGGCTGCACGACGACGAGGGTCGGGTCGCGGTGCCAGGGTTGGTGCACGGCCCGGTCCCGACCGTCGACCTCGATGAGGCCGCACTGCGTGCGGAGGCTGGGGTCCTGGACGGTGTCGCCTCGATCGGGGAGGGCTCGGCGTCCAACCGGATCTGGTCGCTGCCGGCCGTGACGGTGCTCGCGATCGACGCCCCGCGGACGGAGGCCGCGGCCAACGTGCTGCTGCCGATGGCCAGGGCGAAGGTGAGCATGCGGATCGCTCCGGGGCAGGACCCAGCGGCGGCCCAGCAGGCGCTGGCCGATCACCTGGTGGCTTCGGCCCCCTGGGGAGTGACGGTGACGTGCGTGCCAGGCGCGGCCGGGAACGCCGTGTCGGTGGTGCCCTCGGGACCGAACGCCGACGTGGCCCGGGCGGCCTTCGCCGACGCCTGGGACGGCACCGAGCCGGTGCACATGGGGATCGGCGGGTCGATCCCGTTCATCGCCGACATCGCGGTGAAGTACCCGGACGCCACGATCCTCGTGGTGGGCCCCGGCGACCCCGCGGCGTGCTGGCACGGCCCCAACGAGAGCGTGGACCTCGAGGTCCTGCGCGGCTGACGCTGGCGGAGGTCCTGTTGCTCGCGCGGCTGGGGGAGTAGCGCTCCTGGAGGCGAGGCCGGGCGACGTCACCTGCAGGGCGGTCCGGCCGGGGGTGGAGTCCGAACCCAGAGCTCGCACCTGAACACCGGCTCCTGGCCCGGTCTCACGAGCGGGGCGGATCAGCGTTGCGGTGGGTGATACCGCTGCACGGTTGTCACCCATTTGGCCCACTCGCCGCTGTGGTCGTGACACGCTGCGTGAGCGATAGCTAGTGTGTCGTCATCTCTGACCTCGTAGGGGGATCCGCCATGTCGACAGCAAGCCTTGGTACGCGCCGGACCGTGAGGCGTGCCGCAGAGGGGCGGTCACGCCGCGCCGTGGCGGCCATGACGGCCGGGACGCTACTCGTGGGCGGGTTCACCCTGGGGGCGATCCCCGGAGGCGTGGCTCCGGCTGCGGCGGATGCCCCTCCCACGTCTGAACCGTCCGTGAATCCGGTGATCGCGGACTCGTGCGGGGTGGACGTCACCCTCGTGCTCGATGCCTCTGGTTCGATCCAGAGCTCCAACGCGGTCAGCAAGGTCCGTAACGCCGCGGAAGCATTCTTGGACAGCCTGCGGAACACGAAGTCCACGGCAAGGGTGACGCAGTTCGCGACAGTCACCCAGGAGCTGGCGCCCTTCACGTTGGTCGATGACGCTGCGCTGGCTCAGGGAGGTGACCTGAGGAAGGCCGTCGATCGGTACTACAACCCCAAGCCACCCTTGGGCGGGATCCCAGCCCAGGAATACCGCGGTGGTGACGTCTTCTCCGCAAGCAGTTGGCGAAGCGGATCCAGCGACCAGTACACGAACTGGGACCGTTCGCTCGATCAAGCCAACGACATACCGAGCGAGTTGGTCGTCTACATCACGGACGGAGATCCCACGGCCTACGACTTCCAGGGTGGTCGTGACCCGTTCGTCGCACCAACTGTCGGCTACAAGACCGATGGGTCATCCCAGGCACGGACAGAGTCCATCAATCGCGCGATCGGCGAGGCCAATGCTGTCAAGGGGGCAGGTGCGCGAATGCTGGCCGTTGGCGTCGGCAGTGCGCTGAGCAATCAGGACAGTACCGACCGACTCGTCCAGATCTCCGGGACGAAGGTTAAGCGGGATGCCGATCTGGCCACTCTCACTAGCCTCAATGACGTGGACGTGGCACTCGTTACGGATTTCGACAAGTTGGCCCAGTTCCTCCGCCAGGTCGTGCTCGAGCTGTGCTCGCCGTCGCTGACGATCCAGAAGCTCGCCCAGTCCCCGGCGAGCACCGCTTACGAGCCCGCGCCTGGGTGGGACATGACGGTCACGCCAACGGTTCCGGGAGGCTTCCGCTGGATCCTTCCAGATACCTCGCCAGCGGTTTCCAAGTCTGCGTTGACCGATTCCAACGGTTTCGCGCAGTTCCAATGGGAGCCGAACCCCCCAGCCACGGGGCCGCCGCCGGACTCTGACGCACTGATCGTGGAGGCGCTCAAGCCGGGCTACATCCCGGGACGACCTGGGCCCAACAACGACTGGTCGTGCGAGCTCAGGGACGTCAACGGCACGACCCGGCCCTTCTCAGGGGAGCTGACCTTGGGGAATGACAACGCCTCCTGGGCGCTGGCACCCCCGGAGGTGAACCCCTCCATCGGCCAGGAGATCGTCACCTGCAAGGTGTACAACTCCTATGACTACGACTCGGCCATTGCCCTGACGAAGGGGAACACCCCTACCCAGGTGCGCGGTGACCTGGACGACCCGACCACGCCAGCCGATGAGTCCGCCACCGTCACATCTCGCTACGAGGTGACCAACACCGGTGACTCCGCCCTGAAGAGCATCGAGGTCGTCGACGACAAGTGCGCCCCAGCGAGCTATGTCAGTGGTGATGTCGGTGGCGACAAGATCATGCCGCCGGGCCTGCTTCCCGACGGGTCAGCGAACCCGGCTGCCGAGACCTGGGTATTCGAGTGTGAGCGCGCTTTCAACTACCCGGATAGCCCGAAGCCCACGAATGTGGAGAACATCGCCACGGTGATCGGTGTGGATCCCACGGGGCAGTTCGTGGAAGCCACTGCCACGGATGACGTCGACATCTACACCGCGGGGATCGAGATCGAGAAGACCGCAGCACCGATTGAGGTGCCACGAGGGGTGCCCGCGACGGTCGTCTACACGTACACCGTCCGAAACACGGCCTCGCTGGAACTGGCGGACGTCGAGGTTGTCGACGACTACGTGGGGAGGCCGAGAACGATCAATGCCTCCTGCCCCAATGTGACACCTCTTGGCCCACTTCCAGGCCCCGATCAGGGTGGTGATACCGATGGCGACAATCGCTTGGATCCCACTGAGACGTGGACCTACAGCTGCTCGTCGGACTCGAACTCCCCTGTTCCCCCAGCCATTGATCCGTTCGAGAATCCACAGTCGCCGTTGGTGAACCGGGCCACCGTCGAGGCAGACCCGGTTTACCCGGACGGAACCCCGGCGCCCCCCCAGGTCGGAGATCTGGACGTCGCCGTGGTGACCGTCTTCGACGCGGGGATTGATCTGGTCAAGACGGTTGGCACGCAGCCGGATACCTGCGCAACCACTGATGAGATCACCGTTCTGCCTGGAACGCAGGTCACCTACTGCTACCAGGTCACCAACACGGGAGAAACGGATTTGCGTGGGATCGGTCAAGCACCCGGTCCGTTCACGCCTGACGGTTGGGTCGAGGACGATCTCGGGGGCGGCCCCGGGCTCGGGACCTGTAGCCCCGTAGGCTTCGACGACGGAGATGTCAACGGTGACGGGCTTCTGCAGCGTGATGAGGTGTGGACGTACTTCTGCAGCAAGCCGATCAACGACGATGAGGTGAACACCGCGGTCGTCAGCGCGGAGTCCAACACGGCTACTCCAGTCCCCGTGACCGCGTCCGACCCCGCCCGCGTGGACGTCGTGGAGCCGGCAATCGCACTCGACAAGGTCGCCGAACGGCCAGTTGTGTTGGACCCCTCGGCGCCCGCGATCGCCGGCCCGGATGTCCCGAACCCTCCCCTCGTGGAGCCTCGACCGGCGGTGTTCACCTTCGTGGTGACCAACCCCGGTGACCTGCCGTTGGCAGACGTGTCGGTGAGCGACACATACCCGCAAAGCAACGCATGCAGCCCGCTGCCTGTCCTTTCGGGTGGCTTCAACATCGGTGACCTGAATACCCCCCCAAACAACTTGCTCGACCCCGGGGAGGCATGGCAGTTCGAGTGCATCCACGATGACGTGGCGAACGATCGGCTCACCAAGGCCGATGCGAACCCAGGATCGGATCCAGCGCTTCCTGCGCCCGTCACGGACACCGCCATCGCGACAGGCACACCCCAGCTCGCGGGCTTCACTCCTGAGCCCATCGACTCGGCTCCTGCGACGCAGACAGTCCTGGTGATCAAGCCAGGGATCTCGCTGACGAAGACGGCGTCCCCGGAGGTCCTTCTGGCCGGTGACAAGGTGACCTACACCTTCGAGGTCACGAACACCGGCGACGTCGGCCTCGAACCGTTGGCGCTGATAGATGACAAGTGCTCGCCGATCGTCTACCAGTCCGGCGACGTCGGTGACGACGGGATCCTGGCCGGCGGAACCACGCCCGAGACGTGGATCTACACGTGCACCCGCACCATCGACCAGGTGCTCGTCGACGTCAACAAGGCGGCGGTGCTCGCCACCGGACCGCTCGGCAATCTGTTCGAGGCCAGAGCTGAGGCCACGGTCCGGGTCATCGACCCGGCCATCAAGCTGGAGAAGACTGTCAGCGACAGCCTGGTGCCCAGCGGGCACGGAGGTCGACTACGAGTTCCTCGTCACGAACGTAGGGACGAGCCCGCTGGCAGCCGACGATGTGCTGGCCGAGGTCACGCTCGCGGATGTGGCCGAGCCGGCGCAGCCCGCGTGCGGAGTCCCACCCTGGTGGCCAAGGAGGGTGGAAACCAGGACGCGTTGCTCGAACGCGTCCCCGCCGAGACATGGCGCTACTCGTGCAGTTCGACGATCACCAAACCCACGACCAACGTGGCTATCGTCGGCGCCCTGGGTGGGGGCGAGTCTGGGCTCAGCGTCCCTGTTTTCGATTTCGATGTGGCGTACGTCGGCGCCTTCAACCCGGGCATCGATGTCGTGAAGTCGGCCGCCCCGACGGTCATCTTCGACAGCGGTCAGGTCACCTACACCTACACCGTCAAGAACACTGGCGACGTGCCGCTGGCTGGGGTGAAGGACCGCATCACTGATAACACCTGCTCTCCGGTCAAGTACGTCTCAGGCGACGAGGACAGTGACGGCCTCCTCGATACCCCGAACAGCATCTTCGAGGACTCCCTCGACGAGACCTGGACCTTTACGTGCACCACGACCGTGAGCACGACGACGACGAATACGGTCGTGACGCCGGGAACGCCTGTCGACCCGGGCGGCGAACCGCTCTGCCGGCCCACCCCGGTTCCTGTTCGCGGCCTGCAGGCGGCCGCTCTCCCAGCGTCGTGCGATGTGACCGACTCGGCCAAGGCAGTTGTCACCGTCGTCAAGCCGGCGTCGATCACCATCATCAAGAAGACGAACCCGGCTGACGGCGGAGGTATTCCCGTTCACATTCGGCAGTGAGGCATTCGGGCTCACCAGCGGCGGGTCGAAGACGTTCACGGGCTTGAAGCCGGGAACGTATGAGACGCGCGAGCAGGTCCTTGACGGATGGGAGCTGGTCGGGCTGGCCTGCACCGACCCGACGGGGGACACGCGGGTGAACGTGGGCACTGGCCTGGCCACGATCACCGTGAGCTCGGGTGAGTCCGTGACCTGCACTTACACCAACCAGCAGGAGATCACCGAGCCGACCGAGGAGAAGCCGCCGCCGGATGGGACTGAGGAAGGCCAGGAGACCGAGGAGAAGGAGGAACTCGCCGACACCGGCGTTGACATCGTGGTGGCGCTGCTGGTCGCTCTCCTAGGCGTCGTCCTCATCGGAACCGGAATGCGACTGTCGGCGAACAGGCGCTGACGTCCGCAGGTGGCCCCGTTCCATACGGCGGGGCCACCTCGGCATCTCGTTTCGCGCGGTACCGCCGGGATCAACCCAGCGGAGCGCGGAGCCGGTAACGACGCGTGATGCTCGGTACCCCCATCCGGGGGACGCCCTGCAACCAGCTCGACACGTTGTGTAGTTGTGGCCTATGGTGCGTGTGTCCGAGATTGCGGTCTTTGGGGGTTCCCATGAGTGTTCTCACGCAACATCCCGGTCGAGTTGTGAGCCTCGCCTTCGCGGCCATGGCCGTCGCGGTGCTGGCCTTCAACGGACCGGTCGCCGCCGGGGAATCCGCCGACGCCACCTTTGAACCCGCGGCCGGGGTCTCGGAGACCGTAGGCGACGTGGCTCCCATGGTCGAACCCCTCGAGGACGTGGACGAGTCGGACGCCTCGGGTGACGCGGCTCCGATGATCGAGCCCATGGAGGACGTGGACGAGTCAGGATCTGTGGAGGCACTTGGCGACGTCGCTCCGATGATCGAGCCCATGGAGGACACGGACGAGTAGTCCGTAGGGCTGCGGTCTGCTCGGGCACGGTTCAGCGTCCGGCGGCTGGCCCGACGACCTCACTCGCTCGCGACTGCCACCGTTCGGCGTACTGAGTACAGCCACGCGAACGGCAGCCCGATCAGCAACGCCCCGCCGACCCAGTTGCCGAGCGTCGCGGGGATCAGGTTGGCAGTCACGAACTGCGCGACGGTGATGTCCGCCCCGCTGAGCATCGCCGCGGGGACGAAGAACAGGTTCGCGATGCTGTGCTCGGTCCCCAGCGCCACGAACGCCATCACCGGGAACCAGATCCCCAGGATCTTGCCGGTCGTCGACCGCGAGGAGTAGGCCTGCCACGCCGCCACGCATACGAGCATGTTCGCCAGGATCCCCTTGCTGAAGACCTCGACCCAGCTGTGCGACACCTTGCCCTCGGCCAACGCCAGCAGGTAGGGCGCCCATGGCTGGTCCGGGCCGAGGATGCCGCTCGACCAGCCAAGCAACGCGAGCCCGACCGCGCCGACGACGTTGGCCAGGTACGCCACGACCAGCACCTTCAGCATCGCCGATCCCGACACCCGACGCCGGTACCAGGGCACCATCTGAGTGGCGCAGTCCGAGGTGAACAGCCCCGCGCCGGTGAGCATCACCGCGATGAAGCCCACAGGGAAGACCACGCCCATCACGAGTCGCGCCAGTCCGGGGTTGTTGGCGACGAGCTCGGTCGACCCACCAGCCACGACGATCGCCAGGAGTGCGCCCACCGCGATGAACATCCCGCCCAGCACGGACATCACGAACAGCCTCGTGTTGGGCAGCGCGGACTTGGAGACGGCGGCATCGTCGATCGTGTCGACGGTGGCGGCAGGGGAGCGGGCTTCAGCCATGTGCAGGACGTTACCTGTGGCCCCACGATCCCCCTCCGAGGGCACGCGGACGGGTTCGCGCCCGTTCCACACATGCCAAAGGCCCCACGATGGGGGCCTTGTCACGAGTGCCCCCGGCAGGATTCGAACCTGCGCGCATGCCTCCGGAGGGCACCGCTCTATCCCCTGAGCTACGGGGGCCAGGGCACGAACCATCCTACCGACCCCCGACGCGCCCCCCAAATCAGCGCCACCCCCGCCGCCGTTCTCGCGTTGCGTTGCATCTCGGTCGATTTCGCGTCCCGGATGCAACGTAGGTCCGTGTCGCGTGAAGGAAGCGCAACGCAACTTGGGGTGAGGTGAGGCGGGCCCGCGAAGGCGTGGATGTGGCGGGCGGGTTGGGCTGGCCACTCGCGCCCCGACAGTGTGCGCGGCCCCGATGGTGGTCTGTCCACAGATACGCGGAGAAGGGCTGGGCCCAGGTCGCCGGCGGGGCTTGAATCCTGGTCATGTCCACGTTCCGCCTCGCGCGCCGCGCTCCGCTCCCCGGGGGGCTGGAGGTGCCGATGGTCGCCGCGGCCCAGGACGGCGTCTTCACCCGGTCGCAGGCGCGGTCGCAGGGCTGGTCCGACGGCCGCCAGCGCCGCCTGATGGACTCGGGTCTCTGGGTCCCGGTCACCTCGCACGTGCTCCGACATCGCGAGGTGGTCGTGGGTCCGTGGCAGCGAGCCAGAGCAGTCTGGCTGACCGGCGGAATGGTCGTCAGCCACGACACAGCGGGGCAGCTGTGGGGGCTGGTTGCCTCGGACGGCCTGCACGGGACGAGTGTGTCCTCACGTCGTACGACGGCCGTGATCACGCACCGAGCCGATCTGCCTTGCGCCGACTCGGTCGACGTCGACGGGATGCGGGTCACGACGCCTCTTCGCACCGTCGCCGACCTGTTGTGCACCCTCGAGCCGCTGGCTTCGGTCGCCATGGCCTGCGACGCCCTTCGCCAGGGGATCCTCACCACAGCTGACTATCGACGCGCGGCTGACGCAGCCACGGGCCGGCACGGTGCCGCGCAGGCTCGGTTCGTGGCCCGCACATGCGCCGGGCGGCCCCACTCGGTCCTGGAGTGGCACTTCCACCGGCGGGTCGGCGCGCTGGGTCCGGGGTGGCGGTTCAACACCGCGGTCCACGATCCAGAGGGCAAGGTCGGTGACGTCGACGCTCTACACGAGGGCACCAAGATCGTCGTCGAGCTCGATGGAAAGCAGTTCCACGGCCCGGACCGGTTCCAGGCTGACCGTACGCGCGACCAGCGACTGGCTGCCGCCGGCTACGTCGTCCTGCGCTTCACATGGGACGACCTGATCAACCGCCCGGACGACGTCATCGAGCGGATCCGCCGCACGATGTCCCACCGCGCCCGCCTCGTGGCCTGAACCGGTTGCGTTGCATCTCGGCCGGATTCGCGTCGCAGATGCAACGCAGGCCGGTGTCGAGCGGAGCAAACGCAACGCAAGTTGGCGCCTCGGAGGCGGGGATCGCCGGGATGGGGCGGTGGCTGGGGCGGGGGGCTGGGGCCGGGGGGCTGTGGGGCGCCGGAATCGGCTGTCGGCGCCCCACGTTCGCCCCACTAGCATTGCGCCATGACCCCCGACGCCCTGGCAGCCCTCGTGTCGGCCTCCGTGACTGACCTGATCGAGCACAACAAGCTGTGCCTGCCGAAGGGGTACCGGGTCCACGCGACCGTGGAGCGCCCGAAGAACCGTGAGCACGGCGACTACGCCACCAACGTCGCGATGACCCTGGCCAAGCCCGCCCACACGCCCCCGCGGTTCATCGGGGAGATGCTGGCCGCCCAGCTCTCGCTCAGTCCGGCGATCGCGCATGCCGAGGTCGCCGGTCCGGGGTTCGTCAACATCACGCTCGAGACGGCAAGCCAGGGTGAGGTCGCGTCACGGATCGTCGTCGAGGGCGCGCACTACGGCCAGGGCACCTCCCAGCATGGCCGCTGGATCAACATCGAGTTCATCTCGGCCAACCCCACCGGCCCGATCCACCTGGGCCACACCCGCTGGGCGGCCGTCGGCGACGCGATCGCCCGGGTGCTGGCCGCCCAGGGCGCGGTCGTGACGCGCGAGTTCTACATCAACGATCGTGGCGTCCAGATGGAGCGCTTCGGCGAGTCGATCATGAACGCCGCCCACGGACGCCCCGCCCCGGAGTCCGGCTATCACGGCGGCTACATCAAGGACATCGCGGCCGCCATCGTCGCCAACGATCCCGGCATCACGAAGCTGCCCATTGACGAGCAGCTCGTGCTGTTCCGCGAACTCGGGTACCGCACCATGCTCGAGGCCCAGCAGGAGAGCCTCACCCGCTTCGCGACGAACTTCGACGTCTGGTACTCCGAGCGGACGCTGCACGAGTCGGGCGCGGTCGAGCGCGCGTTCACCCAGCTGCGCAAGCAGGGCCACATGTACGAGGCCGACGGTGCCATCTGGCTTCGGACGTCCGACTTCGACGACGACAAGGACCGCGTCCTGGTCAAGGCCGACGGTGAGCTGACCTACTTCGCCTCCGACACGGCCTACTACGTCGACAAGCGCAATCGCGGGGCCGACCTGTGCATCTACCTGCTGGGTGCGGACCACCACGGCTACGTCAATCGCCTGCGCGCGGTCGCGGCGTGCGCCGGTGACGACCCGGACACCAACATCGAGGTCCTCATCGGCCAGCTGGTCAAGATGGTCAAGGGCGGCGAGGAGGTCCGGCTGAGCAAGCGGGCGGGCAACATCATCACGATCGACGACCTCGTCGACGAGGTCGGCACCGACGCCGCGCGCTACTCGCTGATCCGCTACCCGGTGGACTCCCCGCTGGTGCTCGACGTCGACCTGCTGCTCAAGCGCACCAACGACAACCCCGTGTACTACGTCCAGTACGGCTCGGCGCGTATCGCCTCGGTGCTGCGCAACGCCGAGGAGCTGGGCATCAACTGGCGCAACGCGCCCTTCGACCCGGCCCTGCTGTCCAACGAGCGGGAGAACGACCTGCTCGGCGTCCTGGCCGAGTTCCCGCGGGTGGTGGCCAGCGCCGCCGAGCTGCGCGAGCCGCACCGGATCGCGCGCTACCTGGAGCGCCTGGCCACCGCCTACCACCGCTTCTACGACGTGTGCCGCGTCCTGCCCATGGGAGACGATCCCGTCGAGCCGCTGAACATCGCGCGGCTGTGGCTGTGCGCGGCCTCGCGGCAGGTGCTGGTCAACGGCCTGACCCTGCTCGGCGTCTCCGCGCCCGAACGGATGTAGCCGGTGCCCGACGCGGGGCAGCCCGCAGACCGCCCACCGCCAACGCCCAACGGATCGCCGGTCGATCCGGGACGGGCGGGGCAGCCCGCCGACCGCGTGCGCGAGGAGGGCGGCTCACCAGCGCTGGTCCGCTGGACCGAGCGGATCGACGACCACGTCCCCGAGGCGGGGGACCGAGTCGGGTTCTGGGTCTCGGTCTATGCCCGCTTCGCCCGGCACCGCGGGTCGGTCCTGGCCGGTGGACTGGCGTTCTTCGCGCTGCTCTCGCTGGTGCCCGCGGTGCTGTCCCTCGGTGCCGTCGTGGCCATGTTCTTCGACCCGGCGCAGTTCGTGGCCAGCGTGGAGGACGCCTTCGCCTCGAACCCGGAGCTGCTGGAGGCCCTCCAGCCGTTCCTCGACCAGATCGCTGCCCTCAGCCCGACCAGCCCGGGTTCGCTGGGCATCGCCGGTCTCGTCGGATTCGCGCTCTCCCTCTACGCAGCCAGCCGCTTCTTGTACGTCGGCCGCCAGGTCCTCGACATCGCGTTCGAGCTCGAGCCGCAGCATCCCAGCGTGCTCAGCCGGGCGATCGCGGTCCTGATCACACTGGTCGGGGAGCTGCTCCTCATCGCCCTCCTGCTCGCACTGACCCTTGTCCCGCGGGTGCTCGATGCCCTGAGGATTGGCGAGTCCGTGAGCGCGAGCTTGCGATACGTGCGCCTTCCGCTGGCGATCCTCGTGGTCTACCTGATGCTCACTGCGGCCATGCGCTACGGCATCCGAGCGCGCCGCGCCGTGCGCTGGCTGAACCTCGGCGCAGCCCTGGGCACCGGACTGATCGTGCTGGGGACGGTCGGGCTGGGCTGGTACCTGTCGGTCTCCTCGACCTACTCCCAGATCGTGGCCGTCCTCGGGGGCGTGATCGCCCTGGAGATCTGGCTGTACCTCATCGGGTTGGCCATCGTCGGATCTGCGGAGATCGAGGGGATGCGTCTGGGCTTCCGCCGTCGTGACCTCGCGCGCAGCTCGCCCACCCAGAGCTGATCCGCCGCCCTCCCGCTCCCCGCCCTCCGGCTCGCGGTCCTCTGCAGCGCCGCAACCCGAAGGCGCCCCCCGCTCCATCCCGCCGCCATCCGGGCGCTCTGGACCCCGAAGCGATCAGCCGGACTTCGCGGGGATGCGCACATCCGGCGCAGATCCTGCGGGGTCGTCGCGTGGGGACGCGAGGCTTGGTCGAGCCCGCTGCCGGCGATGGGTGTACGCCCTAGGATCGCGCCATGCGCGCACATCCCGCCGGTCCGATGCACGGCGACTACGCCCAGGCCGCCTCCATCCCGAGCGTCCCCGACGCCGGCCTCATGGCCCGGATCGACCCGCAGATCTGGCCGGCAACGGCTCGCCGCGACGCCACCGGGACGCTGGTGATCGGCGGGATCTCCGTCCGGGATCTCGCTGCCAAGCACGGCACCCCGGCCCTGATCCTCGACGAGGCGGACTTCCGGGCGCGCGCGGCGGCGTTCCAGTCGGCCTACACCGACCGCGATGTGCCGGGGTCGGTGTCCTTCGCGGGCAAGTCCTTCCTGAGCGCCACAACGGTGCGCTGGTTGGCCGAGGAGGGCCTCGGCCTGGACGTGTGCACCGGTGGCGAGCTGGCGCTCGCGCGCGCGGCGGGGTTCCCCGCGGAGCGGATCAGCCTGCATGGGAACAACAAGTCGGAGGCCGAGCTGCGCGCCGGGCTTGCCGCGGGTGTGGGCCGCTACGTCATCGACTCGTTCGAGGAGATCGATCGTCTGGCCGACCTCGCCGCTGACGCGGGGGTTGTGGCCGACGTGCTCATCCGGGTCACCACAGGCGTCGAGGCGCACACCCACGAGTTCATCGCCACCGCCCACGAGGACCAGAAGTTCGGTCTGTCCCTGACCTCCGGTGCCGCGCGTGATGCGGTTCTCGCGGTCAACGAACGCCCCGAACTGCGGCTCGTGGGCATCCACTCGCACATCGGCTCGCAGATCTTCAACACGTCCGGCTTCGAGGTCGCGGCGCACCGCGTGGTCGGTTTCATCGCCGACCTTCTCGGCCGTGATGGCATCTCCGTCGCCGAGCTCAACCTCGGCGGGGGCATGGGCATCGCCTACCTGCCGACCGACGACCCGGTCGCCCCGGTCGGGATGGCCGAGGCGCTGCGGGTCATCGTCGCGGGGGAGTGCGCCCGGCGGGGGATCGACGTGCCGTTGATCTCCGTCGAGCCCGGGCGCGCGATCGTCGGTCCGAGCATGGTCACCCTCTACGAGGTCGGCACGATCAAGCACGTCGAGTACCGGACCGGTGCGTGGCGCACCTACGTCTCGGTCGACGGCGGCATGAGCGACAACATCCGCACCGCCCTGTACGACGCGGACTACACCGTCGTCCTCGCCTCGCGCACCTCCTCGGCCCCCGCGATGCTCACCCGCGTGGTCGGCAAGCACTGCGAGTCCGGGGACATCGTGGTCCGCGACGCCTGGCTGCCCTCCGACCTCGAGCGCGGCGACCTGCTGGCCGTCGCCTCCACGGGCGCGTACTGCCGGGCCATGGCCTCGAACTACAACATGGTGGCGCGTCCACCTGTGGTGTCGGTGCGCGGCGGCGTGGACCGGATCGTCCTGCGCCGGGAGACCGAGGCGGACCTGTTCGCCCTCGACGCCGGGCTGGCCGAGGCCCCGTCCTGAGTCGAGACGACCGGGTTGACGAGTGCGCCCCACGGGGCGGGCAGGCTGGTCCGGCGCGCGCTCATCGGCGCATCGGTCGGCCCTGCGCCCGTGAGAGAATCGTCGGACGCGTCCAGCCGCGCATTCCGGCGGTGGACCAGTCCCGAACCGCCCAAGGAGTCCCGTCATGGCACCGCCCCCCGAGAAGTTGTCCGTCGTCCTGCTCGGAGGCGGGACCGTGGGAGCCCAGGTGGTGCGGCTGCTCGAGGAGCAGGCCGACCACCTCGAGGCCCGCGTGGGGGCCCGACTGGTCGTGACCGGCGTGGGCGTGCGCGATGCCTCACGCGAGCGTCCGGGGATCCGGCCTGAGCTGCTCAGCGCCGACCTGCCCGCGCTGCTGGACACCGATCCCGACCTCGTCGTGGAGCTCATGGGCGGCATCGAGCCGGCCAAGGAGCTGATCCTGCGCGCGCTGAAGGGCGGGGCCTCGGTCGTCACGGCGAACAAGGCGCTGATCGCCACCGAGGGTGCTGCTCTGCACGCCGCAGCCGAGGAGGCGGGCGTCGACCTGTCGTACGAGGCCGCCGTGGCCGGGGCGATCCCGCTGCTGCGCCCCATGCGCGAGTCGCTGGCCGGCGACCGGATCCGCCGCGTCCTGGGCATCGTGAACGGCACCACCAACTACATCCTGACCCAGATGGACTCCACGGGAGCCTCGTTCGCCGACGCCCTGGCCGAGGCCCAGGCCCTCGGGTACGCCGAGGCCGACCCGACGGCCGACGTCGAGGGGCTCGACGCCGCCGCGAAGGCCGCGATCCTCGCATCGATCGCCTTCCACACCCGCGTGACCCTGGCCGACGTCGACGTCCAGGGCATCTCGGCGGTCACGGCCGCGGATGTGTCGGCCGCCGACGAGATGGGCTACGACATCAAGCTCCTGGCGATCGCCGAGCTGATCGAGACCGACGGCGGTGCTGGTGTGTGTGTCCGCGTGCACCCGACGCTCGTGCCCAAGACGCACCCGCTGGCCGGCGTGCGCGATGCCTTCAACGCCGTGTTCATCGAGGCTGACGCCGCAGGTCAGGTCATGTTCTACGGCCGCGGAGCCGGGGGTGCGCCGACCGCCAGCGCGGTGCTCGGCGACATCGTGACCGCCGCACGCAACCGGGTCACCGGGTCCACCGGCCCGGGGGAGTCCTCGTACGCGGAGCTCCCGGTCCTGCCCATGGGCGCGGCCACGACGGCCTACTTCGTGCACCTGCGGGTCCTCGACCGGCCAGGTGTCCTGGCCGGGGTCGCCGGTGTGTTCGCCGAGCACGGGGCGAGCATCCGGAGCATGACCCAGAAGGGCGAGGGCGACCAGGCGGAGCTGCTGATCCTGACCCACCCCGGCCGCGAGGCGGATCTCGCGGCGACCGTGGCGCAGCTGCGGGACCTGGACTCCGTCGACGACGTCGTCGGGTTCATGCGGGTGATCGGGGCGGCGCAGTGAGCACGGAGGGTGCCTCGGCCCCCGACCCCGTGGCCAGAGGTGGCGCGCGTCCCTGGCGCGGCGTCATCACCGAGTACCGCGACCGGATGCCCCTGCCCGTGAACGCCCCCATCATCACCCTGTGTGAGGGCGGGACGCCCCTGGTCGAGTCCGGATGGCTCTCGGAGCTGACCGGGTGCCGGGTGCTGCTGAAGTTCGACGGCGGGAACCCCACCGGGTCGTTCAAGGACCGCGGGATGACGATGGCAATCTCGATGGCCGCCCATGAGGGCGCCCGCGCCGTCATCTGCGCCTCGACCGGCAACACGTCCGCGTCCGCCGCTGCCTATGCCGCCAAGGCTGGGATGACCCCGGTCGTGCTGGTGCCCGCGGGCAAGATCGCCATGGGCAAGCTCGCCCAGGCCGTGGCCCACGGCGCGCAGCTGCTGCAGCTCGACGGGAACTTCGACGACTGCCTGCGGCTGGCCCGCGAGCTGTCCGGCTCCTATCCCGTGGCGCTGGTGAACTCCGTGAACCCCGCGCGGATCGAGGGCCAGAAGAGCGCGGCGTTCGAGGTGGTCGACACACTGGGCGAGGCCCCGGACATCCACGTACTGCCGGTGGGCAACGCCGGCAACATCACCGCCTACTGGAAGGGCTACGTCGAGTACGCCCGCGACGGCCTGGCCGCGCGCACCCCGCGGATGTGGGGCTTCCAGGCCGAGGGCGCGGCGCCCATCGTGCGCGGCGCTCCCGTTGCCAACCCGGAGACGATCGCCACGGCGATCCGCATCGGCAACCCGGCGTCGTGGGAGTTCGCGGTGGCTGCCCGCGACGATTCCGGCGGCCTGATCGACATGGTCAGCGACGACCAGATCCTCGAGGCGCACCTCGCCCTGGCCGCCCGGGACGGCCTGTACTGCGAGCCGGCCTCTGCGGCGTCAGTCGCGGGGCTGGTCGCGGCGCAGGCGGCCGGCCGGGTCGACCCGGGCCAGACGATCGTGTGCACGCTGACCGGGCACGGGCTCAAGGACACCCAGTGGGCCCTGGCCAAGGCCACGGACCCGACGGTGATCCCGGTGGATGTCGCTGCCGCAGCGCGCGCGCTGGGCCTGGAGGGCTGATGTCCGCCGACATGGGCGGCTCCCCGGGCGGCTCCCCGGGCGGGTCGGCGACCTCCACCGTGGCCATCGAGGTGCCGGCAACGAGCGCCAACCTCGGTCCGGGATTCGACTGCCTGGGCCTGGCCCTGGGCCTGATCGACCGGATCGAGGCGCGCTTCGTCGACGGTTCGGCCGTCACGGTCGAGGTGATCGGCGAGGGCGCTGGACGGGTGCCCACGGACGACACCAACCTGGTGGCCCGCATCGTGCGCACGGGGCTCGCGGCGTTCGATGAGTCAGGTGAGCTGGCTGCCCGGGGCTTGAACCTCCGCTGCGTGAACGCAGTGCCGCAGAGCCGGGGTCTGGGGTCCTCGGCCGCGGCGATCGTCGGTGGGCTGGCGGTGGCCGCCCACCTCGCCGGTATGGCCGACTCGGTCTCCGACGCGGAGATGATCGCGCTGGCCACCCGACTTGAGGGCCACCCGGACAACGTGGCTCCCGGCGTGCTCGGCGGGGCCACGATCGCCTGGATGCAGTCCAGCGAGCTCGGTCCGGTCGGGCGGGCGACGCGGTTCGCCGTCCATCCCGGCATCGCGCCGGTGCTGGTCATCCCCGCCTCCGAGGCCTCGACCGCCAAGGCCCGCGGAGCGCTGCCCGCATCGGTGCCGCACGCGGATGCGGCGTTCAACGTCGGGCGCTCGGCGCTGCTGGTCCATGCGCTGTCGACAGATCCGGGACTGCTCCTCGAGGCAACCGAGGACCGACTGCACCAGCAGCAGCGCCGCTCGGTGTACCCGACGAGCATGGGCCTCGTGGAGCAGCTGCGCTCGTTGCGGATCCCTGCGGCGGTCTCCGGTGCCGGCCCTGCCGTGATCGCCTTCGCGGCCGACGGCGACGGCACGGGGCTGGCGGCCCGGATCCGCGACGTGGTCGGCGATTCCGCGCGCGTGCTGGCACTTGCGGTATCCGACGCGGGAGTGCGCGCGCTCTAGCCGCGCTCGATGCGACGCGCGGGCGACCGATGCGCGATTTCACGCCACCTGTCATCAGGGTGCTACCGTGTGTTGTGGATCAGCACGGAGCCACGAACGCAGGTGGCGGACCGGCACCGAGTACCGAACCTCACTCCTGACGCCTGAAGCATCTCCTCGCCGTCGCGATCCACCTCCACGGATATCTGTCGCCTGCGGCGTCAAGCCGCTCGGGCGATTCACCTCACCCATAGGAATCACGTGACCGACACGATCAGCATCGCCCCGGACGCCGACAAGAACGCCAACGGCGGACGCCCCAACGGCAACCTGTCCGCGATGCTCCTGCCCGAGCTCAAGAAGGTCGCCCACGACTTGGGCCTGGCTGGCACCTCGTCGATGAAGAAGAGTGACCTGGTGGCCGCGATCAGCGCGGCCCAGTCCGGTGGTGCGCCGGCGGCGAAGGTCGGCCGGACCCGTCGTCCGCGTGGTGAGGGCGCCAGCGCGACGACGGGCAGCCCCGATGGGGCCCCGGCGGAGCGCGCTGAGCAGTCCCACGCTGGTCACGACGACCAGCGCAGCGGGAGTGGCCAGGGCGGCCAGCGCGGCCCCGAGACGATCCAGGACGATCGTCCGCAGCGTGAGGGCGGACAGCGTGAGGGCGGACAGCGTGAGTCCGGACAGCGGGAGCCCCGCCAGCGTGACGGTGGCCGGGACCGTGGCCAACAGGACCGCGAGTCGCGCGACGGGAATCAGAACCAGGCCCAGGGGCGCGATGGCCGTGAGGGCACCCAGCAGCGCCAGCCCCGCGACGACGGCGACCAGGACCAGGGCACCCAGCAGCGCGAGTCCCGCGACGACGGCCAGAACCAGGGCGGCGGCCAGAACCAGAACCGCGACAACGACCGTTACGGCGACGAGCCGGGCGGCCGGCGGCGCCGTGGTCGCGACCGCAACCGCAACCGCAACGAGCGCAACGAGCGGCGCCCGGGCAACCAGGGGAATCAGGGCCGCGACTTCGAGCCCGACGTGTCCGACGACGACGTCCTCGTGCCCGTCGCCGGGATCCTCGACATCCTGGACAACTACGCGTTCGTGCGCACCACCGGCTACCTGCCGGGTCCGACGGACGTCTACGTCTCGTTGTCCATGGTCAAGCGCTACGGCCTGCGCAAGGGTGACGCGATCACCGGGCAGGTCCGCCAGCCGCGAGAGGGCGGCGGGGATCGTCGGGAGAAGTTCAACCCACTGGTCAAGGTGGAGTCGGTCAACGGTGCCGACCCGGAGGCCGCCCGCGGTCGGGTCGAGTTCGGCAAGCTGACCCCGCTCTACCCGTCGCAGCGCCTGCGACTGGAGACCGACGCCAGCAACATGACGACCCGGATCATCGACCTGGTCGCCCCCATCGGCAAGGGCCAGCGTGGCCTGATCGTCTCGCCGCCCAAGGCCGGCAAGACGATGGTGCTGCAGGCGATCGCCAACGCGATCACCACGAACAACCCGGAGTGCCATCTCATGGTCGTCCTCGTCGACGAGCGTCCCGAGGAGGTCACCGACATGCAGCGCTCGGTGAAGGGCGAGGTCATCGCCTCGACCTTCGACCGGCCCGCCGAGGACCACACCACGATCGCCGAGCTCGCGATCGAGCGCGCCAAGCGCCTGGTCGAGCTCGGTCACGATGTGGTCGTCCTGCTCGACTCGATGACCCGCCTCGGGCGTGCCTACAACCTCAGCGCCCCGGCGTCCGGCCGGATCCTCTCCGGTGGGGTGGACTCCGCTGCGCTGTACCCGCCGAAGAAGTTCTTCGGGGCCGCCCGCAACATCGAGAACGGCGGGTCACTGACCATCCTGGCCACAGCCCTGGTCGAGACCGGCTCGCGGATGGACGAGGTGATCTTCGAGGAGTTCAAGGGCACCGGCAACATGGAGCTCAAGCTCGACCGGCGCCTGGCGGACAAGCGGATCTTCCCGGCCGTGGACGTGGACGCCTCCGGCACTCGCAAGGAGGAGCTGCTGATGAGCTCCGAGGAGCTCAAGATCGTGTGGACGCTGCGCCGCGTGCTGCATGCGCTGGAGGCCACGCAGGCCATCGAGCTGCTGCAGAGCAAGCTGCGCGACACGAAGAGCAACTACGAGTTCCTCCTCCAGGTGCAGAAGACCACGCCCACCGCACCGAGCACCCGCTCCGACGACTGACGACGCGGCCGAGCCCGCTCGCGTGGGCGCCCGCCCGGTGACGTGCGGGAGGATGTGGGCGTGACAGCGGTGGAGGAGGCGCGGGAGGCGGGTCGGTTCGCCACCCTGCGCCGCGAGACCTTCTCGGCGCTGTCGATCCCCAACTTCCGGCTGTACTTCGCCGGGCAGTCGATCTCGCTGGTCGGCACCTGGATGCAGATGGTCGCCCAGGCCTGGTTGGTCCTGGAGATCACGGGGTCGGCCACGTGGGTCGGACTGACGTTCGCCGCCCAGACGCTGCCGATCCTGCTGGTGGGGCCGTACGGCGGCCTGGTGGCCGACCGCACCGACAAGCGTCGCCTGCTGGTGGCGCTCCAGGCGGTCATGGGCGCCCTGGCCCTGGTGCTGGCCGTGCTGACCCTCACCGATACCGTCCAGCTCTGGCAGGTGCTCGGGCTCGCCGCACTGCTTGGGCTGGCCGACGCCTTCGAGAAGCCCACCCGGCAGTCGTTCCTGGTCGAGATCGTCGGGCCCGGAGTCCGTGCGCAACGCAGTCAGCCTGAACTCGGTGATGGTCAACGCCGCCCGTGTCCTCGGCCCGGCGGTGGCGGGGCTGGTGATCGCTGCCGGCGGGCTGGGCGTGTGCTTCGCGCTGAACGCGGCGTCCTTCATCCCCGTGGCGCTGATGCTGCTCGCGATGGACGCCTCGCTGCTGCGTCCCTCGGCGCCGCAGCCGCATGAGCGTGGCCAGGTCCGGGCCGGGTTCGCCTATGTCCGCCGCGAGCGTGAGCTCGGCGTGCCACTGCTGATGATGGCGATCATGGGGTGCTTCACCTACGAGTTCCAGGTCACGCTGCCCTACTTCGCGCGCACGACCTTCGACGGGGACTCGCGCACGTACGGGTTCATGACCGCCGCAATGGGTCTCGGCGCGGTCATCGGGGGGCTCTACACGGCGGCCCGCGGGCGTACCGGGATCCGCACGTTGGTGCGTTCGTCGGTCCTGTTCGGTGTCCTGGTGCTGGCCACCGCCCTGGCTCCCTCCGCCGCCACCGCGCTGCTGCTGCTGGTCGCCGTGGGTGCGGCGAGCGTGTCGTTGATGGCCCGGGGCAACGCGACACTGCAACTGGCGTCCGCGCCGGAGATGCGCGGCCGGGTGATGGCGCTCTGGCTGGTGGCGTTCATGGGCACGACCCCGCTGGGCGGTCCTGTGGCCGGCTGGGTCTCCTCGACGTTCGGCGCCCGCTGGGGCCTGGTCCTCGGTGCCGCCGCCTGCTTCGTTGCCGCTGCCGTCGGGGCTGCATCCCTGCGCAGGACCGCCCGCGAGGTTCGTTTGGGCGTCACCGGGTGAACGTGGGATACTTCTCCGACCGCTTCCGGTTCACGTGCTGGGCAGGCCTGCCCCCACGACCCGGAGCACTGAAGGAGCCAGCCATGAAGTCGGGTATCCACCCCAACTACGTCGAGACGACGGTGACCTGCACCTGCGGGAACACCTTCACCACCCGCAGCACCGCCAAGAACGGCGTGATCCACGCCGACGTGTGCTCGGCCTGCCACCCGTTCTACACGGGCAAGCAGAAGATCCTCGACACCGGCGGCCGCGTGGCCAAGTTCGAGGCCCGCTTCGGCAAGAAGGCAGACTCCAAGTAGTTCCCGCAGACGAGGAGCTACCGATGTTCGAGAACTGCCTCGCCCTTGAGCGCGAGTACGCCGACCTTGAGCAGCAGATGTCCGACCCTGCGCTGCACGCGGATCCCGCGGCGGCCCGCCGGGTCGGCAAGCGGCATGCCCAGCTGCGCCCGGTCGTCGCCGCCTACCGCCAGTGGCTCCAGCTCGGCGAGGATGAGGTCGCTGCCCGCGAGCTCGCCGCCGAGGACCCGGAGTTCGCCGCCGAGGCCGACGCGTCGGCCGCCGAGCGCGAGCGCGTCGCCGAGCGGCTGACTCTGCTGCTGGTGCCGCGCGACCCGATGGACGACAAGGACGTCATCCTCGAGGTCAAGGCCGGCGAGGGCGGCGCGGAGTCCGCGCTGTTCGCCGCCGACCTGCTGCGGATGTACCTGCGCTACGCCGAACGCCGCGGTTGGCGGACCGAGATCCTGGACTCCGAGGAGTCCGACCTCGGTGGCTACAAGGACGTCCAGGTCGCCGTCAAGGCCCGCGGCACCGTCGACCCCGGCGACGCCCCTTACGCCCGGCTGAAGTTCGAGGGCGGGGTCCATCGGGTCCAGCGGGTCCCGGTGACCGAGTCCCAGGGTCGGATCCACACCTCGGCTGCAGGCGTCCTCGTGCTGCCCGAGGCCGAGGAGGTCGACGTGCAGATCGACCCCAACGACCTGCGCATCGACATCTACCGCTCCAGCGGCCCCGGCGGTCAGAGCGTCAACACCACCGACTCCGCTGTGCGCATCACCCACGTCCCGACAGGCATCGTCGTCAGCTGCCAGAACGAGAAGAGCCAGCTGCAGAACAAGGAGTCCGCGATGCGCGTGCTGCGCGCCCGGATGCTGGCCGCGGCCCAGGAGGCCGCTGACGCCGAGGCCTCGGACGTGCGCAAGTCCCAGGTCCGCACCGTGGACCGATCCGAGCGGGTGCGCACCTACAACTACCCGGAGAACCGGCTCGCCGACCACCGGGTCAACTACAAGTCCCACAACCTCGACGCGGTCCTCGACGGGGAGCTCGACGACGTGATCGACGCCCTCACCGACGCCGACATGGCCGTCCGCCTCGCCGCGTCCTGATCCCCCGTCCGGGTCAGTGGGCCAGAGCGGGCCGCACCAGTCGGATTCCCCGCGATCTCCACACCATCACCACACGATCCGCATGGCGTCGACACACGCCATTGCGACGCTTGGGTGAGGACGGAAGCCGTGGGCGCACGTCCGCGCATCGGGGTCACCGTCCTCTCAGTGAGAAGAAGGTGGACTCATGGAACGGGGTAATCGGAGTGCAATCCGACCTCGCTGGAGTCTGTGGCGCAGCACGGTGGCCGGTAGTTGGTGCCCTCGCGCTCGTCCTCACCCCGGGGGTTGGTACAGCAGCAGAGGATGGCGGGGACACCGCACCGGGCAACAACCTGTCGATGCCCGTCATCTGGGCAGAGCCGGATACAACACTCCGTCCGGTCCTTCGTGGGACGGAGCTGGTCGTCGGTGTTGGAGGGCGTATCGAAACCGAGCAACGACGGTACGAGCACGTTGTTCCTCCAGAAGGACGCGAAGAACACGTGGCAGGCGCAGAACGACGAGCTTGCGGACAGCGGCTTGGCCGACACCGATGGGAAGCTGCCGGTGAGCTTCGTGGACTGGGGCGACAACCTCGAGGTTCGGGACCCTGGCTCCGGCCAGAAGATGATCCGGGTGGAGACCCGCCTGATGCAGACCGTTGCTGGGATGACGGGGTTCAGCATGGAGAAGGTCGGCCAGGCATCAGGCACTGACGAGATGTGGGGTGTGGTCGCAACCAAGCCCACCGATGTCTGGATCGGCACTCAGGAGCAGCGCGTTGAGGCATTCGCCTACACCGCCCAGGCCTGCTTGACGCTCGAGCGCATCGACGTCTCCGACGATGTGGTGTGGGATCCGGACTCCGCGACCTGGACCGGTGGCGGCGACGTCAAGTGCATCGGCGAAGGCGCTGACGGACCCGGTTCGTACGGGGCCGAGGTGACGATCAGCGGTGGCATGACGTACGGCTACGTCTGGTCCAAGCCCGCCCCCGGCCTCTACCGGCTGACCTTCAGCCTGGAGCCGGAGTCCGGGATCGACTTCACGGACGCCACCAAGAAGTATGTGACTGCGACAACAACCCTGCTCCCGGCTGCCGAGCTGGAGGTCGCTGCTGAGCCGGCCGGCAACAGCCCGGTCATCCTCCCCGCGCTGAACATCTCCTATCTCGATGTGGGTCTCGGCTACACCTCGGGAGCACCGACGCGGCCGGTCAACCTGACCGCGACGCCGGCAATCGAATCGATGGCGCTGGCGTGGGACGCACCCGTTGACCCGGGTACCTCGCCGATCACGAAGTACGTGGTGAGCGCCAAGCGCCTGGACACCAACACGACGGTGGGTCCGGTCGACGTCGTCGGGACCTCGTACACGATGACGGGTCTCGCCGGTGGGCGCGCCTACGACTTCAGTGTCGTGGCCGTCAACGCGACGGGAGCCAGTGCCCCGACCACGGTCATGGCCATCCCGATCGAGAAGGCGCCGCCACCGCCAGTAACCCCACCGGTGACGACCCAGCCGCCGGCCGCCTCAACGCCGGTCGCCACCCCTGTGCAGGTGGGCAAGGCGGTGACCGTCAAGGCCCGCGCCGTGTCCGGGAAGTCGAAGATCAAGGTCGACGTCAACCCGAACCTGGGCAAGGGCTACTGGAAGTTCCAGTTCGAGAAGCAGGTCGGCCCCAACTCCTGGAAGCTCCTGTCCAAGGTCTACAAGACGCAGGGCAGCGCTGAGAAGTTGACCGTCAACCTGAAGAAGGGCACCTACCGCGCAGTCGTGCTTCCCAAGCCCGGTTACGCAGTTGCCACCTCCGCACCAGTCACTCTGAAGCGGTAGCGCAACAGGTCGGCCCGGCGTGGCGGCGTGCCGTCGCGACCGGGCCGACCACCGCCCGGGGCATACGGGAGCCCCTGGAGCCAGTACGGATCTGATCGAGGAGCAGGAGAGCGTGATGGCAACCGCCACGACCCAACCGCGAATTCCAGTGGCCCGCCGGACCTCCGTCCACCTCACGTCGCAGAATGGACCCATGTACACGGTGCTGGTGGTCGAGGACGAGCGGGACATCCGCGAGGTCCTGCGGCGCTACCTCGAGCGCGAGGGGATCTCGGTGCTGACCGCCGGGACAGGGGCCGAGGCCCTGCACCTCATCGAGTCCATCCGACCAGACCTCGTCCTGCTGGACCTGGGGCTCCCGGACATCGATGGGGTCGAGGTCCTCGACGCAGCGGCGCCAGCCATCCCCGTTGTCGTCCTGACCGCTCGGGACGCAGTCAGTGATCGGATCAACGGGCTGCGGCACGGTGCCGACGACTACGTCGTCAAGCCCTTCAGCCCCACGGAGGTCGTCCTGCGGGTGCAGGCGGTCCTGGGCAGGGGTGTGCGAACGGCCCTGCCGGCCGATGGGCCTCGGTCATTCGGCGGCGGGTTGCTCGAGGTCGACGAGTCCCGGCACGAGGCCCGACTCGAGGGCAGGGTCCTACCCCTGACTCCCAGTGAATGGAGCCTGCTGGTCGCGATGGCGACCGCGCCCCACCGGGTCTTCACCCGACGGGAGCTCGTCGAGCGAGTCAGCGGGTACACCTTCGAGGGGTACGAGCGGGCCATCGACTCGCACGTGAAGAACATCCGCCACAAGGTCGGCGAACGCGGTCATGAGGTCGTGGAGACCGTGGTGGGCTTCGGGTACCGCTTCGGGCTGGACCCGGATGGCTGACTTCCTCGGCCTGAGCCGACTGGGCCGGCGACTGCTGGGTGCCTTCCTCCTGGTGTCGCTGGCCTCGCTCGCTGTGCTGGTCGTGGGGGCGCTGGTCACCGGCTCCCTGTCGAGGAGCGTCTCGGAGGGGGAGCAGCTGCAGAAGCTCGCCTCCGACCTCACGCCTGTCGCCGTGCGCGCCTATCAGCAGGCTGGAGGCTGGGATGAAGCCGACCTCCACGACTTGACGGTCGTCGCCGATGCGGCTGGCGCGCATGCGGTGGTGGTGGGCACCTCCGGGGAGATCGTGTGGGGTGCCCCGGTCGGCCCGAGCTTCGCGTCGCGGGCGCTCGTCGTCGCCCCTGGAGGTATCCGGCGAGTCCGTCGGTGAGTTGCTCATCGGGCTCCGTGGCGGCCAGCAGCTCGAGTCGCCGAAGGGCCTATCCCCGTGGTGGTTCCTGCGTGTCGGCAGCCGCCGCAATCGTCTGTGCGCTGGTCGTCTCCGTCCTGGTCGTCCGTCGGCTGAATGCGCACATGTCCGTGCTCATCCAGATGACCGACGACTTCGCGGCCGGGAACCACTCGGTCCGAGTCGCGGATCCCGGCCCCGGCGAGTTGGGGGATCTGGCCAGGGCCCTGAACGGGGCTGCCGAGGAGATCCAGCGCTCGGAGGCGTCCCGGCGCCAGCTCGCCGCAGACATCGCCCATGAGCTGCGCACGCCGTTGACAGCCCTGCAGGCAGGACTCGAGGAACTGCGCGACGGCTATGTGGCGGCCGACTACACCACCCTGGCGGCGCTGCACGACCAGGCAACCAGGTTGGGGCGGATCGTCCACGACCTCTCCGATCTCTCGGCCCTGGGATCCGACGGGCTGCACATCCAGATGGATGAGGTGGACCTTGCTGAGGTGGCTCGCCGCGCTGTGCGTGCTGGTGAGGGGGCGATGCTGACCAAGGGTCTGCGTGTTGACCTCGACCTCGAGAGCGACGTGTTGGTGGGTGCAGACGCCGACCGACTGCATCAGGTGGTGGGGAACCTGCTGGCCAACACGGTCCTGTACTGCAAGCCGGGTGATCGGGTGACAGTCCGGGTCCACGCCACGCAGGACGAGGGCATCCTGGAGGTGCTCGACACCGGACCGGGTTTCGCCGCGGATGAGTTGCCGCACGTCTTCGACCGCTCCTGGCGGGGGCACTCCGCTGAGGGGACCAGTGGCTCGGGCCTGGGGCTGCCTATCGTTCGCGCGCTGGTCGTGGCCCAGGGGGGCGACGTGGTCGTGGAGTCGGAGGAGGGCCACGGGGCGTGCATCGCAGTCCGGCTCCCTCTGGCCCCGGCCGGGTTGCCGTCATCAGGGGCCGGCGTCCCACGGCCGTAGGACGCCTGTGGATCCTCAGGCTCGCGGCTCCACGAACAGGCACTGGGCGCTGTGGGCGACCGCCCCGCCGCGGTCACCGAGGTCGCCGGTGGTGCGGCCGATCCCCGCGGCATCGAGCGTGGTCTCGGCGCGGATCCAGATCTCCTCACCCACGGGCTCGCGGGTCAGGTGCAGGGTCAGGTCGGTGTTGACGAACACGAGCGCAGCCGGGCTGGCCACCGCCGAGATCCCGCTGGCGGCGTCGGCAACGACCACGAGTCGCTCGATCGCGTCAGGTTCCTCCCCCTCGACCAGACGGACACCGAGCCTGGTCCACACCGCGGCCGGACCGGGCGCCTCCAGGGATCCCTCGGCCCAGAGCCACTGGATCGCGTCCAGGTAGCCGGGGTGCCATCCCTCGGGCCGCGGCGAGGGATGCAGGGCGTCGGGAGCTGTGGGCGGGGCTGCTGGCGCAGGCGTGACCGGGATCCCCTCCCTGGCTGGCGAGCCCGGCTCGAGCTGCCTGAGGAACCACGCGCGCAGCGTGATGAGGGGGTGGTCAGGGGTGTCGGCGCCGGCCAGGGTCGCCTCGGCCAGGGCCACCCTGCGCCCCTGTCGCACCGTCCGGGCGCTGAGGACCAGCTCCGCCACCGGCACGGGGGAGTGGATGTCGAAGCTCAGGCGCGCGGGCAGCGCCCGCTCCGGCAGCCCGCCCAGTCGGCGCACGGCACGGGTGAGCAGCGCCGAGGGCGGGCCGGCGTGCTGCAGCCCCGGCGCCCACGGCCCGGTGGTGTGCTGCGTCGAGTGCACCCGCGCGCTGCCGGAGACCAGGCCGGCGTCGGACTCCTCGAGCAGCCGGTAGAAGCAGTCGGGCATGGGCACCAGTCTGTCCTCCGGGCGCCGGGTCACGGCCATCGCCCCCACGGGCATGCGTTCGTCCCCGGGTCCGCGCGTGACGGCGACGTGCAAGTCCCGGTGCTGGTCCCGCGTGTCCGGGGCGGACAGGTGCCCTACCCTGCCCCCATGCCGTGCGCCCCCCCCAGCGCGGCCGGGAGGGCCCGTGGACCAGACACCGGCGATCAGCCTGCACGACGTCGCCAAGACGTACCCGGATGGCACGGTCGCCGTCCACGAGCTGTCCTTCGAGGTCCCGCGCGGGCGGATCGCCGCCCTCGTCGGCCCGTCGGGCTGCGGCAAGACGACCACGATGCGGATGATCAACAGGCTCATCGAGCCGACCTCCGGCGAGATCCGGATCAACGGGTCGAACGTCCTCGACGCGGACCCGGTGGAGCTCCGGCGCAGCATCGGCTACGTGATCCAGCAGGTGGGGCTGTTCCCGCACCGGACGATCGCGGACAACGTGGGGACGGCCTGTGCCCTCAACGGCTGGGACCCGGTCCGGACGCGCGGACGCGTCTCGGAGATGCTCGAGCTCGTCGGCCTCGACCCCTCGGTGTACGGCCCGCGCTTCCCGCACCAGCTCTCCGGCGGCCAGCGGCAACGGGTCGGCGTGGCCCGGGCGCTGGCAGCCGACCCGCCGGTCGTGCTCATGGACGAGCCCTTCGGGGCCGTCGACCCGGTGGCCCGGGGACGGCTCCAGGAGCAGTTCTTCGCGCTGCAGCGCCAGCTCGGCACGACGGTCGTGCTGGTCACCCATGACATCGACGAAGCGGTCCTGCTCGGGGACCGCCTGGCGGTCATGCGCGAGGGTGGCTACCTCGACCAGTACGCCGAGCCCGGAACCGTCCTCGGGTCCCCGGCCACCCCGTTCGTCGCGGACTTCGTGGGCGCAGATCGCACGATCAAGCGCCTGGCGCTGACGCCGATCGACCTGGCCACCCTGGCGCCCCCGACGGACCTCCCCGGACAGCCCACCGTCGACGCGGGGGTCCGGATGCGCGAGGTGCTCGTGGCCCTGCTCGACTCGCCGACGGGCACGGCTCTGGTGGTCCGCGACGGGCAGCCGCTGGGCACCCTGACCATGGACGCCGTGCACCGGGCCATGGCCCCCGAGGAGCCGGCGGCGTGAACGAGGAGAACCCGTGGCTGAGCTGGGAGTACGTCGTGGACCACTGGCCCGAGCTGCTGGCCGCGGGACGTGAGCACCTGGGTATCACGCTGGCCGCGATCGCACTGGCCTGTGCGCTGGCCGTCCCCCTGGCCCTGCTGGCGCGCAGGATCCCGCGCCTCTCCGGGCCGATCGTGGCGACCTCGGGGGTCCTCTACACGATCCCGTCCCTTGCCCTGATCTCCGCGCTCTGGCCGGTGTTCGGCCTGTCGCCGCTGACGGTGGTGATCGCCCTGGCCATCTACGCGCTGCTCGTGATGGTCCGCGCGATCCTCGTCGGGCTTTCCGGCGTGCCCACCGAGTCGGTCGACGCCGCCGTCGGGATGGGGCTCTCCGACCAGCAGCTGCTCTGGCAGGTGCAGGCGCCCCTGGCGCTGCCCTCGGTCCTGGCCGGGCTGCGGATCGCGACGGTGTCGACGGTCGGCATGGTCACCGTCGGAGCCCTGGTCGGGTACGGCGGCTACGGGACGATGATCCTCGCCGGGCTCAACGAGAACTTCTACCACGCGAAGATCGCCACGGCCACGATCTGTGCGGTGATCCTGGCCATCGCCCTCGACGGGCTGCTGCTGCTCGTCGAGCGTCGGTCCACGCCCTGGGCACGGGGCCGCTGACATGGGCGTCTGGGGGTGGCTGACCGATCCGGCCAACTGGTCGGGGCCGAACGGGGTCCCGGCCCGCACGGTGGAGCACATCGTGATCGCGGCGCTCGCGATGGCCCTGGGCATCCTGGTCGCCCTGCCGGTCGGCATCTGGCTGGGCCACATCCGCCGGGCGGCGTTCCTCACCACCTCCATCGGCAACCTCGGCCGGGCCATCCCGACCCTGGCCATCCTCGTGATCCTGGCCTCGATCCCGGCGATCGGCGTGGGCGACCTCGCAGCGATCCTTGCGCTGGCCGTCTTCTCGATCCCGCCGATGCTGACCTCGGCCTACGTCGGCGTCCGTGACGTCGACCCGGATGTCCGCGACGCCGCGCAGGGGATGGGGATGACCGGCGGGCAGGTGCTGCGCCGGGTCGAGCTGCCGCTGGCGGCCCCCTCGATCCTGTCGGGCGTGCGGACCTCCCTGGTCCAGGTGGTGGCCACGGTCTCGCTCGCGGCGCTGGTCGGCTCCGGCGGGCTGGGGCGCTACGTGGTGGACGGCTTCGCCCGTCAGGACCAGACGCTCGTGCTCGTCGGGGCCCTGCTCGTCTCGGTCCTGGCCATCGTCACCGACCGTGCGGCCGGCTGGGGCACTCGGATGCTCTCGCCCCGGGGCATCCGCGCCCAGGCCGGGGGAGAGGCTGCCGACGAGCTCGCCGTGGCGCGCGTCCCGGGCGACCGGACACCCGCCGCCGCCGGTGCTGCGCATTCGATGGGCCGGCGCCTACGGCGTGATGGCGGTCGTCGTCGCCGGCGGGCTGCTGATGGCTGGCGGTCGCTCCCAGGAGGGCCAGGTCACGATCGCCGCGTTCAACTTCGGGGAGTCCAAGGTCATGGCCAGCCTGTACGCGGGGATGCTGCAGGACGCCGGGGTCGACGTCGCCGTCTCCGAGCTCAGCAGCAGGGAGGTCATCGCACCCGCCCTGCAGGCAGGCCAGGTCGACGCCGTCCCGGAGTACCTCGGCACGTTCACGGAGTTCCTCAACAAGCAGGTCAACGGTCCCGACGCCCCGGCCGTGGCGAACTCCGACGTGACCGAGACGCTGGCTGCCGGCCGTGGCCTGGCCGAGCCCCTGGGGATCACCCTGGCCGAACCGGCGCTGGCCGCGGACCAGAACGCCTTCGCCGTGACACGTGAGTTCGCCGAGCAGCACTCCCTGCGCACGGTCTCGGACCTCGCTGCGCTCTCCCAGACCGAGCCGGTCGTCCTCGGCGGCCCGCCGGAGTGCCCGACCCGTCCGTTCTGCCAACCCGGGCTGGAGGAGGTCTACGGGGCGCAGATCGAGGAGTTCGTCCCGCTGGACGCCGGCGGGCCGCTGACCAAGCAGGCCCTGGCGCAGGGGGCGATCGACGTCGGCCTCGTGTTCTCCTCCGACGGCGGGGTGTCGGCGCTGGACCTCGTCGTCCTGGAGGACGACAAGGCCCTGCAGACCGTGGACAACCTCGTCCCCGCACTCTCGGAGCGGGCGGCGACCCCGCAGAACATCGCCGTACTCAACCGCCTGGCCGCGACCCTGACGACTGAGGACCTCATCGAGCTCAACCGGCAGGTCGACATCGAGCGCCGGGATCCGCAGGCGGTCGCCGCCGAGTACCTGCAGGCCAAGGGCCTGGTCGCGACCCCCTGACCCGCGACCCCCTGACCCGCGACCCCCTGCGCGGCCCGAGCCGCGCACCGACGCGCCGACGTAGGGTGCTGCGGTGGAGTCGACCCGGGATCTGCTGGCGACGGCTGCTGCGCAACTGGCCGCGGCGGGCGTGCCCACGCCGGAGGTGGACGCCGAGCTGCTGCTGGCCCACGTCACCGGTCGACCGCGCGCCCTGCTTCGGATGGCGGGGAGCATGATCACTGCTGAGCAGTCGCAGGCCTACGCTGCGCTCGTGGCCCAGCGGGTCCAGCGGATCCCGCTGCAGCACCTGACCGGCCTGGCCCCGTTCCGCCACCTCGAGCTGCACGTCGGCCCCGGGGTGTTCATCCCGCGGCCCGAGACGGAGCTGATGGTCGACCACGTGCTGGCGTTCGCGGATGGTGCCGGTCGCTTCCCGAACGGATCGGACGGACGTCCCGGCGACCCGCGCCGCCCTGCGGGGGATCCAGCGGCAGGCACCGGCCTGCTCGTGGTCGACCTCTGCTCCGGATCTGCCGCGCTGGCCCTGTCGATCGCCAGCGAGCTGCCCGGGAGCCGGGTGATCGCCGTCGAGCTGTCAGCCGAGGCAGTGCAGTGGGCGGGGCGGAACATCGCCGACCATGCCGCCCGGGTCGCCGTCGTGGGCAGCTCGATCGAGCTGCTGGCCGCCGACGCAACCCGGGTGGCCGTGGACGGCGGACCCCTGGCGCACCTGCGAGGCAGCGTCGACGTGGTCGTGACCAACCCCCCGTACGTGCCCGAGGAGGCGATCCCGCGGGAGCCGGAGGTGCGCGACCACGATCCCGGTCTGGCGCTCTACGGCGGACCCGACGGGCTGGAGGTCGTCCGGCCATTGGCGGAGCAGGCTGCCATGCTGCTGCGGCCCGGGGGGCTGCTCCTCGTCGAGCACGCAGACGTCCAGGGCGAGGACGCGGCGGAGTCCGGGGTCCCAGCGGTCCTGCGCGCCCAGCGCGACCCCGACCAGTCGGAACCAGGCTCCGCCTGGCGGGACGTCTCCGACCACCTCGACCTCGCCGGTCGGCCCCGGCACGCCTCGGCGATCCGGGCGACGGGCAGGATGGCGCCGTGATGCGGATCGACACGAACACGGCGCAGGAGCGCGAGCGCGGCCTGGCAGCAGCTGCTGCGGCGCTTCGCCGTGGCCAGTTGGTCGGCCTTCCGCTGGACACGGCCTATGGGATCGCGGCGGATGCCTTCAGCGCCCGAGGCACGCAGGCCCTCCGGGACGCCAAGGGCCGCGCAGACCTGTCGATCCCGGTGATGGTGCCGAAGGTCTCCACGGTCGCCGGCATCGCCGAGGTCGACTCCGACGCGCGCCGGCTGATGCTCGACTTCTGGCCCGGCCCGCTCACCCTCGTCCTGCCGGCCCAGCCGACCCTGGCGTGGTCCCTGACGGATTCCTCGGGCCGGATCGCCGTGCGGATGCCGTTGCACCCCGTCGCGCTCGACCTGCTCGAACGCACCGGCCCGCTGGGGGTGGTGGCCGCCGCGTCGACCAGCCCGGGCCAGCCAGCGGCACCAGACGGCTCCTTCCCCGACGAGCTCGCCACGCTCCTGGCAGTCCTGCTCGACGCCGGGCCCCTGCCAGTCGGGGCCGCCTCTGCTGTGGTGGACCTCACGGGCGCTGCCCCGGTGCTCGTCCGGCCGGGTCCGCTGGACGCCGAGGACCTGCGCGCGTGCTGCCCGGGACTCGTCGTCCCGACAGCAGGCCCACAGCCTCAGGGCACGTAGACTCGGGCGCGTACGGCGAACCCCCGATCGCGCCCTGGAGCCCGCCCATGAGCCTTGACACCCCCTTCTGGGGTCCCGACTTCGATGCCCTCACGGCCGAGGATCCCGAGATCGCAGGGGTCATCCTCGGCGAGCTCGACCGCCTGCGCGCCGGGCTGCAGCTGATCGCCAGCGAGAACTTCACCTCTCCGGCTGTCCTCGCTGCGCTGGGCTCCACCCTGAGCAACAAGTACGCCGAGGGTTACCCCGGGCGGCGCTACTACGGCGGCTGCGCGGTCGTCGACGATGCCGAGACCATCGGCATCGAGCGGGCCAAGGCCCTGTTCGGCGCCGACCACGCCAACCTGCAGCCGCACTCCGGGGCGAGCGCGAACATCGCCGCGTACGGCGCCTTCATGAAGCCGGGTGAGACCGTCCTCGCGATGAGCCTGCCCCACGGGGGGCACCTCACCCACGGCACCAAGGTCTCGTTCTCCGGCAAGTGGTTCAACGCCGTGCACTACGGGGTCAACCCGACCACCGAGGACATCGACTACGACCAGGTCCGCGACCTGGCCCGTGAGCACCGGCCGACGATGATCATCTGCGGTGGCTCGGCGATCCCGCGACTGATCGACTTCGCCGCCTTCCGGGAGATCTCCGACGAGGTCGGGGCGATCCTCATGGTCGACGCCGCGCACTTCATCGGCCTGGTCGCCGGCAAGGCGATCCCCAGCCCCGTGCCGTACGCGGACGTCGTGACGTTCACGACCCACAAGGTCCTGCGCGGCCCGCGCGGCGGGATGATCCTCGCGAAGGACGAGCACGCGGCGGCCATCGACAAGGCCGTCTTCCCGATGATGCAGGGCGGGCCGCTCATGCACGCGGTGGCAGCCAAGGCCGTCGCGCTCAAGGAGGCCGCCAGCCCGGAGTATGCCCAGTACGCCCGCGACGTCATCGCCAACTCCCAGGCGCTGACCGCAGGGTTGGCCGCCCAGGGCATGCGACCGGTCACGGGCGGCACGGACACGCACCTGGCGCTGCTGGACCTCCAGGGCACCGGGGTCACCGGTACGGAGGCCGAGGCGCGCTGTGACGCTGCGGGGATCGTGCTGAACAAGAACGCCATCCCGAACGACCCGCGCCCGGCAAGCGTGGCCTCGGGCATCCGCGTGGGCACCCCGTCGGTCACGACCCAGGGCATGGGCACGGAGCAGATGGCCGTCATCGCCGAGCTGATCGGTCGGGCCATCCACGACGAGGACGGCTCTGCCGCCGACGGGATCCGGGCCCAGGTGACCGAGCTGGTCACCACCTACCCGGCGTACCCACGCGGCTAGTGCGCGAGTACGGGCTCAGCCTGCTCGTCGCCGCCGCCCTGACGTTCCTGGTCATGCCGGTGGTGCGCTCGCTCGCCCTGCGTGCGGGGGCCGTCGCCGGCGTCCGCGACCGCGATGTCCACGACCACGCGATCCCGCGCTGGGGCGGCCTGGGCATGTTCCTGGGCCTGTGCGCCGGGATGCTGCTGGCCAGCAAGCTGCCGATGATGCGCTCGGTGTTCGAGGGTGCCTCGACCGAGGGCGTCGCACTGCTCTCCGGTGCGGCGATCATCGTCGCCCTCGGCCTTGCCGACGACCGCTGGGAGCTCGACGCCCCCACGAAGATGGCCGGCCAGGTCCTGGCAGCCGCGGTCATGGCGCTGCAGGGCATCACCCTGCTCTGGCTGCCGATCGACGGCGTGCTGGTCCTGGACCCGACCACGTCGGTCCTGCTCACCGTGCTGATCGTGCTCGTGAGCGTCAACGCCATCAACTTCATCGACGGCCTCGACGGACTGGCCGCGGGGATCACCGCCGTGTCCGCGGCGGCCTTCTTCATCTACGCCTACCTGCTCAGCGTGCAGTTCGGCGTGGAGCGGGCCACCCTCTCGGCCCTGGTCTCGGCGCTCCTGGTCGGGATCTGTGTCGGGTTCCTGCCGCACAACGTGTTCCCGGCGCGGTTGTTCATGGGCGACACCGGCTCGATGCTGATCGGCTACCTGATGGCCGCCAGTGTCATCACGCTGACCGGGAAGGTCGATCCCAACGCACTCGAGGGCACCACGCTGCTGCCCGCGCTGCTGCCGATCCTGGTCCCGCTGGCTGTGCTGGCCGTCCCGCTCATCGACCTCGGCCTGGCCGTGATCCGACGCACCCGCGCGGGCCGCTCGCCGTTCGCACCCGACAAGCAGCACCTGCACCATCGCCTGCTGGAGATGGGCCACTCCCAGCGACGTGCGGTCCTGCTGCTGACGGGGTGGGCGGCCCTGATCGCCTTCTCGGTCGTCCTGCTGGCCTTCATCCCGTTCGTGAACGCCCTGATCGCCAGCGCCGTGGGGGGCGTCCTTCTCGCGCTCGGGGTCGTCTGGCCGAGCATGCGGGGGCGCGGCGCCCGCACCGGATCGGAGGTCGCATGACACAGACCACGCCGCCGAACGACAGCCCACGTCGCGGCCCCACCGCCCTGGTGACCCCCATGCGCCGGGTGCTGCGGATGGGCCTGATCGCCTCCGTGGTGGCACTCCCGGTCGCGGTGCTCATCGGCTACCTCGTGGCCGGAGCCGCCGGCGCGTGGGGCGCGGCCATCGGCATGGGTCTCGCCGTGGGGTTCTTCACCATAACCGTGGGCGTCGCGCTGGGCACGGCGGGGATGGATGCCACAGCGCTGGGTGCGTCCGTGCTCGGCTCGTGGCTGATCAAGATGGTCCTGCTCCTCGTGGTGCTGGCGCTGCTGCGCGACGCCGACTTCTACTCCCGGCCCGTGCTGTTCATCTCGCTGCTGGTCGGCACGATCGGCACCCTCGTGCTGGAGGCGCTCGTGGTCACCCGGACCCAGGTCCCGTACACCGAGCCCCCGCCCCGATGAGCCGGCCCCGACCCGGCGCCGGAGCAGCCCGGCACGCCCGGGGCCCGAGGGGCCAGCCACCCCGGACCCGTCCGAGCCTGAGAAGCGCCCGATGCACCCCTCCGTGGAGCCGACGGGCGAGCACGTGGCCCACTCCGCGATCGGCTCACTGCTGGGCGGAGTCCTCGTCTGGGGAGGTGTCGGGCTGCTGCTGGACCACTGGTTGGGCACCGGGCGCGTCCTGACCGCTCTGGGGGTGGTGGTCGGTTCCTTGACCGGGTTCGTCATCGTGTATCTTCGCTTCGGACGCGATGAGTAGCCATTTCTCGCCCGTCCCAAGACCACCGCGATCCCGGAAGGGCCCACTGTGCTGAACGTTCCAGCCGCCATCGGGCTCTCGCCCCGATGGAAGATGCGAACGATGCAGGGGGCTACGACGCCCCCACGATCATGGAGTTCTTCCCGCCGCAGCTGGGGGACTTCTGGTGGTCGCCCACGCGGATCAACCTCATCGGGTTGTTCATGGCCGGGGTCCTCGCGCTGTTCTTCGTGATGGCCATGAAGAAGCCCACGCTGGTCCCCGGAAAGCTGCAGAACCTCGGCGAGATGGCCATCGACCTGGTCTACGTCAACATCATCGACGAGGTGATGGGCGCCAAGGGCCGCCGGTTCGCACCGATCATCATGACGCTGTTCTGGATGATCCTGGCGTTCAACATCACCGGCATCATCCCGATGATGCACATCGCGGCCACCGCCGTGATCGGCGTCCCGCTCGTGCTCGCGACCGTCTCCTACGTGACGTTCAACTACGCGGGCATCAAGGAGCACGGGTTCGGCCAGTACATGAAGCTGAACCTGTTCCCGCCGGGTGTCCCCAAGCCGATCTACCTGCTGGTGACCCCGATCGAGTTCATCTCCACGTTCATCCTGCGCCCGGTCACGCTGACCATCCGTCTCCTGGCCAACATGATGGCCGGTCACCTGCTGCTCGTGCTGTTCTTCAGCGCGACGAGCTACCTGCTGATCGAGGCCGACGGCTTGCTGAAGCTGGCGGCGATCCCCTCGTTCGCGATGGGCTTCGCCTTCGTCGCCTTCGAGCTGATCGTCGCGCCCCTGCAGGCCTACATCTTCGCCCTGCTGACCGCCGTCTACATCGACGGTGCAACGAGTCACGAGCACTAGACCAACCGACCACCGCACCACCCCACGACTCCCGGGCGACCGCCACGGGCAACACGGAAGGAACCACCACAGTGGAGACGCTCGCCGCAGTCAACGGTAACCTCAACGCGATCGGGTACGGCCTCGCGGCCATCGGCCCGGGCATCGGCATCGGCATCCTGGTCGGCAAGGCCCTGGAGGGCATCGCCCGTCAGCCCGAGGCCACTGGCGTGCTGCGCACCAACATGTTCCTGGGCATCGCCTTCACCGAGGCCCTGGCGCTCATCGGCCTGGTCGCCGGCTTCCTCTTCACCTGATCCGCAGCGACCTCAGCACGTCACGCTGACCCCCGAGGCTGATCAGGAAGGGCCATGGACAACATCATCATCGTCGCGGCGGAGGAGCCCAACCCGCTCATCCCGGCGCCGTACGACATCATCTGGGGCACGATCTCGTTCGTGATCCTGCTGCTCATGTTCTGGAAGTACGTCCTGCCGACCTTCAACAGGGTCACCGCGGAGCGTGCCGAGAAGATCGAGGGCGGCATCGAGAAGGCCAAGGTCATGCAGGCCGAGGCCGCACGCAGCCGGGACGCCTACTCCGAGCAGCTGGAGTCGGCCACCAAGGAGGCGGCCGCGATCCGCACGGCGGCGCACAGCGAGGGTGGCGAGATCGTCAACGCCGCGAAGGCTGAGGCCGTGACCGCCGCGGCTGCCGTGGCTGCGCGGGCCGACGCCCAGATCCAGGCGGAGCGCGACGCTGCCGTCGGATCCCTGCAGCGCGACGTCGGTGACCTCGCCCTGCAACTGGCGAGCAAGATCGTGGGGGAGAGCCTGACTGACGACGAGCGTGCTCGTGCCACGGTCGACCGGTTCATCGCCGAGCTGGAGCAGGCAGGCTCGGGATCGGAGTCGGGCACCCCATGAGCGCGTCGGTCCGGGAGAACTCCGCCGGGCTGCGGTCCCGCCTCGACCAGCGTCGAGGCGACCCGCAGCTCGAGGCGCTGCCCGGCGACCTGTTCGCCGCAGCCGACCTCATCGGCCGCGACCCCCAGCTGCGCATGGCGCTGTCCGACGCCGGCCAGCCGGCTGCGGCCCGTGAGGGCCTGGCTCGGTCCCTGTTCGGGGAGCGACTGTCCCCGGGTGCGGTCGACGTGCTGGCCGACATCGCCGCCCAGCGCTGGTCCAGCCCGAACGACCTGCTCGAGGTGACAGAGCAGCTCTCCGAGCAGGCGGCCTTCATGGTGGCCGAGCGCGACGGCACCCTCGACGGCGTCGAGGACCAGCTGTTCAGCTTCTCCCAGGCCGTGTCCGGGTCCGCGGACCTGCAGATGGCCCTGACCGATCCCTCGGTGGGCTCGGCCCAGAAGGCTGGGCTCGTCGAGAACCTCCTGGACGGGCGGGCAGTCCCGCAGGCGAGCCAGGTGCTCAGCTACGCGATGGCCCACCTGCGCGGCCGCCGCGTCGACTCGGTCATCGACGACCTGATGGACCTCGCAGGGGAGCAGCGCAGCCGCTCCATCGCCGAGGTCCGCGTCGCCCGACCGCTCGACCCGGACCAGGCTGAGCGCCTCGCGGCGGCACTCTCGCGCATCCACGGCCGTGACGTGCGACTGAATGTGGCGGTGGACCCCGCCGTGATCGGGGGGATCTCGGTGCGCATCGGCAGCGAGGTCGTGGACGCCACGGTGGCCACGCGTTTCGAGCAGGCCCGCCGGGCGCTGGTCGGCTGAACGACGAATGACAACAACGACGTGCCCCGCCAGCAGGCGGGGATGGAACGAGGAGAGACGATGACGGAGCTGGCGATCAGTGCCGACGAGATCCGCGCCGCGATCGAGCGCAACGTCGAGGCGTTCGCGCCGGAGACCGCACGCGAAGAGGTCGGCCGCGTGGTCGAGACCGGCGACGGGATCGCACGCGTCGAGGGACTGCATTCGGCGATGACCAACGAGCTGCTCGAGTTCGAGGGCGGCCTGCTGGGTCTTGCTCTGAACCTCGACGTCCGTGAGATCGGCGTCGTGCTGCTCGGCGACGGCTCGCTGATCGAGGAGGGCCAGACCGTCAAGCGCACCGGCGAGGTGCTCTCGGTGCCGGTCGGTGACGGCTACCTCGGTCGTGTGGTCGACCCCCTGGGCACCCCGATCGACGGCCGTGGCCCGATCGAGACCTCGACCCGCCGTGCCCTGGAGCTGCAGGCCCCCACGGTCGTGCAGCGCCAGCCGGTCAAGGAGTCCATGGCCACCGGGATCAAGGCCATCGACGCCATGACCGCGATCGGTCGCGGCCAGCGCCAGCTGATCATCGGTGACCGCCAGACCGGCAAGACCGCGGTCTGCCTGGACACGATCATCAACCAGAAGGCCAACTGGGAGTCCGGCGACCCGAACAAGCAGGTCCGCTGCATCTACGTCGCCATCGGCCAGAAGGGCACCACGATCGCCGGCGTGCGCGGCGCGCTCGAGGAGTACGGCGCGATGGAGTACACGACCATCATCGCTGCCCCCGCCTCGGACTCCGCGGGCTTCAAGTACCTGGCGCCCTACACCGGCTCGGCCATCGGCCAGCACTGGATGTACGAGGGCAAGCACGTCCTGATCATCTTCGACGACCTGTCCAAGCAGGCCGAGGCCTACCGCGCCGTGTCGCTGCTGCTGCGCCGCCCGCCGGGCCGTGAGGCCTACCCGGGCGACGTCTTCTACCTGCACTCCCGGCTGCTGGAGCGCTGCGCCAAGCTGTCCGACGAGCTCGGTGGGGGCTCGATGACCGGCCTGCCGATCATCGAGACGAAGGCCAACGACGTCTCGGCCTACATCCCGACCAACGTGATCTCGATCACCGACGGGCAGTGCTTCCTGGAGTCCGACCTGTTCAACTCCGGTGTCCGCCCCGCCATCAACGTCGGCATCTCGGTCTCCCGCGTCGGTGGCTCGGCACAGGCCAAGGCGATGAAGAAGGTCGCTGGGCGCCTTCGCCTGGACCTCGCCCAGTTCCGTGAGCTCGAGGCGTTCGCCGCCTTCGGCTCCGACCTGGACTCGGCGTCCAAGGCCCAGCTCGCCCGCGGCACCCGGCTCGTCGAGATCCTCAAGCAGCCGCAGTACCAGCCGCAGTCCCTGGAGGTCGAGGTCATCTCCGTCTGGGCGGGCACGACGGGCCAGCTCGACGAGGTGCCGGTCGAGGACGTGCGTCGCTTCGACTCCGAGTTCATGGACTTCGTCCGCCGCGAGCACCCGGCGATCCCGGATGCGATCCGCACCACCGGCGACCTGTCCGACGACACCGTGTCGGGCCTGGAGACGGCCATGGGTGCCTTCAAGCGCACCTTCACCACCAGCGAGGGCCACGTCCTGGTCAAGGACGTCCCGGTCGCCCCGGTCGAGGAGGCCGACGTGCTGCACACGCAGATCACCAAGGTCGTGCGGAAGTAGCTCATGGGCGCCCAAATGCGGGTCTACCGACGCCGGATCAAGAGCGTCCAGCAGACCAAGAAGATCACCAAGGCGATGGAGCTCATCGCCTCGTCCCGCATCGTCAAGGCCCAGAGGCACCTCGCTGCCGCGCTGCCGTACACGCGCGAGCTCGTCCTTGCCATCTCGGCGGCCGTGTCCATGTCCGCCGAGTCCGACCACCCGCTGATCTCCCAGAAGGACAACCGCAAGCGCGCGGCGGTCCTGCTGATCGGTTCCGACCGTGGCCTGGCCGGCGCCTACTCCTCCAACATCATCCGCGAGGGCGAGGGGCTCAATGCCTTCCTGCGTGAGCAGGGGATCGAGCCGGTGCACTTCCTCGTGGGGCGCAAGGTCGTGAACTTCTACAAGTTCCGCGAGCGCTACATCGAGGGCGAGTACGTCGGGTTCACCGACCAGCCCACAGTCGAGGACGCCAAGGAGGTCGCCCTCGGCCTGCTCGCCTCCTTCCTGTCCGACAGCGACACCGAGGGCGGGACCGACGAGATCCACATCGTCTACACGCACTTCGTCAACATGGGTCGTCAGGAGGTGCGAATCCGCCGGATCCTGCCGATCGAGGTCGTGGAGCAGGTCATCACCGCCGGCGGCCAGGCCGAGCTGCAACCCGTCAGGGACTCCGACGGCACCCAGGCTGCTGCCGCAGTTGCCGCCTCAGTCATGCCCCTCTACGAGTTCGAGCCCGATGCCGACACCGTGCTCGACGAGCTGCTGCCGCGCTACGTGGAGAATCTCGTGTACACCGCACTGCTCGAAGCGGCTGCCTCCGAGCACGCTGCCCGCCGGCGGGCCATGAAGTCCGCCACAGACAACGCGGAGGAGCTCATCAAGACCCTCACGCAGCAGGCGAACCAAGCCCGCCAGACCGAGATCACCCAGGAGATTTCCGAGATCGTCGGTGGCGCCGACGCTCTTGCCTCCGCCACAGCAGGAAGTTGAGGAACGACATGACCGCCTCGGTTGAGACCGCACAGGGTGTGGGCCGCGTGGCCCGCGTCACCGGCCCTGTCGTCGACGTGGAGTTCCCCGTCGAGGCCATGCCCGCGCTGATGAACGCGCTGCACGTGGATGTGTCCTTCGGCGTGGGCGAGGAGGGCGGCGGCACCCGCACGCTGACCCTCGAGGTCGCCCAGCACCTCGGTGACAACCTCGTCCGGGCGATCTCCATGCAGCCCACCGACGGGCTGGTCCGTGGGGCGCCGGTGCGCGACACCGGCGACTCGATCACGGTCCCCGTCGGGGACGTGACCAAGGGCCACGTCTGGAACACCCTCGGCAAGCCGCTGGACGTCCCGGAGTCCTCGCTGGAGATCACCGAGCGTTGGGGCATCCACCGCCAACCCCCGGCCTTCGACCAGCTGGAGTCCAAGACCGAGGTCTTCTGGACCGGCATCAAGGTCATCGACCTGCTCACCCCGTACGTCAAGGGCGGCAAGATCGGCCTGTTCGGCGGTGCCGGCGTGGGCAAGACGGTCCTGATCCAGGAGATGATCACCCGCGTCGCGAAGAACTTCGGCGGTGTGTCGGTGTTCGCCGGCGTGGGGGAGCGCACCCGTGAGGGCAACGACCTCTTCCTGGAGATGACCGAGTCCGGCGTCATCAACGACACCGCACTCGTGTTCGGCCAGATGGACGAGCCGCCGGGCACCCGCCTTCGCGTGGCGCTGTCGGCGCTGACGATGGCCGAGTACTTCCGCGACGTGCAGAAGCAGGACGTGCTGCTGTTCATCGACAACATCTTCCGGTTCACGCAGGCCGGCTCGGAGGTCTCAACGCTGCTGGGCCGCATGCCCTCGGCGGTGGGCTACCAGCCGACGCTGGCCGACGAGATGGGCATGCTGCAGGAGCGGATCACCTCGACGCGCGGGCACTCGATCACCTCCCTGCAGGCGATCTACGTCCCCGCCGACGACCTGACCGACCCGGCGCCGGCCACGACGTTCGCCCACCTGGACGCCACGACAGTGCTCTCGCGGCCCATCTCCGAGCTGGGCATCTACCCGGCCGTGGACCCCCTGGACTCCACCTCGCGCATCCTCGACCCGCGGATCGTCGGCGACGAGCACTACGCGGTCGCGGCGCGGACCAAGGAGATCCTGCAGCGCTACAAGGACCTGCAGGACATCATCGCGATCCTCGGCATCGACGAGCTCTCCGAGGAGGACCGGGTCCTGGTCAACAGGGCGCGGCGCATCCAGCGGTTCCTCAGCCAGAACATGTTCGTCGCCGAGCAGTTCACCGGCATGCCGGGCTCGTTCGTCCCGGTCGAGGAGACGATCGCCTCGTTCAAGGCCCTGGCCGAGGGTGAGTACGACCACATCCCCGAGCAGGCGTTCTTCATGTCCGGTGGCATCGAGGACGTCGAGCGCAACGCCGCCAAGCTGAAGGGCTGAGGGGCAGGCCATGGCGGAGCTCAAGGTCTCCCTCGTCGCGATGGATCGCGAGATCTGGGTCGGCGCTGCGCGCATGGTGGTCGCCACGACCCCCGAGGGCGAGATCGGGATCCTGCCCGGTCACGAGCCGGTGCTGGCGCTGCTCGTCGATGGGGCCGTGCGGATCGAGACTCCCGACGGTGAGAAGGTGGGCGCGGCGGTCCACGGCGGGTTCTTCTCGGTGGCCAACAACGAGGTCGCCATCCTCGCCGAGACCGCCGAGCTGGACACCGAGATCGACGTCGAGCGTGCCCAGCGGGCGCTCGACCGGATCCTCGCTGACGGGACCGTCGACAAGCGCGAGAAGGCCGCCGAGCTGCGCGCCCGCACCCGCCTCAAGGCCGCAATGGGCGCCGAGTCCAAGACGATGCACCTGGGCGGTTGAGTCCTGCTGAAGGCCCGCCTGGCTTGGGACGGCGCGACATGGCAGGGGTGCGACACGCCCGTGCGCGAGGGGCTGCGCGCGCATGATCCCGTCCGTAAGAGCTGGCTGCAATCCGTGCCCGACCCGGACGCACATCGAACCGCCCGATAGAGGCTCGAAGGACGGGTCATACGGGCGGTTCCGCGTGCGTACCGCCCGATGCGAGCACTGCCCGGGCTGAAAGGGCCGGTTTCGAGTGCGTGGGGGGCGACTTCCGGACCACGACGCACCACGGCCGGGCAGCTGGAGCGCTACTCGGGCACCCAGCGTCCCATGCGGTGGGTGCCCTGCCGGTCAGCTGCGCTCGCCGCCGGGCTTCCAGAGGATGTCGCCGGCCTCGATGTTGGCGTGGCGCGCGAGGACGAACAGCAGGTCGGACAAGCGGTTGAGGTACGTGGCGGGCAGCGCGCTCATCTCGTCGCCGTGCTCGTCCATCGCCGCCCACGTGGCGCGCTCGGCGCGGCGGACCACGGTGCGGGCGACGTGCAGGTGCGCCGATGCGGCCGTGCCTCCGGGGAGCACGAACGAGCGCAGCGTCGGCAGCTCGGCGTTGTAGGCGTCGATCTCGGACTCGAGACGCTCGATGTAGTCGGTCTCGACCCGAAGCGGTGGGTACTCCGGCGCGGCGACCACCGGGGTGCACAGGTCCGCCCCCACGTCGAACAGCTCGTTCTGGATTCGCAGGAGCACGGCCTGGACGTCCGCGGAGATGTCGCTGGCCGCGAGGGCCACTCCGATCACGCAGTTGGCCTCGTCCACGTCGGCGTAGGCGATGAGCCGGAGGTCGTTCTTGGTCGTGCGGCTCATGTCACCCAGGGAGGTGGTGCCGTCGTCGCCGGTGCGGGTGTAGATGCGGGTGAGATTGACCATGCGAGCAGCCTATGCCCCCGGCCTCGGGCCCGCAGTCGGCCCTACGATGGCACCCATGCAGCAGGTGTTCCGGGTCACGGGCGGTCAGCGCCTCGAGGGCGAGATCGGCGTCGTGGGCGCCAAGAACAGCGTCCTGAAGCTCATGGCCGCCGCCCTGCTCGCCCGGGGTCGCACGACGATCACCAACGTCCCGGACATCCTCGACGTGGCGATCATGGCCGAGCTGCTCCGGCGCCTGGGTTGCGAGGTGGTGCACGACCGGCCGGGGCCCACCCTCGGGGGCACGGTCACGATCGACGTCCCCGACGTGCCCCACCACCAGGCCGACTACGACCTCGTCCGCCGGATGCGCGCCTCGATCTGCGTGCTCGGCCCGCTCATCGCGCGCTGTGGTGCGGCCGATGTCGCCCTGCCCGGCGGCGACGCCATCGGTTCCCGGGGTCTCGACATGCACATCGCCGGGCTGCAGAAGCTCGGTGCCACCTTCGAGAACGAGCACGGATTCCTCGTGGCCAAGGCCAGCGCCCTGCACGGCGGCCAGATCTGGCTGGACTTCCCGAGCGTCGGCGCGACCGAGAACATCCTCATGGCCGCGGTCCTGGCCGAGGGGGTCACGGTGATCGACAACGCCGCCCGCGAGCCGGAGATCATCGACATCTGCCAGATGCTCATCGAGATGGGCGCCCGCATCGAGGGCGCGGGGTCCTCCACCCTGACCGTCGAGGGAGTCGAGGAGCTGCACCCGGTCGAGCACGCCACCGTCCCGGACCGGATCGTCGCCGGGACATGGGCCGTCGCTGCCGCGATCACGCGCGGTGACGTCTTCGTGCGCGGCGCCATCGGCAAGCACCTGGAGATGGCCCTGGACAAGCTCGCCTCGGCGGGGGCCATCGTCCACATCGAGGATGACGGGTTCCGGGTCCGGATGGACGATCGCCCGCGCGCGGTCGACATCGTCACCCTGCCCTATCCGGGGTTCCCGACCGACCTGCAGCCGCAGTTCATCGCGCTGAACGCCATCGCCGACGGCACGGCGATGATCACCGAGAACCTGTTCGAGGCGCGGTTCCGCTTCGTCAACGAGATCGTCCGGCTCGGCGCCGAGGTGCGCACCGATGGTCATCACGCGCTCGTGCGGGGGAAGGTCGGGCTCTCGGGCGCCCCGGTCGAGGCGGCTGACATCCGAGCGGGTGCCGGTCTCGTCCTCGCGGGCCTGGCCGCGCAGGGCTACACGACCGTCTACGAGATCCACCACGTGGAGCGTGGCTACGCCGGGTTCGTCCCCAACCTGGTCGGGATCGGCGCCAAGATCGAACGACTGGACATGCCCAGCCCCTTCGACGACTGACCGTACGACGGCGGTCGGATCGGGCGCTGGGTGGGCGATCCGGGGCGGACCCCCTGAGGTTACCGAGCAGTAACCTCGGGCGATAGGATCGGGTGAACTGCCGTCCTGAGGAGGTCGTATGTCCACTGTCATGGTCGTCGGAGCGGGGCTCATGGGCTCGGGCATCGCGCAGGTCAGCGCGATCGCCGGCCACGACGTGATCCTGCGCGACATCTCCCTCGAGGCCGTGGTCAAGGGGCGGGGTGCGATCGAGGCGTCGCTGGCGAAGTTCGCCGAGAAGGGCGCGATCAGCACGCAGGACGCCGAGGCAGCGCTTGCGCGCATCACCGGCACGACGGACCTCGACGGCGCCGCGCAGTCCGACATCATCGTCGAGGCCATCATCGAGGAGGTGGACCTCAAGGCCGCCCTGTTCGCCGACCTGGACCGCAGGGCCCCGCAGGGCGCGATCCTGGCCACGAACACCTCGGCCATCCCGATCACCCGGATCGCCGCGGCCACGGCGCGCCCTGAGGCGGTCGTGGGCACCCACTTCTTCTCGCCCGTGCCGATGATGAAGCTGTGCGAGCTGGTCCGGGGGCTGAAGACCTCGGACGAGACCCTGGCCGCTGCGCGCACATGGGCCGAGGGGATCGGCAAGACGTGCATCGTGGTCAACCGCGACGTGGCGGGGTTCGTCACCACCCGGATCATCACCGCACTGGTCAACGAGGCCATCCGCCTGGTCGAGACCGGTGTGGCCAGCCCGGAGGACGTCGACATCGCCTGCAAGCTCGGCTTCGGCCACGCGATGGGGCCGCTGGCGACCGCGGACCTGACGGGCATCGACGTCATGCGCCGGGCCTCGATGTCGATCTACAACGAGACCGCGGAGAAGGCGTTCTACCCGCCGGAGCTGATCACGCGGATGGCGATAGCCGGCGACCTCGGCCGCAAGTCCGGCCGCGGCTTCTACACCTACGGAGGCTGACATGGCCAAGGACAAGCCCTGGATGATGCGCACGTACGCCGGACACTCCTCGGCGACCGCGTCCAACGAGCTCTTCCGCCGCAACCTCGAGAAGGGCCAGACCGGGCTCTCGGTGGCCTTCGACCTGCCGACCCAGACCGGCTACGACCCCGACGCCGAGCTGGCCCGGGGCGAGGTCGGCAAGGTGGGCGTGCCGATCAGCCACATCGGCGACATGCACAAACTGCTCGACGGCATCCCGCTGGACCGGATGAACACGTCGATGACCATCAACGCCACCGCCATGTACCTGCTGGCCATGTACGTGGCCGTGGCCGAGGAGAACGGCATCGAGCCGGCTGCGCTGTCGGGCACGACCCAGAACGACATCATCAAGGAGTACCTGTCGCGCGGGACATACGTCTTCCCGCCCGCACCGAGCCTGCGGCTGATCACCGACATGATCGCCTACACGGTCAACGAGATCCCGAAGTGGAACCCCATCAACATCTGCAGCTACCACCTGCAGGAGGCTGGGGCGACGCCCGTCCAGGAGATCGCCTACGCGATGGCCACCGCGATCGCCGTGCTCGATGCCGTGCGCGACTCCGGCCAGGTGCCGGCTGAGCGCTTCGGCGAGGTGGTCGGGCGGATCTCCTTCTTCGTCAACGCCGGCGTGCGGTTCGTCGAGGAGATGTGCAAGATGCGCGCGTTCGTCGAGATGTGGGACGCCCTCACCCTCGAGCGCTATGGCGTCACCGACGCCAAGCAGCGCCGGTTCCGCTACGGCGTGCAGGTCAACTCCCTGGGACTGACCGAGGCGCAGCCGGAGAACAACATCCAGCGGATCGTGCTGGAGATGCTCGGCGTGACGCTGTCGAAGGACGCCCGCGCCCGCGCCATCCAGCTCCCCGCGTGGAACGAGGCGCTGGGCCTGCCGCGCCCGTGGGACCAGCAGTGGAGCCTGCGGATGCAACAGGTGCTGGCCTACGAGTCCGACCTGCTGGAGTACCCCGACCTGTTCGAGGGGTCTCTGGTGGTGGCCGACAAGACCGCCTCGCTGGTGGCGGGTGCGCGCGAGGAGCTCGAGCGCGTCCAGGCGATGGGCGGCGCTGTCGCGGCGGTTGAGACCGGCTACATGAAGTCCGCCCTCGTGGGGGCGCACGCTGCCCGCCGCGGTCGGGTCGAGTCCGGCGAGGACGCGGTGATCGGCGTCAACATGTTCACCTCGACCGAGCCCAACCCGCTGCTGGCCGACCTCGACACCGCGATCCAGGTCATCGACCCGCATGTCGAGCAGGCGGCTGCCGATGCGGTGCGCGAATGGCGCGCCGGTCGCGACGAGGCGCGCGCCACTGCGGCACGTGCGGTCCTGGCCGAGGCGGCGGCGGGCACCGGGAGCCTGATGCCCGCCTCCCTGGAGTGCGCCCGCGCGGGCGTCACCGTGGGGGAGTGGAGCCAGACGCTGCGTGACGTGTTCGGCGAGTACCGGGCGCCAACGGGGGTCTCGGGGGTGTCGGGCTTCGTGGCCGGCAATGAGGCGCTGGCGGCCGTTCGTGCGGAGGTCCAGCGCACAGGCGAGCAGATCGGCGGTGGCCACCTGCGCTTCCTGGTCGGCAAGCCCGGCCTGGACGGGCATTCCAACGGTGCCGAGCAGATCGCAGTCCGTGCCCGCGACGCCGGTTTCGAGGTGGTCTACCAGGGCATCCGGCTGACGTCAGCCCAGATCGTGGCAGCGGCAGTCGCCGAGGACGTGCATGTCGTGGGCCTGTCGATCCTGTCCGGTTCGCACATGGTGGCGGTCCCCGAGGTGCTGGCCGGCTTGCGCGCGGCCGGCATGACCGACGTTCCCGTGGTGGTCGGGGGGATCATCCCGGACTCGGATGCAGCCGCGCTGATCGATCAGGGTGTCGCTGCGGTGTTCACACCCAAGGACTACGACGCAACCGAGGTGATGGCCCGGGTGGTCGCCGAGATCCGCAAGGCCAACGGGCTGGACTGAGGCTCAAGGGACTCCTCTCTGTCCCGAACGGACGAATCGGCTCGACGCGCGTGAAATCGCTCTTTTCGAACGGGTCAGCAGGGCTCAGGCAGACGGCGCACATCAAACCGCTCGTCTGGCCCTGATCCGGGTGTTCATACGGGCGGTTCGATGTGCGCGGGTGGGTGCGGTGCTGGCGCACCCCGGTCTATCGGCCGGTTTCCTGTGCTCGGGTCTCTCCCTGGCTGCCCTTGTCGCCGGCGCAGGAGGGTTGGGTCAACGGGTCCACGGACATCCGGACCTCAGGCCGCGGTGATGAAGGAGGGGCTCTCTGCCGGCTTCGGTCACGCAGGCACGTACCGGCCTCCCGGACGCAGCCGGACTTGTCCACAGATTCCGCCGAGCTACTTGGCTGCGGCACCTGACCGCAGGAGATTGGTCAGGTGCGAACTCGAGATCCCTGGTCCCCTCCCACCACGCCCTTCACTGCTGCCCACGTGGCGCCGCTCGGGATCACCGAGAAGCGCCTGAGGTCCGCGTGCGCCTCGGGCCAGATCGTCCGGCTGCGCCACGGGGTCTACGTTGCGGCCGACGCCGTCCCCGAGGACCCCGTGCAACTGCACCTCCTGCGGGCGCTGGCCGAGCAGGTGGCCGCGCCGGGCCGTGTCGCCAGCCACGAGACGGCAGCCCTGGCGCTCGGTCTGCCGTTGCTCGACACGGATCGCGCGGCTGCCGGGCCGCTGCACCTCACCCGCCCCGTGTCGGCCACAGACCGGAGCCGCGCCGAAGCAGGTCGCCGGATCCATCTCGGGTCGCTCCCTGTGCACCATGTGGTCACGCTTCCGTCCGGGCTGCTGGTGACCACGCCTGCGAGGACTGCGCTGGATGTTGCTGCGGGAGTGCCGCTCCCGATCGGTCTGATGGTCGCCGACGCCGCAGCTCGCCTGGCCTTCGCTGACCTCGCGGGCTCCCTTGACCGCAGGCACTACGACAACACGCGCCTGCGCACGGCGGCGCTCGTGCCGTTGATGGAAGCAGTGGCTCATGTCCGGGCGCCGGGGGCTACGAGTCGGCTGATGGACCTCCTCGCGCTCGTGGACGTCCGAAGGGAGTCCCCGCTCGAGTCGTTCAGCGGCGGGCACATGCACCTGGCAGGCCTGCCCGAGCCGCAGTTGCAGGCACGTGTCCGGACGGCGGCTGGTAGGTACCCCGTGGACTTCCGGTGGGAGAAGTACCGGGTCATCGGGGAGGCCGACGGCGAGGGCAAGTATCGGGACCCGGGGGAGTACGTCCGGGAGAAGGAGCGGGAGGGGCACTTGCGCGACGCCGGGAATGACGTCGTGCGCTGGACCGGGCGCGAGGTGTTCCGGACCCCGCACGTCGTCATGGAGCGGATCATGCGCGCGCTGGTGGCCGGTGGCTGGACACCGTGACGGTGCAGCGCCGCGCTGGCTCGCTCGCGTCGGTTTCGGAGCTTGGCGACACGCCCGAAGGCGTGGAGAGTCGCGCGTACGAAACCGCCCTTCACGAGGCAATGAGGAGCGGCCGCGGCCTCGACGCACCAGGAACCGCCGCATTGAGCCCGGCGCCGGCCCGCTGTTGGGCGGTTCCGTGTGCGTCGCCCTTCTCAGCGACGGTGACCCCCGCCAAACGGACGGAGTCGTGTGCGTGGGAGCCTCCGGGTCTTGATCGGGGCCAACTGGAGTCGTGAATCCACGATCCCCGGGTCCCGCGGGCTGGCTCTGCCAGGTTGCTGCCCAGACTCAGAACAGCCGGGAGTCCGGATCGTCGACCCCGCGCAGGGCGTCGTAGTCCACGACGACGCAGCGGATGCCGCGGTCCTCGGCCAGCGTCCGGGCCTGGGGCTTGATCTCCTGCGCCGCGAACACCCCCGCAACCGGTGCCAGCAGCGGATCGCGGTTCATGAGCTCGAGGTAGCGGGTCAGCTGCTCGACGCCGTCGATGTCGCCCCGGCGCTTGACCTCCACGGCCACAGCGGCGCCGGCGTCGTCGCGGAAGAGGATGTCGACCGGCCCGATCGCGGTCATGTGCTCGCGGCGGACGAGCTCCCACCCCGTGCCGAACACGGCCGGCTGTTCGGCGAGCAGGGCCTGCAGGTGCGCCTCCACCCCGTCCTTGACCAGCCCCGGATCGACGCCGAGCTCGTGGTGGGAGTCGTGGTGCACCGCCGCGATCGTGATGATCAGGTTCTCCCCGGCCCGGTTCGAGACCGTCCAGGTCCCCGCCCCCGCCTCATCGACGTCCTCACGCACCGCGCAGGGCGGGCTCATCCAGTTCAGCGGCTTGTAGGCGCGATCATCGGCGTGCACGGACACCGAGCCGTCGGCCTTGGCAAGGATCAGCCTCGTGGCCATCGGCAGGTGGGCCGACAGCCTGCCGACGTAGTCCACCGAGCAGTCGGCCACCACAAGTCGCATCGGAACAGGGTACCTGCGCCCTGGTCGGGTGGGGGGCGCTGACCTGCCCGGACGTCCCTGGTGCAAGACTGGAAGATGGCGTGGATCCAGCCACGCCGTGGGCATTTCGGGCGTTCTTCTCGGGAGGATGAGCATGGGCCAGATCAGCAAGGTGGGCGTTGTCGGACTGGGCACCATGGGCGCCGGAGTCGTGGAGGTCCTGGCCCGCGCGGGTGTCGACGTGATCGGCGTCGAGATCTCCGAGGAGGCGCTTGACGCGGGGTCGTGCCAGTGTCGAGAAGTCCACTGCGCGTGCGGTGGATCGGGGCAAGCTCACCGACGAGGAGCGTGCCGCGCTCCTGGGGCGGGTCCGCTTCACCACCGACATCTCCGAGCTTGCCGATCGTGAGCTCGCGATCGAGGCCGTGACTGAGGATCTCGAGATCAAGGGAGCGGTCGTCGCCGACCTCGACAAGATCCTCGCGCCCGGCGTGATCATCGCCACGAACACCTCGAGCCTGTCGGTCACGCACATCTCCGTGGTCACGGGCCGACCCGACCGCGTGGTCGGGATGCACTTCTTCAACCCCGCCCCGGTGCAGTCGTTCATGGAGATCGTGCGCACCGTCGTGACGGCCCCCGACGTCGTCGACCAGGCCGTGGAGTTCGCCGAGTCCCTGGGCAAGGAGCCGGTGGTCGTCGGCGACCGTGCTGGCTTCATCGCCAATGCTCTGCTCTTCGGCTACCTGAACCATGCGGCGAACATGTACGAGGCGCGCTACGCCTCGCGCGAGGACATCGACGCTGCGATGCGCCTGGGCTGCGGCTACCCGATGGGTCCGCTCGCGCTGCTGGACCTGATCGGCCTGGACACCGCCTACAAGATCCTCGACACCATGTACAAGGAGAGCCGCGACCGGCTCCATGCCCCGGCACCCATCATCAAGCAGATGGTCACAGCGGGGATGAAGGGCCGCAAGTCCGGCCAGGGCTTCTACACCTATGAGGCGCCCGGATCGTCGACCGTGGTCGCCGATGCGCTGACCCCGGCCGCCGGCGGTGCTTTCGGCGCAGGGCGGACCATCGAGAAGGTGGGCGTGGTCGGCTCGGGGACGATGGCCACGGGGATCATCGAGGTGTTCATCAAGGCCGGCTACGAGACGGTCTACGTGGCCCGCTCGCCGGAGAAGATCGCCGCAGTGCGTGCTGCTCTCGAGCGCTCGTTGACCAAGGGCGTGCAGCGCGGGAAGCTGACCGAGGAGGCCATGGCTGCGGCGTTGGCGCGAGTCTCCGGGACGAGCGTGCTCGATGACCTGGCCGATGTGGACCTCGTCGTGGAGGCCGTCGTCGAGGAGATCGGCGTCAAGACCGCCCTGTTCGCCAACCTGGATGAGATCTGCAAGCCCGGGGCTGTCCTGGCCACGACCACCTCGAGCCTCCCGGTCGTCGAGATGGCGGCCGTGACCTCGCGGCCCGCGGATGTCGTGGGCATGCACTTCTTCAACCCCGCCGCGATCATGCGTCTGGTGGAGATTGTCGCGCACGTGTCGACGGCCCCGGACGTCATCGCGACCGCTGCGGAGGTGTGCAAGAAGACCGGGAAGCACGCTGTGCACTGCGGTGACCGCGCGGGCTTCATCGTCAACGCGCTGCTGTTCCCCTACCTGAACGACGCAGTGCGGATGCTCGAGGCGCACTACGCCACGGCCGACGAGATCGACGTGGCCATGAAGAAGGGCTGCGGCCTGCCCATGGGTCCGTTCGAGCTCCTCGACGTGGTCGGAAACGACGTCTCCCTGGCCATCCAGCAGACGCTGTACCGGGAGTTCCGCGAGCCCGGCTTCGCCCCGGCCCCGATGCTCGAGCACCTGGTGACCGCCGGGTACCTGGGCCGCAAGACCGGTCGCGGGTTCCGCTCCTACGCGAAGTAGGCGCTCGAACGAACGTGGGCGCCCCGGCCGTGATCGGTCGGGGCGCCCACGCGTCGGGCGCCCCTCAGGCCTCGTGGTCCATCCGCGCGAACGGGCGAACGTCGTTCCAGCGCTCCATCGGCCCCTGCCAGGTGGTGGGCAGCGGGGCGGCGGAGGGCTCGACCGCCCGCACGATCCCGTCCAGGGCGATCCGGGCGTAGGTCTCGCCGACCCAGAGGTGCTTGGCCCCCGGGACGGCGATGATCTCGGCCTGGGGAACCCCGGCGAACCTGCGACCCACGTCCTCGGGTGAGGCGAACTCATCGAACTCGGGCACCAGCGCCGTGACGGACCGCCCGGTCGCCGCCCAGCTCGCGACGTCGGAGTCATCGGACCACCGGCCGGGCGGGGACAGCAGCACCGCGCCGGCCACCGGGTCGACATTGCCCCAGCGCAGGATCACGTCGGTGCCGAACGACCAGCCGACCGCCCAGGGATCCACGAAACCCTGGGCGGTGACCTCGGCCACCGCAGCCAGGAGATCCTGGCCCTCGCCACGGTTCTCGTCGAACGCCCCCTCACTCGTGCCCGCGCTGGCCGTCGTCCCACGGGTGTTGAACCGCAGGACGCCGATCCCAGCCAGGGCCGGGAGCCGCCACGCGGCCTTGCGGATGAGGTGGCTGTCCATCGATCCGCCGTGCGTGGGCAGTGGGTGGCAGAACACTATGACGGCGCTCGGATCGGCCTCCGGCGGCAGCGACCACTCGCCGACCAGCCGGACCCCGTCATCGGTGAGCAGCGAGACGGGGTACCGACGAGCGGGCAGCACCGAGTTGGCGGAGATGTGGGTCACGCCAACAAGGGTAGGCGCTGCTGGGTGGCCGGCGTGGGCGTCTGATGCAGAGCCGCTACTGGGAGCGCCAGCGGGAGCGGTTGTTCCAGCAGGGGGTGTGCCAGTGGCGGCGGAACTCGTCACCGTCGTGGCGGTCGGCCCGCCAGGCCACGATGTGGGCAACTCCCGGGCGGATCTCCTGCTCGCACCCCGGGCACCGGTAGGCCTTGGTGGCCCCTGCGCCGGTGATCGTGCGAACGTGCCACTCGCCGTCGGGGTGGGACTGGGAGGCCTGCACGGATCCCAGGGGGCGCATCGGGGCTGACTCCTCCGCCCGCCGATTCCTGCGCCCCATGAGGCAACGGTAGCGGGAGGACCCACGTCGTGGATGCAAAGTGGCTACCCTTCAGGGCATGCTGCACCACGTCGAGAATGGATCCGGTCCGGCCGTCGTGCTGCTGCACGCGTTCCCCATGGACAGCTCACTGTGGGCCGCCCAGCGGGCGGCGCTCGCCGGTGCTGGCCACCGGGTGATCACCCCGGACCTGCCGGGGTTCGGCGGGAGCGCCCTGGCCGCGACGGCGCCGTCTCTGGACGCGATGGCCGACTCCGTGGTGGCACTCCTGGATCACCTGGGGATCGAGCAGGCCGTGGTGGGCGGGCTGTCGATGGGCGGCTACGTGACGATGGCGCTGCTGCGACGGCACCCGGACCGGTTGTCGGCGATCATCCTGGCCGACACCAAGGCAGGCGCAGACTCCCCGGAAGCGGCGGCGAATCGCGAGACGGTCGCCGCGGCGGTCGAGTCAGCCGGAGCCGCGGCGGGGATCGCCGACGCGATGCTGCCCAACCTCCTGGGCGCAAGCACCCGCGACTCCCGGCCCGACGTGGTCGCGACCGTGCGCCGGTGGATCGGTGCCCAGCCGGCCGCTGGCGTCGCCTGGGCGCAGCGGGCGATGGCGGCCCGTCCCGATTCCCTGGTCGACATCGCCTCGTTCGGTCGGCCGGTGCTGGTCCTCTACGGGGAGCAGGACACGATCTCGCCTGCCCCCGATGCCGCGGCGATGGCCGAGGCTGCGCGATCTGGTGGCAGTGCCACCACCGTGGTCGAGATCCCGGCCGTCGGGCACCTCTCGGCCGTCGAGGACCCAGAGGCGGTCATCCACGCCCTGCTCGGCTGGCTGGCCACCCTCTGACGGGCTCGCGCTCGCGGGTCGGGCGCGCCGAGATCTCACGGCGCGCCCAGCCCACTGGGGATCAGATCCCGCGGAACCTGTTGATTGCGTCGAGGTGCTTGGCGCGCTTCTCTTCGTTGCGCACGCCGAGCCCCTCCTCGGGGGCCAGGCACAGCACGCCGACCTTGCCCTGGTGCAGGTTGCGGTGCACCTCGTAGGCCGCGTCGCCGGTCTGGTCCAGGGGGAAGGTCTGGGACAGGGTCGGGTGGATCAGCCCGCGGTCGATCAGGCGGTTGGCCTCGTAGGCCTCGCGGTAGTTGGCGAAGTGCGAGCCGATGATCCGCTTGAGGTTCATCCAGAAGTACCGGTTGTCGTACTCGTGCATGTACCCGGAAGTGGAGGCACAGGTGGCGATCGTGCCGCCCTTGCGGGTCACGTAGACCGAGGCGCCGAAGGTCTCGCGGCCCGGGTGCTCGAACACGATGTCGACGTCCTCGCCGCCGGTGAGCTCGCGGATCCGCTTGCCGAACCGCTGCCACTCCTTCGGGTCCTGGGTCTGGGGGTCCTTCCAGAACTTGTAGCCCTCAGCGCTGCGGTCGATGATCAGCTCAGCGCCCATCTTCCGGCAGATCTCGGCCTTCTCGTCGCTGGAGACCACACACACCGGTGTCGCCCCACCGTTGAGGGCCATCTGGGTGGCGTAGGAGCCCAGGCCACCGGACGCGCCCCAGATCAGGACCGTGTCGCCCTGCTTCATCCCGGCACCGTTGCGCGACACGAGCTGGCGGTACGCGGTGGCGTTGACCAGTCCGGGGGCGGCGGCCTCCTCCCAGGTGAGGTGCGCGGGCTTGGCCAGCAGCTGGTTGGACTTCACCAGGGCGATCTGGGCCAGTCCGCCGAAGTTGGTCTCGAAGCCCCAGATCCGCTGCTCGGGATCCATCATCGTGTCGTTGTGCCCGGCAGGGTTCTCCAACTCGACGCTCAGGCAGTGGGCCACGACCTCGTCGCCGGGCTTCCAGGCGCTGACGCCGGGACCGGTGCGCAGCACCACGCCGGCGAGGTCGGAGCCGACCACGTGGTAGGGCAGGTCGTGGCGCTTTGCCAGCTCGTGGCTGCGGCCGTAGCGGGACAGGAACCCGAACGTGCTCACCGGCTCGAAGAGCGCGGTCCACACGGTGTTGTAGTTGATGGCCGAGGCCATCACCGCGACCAGCGCCTCACCCGGTCCGAGCTCGGGGACCGGCACGTCGTCGAGGTGCAGCGACTTGCGCGGGTCCTTGTCACGGGTTGGCATCCCGGCGAACATCTGCTCCTCGTCCTTGTGGACGGTGACGCCCTTGTAGGACTCGGGCATGGGGATGTCGGCGAAGCCCGGCTCGATGTGGGCATCGGCCAGGATCGCGTCGAGGATCTGCTTCACGGGGGACCTCCAGGGACGTCGGACGGGGATCGGTCCCATTCAGGCTACTGCTCAGTAACCCGCGCACGTCACCCGGGGGAGGGTTGCCTGGCCGCGGGGCAGCGCGAGCCGGGATCGACCATGCGGTGGGCGAATCCAGCGTCGGTGTCGGGTGCTCAGTGGGCGGGGGCGTCCCTGGCCGGCTCGACGAGCTCGACCAGCACCCCGCCGCAGTCCTTGGGGTGCACGAAGTTGACCCGCGAGCCGGCGGTTCCGCGCTTGGGGACGTCGTAGAGCAGGCGCACCCCGGCGGCGCGCAGGCGCTCGCCGGCGACGTCGATGTCGGTCACCCGGAAGGCCAGCTGCTGCATGCCCTCGCCGCTTCGGGCGAGGAACTTGCCGATGGGGGAGTCCTCGCGCAGTGGAGCCAGCAGCTGCAGGAACGAGCCCGACCCGGCGATGTCGATCATCGCCTCGCGAACCCCCTGCTCCTCGTTGACCTCCTCGTGCACCGAGTGCAGCCCGAAGGCGCGGGCGTAGAACTCGATGGCGGCATCGAGGTCGGCCACGGCCAGGCCGACATGGTCGATCCGCTCGACCAGCGGGCCGAGGGCGGCTACGGGCGAACCGGGCATCTCGGGCGAAGGGGTGGGGGTGTCCATGTGAGTCACCTTCCTGTCGGGGCCGGCTGCCGGCCGAGCCGGTGGGGCGCGGTCGACGACGGGCCGCACCGCGCGCGGATTCAGCCTACGCCGTGGGCGATCCCGCCCTCATGGCGAGGTGCTCGGCGGTGGAGGTGACGAGCGGATGCAGGGCCGGGCGATCGACAGCCCGCGGGGCCGAGGCGGTGTTCCGTCCGCATCGCCGCGTGGCTATCGTGGGGCGTGAATCAGCACGCCAGTTTGCACAGAAGAGAGGCACGCCCATGTCAGCCGGTCCCGCACCAGCCCTTGCGTCGTGGCCTGTTGGCCAGGCCGACCCCAACCCCACGAAAGAGAGGCACGCCATGTCCGGATCCGTGATCGTCGCCGGCGCCCGCACCCCGATGGGTCGGTTGCTCGGGTCCCTGAAGGGGTTCTCGGCCGCCGAGCTCGGTGGCATCGCCATCAAGGGCGCCCTGGACAGGGCCGGCGTGTCCGGCGACCAGGTGCAGTACGTGATCATGGGCCACGTCATCCAGGCCGGCGCCGGGCAGATCACCGCCCGCCAGGCCGCGATCGCCGGTGGGATCCCGCTGGACGTGCCCGCGCTGACCATCAACAAGGTGTGCCTGTCGGGCATCGACGCGATCGCGCTGGCCGACCAGCTGATCCGTGCCGGTGAGTTCGACGTCGTCGTGGCCGGTGGCATGGAGTCGATGACCAATGCCCCGCACGTGCTGGTCGGCAGCCGCGAGGGCGTGAAGTACGGCGACTGGACGATGAAGGACTCGATGGCCCACGACGCGCTCTTCTGCGCGATCGACGGCCTGGCGATGGGCCTGTCGACCGAGCAGTTCAACTCGCGCTACGACCTCACCCGCGAGGAGCAGGACGAGTTCTCCGCGCGCTCGCACCAGCTGGCTGCGCGGGCGGCCAAGGACGGGCTGTTCGACGACGAGATCGTTGCGGTGTCCATCCCGCAGCGCAAGGGCGATCCCATCGAGTTCAGCGTCGACGAGGGCGTGCGCGCCGACACCACGGTCGACTCGCTGTCGCGGCTGCGCCCGGCGTTCACCAAGGACGGCACCATCACCGCCGGCTCGGCGTCGCAGATCTCCGACGGAGCGGCGGCGGTCGTCGTGATGAGCAAGGCCAAGGCCGAGGAGCTGGGCCTGACCTGGCTGGCCGAGATCGGCGCCCACGGCGTGGTCGCCGGGCCCGACGCATCGCTTCAGGAGCAGCCGGCCAACGCCGTGCTGAAGGCCTGCGCGAAGGAGGGCATCGCGCCCACCGACCTCGACCTGCTCGAACTCAACGAGGCGTTCGCGGCCGTGGGCATCGTCTCGACCAAGAAGCTCGGCGTGGACCCGGAGAAGGTCAACGTCAACGGTGGCGCGATCGCCATGGGCCACCCGGTCGGGATGTCCGGTGCGCGGATCGTCCTGCACCTGGCCACCGAGCTGAAGCGGCGTGGCGGCGGAGTGGGTGCTGCGGCCCTGTGCGGCGGCGGCGGCCAGGGAGACGCCCTGATCGTTCGCGTCCCCAAGGCCTGAGCGACGCGCTGACGCCCGGTCGATCCGGATCTGCGACCATTCGTGGTCGGAGATCCGGATCAACCGCAGAACGAGCCGCGCGATGGCGGACTGATTCGGTCCGGCGGACTCGATTGGTCGGGCTCGCGCGCTCGCGGGGAGTCGGGGTCGTCGGGTGACGGTTGTGGAGGAGAGGTGGGTCGTGGGGCGCACGGTGGACGTCGACCGGCTGGTCGAGCGCGCCCTGGCGGGTGACCCCCGCTCCGTCGGGCGGCTGATCACGCTCGTCGAGGACGGGGCTCCGCAGCTTCGTGCCGTGATGGCGGCGCTTGCCCCGCGTTCAGGGGGCGCTCACATCGTGGGACTCACGGGCTCGCCGGGAGTCGGCAAGTCGACCACGACATCGGCGCTGGTCGCGGCCTTCCGCGCGGCCGGGCGCCGGGTCGGGGTCCTGGCCGTCGACCCGTCCTCTCCGTTCTCCGGGGGCGCCCTGCTCGGAGACCGGATCCGCATGCAGGAGCACGCCACGGATCCTGAGGTCTTCATCCGCTCGATGGCCTCCCGCGGCCATCTCGGCGGGCTGGCCGCGACCACCCCGCAGGCGGTCCGCGTCCTGGACGCTGCCGGATGCGACCCCGTTCTCGTCGAGACGGTGGGCGTGGGGCAGTCGGAGGTGGAGGTCGCCGGCGAGGCGGACACCACGATCGTGCTGCTGGCCCCGGGGATGGGCGACGGGATCCAGGCCGCCAAGGCCGGAATCCTCGAGGTCGGCGACATCTTCGTGGTGAACAAGGCTGACCGGGACGGGGCTGACTCGACCGCCCGCGAGCTGCGCCACATGATCAGCCTGGGACCCTCCGGGCAGCCCGGGGCGTGGAAGCCGCCCGTCCTCAAGGTGATCGCCACCCGTGGCGAGGGCCTGCCGGAGCTGGTGGCGGCGATCGACGGGCACCGGCAGTGGCTGGAGTCCTCGGGCACCGGGATGGCCCGGCGCCGGACCCGCGCCCGCTCCGAGATCCAGGGGATCGCCCTGGCTGCGCTGCAGGCGCGGTTCGCCGGGGTCGGGGGCGACGGCGCCCTCGACGGCCTTGCTGATGATGTCGCCGCCGGGCGCACCGACGCCTTCACCGCCGCCGACCGGATCGTGGCCGAGGTCGCGGGCTGAGCGGATCGGCCTCGCGGGACCCGGGGGCCTCGCGACGAGTACCGTGACCTGCATGAGCAGATCTGACGGTCGATCGCGCTGGGAGGCGGACTACGACGCCGCCGTTGAGTCGGGCAGGGTCCGCGACGAGGACTTCACCACCCTCTCCGGCGATGAGGTGTCCCCGGTCTACGGTCCGCCCGATGGGGGTGAGCCCGTGGCCCAGATCGGCTGGCCGGGCCAGTTCCCGTTCACCCGCGGCCTGTACCCGACGGGCTACCGGGGTCGGCTGTGGACCATCCGGCAGTTCGCCGGATTCGGCAACGCGGAGCAGACCAACGGCCGGTTCCGCGACATCCTGGCGGCCGGCGGTGGCGGGCTGTCGGTCGCGTTCGACATGCCGACCCTGATGGGCCGCGACTCCGACGATCCCCTCGCTCGCGGGGAGGTCGGCCACTGCGGCGTGGCCATCGACTCGGCGCGCGACATGGACGTCCTCTTCGACGGGATCCCGCTGGCCGACGTGACGACCTCGATGACCATCTCCGGGCCGGCCGTGCCGATCTTCGCGATGTACGTGGTGGCCGCCGAGCGCCAGGGCGCGGACATCAGCCTCCTCGACGGCACCCTGCAGACCGACATCTTCAAGGAGTACACCGCGCAGAAGGAGTGGCTGTTCGGACCCGAGCCGCACCTGCGCCTGATCGGCGACCTGATGGAGTGGGTCGGGGCGAACGTGCCGAAGTACAAGCCGCTCAGTGTCTCCGGCTACCACATCCGCGAGGCGGGTTCGACGGCCGCGCAGGAACTGGCCTTCACGCTGGCCGACGGGTTCGGGTATGTCGAGCTGGGCCTGTCGCGCGGGCTGGACGTCGATGAGTTCGCACCCGGCCTGTCGTTCTTCTTCGACGCGCACATCGACTTCTTCGAGGAGATCGCGAAGTTCCGGGCTGCGCGGCGCATCTGGGCCCGCTGGCTGCGCGACGAGTACGGCGCGACCACCGAGCGGGCCCAGTGGCTGCGCTTCCACACCCAGACCGCCGGGGTGAGCCTGACTGCCCCACAGCCGGACAACAACATCGTCCGCACCGCGATCGAGGCCCTGGCGGCAGTGCTCGGCGGGACGAACTCGCTGCACACCAACGCCCTGGACGAGGTCCTGGCCCTGCCCAGTGAGAAGGCCGCCCAGATCGCCCTGCGCACCCAGCAGGTGATCGCCGAGGAGACCGGCGTGGCCAACGTGGCCGACCCGTTGGGGGGCAGCTGGTACGTCGAGGCCCTCACCGACCGGATCGAGGCCCAGGCGGAGGCGATCTTCGCCCAGATCCGCGAGCTCGGCGAGCGACGTCATCCCGGAGAGGTGCACCCCATCGGGCCGATCACCTCTGGGCTCCTGGCAGGGATCGAGAGCGGGTGGTTCACCGACCTCATCGCCGATGCGGCCTTCGCGCACCAGCGAGCGGTGGAGGAGGGGCACAAGCGGGTGGTCGGCGTCAACGTCAACACCGACGCGATCGAGACCCCCCTGGAGATCCTTCGGGTGTCCCACGAGGTCGAGCGCACGCAGGTGGAGCAGTTGGCGGAGCGGCGAGCGGCGCGGGACTCCGAGGCGGTCGAGAAGTCCCTGGCGGTCCTGGCCGAGGCCGCGAGGACGGACACCAACCTCGTCCCGCTGCTGATCGACGCAGCAAGGGCCGAGGCGACCCTGGGCGAGATGTGCAACGTGCTCCGGGCCGAATGGGGCACCTACCGCGAGCCGATCTGAGGTCAACTCAGATCCTCCCGGCCGGAGGGGAGGGTGTGCACCTCGGGGGAGGTTCGCGCGCAGGGGCGGGCGTCAGCGCGCGCCCAGGCGGATGTCAGTCAGCAGCGCCAGCACCTCGACCATCTCGACCGGGTCGTGCACGCGGAAGCGGGCCAGGCTCTGGCCCGGACCCACCCTGATCGAGACGTCCTGCGGCCGCAGGACGGCCATCGCTGACTCGTCGGTGATGTCGTCGCCGGCGAACAGGACCCGACGTCCTGGGTCGGTGGCGATGAGCGCGCCCAGTGCGGACCCCTTGTCCAGCGGCCGCGTCGACAGCTCGATCACGAGCTTGCCCTCCAGGGCGAAGGTCCCCGCCAGCTCGTCGGCCAGACCCCGGACAAGGTCCAGTGCCTGCTCGGCGTCGGCGTCGGTGCAGCCGCGCACATGGACGGCCAGACCTGCCGGCTTGTGCTCCACGCGAACGCCCGGGATGTCGCCGACCGCTTCGGCCACGCGGGTCTGCACATCACCGAGCAGGGACGCCTCCTCGGTGCTGAGGGTCAGGTCGGCACCGACCTCCTGGCCGTGCGATCCGATCAGCATGGCCGACTCGCCGGCCCCACTGACTGCCGCCAGGTCGTGCAGTGCGCGCCCGGAGAGCAGCACGACCTCGGTGCCCGGGGCACTTGCGAGCCGATCCAGCAACTCCAGCGCCCCCGGAACCGGGCCGGCGGCCGACGGCACGGCGACGATGGGTGAGATCGTCCCGTCGAAGTCGAGTGCCACCAGCAGCCGGTCGGCGCGGCCCGCCTCGGCCAGCGCCCTCCGGAGCTCAGGTGACATCGGGTGGGTCCGGTGGCGAGAGGCTGGTCAGGAAGTCCGCAGCCCACTTGGCCACGTCGTCGGTGATCACTCCCGCCCGCAGGGCTGCCATGCGGACACGAGCTGCCTCGGGCGGCTCAGACAGGGCGTTCATGATGGTGGCCTTCATCCCGCGGATGTCGTAGGGGTTCACCAGCCAGGCCTGGGACATCTGCTCCGCGGCGCCGGTGAACTCACTGAGCACCAGTGCCCCACGGCCGTCGACCTTCGCGGCCACGTACTCCTTGGCCACCAGGTTCATCCCATCGCGCAGCGGCGTCACCAGCATCACGTCGGCCGCGAGGTACAGCGCGGCGAGCTCCTCCGGCCCCATCGCCTGGTGCATGTAGTGGATCGGGTTCGTGCCCACGGGTCCCAGGGCGCCATTGGCGCGGCTGACCAGCAGCTCCACGTCGTCGCGGATCTTCTGGTACTCCTCGACCTTGGCCCGCGTGGGGGGCGCGACTTGGATGAAGGCCGTTCGCTCCGGGTCCAGGTCCCCGTCGAGCAGCAACTCAGTCACCGCCTGGATCCGGGCATCGATGCCCTTGGTGTAGTCCAGTCGATCCACCCCCAGGAGCAGGACGTCAGGGTCCCCGACATCTGCGCGGATCTGCATGGCGCGCTCCTGCACCTCCGGTCGCCCGGCCATGTCCGCGTAGTCGCTTGCCCGGATCCCGATGGGATAGGCGCGGACGACGACCGGCCGGGCCCCGCCGGGCTGCGCGACGTGCAGCTCACCGTCGTAGTCGACGACATCGGCGAAGCGCCGCGCAGCGCGCTGGAAGTTGATCACGGCATCACTGGTCTGGAACCCGACGACATCAGCGCCCAGCAGCCCGTTGACGATCTGGGCGCGCCAGGGGAGCTGGCTGAAGATCTCCACCGGCGGGAAGGGGATGTGCAGGAAGAACCCGATCCGCAGGTCCGGGCGCAACTCCCTGAGCAGGGCGGGCACCAGTTGGAGCTGGTAGTCATGGACCCACACCCGCGCCCCCGGAGGAGCGGTCTCAGCCACGAGGTCGGCGAACCTCGCATTGATCTCGCGATGGGCCATGAACTGGCTGCGGTGGTACACCGGTGCGACGATCCCGCCGTGGTAGTTCGGCCAGAGCGCCCCGTTGGAGAAGCCGTCGTAGTGCGCGGCCACCTCGGCGCGAGTCAGTGGGACGCTCACGAGCTGGATGTCTCCGACCCTCTCGGGCACCCGGGGAGGTGCGGGCTCGTCGACGTCGCCGGCCCGGTCGCTGAACTGCCCACTCCAGCCGACCCAGACGGCCTCGGTCTCGCGCAGCACCGATTCCATGGCCGAGACCAGCCCGCCGGGCGCACGGCGCCAGCCCTCCTGCACGTCGAACTCAACGGGCAGCCGGTTGGCCACGATCACCAGGTCGGGTCCCTCGCTCGGGGGACCGCCCCGTCTTCCTCGTGCGCTGAACCTCACGTCACACCACGTCCCTCGTCGTCACTGGTTGATCGGTTCGTCCCGGCTCAGCTCGAAGGTCAGGAAGCCGAACGGCGGCAGTGTCAGCAGGTACGGGAGCTCACCGATCCGCGGGAACTCGACCCCACCGAGCAGCTCGGTCGGTCGGCTCCCGGCGTGCTCTGCAAGGCCGAGCTGCACGGGCTGCGCGGACGCGGAGAAGTTGGCCACGCAGAGGATCGCGTGGTGCCGCGCCGAATGCGGCGTTCGGATGTAGGCGAGGACCGCGCTGTTCGTCGCCGGGAGCAGCGTGAGCCCGCCGAGGCCGAGGATCGGGTGCTCCCGGCGGATCTGGATCATCCGGCGCATCCACTGCAGGAACGAGGCCGGGTTGCGCTGGCTCGACTCGACGTTGCGTGCCCCGAATCCATAGACCGGATCCATCGAGGGTGGCAGGAAGACGGAGGCGAAGTCGGCCTTCGAGAAGCCGCCGTTGCGGTCCGGGGTCCACTGCATCGGCGTGCGCACGCCGTCGCGGTCGCCGAGGTTGATGTTGTCGCCCATCCCGATCTCGTCGCCGTAGTAGAGGATCGGCGTCCCCGGAAGCGTGAACAGCAGCGAGTGCAGCAGCTCGGCCTGACGACGGTCGCCCTCGACGAGCGGGAACAGCCGACGGCTGATCCCGACGTTGCGACGCATCCGCGGGTCGGTCGCGTACTGCTGGTACATGTAGTCGCGCTCCTCGTCGGTGACCATCTCCAGGGTCAGCTCGTCGTGGTTGCGCAGGAAGATGCCCCACTGGCAGCCTGCGGGGATCGCCGGGATGCCGGCCAGGATGTCGTGGACCGAGCTCGCATCCTGGCGCCGCAATGCCATGAACATCCGCGGCATGAGCGGGAAGTGGAAGCACATGTGGCACTCGTCGCCGTCGCCGAAGTACTCCACGACGTCCTCGGGCCACTGGTTGGCCTCGGCCAGCAGCACTCGTCCGGGGAACCGCTCGTCCACATGAGCACGCAGCTCGCGCAGGTACTCGTGGGTGGCTGGGAGGTTCTCGCCGTTGGTGCCGTCGGCCTCGAACAGGTAGGGCACAGCGTCGAGGCGGAAGCCGTCCAGGCCGACCCCCAGCCAGTAGTCGACGACCTCGAGCATCGCTGCCCGGACCTCGGGGTTGGCGTAGTTGAGGTCGGGCTGGTGGCTGTAGAAGCGGTGCCAGTAGAACTGGCCTCGGCTGCCGTCCCAGGCCCAGTTGCTCGACTCGGAGTCGACGAAGATGATGCGTGCCTCGGACCACCGGCTCTCGTCATCACCCCAGACGTACCAGTCCGCCTTCGGGTTGTCCCGGCCGGAGCGCGACTCCTGGAACCATGCGTGCTGGTCCGAGGTGTGGTTCACCACCAGGTCCGCGATGACCCGGATGCCCCGCTTGTGCGCCTCCTCGATCAGGGTCACCGCGTCATCCATCGTCCCGTAGTCGGGATGGACGGTCAGGAAGTCCGCGATGTCGTAGCCGCCGTCACGCAGCGGGGATGCGTAGAAGGGCAGCAGCCAGAGGCAGTCCACACCCAGCCACTGCAGGTAGTCCAGCTTGGATGTCAGCCCGCGCAGGTCGCCGTTGCCGTCCGCGGTGGCGTCGAAGAAGCCGCGGACGAACACCTCGTAGACGACCGCACTGCGGTACCACTGCGGATCTGAGTCGCCGGCCTTAACGATGGATCCTGGAGTCGCCATGACCATGAGGCTAGTTGCCGGGGGCAACTGCGTGCCACCGAGGCGACGCGGGGGAGCATGTGGGTGCGGTTGCGCGCGAACCGCAGGCCGAAGGAACTGGAATAATGCCGCCATGAGCAACATGTCTGGGTACGGAGCCGTCGATCTCGGCGCCCTCGCGGCCGCACGCGAGGCACAGGCGCAGGCCGAACAGCGCGCCGCCGAGCGCACGGCGAACCCCAACGTCCTGCCGGTGGTCGTCGACGTCAGCGATGCCAGCTTCCAGACCGAGGTGATGGACCTGTCCATGCAGGTACCGGTCGTCCTGGACCTCTGGGCGACGTGGTGCGGGCCGTGCAAGACGCTCTCGCCGATCCTGGAGAAGCTCGCTGATGAGTACGCGGGCCGATGGGTCCTGGCCAAGGTGGACGTCGACGCCAACCCGGCGATCGCCCAAGCATTCCAGGTGCAGTCGATCCCGAGTGTGTTCGCCGTGGTCGGCGGTCGTCCGCTGCCGCTGTTCCAGGGCGCACTGCCCGAGCAGCAGGTGCGGGCCTACCTGGAGGAGCTGTTGAAGCTCGCGGAGGCGAACGGGGTCAACGGTACCGTCGCCGGCGCCCCTGCAGAGGGCGCGCCCTCGGACGTTGCCGACGAGCCGCCGGCCGACCCGCGGATGGAGGCCGCCTACGACGCGATCGAGGCGGGGGACTGGCCGGCCGCACGTGCTGCCTACCAGTCGATCCTCGACGCGGCCCCGGCAGACCCGGTCGCCAGGGCGGGCCTGGCCCTCGTTGGCGTGTTCGAGCGGGTGGACGGCGCCGACCACGCCGCGGTCCTCGCCGCGGCCGACGCGTCCCCGGACGACCTCGCAGTGCAGGAGCGCGCCGCCGACGTGCTGGTGCTCGACGGCAGGCCGGTCGAGGCCTTCGCGCGGCTCACTGGGGCGATCCGGTTCACTTCAGGTGACGACCGCGACCGCCTGCGCACCCACCTGCTCGAACTCTTCGAGGTCGTGGGGCCCGAGGATCCGGCTGTCGCCCGCGCCCGCATCGACCTTGCGAACGCCCTGTTCTGAGCCCACGGGCCGTTCGCTCCTCCGACTGCAAAGGCCCTACTGGGCCAGTGGGTGCTGCCCGCTCCTCCGGCGGCAAACGCCCATTCCGGGCCCGCGGGCAACGTCCGCTCCTCCAACGAGTGGTGCGCACACGAATCCGCCCTTTTCGGCCACGTGGATCGTCCCTCAGCCGGGGACGCACATCGAATCGCCCCAATGGGCCCCGGGCAGGCGGCCATACGGGCGATTCGATGAGCGTGACCGTGATCGCTTCACGCCACGGCCCTGAAACGGCAGGTTTCGTGTGCGCTCAGTCGGTGCAGGTCGGTACGGCTGCGGCCTACGCCTCCTCGGCGGCCTCGGCCCCTTCGGTCGCCTCGGCGTCGTAGCGCAGCCAGACGGTGGCCAGCGGGGGCAGCGTCACCATGGCTGACGCGGGCCTGCCGTGCCATGCCTGCTCCTGGGCCACGACTCCGCCGAAGTTGCCGACCCCTGAGCCGCCGTAGGCCTCGGCGTCGGTGTTGAGCACCTCGCGCCAGTAGCCGGTGCTCGGCAGCCCGACCCGGTAGTCACCGCGGACCACGGGGGAGAAGTTGGTGATCGAGGCGAGCACCGACCCGTCACTGCCGATCCGCAGCCATGAGAACACGTTGCCCGAGGCGTCGTTCGCATCGATCCACTGGAAGCCCTCGGGGGTGTTGTCCTGGTCCCAGAGCGCCCGGGTCTCCCGGTAGGCGGCGTTCATGTCGCGCACGCAGTGCTGCACGCCGTAGTGGTCCTGGTACTCGCACAACCACCACTCGAGGCCACGCTCCTCGCTCCACTCGGAGGTCTGGGCGAACTCCGAGCCCATGAAGAGCAGCTGCTTGCCGGGGTGCGCCCACATGTAGCCCAGGTAGGCCCGCAGGTTGGCCGTCTTCTGCCAGCGGTCGCCGGGCATCTTCTGGACCAGGGATCCCTTGCCGTGGACGACCTCGTCGTGCGAGATGGGCAGGGTGAAGTGCTCGCTCCACGCGTAGACCATCGCGAAGGTCATCTCGTTGTGGTGCCACATGCGGTGGACGGGCTCGCGGGAGATGTAGCCCAGCGAGTCGTTCATCCAGCCCATGTTCCACTTCAGCCCGAACCCGAGACCACCCAGGTAGGTGGGGCGCGTGACGCCCGGCCAGGAGGTGGACTCCTCAGCGATCGTGACCACACCGGGCACCCGCTTGTAGACGGTCGCGTTCATCTCCTGCAGGAAGGCGACTGCGTCCAGGTTCTCGCGCCCGCCGTACTGGTTGGGCAGCCACTCACCCTCGTTGCGCGAGTAGTCCAGGTACAGCATCGAGGCCACGGCATCAACGCGCAGGCCGTCGATGTGGTACTCCTCGAGCCAGTAGATGGCGTTGGAGACCAGGAAGTTGCGCACCTCCGTGCGGCCGAAGTCGAACACGTAGGTGCCCCAGTCGGGCTGCTCGCCGCGACGCGGGTCGGCGTGCTCATAGAGCGCTGTGCCGTCGAAGCGGGCCAGCGCCCACGCGTCCTTCGGGAAGTGAGCGGGGACCCAGTCGAGGATCACGCCGATGCCCGCCTGGTGCAGGCAGTCGACCACGTACCGGAAGTCGTCGGGCTTGCCGAACCGCGAGGTCGGGGCGAAGTAGGAGGTCACCTGGTAGCCCCAGCTGGGGGCGTACGGGTGCTCGGCGACGGGCATCAGCTCCACGTGCGTGAAGCCCATCTCCGTCACGTAGTCCACGAGCTGCTCGGCGATCTGGCGGTAGTCCAGGCCCAGGCGCCAGGAGCCCAGGTGCACCTCGTAGACGCTCATCGGGGCGTTGATCACATCAGTCTCGGCCCGTGTGGCCAGCCACTGGTCGTCGCCCCAGGTGTAGTCCGAGGTGTAGACGACCGAGGCCGTCGACGGCGGCACCTCGGTGTGGAAGGCCATGGGGTCGGCCTTCTCGCGCCACACCCAGTCCTTGCCGAGGATGGAGAACTTGTACGTGGTGCCGGCGCCGATGTTCGGGATGAACAGCTCCCAGATGCCGGTGCTGCCCATCGAGCGCATGGGGTGCCCGGTGCCGTCCCAGCCGTTGAAGTCCCCGACGACCCGCACGCCCTCGGCGCTCGGCGCCCATACGGCGAAGGACGTGCCGGTGATGGCCCCGAACGGGCTGTCGTAGGTGCGTTCGTGCGCGCCGAGGGTCGTCCACAGCTCCTCGTGGCGGCCCTCACCGATCAGGTGCAGGTCCAGCTCGCCGAGGGTCGGCAGGAACCGGTAGGGGTCATCGGCGGGGATCAGGCCCTGGCCGTAGTCCACGTCGATCGTGTAGGCGGGCACGGTGGCACCGGGCAGGACCACGACCCAGACGCCCCGGTGCTCGTGGAGCATCGGATGGCGCTGCGTGGGCGTGACGACGATGACCTCCTTGGCCATCGGACGCAGGACGCGGATGGTCACCGCGCCCTCGTACGGGTGCGCTCCGAGGATGGAGTGCGGGCTGGCGCTCGCGCCATCGACCAACCGGTCGATGTCCCCGGTGTCGACCGGGAGCTTGGCCGGACCCGAGGCTGCTGGCGGGGCGGCGGGGGCCGCCGGGGCGGCGGGGGCTGGCGGGGCGGCGGGGGCCGCCGGGGCAGCGGGCTTCGCGGCGCCAGCAGGGGGCTTGGGTGTGCCGGGATCTGCGGGGGTGTTGGACGGGGTCATGGCATCCTCTCGAGAACAACGGCATGTGCACAGGTGAAGGTGGGGTCGTGCCGGATGTAGTTGTGCGAACCCCACGCCCAGGTCTGGCCGGTGATGAGGTCGCGGGCCAGGACCCGCTCGTCGCTGCCGAAGCCCAGCGCTGCGAGGTCCAGGTGCAGGGTGCCCGCCTGGGGGCTGTTCGGGTCCAGCACGCAGGTGACGACGACAACTTCGTCAGCGGTCCGCTTCGACCACGCGATCATCTGCGAGTTGTCGATGGTCTCGAACCGCAGGTTGCGCAGCTCGTGGAACGCCGGGTGCTCCTTGCGGATCCGGTTGAGCAGCGTCAGGTAGGGCACGAGGCTGGTGTGTGACGCAGCTGCCCAGTCGCGCGGTCGGTACTGGAACTTCTCCGAGTCCAGGTACTCCTCCTTGCCGGGAGCCAACGGCTTGTGCTCGTACACCTCGAACCCGGCATAGACCCCGTAGGTCGGGGCCAGCAGCGCGGCAAGGGTGGCTCGGATCGCGAAGGCCGCCTTGTTGCCCGACTGCAGGAAGAACGGGTTGATGTCCGGGGTGTTGACGAAGCAGTTGGGCCGCATGTAGTCCGCGGCGAACGTGCTGAGCTCGGTGAAGTAGGTCTCGAGCTCCCACTTGGTGTTGCGCCAGGTGAAGTAGGTGTAGCTCTGGTGGAACCCGACGGTGCCCAGCGTGCGCATCATCGCCGGACGGGTGAACGCCTCAGCGAGGAACAGGACGTCGGGATCGGTGGCGTAGATCCGCGCGAACAGGACCTCCCAGAACTCGACGGTCTTCGTGTGCGGGTTGTCCACGCGGAAGATCCGCACGCCCTTGCCCATCCAGAGCCGCAGGATCCGCTCGCACTCGTCGACCAGCCCGTCGAAGTCGGCGTCGAACGCGATCGGGTAGATGTCCTGGTACTTCTTGGGCGGGTTCTCCGCGTACGCGATCGACCCGTCAGCGCGGGTGACGAACCACTCGGGATGGGCGGCGACCCACGGGTGGTCGGGGGAGGCCTGGAGGGCGAAGTCCAGGGCGATCTCCAGACCGTTCTCAGCAGCCACCGACATGAAGTGCTCGAAGTCGGCCATCGTGCCCAGGTCGGGATGCACCGTGTCGTGCCCACCAGCCTCCGAACCGATCGCCCAGGGGGAGCCCGGATCGTCGGGGCCGGGGGTCAGGGTGTTGTTCGGCCCCTTGCGGAACGTGTGGCCGATCGGGTGGATCGGGGGCAGGTAGACCACGTCGAAGCCCATCGCGGCCACAGCGGGAAGTCGTTTGGCGGCCGTTCGGAAGGTGCCCGACCGCGGCGGGTTGAGCGTGGCGCCCTCCGAGCGGGGGAAGAACTCGTACCACGCGCCGTACAGGGCACGTGGACGCTCGACCCGCACGGGCCAGGGGCCGGACATGTGCGGCAGCTCGCGCAGGGGGAACTCGCCCAGTGCCGCCTGGACCGCCGGTGCCTCGGCGGCGTACAGGCGCTGCTCGGCGGTCTCAGCGGTGTCGCGCATCGCGGCGGCAGCCTCGGTGAGCACCTTGCGCGCGTGCTTCGTGCCCGCATGGGCGGCGGCGCGGTCCAGGACCCGGGCGCCCTCCTCGAGCTCGAGCTCGACGTCGATCCCGGCGGGCAGCTTGATCTCGGCCTTGTGCTTCCAGGTCTCGTACGGATCGCCGGCCGTGACGATGTAGTAGGTCCAGTCACCCTCGCGATCGAGCTGGGCGTCGACGGTCCAGCGGTCGGGCTGGGTGGGGCCGACCTCGTGCATCCGCAGCAGTGGGCCGTCCGGCTCGCCGATCGAGAAGTCCGACGAGTCGGAGCCGGGCGGGAGGAACTGAACCTCGACGCTCATCGCGTCGTGACCCTCTCGGAAGGCGGTCACGGACACGGGGAAGGTCTCCCCAACAACTGCCTTGACCGGGTAGCGGCCGCCCTCGACGACGGGGCTGATGTCAATGCTGGGGAATCGACCGATCACCCCCGTGACGGTACTACCCGGGAGCACCCCGGTGCCTGCTGATCAGCCGTCCGGACAAGTCCACCCGCACCGGTCGCGCGCGGCCCGGCCATCAGGGGCCGATGGGAGGTAGCGTGCGCGCGGAGGTGGGATCGTGGCAACCACAGTGCGGGACGTGGCGGCACTGGCCGGTGTCTCGACGGCCACAGTGTCCAGAGCGCTGCACGGCCACCGGTCCATCTCCGAGGCGACCCGGCTGAAGGTCGAGCAGGCAGCCCAGGAGCTCGGCTACACCATGGCGCCCACGGCCTCAGACCGTGCCCGGGTCGCGGTGGTCATGCCCTACATCGACCGCTGGTACTTCGCGCAGGTCCTCGACGGGGTGGAGCGCGCGTTCGCCGGCAAGGGGATCGTCGTCCTGATCCATCGACTCCTCGATCTCGACGACCGGCGCCGGGCCCTGCTGGGCGACATCCCGCGCCGCGAGGCCGACGGGGTCCTGCTGGTCAATGTCCCACCGGCGCCCGATGAGGCCGCGCTGCTGGCCGAGCGCCGGATCCCGTTGGTCCTGCTCGGTGCGACGCTGTCCGGCGTCCCCAGCGTCGAGATCGATGACGTGGCTGCGGCGCGGTCGGCCACGAACCACCTGCTGGGCCTCGGGCACCGGCGGCTCGGGCTGGTGTCGGGCAGGCCGTTCGAGCGCATCCCGTTCACGGCACCGCCCGAGCGCAAGCGCGGGTTCCTCCTGGCGCTGAAGGAGGCCAGGGTGCCCTGGGACCCGAACCTCGAGGTCAGTGCCGATTTCTCCGTGCGCGGCGCCCAGCGGGTGGCCCTGACGCTCCTGGAGCGCGACGACCGCCCCACGGCGGTGTTCGCCGAGAGCGACGAGATGGCGTTCGGCGTCATGGCCGCCGCCCGGAGCCTGGGCCTGCGCATCCCCGAGGACCTCTCCGTGGTGGGTATCGATGATCACGACATGTCCGAGCCGATGGGCCTGACGACGGTGGCCCAGCCTGTTCGCACGCTCGGTGAGCTGGCGGCGCTGCAGCTCGCTGGACTGATCGGCCACCACTCAGATGCCCACCACGCGCAGCGGGTCGTGGTTCCGACGCTGCTGGTCGTGCGGGCCTCCACGGCGCCACCGGATGGAGCAGCGCCTGCGCCCTGGGGCAGGCGGCGACCGTGAGAAGGGCCACCCGTTGGGCGCCCATGTGGCGAATGCGTGACGACGCCGTTACCGAATCGTTATCACTTGCACGGCTGTTGCACCCCACTGGTGATTGATGGGGGCCCTCGAGCGCGCAATGCTGCACACGAGGGCGATATCCCGCCCCGATCCCGCATAACAAGGAGACACCGTTCTATGACCACATCTCCCCGATCCCGCTGGCTGATGGCCGCCGCTGGTGCGTCCAGCGCCGCCCTGATCCTGACCGGGTGCTCGTCCAGCTCGGAGACCGCGACCACTGATGGTGGGTCGTCAGCGGCAGCCGACGACAAGTGCGCCGCCTACGCGCAGTACGGCGACCTGTCGGGCAAGGAGGTGTCGATCTACACCTCGATCGTCGCCCCCGAGGACGCCCCGCACATCGACTCGTACAAGCCCTTCGAGGAGTGCACCGGCGCCAAGGTCATCTACGAGGGGTCCAAGGAGTTCGAGGCCCAGCTCAAGGTGCGCGCCGAGGCCGGCAACCCGCCGGACCTCGCCTACATCCCGCAGCCCGGCCTGCTCAAGACCCTCGTCGACGACGGGTACGTCAAGCCGGCTCCCGAGGCAGTGTCGAAGAACGTCGACGAGTACTGGGGCGCGGACTGGAAGGCCTACGGCACGGTCAACGACACCTTCTACGCAGCACCTCTGGGCGCGAACGTCAAGAGCTACGTGTGGTACTCGCCCGCGATGTTCGCCGACAACGGCTGGGAGATCCCGACCACGTGGGCAGAGCTGAAGACCCTGTCCGACACGATCGCGGCCTCCGGGGTCGTGGACAAGCCGTGGTGCGCGGGCATCGGCTCCGGTGACGCCACCGGGTGGCCGGCGACCGACTGGATGGAGGACGTCATGCTCCGCGTGAACGGCCCCGAGGTCTACGACCAGTGGACCAACCACGAGATCCCGTTCAACGATGCCAAGGTCGTCACGGTCCTCGACGAGGTCGGCTCGTTCCTCAAGAACGACGCGTACGTCAACGGCGGTCTCGGTGACGTCAAGACGATCGCCTCGACCACCTTCCAGGAGGGCGGCATCCCCATCCTCTCCGGTGACTGCGCCATGCACCGCCAGGCCTCGTTCTACGGCTCCAACTTCGCCGAGGCCGGCGCGACGATCGGTGAGGACGGCGACATCTGGGCCTTCTACCTGCCCAGCATCGACGGAACGACCAAGCCGGTTCTCGGTGGTGGCGAGTTCGTGGGTGCCTTCTCGGATCGTCCCGAGGTCCAGGCCTTCCAGGCATACCTCGCGTCCGCAGAGTGGGCCAATGCCAAGGCTGAAGTCAGCCCGGCCGGCTGGGTGACCGCCAACAAGGGCGCGGATCCCAACCTGTTCAAGGGCATCGACAAGGTGTCGGTCGAGATCCTGCAGGATCCCGCGACGCAGTTCCGCTTCGACGCCTCCGACCTGATGCCGGCAGCCGTCGGTGCAGGCACGTTCTGGACCGGCATGACCGACTGGATCACCGGCAAGTCCACCCAGGACACGCTGGACTTCATCGAGCAGTCGTGGCCGACGGAGTGATCTGATAGCTCCATCAGCTCCATCAGCTCCATCAGCTCCATCAGCTCCATCAGCACCACATAGCACGGCCGGGGGTCGGACAGCTCACCTGCTGTCCGACCCCCGGACCACGCATCACCCCCAGATGTGCAGCGCCGCAGGAGGCCAGTGACGTGTCACCACTCGAGAAGATCCTCCAGATGTTCGAGGCGCTCGGACTGTTCGCCCTCTTCATCGCGGTGCTGCTGTTCGTGGTGAGCAGGGTGCGCGGACGGGCCAGCGAGCGCGCCTACGCCGTGGGCTTCGTCGGCCCGGCGATGCTCATGCTCGCCGTCGGGCTGATCTACCCGGCGATCCTGACGATCATCGGGTCGTTCAAGAACGCCAAGGGGACCAGCTGGGTCGGTCTGCAGAACTACGTGACCCTCTTCTCGGAGTCCGAGTACCAGCGGGTCCTGTTCAACACCTTCGTCTGGACCCTGCTCGTCCCGATCGCGGCCACCGCGATCGGGCTGCTGTACGCGGTCCTGGTCGACCGCACCCGTACCGAGTCCTTCTCCAAGGCCCTCGTGTTCCTCCCGATGGCCATCTCGATGGTCGGCGCCTCGATCATCTGGAAGTTCGTCTACGACTATCGGCCCACGGGCCGCAACCAGATCGGCCTGGCCAACCAGATCCTCAAGTGGATGGGCTTCGACACCTACCAGTTCCTCATCACCGCTCCGTGGAACACGATCTTCCTGATCGTGGTGATGATCTGGATCCAGGCCGGGTTCGCCATGACGGTCCTCTCGGCGTCGATCAAGGCCATCCCCGACGACATCATCGAGGCGGCCAAGCTCGATGGCGTCAGCGGCGGGCAGATGTTCCGCTACATCACGATCCCGAGCATCCGACCCGGGATCATCGTGGTCGTGACCACCATCGCCATCGGCACGCTGAAGGTCTTCGACGTCGTGCGCACGATGACCGGCGGGCAGTTCAAGACCAGCGTCGTGGCCAACGAGTTCTACAACCAGAGCTTCCGGTACGACAACGACGGCCTCGGGGCCGCGCTGGCGGTCCTGTTGTTCGTCCTGGTCATACCCATCGTCGCCTACAACATCACCCAGCTCCGGAAGGCGGCCAACTGATGAGCACGCTGAACCCCGCGGCACATGGCATCCCCGAGACTGAGGACCTGATCCGCCCGGGCAAAGCGCCCAAGGCGAAGAAGTCCATGGAGGGCAGCATCGCGGTCCGCAAGAAGTCGGTGTGGGCCACGATCATCGCGGCCATCATCGCCATCCTGTGGACGATCCCGACCATCGGCCTGCTGATCACCAGCTTCCGCCCGCAGATCCAGGTGCTGAAGTCCGGCTGGTGGACGGTCTGGCAGGACCCGGTATTCACCCTGGAGAACTACAAGGAGGCGCTGACCGGCGGGACGACGAACCTGTCCTCGTTCTTCCTGAACTCCTTCGTCATCACCATCCCGGCGGTCATCATCCCGATCTCCATCGCCTGCCTGACCGCCTACGGGTTCGCGTGGGTCAACTTCAAGCTGGCGCCGATCCTGTTCGTCGCCGTCTTCGCCCTGCAGATCGTGCCCATCCAGGTGACCCTGATCCCCCTGCTCAAGCTGTTCGTGAACGCGGGGCTCTCGGGCACGTTCTGGCCGATCTGGATCGCCCACAGCATCTTCGCGCTGCCTCTGGCGGTGTACCTGCTGCACAACTTCATGAGCGAACTTCCCAAGGAGCTGTTCGAGGCGGCACGCGTCGACGGGGCTGGGCACCTGACGATCTTCTTCAAGATCCTGCTGCCCTTGATGCTGCCGGCCATCGCCGCGTTCGCGATCTTCCAGTTCCTCTGGGTGTGGAACGACCTGCTGGTCGGCCTCACGTTCGGCGCGAGCCCGGAGGTGGCACCGCTGACCGTGCGCATCGCCGAGCTGTCGGGAACGCGTGGGTCGGCCTGGCACCTGCTCTCGGCTGGAGCCTTCATCTCCATGGTCGTTCCGCTGATCGTGTTCATCTCGATGCAGCGCTACTTCGTCCGCGGCCTGCTGGCTGGGTCGGTCAAGGGATAGCCCGTGATCGATCTCGGCACCGCCCTGCCGGAGGACTTCACGGTCGGGGTGGGTACCTCGGCATGGCAGGTTGAGGGCGCAACGGCGTCCCGGGGTCGAACGATCTGGGACGACTTCGCGGCCGTCCCAGGTGCGATCGCCGACGGCAGCGTCGGGGATCCGGCCTGCGAGCACGTCGCCCGGATGGAGGCTGACGTCGCCCTGCTCGGCTGGCTCGGCGTGGACGCCTACCGGTTCTCCATCTCCTGGGCGCGGGCGCAGCCCGGGGGACGGGGGCCCATCTCAGGCCTGGACCACTACGACCGGCTCTGCGACGCGCTGCTCGAACAGGGGATCACCCCGCTGGTCACGCTCTACCACTGGGACCTGCCCAGTGAGCTGCAGGCCGACGGTGGCTGGCTCAACCCGGCCACGGGGGAGCTCTTCGGGGTCTACGCGAATACCGTTGCCTCGCGCCTCGGCGACCGCGTGGGCTCGTGGGCCACCCTGAACGAGCCATGGTGCACGGCCTTCCTTGGCCACGCCGCTGGGATCCACGCCCCGGGCCGTCGCGTTCCGTCGGAGTCCCTGGAGGTCGCATACCGGCTGCTGGTTGCCCACGCCCGGGGGATGGAGGGCCTGCGTGCGGCGGGGGCGCGCAACGCGGGGATCGTGCTCAACCTGATGCCCACCTTCCCCGATGACCCGTACCGCGACGACGCCCTTCTGCGGCAGGCGGCCCGCCACATCGACGGACTCCAGAACCACCTGTGGCTGGACGCCCTGGCTGGGAGGGGGATCAACGCCGACGTCGTGGCGAGCACCGCCGGGATCACCGACTGGTCGTTCGTCACAAGCGCCGACGAGACCGCGATCGGCGCCCCGTTGGACTGGCTGGGCGTGAACTACTACACGGTGCAGCGACTGGTCCCGTTCGATGAGTCAGCCGAGCGGGCCGTCGCCCAGGATGTCTCCGCGCACCCGGGTTGCCCTCCCGTGCACTTCGCCCCCCGGGAGCCGCTGACCACCATGGGATGGGAGATCAACGCCGACGGCCTGGGGATGACGCTGCGCAAGACGGCCGAGGCCGTCCCCGGTGTCCCGCTGTGGGTCGGGGAGAACGGCATGGCCTGCCCCGACATCATTGTGGACGGCGCCTGCGACGACCCGGCAAGGATCACGTACCTGAAGGACCACCTGGCCCAGGTCGTCGACGCCCGGGCCGACGGGGTCGACGTCCGTGGCTATCTCGCATGGTCGCTGTTCGACAACATCGAGTGGGCGGAGGGGTGGCGCCAGCGCTTCGGGATCGTGCATGTCGACCAGGAGACCCAGGTGCGCACTCCGAAGACCAGCGCACACTGGCTGCGCGCCCTCCAGAAGCAGCGCCGTCGGTGACTCAGCGGGTGACGACGCGCAGCAGCTTGGCGCTGAACGGGGGCATCGGAAGGGCTGTTCCGTGCGTGCGGGTGTGCCCGAACTCGCCCGCGAAGCCACCGACGGTGTCGACGACCACCTGGTAGTCGGTGCCGAACGGCTCCCCGGGCAGCAGGAACGTGCCGGAGTGCCCGCTACCGTTGAGCACGAGCAGGAACGGGTCGTCGGACAGCTTCTCCCCGCGGGGTCCGCGTGACGTCAGCTCGCCGGACAGGTACATGCCGATCATCCGGTTGTCGCTGAAGTGCCAGTCGACCTCGGTGAACTCGTGCCCGTCGCCGCGCAGCCATGCGAGGTCCTTGGCGCGGCCCGCGTCCGGGGCGGTGCCCTCGAAGTAGTACGGCCGCGCGAACACCGGGTGGCTGCGCCGCAGGTGGATCACACCGGCCGTGAACGCGAACAGGTCGCGCTGCCAGGCCTCGAGGTCCCAGTCGACCCACGAGATCTCGTTGTCCTGGCAGTAGGCGTTGTTGTTCCCGCCCTGCGTGCGGCCCATCTCGTCGCCCGCGGTGAGCATCGGAACCCCGGTGCTCAGCAGCAGCATCGTGAGCAGGTTGCGGACCTGGCGCTGGCGCAGCGCGTTGATGTCGGGATCCTCGGTCTCGCCCTCCACACCGTGGTTCCACGAGCGGTTGTTGTCGGTCCCGTCGCGGTTGTGCTCCTTGTTGACCAGGTTGTGCTTGTGCGAGTAGGTCGTGAGGTCGCGCAGGGTGAACCCATCGTGCGCGGTGACGAAGTTGATGGAGGCGAACGGCGCGCGGCCCTCGCTGGCGTACAGGTCGGCCGAGCCGGTCAGGCGCCACCCAAGCTCCGACAGTGAGCCGTAGCCGCGCCAGTAGTCGCGCGTGCAGTCGCGGAACTTGTCGTTCCACTCGGTCCACAGCGGCGGGAACTCCCCGACCTGGTAGCCACCTGCGCCGATGTCCCAGGGCTCGGCGATCAGCTTGGTGGTCCGCAGCACGGGGTCCTGCTGGATGGTCGACATGAAGGCGCCCAGCATGTCCACGTCGTGGAACGAGCGGGCCAGGGCGCTGGCGAGATCGAACCGGAAGCCGTCGACGTGCATCTCGGTCACCCAGTAGCGCAACGAGTCCATGATCAGCTGCAGCACGTGGGGCTGCGAGGCGTCGGGGGTGTTGCCGCAGCCGGTGTAGTCGGCGTAGTGCCGACCGTGGCTCAGGCGGTAGTAGCCCTCGTTGTCGATGCCGCGGAAGTTCAGCGTCGGGCCCTGCTCGTTGCCCTCCGCGGTGTGGTTGTAGACCACGTCGAGGATCACCTCGAGGCCGGCGGCGTGCAGTGCCCGGACCATCTCCTTGAACTCCGTCACCTGCTGCCCGCGGGTCCCCGACGCGCTGTAGGCGGCGTGCGGAGCGAAGAACCCGAGGGTGTTGTAGCCCCAGTAGTTGGTCAGGCCGTGGGACAGGACGTGATCCTCGCTGATGAAGTGGTGGATCGGGAGCAGCTCCACCGCCGTGACGCCCAGTTGCGTGAGGTGCTCGATCACTGCCGGGTGGGCGAGTCCGGCGTACGTCCCGCGCAACTCCTCCGGCACCCCCGGGTGGCGCATGGTGAGTCCCTTGAGGTGGGCCTCATAGATCACCGTCTGGGTCCACGGCGTGTTCGGGCGGGTGTCGCCGCGCCAGTCGAACCCGTCGTCGGAGACCACGACGCAGCGGGGCACATAGGGCGCGGAGTCGCGGTCGTCGCGGACGGTGTCGTCGTGGCCGACGTGCCCCCGCGTGGCGGGGTGTGGCACGTACTCGCCCTCGATCGCGCGGGCGTAGGGATCCATCAGGAGCTTGGCGCTGTTCCACCGGTCACCGCGCCAGGGGTCCCACGGTCCGTGGACGCGGAAGCCGTAGCGATCACCGGCCTTCATCCCGGGCACGTACCCGTGGAAGATGTGGAACGTCGTCTCGCTGAGGGCGATCCGCCGCTCCCGACCCTCCTCGTCGAAGAGGCACAGGTCAACGGCGTGGGCGCCCTCGGACCACACGGCCACGTTGGCGCCGTCCGCGTCGAGAGTGACGCCCAGCGGGTTCCAGGTACCGGGCCACGAGTCAGGCAGCTGTTCAGCTGCCAGCGAAAGTGGGGTCACGGATGCGACCCCGTCCGCGATGGCTCCGCCGAGCCCCTCCACTGCTCCGTGCACGCGCCAAGGGTACCCGCGCCCGCGCATACGGGCCCGTTGCCGTGCCGACGGGCCGTCTGGCTAGGCTCGAACGTGCCCAGATGAGTTCCGACGAAGGAGTCCCCATGTCCGCTGAGGTTGTCGTGCAAGGTGAGCTCACCCGCGTGGAGCTCGAGGATGGGGTCGCGACGCTGCGCCTGGACCGTCCTCCGGTCAACGCCCTGAACCTGGCGATGCAGGAGGAGATCCTGGCGGCGGCGCGCTGGCTCACGCGCTCGACGGACGTGCGCGCGGTGGTGATCTACGGCGGACCCAGGATGTTCGCCGCCGGGGCCGACATCAAGGAGATGGCCGCGATGTCCTACCAGGACATGGCGAGCGCCTCGCACCTGCTGCAGGAGTCGTTCACTGCCGTCGCCGGGCTGCCGATGCCAGTCGTTGCCGCCGTGACCGGCTTCGCCCTCGGGGGCGGGTGCGAGCTGGCGCTGTGCGCCGACCTGCGGGTCGTGGGGGAGCGGGCCAAGCTCGGCCAGCCCGAGGTGCTCCTCGGAGTCATCCCCGGCTTGGGCGGATCCCAGCGTCTTCCCCGACTGATCGGCCCGTCGAGGGCGAAGGACATGATCCTCACCGGACGGTACGTGGGGGCACAGGAGGCCAAGGAGTTCGGGCTCGCCGATCGGGTCGTCGCCGATGAAGCCGTCTACGACGAGGCACTGACACTCGCGCAGCAGTTCGCAGCCGGCGCACCGCTGGCCCTGGCTGCGGCCAAGCGGGCGGTCAACCAGGGACTCGAGGTGGACATCGCCACCGGCTGCCAGATCGAGCGCCTGGAGTTCGCCGGGCTCTTCGCCTCCGACGACCGCCGGATCGGGATGGAGTCGTTCCTGGCCGACGGTGCGGGCAAGGCGACCTTCACCGGCCGCTGAAGTCGGGACGCTCGGGCCCTGCCGGCTGTGGTGAGGCCGTTCGCGCTTCGTGCTGGGCCGTGATGGGATGGGCGCCTACTCACGGGAGGCAATGGCGATGAGGCTGACAGTGTTCGGTGCCGCCGGGGGCACGGGAAAGCACGCCGTGAACGAGGCGCTGGCGGCCGGCCATGAGGTGACAGTCCTCGTGCGGGATCCGCAGAAGCTGGGCGCGACCGACCCCAGGGTGCGGGTCGAGGTGGGCGACGCCCGGGATCCGGAGGTCGTGGCCCGGGCCGTGGCTGGTGCCCAGGGCGTCATCAGCACGATCGGGGGACACGGCATGGGGCGCTCGACCGCGATCACCGACGCGATGACCACGATCGTCGCCGGCCTTCCCGGCGGCACGCGCCTGCTCGCCGTGAGCACGGTGGGGGCAGGTGACTCAGCCTCGCAGTTCCCCCTGGCCGTGCGCATGACCGTGGGAGTGATGCTGCGCAATGCGATCGCAGATCACAACGGCCAGGAGCGCGCGATCATGGCAAGCGAGCTCGACTGGACGATCGCACGCTGCGTGGGGCTGACCGATGATCCCGCGACCGGCGACGTCCACGTCCTGACCGAGGGCAAGCTGGGCGGTTCCCGGATCGCCCGCGCCGATGTGGCGCGCTGGCTGGTCGCGAACCTCGACGACGCCACCTACTCCCGCCGGGCGGTCTCCCTCTGGTGAGCTGCAGACGCGGGCGCCGTGGCCGGGTCCGGTGACCCACACCCCCATCCTGGGCCGTGACCACGAAGGCGTCCCGGCCCATCGCATCGATCGCCGTCGCCGGGCATGGGGCGACCCCGTCATCGACGGGGGATGCAATGACGGGGTCGCCGTTCAACACTACGACCTGGATCGCCCCACCCGCCACCGCAACCGGCGTGTCGGACGAGCCACGGGGTCACGCCGGAACCCGCTGGCCGACGGTCCCTTGACCCTGTGCACGGGACATGCCCGCAGCGCGAGCCGGTGAGACCATCCCTCGGGCGGTCAGGCCGCCCGTGGGGTGCCTGAAGCCCCGTCCGGGGTACGCTTCGGCCGAGCATCGAGGTGGATGGGGCAAGCCATGCGCGTGCAGGAGCCGGCGGTCCGGACCGACCTGGTCTGGACCCTGCCGAACGTGCTCAGTGGCATCCGCCTGCTGACGATCCCGCTCTTCGCCTGGCTGGCGCTCGTGCCGCAGGAGGACGGCTGGGCTGCCCTCGTCCTGGCGCTCGGTGGGGCCACGGACTTCTTCGACGGCATGCTCGCCCGTCGCTGGAACCAGGTCACCCGGCTCGGCCAGCTGCTGGACCCGATCGCCGATCGCCTGTCCACCGTCACAGTCCTGGTGGTGTTCCTCATCCGCGGCATCGTTCCCCTCTGGTTCGTCGCCCTCCTCGTGCTGCGCGATGTCGTCCTGACGGTGGAGATGGGGCGGCTGAAGAGCCGGGGCATCACCGGGCTCCCGGTCAACTTCATCGGCAAGGCGGCCACCTTCAACCTGATGGTCTCCTTCCCCCTGCTGCTCTGGGGGGCCAGCCCGCAGACGGGCATCGAGGAGCTCGCGCGCGTCGCTGGCTGGGCGTTCGCGCTGTGGGGCACCGGGCTCTACCTGTACAGCGGCATGCTGTACATCCGCCAGACTCGTGAGGTGTTGGCCCAGTTGCCCGCCGCGGCCGGGGCCTAGCGCATGCGTGCCGTCGTGATGGCCGGCGGCGAGGGCACCCGCCTGCGGCCACTGACCACGAACGTGCCCAAGCCACTGCTCCCGGTCGTCGGCGAGCCGATCATGGGCCACCTGCTGCGCCTTCTGAACAGGCACGGGATCGAGCAGGCGGTCGTGACAGTGCAGTACCTGGCCGCGAGCATCCGCTCGTACTTCGGCGACGGAGATGAGTACGGCGTCCGCCTCTCCTACGCGACCGAGTCCGTGCCACTGGGCACGGCGGGCAGCGTCAAGAACGCCGAGCAGGGCCTGGTCGGCGAGCCGTTCCTGGTGGTCTCCGGCGACGCGCTGACCGACATCGATCTCACGGCCCTGGTGGAGTTCCACCATCGCACCGGTGCGATGGTGACGGTGGCCCTGGCCCGCAAGCCCAACGTGATCGAGTTCGGGAACGTGATCACCGCCGCGGATGGGCGCATCGAGCGGTTCATCGAGAAGCCGACCTGGGGCCAGGTCTTCTCCGACACTGTCAACACCGGCATCTACGTGATGGCCCCGGGGGTCCTCGACCTCGTCCCGCCCGACGAGAAGGTGGACTGGTCGGCTGACGTGTTCCCGAAGCTGATGGCGTCGGGGGAGGCGATCTACGGCTATGTGACTGATCGCTACTGGGAGGACGTCGGGACGATCGGGAGCTACCTGTCCGTCCAGGGCGATGTCCTCAGCGGCCGCGTGGAGGCCGCGGTCGGCGGCTTCGAGGTGGCGCCGCAGGTGTGGCTCGGTGAGGGGGCCGTGGTCGATCAGAGCGCGCGTCTGGAGTCCCCGTGCTTCATCGGAGCCAACGTCCGGGTCGAGGCCGACTGCGTCGTCGGTCCCGGGACGGTGCTGGGCAGCAATGTGGTCCTCCGGCGAGGTGTGCGGGTCGTGGGCTCCGTGCTGGACACCAGCGTCTATGTGGGCACCGGCTCGGAGATCACCTCGGCACTCATCGGCCGATCGTGCGAGGTCCGCGCCCGCGTGCGCATCGCCCCAGGCGCAGTCATCGCCGACCAGTGCGTGCTCGGCGAGGAGGTCCAGGTCAGTGCTGGGGTCCACGTGTACCCGGCCAAGGAGATCGAGGCCGGTGCGCTGCTCGCCGACAACGTGATCTGGGAGGCCCAGGCGCACCGCTCGCTGTTCGGGCCCCGGGGTGTGAGTGGGATCGTCAACCTCGACATCACCCCCGAGATGGTCGTTCGCCTCGGGGCGGCCTACGCCGCTCTGCTGCCCAAGGGCTCCACGGTGACGGTCGGCCGGGACCACTCCCGTGCCGCACGGGCCATGAACCGCGCCCTCGCGGGGTCGCTCACGGCGGCCGGCCTGAACGTGCGCGACCTTCGGATCACGCCCCTGCCCGTCGCGCGGACCGACACCGCGCGCGCCGCCCAGGGCGGGGTCTACCTGCGCACGACCCTCGGCGTGCCCGAGAGCCTCGACCTCCTCCTCCTGGACCCAACCGGCTCGGACCTGTCGGTCGCCGAGCAGCAGAAGCTCGAGCGGATCCTCGTCCGCAGGGACTTCCGCCGGGCCTTCCCCGGTGAGATCGGTGACATCCACACCCCGCATCGCTCGGTCGACGAGTACGCCGCGCAGCTGGCAGGTGCCATCGACACCTCAGGGGTGGCCGAAGCCGGCCTCAAGGTGGTCATCGACGCGGGTTCCGGGCCGTCTGCCCTGGTGCTGCCACGCCTGCTCTCCTCGTTGCCGGTGAGCGTGCTCACGGTCAACAACAGGCTCGATGAGGAGAACCCGACATCCACCGGACCGACCTACCACGCGGCAATGGCGCGACTGGCCGAGCTGGTCTCGTCCTCGCGCTCGGACCTCGGCGTGCGCCTTGATCCCACCGGAGAGCGGCTGTCGATGGTGGATGAGACTGGCCGGGCCTTCGATCACGGGCGCACGCTGCTGGTCATGCTTGACCTGGTGGCAGCCGAGCGGCGCAGCGGGGTCGTCGCGCTGCCCGCCCACACCACGCGCGTGGCCGAGGGGGTGACCGCCTACCACTCGGTGGGCGTGGTCTGGACGGGGTCCTCGACCGCCGCCCTGTCCGCCCAGGCGCGCGCCACCCCGGGCCTGGTCCTCGCCGGCGACGGCAAGGGCGGATTCATCGTCCCCGAGATGGGCCCCAACGTCGACGGTCTGGCCGCGTTCGTCCGGCTGGTGGGCCTGGTCGCACGCACGAAGCTGACCCTGTCGGCGATCGACCGGCGGATCCCGCAGGTGCACCTGACCAGGTCGGCGGTGCCCACTCCGTGGGCCCGGCGGGGGCTGGTCATGCGAACCCTCGTCGAGGCGGCGGGGGACCGGGCGGTCGACACAGCCGAGGGGGTCCGGATCCAGGAGCCCGATGGAAGCTGGGTCCTGGCCGTCCCCGACCAGTCGGAGGCGGTCATCCGCCTCTGGGCAGAGGCCGCGACCGACGAGCGCGCCGACAGCCTCCTGCGGGAGTGGTTCGAACTCATCGAGTCCGAGGCGGGCTGATGTCGACCTCGACGACCGGGGTCCCGCCGCCCGGGGCCGACCGGCGGGGTCCCAGTGCCCGTGAGCGTCAGAACCTGATCGACCAGATCGCCAGCGCCGCGGTGGCAAGCGACTACGCCGACTCGACCGATGCGCGCCCGGCGGGATCGCGGCGTCAACGGGTGCTCGTCGCTGCCTTCGCCCTCGGCCTCGCCGGTTTCGTGCTCGCGTTGGGCATCTCAGAGCGGGTCCTGAACGACCCTGCTGTCAACGAGCAGCGCGCCGCCCTCATCGACCGGATCGTGGCCGCCGAAGACCTGAACGAGGCCCTCATCGAGGAGGTGGCGGCCGCACGTGGGGAGCTCGCGCAGGCTCGCGAGGACAACCTGCGTGCCACGTTGGCCGGAGCCCTGCTCGCCACGCAGATCGAGGAGCTCGAGCTCGTGACCGGCTACGCCGCCGTCCAGGGACCGGGGGCGGTGGTGACGCTGACGGATTCCGCGGTCACCGGCGACGAGGAGGCGAGCGAAGTCGAGCGGGTGCTCGACAGCGACGTCCAGCGGGCCGTCAACGGGTTGTGGTCGGCGGGCGCCGAGGCGATCGCAGTCAACGGCCAACGCCTGACCGCGCAGTCCGCGATCCGCTCGGCAGCGGGTGCCATCCTTGTGAACTACCGGCCCCTGCGGCCGCCGTACCGCGTGGAGGCGATCGGACCGCCGGGCCTGGCTGAGGGGTTCGCAGCGACCCCGGATGCCCAGGAGCTGGCCAGTGTGTCCCAGCAGTTCGGCATAGGCTTGGAGACGACGTCGGTCGACAGGATCAGTCTGCGCTCGGCCACCTCACCGCTCCCCTCGGACGCTGAGGTCGTCGGCGCACAGGAGGGGGAGGGCTGATGCGTGCACTCATAGGGGAGGGGGAGGGCTGATGATCGCACTCATCGGGCTCGTGATCGGGGTGGTGGCCGGCCTCATCCTTGAGCCCACGGTCCCCGTCTGGCTCGAGCCGTACCTGCCGATCGCAGTCATCGCCGCCCTGGACGCTGTCGTCGGGGCCATCCGGGCCCTGCTCGACGGGGTGTTCCGCGATCGCGTGTTCGTGATCTCGTTCCTGAGCAACGTGGTCGTCGCCGGGTTGATCGTGTGGATCGGGGACCTGCTGGGTGTCGGCAGCCAGATGTCCACCGGCGTGGTGGTCGTGCTGACCATGCGCATCTTCTCCAACGCCGCCGCGATCCGCCGGCACATCCTGAAGGCGTGAGCATGGAGCGCGACGAGGGCGCGGGCGCGGTCGGCCCGGTGACGGCGGGAGCCGGGAACCCGGACGAGCCGGGCGGGGACTTCCACCAGACCTCGCTGTGGCGCTGGAGCGGACCCGCGAGCCTGATCGGCGGGGCGCTGTTCGCCGTCCTCGGGTGGATGGTCGTGGCCGGTGCCATCGCCCAGGGCAGTGACGAGGCCCTGGCCAACGCGCGACCCGATGAGCTCGTGCAGATCCTCGACAGCCTGGACGCCGAGAACGACCGCCTCGAGCAGGAGAAGCGCCGCCTGGCCGCAGAGGTCTCCTCGCTGACCTCGGGCAGCGATGCCGCGGCGCTGGAGGCGGCCCGCAACCGCAAGGAGGCCCTCGAGGTCCTCGCGGGCACGACGAAGGTGCGTGGCCCGGGGGTGCGGATCGTGATCCGCGACCAGGACGGTGGGGTTGACGCGGCCGCGATCCTGGACACCGTGCAGGAGCTTCGTGACGCGGGGGCCGAGAGCATCGAGGTGGCCGAGAGGCGCGTGGTCGTGAACACCTGGTTCGCCAACCCACCCGAGCCCGGCACCCCGGCGATCCTGGTCTCCGGCGACCTGCGCCCCTCTCCCTACACGATCCTGGCCATCGGCGACCCGGAGACCCTGGCCACGGCGATGGAGATCCCCGGCGGTGTGGCGGACTCCGCGCGCACTGCGGGGGCGCTGTTCGAGATGGAGCAGCGGGAGGTGCTCGAGATCACCTCCACCGTGCCGCTGACGACCCCCGAGTACGCTGAGCCGGTGGACCAGGGCTGAGCCCTGGCAGGACCCGGCCGGTCCGCCCACGTCAGTCAGATCGCAGCCGATGGAGGACCGATGTACCCCGATGACCTGCGCTACACCCAGGAGCACGAGTGGATCCGCCGGGAGAGCCCGACGGTCCTGCGCTTCGGGATCACCTCGTTCGCGACCGAGGCCCTCGGCGACGTCGTGTACGTCGCCCTCCCGGCAGTGGGAAGCGTGCTCACCGGCGGGCAGCCGTGTGGTGAGGTGGAGTCGACGAAGTCCGTGAGTGACCTCTACGCGCCCCTCGACGGAACGGTGGCCGAGGTCAACAGCGCCCTCGAGGACTCCCCGGAGATGGTCAACGCCGAGCCCTACGGCGAGGGCTGGATGGTCGATGTCGAGTGCGCGACCGCCGAGGACGCCGACGCCGCGTGGTCGTCGCTGCTCACGGCGGCCCAGTACGCCGACGGTCTGTCCTAGCCAGGGGTTGACCCAGCCCTCTGCGCGTCCGATAGGTTTGCCCCCGAGGTGAACCTAGACCTCAGGTAGAGGTTCCCTCATGGGGGGGATTCCGGGCAAGGATCCAGGGTCAGGACGGAGACGACGTGGGGCGTTCATGCCAGCAGTGCGGCCAGGAGATGTCCGATCTGGCACGGTTCTGCAGCAACTGCGGCGCACCCCTGGTCGACCTCGGGAACGAGGCTGAGGTGCAGAGCACGGGCAACCTCGACGTGCCCGTTTCGGTGACCGGCCCCCTGGGGGCGGTCGGCACCGGCAGTGTGGGGTCGGTTGCCCCGGGCACGGCCATGTTGATCGTCCGGCGCGGCCCCAGCGAGGGCACCTCATTCGTCCTGGACGCCGACCTGATCACGGTCGGGCGCTCCGATGACGCCGACGTCGTGCTCGACGACGTCACGGTGTCGCGCAGGCATGCGCAGTTCGTCCGCGATGCCCAGGGCTGGCAGTGCCGCGACGTCGGCAGCCTCAACGGCACCTACGTCAACCGGGAACGGATCGACGCGACGGCCCTTGCCGGCGGTGATGAGGTCCAGATCGGCAAGTACAGGTTCGTGTTCCTCGTGGGGGGTGGCCAGTCGTGAGCACGGCTGCGGCGTCGGATGGCCTGCTGAGCATCGGCGAGGTCCTGCACCTGCTGCGCTCGGACTTCCCGGACGTCAGCATCTCCAAGATCCGCTACCTCGAGTCCGAGGACCTTGTCGAGCCGCAGCGGACGCCCTCGGGCTACCGGAAGTTCACCCGGGCCGACGCCGAGCGCCTGCGCTACGTGCTTCGGATGCAGCGCGACCACTACCTGCCGCTGAAGGTGATCCGCGAGCACCTCGACGCGATCGACCGGGGGTTGCAGCCCGCGCCGCTGAGCGCGACGGACACCGCACCTCGCGCGCTCGTGGCCACGGACTCCTACCCGTCACCCGAGGACCTCGAGGCTGAGAGCCAGGAGCTTCGGCTGTCGCGCAAGGAGCTGCTCGAGGAGTCCGGGATCACCAACGAGGTGCTGCGCGAGCTGGAGTCGTTCGGCCTGGTGGCCCAGTCCCCGGGGACCTCGTACTACGACGCCACCTCCCTGCAGGTCGCCCGCATCGCCTCGGAGATGGCCCAGTTCGGCTACGGCCCCCGGCACCTGCGCCCATTCCGGCTCGCCGCCGATCGCGAGCTCGCGCTGGTCGAGCAGGTCGTCAAGCCGATGGCCCACGGGCGCCATGAGGACAGTGCAGCCAAGGCCGAGGAGGCGGCGCGCGCGATCGCCACGCTGGCCATCCAGCTGCACGTCGCGCTGGTCAAGGCGGGGCTGCCCCGGACGCTCGGTCGCTGAGCGATGGTGGGTCCAGCCCACCGGGTCTAGTCTGGCCATGTGGATGGGTACCAGGCAGTTGAAGTCGTGGGCGTGCGGGTCGAGATGCCGTCCAATGCACCGATCGTGCTGGTGCGTCCGATCACCGGGGGAGCGCTGCTGCCCATCTGGATCGGGCCCAACGAGGCGGCCGCGATCGCCATGGCCCAGCAGGGCGTAGCCGCACCCCGGCCACTGACCCACGACCTGTTCATCGCCACGCTGCTCCAGCTCGGGACCCCCCTTGAGTCGGTGCGCATCACCAGGCTGGACGAGGGCGTCTTCTTCGCCGAGCTGGTCGTCGGGGCTCAGGCCGTCGACGCCAGGCCCTCGGACGCCATCGCCCTGGCCCTGCGCGCGGGGGTGCCGATCCTGCTCGCCGACGACGTTCTGGCTGAGGCCGGCGTGGCCCCTGATCCCGATGAGGAGGTCGACGAGGTCGAGCAGTTCCGGGAGTTCCTCGACACGATCACGCCCCAGGACTTCCAATAGCCATGAGCGGCAATCTCTGACCCTCAACCTGAGGTTGAGAGTTTGCCTCGGCGTGTCGGAGCGGACGACGTTGACGCGAGGTGCTCCGGGGCCTAGTTTCGGGGCAGGAATTCCGCCGGTGTAACTACGCCGACGCAAGACGCCACATCGACCGAAGGCCAGGCGAAGATGTCAGCTGAGGGCACGGGACAGCAGCACGAGGTGCAGGGCGCCCTCTTCGACGTCCCCGAGACGACGCTGCCTGAGGGCGTGGGCTACCGCGGACCGGTCGCGTGTGCCGCGGCGGAGATCACCTACCGGCAGCTGGACTACTGGGCGCGGACCGGCCTGGTGGAGCCCTCGATCCGCCCCGCCACCGGGTCGGGGACGCAGCGCCTCTACAGCTTCCGCGACATCCTCGTGCTCAAGGTGGTCAAGCGACTGCTCGACACGGGGGTCTCGCTGCAGAACATCCGGACCGCCGTGACGCACCTGCGCTCCCGCGGCGTCGAGGACCTTGCCACCCTGACCCTGATGAGCGACGGGGCCAGCGTCTACGAGTGCACGAGTGAGGACGAGGTCATCGACCTGGTCCGCGGCGGCCAGGGGGTCTTCGGGATCGCTGTCGGCAAGGTGTGGCGCGAGGTGGAGGGCACGTTGTCCGCCCTGCCCGCCGAGCGCGGCACCGGCGTTGCCTCGGTGACCGACGACGAGCTCTCCGAGCGTCGGCGCAAGCGCCAGACTGGCTGACCCTCCCGGCCGACCTCGCCGGTCACGACTATCGTGGGCGCGTGCAGACCCCACCTCGTGACGTTGAGTTCGCCGACCGGCACATCGGTCCTGACGATCGGGACGTGGCGCTGATGCTGCAGTCCGTCGGGCATCCGGACCTCGAGTCGTTGGCGCGGGCAGCGGTTCCGGCCACGATCGCCTGGCGGGACGGGCTGGACCTGCCGCCCGTGCTCAGCGAGTCGCAGGCGACCGCCGAGCTGCGCCGGATGGCCGAGGCGAACACCCAGGCCGTCTCGATGATCGGCCTGGGCTACCACGACACGATCACCCCGGCCGTGATCCGACGCAACGTGCTGGAGTCACCGGGCTGGTACACCGCCTACACGCCCTACCAGCCCGAGATCTCCCAGGGCCGTCTCGAGGCGCTGCTGAACTTCCAGACCATGGTGGCCGACCTCACGGGACTGCCCCTGGCCAACGCGTCGATGCTCGATGAGCCGACGGCCGCGGCCGAGGCGATGGCCCTGCTGCACCGGGTCGATCGCACCGGGGCGATGACCTTCGTGGTGGACGCCGACACGCACCCACAGACCCTGGCCGTCCTCGAGACGCGGGCGACGCCGCTGGGCATCGTCCTGGACGTCCGCGACGTCACCGCGGGGCTGCCCTCGGACGGCTGCTTCGGCGTGCTGGTCTCGGTGCCCACCTCGAGCGGACTGGTGCGCGACCCTGCTGCGCTGTCCTCCCTGGCTGAGCAGGTGCATGCCCTCGGCGCTGGGCTGGTGGTCGCTGCCGACCTGCTCAGCCTGTGCCTGCTGACCCCGCCGGGGGAGTGCGGTGCCGACATCGTCGTGGGGTCGGCCCAGCGCTTCGGGGTGCCGATGGGCTTCGGGGGCCCTCATGCCGGGGTCATGGCCGTGCGTGCCGGGCTCGAGCGTCAGCTGCCGGGGCGGCTGGTGGGCGTGTCGGTCGACTCCTCGGGCAAGCCGGCCTACCGGCTGGCGCTGCAGACCCGTGAGCAGCACATCCGACGGGAGCGGGCCACCAGCAACATCTGCACCGCACAGGTGCTCCTGGCAGTGATCGCCGGGCTCTACGGTGCCTACCACGGCCCGCAGGGACTGCGCCGGATCGCCGAGCGCGTGCACGGCCACGCCACCGCGCTGGCTGCCGGTCTGGGCCAGGACGGGGTGCCGCTGCTGCACACCGCGTTCTTCGACACGGTCGTGGCAGTGGTGCCCGGCCTTGCCTCGCGGGTCGTGGCGGAGGCCGCCGCCCGGGGGATCAACCTGCGGCTGGTCGATGCGGATCACGTGGGGATCACCACCGATGAGGTGACCGCCGAGGAGCACCTGGCGGTTGTCCGGGAGGCGTTCACGGCCGCGGGATCCGGCGGATCGGCGGCTGAGGATTCCGCTGTGCCCTCCCTTCCCCAGGCCTGGTACCGGACCTCGGGCTACCTGGAGCACCCGGTGTTCCACGAGCACCGCAGCGAGACCGAGATGCTGCGCTACCTGCGCCGACTTGCCGGCTACGACGTCGCGCTGGACCGGTCGATGATCCCGCTTGGCTCGTGCACGATGAAGCTCAACGCGACGACCGAGATGGAGCCGATCAGCTGGCCCGGCTTCGCCTCGATCCACCCCTTCGCCCCCCGGGAGCAGTCCCCGGGATACGCGGAGCTGATCGCCGACCTCGAGGCCCTCCTCGTCGAGCTGACCGGCTACGACGCGGTCAGCGTCCAGCCCAACGCCGGGTCCCAGGGCGAGTTCGCTGGCCTGCTGGCCATCCGGGGATGGCATGCAGCACGCGGGGAGACCGAGCGCGACGTCTGCCTCATCCCGTCCTCGGCGCACGGCACGAACGCGGCATCGGCGGTGATGGCCGGGATGCGCGTGGTGGTGGTGGCCTGCGACGAGGCGGGCAACGTCAGCGTCGAGTCGCTGGCTGCGGCGCTGGAGGCCCATTCCGGTCGGGTGGCGGCGCTGATGATCACCTACCCCTCGACCCACGGCGTGTATGAGTCCGAGGTGGCCGCCCTGTGCGCGATGGTGCACGACGCGGGCGGCCAGGTGTACGTGGACGGGGCGAACCTCAACGCCCTGGTCGGGCTTGCCAAGCCGGGTCGCTTCGGCGCGGACGTGTCGCACCTGAACCTGCACAAGACCTTCTGCATCCCGCACGGGGGAGGCGGACCCGGGGTGGGGCCGATCGGCGTGCGTGCGCACCTGGCGCCGTTCATGCCCGGCCACCCATTGCGACCCGACGCCGGGCCGGCTGGTCGGGGTCACGAGGACGGTGGCGTCGGCCCGGTGAGTGGCGCCCCATGGGGCAGCGCCGGAATCCTGCCGATCCCGTGGGCCTACATCCGGATGATGGGTGCCGAGGGCCTCACCCGCGCCACGCAGGTTGCGGTCCTGTCGGCCAACTACATCGCCAGACGCGTGGCGGACTGCTTCCCGGTGCTCTACACCGGTCCCGGCGGGCTGGTCGCCCACGAGTGCATCCTGGACCTCCGGGAGATCACCCGGCGCACGGGTGTGACCGTCGATGACGTCGCCAAGCGCCTGATCGACTACGGTTTCCACGCCCCGACCATGAGCTTCCCCGTGGCGGGCACCCTCATGGTCGAGCCCACGGAGAGCGAGTCGCTGGCCGAACTCGACCGCTTCTGCGACGCGATGATCGCGATCCATGCGGAGATCGAGCAGGTCGCCGCGGGGCAGGTGCCGGTCGCCGACAGCGTTCTTCGGGGGGCGCCGCACACCGCCGAGAGCCTCGTGGGGGAGTGGGGCCGGCCCTACACCCGCGAGCAGGCGGTCTACCCGGTCGCCGGGCTGCGCACCGACAAGTACTGGGTGCCGGTTGGGCGGATCGACGGGGCCTACGGTGACCGCAACCTGGTGTGCTCCTGCCCCCGTCCCGAGGAGCTGGCCACCCTGGGCTGAGCGTGCGCAGGAGATCCGTCGCCGAGCGCTGGGGGGTCCTGGCGGACCTGACCCGGTCAACGGCGGGCCTCAGGTGCGGCCCTCCGCCTCCTGGATCTCGAAGAGGACGGCCTGGGCGGACGCGCCCAGCCCGGGCAGGTCCGATGCGGAGTCTGCACCTGAGGTTGAGGGTTCCATCCACAGAGCGTGCAGCACGGGGAACCCGGCAGCACGCACGGCCTCGACGACGGCTGCGTCATCGTCGACGAACGCCTCGACCTGGTAGCGGCGCGACAGGCGGCGCAGCGCGGCCACCTTCGTGATCCGCGCCGGACGGCGATCGGCGTCGTCGCGCATGAACAGCTCACCGTCGGGCAGGCCCTGGTCGGCCAGCCAGGTCAGTGTCGCGGCGCGGCATCTCTCCGGCCGTCCCGTCAGGTAGACGACCACGTGCCCGGCGCGATACGCGGTCGCCACGGCCCCGAGGCCCTCGCGCAGCGGCGGGTCCTGCGGGGCGGCGCCGAAGAACGCATCCCAGTCCTTGGGCCGCGAGGCCACGTGGTGCAGACGGTGGCGCACGTCGGCAAGCACCCCGTCGATGTCGAAGACGGCGACGCTGGGCAGCGCCGAGCTCGGCGCCGCAGTGCCGTCCGGGGAAGCCGGGATGTCGTCAGACATGTGCGCGACGCTACCGCCCAACCCTGGCAGATTCTCCGCAACGGCACAGGGTCTCCCGCGCTTCAGCGAGATCCCGTGAGGTCAGGGAGATTCCGCAGGGGGTCGGTGGCGGGGGACCGGTGGCGATCGGGCCCTGCCTGGTCGATAGCCTCGCAGGCATGGACTTCCACACCCTCGTCGCGCAGATGCCCACGGTGGTCCCGATGGTGGGGACCCTGGAACTGGAGTTCCTCGAACTGGCACCGCAGCGGGTCCTGCTGCGCCTGCCGGACAAGCCCGAGTACCGCAACCACGTGGGCGGCCCGCACGCCGGCGCGATGTTCACCCTCGCGGAGACTGCCACCGGGGCGATCGTGCTGGGGAACTTCGGGATGCTGCTCGATCGCGCCACCCCGCTGCCCGTGGATGCCTCCATCCGGTTCAAGAAGATCGCAATGGGGCCCATGTATGCCGAGGCGCTGATGCACGACACCCCGGAGTCGATCGTGGCCCGCCTCGACGCCGGCGAGCGCCCCGAGTTCCGGATCGACGTGACCCTGTCCACTGAGGACTGGACGGTCACCGGCGAGGCGAGCTTCCTCTGGACCCTCAAGCCCGTCCGCCGCTGACTGCGCGGGCTGGCTGGCGCTGACACAGCGGGAGGGGCCGCACCCGGTGTGGGAACGGCCCCTCCTGCGAGCGGGGGTCAGTGCTTCGGGCTCGCCTCGATGACCTTCTTGGCGATCTGCGTCGGCATCGGCTCGTGGCCGATGTAGGTGCGGTTGAAGGTGCCCGTGCCATGCGACATCGAGCGCAGCTCGATCGCGTAGCGGGTCAGCTCCAGCTCGGGGACCTCGGCCTTGATGAGCGTGCGGCCATTGCCAGCCGGCTCGGTGCCCGAGACCCGGCCGCGACGGCCGGACAGGTCACCCATGACGGCACCCACGTACTCATCGGAGACCAGGACGCTGATGGCCGACACCGGCTCGAGCATCGAGATCTGGGCTGCCGCGGCGGCCTCCTTGAGGGCCAGGGCGCCGGCCATCTGGAACGCCATGTCCGAGGAGTCCACCGAGTGCGCCTTGCCGTCGTAGAGGGTCACCTGGATGTCGACGACCGGGTACCCGGCGACGACCCCGCGCTCCATCTGGGTGCGCACGCCCTTCTCCACCGAGGGGATGAACTGGCGCGGGACCGACCCGCCGACGACCTTGTCGACGAACTCGAAGCCCGAGCCCGCGGGCAGCGGGGCGACCTCGATGTCGCAGACGGCGTACTGCCCGTGCCCGCCGGACTGCTTGACGTGCCGGCCCTTGGCCTTCGCCGGGGACGCGAAGGTCTCACGCAACGAGACCCGCAGCTCCTCGGACTCCACGGCGACGCCGTACCGGTTGCGCAGGCGGTCGAGCAGGACGTCGACGTGCGCCTCGCCCATGCACCACAGCACGAGCTGGCCCGTCTCCCCGTTGCGGTCCAGGCGCAGGGTCGCGTCCTCGGCCACCAGCCGGTTCAGGGCTGCGCCGAGCTTGTCCTCGTCGGCCTTGGACTTGGCCACGATCGCCACCGGGAGCAGCGCGTCGGGCATGAGCCAGGGCTCCATGAGCAGTGGGGTGTCCTTGTCCGACAGCGTGTCCCCGGTCTCGGCGCGGGTGAGCTTGGCCACGGCGACGATGTCACCGGCGATACCGGCGTCGATCGTGCGCTGCACCTTGCCCAGCGGGCTGGACAGCGCCCCGATCCGCTCATCGAGGTCGTGGTCCTCGTGCCCGCGCTGGCCGCCGAAGTGCCCCGAGACATGGACGATCGAGTCCGGCGTGATCCGTCCGGAGAAGACGCGGACCAGCGACAGCCGCCCGACGTAGGGATCGGTGGTGGTCTTGACGACCTCGGCGCACAGGGGGCCAGCGGGATCGCAGGCCAGCGGGCCGCGCGGCTGGCCGTCCGGGGTGGTGACCGGCGGCAGCGGGTGCTCCAGCGGCGACGGGAAGCCCCGGCGCACCAGGTCCAGGACCTCGGTCGTGCCGAGGCCACCGAGCTCCACCGCGGTGGCGATCACCGGGTAGAACGAACCCCGGGCGACGGCCATCTCCAGGTCGGCGATCAGGGTGTCGTGGTCGATGTGCTCACCGGCGAGGTAGCGGTCCATGAGGGTCTCGTCCTCGCTCTCGGCGATGATCCCCTCGATCAGGCCTGCGCGGGTGCCCTCGATCAGCTCGAGGTGGGTGGCCTCCGGCTCGCGATCCACCCGCGTCCCGGTGGAGTAGTCATGGATCCGCTCGGTGATCAGGTCGATGAAGCCCGCAGGCGTGCCGTCGTCGGCCATCATCGGGAGCATCAGGGGCATGACGCCATCGCCGAAGACCCGCTGGCAGATCGCCACGAGCTCATCGAAGTCGGCCCTCGGGTGGTCCAGGCGGGTGACGACGACGGCCCTTGGCATCCCGACGGCAGCGCACTCCTCCCAGAGCATCTGCGTGCCGCCGTCGACGCCGTCGACGGCCGAGATCACGAACAGGGCGGCGTCAGCGGCCCGAAGGCCGGCGCGCAGGTCGCCGACGAAGTCGGCGTAGCCAGGTGTGTCCAGGAAGTTGATCTTCACCCCGTCGACGACGACCGGCGCCAGCGCGAGGCCGACCGACCGCTGCTGGCGAACCTCGGCGTCGTCGAAGTCCGACACCGTGGTGCCCTCGGTGGTCCGCCCGGCACGCGGGATGGTCCCGGTTGCGGCCAGCATCGCCTCGAGCAGCGTCGTCTTGCCCGCACCGGACGGTCCGACCAGGACCACGTTGCGGATGTCGGCGGGGCTGGCCGGTGCAGAGACCGACCCACCCCCTGAGGTGTTCGCCTGTGCCATGAGGTGCCTTTCGTCGCGGGTCTGAAGTCTCCCAAGGCGCAAGCCTTGCAACAAGGACCTTCGTCCTGCGCACTCGGGGTCGGGTTTCTCGCTACGATCAGCCTCCTCATGCTGAACAATGCCGACGCCCGTGGCGTCATCGCCCCTGTCGTCGAGCCGATGGCGCGCGGACTGCTGCGCATGAAGGTCACCCCGGACATGGTGACCATGACGGGCACCATCCTGACGGTGCTGACCGCCCTGATCCTGATCCCGCAGGGCCACTTCGTCCCCGCGGTCATCCTGCTGTTCCTGTTCACGTCCGCAGACGTGCTCGACGGGACCATGGCCCGCCTCAGCGGGACGCAGGGCCCGTGGGGCGCCTGGTTCGACGCGACCCTCGACCGGGTCGCCGACGGTGCGGTCTTCGGCGGAGTGCTCATCTGGGCGGCGTGGCAGCGTGACGTGCCGACTGCGTTCTTCGCAACGGCGACGACGATCCTGGCCTGGGTCTGCCTCGTCGGCGGGACGGTCGTCAGCTATGCCAAGGCGCGCGCCGAGGCCGTGGGGGCCACAGCCAACGGGGGCATCGCCGAGCGTGCGGAGCGGATGATCATCCTCGGCGTCGGCGCGATCCTGTACCAGTTCGTCAACTGGGGCATGACCGTCGCGGTGGCCATCCTGGCCGTGCTGACGACCATCACGGTCTTCCAGCGGGGTCTGGACGTGCGTCGCCAGCTGAAGCCGCTCAACGGACAGCAGCCGGACGCGTCCGACACCGGGCAGTGAGCGCGCGGTGAAGGAGCAGGCGACGTACCTGGCCTATGCCGGGGGTTGGCGGGCCGTTCGGCTGATGCCCGAGCGTGTGGCGTACTCGATGTTCGACCAGATCGCCGACCAGCAGTGGCGCACTCACGGCCCCTCGGTCCGCCGACTCGAGGCCAACCTGAGCCGCGTCGTGGGACCGGTTGCCCCCGACGAGCTGCGCGAGCTCTCACGGGAGGGCATGCGTTCCTACATGCGCTACTGGTGCGACGCCTTCCGCCTGCCCGGGTGGGACGGCGCACGCATCGACACGTTCGATCTGCGCCATCCCGAGCGGCTGTCGGACCCGGTGGCCTCGGGCCGCGGTGCCATCGCCGCCCTGCCGCACATGGGCAACTGGGACCATGCCGGCGCCTGGTGCTCCCGGCACATCTCCCCGATCAACACCGTGGCCGAGAAGCTCGAGCCCGAGCGGCTGTACACCGCGTTCGTCGACTTCCGGACCTCCCTGGGGATGCGCATCCACGGACTGGGGGACCCGGGGGTCTACCAGGAGCTGCGCGGCACGCTCGAGTCCGGCGGCCTGGTGGCGCTCCTGGCTGACCGCGACCTGTCCGCCAAGGGGGTCGATGTGCAGTTCTTCGGCGAGACCGCGCGGTTCCCCGCCGGTCCGGCCGCACTGGCCGTGGACACCGGCGCCTCGCTCGTGCCCGTGAAGCTGTTCTGGGAGGGCCACAACGTTGCCGAGATCCTGCCCGAGGTCGTGCCCCCCACGACCGGTGAGCGCGACGAGCGGATCCGCGTGACCACCCAGGCAGTCGCCGATGCCCTGGCCGGCGGCATCGCCGCGCACCCGAGTGACTGGCACATGCTCCAGCGGCTCTGGCTGGCGGACCTGGACCCCGCCCGCCTGGCTGCACAGGACGCCTCCGAGCGGGACACGTGATGCGCGTCGGACTGGTGTGCCCGTACGCCTGGGACACCCCGGGGGGCGTGGCTGCGCACATCCACGACCTGCGCCTGGCCCTGATGAGGATGGGCCATGAGGCGGTGATCCTGGCCCCGGCCGAGGACGAGGATGCGCTGCCCGAGTACGTCACCAGCGGTGGCAAGCCGATCTCCATCAGCTCCAACGGGTCGGTGGCCAAGATCAACTTCGGCCCAGTCGCCACGGCGAAGGCCCGTCGATGGATCAAGGACTCCGACCTCGACATCCTGCACGTGCATGAACCGGCGGGGCCGACCCTGTCGATCCTGTCGATCTGGGTCGCCGACGGCCCCATCGTGGCCACGTGGCACGCGAGCCTGGCCTCGTCGCGGCGGGACCTCAACGCCATGGCCCCCATGGTGCGCAGCGCGATGGAGAAGGTCCGGGCCCGGATCGCAGTCAGCGAGTACGCCCGCCGCTCGTTGGTCGAGTACACCGGCGGTGACGCGGTGCTCATCCCCAACGGGGTTGACTGCAGCGCGTACGCCGGTGAGGAGACCCTGCCCGGGCGCGCACGCGGTAGCAACACCCTGATGTTCCTGGGCCGGATCGACGAGCCGCGCAAGGGCCTGCCCACCCTGCTGGCCGCACTGCCCCGCGTCGTGGCCAGCGTCCCGGACGTCTCGCTGCTGGTCGCCGGGCCCGGGGATGTCGACGAGGTGCGCTCCGGGATGGATCCGGAGCTGGCGAAGCGCGTGGAGTTCCTCGGCCTGGTCAGCGAGGAGGACAAGGCCCGAGGGCTTCGGTCGGCCGACATCTATGTGGCACCGAACACCGGCGGGGAGTCGTTCGGGATCATCCTGCTGGAGGCGATGGCCGCCGGGGCCCCGGTGGTGGCCAGCGACATCGAGGCCTTCCAGCGAGTCCTGGATGAGGGCCGGGCGGGCGTGCACTTCCGCAACGAGGACGCCGAGGACCTCGCCGACCGGCTGATCGAGCTCCTCGGCGACCCATCCCGCCGCGACGCCCTTCGCGCTGCCGGACGGGAGCGGGCCGCCCAGTTCGACTGGGAGACGGTGGCGCGTCAGGTGCTGTCGGTCTACGAGAGCGTCACGCCGGGTGGGGAGAAGGTCGAGGCGGATCTCTCGGGGCAGTTCTGGGGTCGCCTGCCGTTGCGCCGCCCGTCGTGGGGTGGGAGCAGCAAGGCGGATGAGGCATGAAGATCGATGTCGGCTGGGGGATCGTCATCGGCCTGTTCGTGGCCTTCGTCGTCTGGCGCCTGAGCGCCAAGGCCGGCCGGATCGACCGACTGCACCACCGCATCGACCTGGCCCGCGCGTCCCTGGACGCCCAGCTGCTGCGTCGGGCGCGCGCCGCCGAGGCGCTGGCCACGTCCGGCCTGCTGGACCCGGCGAGTGCGATCGTGCTCGCGCAGGCCGCGAGCCGCTCGCGCAACACCGATCCCGCTGACTCCGTGGAGGCCGGGATCGTCGAGTCGGAGATGTCGCGCGACCTGCGCGAGGTGTTCGCCGACCAGCAGGCGGTCGACGAGCTGCGCTCCGTTCCCGAGGGCGAGGAGCTGCTCCTGGACCTGGCTGCCTCCTGCCGCCAGGTGACCCTCTCGCGCCGGTTCCTCAATGACGGGGTCCAGGCAGCACGGCTGCTGCGCCAGGGTCGGCTGGTGCGGCTGTTCCGCCTGGCGGGCAATGCCCCACGCCCGCAGATGTTCGAGATGGACGACCAGGCCCCATCGACCTTCGACGCCCTGGCCTGAGCACGGCCCGGGTGGCCGTGGATCGAACTTCCGCGCTCCGCCGTGGGGGCGGTGCACTGCCGTGGATGAACGCTCGGCAAACCTGCTGAGTCGCTGACCGGGGGCCGGCGTCGGCGCAACTACTGTGAGGGCATGCGTCGGATGGCTGTCGTGGTCGGTCTCGGGCTCCTGCTGGCGGCCTGTGGCCCGGATGGCGCGGTGGTGGACGCGCCCGTGACGTCCACCGCGTCGCCGCCGACGAGCCAGAGCCCGTCCCCGGAGCCCGTGCCGGTTGCCCCCACCACCTCACCGTTCAGCGGGCGCGAGGGTGGTGTGGAAACGCCCGTGATGGTCGTGAAGCTCGACAACACCCCGAGTGCCCAGCCGCACCGGGGCCTGGTGAAGGCCGACATCGTGTACGTCGAACCGGTGGAGTGGGGCCTGACCCGCCTGGCTGCGGTGTTCTCCACGGACATGCCCGGCACCGTCGGGCCGATCCGTAGCGCCCGGGTCAGCGACATCGAACTGTTCGCGCCTCTCGGCGACATCGCTTTCGTCTACTCCGGGGCGCAACGACGCCTGCAGCCCAAGCTGGCTGCGGCGGACTGGACCCAGGTCTCCCAGGACGTCAACAGCCCCGGCTTCTCCAGGGAACGGGGGACGGGACGCTACGCGCCGTACAACCTCATGGCCGACCCGCAGGAGATCCTGGCCACCTCGGGGGCGACCGCCGTCTCCCAGGACATCGGGTTCGTGTTCGACGAGCAGGCCCCCGACGGTGGCAAGCAGACCACGCGGGTCACCGCACGGTGGCCGTCGATGTCGGTGCAGTTCCGCTGGAACGCCAAGAAGGACCACTACGACGTCTGGATGAACGGCCGTCAGGCCCTGGACACCGACAAGCCCGGAGTGCAGCGCGCATCATCAGTCATCGTCCAGTACGTCAAGGAGGTGGACTCCGGCTTCGGCGACAAGTTCGGCGGCCGGACGCCGCTGACCATCCTGACCGGGTCGGGCAAGGGCGTGCTCCTGCGGGACGGGAGGTCGCAGAAGATCCTCTGGGAGAAGAACTCGGATGCGCAGCCCACGGCCTACACCGACCTCGATGGGAACCCCGTGGTCCTCGATCCGGGACAGGTCTGGATCCTGCTCAAGGACCGGACCAGCAAGGTCACGATCGAGTAGCGCGCCCGCCCGCTCGATCAGCGTTTCGCGCCTCCGCGCCCCGGGACGTAACCTTGTCCCATCGTCCCGACCGGCGCAGGAGAACTCGTGAGCAGCACCGAAGACACCGCAGGAACCGTCCTTGGCACCGACCGCGTCAAGCGCGGCATGGCTGAGATGCTCAAGGGCGGCGTGATCATGGACGTGGTCAACGCCGAGCAGGCACGGATCGCCGAGGATGCCGGCGCCGTTGCCGTCATGGCCCTCGAGCGCGTCCCCGCCGACATCCGCGCCCAGGGTGGGGTGTCGCGGATGAGTGACCCGGACATGATCGAGGGGATCATCGACGCGGTCTCGATCCCGGTCATGGCCAAGGCCCGGATCGGGCACTTCGTCGAGGCCCAGGTGCTCGAGTCCCTCGGCGTGGACTACATCGACGAGTCCGAGGTGCTGACCCCGGCCGACTACACCCACCACATCGACAAGTGGGCGTTCACCGTCCCCTTCGTCTGCGGCGCGACGAACCTGGGCGAGGCCCTGCGCCGGATCACCGAGGGCGCGGCGATGATCCGCTCCAAGGGCGAGGCCGGAACAGGCGACGTCTCCAACGCCACCACCCACATGCGCTCGATCCGCGGCGAGATCCGCAGGCTGTCCTCCATGAGCCACGACGAGCTGTACGTGGCAGCCAAGGAGCTGCAGGCCCCCTACGAGCTGGTGCGTGAGATCGCCGAGCGTGGATCCCTGCCGGTCGTGCTGTTCACCGCCGGAGGCATCGCCACCCCTGCCGATGCGGCGATGATGATGCAGCTCGGCGCCGACGGCGTGTTCGTCGGCTCGGGGATCTTCAAGTCGGGCAACCCGGCCGAGCGGGCCAACGCCATCGTCCAGGCCACCCTGCACTTCAACGACCCCGGGATCATCGCCAAGGTCTCCCGGGGCCTGGGTGAGGCGATGGTCGGGATCAACGTCGAGGAGATCCCCGCACCCCACCGCCTCGCCGAGCGCGGGTGGTGACCGGCCCCACCATCGGGGTCCTCGCGCTCCAGGGCGACGTGCGCGAGCACCTGCGCGCCCTGGAGTCGGTCGGGGTGCGCGCCGTCCCGGTCAAGGACGCCGGGGTGCTGGAGGGCGTCGATGGCCTGGTCCTGCCCGGCGGGGAGTCCACGACCATCTCGATGCTGGCGATCCGCTGGGGTCTCATGGACCCGCTGCGTGCCGCGGTGCGTGCCGGGATGCCGATGTACGGCTCGTGCGCCGGGATGATCCTGCTCGCCGACACGATCCTCGACGGCCGTGCGGACCAGCGCCCCATCGGTGGGATCGACATGGTGGTGCGTCGCAACGCGTTCGGCCGCCAGGTGGATTCCTTCGAGGGCGACGTGGACTTCCCCGCGCTGGGCGCCGTGCCGATCCGCGCCGTCTTCATCCGCGCCCCCTGGGTCGAGTCGGTCGGTCCGACGGTTGAGGTTCTCGCCTCGGTCCCGGCCGCCGCGGGCGATAGGATCGTGGCCGTTCGAGCGGGGTCGCTGCTGGCCACCTCGTTCCACCCCGAACTCACCGGAGACCATCGGGTGCACGCGCTGTTCGCCACCATGGTGCGCGGCGCCACCTGAGTCGACTCGAAGGAGCACCATGTCCGGCCACTCCAAGTGGGCGACCACCAAGCACAAGAAGGCCGCGATCGACGCGAAGCGCGGCAAGTTGTTCGCCAAGCTGATCAAGAACATCGAGGTTGCGGCGCGCACCGGGGGCGGTGACGTCGACGGCAACCCCACCCTCTACGACGCCATCCAGAAGGCGAAGAAGAACTCCGTGCCGGCCGACAACATCGACCGTGCGCTCAAGCGCGGCTCCGGCGCGGACGCCGGCGGCGCCGACTGGCAGACGATCATGTACGAGGGCTACGGGCCGAACGGGGTCGCGGTGCTGGTGGAGTGCCTGACCGACAACCGCAACCGGGCGGCCACCGAGGTGCGTGTCGCGATGACCCGCAACGGGGGGAGCATGGCCGACCCCGGCAGCGTCTCCTACCTGTTCGCCCGCAAGGGCGTCATCATCGTCCCGAAGTCCGATGGGCTGACCGAGGACGACGTGCTCATGGCCGTCCTGGACGCCGGGGCTGAGGAGGTCAATGACCTCGGCGAGGCGTTCGAGGTGATCACCGAGGCCTCGGACATGGTCCCGGCGCGCAAGGCGCTGCAGGCCCAGGGCCTGGACTATGAATCGGCTGAGGCTGAGTTCGTCGCCTCGGTCGAGGTCCAGCTCGACGCCACAGGTGCGGCGAAGATCATGCGGCTCGTGGATGCCCTTGAGGACAGTGACGACGTGCAGAACGTCTTCACGAACGCCGACATCCCGGCCGAGGTCCTGGCCGAGATGGAGTAGGCGCTCGGCTCCACATCCGCCGCGCAGCACGGGTACGGTTCGGATACCCCAGGACCACAGGAGCGACGACGTGGCAGAGCAGGACCGCACGACCTCGCAGGACTCGGACGCGACCGTGCCGCCGGCCCGTGAGTCGGCTGTGAAGGAGACGACCCCGACGCCGGCCAAGCGGGCCGCCGCGAAGAAGGCCCCGGCGAAGAAGGCCCCGGCGAAGAAGGCCCCGGCAACCAGGGCCGCCGCCGCGAAGAAGGCCCCGGCGAAGAAGGCCCCGGCGAAGAAGGCCCCGGCAACCAAGGCCCCCGCGAAGAAGGCCCCGGCGAAGAAGGCCCCCGCGAAGAAGGCGCCGGCCGTCACCCCGCCGGCAGCGCCCACCAGCGGTCGCAAGCGCGCCGCTGCCAAGCGGACGGCCAGGGCGGCCGCAGGAAGCGTCGGTGCGGCCGTCGGCTCGGCGACCGCTGCTGGTCGCGCGGTCAACGACCCGACCGTGATCTCCCCGCGCAGGCTGTCCGGCTTCGACTTCGCCACCTGGCGCCTGGCGTCCAACGACCCATCGATGCGCTCACCCATCATCGGCCTGATCGCGCTGGACTCCAGCCCTGACTGGGACAAGCTGGTCGACAGGTTCGACCGGGCCAGCAGGGTCGCCCCGATCCTTCGCCAGAAGGTCCTCGAGGGCCCGTCGGACATCCTGAGCCCCCGCCTGGTCATCGACCCGGACTTCGACCTCAGCTTCCACATGCGTCGCTTCCGCGTGGCCGATCCCGGCAGCTGGGACCAGGTCCTGATCGAGGCCAGGCGGCAGTCGATGGCCGACTTCGACCTGGCTCGTCCGCTGTGGCGGGTCACGCTGCTCGAGGGGCTGGCGGGCGGACGGGCCGCCCTGATCGTGAAGCTGCACCACGCCATCGCCGATGGCCAGGGCGCCATGATGCTCGGAGCCACGGTGATCGACCTCGTTCCCGGCGGGCAGGACCTGGGCGCGATGCCCCCCGCCCCGACGGCAGCACCCCTGGACGGTGCGGGCTTCCTGGGTACGGCGGTCGTGGACGCCTCGTCCTTCCTGGTGAAGTCGGTGAAGGAGGTCTCGGACTCCGCACTGCCGATCGCGGGACGAGCCCTTCGCGACCCGGTCGGGGCGGTCGAGGACGTCATGGGGGTCCTGAGGTCCATCACCAAGTTCCTGGCGATGCCGGGCTCCCCGATGTCACCGGTGATGCGTGGGCGGTCGATCAACTACCACTTCGTCACCATCGACGTGCCGTTGTCCGAGCTCAAGGCCGCATCCAAGCCCAACGGAGTGAGCCTCAACGACGCCTTCATGGCCGGTGTCACAGGTGGCCTGCGGATCTACCACGAGCGCCGCGGCGAGCCGGTGAGCATGCTGCGCTGCAACATGCCGATCAGCCTGCGCAACCCGCAGCGACCGGCGCAGAACGCCGTCACGATCGCCCGCTTCGAGGTCCCCGTGGACATCCTCGACCCGGTGGAGCGGATGCGGGCCATCCGCGACATCGTGGGGTCGTGGCGCCAGGAGCCCGCGCTGCACCTGGTCGATCCGCTGGCCGAGGTCGGGTACCGCCTGATGCCCTCGGACGTGTTCACCTCGACGGCACAGACCAGTGACTTCACCGCCAGCAACGTGCCCGGCGTCCCGGTCCCGGTGTGGATCGCCGGCGCGAAGGTCCGGGCGATGTACCCGCTGACGGCCACCGTCGGGGCGGCGACGAACATCACCCTGCTGTCCCACGCCGGCAACGCCGGCATCGGGATCTCGATGGACGACGCTGCGATCCCTGACCGCGAGCTGTTCGTCGAGTGCATCTGCGCCGGGTTCGCCGAGGTCGTGGGCCATCCCGTGACCGTCAGCGACCCGGTGGCCGGGTAGCAGGGCCGCAGCCCTCGTCGAGGCAGGAACCGAGCAGTGCCAGCACGGCGCACGCGTGTCGTGCCGGTTGCGGCACCGCCCTCCCGGTAGGGTGCGAACACCTGTTCGTATCGGGAGGTCACGTGCGCGTACTCGGGGTCGATCCGGGCCTGACCCGCTGTGGGGTGGGCCTGGTCGAGGGTTCCCTCGGCCGGCCGCTGACGCTTCGGCACGTCGAGGTGGTCACCACGCCCGCCTCCGACCCACTGCCCGAGCGCCTGCTGGTGATCAGCAGGCGCATCCAGGACCTCATCGCGGAGCTGTCGCCGGACGTGGTTGCCATCGAGCGGATGTTCAGCCAGCACAACCTGCACACGGTGATGGGCACCGCCCAGGCATCGGCGGCGGCAGTCCTGGCCGCTGCTGAGGCAGGGCTCCCGGTCGCGTGGCACACCCCCAGTGAGGTGAAGGCGGCCGTGACCGGGACCGGGCGGGCCGACAAGGCCCAGGTGGCCGGCATGGTGGTCCGGATCCTGCGACTGGAGACCACTCCCAAGCCGGTGGACGCCACCGACGCCCTGGCCCTGGCGATCTGCCACGTGTGGCGCGGGGCGGCCAATGCGCGCATCGCCTCAGCGGTGGCGGCCTCGGCGCCCTCGAGGATCCCGACCCGGGTACCTCGCTCGCCGCGCGGGGTCGAGCCGCCGGGTGCCGTGCCCACCCGATCGGCCGGGGTCGGCGTCCGGGCCGGGGGTTCCCGGTGATCGCCTTCGTCCACGGAACCGTCGCCTCCGTGGACGCCGACCACGCGGTCATCGACGTCGGCGGGGTGGGGCTGTCCGTCCTGTGCGGCCCGCGCACCCTGGCCGAGCTGCGCCCAGGGGCAGCGGCCACCGTCGCCACGGCGCTGGTCGTGCGCGAGGACTCCCTGACGCTCTTCGGGTTCAGTGACGAGGACGAGCGCCAGGCGTTCGAGGTGCTCCAGTCAGTCACGGGCATCGGGCCGCGCACGGCCCAGGCCATCCTCGCAGTGCTCACCGTCGACCAGCTGCGGGCGGCAGTCGCCGCCGACGACCTCGTCACGCTGTCCAAGCCCCCCGGGATCGGGCGCAAGGGCGCTGCGCGGATCGCCCTCGAGCTCAAGGACCGCCTCGGGGCGCCCACGACGTCGACGGCCGCAAGCAGGGCCGCCGACGACTGGTCGACCCCGGTGATCGACGGGCTCATCGCCCTGGGCTGGCCGCCGCGCGACGCCCGAGCCGCTGCGGAGGCTGTGCAGGGCGAGGCCGAGGCGGTCCTGGCCGAGGGTGGCCATCCGTCCGTGCCCGCCCTGTTGCGCTCGGCCCTGCGCCACCTGGACCGCGCGTGACTGACGACGACCTGGTCCGCGGTGAGGCCGACGACGAGGACATCGCGGCCGAGGGTGCGCTTCGTCCCCGCAGCCTGGCGGACTTCATCGGCCAGGACCGAGTGCGCTCGCAGCTCGGGCTGGTCCTCGAGGCTGCCCGGCACCGCCACGCGACCGCCGACCACGTGCTGCTCTCCGGGCCCCCCGGGCTGGGCAAGACGACGCTGGCCATGATCATCGCCGGGGAGATGGCGGCCCCGATGCGGATCACCTCCGGGCCGGCGATCCAGCACGCGGGCGACCTCGCGGCCGTGCTGTCCAGCCTGGTGCCCGGTGAGGTGCTCTTCCTCGACGAGATCCACCGCATGGCCCGGCCAGCGGAGGAGATGCTCTACGTGGCGATGGAGGACTTCCGGGTCGACATCGTGGTCGGCAAGGGACCGGGGGCGACGGCCATCCCCCTGGACCTCGCGCCGTTCACCCTCGTGGGCGCCACCACCAGGGCGGGACTCCTGCCGGGACCGCTTCGCGACCGGTTCGGGTTCACCGCCCACATGGACTTCTACGCCGACTCCGACCTGTTCACGATCGTCAACCGATCAGCCCGGCTGCTCGGCGTCGAGATCGACGCTGCGGGCGCCGAGGAGATCGCCGGTCGCTCCCGGGGCACCCCGCGGGTGGCCAACCGCCTGCTGCGCCGCGTGCGCGACTATGCCCTCGTCCACGGTGACCGATCCATCGACCAGCGGACCGCGCATGCGGCCCTGGACCTCTACGAGGTCGACGCCCTCGGCCTCGACCGGTTGGATCGCGCCGTGCTCGAGGCGCTGCTCAGGACGTTCCGCGGGGGCCCGGTGGGCCTGTCGACGCTGGCGGTTGCGGTTGCCGAGGAGCCCGAGACCGTGGAGACGGTGGCCGAGCCCTTCCTCGTGCGGGCCGGGCTGATGTACCGCACGCCGCGTGGTCGCGTGGCCACGGAGGCCGCGTGGCGGCACCTGGGCATGCCTCCGCCGACCTCGATCGGACAGATCGGCCTGCCGTTCGACAGCGACGCACCGGACGGGAATGACCGAGGTACCGCGTCGGGCGTCTAGAATCGGGGCCAATTGTGTGAAAGGTCCTCCATGACGCTTGTCGAACTCCTGCCCTTCGCTGCCATCGCGGCGGCGTTCTGGCTGCTGATCATCCGGCCATCCTCGGTCCGCCGGAAGGCCCAGGCAGCGCTCGTCGCCTCGTTGGCGCCGGGTCAGCGGATCATGACCACGGCCGGGGTGTTCGGCACCGTCGTCGCCCTGGACGGGGATCGGGTCTCGGTGGAGGTCGCACCGGGGGTCGTGATCGAGATGCTCGCCGTGGCCATCGCCCAGGTGGTGCCTGGTGACCGCGCTGCCGACGAGCCGGCTGAGCCGGCCGCGGAGGACCGTGCCGACGCCGGGCCCGACGGTCAGCCGTCCTCCCCGGGCGATGCCCCCATGCCCCCGGCCGATGATCGCCCGGCCCCTCCCGCCCTGACCCAGGAGTCCGATCGTGGCTAGCACCGTGAGCGCCTACCGCCCGTGGCGTGTGCTGGGGCCCATGCTCCTGGGTCTGCTCGCGCTCGTCGTCTGGACGTTCTGGCCCTCCCTGACCAGCACCCCCCAGCTCGGACTGGACCTGCAGGGCGGGACCCAGGTCACGCTGCTGCCGAGCACGGCCCCCGGCACGGACGGGACCATCACTGACGAGCAGCTGGACCAGGCTGTCGGGATCATCCGCCAGCGCGTGGACGGCCTGGGTGTCGCCGAGTCCGAGGTCACCGTCCAGGGCTCTGGCGAGAACGCGGCGATCATCGTCTCCGTCCCGGGCTCGGTGCCCCAGGATCGCCTGGTCGAGCTGGTCGGGCGCACCGCCCAGCTGGCGTTCCGTGAGGTCGAGGCCATCACCAACCCGACGGCGGTCGACCCCGATGCCGAACCGACGCAGGATCCCGAGCCGTCGGCCACGCCCACAGATCCCAGCCCGACGCCGACCGACGGGTCGAGCCCCAGTCCCTCGCCGGACGCCAGCGACGAGCCGTCGCCGAGCGCCTCGCCGTCGGCTGAGGACTCCGCATCGCCGTCACCCAGCCCCGCAGTCGAGCAGCCGGACCTGCCCGTCCAGGCGGCGGCGAACGATGCCGAGTTCCAGGACCGGGCCCTGCGATTGGACTGCACCTTCCCGGAGAACCGGGCGGGCACACCTGACGACCAGGCTCTCTGGCTGGCGACCTGCGACCGTGAGGGATTCGCCAAGTACATCCTGCAGCCGGCCTTCATCAAGGGCACGCAGGTGACGAATGCAACCGCCGTGCTGGACCCGCAGACCAGCAAGTGGTCCGTCACGCTTGACTTCGACACCGAGGGCGCCAAGCAGCTCGCCGAGATCTCGACCGACCTGTACGACAACCCCCCGCCGCAGAACCAGTTCGCGATCGTCCTCGACGGCGTGGTCTACAGCGCGCCCTCGTTCATCGAGCCCATCACCGGCGGGCAGGCCTCGATCACCGGTGAGTTCACCATCGACGAGGCCAACGACCTGGCCAACGTGCTGAAGTTCGGCTCGCTGCCGATCAGCCTCGAGGTCGGCGAGATCACCTCGATCACCCCCACCGTCGGCGACGCCTACCTGAAGGCAGGCCTGCTCGCGGGTGCGATCGGCCTGGTGCTGGTCGCGCTCTACCTGCTGCTCTACTACCGCGCACTGGGTCTCGTTGCGGCGGCCAGCCTCGTGGTCGCGGGCATCATCACCTACTGCCTGTTCGTGATCTTCGGCCGCACGCTCGGGTTCACCCTGACGCTTGCGGGCATCGCAGGCGCGATCGTTGCCATCGGCATCACCGCCGACTCGTTCATCGTCTACTTCGAGCGATTGCGTGACGAGGTCCGTGAGGGGCGCACGCTGCGGGTGGCGGCTGAGACCGGCTGGATCCGCGCCCGGCGGACCCTGCTCGCCGCCGACTTCGTGTCCCTGCTCGGTGCAGTCGTGCTCTACGTGCTGAGCATCGGCAGCGTGCGTGGCTTCGCCTTCGCGCTGGGCCTGACCACGGTCGTGGACGTCCTGGTCGCGTTCACCTTCACCCGCCCGGTGGTCGCGATCCTTGCCGGGACGAAGTTCTTCCAGTCCGGCCATCCGCTCAGCGGGGTCGATCCCCGCAGGCTGGGCATCCCGGAGACGCCTGCGCGCTCCACGACCGCAGCAGGGAGGCGATAGCCATGTCCCGAGTCGGAACCTTCGGCCAGAAGCTGTACTCCGGGGAGATCTCCTACGACATCGTCGGCAAGCGCCGGCGCTGGTACGCGATCTCTGGCGTGATCTTCCTCATCGCCGTCGTCTCCCTGCTGACCCGGGGACTCAACTACGGCATCGAGTTCACCGGCGGCGCGGAGTTCCGCGTCCCCAGCTCGTCGTGCACGATCGAGCAGGCGCGTGCGGCGGTCGAGGACGTCGGGGTGACTCCCAGCACCGTGACCGAGCTGGGCGGTGAGTCGATCCGGGTCACCACCGAGGCCGTCGACACCGCCGAGAGCCTGGAGATCCGCGCCTCCCTGGCGCAGGCCTGCGGGGTCCAGCCCGACGACGTCTCCGTGCAGGTGGTCGGCCCGACCTGGGGCGGGGAGATCACCCAGAAGGCGCTGACCGCGCTCGTGGTGTTCCTGGCCCTGCTGAGCATCTTCCTGGCGATCTACTTCGACTGGCGGATGGCCATCGCAGCGCTGGTCGCCCTTGTTCACGACGTGGTGATCACCATCGGCGTGTACTCACTGCTGCAGTTCGAGGTCACGCCCAGCACGGTGATCGGTGTCCTGACCATCCTGGGCTACTCCCTCTACGACACGGTGGTCGTGTTCGACAAGGTCAAGGAGAACACCCGGGGGATCCTGGGCCAGAGCCGCCGGACCTACTCCCAGGCGGCGAACCTTGCCGTCAACCAGACCCTGGTGCGCAGCATCAACACCTCGATCGTCGCCCTGCTGCCAGTTGCTGCCATCCTGTTCGTGGGCGCAGGGCTCCTCGGGGCCGGCACGCTCAAGGATCTGGCGCTGGCGCTGTTCGTCGGCATGGCCGCCGGCACCTACTCCTCGATCTTCATCGCCACGCCGTTCCTGGCCCAGCTCGAGGAGCGCAACCCGCAGATGCAGGCCCTCGCCGGGCGGGTCCAGGCCCGCGGCGCCGGGCCGCGCGGCACGTCCGGTGCCACGCCGGCTTCCGGCGACGAGCTGTCGGGCGGAGATCCTGGGGCGGACGACGCCGCCGCGGGCGGCACGGAGGCCATGGATCGAGCACGGGCACGGCGGACATCCAGTGGTCCGCGCAACCAGCCGAAGAAGCAGAGCCGGGCCGACCGGCACTGATCGGCGCCAGCACCACCGTCAACCGGGTCGTACACTCGAGGCAACCAGCAGCAGGAGGAGCAGGTGGCCGATCCGGAGACCCTGCCCGTCGATTCGACGGTGGAGTCAGCCCCAGGGCTGCGCTCGAGGCTGTCCCGGATTGCCGGTCGCGGCCCGGCCACGCCCCCGGAGCTCGAGCCCATCCTGCGGACGCTCAGGCAGTTCCACCCGAAGAGCGACACGCGGGTGGTCATCCAGGCCTATGTGACCGCTGAGGAGCTGCACCGGCAGCAGAAGCGCCGATCCGGGGAGCCGTACATCACCCACCCGCTGGCGGTGGCGCAGATCCTGGCCGACCTGGGCATGACCGGGCCCACCCTGGCCGCAGCGCTGCTGCACGACACCGTGGAGGACACCGGCTACCCGCTGTCCGACCTGCGTGCGGAGTTCGGTGAGGAGATCGCCTCCCTGGTCGACGGCGTGACCAAGCTCGACAAGGTCACCTACGGTGCGTCGAGCGCGGCCGAGACGGTGCGCAAGATGGTCGTGGCCATGGCCCGCGACATCCGGGTCCTGGTCATCAAGCTGGCCGACCGGCTGCACAACATGCGCACCCTGCAGTGGCTGGCCCCGGAGAAGCAGGCCATCAAGGCCCGCGAGACCCTCGAGATCTACGCCCCCCTGGCCCACCGCCTGGGCATGAACACCGTGAAGTGGGAGCTCGAGGACCTGTCCTTCGCGACCCTGCACCCGAAGATGTACGAGGAGATCGTCCGCCTGGTCGGCCAGCGCGCCCCCGCCCGGGAGCAGTACCTCGAGCAGGTGATCGGCGACATCGACGAGCGGCTGCGGGCCGCGCGGATCCGGGCCACCGTGACGGGTCGGCCCAAGCACTACTACTCCGTGTACCAGAAGATGATCGTGCGCGGGCACGACTTCTCCGACATCTACGACCTCGTCGGAGTACGGATCCTGGTCGACTCCGTCCGCGACTGCTACGCAGTGCTGGGAACCCTGCACGCGGCGTGGAACCCCCTGCCCGGGCGGTTCAAGGACTACATCGCGATGCCCAAGTTCAACATGTACCAGTCCCTGCACACGACGGTCATCGGCCCGGACGGCAAGCCCGTGGAGGTGCAGATCCGCACCCACGAGATGCACCGCTCGGCCGAGTACGGCATCGCTGCGCACTGGCGCTACAAGCAGACGGAGGTGGGCGGCAAGCTCGGGCCTGATGACCTCGGTTGGCTGCGCCAGCTCGTGGAGTGGCAGCGCGAGACCGAGGACCCCGGTGAGTTCCTGGAGTCCCTGCGCTACGACCTGGGGTCCACGGAGGTGTTCGTCTTCACCCCCCGCGGGGACGTCATCGCCCTGCCGTCGGGCTCGACGCCGGTCGACTTCGCCTACGCCGTGCACACCGAGCTCGGCCACCGGTGCGTGGGCGCCCGGGTCAACGGCCGGCTCGTCCCCCTGGACAGCCCGCTGTCGAACGGCGACGCCGTCGAGGTGTTCACGTCCAAGGCCGAGGGCGCCGGTCCGAGCCTGGACTGGCTCACGTTCGTGCGCAGCCCACGGGCCCGCAGCAAGATCAAGGCCTGGTTCTCCCGTGAGCGCCGCGAGGAGGCGATCGAGAAGGGCAAGGACCAGCTGCTCAAGGCCATGCGCAAGGAGGGCGTGTCCGTCCACCGCCTGCTGTCGACCAGTGCCCTGGCCACCGTGGCTGCCGACCTGCGCCAGCACGACGTCAGCGCCCTGTACGCCTCGATCGGCGAGGGTCGGATCAGCCCGCAGACGGTGATCCACCGCCTGGTCGCCACGGCCGGGGGAGAGGCCGCCGCCGCCGACGATGCGGCCGAGGGGGTCACGCCGCAGGGCATCACCAAGATGCGCCAGCGCTCGGACTCCGACCCGGGCGTGACCGTGATCGGCTCGCAGCTCGGCGACGTCTGGGTCAAGCTGGCCCGATGCTGCACGCCGGTGCCGGGTGACGAGATCACCGGATTCGTCACGCGCGGCAACGGCGTGTCGGTGCACCGCCAGGACTGCACCAACGTGTCGGCGATGGCCGGGCAGGCCGAGCGGTTCGTTCCCGTGGCGTGGGCCCCTGGCGCGTCCTCGGTGTTCCTGGTCAACATCCAGGTCGAGGCCCTCGACCGGTCACGGCTGCTCGCCGACGTCACCCGCGCCCTGTCCGATCAGCACGTCAACATCCTCTCGGCCTCCGTGTCCACGACGAAGGAGCGCATCGCGATGTCGCGGTTCACCTTCGAGATGGGCGACCCCAAGCACCTGGGATCGGTCCTGCGGGCCGTCCGCGGAGTCGAGGGCGTCTTCGACGCCTACCGCGTGTAGCGGCAGGCGCCCGACCGACCCCTCGTCGTCCGACCGCCCCTCCTGCGGGCTGGTTGGTCCGCTATCGCGCGGCCCGATCCGGGTTGATCCGGATTCCAGACCGTCGATGGTCGCGAATCCGGATGAACCGGAGACGGTGACGGCGGCGGCTTGCGGTCAGCCGGAGTACTCGGCCAGGGAGTTCTCTGCCGCTTCCAGCAGGGAGCGTGTGGTGGTGATGCGGCCCTGGAGGTCGGTGGCCTTGCGGGCGTCGCCGGCGGACTCGGCCGCGGCTGCCTGCTTCTCGAGCTTGGCCAACGAGGCGCGGAAGGTCTCGACGGTGGACTCAGCCAGTGCTCGCTTGGCAGGGTCGGTCCGGCGCCACTGGTCCTCCTCGGCCCGCTTGATGGCGTCCTCGACCTTGCGAAGCCGGCCCTCGACCTTGTCCCGATCGTTGCGCGGCACATGACCGATGGCGTTCCAGCGCTCGCCGATGCCGCGCATGGCGACCTTGGCCGCGGCGAGGTCCGAGATGGGCAGCAGTGCCTCGGCCTCGACGGCCAGGGCCTCCTTGGCGTGCAGGTTCTGCAGCTGGTCGCCATCGCGCTCGGACTGGGCGGCGTTGCGCGCGGCGAAGAACGCATCCTGGGCGGCCCGGAAGCGCGCCCAGAGCTTGTCCTCATCCGCACGACCCGCTCGGGGAGCGGCCTTCCACTCGTCCATCAGGCCGCGGTAGGCCCGGGCCGTCTCGACCCAGTCCGTGCTTGTCGACAGTGCCTCTGCGCGGGCGATGATGCCGTCCTTGGCGGCCGTGGCCTCCTTGCGGGCGGCGTCGAGCGTCGCGAAGTGCGCCCGACGTGCCTTGTCGAATGCGGATCGCGCGGTGCTGAAGCGCTTCCACAGCTCCTGCTCGGCGTCGCGGGTCGACCGGTCCCCTCGGGGCAGGGCCGTCCATGCGTCCTGCAGCTCCTTGAACCTGTCGCCGGTGGACTTCCACTGGGTGGAGGCCGCGAGGCCCTCGGACTCCTCGACGATCGCAGTGCGCGCCGCCATGGTCTTGACGCGGGTCTCCTCGCGGGCTGCTGCGGCGGCCACCTTGCGGGCCTCGCCGGCGGCCTCGAGCTCGTCGCCCAGCCGGGTGAGCACCGAGAGGTCACCGACGACGTGCGGGTTCTCCACGGCGTCGCGCAGCTTCCCGACGACGATGGTGACGTTCTCAGGCGTGCCCTTGCCGTCCTTGAGCCGTGCCTGGAGCAGCTCCGCCTCGGCCTTCAGCCCGTCGTACTTGCGCTCGAAGAACGCCAGGCCCTCGGAGGGTGCCCCGGCCGCCCATTGGCCGACGGCGACCTCCTGCCCGTCGGGGCGCCGCACGTAGACCGTCCCGTCGTCATCGACGCGTCCGTAGGCGTGCTCGGTCATGCTCGTGCCCCTCCGTAGTCCAGTGCCGGTCATTGTCCCATGCCCGTGGTCCGGAGTCGGTGCTATGCCTCCTGCGAGACCGCGGTCTCGATCCCGATGGGTGCCGCAGGGGTTCCGTCGGTGCCGCCCCCGGCCACGCCGGCCTCCGCGATCCTCGTCGCCACGTCGAGCCCCGAGCTCACCTCACCCCAGATCGTGTAGTTCGGCGGGAGCGTCGTGTCCTCGTACACGATGAAGAACTGGCTGCCCGATGTGCCCGGCCCGGCGTTGGCCATGGCCACCGTTCCTGCGGGGTAGTTCACTCCCTCCTCGACAGGCAGGTTCTCATCGGGGATCGTGAATCCGGGGCCGCCGGTGCCGGTCGCGGTGGGGTCGCCGCACTGCAGGACGAAGATCCCCTCGGTCACCAGGCGGTGGCAGAGCGTCGAGTCGAAGTAGCCCTCACCAGCCAGCCAGAGCATGGCGTTGACGGTCTCGGGAGCCTTGTCGGCGTAGGTGTCGATGACGATCTCGCCGCAGTTGGTTGTCAGGATCATCTGGTACTCGGTGCCGTCCTCGAGCTGCATCTGCGGGGCCTCGTCCCACGACTTGGGGTCAGTGGGTGGCGTCGGTGCCGGACCGCACCCCTCGACATCCACCGGAGACGGGGACGCGGAGGGGGAGGCACCGGCGTCGCCGGAGGCGGAGGGCGACGGGGATGCCGAGGCAGAGGCGGCCGGCTCGGCGACGTCGTCGCCACCGCTGTCCGGCCAGAACACCAGGGCCGCCACGGCGAGCACTCCCACGAGCGCGGCGATGCCCCAGCCGATGCGCATGCGTCGCTTGTGCCGCTCCGCACGCGCGGCGCGGCGGGCAGCCTGGCGCTCCAGCTTGGCGGCGGCCAGCTCCTTGCGGCGCTTGTTGCTGGCCCCGGTCCCGGGCTTCTTCTCGTTGGACACGTCACGTGCTCCCACAGTCGAGGTGTGCGGCTCGCAGGGAGTCTATGTGGCCCGCCGGCACCTGCGCGGACGACCCGCGCGGTTAGGCCGGCGGGCTGCAGCGCGGATACCCTTGGGGCCGGTCCTGACTGGCCCGGACCGCATCGGACATCTCGTGAGGAGTGCGCATGCTCATCGCCGGTTTCCCGGCTGGCCCGTTCGGGACCAACTGCTGGATCCTGGCCCCCGGTGCGCACAGCGAGGCCGTCATCGTCGATCCGGGAATGGACAGCCGCGCAGGGATCGAGCAGGTCGTTGCCGAGCACGGCCTGCGCCCGGTCGCGGTGATCCTGTCCCACGGGCACCTGGACCACATGTGGTCGGTGCTGCCGGTGTGCGACGGGTACGACATCCCGGCGTGGATCCACCCGGACGACCGGTCACTGCTGGCCGACCCGTGGGCGGGCGTGTCGGGGGAGACCCGGATGATGTTCGCGTCCGTGGTGGGCGCCACCGACTTCGCCGAGCCCTCCGATGTCCGTGAGCTCACCGACGGCGCGTCGCTGGAGATCGCCGGCATGACCTTCACCGCCGACCACGCGCCGGGTCACACGCCGGGCTCCACCGCGTTCCGGATGATGGACACCGGCGCCGAGCCCCTGATGGTCTCCGGCGACCTGCTGTTCGCGGGCTCCATCGGGCGCACCGACCTGCCCGGTGGGAACAACGCGGCGATGATGGACTCGTTGGCGCGGGTGGTCCTGACCCAGCCCGATGACATGCTGGTGCTCCCCGGTCACGGCGAGACCACGACGATCGGCGTGGAGCGCCGGGTCAACCCGTTCCTGCAGGGCCTCGCCGCGCCCGGACTGCGCACGCCCGGTGCCGGCACATGAGCCGGCCCGCACCACTGTCCGGGTTCCCGGAGTACCTCCCGGCCGATCGGATCATCGAGCAGCACGTCCTGGACACCGTTCGGAGGGTCTTCGAGCTGCACGGCTTCGCCGCGATCGAGACCCGCGCGGTCGAACCCCTGGAGCAGATGCTGCGCAAGGGCGAGATCGACAAGGAGGTCTACGTCCTGCGCCGGCTGCACGCCCCGGCCGACGAGCCGGACGCGGGCCTGGGCCTGCACTTCGACCTGACGGTGCCGTTCGCCCGCTACGTCGTGCAGAACGCCGGGCACCTGGAGTTCCCGTTCCGTCGCTACCAGGTGCAGAAGGTGTGGCGCGGCGAGCGCCCTCAGGAGGGCCGCTACCGGGAGTTCACCCAGGCTGACATCGACATCGTTGGCCGCGACGCATTGGCATTCCACCACGAGGTCGAGGTCGCACTCGTGATGGCCGAGGTGTTCCGGGCCCTGCCCATGCCGCAGGCCGTCATCCTGGTCAACAACCGCAAGCTCGCCGAGGGCTTCTTCCTCGGCGTGGGCGCCGTCGACCCCGGTGCGGCGCTGCGAGCCATCGACAAGCTGGACAAGGTCGGCCCGGCGCGGGTGGCCGAGCTGCTCCAGGCTGAGGCAGGCCTGTCCCCCGAGGCCGCCCAGAAGTGCCTGGCGCTGGCGTCGATCCGCAGCGCCGATGCGTCCTTCGTCGAAGCCGTCCGGGCGCTGGGTGTCGAGCACGACCTGCTCGACCAGGGCCTCGAGGAGCTGGCCGCCGTGGTGGGGGCTGCGGCCGAGCGGATGCCCGGAGCCGTGGTCGCCGACCTCAAGATCGCCCGCGGGCTGGACTACTACACCGGCACGGTCTACGAGACCCAACTGGTCGGGTTCGAGGACTTCGGGTCGATCTGCTCCGGGGGCCGCTACGACGCCCTGGCCAGCGACGGGCGCTCCACCTACCCCGGTGTCGGGATCTCGCTGGGCGTGTCGCGCCTCATGGGCGTCCTGCTCGGGCGTGGGCTGGTGCGCGCGAGCCGCTCGGTGCCCACGTGCGTGCTGGTGGCCGTCACCGACGAGGCCGGCCGTGCGGAGTCGGCCGCGATCGCCGGTGCCCTGCGGGCCCGGGGGATCCCGGTCGAGGTGGCGCCGAAGGCGGACAAGTTCGGCAAGCAGATCCGCTACGCCGACCGCCGCGGAATCCCGTACGTCTGGTTCCCCGACGCCGAGGGCGGCTCGGTCAAGGACATCCGGTCCGGCGCGCAGGAGCCGGCCGACCCCGCACTCTGGGAGCCGCCCGCCGAGGACCTGCACCCGCGCATCGAGCGCATCGCACATGACGACGAGGAGAGCACCCGATGATCCGCACCCACGAGGCCGGCACGCTGCGCGCCCAGGACATCGGGCAGACGGTGACCCTGGCCGGATGGATCGGCCGGCGCCGCGACCACGGCGGGGTGGCGTTCCTCGACCTGCGTGACGGTTCCGGGATCGTCCAGGTGGTCGTGCACGACCCCGAGGTCGCCCACCCCCTGCGCAACGAGTTCTGCGTCAAGGTCGTCGGCGAGGTCGTGGCCCGTCCGGAGGGCAACGAGAACCAGGACCTGGACACCGGAGCGGTGGAGGTCATGGTGGAGCGACTCGAGGTGCTCTCGGAGGCCGCGCCCCTGCCGTTCCCGATCGATGAGCACGTCGAGGTCGGCGAGGAGGCCCGGCTGCGCTACCGCTACCTCGACCTGCGCCGGCCGGAGCCCGCTCGGATCATGCGGCTGCGCTCGAAGGTCAACCAGATCGCCCGCGAGGTTCTGTTCGCCCGCGACTTCCTGGAGATCGAGACCCCGACGCTCACGCGCTCGACGCCGGAGGGGGCGCGCGACTTCCTCGTGCCAGTCCGACTGCAGCCGGGCAGCTGGTACGCGCTGCCGCAGTCCCCGCAGCTGTTCAAGCAGCTGCTGATGGTGGCCGGGATGGAGCGCTACTTCCAGATCGCCCGCTGCTACCGCGACGAGGACTTCCGCAAGGACCGCCAGCCGGAGTTCACCCAGCTCGACATCGAGATGAGCTTCGTGGAGCAGTCCGACGTGCTCGCGGTCGGGGAGGACGTCATCCGGGCGTTGTGGGCTGGGACCGTCGGCCACGAGATCGGTGAGATCCCGCACATGACGTTTGCCGAGGCGATGCGTCGGTTCGGCTCCGACAAGCCCGACCTCCGGTTCGGCATCGAGCTCGTGGAACTCACCGACTACTTCGCCGACACCACGTTCCGGGTGTTCCAGGCGCCGTACGTCGGTGCGGTGGTCATGCCCGGTGGCGGGTCGCAGCCGCGGCGCACCTTCGACGCCTGGCAGGAGTGGGCCAAGCAGCGCGGCGCCCGCGGCCTGGCCTACGTCACCCTCGCCGAGGACGGCACCCTGGGTGGTCCGGTTGCCAAGAACATCACAGAGGCCGAGCGCGATGGCCTGGCCGAAGCCACCGGCGCCCAGCCCGGGGACTGCATCTTCTTCGCCGCGGGGCCGGCCAACGAGGCCCGCGCGCTGCTGGGGGCTGCCCGCCTGGAGATCGCTGAGCGCTGCGACCTGATCGACCCGGACGCCTGGTCGTTCCTCTGGGTCGTCGATGCGCCGGTGTTCGAGGCGGTCGTCGCCGACGACGGCACCCCGGGATGGACCGCCGTGCACCACCCGTTCACCTCGCCCAACGACGAGTGGATCGACCGCTTCGAGGAGTCCCCCGGGGAGGCCCTGGCCTACGCCTACGACATGGTCTGCAACGGCAACGAGATCGGCGGCGGGTCCATCCGTATCCACCGTGCGGACGTCCAGAGCCGGGTCTTCTCCGTGCTCGGCATAGACGAGCAGGAGGCGCGGGACAAGTTCGGCTTCCTGCTGGACGCCTTCGCCTTCGGCCCGCCGCCGCACGGCGGCATCGCCTTCGGCTGGGACCGGATCGTGATGCTGCTCACCGGCGCCTCGTCGCTGCGCGACGTCATCGCGTTCCCGAAGACGGGTGCGGGGCACGACCCGCTCACCGGGGCGCCGACGTCGATCACCGAGGCGCAGCGCAAGGAGGCCGGCATCGACGCGAAGCCGGCCCCGGACGAGGCCGCACCCCGGCCCGAGCAGAGTGCGTGAGGGCTTCGTAGGCTGGTCGTGATTCGCGGGACGGACGGGGGCCCGCGAGCAACGAAGGGACGTGATGGGATGCACATCCAGGTGATCAGGGGATGGATCGTCGGGGTCCTGGCAGTGCTGGCGCTGCTCCTGGGAGTCTCACCCGCGTGGGCACACGCCGAGCTCGATTCGTCGGATCCGAAGGACGGGGCCACGCTGGCGTCTGCCCCCGCCGCGATCACCTTCGTGTTCGGGGAGGAGATCCTTCCCCAGGGCAACGCTGTCACCCTTACCGACGTCGCCGCCGATGTCCGCCTCCAGGTGGGGCCGGTGGACGTCGACGGGGACACCGTGTCGGTGGCCTGGCCGGAGTCCAGCAATGCCGGGCAGTTCCGGGCGGCCTACCGGGTGGTGTCCGCAGACGGCCACCCCATCGACGGGACGATCACCTTCACCGTGGAGCAGGCCGTGGGCGCGGTGCAGGCCTCCCCGGCAGCCGTGCAGGCCAGCCCCTCGGCCGGTGCCGCCTCCCCGGCGCCCGTGGCGCAGGGTCCCGCGCCCGCGAGCCCGTCTGCGCTCGCAGCAAGTCCCGTGCCCGCGGGCGATGACGCGGACGCCGGCCTGCTGGCGTGGGTCCTGGGCATCGGCCTGGCAGTCCTGATCGGCGCGGTCGCCGGCACCTGGGTCATGCGACGGACCCGATGACCGCCCGGACCGTCCCCGACGCCCGCGAGACCCGCGCGGCGCCTGCTGGGCGGTCCGCCGTTGTGCCCCGGGTCCTGTGGTCCCTCGCTGCCTTCGCGGCGCTGGTGGCCGCGGCCCTCGCGGCCGGCATCTGGTGGCAGCCCGTCAGCGACGGACTCCCGGATGCCGGCAGGCTCGTGGTCGACGGGCTGCCGGTCCTGCGACTGGTCTCGCTGCTGGCCGGCGGTGCCATGGTCGGCTTCGGGATCTCCGCGGTCGCCCTGGACCCCGCAGCCCAGAGCAGCCTCACCCGCTCGGGACGGTCGGACCTCGCCGTGGCGTCGGTCTCTGCGTTCGTGATGGCCGGCGCGAGCCTGACGTTCGCCCTGTTCACCCTCGCCGACGTCCTGGGGATCGGGTTGTCCGGCCTGGCCAGCCCGGGGATCGTCTCGACGTACGTGTGGGACGTGGAGGTGAGCCGTGCCTTCCTGATCTCCGCGGCGCTCGCTGCCGCGGTGGGGGTCGGGTTCCGGGTCGTGACCTCCCTCGGTGCGGCGGCGGGCTGGCTCGCCGTGGGGCTCGTCGCGGCGGGGATCCCCTCACTCACGGGGCACGCCGCCGGGCTCGGCGGGCACTCGCTGGCACTGATCAGCGGGTTCGTCCATACGGTCGCGGCAGCGGTGTGGGGCGGTGGCGTGCTCGCCCTTGCCACCCATGCCGTGCGCCGGTCGCCGCAGATGGGCGAGCGGATCCGCCGGTTCGGGGTTGTGGCGATCGCATCCGTCGTGACGCTGGCCGTGACCGGGCTGGCCTCGGCGGCGACCCGCATGGACTCACCCAGCGAGCTGCTCACCACCCAGTACGGCAACACGGTGCTGTTCAAGATCGCTGCCCTGGTGATCGCCGTGCTTCTGGGGGCTGCCGTGCGGCGGGAGGGGCGCGACCCCGACCGGACGCTGCGCCCGGGCCGGATGCTGGCCGAGGTGGTCGCCCTGGGGTCCGCGCTCGGGCTCGCCGTGGTCCTGGCGCGCTCGGCCTTCCCCCGCCAGCCCGTCAACCTGCCCACCCTGGGCGAGGACCTCATCGGCTACCCCTACCCGCCGGCCCCCACGTTCGGCGGGGTCGCGTTCGGGTGGCACCCGGACTGGGTGTGGCTGACGGCGGCCCTGCTGGCCATGGCGCTCTATGCCGCGGGCTACCTGTTGCTGCGCCGCCGCGGGGACACGTGGCCCATCGGGCGGCTCCTGGCCTGGGTGCTCGGGTGGAGCGTGGTGATCTGGGCCACCAGCGCCGGTGTGGCCTGGTACGCCCCGGTGTCGTTCACCCTGCACATGATCTCCCACATGGCGCTGGCGATGCTGGCCCCGGTGTTCCTGGTGCTGGGTGCCCCGATCACGCTGGCCCTGCGCGTCATCCCGGCCGCGACGGGCGGTGCGCGCGGCCCGCGGGAGTGGATCACGTGGGGACTGCACTCCCCGGTGACGCACTTCGTGACCCACCCGTTGTACGTGCTGTTCATCTACACGGTGGGCCTCTACGGGCTCTACTACACGAACCTGTACGCCACCCTCATGTCCTCGCACCTCGGGCACTTCGCGATGCAGGTGCACTTCCTGGCAGCCGGCTACCTGTTCTACTGGGTCGTGATCGGGGTCGACGCCGGCCCCAAGCGGCTCGGATACCCGGCCCGGCTGATCCTGCTCATGGCCTCGCTGGTGATCCACTCGTTCTTCGCGGTGCCGATGATGATGACCGAGGTGCCGATGGTGCCCGAGTGGTACGCCGTGGTGACCCCGCCCTGGCTCACCGACCCGTTGCAGGACACCCGCACCGCAGGTGCCATCGCGTGGGGCTTCGGGGAGATCCCGACCCTGGTGGTGGCGATCGTGCTGGGGTTCCAGTGGGCGAGGTCCGACGAGCGTGAGGCCCGCAGGATGGACCGGCGCGCCGACCTCGACGGCGATTCCGAGCTCAACGCCTACAACGAGCGGCTGGCCCGGATGAACGCCGCCGACGTGGCCAAGGACCGCTAGGACTGATCGCTGCCCGCGGCGGGCTCGTCGGCCGAGGCCTGTCCGACACCGGCCGCGGGCCGCTCAGCACCAGCCTGGGCGTGGACTGCCTCGGCCACCACTGCCCCGGCGCGGGGCCGCTCGTACCCACGGCCCGCGCCCTCGACGATCTCCACCAGCAGCAGGCCCACGGCCATGAGCGCGAACGTCCAGAGGATCATCGACGGGCTGCGCCGATCGACCAGGACCAGGTAGGCGGCGGCCAGGGCGATCACGATGGCACGCAGCGTGGGCACGAACATGGGGTGGTCCGAGGTGAACCGACCCACGGGACCGTCAGCCAGGGGGCTGCCCCACCGATGGGCCGCCGCGGTGATCGCGTCGCGAACCTTGCGACCCGAGGGGGTCGCCCCGGCCAGCCATCCGGTGATCGCCAGGGAGATGCCCAGGCAGGTCATGACGAGCAGGGCGTTGGCCAGGAATCGCAGCAGCGTGGTGCTCACGGCCGAGAGGACCTCGGTGTAGTCCGCTGGTGCTGCGGTGACCAGCTGGGCCTGCCCGAGTTCCAGTCCCCCGTACATCAGTGCTCCGCCGAGAGCCAGGCCGACGCCGGTCCACATGACACCGCGCGACCGGGGGCGCCACAGCAGGATCCCGATGAGGAACATCAGCAGGACGACGACCCACAGCCAGCTCGCGACCGGGAGGAAGATCCTCAGGGCCGTCGCCGCGGTCTGCAGGTTGGGCGAATCGGCAAGAACGACCTGGCGGCCCGGCACCTCGATCCTGTCCGCGAACGGGACTCCGCGCTCCACCAGCTCGGCCTGGACCTTGGCCACAGCGATCTTCGTGTCCAGGACGATCTGGCCGTCCTGAAGCGTCACTGCAGCGTTGGTCGTGTCCCGGTTGATGAGATTGACGAACTGCTCCTGGAGCAGGGTCGCGATAGCCGTCCACCCGTCGCCGAACCGATCGCTCTGCGTGTAGGACGTCACCCCGGACTCGATGGCCCCGTTGATCCCCGAGGAGATCGCCTCAGCGATTGCCGAGTCGGGACGGATCTCCGCCAGCGGCCCATTGAGGTTCGAGAGGGCCTCGGAGACCCGTGCCTCCGCGTCGATGGCATCGATGAGGGCGGTGGAGACCTCGCTGGCCACGGCCTGCTGGACGGCGGGATCGTCCTGGAGGGGCGCCAGGGTCTCGACGAACATGTTGGCCTCGGTGATGGTGCGTTCGGCCCAGAGTGCGCCGAGCGCGAACGGGGCCAGGATCGTGGCGACGATGATGAGCAGGGCGGCGATGATTCGACGGGCCATGGGCCCACAGTAGTCCTGCTATGACCCAGTTTCGGGGGTCAATCGGCCGCTTGCCCACCGGTGTCCGACGGTGTAGCCGAGCGACGTGTAGACAGCGCGGGCCGATCGGTTCGCCGCGTGCATTCCCAGGGTGACGGCCGGGGCGCCCTCGGCGAGTGCGTCGCGGGTCAGCCGGGAGCACAGGTCGCGGGACAGTCCGCGGCCGCGCCAGTCCGGATGGGTCGCAACCGACCCCAGGTGCGGGATCCCGGGACGCATGGCCGTGACGGCGGCGATCGCGATGAGCTGCTTGGGGCGGGTCTCCCGGGTGTCGGGCGCCGCGCCAGTATCGACGGCTCCGGCCTCGATGGCCCACCAGCCGCGGATTCGGGGGTCACCCGGGCGGATCATGGCGTCCGGGGAGGCCACGGCGAGCAGCTGGCGAATGCGCGGGTCGTCCGCACCCAGCGCGACGACCAGCGCCTCACCCACGCGCGCCGGCGGTGCGGACCGCGTGAACCACCAGTCCCACTCCCAGTGCTCGATGGGGCGCATCCGGGCCGGCAGGCGCGTGAAGGCCCGGCGCTCGACGGTGATCCCCTCGGGAGGCCCACCCTCCTCGACCAGGGCGACGACACATCGCGCCACGGCCGCGGGGTCCGGGCCCATGGCGATGATCCATGGCCGGTCCCAGGTCGCATGCAGGGAGCGCCATGCGACGCCGCCGGGCTCGACGTGCACAGACGACACGACGTCCAGGCGGGCACCGAACTCCAGGTACGCCTGGGTGCCCTCGTCGTCGCGTGGCACCGCCGATCGGATCCGGTCGGCCAGCGAGGGGTCGGGGACTGGGGTGCTCACGGTGCCTATCATGGCCGCGTGCCCGGCCCCTCCCGTACGACCCCCTCTGGCCCGTCGCTGTTCGACGCCCCCGGACTGAGCGAGCGTTCCGTGGACTCCGCAGCCCCGCTGGCCGTGCGGATGCGGCCCCGGGACCTGTCCGAGCTGGTCGGTCAGGCGGACCTCGTGGCCCCCGGGTCGCCGCTGCGCCGGCTCATCGACGGGTCCGGCGCCGCGTCGGTGATCCTCTGGGGACCGCCGGGGACCGGAAAGACCACGATCGCCTCCCTGGTCAGTGGCGCTGCCGGACGGCGGTTCGTCGAGCTCAGCGCGGTCACGGCCGGGGTGAAGGACGTGCGCGCCGCGATCGACACCGCCCGGATGTCCGGTGCGCCCACAGTCCTGTTCATCGACGAGGTCCACAGGTTCACCCGGACCCAGCAGGACGCCCTGCTGCCAGGGGTGGAGAACGGCTGGGTGACGCTGGTCGCGGCCACCACCGAGAACCCCAGCTTCTCCGTGGTCTCCCCGCTGCTGTCCCGCTCGCTGCTGCTGACCCTGGGCTCTCTGACCGACGAGCAGGTGGGCGAGCTGCTCGACCGTGCGGTGGTCGATCCCCGGGGGCTGGCCGGTCGGGTGGTGCTGTCGCCCGACGCCCGCGCCGACCTCATCCGCTACTCCGGTGGGGATGCCCGCCGCGCGCTGACCTACCTCGAGGCGGCCGCGGAGGGCGTGTCGAGGGAGTCTCGGCCCCGGAGGCCTCGGCTGACGGATCCGACGCCTCGGCCCCGGAGGTCACGGCTGAGCACGTCGGGGTCGCGGTCCAGCGGGCGCTGGTCCGCTACGACCGAACCGGCGACCAGCACTACGACGTGATCTCAGCGTTCATCAAGAGCGTGCGCGGCAGTGACGTCGACGCCGCCCTGCACTACCTCGCACGGATGATCGAGGCGGGGGAGGACCCGAGGTTCATCGCCCGCCGGTTGGTGATCCTGGCCAGTGAGGACATCGGCCTGGCTGATCCCAGCGCGCTGGGCGTGGCGACGGCGGCGATGACCTCGTCGGCCCAGATCGGGCTCCCGGAGGCCCGGTTGCCGTTGGCGCAGGCCACGATCCACCTCGCCCTGGCCCCGAAGTCGAACGCCGTCATCCGGGCGATCGACGCCGCCCAGGCCGATGTCCGCGCGGGCCGGGTGGGCCAGGTGCCGGCACACCTGCGCGACGGGCACTACCCGAACGCCACCGCGCTCGGTGTCGTCGGCTACCGGTACCCGCACGACGATCCCTCGGGTGTGCTGGCCCAGCAGTACGCCCCGGACGAGGTCCGGGGGCGGCGCTACTACGAGCCCGGCGGCCACGGCGTCGAGGCCCGCCTCGGTGACGTCCTGAACCGCCTGCGGGAGGCGCTGGACCCCGACCAGCACCCCGGAGGACGGCCCGACCCCCGCTGACCGACCGCGCGCCCGACGCCCGAACAGCGGCCTGCTCCCACTCCGACGAGTTGCTCCCGTCCAGAAGGGAGCGCATCGTCGCAACGGCAGCGTTTCTGGGGCGTTAGGGTTCGACCCATGAGTAGGACCTTCTGGATGGTGGTCGGCGCCGTGGGTGGCGTGGTGGCCTACCGCAAGGGCACGCAGGCAGCAGCGCGAGCCAAGGAGCTGGGCCCGCTGGGCTCGGCCCAGGTCGCCGCGCAGACGACGAGCAAGCTCGCGGGCAGGACCGCGAACGGGCTCGGTCGGCTCCAGGAGGTCAAGGCGCGCCGTGAGGGTCGCCTGCTCACCGGCACGGCGCAGGAGGTCACCAGCGGACCACCGCCTGAGGGCTGGGTTCCTGCCCCCACCTCCACCTCCTCGGCCACCAGGAACGGCACCCCATGAGCCTTGACCAGATGGACTCCGCCGAGATCCGCCGGCGGTTCCTGGACTTCTTCGCCACGCGCGGGCACACGACCGTGCCCAGCGCGAGCCTGCTGCTCGACGACCCGACCCTGCTCTTCGTCAACGCCGGCATGGTCCCGTTCAAGCCGTACTTCCTCGGCCAGGCCACCCCGCCCTACCCGCGGGCGACCAGCGTGCAGAAATGCGTGCGGACACTGGACATCGAGGAGGTCGGCAGGACGACCCGCCACGCCTCCTTCTTCCAGATGGCCGGCAACTTCTCCTTCGGCGACTACTTCAAGGCCGGGGCGATCCCGCTGGCGTGGGAGCTGCTCACCGGGTCGGTGTCCAACGGGGGCTACGGCTTCCCCGAGGAGAAGCTCTGGGTCACGGTCCTCGGCGACGACGAGGAGGCCATCGACATCTGGCACACGATCGCCGGCGTGCCGATGGAGCGCATCCAGCGACGCGGCCTGAAGGACAACTACTGGCACATGGGCGTGCCGGGCCCGGGTGGCCCGTGCTCGGAGATCTACTTCGACCGCGGCCCCGAGCACGGCCCGGAGGGTGGCCCGGAGGCCGACGAGGACCGCTACCTCGAGGTCTGGAACCTGGTCTTCATGCAGTCCGAGCTCTCCGAGGTCCGGACGAAGGTCGACTTCGACATCCGGGGCGACCTGCCGAACAAGAACATCGACACCGGCATGGGCCTCGAGCGCATGGCAGCCCTGCTGCAGGGCGTGGACAACATCTACGAGATCGACACGACCAAGCACATCCTGGACCGGGCGATGGCACTGTCCGGAGCCGCGTACGGAGCCGTGCACAAGACGGACGTCGACCTGCGCGTGGTGGCCGACCACGCCCGCACGTGCGCCTTCCTGATCGGCGACGGCGTGCTGCCGGGCAACGAGGGCCGCGGCTACGTGCTGCGCCGGATCATGCGCCGCGTCGTGCAGAAGATGCGCCTGCTGGGCGCCCATGACCCGTCGATGGGCGAGCTGGTCGGTGCCGCGATCGAGGCGATGGGCCCGCAGTACCCCGAGCTCGTCGATGCCGCCGGGCGGATCACATCGATCGCCGTCGGTGAGGAGGCCTCGTTCCTGGAGACGCTCGGCCGCGGCACGACCCTGCTCGACACGGCCGTGACCAAGGTGAAGGCCTCCGGCGCCACGGTCCTGTCCGGCGACCAGGTGTTCGCCCTGCACGACACCTATGGCTTCCCGTTCGAGATCACCCTCGAGATGGCCACCGACGCCGGTGTCGAGGTCGACGAGGCGGGCTTCCGCCGCCTGATGAACGAGCAGAAGGAGCGCGCGAAGGCTGACGCCCGGGTGCGCAAGGCCGGGCTGACCCCTGCGACGGTCTACCGCGAGGTCATGGACTCCTCGGGAGTCACCGACTTCACCGGCTACACCGAGGTGGTCAGCGAGGGCATCCTGCGCGGCCTGCTCGTCGACGGCCACTCGGTGCCCGCAGCCGGGCCGGGGGAGCACGTCGAGGCGATCCTCGACCGTACGCCCTTCTACGCCGAGGGTGGCGGCCAGATCGGGGACCAGGGCCGGATCCGCCTCGCGGACGGGACGCTGCTGGAGGTCTATGACGTCCAGCAGCCGGTGCCCGGGCTGTTCGTCCACCGCGCGACCGTCGCTGACGGCCAGGCGGAGGTCGGCGTGGGCGCGATCGGCGAGGTCGACATCCCGCGGCGCCTGGCGATCTCGCGTGCCCACACCGCGACGCACATGATCCACAAGGCGTTCCGCGAGATCCTGGGCGAGACCGCGACCCAGATGGGTTCGGAGAACTCGCCGGGACGGCTGCGCTTCGACTTCCCGAACCCCGCGCCGGTCCCGGCCTCGGTGATGAACGACGTCGAGGACCGGGTCAACACCCTCCTGCTCGACGACCTCGAGGTCACCGCGCAGTACATGAGCCAGGACGACGCCCGCGCGATCGGGGCGATGGCCCTGTTCGGCGAGAAGTACGGCGACAGCGTGCGCGTGGTGTCGGTCGGCGACTGGGCGCGCGAGCTGTGCGGAGGCACGCACACCGCCCGCTCAGGCCAGCTCGGCGTGGTCAAGTTCCTCTCGGAGGCGTCGATCGGGTCCGGCGTGCGTCGCATCGAGGCCCTCGTCGGTGCCGATGCCTACCGCCACCTCGCCCGTGAGCACATCCTGGTCAACAACCTCTCGCAGATGGTCAAGGCGCGGCCCGAGGAGTTGACCGACCGCGTCGGCGGGCTGCTCGAGAAGCTCAGGGAGGCCGAGTCCACGATCGCGAAGTTCCGCAAGGCTGCGGTGATGGCCAACATCGAGGGCACGATCGGCGTCCGCCATGACATCGGCGGCACGCGGGTGTGGACGTACTCGTTGCCCGACGGGTCCACCGCGGGCGATCTCCGCGAGGCCACGAACGCCGCGCTGCAGATGGTCGCCACCGACATCCCCGTCGTGCTCGTCGGGGCGGCTGCGGACTCCGGCAAGGTCTCCTTGCTCGTCACGGTCAATGCCATCGGGCAGAAGGCTGGCCTGAGCGCCAAGGACATCCTGGCCGCGGCGCTGCCCGCCGTGGACGGCCGTGGCGGCGGCAAGGCCGACACCGCACAGGGTGGTGGATCCAACCCCGCGGGCATCGATGCCGCGCTGAGCGCCGCCCGCGAGTACCTGGCGGCACGCGCATAGTGCGCCCCGGCGTCCGGATCGGGATCGACGTCGGATCCGTGCGGATCGGCGTCGCCCGCACCGACCCGTCGGGCCTGCTGGCCGTGCCGGTGGAGACCGTGGCCCGGGCGGAGGGGGACCTGGCGCGGATCGCCGGGATCGTCGCCGAGCACGAGGCCGTCGAGGTGGTGGTCGGCCTGCCGCTGTCGATGTCGGGCAAGCCGGGACCCGCAGCTGCTGCGGCGCGCGAGTTCGCGACCCAGTTGGTGCCCGTCGTGGCGCCGGTGCCGGTGCGACTCGTCGACGAGCGGCTCTCCACGGTCTCCGCCGCCAGGGACCTGCGTGCCGCCGGACGGAGCTCGCGCTCGAGTCGTGCTGTCGTGGATCAAGCGGCCGCCGTGGTGATCGTCCAATACGCTGTTGACAGTGAGCGCGCGACCGGCGTCGCGCCCGGGACCCTCGTTCAGGAGTGAGATGAGCAACCTCGGCCTGCAGATGTCGTCGGACAGCCGGCCTCCCGAGGGCCCGAGGCACCGCGGACGGTCGTGGATCGCGATCCTGCTGAGCCTCGGGGTCCTTGCCATGATCGGATTCGGCGTGAAGTTCGCGATCGAGAACATCCCCGAGTTCGGCGGGCCGGCTGACTACGTGGGGGAGGGGACCGACCCGGTCGAGGCCAGGGTCGAGGACGGCCAGACCCTCACGGAGATCGGGCGCACCCTCAAGGCCCTGGGCGTCGTGGCGTCCGTGGATGCCTGGCTGGAGGCAGCCGCCAAGGAGCCCGATGCCAAGAAGATCGGCCCCGGTGTCTACGACATGCGCAAGGAGATGAGCGCCGCGGCGGCCGTGGAGCGCATGGTGGATCCGGAGGCACGGATCACCGACAAGCTGCTCCTGCGTGAGGGGCTCAGGTTCACGCAGAGCATCGAGACCATCTCCAAGGCGACCGGGATCTCGAAGAAGAAGCTGGTGGCGGCCTCGGAGAGCGGCCAGATCGGGCTGCCCAAGTACGCCGACGACAACGCCGAGGGCTTCCTGTTCCCCGCCACCTACGAGCTGGAGAAGGGCGAGTCGGCGACCGAGATCCTGACGCGGCTGGTGGACCGCTGGGACAAGGCAGCGACGACACTGAACCTCGACGCTGGGGCCAAGGAGAACGGCGTGACGCCCTATGAGGCGATGATCATCGCCAGCCTCGTGCAGGCTGAGGGCCACCCCGACGACTTCGACAAGGTCGCGCGCGTCATCTACAACCGCCTCGACCCCGACACCTGGGGCGGTACCTACGGGCTGCTGCAGCTGGACGCCACCATCAACTACGCCCTGGACAAGTCGGAGATCAACCTGACGACCGAGGAGTTGCAGAACACCGACTCGCCCTTCAACACGTACAAGAACGTGGGCCTGCCGCCCACCCCCATCAACTCGCCGGGCGAGGCAGCGATCGAGGCGGCCCTGAATCCGGCCGAGGGGGACTGGCTGTACTACGTGACCGTCAACCCGGACACGGGCGAGACGAAGTTCAGCAACAACTACGACGAGTTCCTGGGATTCAAGGCCGAGCTGTCCGAGTGGCTGGCCGCCAACCCCCAGTGACCACCGTGCCCCCACCACCCCGCAAACCCTCCGTGAAAGGTCAGACCCTCCCTGTCGACGCGGAGGGTCTGGCCCTTGGCGGAGGGTTTGCGCTGGGGGGGCGCCGGGCGGCGGTGCTGGGGAGTCCGATCGCGCACAGCTTGTCGCCTGTGCTGCACCGCGCGGCCTACGCCTCGCTCGGGCTGGACTGGACCTATGACGCGATCGAGGTGGACTCGGCCGGGTTGGCGGGGTTCCTCGCGGGGTGCGGGCCCGAGTGGGCCGGCCTCTCGTTGACCATGCCGCTCAAGCGCGCGGTGCTGCCGTTGCTGGAGAGCGCAAGCGAGTTGGTGGCGGTTGTCGGTGCGGCCAACACCGTGGTCTTCACGCCCGAGGGGCTGGTCGGGCACAACACGGACGTCGTCGGGATCATCGGGGCCCTGCGCGGGATCGGCGCGCAGCCCGGCCCGGCGATGGTCCTCGGTGGGGGAGCGACCGCGGCCTCGGCATTGGCCGCCCTGGCCGGGATGGGCTGTCCCAGTGCTGTGGTGTGCGCCCGGCGGCCCGAGGCTGCCACCGATCTCGTCGCGGTCGCCGACAGGCTCGGTCTCGGGCTGGACATCCGTGGATGGCCCGAGCGGCTCCCGAACCGGCTGGAGGCCCCCATCGTGGTGTGCACGGCGCCGGCGGCTGCGGGGGCAGCGCTCGCGGGTGCGGTTCCCGACGAGCCGGGGTGGTTGCTGGACGTCTCGTACTCACCATGGCCGCCAGCGCTGTTCGCGGCCTGGGTCGCGGCAGGTGGTCGGGCGGTCGCCGGCGACGAGATGCTGCTGCTCCAGGCCGTCGAGCAGGTCCGGCTCATGACCGGCCGGGATCCCGAGGTCGAGATCATGCGCAGGGCCTTGAGGGCTGAACTCGAATGGAGCAGAGGAACTCAAGGCACCGGGGGCTCCTGACGAAACACCTGCCGAGGAGTGGGGCTGGCCCACGCCTAGGAATCCGGTGAGGGTCTCATGGAGCAGGTGGCGATCGTGAGCGTTGAGCTCGCGCACGCCGATGCCCCGCAGGCCATCCCGGGCACCCCAGGAGGGCCGACGCCATGACGACCAACCTCTCCGGAAGCTTGTCCGAGTTCAGCCTCGCCGAGGTGCTGTCCCTGCTCGGGATGGGCGGACGCACAGCGCGGATGCAGGTGACCTCCGCTGACGCCGTCGGCACGGTGCACCTCGTGGACGGGCGGATCTCGTCGGCCACCGCGGACAGCACCCGTGCCGGGCTCCTGCGCGGCGTGGTCGCAGCCCTTGCGGTCCCCGTCGACGACCTGGCCCAGTCCCTGCAGGCCGACGACCCCGTCCGGGCGCTCGTGGACTCCGGCGTCGTGGACCGGGAGGCCGCCCAGCAGGTGGCGTCCGAGGCCTGCACCGAGGCGGTTGGGGAGATGCTCGACTGGACGTCGGGGGAGTTCGCAGTCTGGGTCGGGTCGCAGGATCCGGGCGACATCGGTGTGCGCATGGACGTGGACGGCCTCGTGGCCGCGTCGCGGGAGCGTGCCCAGGAGTGGCGCGACCTGCGGGCCGCACTGCCTGAGTCCGACAGCGTCCTGGCCCTCGTCGCGGACGTGGCGCAGGCGCCGGTCGTCGACAGGGACGACTGGGCCGTGCTTGCCCGCGTGGACGGGCGTCGGACCCTCGCGGAGGTACTTGCGGCCATGGGCGCCTCGCCGTTGGCCGCGGGCAATCGCCTCGTCCAGCTGATGGGTCGTGGGCTGGTGGCCGTGCAGGTCGGCGGGGGCGACGCCGAGCAGGAGCGGACCAACCAGATGCTGGACGCCTTCGACTTCGGGGGACCCGCTGACGACCTCATCGAGGTCGCGGTGGCGCCGGAGCCCGAGTTCGTTCCCGACGTCCGTGACCTGTTCGTCACCGAGCCGGAGGCCGTGGAGGAGTGGCAGGTCGCCGCCGCCGAATCGTGGACCTCCGCGGAGCTGGAGCCGGTCGTCAGCTTCGGCGCCGAGCCAACGCTGGATCCGGCACCGGTTGCTGTCGAGCAGTTCGCCCCGGTCGAGGAGTTCGCCCCGGTCGAGGAGTTCGCCCCGGTCGAGCAGTACGTCCCGGTCGAGCAGTACGTCCCGGCCAGCGAGTGGTCGGCACTGGCTGCCCCCGAACTCCCGGCCGGCCACGAGCCGGTGGGCTTCGGTGACCTCGCGCAGGAGGTTGAGCCGACCGGCTACCAGCTCGAGGCGCCGGCCTACGACCTCGAGCCGGTGGGATTCGCCGCCGAGCCGGTGGCGTTCGAGGCCGAGTCCCCGACCTACGACCTGGAGCCTGAGGCTCAGGAGTCAGCGTCCGTGACCTTCGACCTGGAGCCCGTCGCCGAGCCTGTGGCCGAGTCCTTCGCATGGTCGCCGTGGGCACAGGAGATGGGCCTCGGTGAGGCCCCGGCGGCGGCCGCTGCCGCTCCTGAGTCCTTCGACGGGAGCGGTTTCGCGGACATGGTCGAGGATGCCGGTGGGCATGGCCACACCGACGCCTTCCCGGTCCCGCAGGCCCCCGTTGCGCAGGTCGAGGAGGGCTACAGCCCCCTGGTCGGGTTCCCCCCCGACCCCACAGCGGTCGACGAGGTGGCGCAGTTCCTGCCGCAGCCGCGGGATCCCGGTGATGGCGTGGGTGATCCGATCGCTCCTGCCGGGGCCACGGGCGCCCATGCCGCGGACCCGGAGCATGTCGCTGCGCTGGAGACACCGACCGCAGCGTTCGGCGACGATACCGAGGCCACCGAGCCCCCGGAGGATTCCGCTGCCGACCCGCTGGCCGGAGGCCTGCTCGCCCACCTGATGTCCAGCGTCCGAGGACTGTGATGGCTGGGCCGCCCGAAGGGGTGGCCCGGGGCCCGGCAGATGATGTGCGGGGACCCGCGGGGGAGCGTGGGCCATGAAGCAACTCGGGGACGTCCTGCTCGAGCGTGGCCTGGCCACGCCCGAACAGGTCTATGAAGCCGGGCAGGAGCAGCGCCGGGTCGGGCGCAGCATGGGCCGCGTCCTGGTCGACCAGGGCGTGCTCAACGAGTCCGACCTCGTCGCTGCGCTGGCCGCCCAGATCGGGCTGGACTACGTCGACCTCGGCGATGCCCTGATCGACCCCTCGGCCACAGCCCTGGTGCCGGGTGCCGTCTGCCGGCGCCACATGCTGGTCCCGGTGCGCTTCGTCGATGGCAAGCTGGTCATCGCGATGGCCGATCCCGCCAACGTGATTGCGCTGGACGACGTGCGCACGATCGCCAAGGTCGACCTCAAGCCGGTGGTCTCCACCCGCGGCGATGTCATGGCGGCGATCGCGCGCGCCTACCGCGCCGGCGACGAGCTCGACAGCCTGAGCACGGCCATCGAGGTCCGGGCGCCCGAGGAGGAGGACCTCTCCCGGATCAAGGAGGTGGTCGAGGACGCCCCCATCGTCAAGTTCGTGAACCTGCTGATCACCCAGGGGATCCAGGACGGGGCCTCGGACATCCATATCGAACCGGCCGAGGAGGACCTGCGCGTCCGGTTCCGCATCGACGGCGTGCTGCACGAGGTGATGCGCTCACCGAAGTCCATCCAGTCCGGGGTCACCAGCCGCCTGAAGATCATGGCCGACATCAACATCGCCGAGCGACGGATCCCCCAGGACGGGCGACTGTCGGTGAATGCCTACGGCCGCAAAGTCGACCTGCGCGTGGCGACCCTCCCCACCGTGTGGGGCGAGAAGGTCGTCATGCGCATCCTGGACAACACCACGGCCATGCTCGACCTGAAGGACCTCGGGTTCACCGGCGGCAACTTCGACCGCTACCAGACCAGCTACATGAAGCCCTACGGGATGATCCTGGTGACCGGCCCGACCGGGTCCGGGAAGTCGACCACGCTCTACTCGACGCTGCACCAGATCAACAAGCCCGAGGTGAACATCATCACCGTCGAGGACCCGGTCGAGTACCGGCTCCCGGGCATCAACCAGGTGCAGACCAACGTGAAGGCCGGGCTGACGTTCGCCGCCGCGCTGCGGTCCATCCTGCGCGCCGACCCCGACGTCGTGCTGATCGGCGAGATCCGTGACCACGAGACCGCGCAGATCGCCATCGAGGCCTCGCTGACCGGCCACCTCGTGCTCGCCACGCTGCACACCAACGACGCCCCCTCGGCCGTCACCCGGCTCATCGAGATGGGGATCGAGCCGTTCCTGGTGGGCTCGGCGCTGGACTGCGTCCTGGCCCAGCGGCTGGCTCGGCGGCTGTGCAGCAAGTGCAAGGAGCCCTACACCCCAACGCCCGAGACGCTGGTCGCCGCGCGGTACCCCTGGAAGCCCGACGAGCCGGTACCCATGCTCCATCGGGCGGTGGGGTGCGCCAAGTGCGCCAAGACCGGGTACAAGGGCCGGGTCGCGCTGCACGAGGTGATGAGCGTGAGCGAGGCGGTCGAGCAGCTCACCGTGGAGCGGGCCTCCTCGGCGACGATCGAGACGGTCGCCCACTCCGAGGGGATGGTCTCCCTGCGCCTGGACGGCATGCACAAGGTCGCCATGGGGATCACGTCCCTGGACGAGATCCTGCGCGTCGTGGTGTGACAGCCCGCTCCCTGGCTCAAGTCACCCGGTCCCACGCTCCGATGGAGCACGCAGAGGGCGTATGCCCTCACAGCGTCGACGCGCGGAGGGATCATGGACGAGCTCATCCCCGGGGTGGCCCCACAGGCCTCTGGCCCACAGAGTGGTCCCTTGGCTGGCGATCTGCGGTGGACGGGGGTCCCGGCAGCTGCCAGACCCTCAGCGCCGACTGGTGCGCCCGCCTCGGCCACTCCGCCCGCCGCTCGGCCGCTCCGCCCGCTCAGGCCCCGGTGGCGCAGGCGTCGAGCGCGATCCCCGGCCTGGCGCCCCACGTCGCACCGCCCATGCCGCCCGCCCCGAGTGCCTACGGCACGCCACCGACCCAGACCCCGACGGCACCCACCGCGCCCATGGGCTACGGAGCCCCTGCCGGCACCCTGGCCCCGCCGATGCCTCCCGCTCCCACCCATCAGGCGGTGCCGGGCCTTGCCCCCGACCTGCGCGGCGCCGATGTCGGGTTGGCCCCGGAGGCCCCCGGTGCCGTGCCGATCCCGGAGGTGCGGATCGCCGAGTCCGAGTCGTCGGCCTACGCGCGCATCTCGACCGAGGATGAGGTCCGGCGTGACGACTTCTCGTTGGCCGAGGCCCTGATGATGATGCTCGAGATGCGCGGATCCGACCTGCACCTCACGGCCGGTGCCCCACCAACGGTCCGTGTGGACGGCAGCCTGCGCCCGGTCCCCGACACCGAGCCACTGACCCCCGAGACGATCCAGCGGGTCATGTACTCGATCGTCACCCAGCAGCAGCGCGAGCGCTTCGAGGAGACCCTCGAGCTCGACTTCTCCTACGCCCTGCCCGAGGTCGCCCGGTTCCGGGTGAACCTCTACAAGCAGCGGGACTCGTTGGGTGCGGCGTTCCGCGTGATCCCGTTCGAGATCAAGACGATCGAGCAGCTCGGGATGCCCCCGGCGATGGCCAACTTCGCCGCGATGCCCCGCGGGTTCGTGCTTGTTACCGGGCCCACCGGGTCGGGCAAGTCCACGACGCTCGCGGCGCTGGTCGACCAGGCCAACCGCACCCGTCAAGAGCACATCATGACCGTCGAGGACCCGATCGAGTTCCTGCACCAGCACAAGAGCTGCCTGGTCAACCAGCGTGAGGTGGGGGAGGACACGTACTCCTTCGCCAACGCGCTCAAGCACGTGCTGCGCCAGGACCCCGACATCATCCTGGTCGGCGAGATGCGTGACCTCGAGACGATCCAGGTGGCCCTGACCGCCGCCGAGACCGGTCACCTCGTGTTCGCGACCCTGCACACCCAGGACGCGGCGCAGACGATCGACCGCGTCATCGACGTCTTCCCGCCCAGCCAGCAGCAGCAGATCCGCCAGCAGTTGGCCGGCACGCTTCAGGCCATCGTCTGCCAGACCCTGTGCAAGACCATGGACGGCCGCGGCCGTGTGGCGGCGACTGAGGTGCTCGTGGCCACCCCCGCCATCCGCAACCTGATCCGGGAGGGCAAGACCCACCAGATCTACTCAGCACTCCAGGCGGGTGCCACCCACGGGATGCACACCCTCGACCAGAACCTGGCGGAGCTGGTGAAGGCGGGGCGGATCAGCTACGACACCGCCTTCGAGAAGTGCCATCACGTGGAGGACTTCACGCGGATGGCCGGACGGCGCTGAGGGAGCGGACATGGCAAAGACCCTGGACTACGAGTACGCGGTCCGCGACCGCTCGGGCAAGATGGTGCGCGGCAAGCTCAAGGCCGAGTCACCGGCGGTGGTGGCCACGAGACTGAAGTCGATGGGCTACGCGCCGGTGTCGATCACCCAGGCCAATGCCGGGCTCAAGCGGGAACTCTCGATCCCCGGCTTCGGGAACAAGGTGGGGCTCAAGGACCTGGCGATCATGTCGCGCCAGTTCGCGACGATGGTCAACTCGGGGCTGTCGCTGCTTCGGGCCCTGACCATCCTCGAGGAGCAGACCGAGTGCAAGCCCTTGGCCAAGGTGCTCGTCCAGGTCCGCAACGAGGTCGAGGGCGGCCGGGCGCTCAGTGACGCGCTCGCGGTGCACCCGACCGTCTTTCCTCCACTGATGGTCAACATGTGCCGTGCCGGCGAGGTCGGTGGGTTCCTCGACAAGTCGCTGCTGCAGGTGGCATCCAACTACGAGGCCGAGGTCAAGCTGCGCGGCAAGGTGAAGTCGGCGATGACCTACCCAGTGGTCGTCGCCGTGATGGCGGTCCTCGGCGTCACGGGGATGCTGCTGTTCATCGTCCCGACCTTCAAGGAGATGTTCACGTCGTTGGGCGGAACCCTGCCGGCACCGACGCGGTTCCTGGTGTTCCTGTCGGAGTTGCTCAAGGCGACCATGCCCTTCGTGATCCTGACGATGGTCATCCTCGGCGTGTTGTGGAAGAAGTTCCACCGACACCCGAGGGTCCGAAACGTCGTAGACCCGCTCAAGCTGAAGGCCCCAGTGTTCGGCAAGCTCTTCCAGAAGATCTCGGTAGCACGGTTCACCCGCAACCTCGGGACGATGATCAGTTCGGGCGTGCCGATCCTGCAGGCGTTGGACATCGTCGCTGATACAACAGGCAACGTCGTGGTCGGCAGGGCCGTGCGTGACGTCCAGGAGAGCGTGCGGCAGGGCGAGTCGCTGGCGCGACCACTGCTCGACCACCCCGTGTTCCCCCCAATGGTGGTGCAGATGATGTCTGTGGGTGAGGACACTGGTGCTCTGGACGAGATGCTGCGAAAGATCAGCGAGTTCTACGACCAGGAGGTCGAGGCCACCACAGAGGCCCTGACGTCGCTGATCGAACCCCTGATGATCGCAGTCATGGGCGTCGTCATCGGCGGCATGATCATCGCTCTCTACATGCCGATCTTCAAGGTCTTCGACCTGATCCAGTGATCGTCGTCTGAGCAAGGGCGACCGGGGGCGCACCTGGTGAGGGCTTGTCAGACGGTCGTGTCGAGAGGAGAAGGCCATGTTTGACCGCAGGTCCGAACACTCAGAGCGTGGCTTCACGTTGGTGGAACTCCTTGTGGTGATCATGATCATCGGGATTCTCGCGACCGTCTCCATCACCGTGCTCCTGCGACAACAGGTGCGCTCATGGGATGCAACCGTGACCAGCGATCTGCGCAACGCCTCGACAGCTCAGCACACCTTCCTCGCCGGGAGTGTCCAGGACGCCTTTGCCTCTGATATCGCCCAACTTCGGATGGCCGGTTTCAAGCCTTCCGGTGGCAGGGCCTACGCAGGGGGTGCCTTCGACATGACCGTGTGGTCTCGGGCGGGTGAGAGCTACTGCATGACTGCACAGTCCGGATCGGGTCGCTACTTCGCCATTGGCAGCGAGACCGGCCTCATGACGTCCTCGGTTGCACCGGACCCCACCACCTGTCGGTGAGGTGCGCCTTCACCCGTTCGGGTGACAGCGGAATCCGGATTCAAGAGGCGGGATTGCGGGTCCGATGAACCCACTGTCCGGACCCAAAGCCGGGCCTCACGTCACAACACAAGGAGCATCACATGTTGGAGAAGCTGCGCAAGGAGCGGGGCGAAGAGGGCTTCACCCTCATCGAGCTCCTGGTCGTCATCATCATCATCGGCATCCTCGCCGCCATCGCTATCCCGGTCTTCCTCAACCAGCGCCAGAAGGGCTGGGAGGCTGCTGTGAAGTCCGACCTCCGCAATGCGGCGACCGCCCAGGAGACCCTCCTGACCGAGTCGAACGCCTACACGAGCGTTACGAATGACCTGAAGAGCTTCGGCTTCAAGTACTCGGACGCCAAGAACTACCTGAGCGGGGCGGCCATCACGTCGATCGCCACCGGCAACACCTCCTACTGCATGGAGGCGGTCGCCGCCAGCGGCAACTGGTTCTCCTACTCGAGCCCTGATGGCCTGAAGGCTGGAGACTGCACCCCGTAGACTCAGCGCCAGTGAGGGAGGGGCCTTGGACTTCGGTCCGGGGCCCCTCTCGGCGCGTGGTAGTCGATGGCAAGCCCGAGAGGCCACCACTCAGGGCTTGCCCCCAGGGAGATTCGATGCCGCGGTCGACATGTGCTTGATTACTCTCATCGGCATGCCGATGAGAGGCCATGACGTCCCTGACCCCCACCGAGGCGCCTTTGCGTGAGGCGCCTCAAGGTCCTCGGACCTTCGGCGGCTCGACCCCGCCGCGGGTGCCCGGAACCGAAGGTGCCTATCAGCCCGCCGCGAGCTCGCACGTGTTCCGGACGGGCAATGCGCGGCGTGGCGTCTGGGCCACTGCTGCGGTATTCGCTGTCGGACTGGTCCTGTGGGGCCAGTCGCTGGGTGCAGCGCCCCTCTGCCTGGCTCTCTCGGCCATGGCTGCCGCGGCGCTGGTAGCTGACCGGGGAGGTCCAGGTCTCGGCTTTGCAGTGGCGATCCCGACCGGGCTCCTTGTTCTCGTGTCGTGGGTCATCCTCTGGGGCCTGGCGACCAGTGCCGTCGGCCTGGGGGCCTGGGAGACACGTGGGGCCGCCCTTGCGGGTATGGCGCTCTTCGCCGCATTCACCGGCGGCATTGCCCGTCACCGGGGCGGGGCGGTCGAGTTGCGGTCCATGGACCTTCTTGCTCTGGCTGCGTTCGCAGGGCTCTTGGGCTTCTGGGTCTGGGTGATCGCGACGCAGCCATTGGCGCTCTGGTCGAGGATCAACAGCACGGGCACCGACTTCATGCGACACCTGTGGTTCACCACCTCCACCCGGGACGGTGGTGGGCTCACGTTTGCCGAGGCCTCGTACCCGCGGGCCTTTCACGCCCTGGGAGCGTGGTTGACATCCGCCCTCGATGTCCCGACCACAGCTGATGCCCTATGGCGGGCCTGTGCGCCGCTTGCCCTCTTGATGCTCGGGCTGATCCTCATGGCGGTCATGGGCGCGGCAGCGCAGTTGGCCGAAGCGATGGTCGGGACGGCCCGGTCGGGCCATGTCGCAGCTCTGTTGGCGGCTGCCGCCTTTCTCCAGACGGCGTGGTTCAGCACGTTCCTCTCGTTCGGGAATGTCATGAACATGCTGCTGGGGGTTGTGCTCATCACCTTGATGTCCGCTGGTCTCCAGCCCCGGGTGTTCGGGTCACGATCCGGGACCGTGGTCTGCGCCACCTCATTGGCGGTGACGGCCAACAGTTGGCAGCTTCTGCTCCCCGTTGTGGTGGCCGGTTCGGTGCCGTGGATCGTCCAGTTCCTCAGATTCGGTCGGCGCCGGGCACTTGACTGGGTTGTGTGGTGCGTCTGCTGCCTTCTCACCGTGCATGGCGCACTGGGAGTGCTTCCGAACGCCAGAAGCGCCTCGGGCGTCGTCCAGACGGTCGCGGTACCTACCGTCTCCAGTCTCTTTCGCCCCGACTGGTGGTGGTGGGTCGCGCTGTCAGTTGGTGTGGCCGTTGCAGTTGTGGCCTATTGGAAGGGCCTTCGTGCATGGGCCCTGGCCACTTTGGCGTCTCTCTTCTCGGCGGCGGTTCTCGTCGCTGGTGTCGTCCTGATGACGAGCTCGAGCTGGGACCTCCTGCGCTACTACCCCGCCAAGGCGTTGTGGACATGCTCGGTCCTCGTCCTTCCCGTGGCCGCGGGAGGATTCGTCTGGCTGGCCACGTTGCTGTGGAGCCGGGCAGGCGCCAGCCCGCCCGGATGGGGTATCGGGGCTCGGGGGCTACTGGGTCTGGCATTCGGTGTCCTCGTCATCAGTATCGCGGGACGTGGCGCGGCGGACTCGCCCCACCTGGCCGCAATCGGTCAGGGCCGTGCTGGCCTTCCCAATTGGTCACTGGCAATGCTCGACTCGATGAACGATCGGACGATCTCGGCGTCGGCACGCCAAGGAGCCATCGTGTTCGGGCTCGTTCCGTCGGGGTCTCTCGTGGAGATCTCAGGAGGCTACGTGGGCATGGTCGACTACATGGCGATGGAATCTCTTAGATTCCTGGGGATTGAGGGCGCTGACGGTGCCCCCGTGAAGTCGGGTCTGGCGACCCGCAACATGACCGAGGTGTGCCGGTACCTCATGGACTTCCCCGATTCTCTCCGGCTGACGGGACCGAACCCCGCCGCTGGCCCGCAGTGGATCATCGACTCAGGATGCCCGGAGGCGATAGTCCAGCCTGAACGTTGGATCAGCCTGGACATCGACCCGGTTTGGTTCGAGCGGTCGCCCTGGGAGGACGGCAACTGGGAGTTCCCGTTGTTTGACGCAACCGGGGCCGAGAGGGTTCGGGTGTGAACCGGCTACACCCGGTCCCTGGTTGCGCCGATAACACCCGCATGGGACGCTTCCCGTTCGCTCGCTTGCGCCGTCGGCTTGCCGCCGACTCGGGCTTCTCGCTGATCGAGGCCGTTGTCGCGCTGTCCATCCTGGCGCTGGTCTCCACCTCCTTCACCTATGGCATGAACCTGGCGCTGCGGGTCACCCGCGACGACCGCCTGCGCCAGCAGGCCACGCACCTGGCCGAGCGCGAGCTGGAGATCGTGCGCAACAAGTTCCAGCACTCGGACGAGACCGGGCAGCTCGGGGTCCTCCAGGCGGGCCGAGTCACCAACGACGCCCCGCTTCCGGGTGGGACCAAGGGCAGCGCGCTGGAGATCGACGGGCGCAAGTTCACTGTCGAGCGCACGAACACGATCCAGCTCAAGGGCAACGGCGAGAGCCCGTGTGACGGCGGCGGTTCAGTGGATTACCTGACCATCGCCGTCAACGTCAGTGTCTCGTGGAGCGACTCCGGTCAGACCCGCGCGGTGGAGAGCAACACGCTGCTCACCCCCATCAAGGGCGTCGAGGGCGATGTGGGCTACATCGCGGCGAAGCTGACCGATTCCACCGGCGGGGGGAGTGAGAACGTTGCGGTGGTTGCGACGGGGCCCTCGGGATCGGTCACGCGCTACACGGCAGCCGATGGATGCGCCGTCTTCATGTTCTCGACCGCCGGGGACTACACACTCGAGCTGGACTCGGCCGGGTACGTCAACCAGGAGGGGTTCCGGAACACGGAGAAGACCGCGACGCTCGAGAAGGGCAAGTTGAAGGTCATCCCCTTCTCGTATGAGCGTGCCGCCGGAATCACTGTGGACTACGGATCTGCGCCCGGTCACGCCCTGCCCACCCCGCTGCCGGGCATCACACTGTTCAGCTCCGGCCTGGCGGCACCGGGGGAGATGCATGAGCCCGGTGGTTCGGACCCGACGGCTGTTGGCGGATTGTGGCCGTACTCCAGCGGCTACTCGGTCTGGGCTGGCACGTGCGACCAGAACGATCCGGCCCTCAACGGGTTGGGCTACCCACGCCCCGTCGCCCTCCCGGTCAGCGCTGGTGCCACGGCGACCGTGACGGTCGACCTTGCGCCCATCTCCGTGCGGACGGTGGCCGGTGGTGTCGGGGTGGACGGAGTCACCCTCGTGGCGTCGCCGGCGGACCCAACCGGTTGCGATGCTGCCGAGCTCACGCTGACCCTGGGCACCACCACCGGAGGTGGCTACCTCAAGTCGTCGCTGCCGGCGGGCTCCTGGCTCGTGGAGCCCCAGGGGGCAGGCGTGGCCTGTGTGCCCGTGGATGGCGTCAGCTCGTGCCCACAGGACACGGGCACCGTGGTGGTCGTGGATGCGACGGGAAGCACTCCGGATCCGCAGCCGGTGATCACCCTGCCGGACACGGAGGTGCTGCTGCCATGACCCACATCTGGGGCCGGCTGCGCCGACGCGGCACGGTGCGCGAGGGCGAGCGCGGGATGACCCTGGTCGAGCTGATGGTCACCATCACGCTGATGAGCACGGTGGTCGCCGGGGTCGCCGGGGGACTGGTCACCGCGACCCGGCTGATGGGCTCCAACTCCCTGCGCCTGCAGGAGGTCGGGGAGAACCAGGTCGCCGTCGAGGCGATGACCAAGACGATGCGCACGGCTGTCGAGCCCCGGTTGCTCGGTGCGGCCACCGACGCCGCCGCCTTCATCCAGGGCGACGCTCGGCAGGTCGCCTTCTACGCGGCCCTGTCGTCGCTGGTCGAGCCCACCGGTGCCGGCATGACGCGCTACGGGCCGGTCCGGGTGAGCTACAAGTGGACTGGGGGGCAGCTGGTGGAGACCTACCAACTCCCCGATGCCCACCTCCCCAGCAACCGCGACTACACGTACTGCACGGCTGGCTCGACTGGCTGCGAGATCCGCACGCGGGTCGTCGCCCACGACATCGTGGACGCCCCGATCTTCACCTACTACGGGGAGAGCGGGAACACACTGGCCGTCCCCTTGTCTGCGGCCAACCTCGAGGCGGTCGACAGCATCGACATCGTCGTCACCTCGCAGACCTCAGCCGGCACCGACAGCTCGACGGTGGTCTCCCGTGTCAGCCTGGTGAACTCCGGAACGAACCCGACCGCCTCGCCAACCCCGAGCCCGTGAAGTGGTGATCGTGATGACAGGACCTGAACGGCGACCCCTGGCCGACGAGCGCGGCATGGCGATGATGATGGTCATCGGGTTCATGCTCGTGGCCGGAGTCATCGTGGCCACGGCGCTGTCGTACGCCACCTCGCTGCAGCCCCGTGCCGTCAACGGGCAGGACCGGGTGGAGGCGCTCTCAGCGGCACAGGCGGGGATCGACCACTACCTCGGGCACCTGAACCAGGACCGCAACTACTTCGCAACCCCTGACTGCGCGAACCCAGCGCTTCAGGGGCCCAACCCCGATCCGGCGTGGCTCATCGACGACTGCGGGTGGGACGCCGACACCCCGGTCGGCTGGGTCAGGGTCCAGCCCGACGACCCGAAGTCCGCGGAGTTCCACTACGACGTCGACTCGCGGCAGATGGACCAGTTCACGATCTGGGTGTCCTCAACCGGCAGGGCGGGCAACGTCGAGCGCACGCTGCAGGCGAAGGTCACCATCGCCGGGTCACAGCGCTACCTGTACGTCACCGACTTCGAGGATGCGGACCCGGAGAACACCGTCATCTACCCGACCGGGCCTGCGCATGACCACTGCGGCAAGAGCGGGACCACCAAGGCCAAGTACTGGTGGCAGCCGCAACTGAACGAGCGATCGAAGTCCGGAGCCCCGGACTGCGTGGAGATCCAGTTCATCGCCGCCGACGTCCTCGACGGACCGGTGCACTTCAACGACACGCCCCTGGTGAATGGGAACGCGACCTTCAAGCAGGGCTTCACGACGTACTCCACCGGCTGCCCCAAGACCGCAACGACGAGTGCCAGCGCGGCCAAGACCGCCGGCTGCTACCGCGGGTCCGGCAGCCCCTCGCTGAGCGCCAAGGGAGCCCGGTGGGGCAACGTGAACCTGCTGCCTGACACAACCGGCGACATCGTCAACAAGCCCGGGTGCCAGTTCACCGGCGACACGAGGATCCGGTTCAACTCGAACGGCACGATGGATGTCTGGAACACGATGTCGGCCGGGACCACGATCGGCTTCGTCGGGAGCCCGGCAGTGGTGCCCTCGGCTCCCAACTGCGGGACTCCTGCGAACTACAAGCCCGCCACTGGCCAGAAGTACCCGGCGGCCAAGCAGACCGTCAACGTCCCTGACGGCATGGTCATCTACGTGCGCAACTCGCCGACCAGCGCCACCTGCGTGCCTGGCCAGATCGTCAACGGCACCGCGTCGGGCAGCGCCGCCAAGGACGTCATCCCGACGGCCTCATCCGGCCTGGTCTCCGACATCGGGTTCCTGCACCCCGTCTACACCAAGACGCGCACGAGTTCCGGCTGGCCCGCCACCCCGACCGTGCAGTCAACGTCGCACTCGAAGAAGTTCGACTGCGGCCTGGGCAACGTCTACATCGAGGGAACGGTCAAGGGCCGGGTCACGATCGCCGCGGAGAACAACGTCGTCGTCACCGGGGACCTCGGCGATCGCGAACACGGCGCTGGGTGCTGCCACCGGCAAGGACGACTCCGACATCGTCGGGCTGGTGGCCCAGAACTCGGTCGTCGTCTACAACCCGGTCGAGGTGACGTCGTGGACCGTGGCAGCCATCGCACGAGCGGTAGCAGCAGCCCGAGCTGCAAGTCCAAGCCGTCGGACACCCCCACCGGAGCGGCTCGAACGGCGCCGTCGTGCACCTACACCCCCAACGGCTACGCCAACCTGGACTACCTCTCCCCCCCGCGACCGCAGCGGACGGCAAGAAGCACCGCTGGATCTACGCCAGCATCCAGACGCTGGCGCACTCGTTCTGGGTCGAGAACTACAACAAGGGCGGACCCCACCGGGATCCTCAGCGTGCGTGGCTCCATCGCCCAGCGCTGGCGGGGGATCGTCGGCACCGGGAACATCTCCACGGGGTACATCAAGGACTACTCCTACGACAAGCGGCTGCAGACCACCTCCCCGCCGTACTTCCCGCCCTGGGCCAACGGCGACTGGGCGGCGGAGACGACAGGCGAGCTGCCGACGCCGGACAGCATCAAGTGACGTCCGATCCGGCGACGCCTGCCATAGGGTGACCTGGTGGCATTCGTCCTGTTCGTCGGAGTTCTCGGCCTGCTGATCGGCTCCTTCCTCAACGTGGTCATCTGGCGCGTGCCCAGGGGGGAGTCGGTCGTCTCGCCGCCCTCGCACTGTCCCGGCTGCGACGCGGAGATCCGGCCGCGCGACAACATCCCGGTGGTGTCCTGGCTGCTGCTCAAGGGCAGGTGCCGCAATTGCGGAACGCACATCAGTGCCCGCTATCCGGCCGTCGAGCTGCTCACAGGCGCTCTCTTCGCCGCCATGGCCGTACGCTTCGGTCTCACGTGGGAGCTGCCGGCGTACCTCTACCTGACCGCGGTCGGGGTCGCCCTCGCGTTCATCGACCTGGACACCAAACGGCTGCCCAACGCCTTGACCCTGCCGTCCTACCCGATCATGGCCGGGTTGCTGCTGGTACCGGCGATCCTCGAGCCGGCGTGGCCGGACTACCTGCGCGCGCTGCTCGCGGGCGTCGCGCTCTTCGCGTTCTACCTGATCACCGCCCTGATCTACCCGGCCGGCATGGGCATGGGTGACGTGAAGCTGGCAGGCGTCCTCGGCATGGCCCTCGGATGGCTGGGGTGGGGGGTCCTTCTCGTCGGCGGGTTCCTCGGCTTCGTGTACGGCGCGATCATCGGCCTGGCGCTGATGCTCGGCCGGCGCGCTGGTAGGCGCACGGCCATCCCCTTCGGCCCCTTCATGGTTGCGGGCGCACTCACGGGCATCCTGGTGGGCGCGCCGATCGTCTCCTGGTATGCGGGGCTCCTGACCGTCTGAGGTCAACCCTTCAAGTGCGCTGCCCGCGCGGCCGATTCCTTCACCAGATTCTCGTGAAGGAGAGTGCCGTGAGACGTCGGACGACGATCGGGCTGGACATCGGGACATCCAGCGTGCGCGCTGCTGAGGTGTCCTTCCGTGGCTCCACCCCGCAACTGCTGCACTTCGGCCAGCTGGCGCTGCCTGATGGGGCCGTGGTCGACGGGGAGGTGGTCGACTCCGCCTCCGTGACCGCAGCGCTCGTGGAGCTCTGGCGGGGAGGCGGCTTCTCCCACAAGAAGGTCGCCCTCGGGGTGGCCAACCCGCGGGTGGTCATCCGGCAGGCGGAGGTGCCCTACTACGGCTCGCACGCCGAGTTGCGCAAGGCGCTCCCGCTCGTCGTGGGCGACCAGGTGCCCATCGATGCCTCCACGGCGGTGATGGACTTCGCGCCGCTCGAGGAGATCCGGGCCAGTGACGGCTCCCGCTCGCTGAGCGGGCTGCTCGTGGCCGCGGTCGAGGAGATGGTGTCCAAGACGATGGACGCCGTGCTCGCCGCCGGCCTCACTCCCGAAGTCGTCGACCTCAGCTCCTTCGCCGTCCTGCGCTCAGCCGCTTGGGGCCCCGGCCTGGGCCTCGAGCAGCACCCCGAGGCCGTGGTCGACATCGGCTCCGACCTGACCAGCATCGTCGTCCACGAGGACGGCACGCCGCGGTTCGTGCGCATCCTGCTGCACGGGGGCCGGTCGATCACCTCCGCGCTGATGGCCGACCTCGGCCTCGGGCTGGTGGAGGCCGAGCAGGTCAAGCGCGAGGTCGGTCTCATCGGGGACCGCCCCGCTGACGCCGCAGCACGGCGGGTGATCGCCCGGGTCGCCGGTGACCTGGTCGATGAGATCCGCGGCTCCCTGGACTACTTCGTCGCCTCCTCCAGCCACGGCGCGGTCACCCGGGTCGTGGTCAGCGGGGGCACTGCCCGTCTCGCCGGCCTCGTGGAGCTGATGAGTGAACGACTGCGCCTGCAGGTTGAGTACGGCTCTGCATTCGGTGGTCTCGACGTGAGCCGCTCGGGCCTGAGTCCCGCGCAGCTGCACTTCGTCGACCCGATCGCCGTGGTGCCTGTGGGCCTCGCCCTGGGAGGTGCGGCATGAGCATGCAGTCCGGGCAGAACGAGTCCGTCGACCAGGTGATGACCGAGGTGCCGGTCCTCGAGGAGGCGCCCATCCCCAGCAGGCTGGTGGCCCTCGCGCGTGTGAACCTCATGCCCAACTCTTACGCCCGGCGTGCTGCCGTGCGGCGCGCCAAGATCTGGGCCGTCGCGGCGCTACTGGGTGCCCTGCTGGTGGCTGCGCTGCTGTTCCTCGTGAGCTGGCAGAAGGCGACCTCCGCGCAGGAGCGGCTCGACCAGGCGACCTTCGAGCGCACCATCCTGCAGACGGAGGCCTCGCGCTACTCGGGCGTCCCGCGGGTGTTCGAGGCGGTCAACAGCGCCCAGGGGCAGCTCGTGGTTGCCATGGGCAACGAGGTCCGTTGGTCCTTCTTCCTCAACGACCTGGCGCTGACGATGCCCGCGGGCGTGAGTCTCGACTCGCTGGACGCCACGGTGATCGGGCCCGGCCAGACGACCGAGACCACGGGCGATGGCCAGGTAGGCGCCAAGGTGGGCAACCTGTCGGTGACCGGCAAGGCGCTGACCTACAACAGCGTCGCCAACTGGCTCGACTCGCTGGCGAAGATGGACACGGTTGCTGATCCGTATGTCTCGGGGTTGGCCGCCACGGAGGAGGAGGGCACGGACATCGTGTCCTTCAGCTCGACCGGGGACATGACCACCGAGACCCTGTCCGGTCGGTACACGCAGGAGGAGACACCATGAGCGTGCGCATGTGGCGGATCGCCACGGCCGTGGGGGTCGTCGCGATCCTGGTGGCCACCTGGATGCTGCTGGTGGGTCCGCAACGGGCCAAGGCCGCGGAACTCGAGGTCGAGACGGCCAGCCAGCAGGCGGCGTCCCAAGAACTCGAGTCACGGATCTCGCTGCTGAAGAAGCAGAGCGAGGAGCTGCCCGCGCAGGAGGCGAAGCTCGCAGCGATCCAGCAGCGGATCCCGGCCACCAGCTCGATCCCGACCCTCATCCGGACCCTGAGCGGGCTCGCCTCCGGGGCGAACGTCAAGGTCACCGCCCTGGACCCGGCCCGGCCGGCCCCGATCGTGATCGCCGTCCCTGAGCCGGTCGCAACGGCAGCTCCGGACGCCGAGGGGACCGACGACGAGGCCGCGGATTCGGCAGCGCCGCCGCCGAGTGCTCCTGAGACCCCGTCGGTGCAGGCCGTGGGCCTGTCCATCGCAGTCTGCGGCGACTTCGCCCAGATCCGCAACTACCTCGGCGAGCTCGAGTCGATGCGGCGCGTGGTCGCGGTCTCCGGCCTGTCGATCTCCAAGGGCACATGCGGCAAGTCCGAGGCCGAGGCGCTCCAGGCCCAGATCACGGCAAGCGCGTTCACGATGCCGCCGGTCGACACCACATCCACCGAGGGCTCCACGTCTGCGACGGGCGCCACGGGCACGAATTCCGGGACGACGGAGGCAACCTGATGAGTGAGCAGATCCTTGAGCGGCCGGCCGCAGCGCCGACCGAGCCGGAGCCGCCGAAGCGCTCGTCGCGGATGTTCCTGATCGTGGGTGCTGCGGTCATCGCCGGTCTGATCCTCGGCGGGGTGTTCCTGATGCTCCGCCCGGCTTCGGACCCGCTGGCTGACACCCTCGTCCCGGCGGCGCCCGTTGCAGCGGCCCAGGGTGCGCAGGCAGGGGAGTCCGACGCGGATCCAGCAGCCGCCGAGCCGGCCGCCGAGGCTGAGGCAGCGGCGGAGGAGGGCGCCACGAAGCCCGCTGGCCCGAAGCGCGTCCGCTTGACCAGCCGTGACCCGTTCGCGCCCATCGTGGCCAAGGCAGCGCCAGCTCCCGAGAAGGCGGCGGCGGACACCAAGGCCGCCGACCCGGCCCCCGCGCCGAAGCCAGCCAGTGGCGGGGTCATCTCCGCCCTGACGATCTCGCCGCTGGGCAACTCCGTGAAGCTCAAGCTGGACGGCAAGAAGTACTCGGTCGACGAGGGTGAGGCGTTCGCCAAGTCCTACCGGCTCTACGACATCTTCAACGCCAACTGCGCGGGCTTCCTCTACGGCGACCAGAACGCTGTCGTCTGCGAGGGTGACTCGGTCACGATCGGCTGAGGCGCCGCTCGGCGACGACGCCCCAAGTCGGGCGCAGCCACCGGGCGCCCACCGCGACCTGCCGGCGCCCGCCCCGGTCGGACTGGCGCGTGACGGACACCTGTGTCCGCCCAGCGCCAGGCGTTGTCCGGATCCGACCCATCCCGGCGGGCGGTTGTGGGACCGCAGGGCAGGGGCGTCCGGCGGATCGGGCGCCGGTGGGCATCGCGCAGGCATGACAGAATCGGGCAATGCTTCGATGGTTGACCGCCGGCGAGTCGCACGGCCAGGCCCTCGTCGGCGTGCTCGAGGGCATGCCGGCCGATGTCGCGATCACAACCGCGGACATCGCCCGTGAGCTGCAGCGCCGGCGCCTCGGCGTCGGCCGCGGCGCCCGGATGAAGTTCGAGGCCGACGAGATCCGCGTGATCGGTGGCGTCCGGCACGGGCGCACGATGGGTGGCCCGGTCGCGATCGAGGTGGGCAACAGCGAGTGGCCGAAGTGGGTCGAGGTGATGTCCTCGGACCCCGTGGACGCCGACGTCCTGGACGCTCAGGCCCGCAACGCCCCCCTGACCCGCCCCCGCCCCGGGCACGCCGACCTCGCGGGCATGCAGAAGTACGGCTTCGACGAGTCCCGCCCGATCCTGGAGCGCGCCTCCGCGCGGGAGACGGCCGCACGGGTGGCGCTCGGTGCGGTGGCGAAGGCGTTCCTGCACGACGTGCTCGGCGCAAGTGTCATCAGCCATGTCGTTGAGATCGGTTCCGTGGCGGTCCCGTCGGGGACCCTGCTGCCCACCTCGGCGGACCTCGACGCGATCGACGCCGACCCCGCTCGCTGTGCCGACCCGGCCACGGCCGCGCTCATGGCCGAGGAGGTCGAGGCTGCACGGCGCGACGGCGACACCCTCGGCGGCGTCGTCGAGGTGCTGGTCGACAACCTGCCGCCCGGTCTCGGCTCGCACGTGCACTGGGATCGGCGCCTCGACTCCCGCCTGGCTGGTGCCCTGATGGGCATCCAGGCGATCAAGGGCGTGGAGGTAGGCGACGGCTTCGAGCTCGCCCGCACCCGCGGCTCACTGGCCCACGACGAGATCCTCCCCGACGGGCCGGGCAGGGTGCGCCGGGCGTCCGGCCGGGCGGGCGGGACCGAGGGCGGAATGAGCACCGGCGAGCTGCTGCGCGTGCGTGCCGCCATGAAGCCGATCGCGACCGTCCCTCGGGCCCTGCGCACCGTCGACGTCGCCACGGGCGAGGAGGCGCGCGCGAACAACCAGCGCTCGGACGTGTGCGCGGTCCCAGCGGCCGGCGTGGTCGCCGAGGCGATGGTGGCCCTCGTCGTAGCCGACGCGGTACTGGAGAAGTTCGGTGGCGACAGCGTGACCGAGACCCGCCGCAACGTCGAGGGGTACCTGGCGGGGCTGGCCATCCGATGACTGGAGGTGCCGGCTCGCCCATCGGTGTGAACGAATCCGACGATCGGATGGTCGATTTCGTTCACACCGATGGCCGACCGGACCCTGCGGGCGCTGAGCCGAGCCCCGTCGTCGTGCTCGTCGGGGTGCCCGGCGCCGGGAAGTCGACCGTGGGTCACGCCCTCGCGGAACGGCTCGGCGTCGGCTTCCGCGACACCGACACCGACGTGGAATCGACCACCGGGCGGTCGATCGCCGACATCTTCGTGGAGTCCGGCGAACCCGAGTTCCGACGTCTGGAGGCGGCTGCGGTCAGCAACGCGCTCACGGAGCACGCGGGCGTCCTGGCCCTCGGTGGGGGAGCGGTGATCGACCCCGCCACGCGCGCGCTGCTGGTCGGCGGCCCGGTGGTGTGGCTGCGCGTGGGCCTTGCCGCCGCATCGCAGCGCGCTGGTCTCTCCGGCGCCCGACCGGTCCTCCTGGGCAATGTGCGAGCCCAGATGAAGTCGCTGATGGACGCCCGAGCCCCGCTCTACGCCGAGGTCGCGCGCCTGATCGTGGACACCGACGAGCTGGCGGTCGACGAGACGGTGGAGACGATCGTCGCGGGCCTCACATCCACCACCGATCCGGAGACTTCCCCATGACCGACGCCACCCGGATCACCGTCAGCACCGAGCGCCCGTACGACGTCGTCGTCGGCCGTGGCCTGCTTGGCGAGCTGCCCCCCATGCTCGGCGCTGGGGTCGAGCGCGTCGCCGTCATCCATCCCGCTGCCCTGCGCACGACGGCTGAGGCGGTTCGGGAGGACCTGCTGGCGGCCGGCTACACCGCGATCCTGCTCGAGACGCCCGACGCCGAGGAGGCGAAGTCCGCCCAGGTGGCCGCCTTCTGCTGGGGTGTCCTGGGGCAGGCCGGGTTCACGCGCTCGGATGCCATCGTGAGCGTCGGCGGGGGAGCCACCACGGACCTCGCCGGGTTCGTGGCCGCCACGTGGTTGCGCGGCGTTCGGGTGGTGCATGTCCCCACGACCCTGCTCGCCATGGTCGACGCTGCCGTCGGAGGCAAGACCGGCATCAACACCGCCGAGGGCAAGAACCTCGTTGGCGCGATCCACGAGCCGTCCGGTGTGGTGTGCGACCTGAACTCCCTGGAGACCCTGCCCCGCAACGACCTGGTCGCCGGGATGGCTGAGGTCGTCAAGGCCGGGTTCATCCGCGACACCACGATCCTCGATCTCGTCCAGGCGGACCCCGCTGCTGCCACCGACCCCACCAGCCCGGTGCTGCGCGAGCTGATCGAGCGCGCGATCCGGGTCAAGGCCGACGTGGTCGCCGGGGACCTCCACGAGACCTCACGTGCGCTCGGCGGGCGCGAGATCCTGAACTACGGCCACACGCTCGGCCACGCGATCGAGCGTGCCGAGCGCTACCGCTGGCGGCATGGCGCGGCGGTGTCGGTCGGCATGATGTTCGCCGCGGAGCTCGCCTTCCTGTCCGGGCGGATCGGCGAGGCGGAGGTCGACCTGCACCGCGAGATCCTCACGTCCCTCGGGCTCCCCGTGACCTACGGCGGGTCGTCGTGGCCGGCGCTGTCCGAGGCGATGCTCGTCGACAAGAAGGCGCGCGGCAGCAGCCTGCGCTTCATCATCCTCGACGCAATCGGCTCGCCCATCTTCCTCGACGGCCCCGACCCGACCCTGCTGCTGGCGGCCTACGGCCAGATCGCCGACTAGACCGAGGCGTCCCCCGCGCCTCGCGCCGTTCGCGCTGCATCTCGGCCGTTTCTCCGTCCGAGATGCAGCGCAGGTGCCATCCACCGACCGAGATGCAGCGCAACTCGGGAGGGCGTGGGCGGGCGGTGCCGGTCGTGCGGGGCTGGGGGGCAGACCCGGTCTGATGCTGGGCCTTTCTGGCCCTGTCCGGCCGGGCGCTCGGTAGAGTCCGTGCATGCGCAACGTCCTCGTGCTCAACGGTCCCAACCTTGGTCGGCTCGGAAGTCGGGAGCCCGACGTGTACGGGTCCACGACCTTCGCCGACCTCGCCCAGCAGTGCGTGGTCCACGGCGCCCTCCACGGCCTGGCCGTCGACGTGCGCCAGACCGACTCCGAGTCCGAGCTGATCGGCTGGCTGCACGAGGCCGCCGAGGGGCGCATCCCGGTCGTGCTGAACCCGGCGGCGTTCACTCACTACTCCTACGCCCTGCGCGACGCCGTGGCCATGCGCACCGCGCCGCTGATCGAGGTGCACATCAGCAACCCGCACGCCCGTGAGGAGTTCCGCCACAACTCGGTGATCTCCGCGGTGGCCACGGGCGTGATCGCCGGGTTCGGCGTCCAGTCCTACACGCTGGCCCTCGACGCGATCGCCACCACCCCCGCGTAGCCCCAACGCTCGAGGCACAAGCCTCGGCGATTCGGGGGAGCCTGCCCCACCCGGTACCCTTGGGGTCCTGGGCCTCGCCCGAACCCCGTCACCACCACCTACCTGGGAGAACCATGGCCACGACCAACGACCTCAAGAACGGCCTCGTGCTCAACATCGACGGCCAGCTCTGGACCGTGGTCGAGTTCCAGCACGTGAAGCCCGGCAAGGGTCCGGCGTTCGTGCGCACCAAGCTCAAGAACGTGCTGTCAGGCAAGGTCGTCGACAAGACCTTCAACGCGGGCCTGAAGGTCGAGACGGCCAACGTCGACAAGCGCGACATGACCTACCTGTACAAGGACGGCACGGACTTCGTCTTCATGGACCTGCAGTCCTACGACCAGCTGCACATCAGCGGCGACGTCGTCGGCGACGCGGAGAAGTACCTGCTCGAGAACCAGAACGCCCTGGTGGCCACCAACGAGGGCGTCCCGCTGTACGTCGAGCTCCCGGCCTCCGTCGAGCTCGAGATCACCTACACCGAGCCCGGCCTGCAGGGCGACCGCTCCACCGGCGGCACCAAGCCGGCGACGCTTGAGACGGGTGCGGAGATCCAGGTGCCGCTGTTCGTCGAGCAGGGCACCAAGGTCAAGGTCGACACCCGCGACGGCTCGTACCTCGGCCGCGTGAACTGACCCGTGACCGCACGTGGCAAGGCGCGCAAGCGCGCCCTCGACATCCTCTACGCGGCCGAGCTGCGCGGGGTGTCGCCGATCGTCGTGCTGGGTGAGAAGCCGCTGGCCGAGGGCTCGGCGCAGTCCCAGCCGACGCCCAACCCGTACGTGACCACCCTCGTCGAGGGTGTCGTGGCCCACCAGGGGCGCATCGACGAGCTGCTCAGCACGTACTCCTCGGGCTGGGCGCTGGACCGGATGCCCGCCGTGGACCGCAACATCCTGCGGATCGGCGTCTTCGAGCTGCTGTGGTGCGAGGACGTCCCGGATGCCGTCGTGATCGACGAGGCCGTCAGCCTGGCCCGCGGGATCTCGACCGACGAGTCGCCGGCGTTCGTCAACGGCGTCCTGGCCCGGATCCTCGACCTGCGCCCCCGCCTGGCCGTCTGAACGCCCGCCGTCCGCCTCACCGCGCCACGGTCCGCTTCCGCATCGCCCGCCGTCCGCCTCACCGCGCCACGGTCCGCTTCCGCATCGCCCGGCGCAGGCCGATCGGTCCGCTCCTGCGCGGACCGACCTCGGGTTGATCCGCTTCTCGGACCGGCTTTGGGCGGAGATCCGGACCGATCGAGCGAGGAGGGGCCGGGTCGCCGGGGGGTGCGGCCGCTGGCCAGATGCGGGGCCGCTACTTGGGGGCGAAGAACTCCACCGGGATGTTGTCCGGGTCGCGTCCGGTGACCGCCCATCCGTAGGGCACGTCCTCCACCGGCCCACGGATCGCGCCGATCTCGTCCAGGCGCCGGGCCCACCCCCGGACCTCGGCCTCGTCGCGGCACGTCAGGCCGACGTGGTCGAGCCCGACGCGATCGTGGCTGAAGGCGTCGCCCACCGGTGACCCCACGTGTGCCGTGACGCCGATGACCAGACCGGACGACCACTGCATCCGGATCCGCTGCCACCCCGGACCGGTGCGCCGGATGGCCTCGGCCGGCCCGAGCAGGGCCTGGTACCAGGAGGCGCTGCGGTCCACGTCTGTGACGGTGAGGGTCAGATGATGGATCGTCGGAGGTGTCGGAGGTGTCGGAGGTGTCGGAGGTGTCGGAGGTGTCGGAGGCTCGGCGGAGGGCTCCGGGCGCAGCGAGGGCTCCGGGCGCAGCGGGGGCTCCGGGGGCGAGGGCGCGGAATCCTCGTCCGCGCGAGCGGCACCGTTGTGCCGGTCGGCGACGAGCGTCAGGGCGAGCTCGACGGCCTCACCCGCCGTCGCGGCTGGGACCGGACCCTCCAGGGGGAGCGCCCACCCGCCGAGCGCCACGACGGGCACGCCTGTGCGCACGGCAAGGGCGACCTCGCTGAGCGTCCCCCAGCTCAGGGCGATGCAGATCACGGCATCGGCGGCCCGCACCAGCAGCCCGTTGCGCAACTCGCCCATCCCGGTCGGGATCGTGTAAGTGGAGGCGGCGTTCGCCCGGGCGCGGTCGTGGTCCGGCAGGATCCCGATGCTCGTCCCGCCCGCACCGGCACAGCCGACGGCCGCAGCCTGCATCACGCCACCGTGCCCACCCGTGAGAACGACCGCGCCGGCTCGCGCCAGCCCCTGGCCCACCGCGTGGGCGACCCCGAGGTCATCCTCGGTAGCCGTCGAACCCGGACCGACGACGGCGATGTAGGGGCTGTCAGGTCTGGTCATGCCGTCCATCCCAGCACGTCACGTGTGCCCCGGGTGGGATTCGAACCCACACTGGACGGTTTTTGAGACCGCTTCCTCTGCCGGTTGGGATACCGGGGCGCCGCGCACATGCTAGTCCAGCCCCTCGCTGCGGTGATCCATGCGGCTTCGCGACGCTAGAGCGTTCCCAACCTGAATGGATCACACGGGTGGAGGTGGTCGGGGCCGGGTTCCCGGACGGGAGGCGGGGCCGGCTGCCCGCGCAGATCGGGGCCGGGTTCCGGGGCAGGGAGGCCGCACTCCCGGGCCGCGTGATGCGAGGGCGGGGCGGCGTGGCGCTCGCCGGTAGGGTTCGCGTGTGTCCGTCCGCGTGGTCGTCGTCGAGGACGAGTCCCTGATCCGACTGGATCTCGTCGAGATGCTCACCGAGGCCGGCTACGAGGTCGTCGGCCAGGCAGGCGACGGGGAGTCCGGCGTCCGCCTGGTCCGCGAGCTGCGCCCCGACGTGGTGCTGATGGACGTGAAGATGCCGGTCCTTGACGGGGTCTCGGCCGCCGAGGCCCTCGCCGCAGACAGCATCGCCCCGATCGTGCTGCTGACAGCGTTCAGCCAGTCGGACCTCGTGGAGCGAGCCCTGGCGGCCGGCGTCCAGGGCTATGTCGTCAAGCCCTTCACCCTGGCCGACCTGCGGCCGGCAATCGAGATCGCCTGCGCGCGGTTCGCGGAGGTGCACGCGTTGCGCAACGGGATGGCCGACCTCGAGGTCCGCCTCGAGGCCCGCAAGGTCATCGAACGGGCCAAGTCCGCGCTCCAGGCGCAGTTCGGCTGGGATGAGCAGACGGCATTCGCATGGCTGCAGCGCGCAGCCATGGACGCGCGGGTGCCGATGGCGGACGTCGCCCGACGGGTGCTCGCGCAGGCTCCGACCGATCCGGCCTGACGTCGGTCATCGACTGGCCTCGCCTTGCGCTGGGCCCGCTCGCCACGCCGCTTCCACCCCCGTCGGGAATGCGCAAACCACCAGACACGCCGGCAATTCACCCACTGGCGGACAAGGCGTTACCAATCCGTTACCGTCCCAGCGCCGGGGTTTGTTACACGCCGGACACAGACGTGCTGTAGTTTCCGCCCCACGATGCTCGCTCCCGCGGGCACGGATCACGACTCCGCAAAGGACACACATGCGTACAACGATCAAGATCGGCGCGGCGGCCGTAGCTGCTGCGCTGGCTCTGACCGCCTGCAGCGGCTCCTCGGACACCGCGTCCGACGGTGCCAGTGGCGGCGCTGCTGATGGCAAGACCCTCGTGGTCTCGCACCGACCTGCCCCTGCAGGGCGCGGCGACCGACGCCAACGTCTCGACCAACAACATGATCAAGCTCTACCTCGAGCAGATCGGCAACAAGGCCGGCGACTTCAACATCGAGCTCAAGGAGTACGACAACGCCACCGCGGCCAAGGGCTCGTGGGACGACGCGACGTGCGCCAAGAACGCCCAGGACCACGTGGCCAACACCGAACGAGGTGGCCGTCATGGGCACCTACAACTCCGGCTGCGCGAAGATCATCGTCCCGGTCCTCAACCAGGATCCCGACGGCCCGATGCTCATGGTCTCGCACGCCAACACCAACCCCGGCCTGACCAAGACCTGGGATCCGGGCGAGCCCGAGATCTTCTACCCGACGGGCACGCGCAACTACGCCCGCGTGGTCACCACCGACGAGTACCAGGGTGCCGCCGCGGCGCAGTTCGTCGCCAAGGAGCTCGGCCTGAAGAAGTGCTTCGTCATCAACGACAACCAGACCTACGGTCAGGGCGTTGCCAAGGCGTTCGCGGATGAGGCTGCCAAGCAGGGCATCGAGATCCTGGGCAACGAGGCGTGGGACGCCAAGCAGCCCAACTACTCGGCCTTCTTCGAGCAGATCAAGGCCACGAACCCCGACTGCCTCTACGTCGGCGGCATCTACGACAACAACGGTGGCCAGCTGGTCAAGGACAAGGTCAAGGTCCTCGGCGACAACACCGCCGTGCCGATGATGGGCCCGGACGGCTTCACCGGCTACACCGACCTGCAGGCCCAGCCTGAGGCCGAGGGCATGTACCTGTCGTTCGCCGGTCTGGACCAGAGCTCGCTGCTGGCCGCTGGTGGCGCCGGTGCGGACCTGGTGAATGCGTACAAGGAGAAGTACGGCGAGGACCCCGTCGGCAGCTACCCGCTGTACGGCGTGGCCGCGATGCAGGTCATCCTCGACGCGATCGCCAAGTCCGACGGCACCCGCAAGAGCATCACGGACGCGGTGTTCTCCGGCGAGGGCATCACGATCCCCGCGGACAAGTCCGTGATCGGCAAGGAGATCAAGATCGACACCGCTACCGGTGACAGCAACAACAAGGACATCTCGATCCTGCAGATGACCAGTGGCCAGGAGAAGCTGGTCATGCCCTGGATCATCAACTGATCCGTTGACATGGGAGGGACGGCCGACGCGGTCGTCCCTCCCATTCGGGTGTCGAGGCCCTAAGGTGCAGCACTAAGCCGGATGATCCTGAGGAAGAGGCGCTATGACCACTGCGACAGCCATCGAATCCGCGGAGATGCGGATCGCCATGACGCGCAAGCAGGCCGTCGGGCGCGTGCTGGGGATCCTCCTTCTGGTGGCCGTGGGCGTGTGGTGCGTCATGAGCTTCCTGTCCTCGCCGGACCAGTTCGTCAACAGCCTCCTCTACGGGGTCGGCAACGGGGCCCTGTACGCCCTGATCGCCCTGGGGTACACGCTGGTGTACGGCATCATCGAGCTGATCAACTTCGCCCACGGCGACCTGTTCATGCTGGCCTCGGTCTTCTCCGGCTTCATGATGGTCCACTGGCTCGGGGCGGTGGAGCCCAGCGCGGCGAGCTGGGCGATGATGCTGCTGACCCTCATCGCGGCGATGGCCTTCGGTGCCACGACCAACGTCGTGATCGAACGGGTCGCCTATCGACGCCTGCGAAGGGCGCCCAAGCTGGCGGCCCTGATCACCGCCGTGGGCATGAGCTTCATCCTGCAGTGGGTGGGCCTGAAGTGGAACGGCTCGGCGCCGCAGCAGTGGCCCACCGTGATCCCACAGGGCGGCATCCCGATCGGCGGGGCCACGCTGCAGTACTCCACGATCGTGGTCGTCGCGTTCACCATCCCCGTCCTGCTCCTGCTGACCTACGTGGTGCAGCGCACGAAGCAGGGCAAGGCCATGCGTGCCACCGCCCAGGACCAGGACGCGGCACGGCTGATGGGCATCAACGTCGACCGCACCATCGCCTTCACGTTCGCCCTCGGCGGCGCGATGGCCGGTGCGGCGGGCCTGCTGTTCCTCGAGTCGGTGGGCACCACACGGTACGACGCCGGCTTCCAGCTCGGCCTGATCGCGTTCACCGCCGCCGTCCTCGGCGGCATCGGCAACCTCGCTGGCGCGGTGCTGGGAGGCTTCCTCATCGGGGTCATCCAGGGCCTCAACGACGGCGCGGCCTACGGCTTCGGGCAGAAGTGGTCCCAGACCGTCGTGTTCACGATCCTCATCCTGGTCATGGTGTTCCGACCTACGGGCATCCTCGGCCAGCCGACGGTGGAGAAGGTGTAGCGACATGGCGACTCCCACGATCGACGCGAGCCCCTCGACCCCGTCGTCCGCCCATGTCGCGGACCACACGAACCGACGGTGGGCCATCGGCTGGATCATCGCGGCCATCAGCCTCTGGGCGTTCTACAAGTTCGCCCTCGACAGCCTGCCGACGCAGGTGCAGGACCTGGTCAAGCAGTGGCTGCCCCTGACTGCGGTCAATGAGGCCATCGTCTGGGTCATCTGCGCCATCGGCCTGAACATCGTGGTCGGCTACGCCGGCCTGCTCGACCTGGGCTTCGTGGCCTTCTGGGCCATCGGCGGCTACTGCGCCGGCTGGTTCATGAGCAACTTCTTCTACCAGGTCAACTTCCACTTCCTGAGCGCTGCGCCCGCCGAGGCGCCGGGCATCCACATCAACTGGTGGCTGGTGCTGATCATGGCCGGGTCCATCTGCGCCTTCTTCGGCATCCTGATCGGTGCGCCGACCCTGCGGCTCAAGAGCGACTACCTGGCGATCGTGACCCTCGGGTTCGGCGAGATCATCCCGCAGATCTTCACCAACGGCGAGGACATCAACGGGTTCAACCTCTCCAACGGGACCAAGGGCATCACGCCCCTCGACCCGATCAGCGTGGTCCCCGGATCAGCAGCCCTCGGCCCGTTCGACCTGGGCACGAAGTTCCTGCTGTTCTCCCTGGTGGTGGCGTTCGCGGTGTTCGTGTCGCTGCGCATCCGCGAGGGGCGGTTGGGCCGCGCGTGGCTGGCCATCCGTGAGGACGAGCTCGCGGCCTCGATGATGGGCGTGCCGCTGATGCGCTCGAAGCTGTACGCGTACGCGGTGGGGGCCTTCATGGGCGGCCTGGGCGGTGTGGTGTTCGCCGTCCACGTCAACGGCGTCTTCGCCGACCGGTTCAACTTCTCGATCTCGATCATCCTGCTGGCCATGGTCGTCCTCGGCGGCATGGGCAACGTGTGGGGTGTGATGATCGGCGCGATCGGACTGGCCTGGATCAACTCCACGTTCATGCCCGAGCTCGGGGAGACGATCAACGACCAGTTCGGCACTGAGATCAACTTCCCGTCGTACAACTACCTCATCTTCGGCAGCATCCTCGTCCTGATGATGCTCTTCCGGCGCGAGGGCATATTCCCGGAGACGCGGAATCGCCAGATCCTGCACGAGCAGGAGCGCACGGAGGTCGAGGACCTGCACGCCGACCTCGAGGGGAGCGCATAGTGAGCACCGCACAGGCGGAGCCGAGGGCCCTGTCGACGACAAATGCCCTCCTCGCGGAGAAGATCACCGTGCGGTTCGGCGGCCTGGTCGCAGTCCGGGACGTCGACTTCACGATCCCCGAGGGGGGCATCGTGTCGCTGATCGGTCCCAACGGCGCCGGCAAGACGACGTTCTTCAACGTGCTGACCGGCCTCTACAAGCCCTCGTCGGGGCACGTGCTGCTCGGCGACGAGGACATCACCGGGCAGGCGCCACACTCGATCGCCGCGCGGGGCATGGGCCGGACATTCCAGAACATCCGCCTCTTCGGGCTCATGACGGCCTCGGAGAACGTCATGGTCGCGATGCACTCCCACCTGAAGTCCGGCCTGGTCGGCACGATCATCAAGGGACCGAAGCAGCGTCGCGAGGAGCGGGAGAGCCGCCAGATGGCGCACGAGCTGCTCGAGTTCGTCGGGATCACAGGCAAGGACGACGAGTACGCGAAGAACATGTCCTACGGCGACCAGCGACGCCTCGAGGTGGCTCGGGCCCTGGCCCTGCGACCGCGCGTCCTACTGCTCGATGAGCCCACGGCGGGGATGAACCCCCAGGAGTCGGCGCGATTCGTGGACTTCGTCCACCGCGTGCGCGACGAGCGCGGGGTGTCGATCCTGCTGATCGAGCACGACATGAGCGTGGTCATGAAGGTCAGCGAGCGGGTCACGGTGCTCGACCGCGGCGAGAAGATCGCCGAGGGCAGCCCCGCGGAGATCAAGGCCAACACCCGGGTGATCGAGGCCTACCTGGGCAAGACCGGGACGGAAGGCAGCGCTCGATGAGCCAGGCCACGGCAGGCCAGCCCCTGCTCGCATTGGAGAACGTCAGCGTCTACTACGGCAACATCGCGGCCGTGAAGGGCCTGACGATGCAGGTTCCCGCGGGAGCCATCGTGACCCTGATCGGCTCGAACGGCGCGGGCAAGTCCACGACCCTGCGCACGATCTCGGGGCTGATGCACGCGAAGTCCGGGTCCATCACCTTCGACGGCAAGGACATCAGCCGGGCTCAGGGCCACGAGGTCGTCGGCGAGGGGATCGCCCACAGCCCCGAGGGTCGGCGGATCTTCTCCCGGATGACCGTCGACGAGAACCTCGACATGGGGGCCTTCTCCCGGGCGGACAAGGACGGCATCGCCGCCGACCGGGAGCACGTGCTCGAGCTGTTCCCCCGCTTGGCCGAGCGCATCAACCAGAAGGCCGGCACGATGTCCGGCGGCGAGCAGCAGATGCTGGCCGTGGCACGGGCGATGATGGCCAAGCCGAAGCTGCTCATGCTCGACGAGCCGTCGATGGGGCTGGCTCCGGTGCTGGTCGACCTCATCTTCGACACGATCGAGAAGATCCGGGACTCCGGCGTGACGATCCTGCTGGTCGAGCAGAACGCGCTGGCGGCACTGCGCGTGGCTGACTACGCGTACGTCATGGAGTCCGGCGCCCTCAAGCTCGAGGGCCCGGCACCGGCCCTGGCCGAGAACGACGAGGTCATCCGCGCCTACCTCGGCGGCTGACGCGCACGAAACCCGCCGTTAGCCGGCGGAGCGGCGTGGCCATGGTCTTGAGCGCGCATGAATCCGCCGCTATGGCTCTGTGACCTGCGGCCTATCGGTGCGCTTCGTGCGCGCTCGGAACTGGTGGGTCCCAGACCAGCGCCCGAAAGGGCGAATTCGTGCGCGTTCGTTGCCCTGCAGTCGGGCGTGTCCCGGGAGCACCGCGACGACGCACGCCGGGGCGGCGGGATCAGCGCAGCGCGGCGACGATCGCCGTCAGGATCGGGGCGACCAGCAGTGCGGGGAGCAGGTCGCCGACCGGCACCTGCCTGATCCGCAGCAGTCGCAGGGCGATGCCCACCAGGAGCAGCCCGCCGGTTGCTGTCAGCAGGGCGATCTGCGCCGTGGTGAGCACGGAGCCCAGCGCCCAACCCAGGAGGGTCAGGGTGCCCTGGTAGACGCCCACCACCAGTGCGCTGGCGGCGACACCCCACCCGAGGGTCGCGGCGAATGCGATGGACGTGAACCCGTCCATCACCGACTTCAGGGCCAGCTGGTTGATGCCCAGCCCCAGGCCGTCGGACAGCGAGCCGAGGATCGCCAAGGGGCCGACGCAGAACACCAGCGATGCCGTCACGAAGCCCTCGACGAACGTGTTGGGCACGCCGCGCCCGGCCTGCGCGCCGGGGTCCAGGTCCGCCAGGGCGCCCTCGACCTCCACGTCCACCGATCCGTCCGGCACGACAACCCCGACCGAGTCCACTGTCGCGTCGGCATCCACCGGGCCGTCGGGCTCGGCCCCGTCCTCAGGGGCGGTGGTTGCGTCCGAGCCCTCCGTGCCCCGGGGATGAGCCATGCCCCCCCGTCGCGACAACCGGACGCGGATCGATTCTCCCAGCCCCTCGAGCCGCGCTTCGATCCGCCACAGGGAGCCGAGGATCCCGCCGATCAGCAGCGAGCCGAGCACGATCAGGACCCCGGAGGCGCCCACGGCCTCCGATACCGCCGGGGTGAGCACGGCCGCCGCAGAGAGCGCCGCGACGAGCAGGACGGCCAGCCCGACGCCGTCGGTGACCACGTCGCGGGTCCGCTGGGGCAGGCGGTGGCCGAGCGCGACCCCGATCGCGGAGCCGATCAGGATCGCGACGACGTTGATGAGCGTGCCGAGCCCGATCATGGGCGGGCCGGACTGCTGAGGCCGGCGCTCACCGGTCGCGCAGCAGGCAGGTCAGACGCGCGGTGCAGACCGCGGCCCCGGCCTCGTCGGTGATGCTGATGGCGTACGACGCGACGGTGCGCCCGCGCACCAACGGCGTGGCGGTACCGATGACGTAGCCCTCGCGCATCGCCTTGTGGTGGGTGCAGTTGAGCTCGAGGCCCAGGGCGATCCGGTCCGGGCCGGCGTGCAGCGCGGAGGCGATGGAGCCGATCGACTCGGCCAGCACGGCCGAGGCACCCCCGTGCAGCAGCCCGTACGGCTGGGTGTTGCCGGCCACCGGCATCCGGGCGACGGTCCGCTCGGCACCGACCTCGAGCAGCTCGATCCCCATATGGTCCGGGAGGGCACCGAGTCCGAGGTGGCGCAGTGCCTCGACGACGGCCAGCTCCGAGGGGTCGGTCGGCATGACAGGGGCGGTGTAGGCCGCTGTCGCGGACGAGGGGCCAGCCTCAGGAGGTGCGCTGGTGGGAGATTCAGGTGCATCGCTGGACATGCCCCGAAGCCTAGACCCGGCCTGTCAGCGGGCGCCCGTAGGATCAGCCGGTGACCACGCCGACGCCCTCCCGCCCGCGCCTGCTGCTGCTCGACGGGCACTCGCTGGCCTACCGGGCGTTCTACGCCCTGCCCGTGGAGAACTTCTCGACGACCACCGGCCAGCCCACGAACGCCGTGTACGGCTTCACCTCGATGCTGATCAACACCTTGCGCGACGAGGCGCCGACGCACATCGCCGTGGCCTTCGACGTCTCACGGCACACCTTCCGCACCGAGCGCTTCCCGGAGTACAAGGCCAACAGGGCCAGTTCACCGGAGCCCTTCCGCGGGCAGGTGGAGCTGATCCAGGAGGTCCTCGGGGCGCTGCGTATCCCGGCGATCCAGGTGGACGGCTACGAGGCCGACGACATCATCGCGACCTTGGCCAGGCAGGCCGGCGCCGAGGGGTTCGAGACCCTGATCATCACCGGCGACCGTGACGCGTTCCAGCTGGTCGACGACGACACGACCGTGCTCTACCCGCGCAAGGGCGTGTCCGACCTGGCCCGGATGACCCCGGCCGCCGTGCTGGAGAAGTACGGGCTCACCCCGGCGCAGTACCCGGACTTCGCGGCCCTGCGCGGGGACCCCAGCGACAACCTGCCCTCGGTGCCCAGCGTGGGGGAGAAGACCGCGACCAAGTGGATCAGCACGTACGGCAACCTCGGCGAGCTCATCAGCCATGCGAACGAGGTGACCGGGAAGGTGGGGGAGGCGCTGCGGGCCCACATCGGCCAGATCGAGACCAACCGCGCGCTGACCGAGCTCGTCAGCGATGTCCCCCTGCCGGTGGCGCTGGCGGACACCGAGCGCCAGCAGTTCGACCGCACCGAGGTCCACGAGGTGTTCGACGCCCTGCAGTTCCGGGTGCTGCGTGAGCGGCTGTTCGACACGTTCCCCGGCGATGCGGCGGCTGCCAGTGGGCCGGAGTCCGTCGGTGCGGGTGCCACCGCCCAGCCGACGGTGCGGATCGCCGCGCCGGGTGACGTCGCGACGTGGCTGGCGGCCGCTGGCTCGCCCGTCGCGGTGTCGGTGCGCGGCACGTGGGGCGCGGGCACCGGCGCGCTGTCCGCACTGGGTCTCGCGGCCGCCGAGGGCGACACGTTGGCTCGTGGACCTCGACGGCCTCGCGCCCGCCGACGCCGCCGCTCTCGCGGCGTGGTTCGCCGACGACTCGATCGGCAAGGTCCTGCACGACGCGAACGGCCCGATGCTCGCCCTGCGCGCCCACGGCTGGCCTTTGAGGGGGCTGGCCGGCGACACCGCGCTGGCTGCCTACGTGGTGCTCCCGGGTCAGCGCAGCTTCGACCTCGCGGACCTCGTGCCGCGGTTCCTGCACCGCGACCTGCCGTCACCGACCGCCCAGCAGGACCAGCTCAGCCTCGATGGGATCGTCGAGACCGAGGCCCTGGAGCAGGTCGGGATCTTCGCGCGGGCCACCCTCGACCTCCACGAGGTCCTGCTCAGCGAGGTCGCCCTGCGCGGGGGAGCGGCCCTGCTGGCCGAGGTGGAGCTGCCGCTGGTGAGCCTCCTGGTCGACCTCGAGAGCACCGGCATCGCAGTCGACATCGCCCTGCTCACCGAGCTGGAGGCGCAGTTCGCCGGTGAGGTGGCCGCCGCCCAGGACGACGCCCACGACATCGTCGGTCGGGAGTTCAACCTCGGCTCGCCCAAGCAGCTCCAGGAGGTCCTGTTCGACGAGTTGGGCCTGCCCAAGACCAAGCGGATCAAGACCGGCTACACCACCGACGCCGACGCGCTCAACGGTCTCTACGCGACCACAGCGCACCCGGTCCTCGAGGCGCTGCTGCGGTTCCGGGACGCCTCCCGGCTGCGCCAGACCGTCGCCGGGCTGATCCCGCTGGCCGACGCCGAGCACCGCGTCCACACGACGTTCAACCAGATCGTGGCCGCCACGGGCCGGTTGTCCAGCACCGAGCCGAACCTGCAGAACATCCCTGTGCGCACGCCGGCGGGTCGCCGGATCCGGGAGGCGTTCGTCGTCGGAGCCGGCTACGAGTCCCTGATGACCGCCGACTACTCCCAGATCGAGATGCGGATCATGGCCCACCTGTGCGGCGACGAGGGCCTGATCGAGGCGTTCGCGACCGGGGAGGACCTGCACACGACCGTGGCGTCGCGGGTGTTCGGCGTCGCCCCGCAGGACGTCGACGCCGAGATGCGCCGCAAGATCAAGGCGATGTCCTACGGACTGGCCTACGGGCTCTCGGCGTTCGGGCTGTCCCAGCAGCTCGGCATCGACCCGGGCGAGGCGCGCCGGCTGATGGACGAGTACTTCGAGCGATTCGGCGGAGTGCGCGACTACCTGGCCAGTGTCGTCGAGCAGGCCCGGCTCACCGGCTACACCGAGACGCTGCTGGGTCGCCGGCGGTACCTGCCCGACCTGACCAGCGACAACCGCCAGCGCCGCGAGATGGCCGAGCGGATGGCCCTGAACGCCCCGATCCAGGGGTCGGCCGCCGACATCATCAAGGTCGCCATGCTGCGCGCCGACGATGCACTCAGGGCAGCCGGACTGCACTCGCGGCTGCTGCTGCAGGTGCATGACGAACTGGTCCTCGAGATCGCGCCGGGGGAGTCCGAGCAGGTCACCGAGCTGGTCCGGGCTGCGATGTCCGGGGCGGTGGAGCTGGCGGTGCCGCTCGACGTCTCGATCGGGATCGGGTCGTCCTGGCAGGCCGCAGCGCATTAGTCGGTTACTGTCGTTCGGGGGCGAGTTGCGGCAGCGAGGCCCGTGAGGAGGTGACTGGCACGTGGCGTTGTCCCTGACGGGGGCGTGGGGCCGCCGCCTGACCCGGCTGGCACTGGCTCTTGGGCTGCTCCTGCTGGTGGCCGCGCCCGTCATGCGCTTCTGGGTCACGCCGGTGCTCGCCCAGTCCCCGGAGGTCCCGGGCGGCGACGGATTCCTCACCCACGTCGCCACCGGCACCATCACGACCCTGTTCGACCTCGAGACCGCGGAGAGCACGGCAATCGAGCCCATCCCCGTGACGCGCACCGAGTCCACCCGCGGCGACGCTGCGGCCGCCCAGCAGGCTGCGGCCTCGGGGGCCAATGCGGCGGTGACCGACACCACCGATCGCACGGTCACAGAGGACGGCCGGCTGATCGCCGAGTCCGAGTACCGGCTGGCGGCAGACCGGCACACCCAGGCGCTGCTCGACTGCTGCGGGGCACAGGTCGGTGGCGTGACCGTCCCGATGGCCGGCTCCGGGAGCCCGCTGCGTCTGCCGTGGTTCGCGCCGGAGACGTCCTATCCGTACTTCGACCTCACGCTGCTCGCTCCCGCCGAGATGTCGTTCATCGGCCCGGAGGAAGTGGCTGGCCTGGCGGCCATGAAGTTCCAGCAGGCGGCCCAGCCGACGCCGATCGGGACCGTCCAGGCCCCCGGCGTGCTCGTCGGATCGCCACTGCCGACCATCCCGCTGATCCGGACGCACGTGGTGAACCGCACCATCTGGGTCGACCCGACCACGGGGATCATCGTGCGCAAGGTCGAGCGGATCCGCGAGGCGCTGCGCGACAGCACCGGCAAGGACATCGTCACCCTGCTGGCGATGACCACCTCGAGCACCCCCGAGCAGGTGGATGCTCTGGTCGCACAGGCCCGCGCGGAGGGTCGCCCGGTGCTGTGGGCCCACTCGTACGGTCCGATGCTGGCCGTCACGCTCGGGCTCGTGCTGCTCGCCGTGGGCATCGCAGGCGTGATCGTCCGGACCCGGGCGGCGAGGGTCGAGGAGGACTTCCCCGATGAGTTGGCGTCCTTCGACGACCTGCGCGAGGCGTTCGACTGAGGCCTGCGACGAGGGTCCGGTTGTGCGGGTCGCCCAGTTCGCTGGGACAATCGGGCGGTGACTGGGGACTGGAAGCGGCTGACGGTGGTGGTGGCGGCCTGCGCGCTGCTGGTGGGGTGCTCGGGGGACACGGAGGCCAGCGAGGCGCAGTCCGGTTCGGCGTCGGCGGCCGAGACGCCGCTGGCTGCGCCCTCGGAGGTCGCGTTCACCGACTGCGGTGAGGCCTGTGAGGGCGAGATCGACGGCGCCAAGTACAAGATCCTGCTGCCCAAGGAGTGGAACGGCACATTGCTGCTGTACTCCCACGGGTACCGCAGCCCGGTCTCGGTGCCCCCGGACTACTCGCCGGTGACGTCGAAGGCTGAACCCTCGCCCGGGTACAGCGACGGTGGCGTCCCCCTGGCCCGCAACCTGCTGAGCAAGGGCTATGCGCTGGCCGGGTCCGGCTGGGCGAGCAACGGCTGGGCGGTCTCGGACGGTGTGAAGGCCAACACCGACCTGTACGAGTTCTTCGCCGAGACAGTTGGCAAGCCCGAGCGGGTCTACGCGTGGGGCGACAGCCTCGGCGGCCTGGTCACGATGGAGACCGCGGAGGCCAACCCCGACTGGGTCAGCGGCGCGGCACCCCTGTGCGGGGCGCTGGGTGGAGTCGTGCCGAACTACGACCTCGCCATGGATGTGCTCTACGGGATCCGCGAGCTGATCGACAACGACTTCCAGCTGACGGGGTACGAGTCGGCCGACGCCGCGAGCCAGCAGTTCGTCTCGACCGCGCGCAAGGTCCTCGACGCGGCCGCCTCGGAGAAGGAGCAGGCCGACATCCTGGCCCTGGCCCTGCTCGCGGACGCGAAGCTGCAGACCAAGTCGCAGGATGGCAGCACGACCGACAGCCAGGTGCAGGCCGCGGCCGAGGCCGCGCTCTACGCCCTGCGGATCGGCGGGACCGTCGCGCGTTGGGACATCGAGCAGCGCTACGGCGGCAACATCTCGGACAACACCGACACCGACTACGCCGCGCGCTTCTCGGACGAGGACCGGGCGCTGCTCGACGAGGTCGGGGGAGCGGGCACCGCGAAGCGGATCATCGCGTCGCTGGAGGACGGCGAGCGGGTGTCTGCCGAGGCGTCAGCGGTCAAGAAGGCGCGAAAGGACGGCGGCGAGCCCTCGGGCACCATCGAGATGCCGACGCTCACGCTGCACACGGCCGCCGATCCTCTGGTCGCGGTGCAGAACCAGAGCTACCTTCGCGACGCGTCCGGCTCGACCGAGGACCTCGTCCAGCTGTTCACCGTCGCTCCTGACACGTTCCCGGCCAAGCCCGGGGCGCCCTACGGGGCAGGCCACTGCAACTTCACTCCGGACTCGAGGGTCGGGATGATCGACCTGCTCGACCAGTGGGTGCGCGGCGGCCAGGCCCCGAGCGAGGCCGCGGTGCTCGAGGCGTTCGGTGCGGACTCCGGGTTCGACCCGACGTTCGAGCCCGGCCCCTGGCCGCAGTGACGGGCGAGAGGCGGCGTCCAGCCGCGCCCCACGATCCCCGCCGGTGATCCATGCAGGTTGTTGCTCCTCTAGAGGCAACAACCTGCATGGATCACGGCGGCGCTGTGCGAGGATGCCGCGCGTGCATAGTGTCCGGATTGTCGCCCCCCTCCTCGCCCTTGGCCTCGTGCTGACCGGATGCACGGGCTCCGACGACGCCCCTGGCGCGGCGGCCTCGGGGTCGGCGTCCGGATCGGGGCTCCCGACTGGGGATCCCAAGGACCAGTCGACGGACGTGGCCTTCACGGCGTGCGGCGCTGGTGGGTTCGCCTGCACCGGCCAGATCGACGGGACCCCGTACGACATCCGGCTGCCGGAGACCTGGAACGGCTCGCTGCTGATCTACAGCCACGGACTGCGCATGATCGATCCGGTCGCGGCCGATGGACCGGCGTTCGAGCCGATCGCCGAGGCCGCGCCCGGTGTGGCGTCGGGTGTCGAGGCGGTGGCCGACGAACTGCTGGAGCAGGGGTACGCGCTGGCCGGCGCGGGCTCGCCGACCGGCGGATGGGCGATCGACGACGCGATCGAGTCCTTCACCGCCGTCCGCGAGGCGTTCGTCACCAATGTCGGGGTGCCCAACCGCATCTACACGTGGGGCCAGTCGCTCGGCGGACTGGCGGCCCTGCGGTCCGGGGAGGCCAACGACTGGGTCTCCGGATCGGCGTCGATGTGCGGGCTGCTTGCCGGCCTGAACCCGAACATGGACCTCGCCCTCGACGCAGCAGTCGGCGTGAAGGGCCTCCTGGAGCCGGACCTGAAGCTGACGGGATACACGTCGGTCAAGCAGGCGCGCAAGGAGTACGAGCGGGCGATGAAGGCCGTGATCGCCGCGGCCGAGGACCCGCTGGGCGAGGGCCTGACGAAGCTGCAGGTGATCGCCGCAGCCGCGGAGATCCCCACCCAGACGCGCACCGCCGAGGGGACGACCCTCGACCAGCAGCGCGTCGCGATCGTCGAGAACCTGAGCCGCGTCCTGGCCCGGACCACTCTCGAGCGCTTCCGGGTCGAGGAGCAGGTGGGCGGCAATCCGAGCACCAACGTGGGCGTGAACTACGGCGCCCGGGTCACGGCCGACGAGGCGGCGCTGATCGACGCGATGGCGGGGACCGAGGGTGCGACCCTGGCCCTGCTGCAGCAGATGGCCGCCCTTCCGGCGGTGGAGGCCGATGCGGCCGCACGAACCGCGGCCGACGCCCAGTACCCGCCGCCCGCCAAGCTGACCAAGCCCAACCTCACCCTGCACACGGCCGTCGACCCGGTGGCGATCCTGGCGAACGAGACGCTCTACGGCCAGGCCGCGGCGAAGGCCAGCGGCCAGGACATCCGGTGGTTGAACATCAACGTGTCGAACCCACCGACGCCCTATCCGGCGGACGGCGTGGCTCCCTTCGGCGCCGGCCATTGCAGCTTCACCGGCACGTCCCTGGTGGGTGCCGTGCGGATCCTCGACGACTGGGTTCGCCTCGGTCGCTTCCCGACCTGGGCGGGCAACACCCTGGCCTTCGGGGTGCCGAGCGGATTCGCGGGGCCGAGCACGCTGCCCGAGTGGCCCCAGAGCCCCACCACCGAAACAAACTGATCCAAATTCACCCTAACGAGACGATCCCCCGAGGGGCATCCCGTGTTTCGTTTTGGTTAACTCACGGTGTGTGACGTGGTTCACCCCCTCTTGGGTGATGGCACCCGAGGGCTACGTGTGATGGAGGACTGATGAAGAGGACCGTTTTCGGCGGTCTGGCGCTGGCTATCGTCGCCGCGCTCGCCGTGTACCTGGGCGATGCCCTGAACCTCGGGTTGCCGAACCCGCTTCTGGGAGTCGCTGTCGGTGGCGTGCTCGCCCTCGCCCCGGGCGGGCGCAAGCTGGGCCGGCTGGCCGGGTTCCTCGTCGGAGTCCTGCTGGCCCTCGTGGGCTACGCCGTCAACGCCGGGTTCATGCCATCGGCCAGCAGTGGCGTGGCGATCACCGCAGCCCTCACCCTCGCCCTGGCGACGGCGGCTGCGGCCCTGTCCTTCGGCCGGATGCCGCTGTGGTCGGTCCTGCTGGGTGTCGGCGCCTTCGTCGGCGCGTACGACTACATCTTCAACGCCGATGTGCCCGAGTTCCTGACCACGTCGGTGCAGACCCTCGGCCGGTTCCTGGTCGTCTTCGGCATCGGCTACCTGACTGCTGCCGTGATCGACCTGGTCTTCCCGGATGAGTCCGAGAAGGCTGAGCCGGCACCGCAGGAGCTTGAGACCGTGGGGAGTGAGATCTGATGTCCATCAAGAACGTGATGCGCGTCATTGCCGGAACCGCAGGCGTGCTGCTCGTGGCAGGGGCCGCCGGGCCAGGGGCCGCGGCCGTTGGCACCGAGGACTCCGGTGACGTCCAGGCGGTCGTGCGCAAGACCGTGCGGCAGGCCGCGACAGCGACCGGTGAGGTCACCAACAGCACGATGTACACCCAGATCTCGGCGGTCGGCAACGGCACCAAGACCGTGACCGTGCCGGTCGGGTCGACGAGCAACCGCAACCTCAATGCCTTCGGTGCGTTCCCCATGGAGGGCGAGTCGATGGTCGTCGAGCTCACGGTCGCCGACGGTGGCGGCGTTGAGCAGCGCACCGTGACCGATGCCGACATCGCCCCGATGGAGGTCTCGGTCAAGGTCATGCTCGACGGCGCGGAGATCGCGCCCGAGGACGTGGTCGGCGCCAGTGGCGTGCTCGATGTGGAGTACACGGTGCGCAACACCACGGCGCGCACGGAGCCCGTGACGTTCGCCGACGTCGAGGGCAAAGAGGTCACCGAGGACGTCGAGATGGCCGATCCTTTCGCTGGTTCTCTCGACGTCGTGTTGCCCCAGGGCTTCAACGAGATCACCGCACCCGGCGCAACCGTTGCGGGCAACGGCCAGAACGAGACCCAACTCGGGTACACCTTCTTGCTGTTCCCGCCTCTTGGGTCGGCAGAGGTGAAGGTCGGCTACCAGTCGCGGATCACCAACGGCCAGATGCCGGCAGCGGAGTTCTCGTTCCTGCCGCTCGTGCCGTTCGACAACAGCACGATCTCCGGCACGACCGAGGCCCTCAAGGGCGGCGCCGCGACCGGTGCGTCGATCTTCGGTGCCGGCGACCAGATCGGCGAGAACCTGCTCAAGCTCCAGGACGGCGCGGGCAAGCTCGTCGCGGGCCTGGGTCAGTTGTCGGCAGGTGCCAGCCAGTTGAGCGACGGGTTGGTCAACACGGCCGCCCCGGGCTCGGCAGCACTCGCTGACGGCGCCAACCAGGTGTCCGACGGCCTGAACCAGCTGAACAGCAACGTCCCGGCGCTGGAGGAGGGCGTGTCGGACCTCAACGCCGGCGCGCCAGAAGCTCAACGGCGGCGCCAGAAACGGTGCGGACGGCAACGCGAGCCTTGGCAGCAGGGATCGCGTCGCTGAACGGCGGCCTCAACACGTCTAAGCCAGTCCGTTGACGCGCTACCCGCTACGGTGCAGGAGCAGTTGAAGTCCAATGTGGACTACCAGACCCTGCTCGGGCACCCTCACGAAGTTCATCGCTGGGATTGGCGTCCCGACGGACACAGTCCACGGCAACGCTCTCTCAGGCGGCTGAACACATGGTGGTGGCTGCGTTCGCCCGCCGGTACCCAGGACGACGGACTGCGCCGTCGCGCTGACCGGGTGGGACGCCGACGAAGTGCGGTGTCAGCCGATGCCAATGCGCTGGTCGCCAGCCAACTCCTCGGTGCGAAGACCGGATCTCGATGGGCTTGTCAGCGATCCTCGGATGGCCTGGCCGCACTACTGTCACCGCCTGATCAGGCGTCCGCTCCAGCAGGAAGTGTGCGAAGTGCATCAACGGTCCGCCCACCTGCACCCTCCCGGGACCGATCACCAAGGCTACGCTCTTTGCACAGGCTGTGCACCGGCTTCCGCGCTGGTGCGTCTAAACGCCGTGGTCGCGAAGACTCGATGGCGATCAGACGAATGTCCCAACGGGCTGCGCCGTCATCGCTGCGGGATCAAGCGGGATCCAAGAAGGCGCTCTACAACACGCCCTGCGATCCCGAAGGCAGCGCCCGGCAACCGCGACAGCTGTGGCTATGCGCAGGCGCTGACCTTGGTCAGGGATGGGATTCCCCAGCTCGTGAGCTGCGCTCACTGCTTCGATCGAGCAGACCTTGCTCGCCGGCATCGGCACCTCCCCGGCCGCCAAGGGGTGTGATCCGACCAAGTCGCTCACCTGCGCGTCGGCAGCACTGACGGCTGGGTCCGCGGCGCTCGCGTCGGTGCGTCGCAACTGGCTGATGGGACCGAGACCCTGGCTGAGGGCACCGAGACGCTCAATGCGAAGGTGCCGACCCTCGCCAGTGGCGTGGCGCAGCTCGACGACGGTGCGTCTCAGGTTGCCGACGGTGCTGACCAGCTCGCTGCGGGTCTAGGTGCTGCAGCGGATGGCTCTGGGACCCTGGCCGATGGCTTGGCCCAGGCTGAGCCGGGTGGCGCCCAGATCGAGGAAGGCGCTGGACGGTTGAAGAAGGAGGGTGCTGACGAGCTGGCGAAGACCGGCAAGGAGGCGCAGCTCGACTACGCCAAGCGGGTCGCGATGCTCGAGGCGGCCCAGCAGGCAGGGCTGGAGGGCGTGGCCATCCCGTTCGGACCCGCGGAGGGCACCGACGTCGTGACGACGGCGGCGTACAAGATGTACGTGGCCGGGGTCGCGGCGGACACCGAGAACAACGCGCTGAAGTACGGCCTCGGCGCGCTGCTCATCGCCGGCGCCGGCGGCGCGGCGTTCGCCGCGTCAAGGAAGGTCGCCGGCTAGCCCGGAGGCCTTGCGCCAGCACCACCATCTGCCCGGCACCCGATGATCAGGGTGCCGGGCAGATGCGTTCCGCGCAGGGGGCTCCAGCCGCCCCAGGTGGCGTCGTTCCAGTCCGGCCACTCGGGCTCGACCATCGTCTCGATGGTGAAGCCGGCTCCGACCAGGGCGGTCACGTAGTCCCCGATCGTCCGGTGGAACTCGGCGTACACCGCTGCACCCGTCCCATCCCGCTCCACGTACGGGGTGCGGTCGAAGTAGGAGCCGGACACCGAGAGCCCGGCCGGACCCGGGTCGTCCGGGAACGCCCACCGGATCGGGTGCGTCACCGAGAACACCCACCGCCCACCGGGTCGCAGGACGCGCCGGACCTCGCGGAACAGCATCGGGAGGTCGCCCACGAACTGGATCGCCCCATACGAGGCGAACGCCACGTCGAAGGTCGAGTCCCGGAAAGGCAGTGCAGTGGCCGTGGCGGCGACCACGTGCGCCGGCGCTCCGGACCGGCGTGCGTGGCGGAGTTGGGCCACCGCGATGTCGATCCCGACGGCGTGGACCCCCCGCTCCGCCAGCCAGCGTGAGCACTGCGCTGCCCCGCAACCCACTTCGAGCACCCGACGCCCCGCCAGGGCCTCCACCGGTCCGAGCAGCCCCGCCTCGGCCTCGGTCAGCCCCTCCGGCCCCCAGACGAAGCCCCCGCCGCTGTCCTCAGCGCCCTCCCGCGACCCCTCCCGCGCCGCCACCCTCACCCGAGTCAGCGACCCCCTTCGAAGCGTCATGGATTCCGTTCACTTCATCGACCGAATCCATGACACTCGGTGGGTCGACGGCAGCGTCGGCGGCGGGGCGCCCCCGAAGGAACTCCCCGTGCTCGGCCTGGTATGCGTCCGCCTCGGCCTCCCAGTAGGTGCGAGACGCCCGGTCGACCTCGTCGGCGTCGATCCCGGACCGCCCCGCCGACCCCTCCTCGGTCCACCCGGCGCCGATCGTCGCGTCCGGCGTGTCCGGTTCGTCCCATTCGTCCGGTCGTGGCAGCTTCGAGATCACGTGCGGTATCCTGTCAGGGCGTTACGGGCCTGCAGCGTCTCAGACGTAGTAGGCGCGCGCGTTCATGTCGTCCCCACCGGTCACAACTTCACCGGCCAAGGAACGCCGGTGAACACTGGCCCGTGCACGTGACATCGACATCTATCCACCGGAGCAGAACCACTCCATGACCATCACCCCCACCACCTCTGCACCGCAGGTCGCGATCAACGACATCGGTAGCATCGAGGATTTCCTGGCCGCGATCGACGCGACCATCAAGAACTTCGATGACGGCGACATCGTCGAGGGCACCATCGTCAAGGTCGACCGTGACGAGGTCCTTCTCGATATCGGCTACAAGACTGAGGGCGTCATCCCCTCCCGCGAGCTGTCCATCAAGCACGACGTGGACCCGTCCGAGATCGTGTCGGTCGGCGACCTCGTCGAGGCCCTGGTCCTCCAGAAGGAGGACAAGGAGGGTCGTCTGATCCTGTCCAAGAAGCGCGCCCAGTACGAGCGCGCCTGGGGCACGATCGAGAAGATCAAGGAGGAGGACGGCGTCGTCACCGGCAAGGTGATCGAGGTCGTCAAGGGCGGCCTGATCCTCGACATCGGCCTGCGCGGCTTCCTGCCCGCGTCGCTGGTCGAGATGCGCCGCGTCCGCGACCTCCAGCCGTACGTCGGCAAGGAGATCGAGGCCAAGATCATCGAGCTGGACAAGAACCGCAACAACGTGGTCCTGTCCCGCCGTGCCTGGCTCGAGCAGACGCAGTCCGAGGTGCGCTCCAACTTCCTCAACCAGCTCCAGCGCGGCCAGATCCGCAACGGCGTGGTGTCCTCGATCGTCAACTTCGGCGCGTTCGTCGACCTCGGCGGCGTTGACGGCCTGGTGCACGTCTCCGAGCTGTCCTGGAAGCACATCGACCACCCGAGCGAGGTCGTGGCCGTCGGCGACGAGGTCACCGTGGAGGTGCTCGACGTCGACATGGACCGCGAGCGCGTCTCGCTGTCGCTCAAGGCGACCCAGGAGGATCCGTGGCAGCACTTCGCCCGGACCCACCAGATGGGCCAGGTCGTGCCGGGCAAGGTCACCAAGCTCGTCCCGTTCGGCGCGTTCGTGCGCGTCGAGGAGGGCATCGAGGGCCTGGTGCACATCTCCGAGCTGGCCGAGCGCCACGTGGAGATCCCCGAGCAGGTCGTGACCGTCAACGACGACATCTTCGTCAAGGTCATCGACATCGACCTCGAGCGTCGCCGCATCTCGCTGAGCCTCAAGCAGGCCAACGAGAACACGACCGGTGCCGGCTCCGAGGAGTTCGACCCCTACCTGTACGGCATGGCCCCGTCCTACGACGAGGCTGGCGCGTACATCGGTCCCGAGGGCTTCGACCCCGAGACCGGCGAGTGGAAGGTCGGCTTCGAGGACCAGCGCTCCGAGTGGGAGGCGCAGTACGCCGAGGCGCACGCCCGCTGGGAGCAGCACATGAAGCAGGTCGAGGAGGCCAAGACGGCCGACCAGAATGCGGCTCTCGAGACCGGCGAGGGTGTGGGCTCCTACAGCTCCGAGGCCCCTGCGGCCGACGAGGGTGCTGGCACCCTGGCCACCGACGAGGCCCTGCAGGCCCTGCGCGAGAAGCTGACCGGCGGCGCGTGAGCAGCTGACGGTTCGGCGGCACTAGCTGGCTGAACGAACGGACGGCCCCGGGACCCACACGGTCCCGGGGCCGTCCCGCGTCAATGGGGGGCGGCGGACGGCAGTGGGGCCCGCCGCCCCCGAGCCCTCTGAGCCAGCCGGGCGCGGCCCCCCGGCAACCGGTCCGCGTCGGCTCAGGCGGCGGGGGTGACGATCGGCTCGTCCGCGTCGGGCCGGGCGGAGGGGCTCGTCCGCGCCCACACGAGACCGCCGAGGGCCACCGCCCACGCGACCGAGGCGGCCACGGTGGCCAAGGCGTGGATCGAGGTGCCCAGCCACAGCCCGAGCCCGGCGAGCGCCGCGACCCCGCCCCAGAGCAGGAGCGTCGCGCGACGGTCGTGGTGGGCCATCCGGGCGTACAGCAGCACCTGGACCACCCCGAAACCAGCGCCGGCGAGCGCGAAGATCCACGCGTCCTGGGCCACGGTGAGGTACTGCGTCCCGGACATGATCCGCACGATCAGCCTCGGCAGCGCCGCCACCACGAGCGTCGACAGCAACCCCAGGCCGGCGACGGCGATGATCGCCTGCTTCTGCGCGTTTCGGGAGCCGGCAACCATCCGCGGGAAGGCCGCCACGAGGACCGCCTGAGGCAGGAAGAACACGGCCCTGGCGATCAGGGCGCCGGCGGCATACAGGCCCGCGTCATAGGCGGGGAGCTGGGCTCGGGCGAGCAGGACGTCCAGGTTGGTCAGGGCGTAGAGCGCGATCAGGGCGTGGGCGGCGTGACCGACCTCGACGAGGAACTCCCGCGGACCCTCCTCCTTCGAGCCCCATGGCGGCTGGCCGACGAGCAGGAACTGCCCCGCGACCGCCCCCAGGGTTGCGCCGACGGCCAGCCCCACAAGGGTCGTGTCCGCAGTGCCCCCGAGAGCTGCGCCGACGATCGCTCCGGCCACCCGGGCGCCTGTCGCGACCACGTACAGCGCGCCGAGGCGCTTGTGGCGTTCGGCGCCCTGCAGCAGCCCGAGTTGGGCCCCGGTGACCGTGAACGGGATGAAGGTGGCCCCGACGACGACCACGGCAACGACGTCCGACAGGTTCAGGGCCCTGCTGATGAACGGCGCCAGCGCAACGGTCAGGGCGCAGGTGAGGGCGCCGACAAGGAGCACCGATCCCGCACCGATGTGCTCCGACGACCGCCCGGAGGCCACGTGCCGCGCGATGACCACCTGCGTGGCGGCCATCGCAGTGCTTCCCAGGAGCAGGATCACGGCGAGCGCGCCGAAGGCCCCGAACTGCTCGGGGCCGAGCAGCCGCGAGACGACGAGCATCTGTGCCATCGCGATGATCTGCGACACCACGAGCCCGACGCCCACGATGGCGGTGCCCTGGACCGAGATCCCGGCCGCCGGGGTCCCTGCAGTCGCGGCGGCGGACGCCTCGTCAGCGGGATCGGAACTCACCGGACAATCATCGCCCACGCGTGCGGATGCCTCGACCATCCGATCCCGCGGGAGGCAGCGGCGCTCGTCGCCTGCCATGCTTCCCCCATGATCAGGGTGGGGTTGACCGGAGGAATCGGCGCGGGGAAGTCGACCGTGTCGACGATGCTGGCCGAGAAGGGTGCCGTGGTGGTCGACGGCGACCAGATCGCCCGCGACCTCGTCGCACCCGGCGAGCCCGCGTTGGCCGAGATCGTCGAGCGGTTCGGGCCGGGCGTGCTGCTCGCCGATGGTCAACTCGACCGTCCTGGCCTGGCCGCGATCGTCTTCCCCGACCCGGACGCCCTGGCCGCCCTCGACGCGATCATGCATCCGCGGATCGCCCAGCGGGCGGCGGAGATGCTCCAGGCTGCTGAGAACGGGGGCACGCGGGTCGTGATCTACGACATGCCGCTGCTGGTCGAGAACGGCTCGGCCGACGACTTCGACCTCGTCGTGGTGGTGCACGCGCCGATCGAGGTGCGGTTGGCCCGGCTGGCCGTACGGGGCGTGCCGGTGGCGGATGCGCGTGAGCGGATGGCGCGTCAGGCCAGTGACGCCGAGCGTGCCGAGGTGGCGACCATCCTGATCGACAACGGTGGCGACGAGGAGCAGCTCATCGCGCAGGTCGAGCGGGCGTGGTACCTGCTCCAGGCAGCTCTGGGGGAGTAGCGGTCGCCGGCTCGGCGTCGCGTGCTGTCCAGCCGCGGTCCAGGGGCCACCACAGGATCAGGGCGCTGGCGAGCAGGACCACCGAGCCGAAGGCCCATCCGGCCATCACGTCGCTGGGCCAGTGCACGCCCAGGACAAGTCGGCTCAGACCGATGAGCGGCCCGATGATCACCAGGATTCGCCCCACGACAGCCAACCAGCGCCGTCCCTGCGCGCGGCTGAGGTGGATGAGCACGAGCCCGACGGCCATGTAGAGGTAGATGCCCTCCATCGCGTGACCCGACGGGAACGACTTGTCGAGGTCCTGCTCGAACTGCTCCGCGCCGGGCGGGCGGGTGCGACCCATCGACATCTTGACCGTCTCGCTGACCGTGACACCCGCGATCCCGGACATGGCCAGCAGCCCGGCCGCAGCGCGCTGGTGGGTCAGCAGCAGGGCGATCACCACGGCCGTGGCTGCGAGGGCCGACCACAACGGGGCGGTCACCAGGCCGACGACGTGGGCGACGTCGACCGGCCAGCCGGGCGGGTCCGCCCATCCGCGGGTGAGGTCGGTGATCGCGGTGTCGAACCCGTCGAGCACGTTCGATCCGCTCGCGACCGTGATCGTGAGGAAGGCAGCCACTGCGACAGCCATGACGAGGCCGACGGCAGCTCGTCGACGGGCGACCACCGCCCGGCCCTCAGGACTCGCGGGTGCGGGGCGTGGGGCCAGGTCGGACATCCCCGCAGGGTATCCCGAGCCGTGCGAGGGGCGGCCGGCCTCGGCTGCGGCTTGGACCGTGTCCCGGCGGGTTCGCCGCGGGTTCGCCCGAGGCCCCGCCCGGTCTCCGCCCCGAGGCCCCGCCCCGAGGCCCCGCCCCGAGGCCCCGCCCCGAGGCCCCGCCCCGGTCGCAGGAGGGCGTGGGGAGCCGATGTCAGACCGACGCAATACCGTGTCCTGCATGACCCGACCCGTCACCGACCTGCAGCGACGCGTGGCCCCGTTCCGCGTCATCAGCGAGTACCAGCCCGCCGGCGACCAGCCTGCGGCCATCGCCGAGATCGCCACGCGGATCGAGGCCGGAGCCAAGGACGTCGTGCTCATGGGCGCCACGGGCACGGGCAAGTCGGCCACGACGGCGTGGCTGGTCGAGAAGCTCCAGCGCCCCACATTGGTGATGGCCCCCAACAAGACGCTGGCCGCCCAGCTGGCCAACGAGTTCCGCGAGCTGCTCCCCGACAACGCGGTCGAGTACTTCGTCTCCTACTACGACTACTACCAGCCCGAGGCGTACATCCCGCAGACGGACACCTACATCGAGAAGGACTCCTCGATCAACGAGGAGGTCGAGCGGCTGCGGCACTCCGCGACCAACTCGCTGCTGACCCGCCGCGACGTCATCGTGGTGGCCACCGTCTCGGCGATCTACGGCCTGGGCACCCCGCAGGAGTACGTCGACCGGATGGTGCGCCTTCGGGTCGGCGAGGAGGTCGACCGCGACTCGCTGCTGCGCCAGTTCGTCGAGAACCAGTACGCCCGCAACGACCTCGCATTCGAGCGGGGGACGTTCCGGGTGCGCGGGGACACGATCGAGGTGTTCCCGGTGTACGAGCAGCACCCGGTGCGCATCGACATGTTCGGCGACGAGATCGAGCGGCTGATGACGCTGCATCCGGTCACCGGCGAGATCCTGACCGACGACCAGGAGGTCTACGTCTTCCCCGCCACGCACTACGTCGCCGGTCCGGAGCGGATGGAGCGGGCCCTGGGCGGCATCGAGTCCGAGCTCGCCGAGCGCCTGGCCGAGCTCAACGAGCAGGGCAAGCTGCTGGAGGCGCAGCGGCTGCAGATGCGCACCTCCTACGACATCGAGATGATGCGCCAGGTCGGCTTCTGCTCCGGGATCGAGAACTACTCCCGGCACATCGACGGCCGCGAGCCGGGGTCGGCGCCCAACTGCCTGATCGACTACTTCCCCGACGACTTCCTGCTGGTCATCGACGAGTCGCACGTCACCGTCCCGCAGATCGGCGGGATGTACGAGGGCGACATGTCGCGCAAGCGCACGTTGGTCGACCACGGGTTCCGGCTGCCCAGTGCCGCCGACAACCGGCCCCTGCGCTGGGAGGAGTTCCTCGAGCGGATCGGCCAGACCGTGTACCTGTCGGCGACGCCGGGGCCGTACGAGCTGGCCAAGGTGGACGGCGACGTCGTGGAGCAGGTCATCCGCCCGACCGGCCTGATCGACCCGGAGATCATCCTCAAGCCGACCAAGGGCCAGATCGACGACCTCATGCACGAGATCCGCCTGCGCACCGAGCGCGGCGAGCGGGTGCTGGTCACGACGCTGACCAAGCGGATGTCCGAGGACCTCACCGACTACCTGCTGGAGCGCGGGATCCGCGTGCGCTACCTGCACTCCGAGGTCGACACGCTGCGGCGGGTCGAGCTGCTGCGTGAGCTGCGGATGGGCATCTTCGACGTCCTGGTCGGGATCAACCTGCTCCGCGAGGGCCTCGACCTGCCGGAGGTGTCCCTGGTCAGCATCCTCGACGCCGACAAGGCCGGCTTCCTGCGCTCGGAGCGCAGCCTGATCCAGACGATCGGTCGCGCGGCGCGCAACGTGTCCGGGCAGGTGCACATGTACGGCGACACGATCACCTCACAGATGCAGACGGCCATCGACGAGACCAACCGGCGACGCGCGCTGCAGATCGCCTACAACCTGGAGCGAGGGGTCGATCCCCAGCCCTTGCGCAAGAAGATCGCCGACATCACCGACCTGCTTGCCGCCGAGGACGCCGATACCGAGGAGGTGCTGGCCACCACGATGGGCTCGGGCCGCTCGCAGTCCCGCGGTCGGGGCGGGGCCAAGCGGCAGGGGTCGGGAGCGGCCGCCGCCGATGCCTCCGTGGCCACGGGCGCCGCGGCCCGCTCGGACCTGCCGGCCACCGAGTTGGCCAACCTCATCCAGGAGCTGACCGAGCAGATGCACGCCGCAGCCGCGAACCTGCAGTTCGAGGTGGCGGCCCGCTACCGGGACGAGGTCTCCGACCTCAAGCGCGAGCTGCGGGGGATGATCGCCGCCGGGTGATCGGCACATCGGGGGGATCGGCACCGCGGGGTGAGGCCACCGCCGGGTGAGGGGCGCTGCAGGGCCGACCGATCGCGTGCACCGGGCATCTCGCCCGGCGGTGGGTCGTAGTCGTGCCAGAATGGTGATCCTGCGCACGGCACCGGGCCCGACGCGGATTGGCCAGCAGGAGGCTGTGGGTGGATGTTTCGGCGGGCCTGTGGGCAGCCACGATCCTCGGGCTCCTGGGGATCATCGTCATCGACCTGATCATCGTCGACCGGCGGCCACACGCGTTCACCGCCAAGGAGGCCACCCGCTGGGTGATCTTCTACGTCATCCTCGCCCTGCTGTTCGCGGCCTTCGTCACGATGACGTTCGGCCGGCAGTACGGCGGGGAGTTCCTCGCGGGCTACATCACCGAGTACTCGCTGAGCGTCGACAACCTGTTCGTCTTCATGATCATCATCTCGTCGTTCGCCGTCCCCGAGGAGCACCGCCATCGGGTGCTGTCCATCGGCATCGTCATCGCCCTGATCCTGCGAGGCATCCTGATCGTGCTGGGCGCGGCGGCGATCGAACGGTTCGCGGCCACGTTCTTCGTCTTCGGGGCGTTCCTGCTCTGGACGGCGATCTCCGTGTGGCGCAGCGGCAACGAGGAGGCGGATCCCGAGGGGAACGCGCTGATCCGGTTCGTCGAGAAGCACGTGCCCACGACCCGCGAGTACCACGGGACCAAGCTCAGCGTGCGGATCGACGGCCAGCGGGTGGTGACCCCGATGCTGCTGGTGATGCTGGCCATCGGCACAACGGACCTGCTCTTCGCGCTCGACTCGATCCCCGCGGTGTTCGGCCTGACCGAGGAGGCCTACCTGGTCTTCACGGCCAACGCCTTCGCCCTGATGGGCCTGCGTCAGCTCTACTTCATGCTCCACGGCCTGTTGGACCGCCTGATCTACCTGTCCAAGGGCCTGGCGATCATCCTCGGCTTCATCGCGGTGAAGCTGCTGCTGCATGCCGTGCACGAGACGACCGACCTGGATGTCCCGGAGATCTCCACGGCCGTGTCGCTGGCCGTGATCATCGGGGTGCTGGTCGTGACTGCCATCGCCAGCGTGATCGCTGTCCGCCGCGACCCGTCGCTGGTCGAGTCCAGTCCCGAGATGCGCCTCGAGCACGAGGCGGACGACGTCGCCGGCGAGGCACTGCGGCACCTCCCGCCGGAGCCCGAGCACTGAACTGTTGCCCGGCGCGGACGGCCGGAGCCGATGTCGGAGGGCTGTCCTAGGATCGGGGCGTGGATCTGGCCGAGCACCATCACGACCGCCTCACGGTGCGGGGCGCCCGGGAGCACAACCTCAAGGACGTGTCCCTGGCCATCCCGCGCGATGCCCTGGTCGTGTTCACCGGCCTCTCGGGCTCGGGCAAGTCGAGCCTCGCGTTCGACACCATCTTCGCCGAGGGCCAGCGCCGCTACGTGGAGTCGCTGAGCGCCTACGCACGGCAGTTCCTCGGCCAGATGGACAAGCCCGACGTCGACTTCATCGACGGGCTGTCCCCGGCCGTGTCGATCGACCAGAAGTCCACCTCGCGCAACCCTCGGTCCACTGTCGGCACCATCACCGAGGTCTATGACTACCTGCGCCTGCTGTTCGCCCGGATCGGCAAGCCGCACTGCCCGTCGTGCGGGGAGCCCGTGGGGCGCCAGACGCCACAGCAGATCGTCGACCGGGTCCTCGACCTGCCCGAGGGCACGAAGTTCCAGGTCCTGGCGCCCGTCGTCCGGGAGCGCAAGGGCGAGTACTCCGACCTGTTCCGCCAGCTGCAGACCCAGGGCTTCAGCCGCGCCCGGGTCGACGGCACCGTGCACCTGCTCACCGAGCCGCCGACCCTGAAGAAGCAGCAGAAGCACACCATCGAGGTCGTCGTCGACCGGCTCGCCGTGAAGGCTTCCGCGCGTCGGCGCCTCACGGACTCGGTGGAGACCGCACTCGGCCTGGCCGGTGGCATCGTCAACCTCGAGTTCGTCGACGCACCCGCCGACGACCCCGACCGGGAGCGGCTGTTCAGCGAGCACCTCGTCTGCCTCAACGACGGCCAGTCCTTCGAGGACCTCGAACCCCGTTCGTTCTCGTTCAACTCCCCGTTCGGGGCCTGCCCCCAGTGCACCGGCCTGGGGACGCGCATGGAGGTCGACCCCGACCTCGATCGTGCCCGACCCCGACCTCTCGCTTGCGGACGGCGCCGTCTCCCCCTGGGGCAGCGGGCACATCTCGGAGTACTACGCCCGGCTCGTCACCGCACTGGCCGACGAGCTCGGGGCCGACGTCGACACGCCGTTCAAGGACCTGCCCGAGGCCATGCGCGAGGCAGTGCTGCACGGGTACAACCACCAGGTCCACGTGCGCTACCGCAACCGGTACGGCCGCGAGCGCTCCTACTCGACCGGGTTCGAGGGGGCCATCCCCTTCGTGCAGCGCCGGCACGCCGAGTCCGAGAGCGACTCCGCACGGGAGCGCTACGAGGGCTTCATGCGCGAGGTCCCCTGCCCCGAGTGCAACGGGGCCCGGCTCAAGCCGGTCTCGCTGGCCGTCACGGTGGGCGGGGTCAACATCGCCACGATCGCGCAGATGCCGATCGGTGAGGCTGCGGTCTTCCTGGCCGACCTCGACGTCTCCGACCGCGACGCCCAGATCGCCACCCGGGTGCTCAAGGAGGTCAACGAGCGCCTCGCCTTCCTGATGGACGTCGGCCTGCACTACCTCTCGCTGTCGCGACCGGCCGGCACCCTGGCAGGGGGCGAGGCCCAGCGGATCCGCCTGGCCACCCAGATCGGCTCGGGCCTGGTGGGGGTGCTCTACGTCCTCGACGAGCCGAGCATCGGCCTGCACCAGCGCGACAACCACCGGCTCATCGACACCCTCGTCCGCCTGCGGGACCTCGGCAACACGCTGATCGTGGTCGAGCACGACGAGGACACCATCCGCACTGCCGACTGGGTCGTGGACATCGGCCCGGGCGCCGGCGAGCACGGCGGTCAGATCGTGGTCTCGGGGACGGTCGAGGATCTGCTGGCAAACCCCGAGTCGCTGACCGGCCAGTACCTGTCGGGGGCCCGCCGGATCGAGATCCCCACTAAGCGGCGCCCCGTGGACCCCGCACGAACGATCGTCGTCGAGGGCGCCCGGGAGCACAACCTGCAGAACGTGACGGCCGAGTTCCCGCTGGGCTGCTTCGTGGCCATCACCGGGGTCAGCGGGTCGGGCAAGTCCACGCTGGTCAACGACGTGCTCTACACGGTCCTGGCGCGCGACCTCAACAACGCCCGCAGCGTGCCCGGCCGGCACCGACGGGTCACCGGCCTGGAGCACCTGGACAAGGTGGTGCACGTCGACCAGAGCCCGATCGGTCGCACGCCGCGCTCCAACCCGGCCACCTACACCGGGGTCTTCGACCATGTCCGCAAGCTCTTCGCCTCCACCCAGGAGGCGAAGATCCGTGGCTACCTCCCCGGCAGGTTCTCCTTCAACGTCAAGGGTGGGCGCTGCGAGGCCTGCACCGGCGACGGCACCATCAAGATCGAGATGAACTTCCTGCCCGACGTGTATGTGCCGTGCGAGGTGTGCCACGGCGACCGGTACAACCGCGAGACCCTGGAGGTCCACTTCAAGGGCCGAACGATCGCCCAGGTCCTCGACATGCCGATCGAGGAGGCCCTGGAGTTCTTCGCCGCGGTCCCGCCCATCGCCCGGCACATGCAGACCCTGGTCGATGTCGGCCTGGGGTATGTGCGCCTCGGCCAGCCCGCCCCGACCCTCTCCGGAGGCGAGGCACAGCGGGTGAAGCTCGCCAGCGAGCTCCAGCGACGATCCACCGGGCGGACCATCTACGTCCTCGATGAGCCCACCACCGGACTGCACTTCGAGGACGTCCGCAAGCTCCTCGGCGTTCTGCACTCCCTGGTCGACAAGGGCAACTCCGTCCTGGTCATCGAGCACAACCTGGACGTGATCAAGACCGCTGACTGGGTGGTGGACCTCGGCCCGGAGGGCGGATCGGGGGGCGGGACGATCGTCGCCGCCGGAACCCCGGAGCAGGTCGCGGCCAACAACGAGAGCCACACCGGGCGTTTCCTGGGCGATCTGCTGGGCCGGACCCGCGCGACTGCCTAGGCTGCACCCAACGGACGAGGAGGTCGGGATGGACGAGAGCACCTGCACAGGTGGCTGCGCCTGCCAGCGCGCAACGGACGAGCGCGGGTCGGTGAGCCGTCGCGGGGTCCTGGCCGGATCCGCCGCGGCCGTGGCCGTCATGGCCCTCGGGGCGTGCGCATCCGCGGACGAGACCAGCAGCCCCGGGACCGCGACGTCGAGCGCTCCGCCCTCCGAGACCCCGACCGAGTCGGAGTCCGCGACGCCGGCGGAGTCGCAGAGCCCCACGGGGCGACGCTTCGCCAGCTGGCGAACCCCTGGCGGGCACCGGCGACTTCCCGGTCGGGGGCGGCGTGGTCGTGAAGACCGCGAGCGGCCCGGTGGTCGTGACCCACCCCGCCGACGATGAGTTCCTGGCATTCAACGGTCGTTGCCCGCACGCGGGCTGCCCCGTCACCGAGGTGCTGGAGAACACCATCATGTGCAACTGCCACGGCAGCACCTTCGACGGCAGCACGGGCGATCGCCTGGAGGGCCCCGCGCCCACCGGCCTGGAGCCCGTGCCGATCCAGGTCGCGGGTGGGGAGATCTACCTGGCCTGAGGTGACAGCCAACTTCCGCCCCGCCCCCGGGCAGATCCCCACAGACCCAGGCGTCTACCGGTTCCGCGACGGGGACGGCCGGGTCATCTACGTGGGCAAGGCCAAGAATCTCCGATCACGGCTCACGTCCTACTTCCAGGACCCCGCCGCCCTGCATCAGCGGACCCAGACCATGGTGGCCACGGCACGGTCACTGGACTGGGTGGTGGTGGCCACCGAGGTCGAGGCCCTGACGCTCGAGTACGCGTGGATCAAGGAGTTCGACCCCCGGTTCAATGTCCGCTACCGAGACGACAAGTCCTACCCGTTCCTCGCGGTGACCATCGGCGAGGAGTTCCCCCGCGCGATGGTGATGCGCGGCGAGAAGCGGCCCGGCGTGCGCTACTTCGGCCCGTTCGCCCACGCGTGGGCGATCCGCGAGACCGTCGACCAGCTGCTCCGGGTGTTCCCGATGCGGACCTGCACCCGCGGTGTGTTCCGCCGCGCCCAGGCCTCCGGACGACCCTGCCTGCTCGGCTACATCGACAAGTGCGCAGCGCCCTGCACCGGGGAGGTCACGGCCGAGGAGCACCGCGCGATCGTCGAGGACTTCTGCTCCTTCATGGCCGGCGACTCCGCCGCGTTCGTGCGCTCCCGGACCGAGCAGATGAACGCCGCCGCAGCGGAGCTGGACTACGAGCGTGCAGCGCGACTTCGCGATGACCTCTATGCCCTGCAGCGGGTGCTCGAGCGCAATGCCGTCGTCCTGCCCGACGGCACCGATGCCGATGTGGTCGGGCTCGCCAGCGACGAGCTCGAGGCCTGCGTGCGCGTCTTCCACGTCCGCGACGGCCGGATCCGCGGTGAGCGCGGCTTCATCGTCGAGCGGGTCGACGACGCCGATGAGGCGCAGCTCGTCGCCACGCTGCTGGCCCAGATGTATGCCGAGCCGGATGCCGACGTGCCCCGACGCGTCCTGGTCCCGGCCCTTCCCGAGCACGGAGAGGTCGAGGTCCTCACGGACTGGCTGGGCCAGCAGCGCGGTGGTCCGGTCGGCGTGTCCGTGCCCCGGCGCGGGGACAAGCGGGCCCTGATGGAGACGGTGACCCGCAACGCCTCGCAGTCCCTGGCCGCGCACAAGCTGCGACGCTCCGGTGACCTCACGACCCGCAGCCAGGCGCTCACCGAGCTCGCCGATGCCCTCGACCTGCCGACCGCCCCCCTGCGGATCGAGTGCTTCGACGTCTCCAACCTCGGCGCCGACGATGTCGTGGCCTCCATGGTCGTGTTCGAGGACGGGCTGCCCCGGCCCTCGGAGTACCGGAAGTTCGCGATCAAGGGCTTCGACGGGCAGAACGACGTCGCCGCCATCTCCGAGGTGATCGGCCGGCGCTTCCGGCGGCTGGCCAGGGCGGAGGACGCCCCGGCCATCGGCGCGGCGTCCGCGGGTGGGCCCGCGAACGGCGCGGAGTTGGAGGGAGCAGGTGTCACCCCGGCCAACGGTCCGGCGTTGGAGGGAGCCCCGGTCCCCGAGGGCCCCAGCTCAGCCGTCGGCGCAGGGCCCGTCGACCCGCTCGGCACGCCCCCGCAGCCCCCGGCAAGGTTCGCCTACCCCCCGTCCCTGGTCGTCATCGATGGGGGAGCACCGCAGGTCAACGCCGCGTTCCAGGCATTGGTCGACCTCGGGCTGACCGACATCGCCGTCGTCGGCCTGGCCAAGCGGCTCGAGGAGGTGTGGCTGCCCGACGAGGAGGACCCGGTGATCCTCCCGCGGACCAGCCAGGGCCTGTACCTGCTCCAGCGCGTCCGGGACGAGGCCCACCGCACCGCCATCCGCTACCAGCGACAGAAGCGCTCGGCGCGGATGACCACCAGCGTCCTGGACGACATCCCAGGGCTGGGACCGGCGCGGCGCAAGGCGCTGCTGTCGCGCTTCGGCTCCGTGCGCAAGCTCCGGGCAGCGACCCCGCAGATGATCGCCGAGGTACCCGGGATCGGTCCGGCGCTCGCCGAACGCATCATCGTCGCGCTGTCCGGTGAGACGATCAGCGCGGTCAACCTGACGACAGGGGAGATCCTGGGCGACGATGTGCCCGTGACAGGGGAGATCCTGGGCGACGATGTGCCCGTGACCGAGGAGCCCAGATGACCACAACCACACCCGGAGACGGGATCGCTGACTTCGAGGTCCTGCTGGTCTCGGGGATGTCCGGCGCCGGCAGGTCGAGTGCAGCGCGGGCCCTTGAGGACATCGGCTGGTTCGTCATCGACAACCTGCCACCCAAGATGCTGGCACCCACCCTCGACCTGCTCGCAGCCCGCTCGGACCTCGACCGCGTCGCCGTCGTGGTTGACGTGCGCGGCGGCCGCCTCTTCGACCAGCTCGAGGCCGCGGTGGCCGAGGTGATCGCGCGCGGCGTGGACCTGAAGATCCTGTTCCTCGAGTCCAGCGACGAGGCGCTCGTGCGCCGCTTCGAGTCCAACCGCCGGCCGCACCCCCTGCAGGCCCAGGGCGGCCTGCTCGACGGGATCCACCGGGAGCGCGCCCTCCTGGGCGACCTGCGCGCCGACGCCGACCTCGTCGTCGACACCTCCCACCGCACCATCCACGAGCTGCGCCGGGCCATCACCGCGTCCTTCGAGTCAGCTGAGCCGGTCCGGCTGCGTGCCACCGTGATGTCCTTCGGGTTCAAGTACGGGGTCCCGATGGACGCCGACTTCGTCGCCGACGTGCGCTTCCTGCCCAACCCGTTCTGGATCCCCGAGCTCCGGGAGTTGCGCGGGCTCGACGCACAGGTCAATGACTACGTCGTGGCCCAGGAGGGCGCCTCGGCGTTCCTCGACTCCTACGCCCACATGATCGACCTGGCCACGGACGGCTACCTGCGCGAGGGCAAGCGCTTCGCCACCCTGGCGATCGGCTGCACCGGGGGCAAGCACCGCTCCGTGGCGATGGCCGAGAACCTCGCAGCGCGACTGGTCCACGTCGGCCTCGAGGTCACCGTGGTTCATCGGGACCTCGGGCGCGAGTGATGCCTCCTGCCGTCGCCGAGCCCGGGGGAGCTGCTCGACGCCGTCGCCCGGTGGCCGCGGGACCGGCCGTGGTGGCCCTCGGCGGCGGCCACGGCCTGGCCGTCACCCTGCGGGCCCTGCGTGGCGTGACCGACCAGCTGACCGCGATCGTCGGGATGGCCGACGACGGCGGGTCGAGCGGCCGCCTGCGCCGGGACATGGGCACGCCTCCACCCGGCGACCTGCGAATGGCCCTGGCCGCCCTGTGCGGCGACGACGTGTGGGGCCGCACCTGGAGCTCGGTCGTCCAGCACCGGTTCTCCGCCGGCGAGCTGGCCGGGCACGCCATGGGCAACCTGCTGATCACCTCCCTGTGGGAGCAGACCGGGGATGTCGTCGCCGGGCTGGACTGGGTGGCCGCCCTGCTGGGCGCCCACGGTCGCGTGCTGCCGGTGTGCAGCGAGGGCGTGGAGATCGTCGCCGAGGTGCTCGATGCACCCGGGCACCCGGGGATCAGCGTGGTGCGGGGCCAGTCGATGGTGGCCGTCACCGAGGGGACCGTCCTGTCGATCTCCCTGGAGCCGCCCGATCCGCCCGCCCGGCCGGAGGCGATCGAGGCCATCGCCCAGGCCGAGGCGATCGTGATGGGCCCGGGCTCCTGGTACACCTCCGTCCTGGCCGGGCTCCTGGTTCCCGGCATCCACGACGCGATCGTCGCCGCGCAGGCCAAGCGGATCCTCGCTCTGAACCTGGTGGCCCAGCCGGGGGAGACCGCCGGGTTCAGCCCCCAGGGGCACCTGCACGTCCTGGCCGAGGCCTTCCCCGAGGTCAGGTTCGATGTCGTCCTGGCTGATCCCGCCCATGTGCCCGACGAGCAGGCGCTGCGCGCGGCCTGCAGCGACGTCGGTGCCGAGCTCGTCCTGCGTGCTGTGGCCGACCCGCGGGCGGGCCACGGTCATCACGATCCCCTGCTTCTGGGGAGGGCGTTCGCGGAGGTCATCGGGCATGGCAGTATTCCGGCATGGCGATGACGGCGGGCGTGAAGGATGAACTGAGCCGATTGCCGATCACGAAGACGTGCTGCCGCAAGGCTGAGGTCTCGGCCCTGCTGCGGTTCTCCGGTGGGCTGCACCTGGTGGCCGGCAAGGTCGTGGTCGAGGCCGAGCTCGACACCGGGTCCGCAGCGCGCCGGGCCCGCAGCGCCATCGCAGACATGTTCGGCCACTCGGCCACCATCACGGTCGTGGCGCCCTCGGGCATCCGTCGGGGCAACCGGTACGTGCTGACCGTGGCCCAGGACGGCCAGCGCCTGGCCAAGCAGGCCGGTCTCCTGGACGCCTCAGGGCGCCCGGTGCGGGGCTTGCCCGCGGTGGTCGTCAATGGTGCGCTCTGCGACGCGGAGGCCGCCTGGCGGGGGGCCTTCCTCGCCCACGGGTCGCTCACCGAGCCGGGCAGGTCCTCCTCGCTCGAGGTGTCCTGCCCCGGTCCCGAGGCGGCCCTGGCCCTCGTCGGGGCGGCCCGGCGCCTGGGCATCGCGAGCAAGGCGCGCGAGGTCCGCGGGATCGACCGGGTGGTCATCCGCGACGGCGACGCCATCAGCGCGATGCTCACGAAGATGGGCGCCCATGACTCGGTGATGGCCTGGGAGGAGCGGCGGATGCGCCGTGAGGTCCGGGCGACCGCGAACCGCCTGGCCAACTTCGACGACGCCAACCTGCGCCGCTCCGCACGGGCGGCCGTCGCCGCCGGAGCACGGGTGGAGCGGGCCCTGTTCATCCTCGGCGACACCGTCCCCGACCACCTGGCCGTGGCCGGCAAGCTGCGCCTCGAGCACAAGCAGGCCAGCCTCGAGGAGCTCGGTGCCCTGGCCGATCCGCCGATGACCAAGGACGCGATCGCCGGCCGGATCCGCAGGCTCCTGGCACTTGCCGACAAGCGCGCCGTCGAGCTCGGGATCCCCAACACCGAGGACGGGATCTCCACGCACTGACGTCGGCGTGCTGTGACGGGCGAACCGTGATGGGCGGCCGTCAGCGGGCGATCGCGCCGCAGCGTCAATAGGCTCATGCCTGCAAGGTGGCCGTTCACCCACAAAGGGAGTTTCTTACGTGAAGAGCATCAGTGATCTCGATATCGCTGGCAAGACAGTCCTGCTGAGGTCGGACTTCAACGTTCCGCTGGCCAAGGACGGCTCCGGTGTCATCACCGACGACGGCCGTATCGTGGCAGCCCTTCCCACCCTCAAGGCCCTGACCGGTGCCGGCGCGAAGGTCGTCATCGTGGCCCACCTCGGTCGGCCCAAGGGCGTGGGCTTCGAGGAGTCCGGCTCGCTTGCGCCGGTCGCCAAGCGCCTCGGTGAGCTCCTCGGCCAGGACATCGCGCTGGCCTCGGACGTGACCGGGGAGTCCGCGAAGGCCACGGTCGCCGCCCTGCAGCCCGGCCAGGTGGCCCTGCTGGAGAACATCCGGTTCGACGCCCGCGAGACCAGCAAGGACGAGGCCCAGCGCAAGGAGCTGGCCGCCGAGCTGGCCGCGATGGCCGACGTCTACGTCTCCGACGGGTTCGGCGTCGTGCACCGCAAGCAGGCCTCGGTGACCGACGTCGCCGAGCTGCTGCCCAATGCGGCCGGACTGCTGGTGGAGAAGGAGGTCAAGTCCTTCTCCAAGGTCCTGGCCGACCCCGACCGCCCGTACGTGGTCATCCTCGGCGGGTCCAAGGTCTCGGACAAGCTCGGCGTGATCGACAACCTGATCGACAGCGTCGACCGCCTGCTGATCGGCGGCGGGATGGCCTACACGTTCCTCGCCGCCCAGGGCCACACGGTCGGCGACTCGCTGCTCGAGGCGGACCAGATCGAGGCCGTCAAGGGCTACATCGCCAAGGCGCAGGAGAAGGGGATCGAGCTGCTGATCCCGGTCGACACCCGCGTGTCGGTGGCGTTCCCGAGCAAGGAGGTCCCCGCGCCGGAGAACAAGGTCGTGCCCAGCTCGGGCATCGAGGACGGCTGGATGGGCCTGGACATCGGCCCGGAGACCATCGCGCTGTTCGCCAGCAAGGTCGCCGACGCCCGCACGGTCGTCTGGAACGGCCCGATGGGCGTGTTCGAGTTCCCCGCGTTCGCTGACGGCACCCTGCAGGTCGCCACGGCGATCGCCGACTCGGATGCGTTCTCGGTCATCGGGGGCGGCGACTCCGCCGCTGCCGTCCGCCAGCTCGGCCTGGAGGACGGCTTCTCCCACATCTCCACCGGCGGTGGCGCCTCCCTCGAGCTCCTCGAGGGCAAGACGCTGCCCGGTCTCGCAGTCCTGGAGGGCTGAAACATGGCACGCAAGCCGTTCATGGCAGGTAACTGGAAGATGAACCTCGACCACCTCGAGGCCATCGCGCATGTCCAGAAGATCGCCTTCGCGCTCAACGACGAGGACTTCGCGGCCGTCGAGGCGGGCGTCATGGTGCCCTTCACCGACATCCGCTCGGTGCAGACACTGGTCGACGCCGACAACCTCAAGGTCGTCTACGGCAGCCAGGACATCTCGGCCCAGGACTCCGGGGCCTACACCGGCGAGATCTCCGGGGTGATGCTGGCCAAGCTCGGATGCACCTACGCGGTCATCGGGCACAGCGAGCGCCGCCAGTACCACGGCGAGGACGACGCGCTGGTCAACGCCAAGGTGAAGGCTGCCTACAAGCACGGGCTGGTGCCGATCATGTGCATCGGTGAGGTCAAGGAGGAGCGTGAGGCGGGCATCCAGGAGCAGGTCACCCTCGGCCAGCTCGACGGCGGCCTCGCCGACATCCCGGCCGACCAGGCCGCCACGATCGTGATCGCATACGAACCCGTCTGGGCCATCGGGACCGGCCTCACGGCCACCCCGCAGGACGCCCAGGACATGTGCGGGGCGATCCGCCGGCGCCTGGCCGAGCTGTACAGCCAGGAGGTCGCCGACGCGATCCGCATCCAGTACGGCGGCTCGGTCAAGGCAGCGAACGCAGCCGAGATCATGGCCGGTCCGGATGTCGACGGGGCGCTCATCGGCGGGGCGTCGCTGGACGCCGACGAGTTCGTCGCGATCTGCAAGTACCGCCTGGCCTGAGGCCGGCTGTCCCGCCACACCCCCACCTGTGTCATGGATCCGGTCCACTCGATGAACCGGATCCATGACACATGGCGTGTGGCGCGTGGCGCGTGGCGCGTGTCCGACTTGGGCCATTGGTGTGGGCTTGGCCCGTGATGTCGCCGGGACCGCGTATCCTTGCGCCATCGAATGAAGGGACCCCTTGTCGTGATCCTCGCCCTGCAGATCCTGCTCCTGGTGCTCAACGTGCTCGTGATCGTCCTCGTGCTGCTGCACAAGGGCAAGGGCGGCGGCCTGTCGGACCTCTTCGGCGGCGGCGTGAGCTCCTCGCTCGGCGGAAGCTCGGTCGCTGAGCGCAACCTCGACCGCATCACCTACGCCCTGCTGATCATCTGGACGGCCACGATCGTGGCCCTCGGCCTGGCCATCTAGGCCCTGCGCCCAATCGCCCGTACCCGCTCGATCTTCGGAAGGCACTCCAGTGGCTGGTGGTAACGCGATCAGGGGCAGCCGGGTCGGATCCGGACCGATGGGGGAGGCCGAGCGCGGCGACGCGGCTCCACGCCACCGCGTGAGCTTCTACTGCGCGCGCGGCCACGAGACCACCCCGAGCTTCTCCGACGAGGCCGCGATCCCCGAGATCTGGGACTGCCCCACCTGTGGCTACCCTGCCGGCCCGGACCCCGAGAACCCGCCGACCCCTGCCAAGGTCGAGCCGTACAAGACCCACCTGGCCTACGTCAAGGAGCGGCGCTCGGACGTCGACGGGGACGCCATCCTCGCCGAGGCACTCGAGCGGATGCGCGAGCAGGCGTAACCGCCGACCGGCAGCTCCGGGGGCAACCGCCAACCGCCAACCGGCAGCCGCGCGGATAGCCGCCAACCGGCGCTGCGCCGGCTAGCCCACCCGGCTGAGCACCTCGCGGGCGACCGAGGCCACGTTCTCGGGGGTGAAGCCCAACTGGGCGAAGAGCTCCTCGGCGGCGGCTGAGGCCCCGAAGTGCCCAACGGACACACAGGCGCCGTCGGTGCCCACGTACTTCCACCAGCCCTGGTCACTTCCCGCCTCGACGCTGACCCGGGCCCGCACGCGTGCCGGCAGCACCTGCTCGCGGTACTCGGCGGGCTGGGCGTCGAACCACTCCAGGCAGGGCATCGACACCACGCGGGTGGGAACCCCCTCGGCCTGGAGCAGCTCACGCGCACCGAGCGCGACCGACACCTCTGAGCCCGTTGCCAGGAGCAGCAGCTGCGGTTCGCCGCCGGTCGCCTCGGCGATCACGTAGCCCCCACGGCGCGCGGACGAGGCCGGCTCACCGTCGGAACGGTCGAGGGTGGGCACGTTCTGCCGGGTGAGGATCAGGCCCACCGGGCCGGGGTTCTCCAGCGCCGTGGCCCAGATCTCGGCGGTCTCGTTGGCATCCGCCGGGCGGGCCACGGACAGCTCCGGGATCGCCCGGAGCGCCCAGAGGTGCTCGATCGGCTGGTGGGTGGGCCCGTCCTCGCCGACCCCGATCGAGTCGTGCGTCCAGATGAACAGCGACTGCAGGCTCATCAGCCCTGCAAGCCGGACAGGTGCGCGCATGTAGTCGCTGAACACCAGGAACGTGCCACCGAACGCGCGGGTCATCCCGTGCAGGGCGATCCCGTTGAGGATCGCTCCCATCGCGTGCTCACGGACGCCGAAGTGGATCACCCGGCCGTACGGGTCGGCATCCGGCAGGGCGGAGCCGGCCGGCAGGAAGGACCCGCCTCCCTTGATCGTGGTGCCGTTCGACCCGCCGAGGTCGGCCGAGCCGCCCCACAGCTCGGGCAGGACCCCGGCGAGGGCGTTGATCACGCTCTCGGATGCGACCCGCGTGGCCAGGGACGTCCCGGGCTCCCAGGTCGGCAGCGCGTCGCGCCAGCCGTCCGGCAGCTGTCGCACGACGAGCCGGTCGAGGAGTGCTGCCGCATCGGGATCGGCCGCGCGCCAGCCCTGGTAGTCGAGCTGCCACTGGGCGCGCAGCGCGGCACCGCGCTGGCCCACCTCGCGGGCGTGGGCCAGGACCTCGGCATCGACGTCGAAGGCGACCTCCGGGTCCATGCCCAGGGCCTGCTTGGTGGCGGCCACCTCCGCAGCACCGAGGGCGGACCCGTGGGACTTGCCCGTGTTCTGCAGCGTGGGGGCGGGCCACGCGATGACCGTCCGGAGCTGGATCAGGGACGGGGCGCTGCGCTCATCGCGGGCTGCTGTCATGGCATCGGCCAGGGCGTGGACGTCCACGCTGCCGTCGGCCCCGAGGTCGACGCTCTGGACGTGCCAGCCGTAGGACCGGTAGCGGGCGGGGACGTCCTCGGTGAAGGCCACGGCGGTGTCACCCTCGATCGAGATCCGGTTGTCGTCCCAGAGGACCACGAGGTCCCCGAGGCGCTGGGTCCCCGCGAGGCTGGCCGCCTCCCCGGAGATGCCCTCCTCGAGGTCCCCGTCAGAGGCGATGACCCAGGTGGTGGTGTCGAACGGGCTGGCGCCCGCGGGGGCATCAGGGTCCAGCAGCCCGCGGGAGTACCGCCCGGCCATGGACAGGCCGACCGCCGAGGACACGCCCTGGCCGAGGGGCCCGGTCGTCATCTCGATGCCGCGGGCGGGGTTGTGCTCCGGGTGGCCGGGGGTCACGGACCCGAGGGTCCGGAAGGCCTTGAGGTCGTCGAGGGAGACTGCGTAGCCGGACAGGTACAGCTGGATGTAGAGCGTGAGGCTGCTGTGCCCGCACGACAGGATGAACCGGTCGCGCCCGATCCAGGTCGGGTCTGCCGGATCATGGCGGAGGAACCGCTGGAACAGCAGGTACGCCGCCGGTGCCAGTGCCATTGCGGTCCCGGGGTGGCCGTTGCCGACCTTCTGGACCGCGTCGGCAGCCAGTGCGCGTGCCGTTGCGACCGCACGGTCGTCGAGCTCGGTCCAGCCAGCGATTCCCATTCGTCCTCCTGCGTCGGATGTCCCCGCAGAGGGTATCTGTCGGCCGGGTCGGGGCAGCACAGCGACGCGGGTAGCATGGGTCCGTGACTGCAGTGGAGTCGGGCCGGACGGGTGCCCAACCGGAGTCGGCCAGCGGGTCGACGTCGCGGTTGAGGGCCTATGTGGCCCTCACCAAGCCCCGAGTCATCGAACTCCTGCTGGTCACGACCGTCCCCGTGATGTTCCTCGCCGCAGGAGGCTTCCCGCCGCTGTCGACGACGCTGCTCACCCTCCTGGGTGGCACGATGGCGGCCGCAGGCGCCAACGTGATCAACCAGGTCTACGACCGCGACATCGACGCCGTGATGGTGCGCACCCAGCAGCGCCCGCTCGTGACCGGCACCATCAGCGCAGCCCAGGCCCTGCGGTTCGGGATCCTGCTGAGCGTGGCCTCCGTCACCCTCCTGGCCCTGACCGTGAATGTCCTGTCCGCGGTCCTGGCCGCCGCAGCCATCGGCTTCTACGTGTTCATCTACACGATGCTGCTCAAGCGGCGGACCGCCCAGAACATCGTGTGGGGTGGTGCGGCAGGGTGCTTCCCGGTGCTGATCGGGTGGGCGGCGATCACCGGCTCACTGGCGCTGACGCCGTTCGTGCTCTTCGCCATCGTGTTCTTCTGGACCCCGCCGCACTACTGGCCCCTCGCGCTGCGCTTCAAGGCCGACTACCAGGCAGCTCGGGTGCCGATGCTGCCCGCGGTGGCCGACAGTGGGGCCGTTGCCTCGGCGATCGTGCGCTACTCGTGGGCCATGGTCGCCACCTCCCTGCTCCTGACCCCGGTTGCCGGCATGAGTTGGCTGTACACGGCTGCTGCCGCCGTGCTCGGTGGGGTGTTCCTCTACGAGGCCTACGCCCTGCGCCGCCGGGTGCGCGCCGGTGCCCCGGACTCCCGGGCGATGCGCCTGTTCCACGGGTCGATCTCGTACCTGTCGCTGCTCTTCCTGGTCGTGGCCGTCGACCCGTTCCTGGTCTGACCAGCGGCGGCACCGACCCCCCGCCCGTCGGACGATCGGCGAATCGGGCTGAGGGGGTCACCCAGCCAGCGAGAGGTTGAGCCGAACGCGGGCCCCTCCCGAGGCGCTCGCGCCGATCTCGATCGAACCGCCCGAGCGCTCCGCCAGGCGGCGGGCGATGTCCAGGCCCAGCCCCGTGGACCCGGAGACGGACAGCCCACGCTCGAGGACCGCACCGGATGAGAATCCTGGCCCCTCGTCGCTGACCTCCAGCCAGGCCCCGGCACCGGGGGCCGCACCGGCGGCGATCCGGAAGGCCACACCCTCGTCGGTGTGGGAGAAGACGTTGCCGATGAGTGCGTCGAGCGCGTCCCCGAGGTCGCGGGCCTCAGCGGCCACCAGCATCGGGCCCGTGGGGATGTCGAGGGCGAGCGCACGGTCCTGGTCCTCGGCCAGGACGGCCCAGAACGCCGCCCGTTCACGGGCCACCGAGCACAGGTCGGCGCTGGACGGTATGTCCTCGCGCAGCGGTCGGCGTGCTTCTCGGATGACCTCGTCGACCATCCGCTCGAGCCGGTCCACGTCCGCGCGCAGCCTGTCGGCGGAGTCCGCGACAGGCAGGGAGTCGGCGTCCAGGCGCAGGGCGGCCACGGGGGTGCGCAGTCGATGTGCGAGGTCGGCCACCTCCTCGCGCTCGAGGTTGAGCAGCTCCACGACACGACTGGCGAGGCGATTCAGCGCCGTTCCCGCGTTGTCGATCTCCGTGATGTCGCTGGCAGGTACCCGGGCCGTGAGGTCGCCACCGGCCAGCTGCTCGGCTGTCGCGCCCAGCTCGGTGATGGGCCGCAGGAAGCTGCGGGCGAGCAGCAGGCCCAGCCCCACGGACAGCGCCAGCAGGCCGAGCCCGAGGGCCAGGAGCCTCAACTGTGCGGCACGCACTCCGCCGGTCAGCTCCTCGTCGGTCACGTAGACCCGAAGGATCGCCTCGCCGTTGTCCGTGTAGACGGGGACGAAGAGGTCGCGACCACCGTCTACCTCGGCGAAGAAGGCGCCCTTGTCCCGGGCGAGCTCGACCTGGCGGTCCAGGGGCCTGGGCGCACCTACGACCGTGTCGTCGGCCAGGTAGACGGTTGCCGGGAGCCCGGTCTCCTCGGCGAAGGCATCCACGAGTTCCGCCAGGGACTCCGGCGGGACGACCGGGATCCTCGAGACCACCGGCTGGATCTGCAGGACCACCTCGCGCTGGGCTCGGTCGACTGCGAAGGACCCGATGTAGACCATGAGCGGGACCAGGAACGCCACCAGGACGATCGAGGTCGAGGCCAGCAGGGTCAGCAGGATGCGGCGGCGCACCGCGTCACGGCTCCACCAGCTTCACGCCCACGCCCCGCACAGTGTGCAGGTAGTGCGGCTCCTGGGCGGTCTCGCCCAACTTGCGGCGGAGCCACGACAGGTGGACGTCCACCGTCTTCTCCCCACCGCCGTACGACACGCGCCAGACCTCGGCCAGGAGCTCGCGCTTGGTGACGACCTCCCCAGGGCGGGCCATCAGGTAGGCCAGAAGGTCGAACTCACGGGGGCTGAGCTCGAGTTCCTCGCCGTCCAACTCCGCTGTCCGGCCACGCGTGTCCAGGTGCAGGCCCCCGACGGCCAACTCCGAGCTCGGCGCGTTGGTGGCGGTGCGTCGCAGCACCGCCCGGATCCGGGCGTCGAGGGTGTCGGCGGAGAACGGCTTGATCATGTAGTCGTCGGCGCCGCAGTCCAGTGCGCGGACCACCTGCTCGTCGTCGTCGCGGGCGGTGGCCACGATGACCGGAGTGGCGCTGACCGCCCGGAGCATCCGCAGCAGCTCGACGCCGTCGAGGTCGGGCAGGCCGAGGTCGAGGATGACCACGTCCGGCTCACCGCTGATCGCTGCCTGCAGGCCCGTCATCGCGTTCGGCGCCGAGTCGACGGCGTGACCGCGATCGGTGAGGGCGTGGATGAGTGCCGAGCGGATACCCGGGTCGTCCTCCACAACCAGCACTCGTGACATGCCCCCACCGTAGACGCTGGCTCGTGGCCGACGTCGGAGGTGGGGCCGTGATGCCCGGGTCGTGAGGGCGACGCCCACCGGTTTGGTGCGCCCTTAGTGGGGAGTTAGGCGGACGAGGGGGCACACTGGTGTCATGAGGTACCGCTGGCTGTCGATCACAGCGTGGGCCGCCATGGCCGCGGGGGCCGCTGCGGTGGGACTTGCGGCAGTGTCTGCGGTTCGTGATGTCGTGGCTGATGCCCCGGTGCGAGTGCTCACAGCATCGGACGTGGACCGCCTCCTGCAGGATCCCGACTCCCAGCTCGCCCCGATCGCGACGCTGGCAGCGGCGCCGGCGGACCCGGAGCGCCCCGAGTCCCTGGCCCTGCGGCCCGCCGGCACCGAGTCCTCGGACGCCGTCAGCGGTGGAGTGCGCGCGCAGGGCACTGGCTCGACCACGGCTGACGCCGGCTCGACCGTCACCGCGCAGGGCACTCCGACCGCGAAGCCATCGCCATCAGAGGGCGGTGTCACGGGTGCAGTGGGCGCGGGTTCCACACCGGGTGTCGTCAGTGGTGCCGGCCTCGGGGGCACCGCCTCACCGAGTCCGTCTGCGCCGACGCCGGAACCTCCTGTGACCCAGGCGCCCACGCCCACCCCGGAGCCGACGGATCCCAGCCCGAGCCCGGAGCCGACGGACCCCAGCCCCAGCCCGAGCCCGGAGCCGACGGACCCGAGTCCCAGCCCGAGCCCGGAGCCGACGGACCCGAGTCCCAGCCCGTCACCGGAGCCGACGGACCCCAGCCCCAGCCCGAGCCCGGAGCCGACGGACCCCAGTCCCTCCCCAAGCCCCACGCCTGAGCCGACCCCCTCACTCCCGGACCCGACCCCGAGCCCGACAGCCGCAGACCCCACGCCGAGCGCGGGGCCGTCGGAGTCGCAGGGGCAGGCGGTCAGCGCGTCCGCGTCGCCACTGGCGGTGGATGAGGATCCCGGCGCCGGCGTTCTGGACGCCTGAACCCCGGCATCACCCGGCGCTGAGGCGACGAACAGCCCAGGACGCCTCAGGCGCGGCCATCCACTGGGGGTGGCGGCCGGTGGGTGGCTCAGCCGCGCGTGCGCAGGCTCAGGTGCGTCTTGAGGGTGGCCACCCAGACAAGGCACGCCAGGAGCATGTGCAGCGCCACGAGCGCCCACGGCACGCCGGCGAACCACTGGGTGTAGCCCAGGATTCCCTGCACGATCGCCACGGCCATCAGGGCGTGTGACCACCAGCGCGCCCTCGCCGGACCATCCGTGAGCCGCAGGGCGAGCCACATGGCCACGATCAACCCGACGAACAGCAGCACGACGTCGGCGTGCAGCCACGCGATCGTGCGGACGTCGATGTCCAGTCGGTGGTCGACATCGGTGTCGCCCGAGTGCGGCCCGGCTCCGGTGACGAGGGTGCCCAGGACGAGAACCGCGGCACAGGTGGTCACCAGCACCATTGACAGCGCGCGGATCTCCGGGCGGACCAGCCGGACCAGGGGCTCGTCACCGGCCTCACCGGCGCGGTGGACCAGGACCACGCAGCCGGCGATGATCGCCGCCGACAGCAGGAAGTGGGCACCGACGATCAGCGGATGAAGCCCGGTCAGCACCGTGACCCCACCGAGCACGGCCTGGGCCAGGGTGCCCAGCAGCGGGATCGCGGCCAGCAGCAGGATCGGGCGGCGTGGCACTGCACCCTCGGCCCGCCAGCGCGACCGCATGCGCAGCGCGCCGACGATCGCCGCGATGGCCAGGATCCCCAGGACGAAGGTGAGCAGCCGGTTGCCGAACTCGATCCACTTGTGGAAGGCCTCGGCCTGGCCCTCGACCGGCACGAGCGAGCCGTCGACGCACTCCGGCCAGGTCGGGCAGCCCAGACCGGATCCGGTGACCCGCACGAGGCCGCCGGTGACCACGATGGCGATCTGGGCGACCAGGTTGGCCATGAAGATGCCCCGGATCCCCGACGAGACGGGCGAAGGGACGGGGACAGTGGTCCGGACGGGGTTGTCAGAGGCGAGCACGGGTCAAGCGTAGTTCGCGGATCGGCGCCCGGCACCGGGGGTCCGGGTGGTTCGCCGCCGACAGACGCGTGGCCAGCGGGCTGGAGGCCCTCGTGCGCGGGCTCGCCAGGAGCACTACTCCCAGCGGAACGTCCGGACCGACAGGGCGATCCCCGCGGCGGCCCAAACGATGAGGACGATCAGGGGCCCGACCGGGAGCCCGGAGATGCCGCTGGGGGCGCCCAGGAGGGCCCGCAGGGCGTCACCGAGCGCCGCGCTGGGCAGGAGCTGGACCACACCGCCCAACGGGCCGGGAAGGCGGTCGGTGGGCAGCACGGTGCCCCCGGCGAAGAGGAGCAGCAGGAAGATCCCGTTGGCCACCGCAAGCGTCGCCTCGGCGCGCAGCAGCCCGGCGAGCGCGAAGCCCCATGATCCGAGGGCGAGGGTGCCGAGGATGACGGTCGCGACGACCAGCAGCGGTTGGTCCACCTTCGGGGACCAGCCCAGCACCAGGGCCACCGCGGTGATCAGCACGAGCTGCACGACGATCACGGCGAACGTTGCCGTGGTCTTGCCGACCAGCAGGCCGGAACGGGCCAGGGGAGTGGCGCCGAGGAACTTCAGGACCCCGGAGCGGCGCTCGAAGCCGGTCGCGATGGCGGTGGCGGTGAACGCCGTGGACAGGATCGCCAGGGCCATGACCCCGGGGGTCGCCTCATCGATCTCGGCCAGCCCGAGGCGGGTGACGCCGATGAGAGCGGCGATCGGGATGATCAGGGTGAGCAGGAGCTGCTCCCCGTTGGTCATCAGCTGGCGCCACTCCAGGCGCGACTGCGCCCACCACCGGGCGCTGCGCGGGGCGGCTCCGGGCGCTGGCGTCAGGTCCAGGACAACGTCTGGATCCGCTGAGCTCACGTGTGCACCTCCCCGTCTCGTCGGGTCGTCGCCTGCCCGGGAGCATCCCCGCCGGGGCCTGCCCGCGACGTGATCTCGAAGTAGGCCTCGGACAGGGACCCGCCCCCGGTGCTGAGCTCCTCGGGCATCGCGCCCTGGTCGGCGCACCACGAGGTCACCAGGGCCACCACCTGCGGGGTGATGGGGCCATCCACCCGGTACTGGCCGGGTGTGGACTCGATCACGGAGAACCTGTCGGGCAGTCGGCCCGTGAGATCGGCCACATCCATCCCCGCCCGGGAGCGGAACCGCAGCCCGGGCGAGGCGCCGGTCAGCTCGGCCACGGAGCCCGCGGCGGCCAGCCTTCCCTGGTCGATGACGATCACGTGGTCGGCCAGTGCCTGGGCCTCGTCGAGCAGGTGGGTGCTCATCACGATCCCCACGCCGCTGTCGCGCAGCTCGGTCAGGAACTGCCAGACGCCGATCCGGGACTCGGGATCCAGCCCGGTGGTCGGCTCGTCGAGGAAGGCCACCTCGGGGCGCCCGACCAGGGCGCACGCCAGCGCGAGCTTCTGCTGCTCGCCGCCGGACAGCCGACGGTACGGGGTGCGTGCCACGTGCGTCAGGCCCAGTCGCTCCATCAGGGCCCCGGGAGGCAGCGGATGGGCGTAGAGCCGGGATACGTGCGTGAGCATGTCGGCTGCCCGCAGTGCGGGCCACACGCCACCGGACTGCAGCATCACGCCGACGCGGGGAGCCAGGACCGCCCGCTGCGCCTGGGGATCGAGGCCGAGGACCCGGACTGACCCACCATGGGGGGAGCGGAACCCCTCGGCCGTCTCGATCGTGGTCGTCTTCCCCGCCCCGTTGGGGCCCAGGACGACCGTGATGGACGCGGTCGGGGCTGCCAGCGTCAGGTCGTCGACGACCGCCCGACCGGCGTAGCGCATGGTCAGTCCGTTGATCTCGACCGCGGCGGTGGGCACGGGCGAAGTCTAGGTCGGGTGGCTCCCGCGGGCCGCCCGGTGGGGTCGGGGGCCCCGGTGGTTGCGGATCGCAGGAAATACGCAACAATGGTGTTGTGGAAATCCTGACTGGGGCACCAGCGCGCGTGGCCAGAGCTCTTCTGGACATGGGCCAAGCGACCGTGGCTGAGCTCGCTGAGCGGCTCGAGCTCAGCGGTGCCGCGGTGCGCAAGCACATGGACGACCTGGTCGACGCAGGGTTCGTCGAGGCCTCGGACCGCCCGCCGTACGGACCGGACACCCGTCGCCGGGGTCGGGGCCGGCCCGCGCGGGTGTACCACCTGACCCAGGCTGGCCGCGACAGCTTCGGCAACTCCTATGACGACGTAGCCGTCGGGGCGCTGCGCTTCGTGGCGGAGACCGGTGGTGAGGACGCGGTCATGGAGTTCGCCCGGCGGCGCGTGGCCGAGCTGGAGCGCCGTTACTCCGACCTGCTGGACCTGACCGAGCCGATGGACGTGCGCGTCGATGTCCTGGCCGACGCCCTGGCCGCCGAGGGCTACGCGGCCGTCGCTGTGCCCACCGCCAACGGCATCCAGCTCTGCCAGCACAACTGCCCCATCGCCCACGTCGCGGCAGAGTTCCCCCAGTTCTGTGAGGCCGAGACCGAGGCCTTCGGGCGCCTGCTGGGCACCCACGTGATGCGCCTGGCCACGCTGTCCCACGGCGACGGTGTCTGCACGACCCACATCCCCACAGCCATCGGACCGATCACCACGACCCAGTGCGAGCCGGCCGAAACCCTGACGACCTCCGAAGGAAGGACCACCTGATGACGGTCAACACCGAGCAGCTCGAGGGCATCGGCACCTACGAGTACGGCTGGTCGGACTCCGACGCCGCCGGCGCCACCGCCAAGCGGGGCCTGTCCGAGGCTGTCGTGCGCGACATCTCGGCCAAGAAGTCCGAGCCGCAGTGGATGCTCGACATGCGCCTGAAGGGCCTCAAGCTCTTCGAGCGCAAGCCGATGCCGACGTTCGGCGCCGACCTCTCGGGCATCGACTTCGACAACATCAAGTACTTCGTGCGCTCCACGGAGAAGCAGGCCACCAGTTGGGAGGAGCTGCCCGACGACATCAAGAACACCTACGACCGCCTGGGCATCCCCGAGGCGGAGAAGCAGCGACTGGTCGCCGGCGTTGCCGCGCAGTACGAGTCCGAGGTGGTCTACCACAAGATCCGCGAGGACCTCGAGGAGCAGGGCGTCATCTTCCTGGACACCGACACCGGCCTGCGTGAGCACGAGGAGCTGTTCAAGGAGTACTTCGGCACGGTCATCCCCGTCGGGGACAACAAGTTCGCGGCACTCAACACCTCGGTGTGGTCCGGTGGCTCGTTCATCTACGTGCCGCCGGGCGTGAACGTCGAGATCCCGCTGCAGGCCTACTTCCGGATCAACACCGAGAACATGGGCCAGTTCGAGCGCACGCTCATCATCGTCGACGAGGGTGCGTACGTGCACTACGTCGAGGGCTGCACCGCCCCGATCTACTCCAGCGACTCGCTGCACTCGGCGGTCGTGGAGATCATCGTGAAGAAGGGTGCCCGCTGCCGGTACACGACCATCCAGAACTGGTCGAACAACGTCTACAACCTGGTCACCAAGCGTGCGGTCGCCTACGAGGGCGCCACGATGGAGTGGATCGACGGCAACATCGGGTCCAAGGTCACCATGAAGTACCCGGCCGTCTGGCTGATGGGTGAGCACGCCAAGGGCGAGACCCTGTCGATCGCGTTCGCCGGCGAGGGCCAGCACCAGGACGCCGGCTCGAAGATGGTCCACGCCGCGCCGTACACCTCCTCGGCCATCGTGTCGAAGTCCGTGGCCCGTGGCGGTGGGCGGACCTCCTACCGCGGACTGGTGCAGGTCCAGGAGCAGGCCCACCACTCCCAGTCCACGGTGCGCTGTGACGCGCTGCTCGTGGACAACATCTCCCGCTCCGACACCTATCCGTACGTCGACGTCCGCGTCGATGACGTCGCAATGGGCCACGAGGCCACGGTCAGCAAGGTCTCCGAGGACCAGTTGTTCTACCTGATGAGCCGCGGTATGACCGAGGAGGAGGCCATGGCGATGATCGTGCGCGGGTTCATCGAGCCGATCGCGCGCGAGCTGCCCATGGAGTACGCCCTCGAGCTGAACCGCCTGATCGAGCTGCAGATGGAAGGGGCCGTCGGCTGATGACGTCCACGATCGAGGAGCGCGAGGTCACCCTCGCCGCTCCGGCACACGACCTTGCCCCGCGCGTGACGTCGCGGGACCCGCAGGCCTTCGAGGTCCCCGGCGGCCGCGAGGAGCTCTGGCGGTTCACGCCCCTGGCGCGCCTCGGCGGCCTGCACGACGGGTCCGCGGCAGCCGGTCCGCACGGTGACCTCGAGTGGACCTGGTCCACGACGGGTGCGGTCACCGTCGAGGGTGTCGACCACGCCGACCCGCGCGTGGGTGCGTGGTACACCCCCAGCGACCGGGTCTCGGCGCAGGCATTCGCCTCAGCCAGTCGCGCGACGGTGATCACTGTCGCTGGCGAGGCGCAGCAGGCCAGTGCTCGGGTCGAGTTCGCCGACCAGGGTGGTGTGGCGCGCGCACTGTTCGCCCACGTGGTCATCGAGGTCGGTGCCAACGCCCACGCCACCGTCATCCTCGACCACCTCAGCGCCCCCGGTGCCGTGGCCGGCAACATCGAGGTCCACGTCGGGCAGGGCGCGTCCCTGACCCTGGTGAGCAACCAGCTCTGGAACGACGAGGTGGTCCACGTCGCCCACCAGCACGCCGTGCTGGAGGCCGACGCGACCCTTCGCAGCGTGGTCGTCACGCTCGGCGGCTCGCTGGTCCGGCACACCGCATCCGTGGAGTATCGCGGACGCGGGGGAGACGCCGAGCTCGTCGGGGTCTACTTCGCCGATGCCGGCCAGCACCTCGAGCACCGGCTGTTCGTCGACCACGCGGTGCCCGACTGCCGCAGTGACGTGATCTACAAGGGCGCCCTGCAGGGCGAATCGGCCCACACCGTCTGGATCGGCGACGTCCTGATCCGCGCTGCGGCCACCGGCACTCGGACCTACGAGCTCAACCGGAACCTGGTCCTGACCGAGGGGGCCCGCGCGGACTCCGTGCCGAACCTCGAGATCGAGACCGGCGAGATCGCCGGAGCGGGTCACGCCAGCGCCACGGGCCGGTTCGACGATGAGCAGCTGTTCTACCTGATGAGTCGCGGCGTGCCGGAGGCGGTCGCGCGTCGGTTGGTGGTGCGGGGCTTCTTCGCCGAGGCGATCAACCGGATCGGCGTGCCCGATGTGGTCGAACGCCTGCTGGCGGCCGTCGACGCCGAGCTGGGGTCCGTCGACCCCCTGTACGACTTCCGCGACGCCGACGGCGGCACCGCATGACCGGCCAGCCTGCCTGTTCGGTCGCCGATGTCCCCGAGGGCACGGCGCACCGCGTCGTACTCGATGGTGTCCCGATCGCCGTGGTCCACACCGAGGGCCAGTGGTTCGCGGTCTCCGACATCTGCTCGCACGCCGACGTCTCGCTCGCCGAGGGAGACGTCGACGGCTGCACCCTGGAGTGCTGGCTCCACGGCTCCCGGTTCGACCTCCGCACCGGGCTGCCCAGCGGCCCGCCGGCCACCACCCCCGTCCCCGTATACCCCGTTTCCGTCGAAGGCGACACCGTCTTCGTGACCGTCGCCTGACCGGCGAGAACTGGAGAACTGCCATGTCCACCCTGGAGATCCGCGACCTGCACGTGACCGTCGAGGCCGATGGCGGAACCAAGGAGATCCTGACCGGGGTCAACCTCACGGTGAACTCCGGCGAGACCCATGCGCTCATGGGCCCCAACGGCTCGGGCAAGTCCACGCTGGCCTATGCGGTCGCCGGTCACCCGAAGTACACGATCTCGTCAGGGACAGTCACCCTCGACGGTGCCGACGTCCTGGAGATGACCGTCGACGAGCGCGCCCGGGCCGGGTTGTTCCTCGCGATGCAGCACCCGGTCGAGGTGCCCGGGGTGTCGGTCTCGAACTTCCTGCGCACGTCGGCGACCGCCATCCGCGGTGAGGCGCCGAAGCTGCGCCTGTGGCTCAAGGAGATGAAGGGCGCGATGGAGCGCCTGCAGATCGACCCGACCTTCGCCCAGCGCAACGTCAACGAGGGCTTCTCCGGGGGCGAGCGCAAGCGCGCCGAGATCCTGCAACTGGAGCTGCTCGCCCCAAAGATGGCGATCCTCGACGAGACCGACTCCGGCCTGGACGTCGACGCCCTGCGCGTGGTCTCCGAGGGGATCAACCGGGTCCGCGAGTCCGGCGACACCGGCGTCCTGCTGATCACCCACTTCACGCGGATCCTGCGCTACGTGCGCCCCGACTACGTCCACGTCTTCGTCGACGGCCGGATCGTCGCGCAGGGCGGCCCCGAGCTGGCCGACGCGATCGAGTCCGAGGGCTACGCCACCTACGCCGCGGCGGCGGCCTCGGCGTGAGCACCCTGCTCGACCCCGCACTGCGGGCCGACTTCCCGATCCTGGCGCGCACTGTGCGCGGTGGGCGGCCCCTGGTGTACCTGGACACCGCGGCCACGTCGCAGAAGCCGGTTGCGGTGCTGGAGGCCGAGCGCGAGTTCTACGAGCAGCACAACGCCGCGGTGCACCGGGGTGCGCACTTCCTCGCCGAGCAGGCCACGGACGCCTTCGAGTCCGCGCGGGCGGTCATCGCCGGGTTCGTCGGCGGTCGGGCCCACGAGCTGGTGTTCACCCGCAACGCGACCGAGTCCCTGAACCTGGTGAGCCACGCGTTCAGCTCGGCGACCGCGAAGAAGGCGCACGGTGCACCGATGCCGGACGGCGCCGAGCGGTTCGTGCTCGTCCCCGGCGACGAGATCGTCGTGACCGAGATGGAGCACCACGCGAACCTCGTGCCCTGGCAGGAGCTGTGCGACAAGACCGGTGCCGTGCTGCGCTGGATCGGGCTCACCGATGAGGGCCGCCTGGACCTCGAGGACCTGGACTCCGTGATCACCGAGCGGACCCGCGTTGTGTCGTTCGTGCACCAGTCGAACATCCTGGGCACCATCAACGAGGTCGCCCCGATCGTCGCGCGCGCCCGCGAGGTGGGCGCCCTCGTCGTGCTCGACGCCTGCCAGTCGGTGCCGCACATGCCGTTGGACGTCCGGGCCCTGGACGTCGACCTCATGGCCTTCTCCGGTCACAAGATGCTCGGACCGACCGGTGTCGGGTGCCTGTGGGGACGCACGGAGGTCCTTGAGGCGATGCCGCCGTTCAACGCCGGCGGATCGATGATCGCCATGGTCACGATGGAGCGCTCGACCTTCGCCGACCCGCCGCAGCGCTTCGAGGCCGGCTCACCCAACGTGGCGCAGGCCGTCGGGCTGGCGGCCGCCGTGCAGTACCTGGAGCGGATCGGGATGCCCGCCGTCGCCGGCCATGAGCACGTCCTGACCGAGTACGCGCTGGCCGCCCTGGCCGAGATCCCGGGCGTCCGGATCATCGGCCCGACCACCGCCGACGGTCGCGGTGGGGCGGTGTCGTTCGCCGTGGACGGGCTGCATCCCCACGACGTCGGCCAGGTGCTCGACGACGAGGGAGTCGCCGTGCGCGTGGGGCACCATTGCGCCTGGCCCACGTGCCGGCGGTACGGGGTGCCGGCCACAACGCGCGCCAGCTTCGGCATCTACAACCAGCCGTTCGAGGTCGACGCCCTGGTGGTGGGGATCCGCCGGGCGCAGAAGTTCTTCGGGGTGGCGTGATGGATTCGCTCTACCAGGAGATCATCCTCGACCACTACCGCAACCCCGTCGGCCGCGGGCTGCGCGAGCCGTTCGAGGCCCAGGTGCACCACGTGAACCCCACGTGCGGCGACGAGATCACCCTGCGGGTTCACCTGGACGGTGAAGGGGACTCGGCCACAGTGGTCGACATCTCCTACGACAACCAGGGCTGCTCCATCTCTCAGGCCAGCGCCAGCGTGATGTACGAGCTGCTGCTCGGCCGTACCGTCGCGGAGGCCATGGCCACGCATGAGGCGTTCGTCGCGCTCATGCAGTCGGCTACCGACCACAGCGCGCCCGAGCCTGACGAGGACGTGCTCGAGGATGCGATCGCGTTCAGAGGTGTGGCGCAGTACCCGGCACGGATCAAGTGCGCGTTGTTGTCCTGGATGGCCTGGAAGGACGCAGTCACCCAGGCCCTGACCACTGGAGGTACCCGATGAGCCCTGCGACCGACGAGGACGTCATGGAGGCCCTGCACGACGTGGTCGACCCCGAGCTCGGGATCAACGTCGTGGACCTCGGCCTGATCTACGGGGTGCACGTCGACGACAACAACGTCGCCACCCTCGACATGACCCTGACGTCCGCGGCGTGCCCGCTGACCGACGTGATCGAGGACCAGACCCGTGCCGCACTCGACGGGATCGTCGACGACTTCCGGCTCAACTGGGTCTGGATGCCGCCGTGGGGCCCGGACAAGATCACCGACGACGGCCGCGACATGCTGCGCGCCCTGGGCTTCAACGTCTGAGGGGTCCGAAGCCCGCAGGATCTCCCCGACTCCTCAGATTCGCCCCGATCTCGGGGAGAATCGGTGAGGTCCGGGAGATTCTGCCGGGCCGCTGCGTGTCGGGGTGACGCGCGTGCGCTTGGGGCGTACTGTCGATCCTCCCCAGTTCGCGACCTTCCCCGCGCGAGCCCTCGAGTGGAGGTGCGACCGTGGATGATCCGTTCCTTCCCGTGGTGGTGGACCCTGCCCAGCAGGCGCTGTTCGCCATCCCGGAGCCCGACCCCCGCAGCGGGCGCGGGTACCGCGGGCCCGTGGCGGCAGGGGCGGCACGCATCACCTACCGGCAGCTCGACTACTGGGCCCGGACCGGGCTCGTCGTGCCCTCGGTGCAGGCTGCCCACGGCTCGGGCACGAACCGCCTCTACTCCTTCCGCGACATCCTCGTCCTGCAGGTGGTCAAGCGGCTGCTGGAGACCGGGGTGTCGCTGTCGAGCATCAGAGCCGCCGTCGGCACGCTGCGCGACCGGGGGACCGCGGACCTGTCGGCGATCACCCTGATGAGCGACGGCACCACCGTCTACGAGTGCACCAGCGACGACGAGGTCGTGGACCTCGTGCGTGGCGGGCAGGGGGTGTTCGGGATCGCCATCGGGTCGGTGTGGTCCGACGTCCAGGGCTTCCTGGCCGACGTCCCCGACGAGGCAGCGGAGCAGCCGGAGCCGGGCGAGCCTGCGTCCGAACGCTCGGGCCGGTGGCTGCGGCCCGTCGGCTGAATCACGGCGGGCGCCGCCGGGCCAGTCGTGGCGGCCGCGCCCCTCCGCCGTCAGTCGCGGATCGGTCCGGCGGCGAACAGGTCGTGGACCGAGATCGGGTAGTCCATGGCAGTCGCGATCCGCTCGGCGGCCATGACCACGCGCGCCGTTCCGGTCAGCGGAGCGGCAGCCACCAGCACCGCCTCCACCTCCTCGACGGTCAGCGCCGGCCCGGTCGACCCCGCGAGGTTGTACAGGTAGGAGGACTCCGAGGCGTCGGAGGCGATCAGGCAGGCCAGCCTGATGAGCATCACCTCACGCTCAGGCAGGTCGGCGTTGGCGCGCGAGGCCTGGGTCATGGTGAAGATCGTGCTGATGAGCGGCGAGCCGCCCTCCTGGACCGTGGTCATGTTCACCTCTCGAGGCTGTTGGGGCCAGCCCCATCGGGACCAGTCGTCAGAACACTGTTGCTAGGAGCCCGCGGGCTCCTACTGGTCGAAGGTGCTGCAGCGGTTGATGTCGCCGCTGTTGAACCCGACCAGGTACCAGGACTCGCGCTGCTTGGCCGAGCCGTGGGTCCACGACTCCGGGTTGACCCGCATCCCCGCCTGCTCCTGGATCCGGTCGTCGCCCACCGCGGCGGCGGCGTCCATGGCCTGCTGGACCTCGGCGTCAGTGACGGCCACGTTGCCGCGGTCGTTGGCCATCTTGCCCCAGGCGCCCGCCATGCAGTCGGCCTGGAGCTCCATCGCGACCCCGTACTTGTTGGCGTTCCCGCGGTCGTTGGCCTGCAGCGTGCGGACCTGCTTCTCGATCCCCGTGATGTTCTGCAGGTGGTGGCCGAACTCGTGGGCCATGATGTAGACATTGGCATAGTCGCCCTCGACCCCGAGCTGCTGCAGTTGCTGGGCGAACCCCAGGTCGAAGTAGATCCGCTCGTCACCGGGGCAGTAGAACGGTCCGACCTCGGTCGTGGCCGGACCGCAGGCGGTGTTCACCGACCCGTCGAAGAAGGTCAGCCGCGGGGGCCGGTACTCCTGGCCGAGACGGGCGAACTCCTGCGACCAGACCTCGTCGGTCTCGTTGTACGCCTTGGTGAGCAGGCAGTCGGGGTACTGCTGGATCGCACCGGACTGGTTGCAGCGGACCTCCAGGTCCCCGGCGGTGCCCTGGGCCGCGGTCACGGCGCCCGGCACGTCGGCGGCCGGCTGGGCGGTGCCACCGCTGCTCATCTGGGAGAAGACCAGGAAACCGCCGACGATGAGCAGCATGAGCATGCCGCCCTTGCCGCCCTTGCCCTTGAGGAGCATCGCGAGGATGCCCGCGGTCGCGGCACCGCTCAGGCCGCCCGCGCCGCCCGAACCGCCGCGTCCACCTCCACCGGAGTTGCCGTCGCGGAGATCGTCGACCCTGCTGGTGTCAACCCGGTCGTCGTCGAACTGCATCTCCCAGCCCCCTCAGCTGAAGGCTGCACCCGCGGGCGCGCGTGCTCGGCGAGAGTATGGACCCAGGTGGGGTGTGGAGGCATCCCGGCCACACAGGTCGTGAGGGTCGAACGCGTTCGGCAGGTAAACTCGGGCAGTGATCGCGACGAATGAGTTGGAGGTACGGGCCGGCGCCCGCCTGCTCATGTCGGGCGCGTCGATCAGGATCGGTGACGGCGACCGGGTCGGGCTGGTGGGCCGCAACGGAGCTGGGAAGACCACCCTGATGCGGATCCTCGCGGGCGAGACCATCCCCGAGGCCGGGACCGTGACCCGCAGCGGGAGCATCGGGTACCTGCCCCAGGATCCCCGGACCGGGAACATGGACCAGAGCGCGCGCGAACGGATCCTGGATGCGCGCGGGTTGCGCGACGTCATCCGACGGCTGCGGCGTGCCGAGGCGGCGATGGGCGACACCGATCCCGACCTACGCGACGATGCGATGCGCCGCTACGACCGGGCCCAGTCGGAGTTCCTCTCCCTGGACGGGTACGCGGCCGAGGCGCAGGCGGCCTCCGTCGCCGCCGGCCTGGGGATCACCGAGCGCAACCTCGGCCAGGCGCTGCGCACCCTGTCCGGTGGTCAGCGCCGGCGTGTGGAGCTGGCGCGGATCCTGTTCAGTGAGGCCGGCACGCTGCTCCTCGACGAGCCCACCAACCACCTCGATGCCGACTCGATCGTGTGGCTCCGGGGGTACCTCGCGACGCACAAGGGTGGGCTGGTGGTGATCAGCCACGATGTGGGGCTGCTCGACTCGGTCGTGAACAAGGTCTTCCACCTGGACGCCAACCGGTGCGTCATCGACGTCTACAACGTCGGCTGGACGACCTACCTCAAGCAGCGCGAGACCGATGAGAAGCGCCGGCACCGGGAGCGGGCGAACGCCGAGAAGCAGGCCGCGGTCCTGCAGACGCAGGCCGACAAGATGCGTGCCAAGGCGACCAAGGCGCGGGCTGCCCACTCCATGGAGAAGCGCGCGGAGCGGTTGCTCTCCGGGCTCGAGGACCAGCGGGCCCACGAACGTGTCGCCAAGCTGCGGTTCCCCGAGCCGGTGGCGTGTGGTCGCACGCCGCTGCGTGCCAGCGAGCTGAGCAAGTCCTACGGCTCGTTGGAGGTCTTCGTCGACGTCGAGCTCGCCATCGACCGGGGGGCGCGGGTGGTCATCCTGGGGCTCAATGGCGCCGGAAAGACAACGCTGCTGCGCATCCTTGCGGGGGTCGAGGACCCCGACACCGGCGAGGTCCAACCGGGTCACGGGCTCCGGCTGGGCTACTACGCCCAGGAGCACGACACCCTCGACCCGCACGCCACGGTCCTGGACAACATGCTGCACGCGGCGGGTGACATGAGCTCCACCGAGTGCCGCAGCGTCCTCGGCCAGTTCCTGTTCACCGGCGACGACGTCGACAAGCCGGCTCATGTCCTCTCCGGGGGAGAGAAGACCCGACTGGCGCTGGCCACACTCGTGGTGTCCGGGGCCAACGTCCTGCTGCTCGACGAGCCGACCAACAACCTGGACCCGGCCAGCCGCGAGGAGGTCCTCGGCGCGCTGGCGACGTACAAGGGTGCGGTGATCCTCGTGACCCACGATGAGGGTGCCGTGCAGGCGCTGGCCCCGGAGAAGGTGCTGCTGCTGCCCGACGCGGTGGAGGACCTGTGGCGTGAGGACTACCTGGACCTCGTCGCCCTCGCCTGATCGGATCCTTGGCGGAAACCTTCCTGCAACCGCTCGTTCAGGATGCGATCTTGTGCATGAGTCGCCATAGTGGCTCTGGAGTCGCTCAAGTCGGCCGGACGAAGGGGGAGCCATGGTGGGCAGGGCGCGCGCTGCGCGTGTGACGGGGGAGCAGCGAGCCGAACTCGCCCGCTCACTGGAGGCGCAGTACCGCGACGGTGCGAGCATCCGCGAGCTCTCGGCGAGCACCGGGCGGTCCTACGGGTTCATCCATCGGCTGCTGACCGACGCCGGGGTCCCGCTGCGTGGACGCGGAGGAGCCACCCGGGCTCGGACGGCCAGGCTGGCTGCTGGTTGACTGCTCGTATGACCGAGACGAGCGCCCTTGCCCTGGACCTGACCGACGGAATCCTCACGGTGCGTCTCAACCGCCCCGAGAGCCGCAACGCGCAGGGCCCAGCCCTGTGGCGGGAGCTGGCAGCGATCGGGGCGAACCTGGATCCAGCCGTGCGCGCGATCGTCCTGTCCGCGGAGGGTCCGTCGTTCTCGGCCGGGCTGGATCGTCGCATGCTCAGCCCTGAGGGCATCCCCGGCGAGGGCTCGTTGCTCCAGTTCGCGACGATGGAGCCCGCCGAGCTCGACGCGAAGATCGCGGTCTACCAGGAGGCGTTCTCGTGGTGGCGGCGCAGCCCCGTTGTGACGGTCGCGGCCGTCGGCGGTCATGCCGTGGGCGCAGGGTTCCAGCTGGCGCTGGGCTGTGACGTGATCGTCGTGGCCGACGATGTCCAGTTCTCGATGAAGGAGCCGAGCCTCGGACTGGTTCCGGACCTCGGCGGCACCCTCCCTCTGGTCGAGGCGGTCGGGTACTCACGTGCGCTCGAGCTCGTGGTCAGCGGCCGCTGGGTCCTCGCCGAGGAGGCCGTTCGCATCGGGCTCGCCCTCAAGGCTGTTCCCCGTGCCGAGCTCGACGCGGCTGCCCGTGAGGTGGCAGTGGGCTGCGCGAGCGCCATGCCCGGGGCGGTCGCAGGCACGAAGCGGCTGCTGGGCGACGCGCTGCACGCGCAGGGCTTCGCGCAGGCGCACGACGCCCAGATGGCGGCCGAGCGTGCCGCCCAAGGGGATCGCATCCGTGAGCTGGCAGCCATGTTCGCCGGTCGCTGACCTGGCATCGCTGCTCGGGGCGCCGCCACACTGAGCCCTTCCCCGGTCGTGGCCGGGGGTCGAGGGGAACATCCTGCCCGCCGGTGGTGTTGGGCACTCGGAGGGTTGAGAGATGTCGATGTCGATGGGGGGCGGTGGTCCCTGGCAGACCTACCGGTCATTCACCCGTGACCGGTCCGTCGCCGACCAGTCGATCACACGGGGCACGTTCACGCGGATCATGGGGTTCGCGCGGCCCTACCGTCGGGAGATCATCTGGTTCCTGGTGACCCTGGTGTTCTCCTCGTTGCTGGTCGTCGCCCAGCCCCTGCTGTTCCGGCGCCTCATCGACCAGGGCATCACGGCCGGGAACTCGACCGTCGTGACGGTCTGCGCGGTCCTCGTCCTGGTCCTTGCCCTCGTGGAAGCGGGCGTCGGCCTGGTCGGGCGCTGGTACTCCTCGCGGATCGGCGAGGGCCTGATCTTCGACCTGCGGACCCAGGTCTTCCGGCACGTGGAGGCCCAGCCGCTGGCGTTCTTCACCCGGACCCAGACCGGGGCCCTGATCTCGCGGCTGAACTCCGATGTCATCGGCGCCCAGCAGGCGTTCACCTCCACCCTCGGCGGGGTCGTCGGCAACGTGATCACCCTGACGGTGATCCTCATCGCCATGTTCGCGCTCTCGTGGCCGATCACCGTGATCAGCCTGATCCTGCTCCCGCTGTTCCTGATCCCCGCCCGGTACATGGGACGTCGCCTGCAGGCCCAGACCAGGGAGCAGATGCAGCTCAACGCCGACATGAGCTCGATGATGACCGAGCGCTTCAACGTCTCCGGGGCCCTGCTGGTCAAGCTGTTCGGCCGGCCGGAGGAGGAGGCCAGCACCTTCGCGGGCAAGGCCAGCCGGGTGCGCGACATCGGCGTGGAGATCGCGATGTCGAACCGCTACTTCTTCACCGCCCTCACCCTTGTGGCGTCCGTGGCGACGGCCATCGCCTACGGAGTCGGCGGCAACCTGGTGATCGACGGGACGCTGACGATCGGGACGCTGCTGGCGATCACCGCCCTGCTCGCCCGGCTGTACGGCCCGCTGACGGCGCTGAGCAACGTCCGGGTCGATGTCATGACTGCCCTGGTGTCCTTCGAGCGGGTCTTCGAGGTCCTGGACCTCCAGCCGCTGGTGTCCGAGGCGCCGGATGCGGCTGCCATCCCCACCGGCCCGACCGCGGTGGAGTTCCGCGATGTGCACTTCACCTACCCAGGGGCTGACGAGGTCTCGTTGGCCTCCCTGGAGGCCGTCGCCCGACCGGACTCGCGCGGGCGGGGCGAGCCGGTCCTGACCGGCGTCGACTTCCGGATCGAGCCGGGGCAGATGTTCGCCCTGGTCGGCCCCTCGGGGGCGGGCAAGTCGACGATCACCAGCCTGGTGACCCGGCTGTACGACACGACGTCCGGTGAGGTCCTCGTCGGTGGTGTGGACGTGCGCGATGCCACCCTGTCGAGCCTGTCGGATGCGATCGGAGTGGTGACGCAGGACTCGCACATGTTCCACGACTCGATCCGGGGCAACCTGACCTACGCCCGGCCCGGTGCCACGGACGAGGAGCTGATCGCCGCCTGCCGGGATGCGCAGATCGGTGACCTCCTGGCATCCCTCCCCGACGGCCTGGACACCGTGGTGGGGGAACGCGGCTACCGGTTGTCGGGCGGCGAGAAGCAGCGCCTGGCCATCGCCCGTCTCCTGCTCAAGGCCCCGAACGTCGTCGTCCTCGATGAGGCCACCGCTCACCTGGACTCCGAGAGCGAGGCGGCCGTCCAGCGAGCGCTGGCCACGGCACTGGCGGGTCGCACCTCGCTGGTCGTCGCCCACCGCCTGTCCACGATCCGCGCCGCGGACCAGATCCTCGTGATCGACGGGGGCCGGGTGGTCCAGCGCGGGACGCACGACGAGCTGCTCGCCGCCGGGGGCCTGTACGCCGACCTGTCGCGCACCCAGTTCGGGGCAGACGTCGAGGCCGACGACGTCCCGGTCGACGACGCCGACCTGGCCTACTCCTGAGCGTCCGGCCATGGCGACGTCAGCACTCGCGGAGGTGGATCCGTGCCCGGCCCGTTGAGGCTCCGGGGATCGGTGGTGATCCCCGAGTCGGAGCTGGCATGGCGGTTCTCCCGCTCCTCGGGACCCGGAGGGCAGGGCGTGAACACCACAGACTCCCGCGTCGAGCTGCTCTTCGACGTGGCCGAATCCCCGGCGCTCAGCCCTGCCCTGCGTGCCCGGGTGCTGGCCCGGCTGGGCGCCCGGCTGTCCGACGGCGTGCTTTCGGTCACCTCATCCGAGCACCGCTCACAGCTCCGCAACCGCGAGGAGGCGGAGCGCCGGATGGTTGCGATCCTGTCCGAGGCGATCGCTGCGCCCCCGAGGCCGCGTCGGGCGACGAAGCCGACGCGGGGCTCGGTGAACCGGCGGATCGCGGTCAAGAAGCGCCGTTCCGAGGTCAAGCGCCTGCGCCGCCCCGACGACCGGGAGTGATGGGGCCGAGGGCTCGCAGGCACGTCAGAGCGCGCGCAATGACCCGCCGTCGACCGGGATGAGGCTGCCCGAGATGTAGGACGATGCGGGGCTCAGCAGGAAGGCGGCGACGCGACCGAACTCCGCCGGGTCGCCGTAGCGGCCCAGGGGGATGGCGGCCTCGTTCCTGCGCCGAGCGGCCTGGGCGTTGCCCTGCGCGGCATCCAGGGCGATCGTGCGATCCGTGGCGATCCGCCCGGGCATCACGCCGTTCACCCGGATCCCGCGGGGTCCGAGCTCGTCGGCGAAGTCCTTGACGAGCATGGCGAGCCCGGGCCGGAGCCCGTTGCTGGCGGTGAGCCCGGGGATGGGGGACTTGGCCGAGGTCGACAGCACCGCGAGCAGCGAGGCGCCGGTGCCGATCGGGGCGTCGGGATCGACGGTGGCGGCCGACGCGACGGCCCGCATCATCCGGACCGCCCCGAGGTGGACCGACTCGAAGCTCGCGCGCCACTGCTCATCGGTGACGGTCATGGGCGTCCCGGTCGCTGGACCCCCGACGCTGATGAGCGCACCGTCGAGGCGGCCGAAGCGCCCCACGGTGCCGGCCACGAGCCGCTCGGCGGAGTCGGGGTCGGCGAGGTCGGCGGAGATCCCCACCGCGTTGGCCCTGCCCAGGAGATCAAGGGCGTTGGCCAGTTCCTTGTCGTCACGCGCGGAGAGCACGACAGTGGCGCCCTCGGCGACGAGGACCTCCGCGGCAGCCAGGCCGAGCCCCCGCGAGGCCCCGGTGAGCAGATAGGTACGTCCAGCAAGTCCAAGATCCATGGTCCGCATTGTGCTCCCGATCGGTGTCGGGATGGGGGAGCCGCTCCGGTGGTGGCCGACGCGCACGCGGACGCGCGGAGGTCCCGGCGTCCCCCAGCCAATTCGATCCGTCCGCTCCTGCGACCATCCGTCGTCGCTACGGCGGACGAATCCGGGAACGGTCCGCGCGGAAGTGGACGAATCAGAGGAGGGCAGGGGGACAGGGGTGGCGAGGGCTGTTGGGGGCTGGGTCAGGGGGCGATGGACCAGTGTGTGGTTCCTTCCGGCTCGCGGCCGCATGACAGCAGGGCCGGACCGCTGGTCCGCACCAGTCCGAACTCCAGCGGTTGCTGCCCGACCTGGGGATCCCAGCCGCGCACGGTGGCGCCCATCCGGTCGGGATCGTGTGGGGCGGTCGAGCTCGACCTGCAGAGGTGCCAGCCCGCCGTACCCGGTGACCGTGCGCGCGTGGACCTCGGCCACCTGGGCCGCCGGATCGAGCGTGCTCAGGCCCCGCAATGTGCCCGCGTCCATCTGACCCCCCGTGGCGGCCGTGAGCAGGCCCGCCGCACCAGGCTCGTCCAGACGGCCGTGCAGGGCCCCGACAGGCAGGAGCAGTGCAGTGGGGGCGAACCGGTGACCGCCGAGGTGCGTGCAGGTCAGCACCCGCTCTGCGTGGGGACCGCGCCAGAGGGCGTCGGCCAACCGGCCGCCTGAGTGCCCGCAGCAGCGATCACGTCGGCCGTTGGCACAGACGAGCAGGAGCGGGTCGGGGTCGGCCTGGCCCCAGTCGCGCAGTGACCCGGCGGCGATGTCGGCCAGGTCCCAGCCGGCGACGACGTCGGGCCGCTCGATGCGCCCCACCCGCAGGGTGGGGGTCTGCGCTGCGTACCCGACCCACACGCGCACGCCGGTCGCGTCGGGCGTTCGCGTCGTGTCCACCTCGGTGCCGGACTCGGATGCGGACGCGGACGCGGCAGCCGATTCCGGCCGCGCCCGTCGTCCCCGCACCATCAGGACTCGCACGCCGTGACCACTGCGTGCCAGGTCTGCGTCGCCCCACCCCTGGGGGTGCTCCACGGCCACCCACACGTCGGCCCTCGGGGCAGTGCCGGCCATGGGCTCGCCGTCCCGCCGGGAGAGCTCGCTGCACCGCGGACCTCCCGGGCCCTGCCCGTCGCCGGGGGACCCGGGCCGATCGCTCATACCCGCGCCGACACCGCTGCGGGAGCTGTGGCACACGGAGCGCCCGAGCCATCGCGGCGGTCGTCCGGCGCTGGCAGGTCGATCGGCTCGCCGCTGCCTGAGGCAGCCGCGGCGGGCCACGTCGTGATCCACCCCCGGGTCAGGACGTCCTCGCCCTTGAGGAACCGATGCGCCCGGACGCCGCCGGTCGCCCGTCCCTTGCCGGGGAAGACGTCCCCACGCGTCACCTTCAGGGAGCCGCCGGCGTCGAGCAGGGCGGCGGAGTCCGAGGCCAGGGTCACGACGACGCCGGGACTGCCCGGGCTCCACACCCCGAGTGCGATCACCTGGGCGCCCCCGGACAGCTTGATCCCCGCCATGCCCCCGGCCGCGCGGCCCTGGGGGCGGACCGAGGACGCCGGGAACCGCAGGAGCTGTGCGTCGTCGGCCAGCAGCACCAGCTCGTCGTCGTCTGCAACCGGCAGTGCTCCGACGACGATGTCCCGGTCGGCGAGCCTGATGACCTCCCAGGAGTCGCGGTTCGGGGCTGGCTCGTCAGCGACCCGCTTGATGACGCCGGACGCCGTGGCCAGGGCCAGCGTGGGGGCACCGGGGATGAGGCTCGCGAGACCCACCACGGACTCCCCGCGCTCCAGGGTCAGGAACGCTCCCAGTGGTGCCCCACCGGCCAGGCTCACCGCACCGGCCGTCCCGGGCAGGCTCGGCAGGTCCTGGACATGGGCGCGCACGACCCGCCCGGCCGAGGTGACGACCCCGACATGCCCCCGGACCGTGGCGCCGGCGCGGGCCACGACCACATCGTGGGTCCCGCGGGGACCCGCCGCCGGGGCAACCCCCTGGCCCCCGGCGTCCTCAGGCTCCGGCAGGGCCCGGCGCGCGATCAGCCCGGTGCTGGACAGCAGCACCTCGCACGGGTCGTCAGCGAGCTCGAGGGGGGCGACCGCTGCGGCCGCACCGCGGACCGGTGCCGGGCCCTCGAGCAGGACCGTGCGCCGCGGGGTGGCGTGCGCTGCGGCGACCTCGGCAAGCTCGATGGACACCAGGTCCTTGAGCGCCGCGGGGTCGTTGAGCAGCCGGTCGAGCTCGGCGATCGTACGGTTCAGGTCGTCGCGCTCGGACTCCAGCTCGATGCGGCTGAACTTCGTCAGGCGGCGCAGGGGCATCTCGAGGATGTAGTTGGCCTGGACCTCGGACAGGTCGAACACGCTCATCAGCCGTGCCCGGGCAGCCGCGGTGTCGTCGCTGGAGCGGATGACGGCGATGACCTCGTCGATGTCGAGGATCGCGATGAGCAGCCCGTCGACCAGGTGAAGTCGGTCGGCGGCCTTCGTCCGGCGGAACTGGCTGCGCCGGCGCACGACCTCCAGTCGATGGGCCAGGTAGACCTCGAGCAGCCGCTTGAGCCCCAGGGTCTGGGGCTGGCCGTCCACCAGCGTGACGTTGTTGATCCCGAAGGACTCCTCGAGCGGGGTGAGCCGGTAGAGCTGGTCGAGGACCGCCTCGGGGACGAACCCGCTCTTGAGCTCGATGACAAGGTGCAGGCCCTTCTCCCCGTCGGTCAGGTCGGTGACGTCGGCGATGCCCGTGATCTTCTTCGCGTTGTAGAGCTCGCGGATCTTCTCGATGACCTTCTCGGGGCCGACATTCCACGGCAGCTCGGTGATCACCAGGCCGGATCGGCGGGCGGTGATCTGCTCCACCTTCGCCGTGGCCCGCATCCGGAACGTCCCACGGCCCGTGTGGTAGGCGTCGCGCACGCCGTCCAGGCCGACGATCCGCCCACCGGTGGGCAGGTCCGGACCGGGCACGAAGCGCATCAGGTCGTCGGTCGTGGCCTGCGGGTGGGCCAGCAGGTGACGCGCGGCGGCGATCACCTCGCCGAGGTTGTGCGGGGCCATGTTCGTGGCCATGCCGACGGCGATGCCCGACGCGCCGTTGACCAGCAGGTTCGGGTACGCGGCCGGCAGCACGACCGGCTCCAGCTCGCGCCCGTCGTAGTTCGGCGCGAAGTCCACGACCTCCTCGTCGAGCCCTGCGACCATCGGCAGGGCTGCCGGATCCATCCGGCACTCGGTGTACCGGTAGGCGGCCGGGCCGTCGTCGAGGGAGCCGAAGTTGCCGTGGCCGTCGACCAGCGGCATGCGCAGGGAGAACGACTGGGCCATCCGGACCAGCGCGTCGTAGATGGCGGCATCGCCGTGCGGATGCAGCTTGCCCATCACCTCGCCGACGACACGGGCGCTCTTGACGTGACCGCGGTCCGGGCGCAGGCCCATCTCGTTCATCGTGTAGAGGATCCGGCGCTGCACCGGCTTGAGCCCGTCGCGGGCGTCCGGCAGCGCGCGGGAGTAGATGACCGAGTAGGCGTACTCCAGGAACGAGCCCTGCATCTCGGTGGTGATGTCGATGTCGACGATCTGGTCGGCGACGGGCTCGCTGGGCGGTGGTGTGCGACGGGCCATGGTGCTCCTTGTGCGCGGCAGGCCCACATTGTCGCCGACGCCGGGCCCGACCGGGTCGACCGACGTGCCGGTGGCCCCTAGGGTGGTGCCGTGGCATCTGAGTACCCGGCCCATTGGGAGGCCGATGTGGTGCTCCGCGATGGGCGGCCCTGCCACGTGCGCCCGATCCGGCCCGACGACGCCCCCCGCCTGGTCGAGTTCCACTCGAGGCTGTCGGCCGAGACCATCTACTTCCGCTTCTTCGCCCCCTACCCGGAGCTCTCCGACCGCGACGTCGAGCGGTTCGTGAACGTGGACTACTCCGACCGCGTCGCGCTGGTGGCCACGGAGGGCGGGGAGCTCATCGCGGTGGCGCGCTTCGACCGGCTCAGCCCGCGAGACGCCGAGGTGGCGTTCGTGGTGCGCGACGACCACCAGAGCCGGGGGCTGGGTGCGGTGCTCCTCGAGCACCTCGCGGCCGCGGCCTGGGAGGTCGGGCTGCGCCGCTTCGTGGCCGAGGTGCTGCCCAACAACCGCAAGATGCTGGCCACGTTCCGCGAGGCCGGGTACGTGGTCAGCCAGCGGATGGAGGATGGGGTCTTCCACCTCACCTTCGATCTCGAGCCCACGGAGAAGGTCCTGGACGTGCGAGCGGCGCGTGAGCACCGCAGCGAGGCCCGCTCGGTGGAGCGCCTGCTCAACCCGGTCGGGGTCGCGGTCATCGGCGCCTCCCGGACCCCTGGGCGCATCGGCAACGAGCTCCTGCGCCACCTGCGCGACTACGGCTCCCCGGGTCCGCTCTACGCGATCCACCCGGAGGCGGACTCGATCCTCGGGATCCCTGCGTACCGGCACATCACCGACATCCCGCAGCCGGTGGACCTCGCGGTCGTCGCGGTCCCGGCCGACGCGGTCCTGCCCGTGGTCGCGGAGTGCGCGGCCGCCGGCGTCAGCGGCCTGGTCGTGGTCTCCTCCGGCTTCGCCGACACCGCAACCGACGAGGGCCGCGCGCGCCAGCGTCAGCTCGTGCGCACCGCCCGCGAGTCCGGCATGCGGGTCGTGGGCCCCAACTGCCTCGGGATCATCAACACCGACCCACGTGTGAGCCTGAACGCGAGCCTGTCACCGCTGGTCCCCGGACGCGGGCGGGTGGGGCTGTTCTGCCAGTCGGGGGCCCTCGGGGTGACGGTCCTGGAGACCGTGGCGCGCCGGGGCCTGGGGCTGAGCAGCTTCGTCTCGGCCGGCAACCGTGCCGACGTGTCGGCCAACGACCTGCTGCAGTACTGGGAGGCCGACGCCGCGACCAGCCTGATCCTGCTGTACCTGGAGAGCATCGGCAATCCGCGCAAGTTCACGCGGATCACCCGCCGGCTGAGCCGCACCAAGCCGGTCGTGGCGGTGCGCAGCGGTCGCTACACGCAGACCCTGCCCCTGGGCCACCACGTGCGACGCACCACGCTCCCTCCGGGCGCGGTGGATGCCGTGTTCGAGCAGAGCGGGGTGATCCAGACCTCGTCGCTGGGCGAGCTGTTCGACGTCGCGGCGATCCTGGCCTACCAGCCGCTGCCGCGGGGGGATCGGGTCGCGGTGATCGGCACCTCCGCCGCGCTGGAGATCCTGGCCGCGGACGCGATCGAGTCGGTGCGCATGACCGTCGCCTACGGCCAGCCCAGCCTTCCCCAGTCGGCCCCCGCCGCGGAGATCGCCTCAGCCCTTCGCGCCGCCGCGGAGCACACGGCCTGCGATGCCGTGGTGTTCGTCCACATCCCGAGCGTGGGCGCGGATCAGGCGGATGTGCACGCCGCGATCACCGCCGTCAGCACGGACTCGAACAAGCCGATCGTGGCGATCATGCCGGCGGCCGACGGCACCGGGCTGATCCCGGCCGGGATGGGCCTGCTGCCCTTGAACGGGCCCGACGGGCGCCCCGAGCACGGGTCGGTCCCCACCTTCTCCAACGTCGAGGACGCCATCCACGCCCTGGCGCTGGTGCGCGGGTACGCCCGGTGGCGCGACGCAGAGCAGGTGGATGTCCCGGCCTTCCCGGATGTGGATCCGGAGGCGGCCAGCGCACTGGTGGCCGACTGGTTGGCCGAGGCGCGCAAGGACTCGACCGCGGTCCTGATGGAGGACTCCGAGGATCCCGACGCCATGGACCCGACCGCCCCCGGCGTGGACCTCACGGCAGACCAGGTAGCCGACCTGCTGGCGTGCTACGGGATCCGCGTGTGGCCCTCGCGGCCGGTCCGCTCGGAGGAGCAGGCGGTCCAGGCCGCCGAGGAGCTCGGGTATCCCGTGGTGCTCAAGACGACCGCGCCCTGGCTTGCCCACCGGGTCGATCTCGGCAGCGTCCGGATGAACCTCGAGTCCGAGCGGGCCGTGCGGGGCGCCTACCTGTCGATGGTCGCCCAGCTCGACGAGATGGCCGGCCACCGGCTCGTCGTGCAGTCGATGGCGCCCCCGGGGGTCCCCACCCTGGCCGGTGCCGTCGACGACCCCCTGTTCGGGCCGGTCGTCCGGTTCGGCGTCGGCGGCGTCGCCTCCGAGCTGCTGGGAGATCACTCCTACCGCATCCCGCCGCTGAGCATGGCCGAGGCCCGCCGCCTCGTCGCTGCCCCGAAGGCGGCACCGCTTCTGCGTGGCTACCGGGGTGCCGACCCCGTGGACGTGGAGGCCCTGTGCCAGATCATCGCCCGCCTCGGGCTCCTGCTCGACGACGTGCCGGCGTTGGCCTCGCTGGACCTCAACCCGATCGTCGTGTCGGGCTCCGGCGCGGCGGTCCTCGGGGCCACCGGTCGCATCAGGATGCAGTGGGAGCGACTGGACGTGGGGGTCCGCAGGCTGCTGGATGCCTGAGGGACGTGGGAGGATTCCCCGGTGAACCCCAAGTCCCAGCTGCGCTCCGAGATCGCTGCATCCGGCTACTACCCAGAGCTCGTCGCCGACACCATGGCCACCGCCCTTGCCGACGAGGAGCCCCTCAGCTACGTCATCCAGCACGAGGCCACCTTCGACCGCGAGGAGCTGCGCCGGCACATCTCGCTGCTGCTGCTCACCGGGACCCGGCTGCTCGTGCTGCACATCGACGACTTCCCGCCCGACGAGTCCTGCCCCGTGCCCTACGCCTCGGCGAACTCCGAGGCCGTGCGACTTGCAGACGTCAAGTCGGTCGTGGTGAACCGGATCGTGGGCAACCCCGCGCTGCACAAGCCGGGCGGGGCCGTCCGCGAGGTGATGCTGACCATCGGCTGGGGTGCGGTGTCGCGGCTGGATCTCGAGCCCGCGGGTTGTGGGGACCCCGAATGCACCGCCGACCACGGCTTCACCGGGGCTGCCTCCAACGACGACTTCTCCCTGCGTGTCTCAGAGGCCGGTGACGGCGCGGACGCTGTGGTCCGGACGCTGGAGTTCGCCGCTGCGCTGTCGGCGGCGATCAGCCAGCACGCCCAGTGACGCCGCGGCCCCTGGCCGAGCTCCTGCCCGCAGCCGCGCACCTGCTGGGCGTGCCGGGGTTCCCGGCGGACGCGAACGGCTTGATCACGCCCCTGCGGGACTCGGTGGGGGAGCCGCAGCACGTCATCGTGCTGCTGGTTGACGGCCTGGGCGCCCTCCAGCTCGCGGAGCACGCCACCCTGGCACCCCGGCTGGCCGCCATGCGCGAGATCGGCCCGCTGGCGGCTCCGTTCCCCTCCACGACCTGCGTGTCGCTGACGAGCCTGGGCACGGGCCTGCCGCCGGGGATGCACGGGATCGTGGGCACATCGTTCCGCCTCGACGACGGGTCCGTGCTGGCGCCGCTGTCCTGGGGCGGTGACCCCAACCCGATCGCCACCCAGCCCGAGTCCACAGTCCTGGAGCGGGCCGCCAGCGCCGGGGTCCTGGTGACCAGCGCCGCACCCGCTGCGCACCGGGCCAGCGGGTTGACGCGCGCGGCCCTGCGCGGCGGCGAGTACCCCGGGGCCGATTCCCTGCCCGCACGCCTGGCCGTGGCGGCCAGGGCGGTCACGCGGGCCCGAGCGGAGCACCGGGGCAGCCTGACCTACGTCTACTGGCCGGACCTGGACAAGGTCGCGCACGTCAACGGGGTGAGCTCAGGGGCCTACCGCGCGGCCCTTCCCCGAGTGGACTCCCTGGTCACCGGGCTGCTGGAGCTCGTGGCCCCCGACGTCGCCCTGCTGGTGACCGCCGATCACGGGATGATCGACGTCCCCGACGAGCGCCGGATCGACCTCGAGAGCAGGCCGTCGCTGCGTCGCGATGTCGTCACGATCCTCGGCGAGCCCCGGGTCCGGCACGTCTACACCGCACCGGGACGGGCCGATGCGGTGCATGCGGCGTGGAGCGAGGAGCTCGGCGACCGGGCCGACGTTCGCTCCCGGGCCGACGTGGTCGACCTGCTGGGGCCGGTGGACGACTGGTACGCCGACCGGATCGGGGATGTCGTGGCGATCGCGCGCGATGACTGGGCGCTGACCTCCGATCGAATCGACCGGCTCGTGTCCGGGCTGCGCGGCCAGCACGGAGCGCTGACCGACGACGAGGTCCTCATCCCGCTGCGTGTCGCCGGGGGTCCGAACTCCTGAAGGTGCCGGCCAGGGACTACTTGCCGGGGCCGGGACCGAAGAGGATGTCGTCGAAGCTGGGAACGCTGGGCTTGCCCGTCGGCCGCTGCGCCGGGGGAGCGGGCGTCTGGAAGAGCGGGACGTCCTCGGCATCGGCCGTGGGACCGGAGTCGCCGGGCTCCACCGCGTCACCCTGACCTCCAGCCGGCAGGTCGTCGGCGTCGCCCTGACCTCCAGCCGGCAGGTCGCGTCGCCCTCCTGGTCAATCCGCAGGTCGTCGGCGTCGCCCTCCTGGTCAATCCGCAGGTCGTCGGACTCGACCTCCTCGGCAGTCGCCAGGTCGTCGGGCTGATCGGCCTGGCCACCGGAGGTCTCCTCGAACGCGTCCTCGATCTCCTCGACCGTGGGGTCCTCGAACTCCGGCTCGTCGCCAGGCTCCTCGCGGTCCTCGGCGGCGTCGGAGTCGTCCCAGGGCCCGACGGCCTCGAGGCCCTGCCCCTCGATCGGCGCGTCCTCGCCGGGCTCAGCATCGTCCTGCCCGACGGGCTCGGACGGCTCGCCGACGCCCGTCCGGTCGTGACCCCACGCCGGCAGGGAGGTCACCACGGCGGGCTCGTGGTCGTCCTCCTCGTCCTCGATCGACGCGACCGTGGCCAGCATCGGGCGCGACGCAGCAAGGCGCAGCGGCGCCTGCGGATCGATCGCCGACAGGGCGCCGGCGTTGTCGTCGACGACGGTCATCGTGCGGCTGCCGCTGTCGTAGGTCCAGGTCGCCACGTGCGTGTTCGGCGGCAGGGGGAAGGTGGCGATGACCACCCACGTCCCATCGTCACGACGCCAGGCGTCCCAGGCGATGTCGGCGGCGTCCACGCCCTCCGCGTGCAGCCGCTCGGACACCAGGTCGCCGAGCTCGATGTCGCCACCGGGTCGGCGCACCTCGGTGGCCTGTGCCTGCTGGGCCACCCAGGCGCGCTCGGTGAGGACCGGTCCCTCGAACCGGCGGATGTGCTCGATCGGCAGGCCACTGGCCGCAGCGACATCCTCGGCCGTCTGCCCGGAACGGATCCGCGCCTGGATCTCCCGGGGGCGCAGCATGCCCGCCTGCTCGATCTCGACCTGGCCGATACGGGCACGGTCGCGCCGGACGGCGGCCTCGATGCGCTCGTCGATCACCACGGAGTACTTCTGTCCGTCCTTGCCGGCCAGGATCAGGCGTGTGCCGTCGGGGGACAGGCCATCGAACCTCAACTCGCGCATCGCACTCCTCGCATCTGCCTCGTGGCAATCGGGCACATTGTGCCCCACTCGGGGGCCCGCAGTGGCTGGCACGGGCCATGTCGGGGAGGATCAGGGGCGTGGACGTGCTGCTCGTCGTGTCGTTCGGCGGCCCCGAGGGCCCCGATGATGTCGTTCCGTTCCTCGAGAACGTCACCCGGGGCCGGGGGATTCCCCGTGAGCGGCTGGTGGCGGTAGGTGCCCACTACGGGCATTTCGGCGGCGTCTCGCCGATCAATGGGCTCAACCGTGACCTTGTCGGCCAGATCCGCGCCGAGCTCGACGCCCGAGGTGAGCAGATGCCGGTCCTGTGGGGCAACCGCAACTGGGATCCCTATCTCAGCGACGCGCTGCGGCAGGCCCGGGAGCTCGGCGCGACGCGCATCTTCGCCGTGCTCACCTCCGCCTACTCGTCGTACTCGGGATGTCGGCAGTACCGCGAGAACCTCTTCGACGCGCTGACGGAGGTCCAGGCCGAGGATCCCGCGTGGTCCCCGCAGGTCCACAAGCTGCGCACGTACTTCAACCATGCCGGATTCGTCGAGTCGATGGTGGACTCCACCCGCACCAGCCTGGCGGGCCTGCCCGCGGGCAGCCGCCTGGTGTTCACCACGCACTCCATCCCCACGGCCGATGCTCAGAGGTGTGACTACGTCGCCCAGCACCGCGACGTGGCCGCCACGATCGCCGCAGCCCTGGGCCACGGCGACGAGTGGGACCTCGTCTACCAGTCCCGGTCCGGTGCGCCGCACGTCCCGTGGTTGGAGCCGGACATCGGTGACCACCTCGCCGCCCTCGCCCAAGCTGGCGTGCCAGGGGCGGTGATGGTGCCGATCGGCTTCGTCAGTGACCACATGGAGGTCATCTGGGACCTCGACACGATCGCCACCGACCAGGCGCGGGACGTCGGGATCCCGGTCGCCAGGGCGGCCACGGCGGGCACGGATCCGCGGTTCATCGCCATGATCGCCGACCTCCTCGATGAGTCCCGGGCGGCCGCCGACGGGGTGCCGCACGCCGCGAGCCCGACGACCGGGGCCCTGGGCCCACGGGTGGTGCCGTGCGCGCCGGGGTGCTGCCCGAACCCGCGCGGACCGCGCCCGGCGCTGTGCGGGTCCGACACGTGACCGCCGACGTCGGGGGGTTCCCCGTCGCGGCGCTGGGGCTCGAGCACGAGCTGCTCGAGGTGGCATGGCGCGCGGCCCGAGCGGCCGGGGACCTGCTGATGGCCGGGCGGGAGCAGGCACTGACGGTCACGACCAAGTCGACGCTGACGGATGTCGTGACCCAGATGGACACCGAGGCCGAGGCCCTGGTCGTGGGCACCATCCTGGCCGAGCGCCCCGATGACGGGCTGCTCGGCGAGGAGGGCGCCGATCGCGCGGGAAGCACCGGTGTGCGCTGGATCGTGGATCCACTGGACGGGACGGTGAACTACCTCTATGGGCTGCCCAGCTGGGCGGTCAGCATCGCCGCGGAGGTCGACGGCGTGGTGCAGGTCGGCGTCGTGGACGTGCCGCGGTTCGGTGAGACCTTCGTCGCCGTCCGCGGCCAGGGGGCGATCCGGGTCTCGGGAACGCGCGTCGAACGGGTCGCGCCGGGGGCCCCCGAGAGCCTCAGCCAGGCGCTGGTGGCCACGGGCTTCGGCTATGCCCAGGCGCGTCGGGCGGCTCAGGCGCGGGCGCTGGCCATGGTGCTGCCGGCAGTCCGCGACATCCGCCGGGCCGGTGCCGCGGCGGTCGACCTGTGCTGGGCCGCGGCCGGACGTGTCGACTGCTACTACGAGCGCGGCCTGAACCCGTGGGACTTCGCGGCCGGCGTCCTGGTGGCCACCGAGTCAGGCCTCGTCGCCGGGGGTCCGGGCGACGGCCCGCCGTCCAGCGAGCTCACGTGGCTGGCCCCAGCACACCTGGCGCGGAGTTCAAGGCCCTGCTGGCGCGGGCAGGCGCCGACCACGACTGAGCACGAGGACGCCGGCACCGTGCCGGGGCCGGTCAGCCGATCCTGCGCATGTGCGCGTTGTACCAGTGGGCGCTCCTGACGTAGGTCTCGACCGACGCGGAGATCATGCCGGCAGGCACCGCATCGGGCTTGATGCGCGCCGGCACCCCCATGGCCACTGCTCCCGAGGGCACCTCGGTCCCGGGGGGGACCAGCGCCTGGGCGGCAACCATGCCTCCCGCGCGCACCACCGCGCGGTGCAGCACGACCGACCCGGAACCCACGAGGCTGTCGTCCTCGATCGTGCAGCCCTCGAGGTGGGCCCTGTGACCAATCACACAACGGGCGCCCACGATGGTGTCCCACTCATCCGTGCAGTGCAGGACGCTGCCGTCCTGGATCGAGGTCTGGGCGCCGACCACGACCTGGCCGGTGTCGCCCCGAAGCACCGCCGTGGGCCAGATCGAGGCCTCGGCCCCCACCATGACGTCACCGATGATCACCGCCTCCGGATGCACGAACGCCGTGGGGTGGATCGTCGGGGTACGATCCCCGATGGCGTAGAGGGCCATCAATGATTTCCTCTCCTCGGGCCCGTTGGGCCGTGTCGTGCTGCTCGTGTCACCATCATGCGGCACAATGCGCTGCGCAGTCCGGGCATAAAGTCCGGGTGCTGCGACGTTCCACCGATCTGACACCGATCCCATCATGGGGGGAGCACGAGCATGGCCACCGACTACGACGCGCCGCGCAAGACCGAGGACGACAGTCTTGCCGAGGACAGCATCGAGGAGCTGAAGGCCCGTCGGATCGACAAGGCGGCCTCCACGGTCGACGTTGACGAGACTGAGCTCGCCGAGAACCTCGAGCTGCCGGGCGCCGACCTCTCCGATGAGAGCCTGAGTGTGCGCGTCCTGCCCCGGCAGGCCGATGAGTTCACGTGCGGTCGGTGCTTCCTGGTCCATCACCGCAGCCAGCTGGCCGGCGAGAAGGACGGCATGCCGATCTGCAAGGAGTGCGCGGCCTGACCGGCGCGCGACCCGTGAGGGGCGCGTTCAGGTGAACTGGCCCGGGTCAGTCGTCCTCGGAGTCGAAGATCTGCCAGAGGATGACCTCGATCAGCGCGATGGTCCCGGCCATCGCCGCTGCCCAGAGCACCTTGGAGAGCATCGAGGCCTCGCGGTTGTAGACCACGGGGGCGGGCTTGCCGGTTCGGGCCTCGTAGCCACGCATCGCGCCCTTGCGGACCGCCCACGTCGCCCCGATGGTGATCAGGGGGCGGGCGGTCTGCAGGGCGGCGCGTGCGGAGCTGGTGGCGGGTGCAGTGGCGGTGGTCATGGCGACAGCCTGCCACGAGCCGTCTCGATCGCGCGCGCCAGTCGCTCCGGGTGTCGCGAGGCCAGAAGCCAGGTCCGGTGGGGGTCCTGCGGGTCGGTCACCTCGACCACCACGGCCCCCGGCCCGACCCCGGGGCGAAGCAGCATGAACGCCGTGGGGTCCCCGTGCGGACCGCGCGCGGAGCGGGCCTGCTCGGCGTCCAGAGGCAGGACCCGCCCAGTGGCCTCCCACTCGATCCCCGCGTGTCCGGCGTGCAGCTGGCGGTCGGTGACCGTGACCAGGGCGGCGCTGCGAGCGATGAGTACCGCCGCGACGGCACCGCCGCCGAGGGCGACGAGCCAGCCCGACACGGCCCCGAGCGAACTGCCGTAGGCGATGGCCAGGGCAGCGATGCTGCCGAAGGCAAGGATCCACACGACCGGCCCCGGCCACAGGCGTTCGCTGTACTCGGGCTTCTCGGGCGCATCGGCGTCAGGCACATGGCCAACTCTGGCACCTCGACCCAGCCGGGACCGAAGGCAGGGGGCGGACCAGCCCCCGCCGGTCCGGCCCGGCACGGCCGCTCAGTAGTGTCCAGACCGTGATGGAACCTCAGCCGATCGGGGCCGGCACGACGCCCGGCCCTGAGGCGATCCTCCCGCCGCGCAGCCCCGAGGCCGTGCCGCCGGGAACGATGATCGCCTCCCACTACCGCCACTGCTTCGGCTGCGGGTCGGAGCATCCGGCCGGCCTGCACATGCAGGTCCAGGCCGGCGAGGACCTGACCCTGACGGCCTCCTTCGAGGTCGGACCGGCTCACCAGGGGGCACCCGGACTGGCCCATGGAGGTCTGCTGACGGCTGCCGTCGACGAGGTGCTCGGCGCCGTCAACTGGTTGCTCATGCGCCCGGCCGTGACGGCCCGCCTGGAGACGAACTTCGTCCGGCCGGTGCCCGTGGGCTCCGTGCTGGAGTTCCATGCGCGGATCACTGGCGTCTCAGGGCGCAAGGTGTACACGGCGGCCATCGGACGCCTTGGCCCCGACGGGCCCATCGCCGTGACTGCTTCCGCGCTGTTCATCCAGGTCGAGATCGGCCACTTCCGCTCCCACGGCCGGCCCACCGAGGTGGCGTTGGCCATCGCCGACGGCGACGCCGGCCCGCCCGCGGAGATGAACCCATGACCGACGTGCTGATCACGCGCCTGGACCCGGGCGTCCCGATCCCGTCCTACGAGCACCCCGGGGACGCCGGGGCCGACCTGGTGACCACCGTGGACGCCACACTCGCGCCCGGTGAGCGTGCGCTGCTGCCCACCGGCATCGCGATCGCCCTGCCTGAGGGGTACGCAGCCTTCGTGCACCCGCGCAGCGGGCTGGCGGTCCGGTTCGGGGTGTCGCTGGTCAACGCCCCGGGGACCGTGGACGCCGGCTACCGTGGTGAGATCGGGGTCAGCGTGATCAACCTCGATCCCACCACGCCCGTCGTGTTCCACCGCGGGGACCGGATCGCCCAGCTGGTGATCCAGCCGGTGGTCCGGGCGGTGTTCCACGAGGTCGAGCGCCTGCCCGGCTCGGCACGCGGCGAGGGCGGCTTCGGTTCCACGGGCGGTCACGCAGCGGGGTAGCCTGTGACGCCTGAGCACCACCCGACTGGAGGCTTGCATGGCCCTGTTCAAACGACGTTCCGCGCCCGAGGGTGCCGAGGGTCTCGAGGAGGGCGTCGACCTCGTCGATGCCGTCGATGAGGTCGAGGGTGAGGAGTCCGACGAGGACGCCGCCGAGGCCCCCGGTCCCGGGTTCGACCGCTCGAAGGGCCCGTTCGACGAGTCCGAGTCCGAGTCGGCCGACCACGGCTTCCCCCGCCTCGACCTCGGCTCCCTGCTGATCCCCGGGCTGCCGGGGATCGGGGTCCAGGTGGAGGCCGACCCGAACACCCAGGAGGTCCGCGCCGTCACCGGCGTGGGTGACGGGGCCGCAGTCCAGCTCCAGGCCTTCGCCGCGCCGCGATCCGAGGGGCTCTGGGACGAGATCCGTGGCGAGATGCTCGCCGAGCTCGCCGAGACGGCCGGCGCCAAGGTCGCCGAGGCGCAGGGCGCCTTCGGGCCGGAGATCCGGGGGATGCTGCCCGCCCGCACCCCGGAGGGCGAGCAGGTGACACAGCCGGTGCGCTTCGTCGGCATCGACGGGCCGCGGTGGTTCCTGCGGGCCGTGTTCCTGGGCCGGGCGGCAGTGGAGCCGGACCCCGACGACGCCCTGCACCTGTTGGTGCGCCAGACGATCGTGGTGCGTGGCGCCTCGGCGATGGCGCCCCGCGACCCCCTGCCGTTGACCCTTCCCGCGCAGCCGGTGAGCCCCGAGGACGCCGACGACACTGAGGTCGAGGACGACCTCGAGGACGCCGACGAGGCGGAGCAGAGGTTCGCCGACCTCGACCCGTTCGAGCGCGGGCCGGAGATCACCGAGATCCGCTGACTGCCCGCCAGAGCTGTTGACCCCGGCGCCGCATGGTTCTGGGCGAGGTCGGAGGTCGTCGGTTGTCGGTCAACGCCGCTACCCTTGTCGTGTGTCGTCGAAGCCCACCATGATCCAGCGGATCGGCGCGAGCCTGGCCAAGGGCAAGGGCGAGCAGCACGCCGAGGCCCTGCAGGGCTCGATCACCGCCGTCGGGGCCACCCCGATCAACAAGTGCATCGGGGGTGAGGAGTCGACGCTCTCCGGTGTCCTGCGCTCGGTGACGCTGCGACCTCGCGAGACGGTCCCAGCGGTGGAGGCCGAGCTCTACGACGGTTCCGGGCAGGTGCGGCTCGTGTGGCTCGGACGGCGCCAGATCCTGGGCATCACCCCGGGTCGTTCGATCGTCGTCACGGGCCGGGTCACCCGCAACGAGACCACCCCGACGATCTTCAACCCGCGATACGAGCTGCGCGCCACATCGGGGTCGTCATGAGCGCCGAGTCCAAGGACGCAGCGGCGCAGGGCCCGCCGGCGCTGACCGCCGATGCCCTGGGTGTCGACCGGAAGATGCTCGACCAGGCGATCGGTGGCTGGCGCGGCATGGTCGACTCCGGGCTCCCGGCCGCGGTCTTCGTCATCGCCTACCTCGCCACCTCCCAGCAGCTTCGTCCCTCGGTCATCGCCGCACTGGTGACGGGTCTGCTGATCGCGGTCGTGCGGCTGGCCCGCCATGAGTCGCTGCAGCAGGTGGTCGCCGGCTTCTTCGGCGTGGCCATCTCGGCGTTCGTGGCCACCCGCACGGGCAGGGCGGAGAACTACTTCCTCATCGGAATCCTGATCAACGTGGCCTACATGCTGGCCTACGCGGTCTCGATCCTCGTCCGGTGGCCGTTGCTGGGGGTCGTCATCGGCTACTTCCGGGGTGATGCCACGGGCTGGCGCAAGGACCCACGTCAGTACCGGGCCTACGCGACGGCGTCGTGGATCTGGGTGGCGATGTTCGGCCTGCGACTGGTGATCCAGCTGCCGATGTACTTCGCCGGCGCCGTGGGGATGCTGGGGGTCGCCAAGCTCGCCCTGGGCTGGCCGCTGTTCCTCCTGGCCGCCTACCTGAGCTATCGGATCATCCATCCGGTGATCAAGGAGGTCGACGCCGAGACATCTGTCCTCGAGGCGCCCGCCGGATTGGAGCCGGAGTCGGCCTGACCTCCCGGCCCTGCCCCCGTCGTCAGGGGGAGAGCAGCGCCTGGATGGCCTCCTCCTGATCCGGGGAGGACACGAAGAGCAGCTCGTCGCCGGCCTCGAGCGGGTCGTCCGGGCTGGGTGCGATCACCTGCAGGCTGCGCAGGATGGCAACCAACGAGGTGTCCGGGGGCCAGGCCACGTCGCCTACCCGATGGCCCACAACGGGGGAGTCAGCGCCCAGGGTCAGCTCCACGAGGTTGGCGTTGCTCTGGCGGAACGTGAACAACCGGACGAGGTCGCCGACCGTGACCGCCTCCTCGACGAGGGCGGAGAGCATCTGTGGCGTCGAGACGGCCACGTCGACCCCCCACGCCTCGTTGAACAGCCACTCGTTCTTGGGATGGTTGACCCGGGCCACGACGCGCGGCACACCGAACTCGGTCTTGGCCAGCAGCGAGACCACGAGGTTGACCTTGTCGTCGCCGGTCGCGGCGACGACCACCTGGCAGGTCTGCAGCTGCGCCTCCTCGAGGGCCGAGACCTCGCACGCGTCGGCGCAGAGCACGTGGGCCCCCTCGACGATCCCCACGCGGGCGATGTCGGACTCCTTGTCGACGAGCAGGATCTCGTGGCCGTTGCTGAGCAGCTCGCGGGCGATGGCGCGACCCACCTTGCCGGCCCCTGCGATGCAGACCCTCATCGATGTCCCTCCGGTGCGGCCTGGAAGATCTCCTGGATGCGTTCCTCGTCCTCACGCATGAGCAGCACGTGGACGATGTCACCGTCCTGGAGCACGGTCTCACGGTTGGGAAGCAGGGCGACCCCGAAGCGGGTGAGGAAGGCGATCCGGGCACCGGTGGTGTCCTGCAGGTCGTGCACCAGGCGGCCGACCCAGTCGGGGTGGACGGTCATCTCCGCCAGGGCGATCGTCCCGCTGGGGTCGGTCCACTCCTCCTGGGCGCCGCGGGGGAGCAGCCGACGCAGCATCTGGTCGGTCGACCACGACACGCTGGCCACTGTCGGGATTCCCAGGCGCTGGTAGACCTCGGCCCGACGGGGGTCGTAGATGCGAGCCACGACGTTCTCCACGCCGAAGGTCTCGCGGGCCACCCGGGCCGCGATGATGTTGGTGTTGTCGCCACTGCTGCAGGCTGCGAACGCCTGGGCATGGGCGATCCCCGCCTCGATCAGGGTGTCCCGGTCGAAGCCGATCCCCACGACGGTGCTGCCGCCGAAGTCGGGGGACAGCTTGCGGAACGCCTCGGCATCCATGTCGATGACAGCGACCGAATGGCCCTGCCTGTCCATGGTCTGCGAGAGGGCGGAACCGACTCGGCCACAGCCGAGGATCACGATGTGCACGACCGGAACGCTACACGCGGCCCATGGGGGTCCGCACTGTGCGTAGCATTCACCTACGTGGGAACCTTCTCCGACGTCTCCAAGCGGGTGCTGTTCGGACGTGCCCTGCACACCAACCAGCTGGGTGAGACCCTGCTGCCCAAGCGCATCGCACTACCGGTGTTCGCCTCGGATGCACTGTCGTCCAACGGGTATGCCACGCAGGAGATCCTGCTTGTCCTGTCTCTGGGCGGGTATGCGCTGTTCCAGTACGCGCCGTGGGTTGCGGCCGCGGTCATCGTGGTGTTCCTCGTCGTGGTCCTGTCCTACCGGCAGAACGTCCACGCCTATCCCTCCGGCGGCGGGGACTACGAGGTCGTCTCCACGAACCTGGGGCCACGCTGGGGGGTGTTCGTCGCCAGCGCCCTGATGGTCGACTACGTGCTCACCGTGGCCGTGTCGATCTCCTCGGCTGTGGCGAACGCCTCATCGGCGATCCCGTGGATGGGCGAGCACAAAGTCCTGATCGCCGTTGGGCTGACCGTCCTGCTGGCCCTGATCAACCTGAGGGGGGTGCGCGAGTCGGGCACGGCGTTCGCCCTTCCGACCTACGCGTTCATCTTCGCGATCTTCTCGATGCTCATCTGGGCAGCGGTCCGGATGAGCAGCGGCGATGTCCTGCTCGCCGAGTCGGCGGGCTGGGAGATCGAGCCGGAGGCCACTTACGCAGGCGCGGCCCTGGTCTTCCTGATTGCCCGCGCCTTCTCGTCGGGCACGACTGCATTGACCGGCATCGAGGCCATCAGCAACGGCGTGCCGGCGTTCCGCAAGCCCAAGAGCAAGAACGCGGCCACGACGCTGGCGATGCTCGGGGCGATCGCCATGACCATGTTCGCGGGGATCACCTGGCTGGCCGTCGTCACGAAGGTCAAGGTGGCTGAGAGCACCGACGAGCTCATCGGGATGCCCCCGGGGACCGAGCAGAAGACCGTCATCGCCCAGATCGCCCAAGCCGTGTTCTCCAACTTCACACCGATGTTCGTGTTCGTGTCGGTCGTGACCGCGTTGATCCTTGTCCTGGCCGCCAACACCGCATTCAACGGGTTCCCGGTCCTTGGCTCGATCCTGGCCCGTGACGGGTACCTGCCCAGGCAGCTGCACACCCGCGGCGACCGCCTGGCGTTCAGCAATGGGATCGTCACGCTGGCGGGTATGGCGGGGATCCTCATCTACATCTACGAGGCCAACGTCTCGGCCCTCATCCAGCTGTACATCATCGGTGTCTTCGTGTCCTTCACTCTGAGCCAGCTCGGGATGATCAAGCACTGGAACAGGCATCTGCGCGACGAGCGTGATCCTGCCGAGCGGGGGCGCATGAAGCGCAAGCGTCTGGTCAACGGCGTCGGCTTCTGCATGACCGGCACCGTGCTCGTCATCGTCCTGGTCACCAAGTTCCTGCAGGGGGCATGGATCGTCGTGATTGCGATGCCCGTGCTGTTCCTGATCATGGAGTCGATCCGCAAGCACTACGACGGCGTCTCGGTCGAGCTCGTGGCCGGCGACGACGAGCAGGTCACACTTCCCAGCCGCGTGCATGCGATCGTCCTGGTCTCCAAGGTCCACAAGCCGACCCTGCGCGCGCTGGCGTATGCACGCGCGACCCGGCCGACGGTCCTCGAGGCGGTCACCGTTGATGTCGACGACGACGGCACCGCACGGCTGATCGCCGACTGGGAGCGCCGCCGGATCCCAGTGGCACTCAAGGTGCTGGACTCCCCGTACCGGGAGATCACCCGGCCGGTGGTCGAGTACGTGCGTGGGCTGAACCGCAGCTCCCCGCGAGACCTGGTCTGCGTGTACGTGCCCGAGTACGTGGTCGGGCACTGGTGGGAGCAGCTGCTGCACAACCAGAGCGCGCTGCGCCTGAAGACCCGTCTGCTGTTCACGCCCGGGGTGATGGTCGTCAGCGTGCCGTGGCAGCTGCTGTCCAGCGAGCGCATCGCTGACGAGCCCGAGGCTCAGGCGCCCGGTGCCCTGCGGCGCGGCGAGCCCGATGCCGAGACCGCCGAGGCCTTCGTGGCAGGGGAGATGGGGGCCGGGCCATCACAGCGGTGACCGGGGGCGTGGCGGTCGGGGACCGGGTCGTCGTCGAGGTCGGGGCAGTCGCCCACGGCGGGCACTGCGTCGCCCGCCACCAGGGTCAGGTGCTCTTCGTCCGGCATGCGCTTCCCGGCGAGAGGGTCGTCGTCCGGGTCACGTCGATCGGGCGCAAGGCCAGGTTCGTCCGCGCCGACGCCGTCGAGGTGCTCCTGCCCAGTCCGGATCGCCGGTCGGCGCCGTGTCCCGTGGCCCTCGAGTGCGGGGGCTGCGACTGGCAGCATGCGACCCCCGACGCCCAGCGGCGGCTGAAGGCGGCGGTCGTCCGTGAGTCGATGTCGCGGTTCGCAGGCATCACGCTGCCCGACTCGTTCGCGGTCGAGGCGGTCGTCGACCCGGCATCCGGCGAGGGCGCTGCAGCCGGTGATGGGCTGGGCTGGCGCACCCGCGGGACGCTCGGTGTGGACCGCTCGGGCCGAGCAGGGTTCCTCGGCCACCGCTCCCACCGCGTGGTCGTGGCTGGTCGGTGCCCCCAACTGCATCCGCGGCTGGCTTCGCTCGACCTGTTCGGGCAGACCTGGCCCGATGGCAGGCTGGGGTTCGTCTCCCCGTGGCTGGGTGAACCACTCGCCTTCGCGGAGTCCGCTCCTCCGGTCGACCCGATCACCGAGCGCGCCGATGGCCGGACCTGGTCGGTCGCGCCCGACGGATTCTGGCAGGTGCACCCCGGGGCGGCCGACGCCCTCGTGGCGCACGTGCGCCGCATGCTCGACCCGCGGGCCGGGGAGCGCTTGGTGGACCTCTTCGCGGGCGTGGGCCTCTTCGGACTCAGCCTCGCGGGGGCCGTCACCGGGGCCGTGGCTGTGACGTTGGTCGAGGGCGATCGACGTGCCTGTGAGCTGGCTGCTGAGAATGCCGGGGACATGCCGGCAACGGTCGTGCGCGCAGGCGTCGACCGCTGGGTCGCCCGGCCGGGTGCACTCGAGGACGTCGACCTCGTCGTCCTCGACCCACCGCGGACCGGCGCGGGGGCTGCCGTGGTTGAGGCGATCGCGCGCGCGCGTCCCCGGGCGGTGGCGTACGTGGCGTGCGACCCTGTGGCCCTCGCCCGAGACGTCGCCACCTTCCGGGACCACGGGATGGATCTGGGCGAGCTCGTGGCCCTCGACCTGTTCCCGACAACCCATCACGTCGAATGCGTGGCCAAACTCGTCCTCCGGTGATATCTTGACATCAAGATACTTTCGGATGGTGGGACACGCGGGTCCCGGGGAGTCGCGATAGCCTTCCGCTGCGGTTGCTGAGGAGGAGTCTGCATGGCGAGCAAGGACAGTTTCGGGGCACGAGGCACATTCGAGGTCGGCGGGACGACGCACGAGATCTTCCGGATCTCCGCGGTGCCCGGCGCCGATGCACTTCCCTTCACGCACAAGGTCCTCCTGGAGAACCTGCTGCGCACAGAGGATGGCGCCAACGTCACGGCCGAGCAGATCCGCACCCTGGGTGCGTGGGATCCGGATGCTGAGCCGACCGACGAGATCCAGTTCACCCCGGCCCGGGTGATCATGCAGGACTTCACCGGGGTGCCGTGCGTGGTCGACCTGGCCACCATGCGCGAGGCGATGAAGGACCTTGGGGGGGACCCGGCGAAGATCAACCCGCTGGCCCCGGCCGAGCTGGTCATCGACCACTCGGTCATCGCCGACTTCTTCGGCACCCACGATTCCGCGACCCGCAACGTGGCCCTCGAGTACGAGCGCAACCGCGAGCGCTACCAGTTCCTGCGCTGGGGGCAGTCGGCGTTCGACGAGTTCAAGGTCGTGCCGCCCGGCACAGGGATCGTGCACCAGGTCAACATCGAGGCACTGGCACGGGTCGTGATGGTCCGCAACGGCCAGGCCTACCCGGACACCTGCGTGGGCACCGACTCGCACACCACGATGGTCAACGGCCTGGGCGTCCTGGGCTGGGGTGTGGGCGGCATCGAGGCTGAGGCCGCGATGCTCGGCCAGCCGGTCAGCATGCTCATCCCGCAGGTGGTCGGCTTCAAGCTGACCGGTGAGCTGCCCCAGGGCGCGACGGCCACCGACATGGTCCTGACGATCACCGAGATCCTGCGCAAGCACGGCGTGGTGGGCAAGTTCGTGGAGTTCTTCGGTGACGCCGTGGCTGGGGTGCCGCTGGCCAACCGGGCCACGATCGGCAACATGAGCCCCGAGTACGGCTCGACGGCCGCGATCTTCCCGATCGACGACGAGACGCTGCGCTACCTGCGCCTGACCGGCCGCACCGAGGAGCAGGTAGCGCTGGTCGAGGCCTACTGCCGTGAGCAGGGCCTCTGGCACGACCCGTCGAGGGAGGCGCGCTACACCAGCGTCATCGAGCTGGACCTCTCCACGATCGTGCCGTCCCTTGCCGGTCCGAAGCGCCCGCAGGACCGCGTGGCCCTCACCGATGCCAAGGCAGGCTTCCTGGCGGCGCTGGACTCCTACACCGCCGAGCCGGCCGCCACGGCGGCCCTGAGCATCGAGGAGCAGGAGGTCACGATCGGTCACGGAGCGGTCGTGATCGCGGCAATCACCTCGTGCACGAACACCTCGAACCCGTCGGTGATGATGGCCGCGGGACTGCTGGCCCGCAATGCCGTCGAGCGCGGGTTGACCCGCAAGCCGTGGGTCAAGACCACGCTCGCCCCGGGGTCGAAGGTCGTCTCGGACTACTACGACCGCTCGGGGCTGACCCCCTACCTGGACAAGCTCGGCTTCGACATCGTCGGCTACGGGTGCACGACGTGCATCGGCAACTCCGGCCCGCTGCCCGAGGCGGTGTCCGCGGCGGTCAACGCCCACGACCTGGCCGTGGTGTCGGTGCTGTCGGGCAACCGCAACTTCGAGGGCCGGATCAACCCGGACGTGAAGATGAACTACCTGGCCTCCCCGCCGCTGGTCGTCGCCTACGCGATCGCCGGGCGGATGGACCTCGACCTGACGACCGAGCCCCTGGGCACCGACCCTTCGGGCAACCCGGTGTTCCTCAGTGACATCTGGCCGTCACCGGCCGAGGTGCAGTCGGTCATGGACTCGTCGATCGATGCCGAGATGTTCGCCTCGCGCTACGCCGACGTGTTCGCCGGCGATGAGGCGTGGCAGTCGCTGCCCACCCCGGTGGGTGACACGTTCGCCTGGGCCGACGACTCGACCTACGTGCGCAAGCCACCGTACTTCGAGGGGATGGGCGCCCAGCCCGACCCGGTCACCGACGTCGTGGGTGCCCGCGTCCTTGCCAAGCTCGGCGACTCGGTCACCACCGACCACATCAGCCCGGCCGGGTCCATCAAGCCGGACAGCCCGGCGGGCAAGTACCTGGCCGAGAACGGCGTCGAGCGCAAGGACTTCAACTCCTACGGCTCGCGGCGCGGCAACCACGAGGTCATGATCCGCGGCACGTTCGCCAACATCCGGCTGCGCAACCAGCTCCTCGACGGCGTGGAGGGTGGCTTCACCCGTGACTTCACCCTGGACGGCGCCCCGCAGGCGGCGATCTACGACGCGGCGCAGTCCTACGCAGCCGCGGGCATCCCGCTCGTGGTGCTCTCGGGCAAGGAGTACGGCTCGGGCTCCTCGCGGGACTGGGCGGCCAAGGGCACGGCCCTGCTCGGGGTCCGCGCGGTGATCGCGGAGTCCTACGAGCGCATCCACCGCTCCAACCTGATCGGCATGGGTGTCCTTCCGTTGCAGTACCCGCAGGGGCAGGACGCCACCTCACTGGGCCTCGACGGCTCGGAGATCTTCTCGATCAGTGGGGTCACCGCCCTGAACGAGGGTGTCACGCCGAGGACCGTCTCGGTGCGCGCCGAGAAGTCCGACGGCTCGGCCGTCGAGTTCGAGGCCGTCCTGCGGATCGACACCCCCGGAGAGGCCGACTACTACCGCAACGGCGGGATCCTGCAGTACGTGCTGCGCTCGCTGGTGTAACCACCCGGCACGCGATCCCCACCTCCCCGGGAGCAGACTGGATCCGGAGAGGTGGGGATGGCCATGAGCGACAGCAAGGGTGCGGCGGCAGGTGGGGGCGCGATCTACGGGCTGGGCATGTTCGGTGCCTGGGCATGGTTCTGGCAGCAGGCCGATGGGTTCTGGGAGTACGCGCTGGCCATCCTGCAGGGCATCTTCTGGCCGGCGTTCATGGTCTACGAGGCCTTCCAGGCCCTGGGCGGCTGAACTGCTGACCGGCCGTCACCCGTCCGTGGCGCGTGGCTCCACGTCGACCACGACCTCGTTGTGACGCATGAACGGCGGGATGAACGGGGCGTTGAACCGCGCCAGCCGTACGGGGCCGACCGCCATCCACGGGGAGCCCTCCAGCGCGGTCAGCAGCTGCCGCCCGCGCTTGTCGAGGTCGCTCGCGTTCCCCCAACCGGAGAACCTCAGGGCTGCAGCGAGCTGCTCGGGCACTGTGCGCAGGTGCACCCGGGAGTCGCTCGGCGCCGGCAGCGTGTCGAGGTCGCGGCCCTCGGGCATCACGAAGGCCACGGAGTGACCCTCGTCGCCCGGCGTCTGGACCACGGGAGCGGTCATCGCGATCTGTCCCTGGATGTAGCCGAACAGGGGACGGAAGCCACGGTTGCCGGCATCGTCGAAGTCCCCGTCGACGACCACCTCGGCGATCGCGTGCTCGGGGTAGCGGCGGATGTCGATCGCGCCCCATCGCCCGATCGAGTCGTACGGCTGCTGCTGTGTCATGTGCCCAGTGTCCCGCCGAATCGGGCGTGGCGCAGGGGTTCCTACAGCTTCGGGCGCCAGCGGCGGCCCTGCAGCGCCTCCTCGACCAGGGCGACCTCGCGCACCTGGGCGGCCAGCCGGGAGCCCTCCTTGCTCAGCGCGACCATGGTCTCCTCGATCGCCTCCGGCGGCACGCGGCCTGCGAGGTCGCGCCGGGCACCCGCGTAGGCGCTCCTGGCCGCCTGCAGCGAGGCGTCGGCGTGCAGCGCTGCCAGCCGGGCGAGGACCACGGGGTAGCGCCGGAGGACCTCGTGGCCGCGGTAGTCCGGGGGGCACAGGTCCAGCAGCCAGCCGACCACCTTGTCGCCGAACGCCGGCGACTCCGGATCGGGCACGGCGCGCGGCCAGCCGGGGGGAGTCGTCATGCGTACCACCCTAGGGTCGAGTCGCCAGTGTGCGGACGGGAGTTCACTCCTAGACTGTGTGGACGACCGCACGAGTAGGAGGCGCATACGTGGGCGTGCTGGACAGCATCGACTCACCCGCGGACCTCCGCGCGCTGAGGCCCGATCAGCTCGATGAGCTCTCCGAGGAGATCCGTGGGTTCCTCGTGGAGAAGGTCAGCCGAACGGGCGGCCACCTGGGGCCCAACCTCGGGGTTGTGGAGCTGACCCTCGCGCTGCACCGGGTCTTCGACTCGCCCAGCGACGTGCTGCTCTGGGACACCGGTCACCAGTCCTACGTGCACAAGCTGATCACCGGCCGGCGCGAGGGGTTCGACCACCTGCGCCAGGAGGGGGGGATCTCCGGTTACCCGTCGCGAGCGGAGAGCCCGCACGACGTCATCGAGAACTCGCACGCCTCCACGGCCCTGTCCTACGCCGACGGCATCGCGAAGGCCTTCGAGCAGGCCGGCACCCTCGGGCAGCGGCACGTCGTCGCCGTGGTCGGCGACGGGTCGCTCACCGGCGGCATGGCGTGGGAGGCCCTGAACAACATCGCCGACTCCCGCCGACCCGTGATCATCGTGGTCAACGACAACGAGCGCTCGTACGCCCCGACCATCGGTGGTCTCGCCCGGCACCTGGACACCCTGCGCACCACTCGCGGGTACGAGCGGTTCCTCGACTGGGGCAAGGACATGCTGGGTCGCACGCCGGTCGTGGGTGCGCCGCTGTTCGAGGCCCTGCATGGCGTGAAGCGCGGCGTCAAGGACGTGGTCGCGCCCCAGGGGATGTTCGAGGACCTGGGACTGAAGTACCTCGGCCCGGTGGATGGGCACGATGTGGCCTGCGTGGAGTCGGTCCTGCGCGCCGCGAAGCGCTACGGGGGTCCGGTGATCGTCCACGTCATCACCCAGAAGGGTCGCGGGTACGCGCCGGCGGAGAACGACGAGGCGGATCGCTTCCACGGGGTCGGGATCATCGACCCGGAGACCGGGATCCCGGTGAGCAACGGCGGGCCGACCTGGACCGCAGCGTTCGCCGACGAGCTCGTGGAGATCGGTCGAGAGCGCCCCGACGTCGTGGCCATCACCGCCGCGATGCTGTGCCCGACGGGCCTCGACAAGTTCGCCGCCGAGTTCCCGGATCGCACCTACGACGTCGGGATCGCCGAGCAGCATGCGCTCACCTCGGCCGCCGGCATGGCCTACGCCGGGCTGCACCCGGTGGTGGCGGTCTATGCCACCTTCCTGAACCGGGCCTTCGACCAGGTGCTCATGGATGTCGCCCTGCACCGTGCCGGGGTCACCATCATCCTCGACCGTGCCGGGGTCACCGGCGACGACGGAGCCTCCCACAACGGCATGTGGGACCTGTCCATGCTCGCGCTGGTCCCCGGGGTCAGGGTCGCCGCACCGCGCGACGAGGACACCCTGCGCAGGGCCCTGCGGGAGGCTGTGGAAGTCTCCGACGGTCCGACGGTGGTGCGCTTCCCCAAGGGCCGGCTCGCCGAGCCGCTCCCGGCGGTGGGTGTCAGCGACGGGGTCGACCTCCTGCACGCCGACTCCGAGCCCCAGGTCCTGCTGGTCGGGGTGGGCAGCATGGCTGGCGTGGCCCGTGAGGCCGCCGCGAAGCTGTCCGCCGAGGGCGTTCCCGTGGCCGTTGCCGCGCCGTTGTGGGTCACGCCCCTGCCGGCAGGGCTCGTGGAGCTCGCCGGCGAGATCGGCGTGGTCGTGACGGTGGAGGACAACGGCCTGGCGGGCGGGATCGGGTCGAGCCTGGCCACCGCCCTGGCCGACGCCGGGATGGGCGTGCGGATGCAGAGGCTGGGGATACCCCAGGAGTTCCTCGACCATGCCGCGCGACCGGCCATCCTGGAGCGGCTGGGACTCACCGCGCAGGGGTGTGCCGACGCCGCCCGGCGATTGCTCGATCCGCCGGGCTGATCGGGTGGACGGGGAGCAGGTCGCACGGAACGTCCGGGGAGCCGGCGAGGATGATCGCAGCGGGCTGCTGCGCTCGGTCTTCGACGAGTCGCCCGTGGCGATCCTGCGCACGACGATATCATCCAGGGAGCCCTGGCATCGTGCGGGACGCGAACCCGGCCGCTGCAGCACTCCTCGGCCGTCGTCCCGAGGAGGTGGTCGGCACCGACCTTGAGGACCTGATCCCCGGCGTCACCGCCGCGCACGCCGCCCAGGGCACACCCGGACGGGCCCGCGCAATCCGGGTGCCGTCCGCCGGACTCGACGGGGATCGTTGGCTGGCCGTCTCCATCTCGTCGCTGTCCGAGCGGGACAGCTCCGGTGCGCCCCTGGCCCTGGTGATCCTGCACGACGTCACCGAGCAGTGGACCACACGTGCACGACTCGACCGCGAGGCCCGCGAGGACCCCCTGACGGGCCTGATCAATCGCGGTGAGCTCCTGCGACAGCTCGCCGGCCTCGACCACGCGTCGGGCGGGCCACACGTGGCCGTCATCTTCCTGGACCTCGACGGATTCAAGATGGTCAACGACACCCGGGGTCACCAGGTGGGCGATGAGCTCCTCGTGGCGGTGGCCCGGCGGATCCGGGCAGCGGTGCGCCCCGAGGACTCACTGGCCCGGATCGGCGGCGACGAGTTCGTGGTGCTCTGCCCGAAGCTCGCCGACCCCCAGGACGTGCGGGCCGTCGCCGAGCGGGTGCGGTCAACCCTGGACCAGCCGGTCAGCGTGGAGGGGCGTGCCCACCGGATCAGCATGAGTGTGGGCATCTCGGTCGCCAGGGCGGACTCGATCGATCCGGCCAACCTGCTGCGCCAGGCCGACATGGCCATGTACCGGGCGAAGGATGCGGGTCGCAACACCGTGCGACTGCACTCGGTGGAGATGGACGAGGAGCTGGAGACTGCCGAGCGGATCCGGGAGGCCCTGGGGGTCGCCCTGGAGGTCGAGCAGCCGCCGACCGGTGCCGGGGCACCTGCCGGGCTGGTCCTGCACTACCAGCCCATCGTCGAGATCGCCTCGGGCCGCCTTGCCTACGTCGAGGCCCTCGCCCGGCTGCAGCTCTCCGACGGGTCGCTGGTCTACCCCTCGCAGTTCCTGCCCGTCGCGGCGCGCGCGGGCCTCAACGGCGCGCTCAGCGAGCAGGTCCTGCGCCGTGCCCTGCGCCAGCGGGCCCACTGGCGCACCGAGGGGGTGGATGTTCCCGTCGGGCTGAACCTCGCCCGCGGGCAGGTGTACTCCGCCTCCTTCGCCGGGGACGCCCTCCGGATCATCGCCGAGCAGGGGGACCTCCCGGGCGCCGTGGTCTTCGAGATGGGCGAGTTCGGGCTGCTGGAGCCCACTGGCCCCGCGCAGCTGACCCTGCGGAGGCTGCGCTCCTCGGGCATCGGGCTGGCCATCGACCACTTCGGGACGGGCTACTCGTCCCTGGGGGCCCTGCGGTTCCTCGGGCCGCACCGGGTGAAGATCGACCGGTCCTTCGTGGCCAGCATCTCCGCGAGCAGCGCTGATCGGGCGATCGTGGCTGCGGCCGTGTCGGCAGCCCACGCCCTGGGCCAGAGGGTCGTGGCCGAGGGCGTGGAGACCCGCCAGCAGTTGGACGTCCTCTCCGAGCTCGGGTGCGACGAGGCGCAGGGGTACCTGCTCGCCCAGGTGCTGCGCCCCGAGGAGATGGGCCTGGCGCGCGCCAGTTGGGCGCCCGGCTCGTTGGAGCGCACGGATTGCGCGACGGAGGGCTGACCTCAGCCCGCCGCAGGGTGCAGGGCATCCGCGAGCAGGCCGGACGTGAGCTCGACCTGCCAGGGTCGCGCACCGGCGGCGCTCAGCGTTGCGGGGATCTCGCTGGCGTCCGCGGGGGGCGCCCACATCACCCGGCGCACCAGGTCGGGGGTGATCAGGTTCTCGACTGGCAGGTCGAGCTTCTCGGCCAGCGCCTGGAGAGCCGCACGGGCACGATCCAGCCGGGCTGCGGCCGCCGGGTCGCGCTGGGGCCAGGAGCGGGGGGGCGGTGGGCCATCACCCTTGATGACCGACAGGGGGAGGTCCTTCTCCGGCACGGCCCAGGCGTCACGCAGGGCGGCGCCCCAGGCGCGCTGGTAGCGCGTCGCGCCACGACCGTGGAAGGCCTTGGTGGCCTGCAGCGCGCTCACGTCGCGTGGCAGGGCCTGGGCCGCTGCGATGATCGAGGAGTCCGGCAGCAGCCGTCCGGGCGCGGTGTCGACCTCCTGGCCGATCCGGTCCCGGGCCACCCACAGGTGCTCGACGATGGCCAGGGATCGTCGCGAGCGGAGCTTGTGGATGCCCGACGTGCGCCGCCAGGGGTCGACCCGAGGGGGCGGGGGCGGGGCGTCCCGCACGGCGGCGAACTCCTGCTCGGCCCATTCGAGCTTGCCAGCCTCCACCAGGCGGGCGCGCAGCTCGGCGCGCAGCTCGATGAGCACCTCCACGTCGAGGGCGGCGTACTCCAGCCAGTCCTCGGGCAGGGGTCGCCGGGACCAGTCCGCGGCTCCATGGCCCTTGGCCAGGGTCATGCCCAGGACGTCCTCCACCATGGGGCCGAGCCCGACACGGGGCATTCCCAGCAGGCGCCCCGCCAGTTCCGTGTCGAACAGGGTGGTGGGGGTCAGGCCCAGCTCGGCCAGGCAGGGCAGGTCCTGGCTGGCGGCGTGCAGGATCCACTCCGGGCCCTGCAGCGCCTGGGCGAGGCCCGGCACCCCGGGGACGGCGTGGGGATCGATCAGGGCGCTCCCGGAACCGTCGCGGCGGACCTGGATCAGGTAGGCGCGTTGACCGTACCGGTAGCCGGACGCCCGTTCGGTGTCCACCGCGATCGGGCCGGTTCCGGAGCTGAGGTCGCGCACGACACGGTCGAGGTCCTCCTGGGTCTCAGTGACGCGGGGCAACCCGTCGCGCAGCTCGAGGGCGGGCAGTGGCGTGGGCTCCTGGGCCTCGGCCGGTTCGGCCTCGACCAGGGCGGGGGACTCGGACACGGTGCCACCGTACCCGCGCCCGACCACGGCTCGACCCACCGAACCACCGGGAATCGCGGATGCTCAGCGAGTGGGAGGTCGGGCCGTCAGGCGACGACGCCGTGGCGGAACCCGATCGCAACCATCTCCGCGCGGTCGCCGGTCCCGAGCTTGCGCCCGATCCTGGCCAGGTGGCTCTTGACCGTCAGCGCCGACAGGCAGAGGTCCTCGCCGATCTGGCGGTTGGTGTGCCCCTCCGCGACACGCTGGAGCACCTGGACCTCGCGGGCCGACATGGCATCGACGCCCTCGTCGCCGGAGCGGGAGCGGGGGAGCGGGATCCCCGCTGGACCCGAGGACCTGGCCGGCGGGACGACGGCGCACCGTGCTCCGCTGCCGATGGCCTGGCGCACGAGCTCCGAGCGCGTGGTGACCACCACCACCCGGCGCCACCCGATGGCGCGCAGGGCGCGCAGCTCCTCGCGGATCTGCGGTCCGGCGGCCTCGACGACGCAGAGGTCATGGGGTCCGTTCGGGCTGGGGACCTGCCCGCCCCGCGCAGTGGCCGCACGATGGACTGCCGAGGCGCCCAGGGAACGAAGCCGGGGTGTCAGCCCCGCGACATGTGATGCGTCGACGCCGACGGTCAGTGCGGCGAAGCGGCCCCGTGGCAGCGGGATGATCGGTACGGCTGTGCTCTGGGCGACAGTGATCACGGCACCTCCAACGGCGCGTCCGGGCGAAAGCCAGTTGGCACATCCATCGGAGGCCACCGCTGCGCGCCTTGAGCACCGTCACCCGAAGGAGTGAGGCCGTCGGCTCAGGCGTGCGTCACGCGTCGATGCGGGCCGGCTCAGCCTCGGGGGCGCGGGAGTTGGGCCACGCCGGGGGGCAGGGGCATGAGGCCCGCCGCCTGCCCCAGGACCTCAGCCCACGCATGGGCGTGCGGGGCCAGGTTCGCGTCGTCCGGAGTCCACGACACGCGGATCTCGATCTGACCCTCGAGGGGGCGCTCCGAGAGCCCACCGAACGACTCCGAGGTCACGCGCGTCACGGTCCCGGAGATGTTGGTGTATCTGGCACCCTGGGAGTCCAGCGCCTCGACGAGCCAGGACCAGCCCACCTCGGCCAGCAGCGGATCGGCGGCCATCTCAGGCTCCAGGGTGGCCTTGATGAAGGCCACGACCCGGAACGTCCCACCCCAGGAGTCCTGTCCCTGCGGGTCGTGCAGCACGACGAGCCGGCCGTTGCCGAGGTCCTCGTCATCGATCACGACCTCGGCGGTCAGGGCGATCGCGAACGGGGCCAGTCGCTGCGGTGCCGGCGCCTCCTCGAGCAGGATCTCGGGCCGCAGCCGGACGTCGCGCAACGAGGTCAACGCGGTCCGGAAGTCCGCAGCCTCATCGCCGACGATCGCGTTCATGAGCGGCAGGCTACGCCCTGCGGGCCCGGTTCGGAGGGAGGTCGGTCACCGACGTCGAGCGTGTACCGTCTCGACCCGTGGCTGCCCTGCTCGCACTGCTGTCCTCCGTGATGTGGGGAAGTGCCGACTACATGGCCGGAAAGCTCTCGCGGCGACGGCATGTCCTGGTGGTCCTGGGAGGCACCCAGAGCGTCGGACTGCTCGCCATGCTGGCGGTGGCGACGGTGACCGGGGCATGGTCCGCCCCTCGGGACTACGTGGGCTGGGCGGTGCTCGCCAGCCTGTCGGGGGCCACGGGCCTGGCCCTGTACTACCGGGCGCTGGCGATCGGGACCATGGGCGTGGTCTCCCCGATCGCGGCACTGGGCGTCCTGGTTCCCCTGGCCGTCGGGTTGGCCGGCGGCGAGCAGCCGACCACGCTGCAGGCGGTTGGGATCGTGGTCGCTCTCGCCGGTGTCGTGGCGGCCAGCGGCCCCGAGGTCCATGGCGACGCAGGGTGGGCTCCGGTGCTGCTGGCCGGTGGTTCGGCAGTCTTCCTCGGTACCTCGCTTGTCGCGATCGCGCAGGGGAGCGAGACCAGCGTCGTCATGACGATGACCGTGATGCGGATCACCACCGTGAGCCTGATGGCGCTGGCCGTCCTCGCGCTGCGGCGCAGTGTCTCGGTGACCCGCGCCGAGGCCCCCGCCTTCGTGGCGGTGGGCCTGATGGACGTCGGGGCGAATCTCGCCTTCGGCCTGGCGAGCACCCTGGGGATGCTGTCGCTGGTCAGCGTGTTCGGCTCGCTGTACCCGGTGGCCACGATCCTCCTGGCGCGGTTCATCGACCACGAGCGGTTGCGGCCGGTCCAGCAGGTCGGCGTCGTCCTCGCGCTCTGCGGTGTGGCCGCAATCACAGCGGGGTAGTCGGCACCGGGGGTGGATGATGGGTCCATGGCACATGACCCGCGAGCGCACTGGGAGGCCGTGCACTCGACCAAGCCCGTGGACGGCGTCAGCTGGTGGCAACCGGAGGACGAGCTCTGGCTGGACCTGATCGACGGCCTCCACCTCGCTGCTGATGACCTCATCCTCGACGTCGGATCGGGATCGTCCCTGCTGGTCGACGCCCTGCTGGCTCAGGGCCACCGACGCGTGTGCGCCGTCGACGTGTCCGCAGCCGCCCTCGAGCGCATCCGCGAGCGTGTCGGCCGGGTGCCGGAGGTCCAGCTGATCGCGGCGGACGTCCGCACGCTCCGAGTCCAGGAGCCGGTCGCGCTCTGGCACGACCGCGCCGTGTTCCACTTCCTCACCGATCCGGCGGACCAGCGCGCCTACGCGGAGTCCGTGCGCGCCGCCCTGGCACCCGGGGGCCGTGTGATAGTGGCGACGTTCGCCCCGGAGGGCCCCGAGACCTGCAGCGGGCTGCCGGTTCAGCGCTACGACGCCGACGCGCTGGTCGCAGCACTCGGGTTCGCAGCGGGGGACCTCGTTCGATCCGAGCTCCGGGTGCACACCACGCCGTGGGGTACCTCTCAGCCCTTCACCGTGGTGGTGCTGGCCGCCCGGTCAGGGGTTGAGGGCTCCCACGATGTCGCGAACTGACGGATTGGTCATTGCCGTCCCGTCCGGCAGGACCACCGTGGGTACGGTCTGGCATCCACCGTTGATCCGCTCCACGACGGCCGCGGCGTCGGGATCGGTCTCGATGTCGATCTCTGTGTAGGCGATGCCTGCGCGCCTCATCGAGTGCTTGAGCCGGATGCAGTAGCCGCACCAGGTCGTGGTGTACAGGGTCACCGCCGCCGTCATGATGCGTGCGCGCCCGTCTCGGAGGGGACGGCCGACACGTCCGGGCCGGGGGCTGCCTCCGCTTGGGCAACTCGTCGGCTCAGGGCGCTGCGCAGTGCCACGTCGAAGGAGTCGACCGACCCGTCGAGGGCGTCGAGGTCCGCCGGCAGCAGGACCGGCTCGACGTTGCCATCGGGGAGTCGGCCGAGCACGAGTGGTGAGCCGTGCCGTGCTGTCGCGGCGGCCACCTCCGGGGGCATCTCGTTCAGGTGCAGCAGCTCGAAGTCGACGCCGAGCCCAGCGACCATGCGATCCCATGCGGGCCTGCGGCGCACGGGGGAGTGGGTGATGTCGCACAGGGCGCAGTGGGCGGTCCCGAGCAGCTTGCCGATCACGTACTTGGCCTCGCCGATCGGACCACCATCGGCGTGATAGACCCCGACCAACCCGGTGACGGCCGTGATCTGCTCCATGCTGGTCTCCCTCGGTGCGGGGTTGTGACCTCCATGATGCGGCCAGTTCAGAGGATCAGCGAGTCCAGTCGCTCGTCCGAGTTCAGCTCGGCGGGGGCGCCGTACACGCCGGGCGGCAGGGCGGTGACTGCGTTCAGCGCCGCCAGCGTCGCCGAGGCATCCCGCCGACCGGCCTCGATGAGCGAGGCCGTGGCGGAGAAGTCCAACTGGGTGGTCTCGTGCAGGGACGACGGAGTGAGCCACACCACCGGGACCCCCGCGCAGGCGACCAGGTCGGCGGCCATCTGCCGCCGCGCGTAGATGGCCGCCGACTGGATCATCACCTCGACGAGCGTCCCGGCCGCACGCGGCTTGACCCCGCTGAGCCCGCAGTCGAGGACCACCAACGAGCGGGCACCCCGGCGCAGCGCGACAGTGATGGGCACATTCGCGACCAGCATGCCGTCGACGAGCCGGCGACCATCGCGCTCGACCCACGGGAAGATGCCGGGGATCGCCGAGGACGCCAGCAACGCGCTGCGCAGCTCGCCGGAGTCGAGTTCGGCGAGGCTGCCGTTCGTGAAGTCCGTGGCCACAGCCACGAACGGCACCGCCATGTCCTCGAAGGAATTCGCCGGCAGTCGACTGGTGAGAAGGTCGGTCAGGGGCTGGTTGTCATAGATCCACGCTCGCGTCTCGGTCAGGGTGCGCACCCCGCGAACCCATCCCCCGGGGAACACGTCGGCCTTCGACACGCTGGGCCACAGGTCCTCGAGCCGTTCCACGGCCAGGGCCGGGTTGTCGGCCAGGACGGCGCCGTTGAGCGACCCGACGCTCGTCCCGACGACCAGGTCGGGGGTGAGGTCCGTCACGGCGAGCGCCTGGAGCATCCCGAGCTGCAGGGCGCCCCACGACCCACCGCCGCCGAGGACGAAGGCGGTCGGTCGGGGAAGGCGCGCAGCGAGCTCCAGGAGGACGGTCATGCCGGCCATCGTCGCAGTCGGGCCAGACCGGCGCAAGCCGAGGCTGCGGATCAGCCGCCCGATGCCGCTTCCATCTCCGCGCGACGCTCCAGCGCCAGCTCGCGGATCCGATCAGGTCCTCGTCGGAGTAGACGCCGTTCACCCCGGAGATCGCCGCCAGCTTCATCCCGTGCTTGAGGCCGATCTGGTAGATCTCCTTGACCTTCTCCCACTCGATGTTGCGCCCCACGGTGTAGGTCTCGTAGCGGCCCTCGAGGGCCAGGGCGATCGTCTCGGCGAGGCACGCGTAGGCGACGCCGTGGGGCAGGCCGATGTCACGCATGTGCACGTCACCGGGCAGCTCGATCTCACCGGACTCGATGACCAGCACGTCCGGGCGCCTGGCCACATCCTCGGCGGAGAGGTCCAGCGGACGGGCCACATCGGTGATGACGCACCCCGGCTTGACGGCCATGATGTCCAGCACCCGCTTGCCGGCACCGGACGTGGCCGTGACGATCATGTCCATCTCGGGCAGGGCCTCATTGGGCGTGGCGGCGATGTGGATGACCGCGCGGGGGTTCTCCCGCTCCATGTCGGCCTTGAGGGCCAGCAGCTTGGCGGTCTCCGGTGAGATCAGGTAGAGCTCGTCGCTGGCCAGTGCCAGCAGGCGGGCGCAGACCGAGCCGATGGCCCCGGTGGCGCCGACGACCATCGCCTTGCCCGTGATCCGGCCGTGCTCGTCCACCTCGGACAGGCCGAGGCGCTCGAGGGCCTCGTGAGCGGCCCACAGTGCTCCGGAGGCGCTGTAGCTGTTGCCGGTGGTGATCGGCAGCGACGCCTGCTTGGCCACGGTGACCCCGGCGTCGCCGACGACCTTGGTGAACGCCCCGAGCCCCATGATCTGCGCGCCGAGCTTCTTGGCCTCGTCGGCCGCGGCGAGCAGGCGGGAGTAGGTGAACTCCGGGCTGTGTGCCAGGAGCTCCTTGGGGGTGCCGCCCACGGTGATCAGCCAGCCCTCGGCCTCGTCGCCGGTCGGTGAGGTGACCCCGGTGATGCGACCGTACTTCATGGGCGGGGCGTAGGCCATCGCCTTCTCCACGCCGTCCATGACGAACGAGGGCGACACCCGCTCGATCGTGCGCAGGGGCTCGACGTTGGTCAGGAACCGCTGGGACAGCGGATGGATCACGAATGCGAAGCGACTGCGGCGGCGGAAGCCGTTCGGGTAGAGGACGCGGGGCTCGAGGCCGGCCGAGACGATCATGTCGAGCAGGTCGTCGTTGGTGAGCCGGCCCAGGGGGCTCGACGAGGCAGCCAGCATCATCGCCTCGAGGACCGCGGCCGTGATGGTGAAGTCGAAGGGCTGGGGGGTGGAGTCGAGGACCATGTCGACGTCGAGTGCGGCCATCTCGGCCAGCCGATCCTCGGAGACCGAGGAGGTCACGACCGACTTCCCGCGCAGGTTGTCGACCCCGAACGCAGCGAGCTCATCGCACGTCGCCACGATGACGTGGGCATCCTCGAGCGCGCGGCGGGCCAGGGAGCTGCTCAGCCGGTGGCCCGGGGCCTTCACCTGGGAGCGGATCGGGCCAGGGAGCTGGCGCACCGGCCACATGCCGATGTTGGCGGCCAGGCCGAGGACGGGGTTGGCGTCCATCCGCTTCAGGACGTCGAGGCGCAGCAGCGGGTCGGCGAACTCGAAGTTCTCGGTGTACTCCTGCAGGATCCGGATGGTGCGGGCGTGGTTCATGCCGCCGAGGACAACGACGCGGGCGTTCGTGTAGTAGCCCGGCATCGAGTTCTGCACGTGGCGGATGGACCACTCCTGCAGGACGTCGCGCAGCGCATGGCCGTCTGTGACCGGGATCATCCGGGTCGCCCGCTTGACCTTGTTGACCGCCTCGAGGTCGCCGTCGTAGAGGCCTGCCACACGGGCCTCCCGGATTCCGGTGACGGCGATGACGTCGGCGTCGTCGGCCCACTTGCGCACCAGCTCCTCGGCTGCGGCGACATCGCCGTTGGTGCCGATCCGGCGCAGGTGGAACTCCTGCTCGAGGAAGGTCGACGTGCTTGTCGTAGTCCCGGTCGGATCCGGCGAGGCTGACGTTGACGATGACGGCGGGCTTCTCGGTGGTCACTGTGGTCTCCAGGTGGTCGGGTGTCGTGGGGGCAGTGGGGGGTGCGGGCGTGCGGGACGGCTCAGGTCATCGCTGAGGAGTGATGCTCGGGATGGGCGGCCCATGAAGTCCAGCAGCCTGCTCGGCGTAGCTCGCGAACGGTGGGCACGCGACGCCCGTTCCCTCGAGGTCCGCCACCGTGTTGGTCGTGGAGTAGGCGCTGTGCGTAGGCAAAGTAGTCCAGGCCCTCCGCCGGAAGCCCGAGTACCCCTCGATCCCCGGCACGCGCCGACACGGCCTGTGTCAGGCCCAGGGGCAGCGGGATCCAGACGACCTTCTTCCCAGGTACTGGCGAAGGATGTCGACGAGCTCTCCGGCTGGTGGGTGGGTTCGGGTCGGTCAGGGCGTAGGTGCGCCCCTCGGACTTGTCCATCGCCGACAGGGCGTCCATGGCGCCGATGACGTAGTCGCGGGGGACCAGGCCAGCGCGGACCTTGTCGAAGTCCCCGACGCCGGGGATGAGCGCGACTCCGGAGAGTCGCTGGATGTAGCCGGCCTAGAAGTACGGCCCGTCGTACTTCTGGGTCACGCCGGTGGTCGAGTCCCCGACCACGATCGCCGGGGCGGTAGATGGTGGCGGGCAGGCCGGACTTCATGGCGCGGCGCACCAGGACCTCGGCCTCGAACTTCGTGGACTCGTAGTGGTTGAGGAAGCCCTGCCCGAGGTCGAGATCGTCCTCCGGGAACTCGCCGTCGAAGTCACCGCTGACGTAGCAGGTGCTCACGTACTGCAGGCGCGTGAACTCCTTGCGCGAGAGGCAGAACTCGATGACGTGGGCAGTTCCCTTCGACGTTGACCCGGCGGGCGACCTCCTCGGGGACTGCGAGGTCGTACACGGCGGCGAGGTGCCAGACCTCGGTCACGGACTCGAGCCGGGCTCGGTCGACGTAGTCGATCCCCAGCCCCGGCAGCGGTGATGTCGCCCTCGACGAGGGTGATCCGGCCCTTGGTGTGGGGATGCGCGGCCTCGATCTCGGCGATCCGCTCGGTCGCCATCGGGACGTAGTGCGGCTGGACCAGGCAGACGGCGTCCACGCCCTCGCGCCGGGCGAGGATCTTCGGCAGCAGGGCCGAGCCCAGGAACCCGGGGAAACCCGTCATCAACAGCGAACCCACACCAACCGCCTCCAACCGAATCTGCTACCGAGCCCGTTCGGGCGCGGGTTATCCTCACAGCCTACTGACCGGTAACTTCGCTCGCGCGGTCCAAAGGTCCCGGACGGCCGACCGGACGGCCCGGATCCGCGTGGGCGCCCAGCCACGCACGCGATCGCGGCCCTGCGCGGGGGGTCTCGTCTCGGATCGGCCTCGAGAGGGGCACTGCGCGTCACGCGGCGGCCCGGCCTCGCGCGACTCCCGCGGGATCATTCCGGGCGTGGGACGATTGCGCCCGTGACGTCCTCCCTGGCTGACCTCTCCGGACCTTCCGCGGCACCTGCGGCGTTGCTGGGCCCGGATCACCCCGTCGTGGCCGGACGGACCTCCGACGCTGTGCTCCTGCGGGCCGCTCGGGGCGCAGCGGTCGAGCACACGCCTGTGTGGTTCATGCGCCAGGCGGGCCGCTCGCTGCCGGAGTACCGCAAGGTGCGTGAGGGCACCGCGATGCTGGAGTCGTGCTTCAGCCCCGATCTCGTCGTCGAGATCACCGACCAACCCGTGCGCCGGCACGGGGTCGACGCCGCAATCTTCTTCTCCGACATCGTGGTGCCGCTCAAGGCCATCGGGGTGGACCTGGACATCGTCCCCGGCGTGGGACCGGTCGTCGCCGAGCCGATCCGCGATCCGGCCGGGGTGGCCTCCCTGCGCGACCTGAACGACGAGGATGTGGCGCCGGTCCTCGAGGCTGTGCGCACCCTGAGTGGACTGGCCGGACCGTTGGGCAGCACGCCGTTGATCGGCTTCGCAGGTGCGCCGTTCACCCTGGCCAGCTACCTGATCGAGGGCGGGCCCAGCCGTGACCACGCCCGCACCAAGGCCCTGATGTACTCCGACCCCGAGCTCTGGAACGACCTCGCCGACCGGTTGGCGCGCATCGCTGGGGCGTTCCTGAGGATGCAGGTCCTCGCTGGGGCCAGTGCGGTCCAGCTCTTCGACTCCTGGGCCGGCGCCCTGCCCGCCGCCGACTACGAGGCGCTCGTCCTGCCGCACGTGCGCACCGCGCTGTCGGCCGTCGAGGACCTGTCAGCGGCCCACGGCATCCCGCGGATCCTGTTCGGTGTCGGGACCGGCGAGTTGCTGGCCACGATGTCGCAGGCCGGTTCCGAGGTGATGGGGGTGGACTTCCGAGTGCCCCTGGACCACGCCGCTGCACGGGTGCGTCCCGGTGCTGCCCTGCAGGGGAACCTGGACCCGGCAGTCGTGCAGGCCAGCCCAGCCGCCGTGGACCAGAGGGTCGACTCGGTCCTGGCCGCAGCTCGCCGAAGTGGCCGCGGGCACATCTTCAACCTCGGGCACGGCGTGCTGCCGGACACCGATCCCGCGGTGCTGACCCGGATCGTCGAACGCGTCCATGCCAGTGGGCCGGTGCCCGCGGTCAGCGCGAACGAGCGGGTCGGGTCGCCCTCATGAGGCCGGGGGATGGCACAGTGGTCCTGTGACCGCGAAGAGAACCACCCGCAGGACGGGAGCATCGGCCAGTTCGCCCACGCCGTCGCCGGAACCGGCTCCGCGCAGGCACGTGATCGTCATCGGCGGCGGGATCTCCGGCCTCGCCGCCGCCTGGTACCTGGTGCGCACCCACAGCGAGATCGAAGTGACGCTGCTCGAATCCGCTGCGCACGTCGGGGGCAAGCTCGCCGTCAGCGACCTGGCCGGGATCGCGGTGGACGAGGGTGCGGAGTCCTTCGTCGCGAGCCGACCGGAGGCGCTGCGCCTGGCGCGGGAGGTCGGGCTCGAGAGCGACCTGGTCACGCCAACGGCCTTCCAGGCGTCGGTGTTCAGTCGTGGACGGATCCGGGCGATGCCGCGTGGCCAGTTCATGGGGATCCCGACGGACCTGCGCTCGCTTGCCGCCAGTGAGGTCCTGTCGCCCGCGGGCCTGCTGCGCGTCCCCCTGGACCGGGTGATCGCGCCGACGCCACTGGGGCAGGACGTCTCAGTGGGGGAGTTCATCTCCGCCCGGGTGGGTCGCGAGGTCGTGGACCGACTGGTCGAGCCGCTGCTCGGCGGGGTCTACGCCGGGCGTGCTGACGCGCTGTCGATGCAGGCGACGATGCCGGCACTGTTCCGCGAGCTGCGGCACGACCGGTCGCTGCTGGCCGCGACGCGTCGGGTCGCTGGGGGCGGCATGGAAGCTGCGGGTGCCCGGCGGGGCCTGCCCTTCCGGGGGGTCGTCGGTGGGGTCGGACGCGTCCCCGGTGCGATGGCCGCTGCGCTCGTGGGCAGTGGCGTGCAGATCCGCACGCGCACGACCGTGCGTGGCCTGACGGCCTCCGAGACCGGCTGGGACGTGGAGGTGGGGCCTGCGTCCTCGCCCGAGGTGCTCCACGCGGACGGCGTCATCGTCGCCACCCCGGCGGCCCCGGCTGCCCGGCTGCTCGCCGACGTCGTCCCGCAGGTCGCGATGGAGCTCTCGGGGATCGAGGCCGCGAGCGTGGCCGTGATCGCCCTGGCGTACCGCGCCACGGACGTCAATGCCCGTACGACCGGCTCCGGGCTGCTGATCCCACCGGTCGAGGGCCGGATGGTCAAGGCCGTGACGTACCTGGACCAGAAGTGGGGCTGGCTCGGGGAGGCCGCCCAGCGCGAGGGCCTGCGCCTGCTGCGCGTCTCGATCGGTCGGCACGGCGACACCGAGGTCCTGCAGCGGACCGACGAGGAGCTCGTGGACCTGGCCCGGATCGACCTGGCGCACCTCCTGGGAATCGACGCGAGGCCGATCGACAGCCGGGTGACCCGATGGGGCGGTGCGCTGCCGCAGTACGCGGTCGGACACCGTGCGCGCATGGAGCGGATCACCCAGGGCCTGCGCGAGCAGCCCAGCCTGGCGCTGTGCGGCGCGTCCTACGACGGCGTCGGCGTGGCAGCCTGCGTCGGATCCGCCTACGAGGCCGCCGGTCGGGTCGCCCATGCGCTCGTCGAGGCCCCCGGGGGTCGTCGTGGCTGATCCCAGCGAGTCGGGCAAGCGCCCTGGCCAGGGCAAGGCCGCTCGCGACCTCAACGAGCAGATCCGCTACACGATGTGGTCGGTGTACCGGCTCGTGCCGGGGGCTGCGCAGGGGTCGGGCGACCTCGCGTCGGTGGTGGTGGGCGCGGCGGCCGAGGACGTGGTCCTGCGTGGCGCCTACGACGTGGGCGGGCTTCGCGGCGACGCCGACCTGATGTTGTGGTGGCACGGTCCCACCGCCGAGTCCCTCCAGGCCGCCTACCGTGCGGTCGCCGACGTGGCCGGGGAGCGGCTGGAGCCGATCTGGTCGCAGATGGCGCTGCACCGGCCGGCCGAGTTCAACCGCTCCCACGTCCCGGCGTTCCTGGCCGACGAGCGGGCGCGCGACTGGGTGTGCGTCTACCCGTTCGTCCGCTCCTACGAGTGGTACCTGCTCGAGGAGTCCGAACGGCGCGCAATGCTCGTCGAGCACGGGCAGATGGGGCGGGAGTACCCGGACGTCCGGGCCAACACCGTGGCAGCGTTCGCCCTCGGCGACTACGAGTGGATGCTGGCCTTCGAGGCCGACGAGCTGCACCGGATCGTGGACCTCATGCGCCACCTCCGGGCCTCGGCAGCCCGCCGGCACGTCCGGGAGGAGACGCCGTTCTACACCGGCCACCGGGTCGAGGTGGGCACGGCCGACGCCCTGCTGCGCGGCTGAGCCGGTGCACGTCGTCGAGCACGCGTCCGCCGCGGAGTTCCTGGCACGGACCGAGGATTTCCGCGCCGCGGAGCCGGTCCTGACCAACATCATCGGCTCGGTAGCATCCGGTGTGGCCGCGGGGCGCGAGTATGAGGCCGAGCTGTGGCTCACCATTGAGCAGGGCCCGGACCGGGTCGTCGGGATCGCCATGCGCACCGCGCCCCACAACCTCGTCGCATCACCGATGCCAGCCGAGGCAGCGCGCGCACTCGGCGTGCGCCTGGCCCTCCTCGATCCGTCCCTACCCGGGGTGAGCGGCACTCCCGATGTGACCAGCATGATCGTGGCCGCCCTCGGCGCGGGCGACCGCGCCCGCCCGGGATTCCTGAACCTGGTTCGGGTGCTGGACGGCCTGCGCGTCCCGCGGCACCCCTGTCCGGGTCGGGCCCGCCGGGTCGGTGCCGATGACCAGGATCGGATGACGGACTGGATGGCCGCTTTCGGCGGGGAGGCGGGGTTGCACGTGCAGCCGTCACGCGACGCCATCCGTGCCAGCTTCCTGGCCGCCGACGCGCCGCCCCTGTGGTTCTGGGAGGTGGACGGTGAGCCGGTGTCCCTCGGTGGGCACGCCCCGCTGGTGACCACGCCGGCCGGGACAGTGGGCAGGATCGGTCCGGTCTACACGCCCGTGGAGCACCGGGGTCACGGGTTCGGCACCGCGATCACCCACGCCGTTGCCGGTGAGCTCGCCCCGGAGTGCACGATCGTCATGCTCTACACGGATGCCGCGAATGCCACCAGCAACAGCATCTACGCGCAGCTGGGGTTCCTCGAGGTCGCCCAGTGGGTGGAGGTCAGACCTTGCTCCGAGCCCAGGGGAGGTCAGCCCTCGGGCGTGAGGCGCAGGCTGATCGAGTTGATGCAGTAGCGCAGGTCGGTCGGGGTTCCGTAGCCCTCACCGGCGAACACGTGGCCCAGGTGCGAGCCACAAGAGGCGCAGCGGACCTCGGTGCGCTTCATGCCCATCGAGCGGTCCTCGATCTCGATGATCGAGTCGCCGGCCAGCGGGGAGAAGAACGACGGCCAGCCGCAGTGCGAGTCGAACTTCGTCTCGCTGCGGAACAGCTCGGCGTTGCAGGCGCGGCACGAGTAGACCCCGACCTGCTTGGTATCGGTGTACTCACCGACGAACGGTCGCTCGGTCCCGCCGTCGCGCAGGACCTTGCGCTCGTCGGCCGTCAGACGTGCGGCCCATTCCTCCTCGGTCAGCGCGACCTCGTAGGGGGTGCCGTCGGGACGGGTGGCGGAGACGTGGTGACCCATGCCCCAACGTTAAGCGCCCGGCGCCGCACGCGAAACCGGAAGGGCCGCGCCCCCGCCCTCCCCGCAAACCCTCCGCCAGCGTCAAGATCCTCCGCGTCGACACGGAGGATCCTGTCCCGCGGGGAGGGTTTGCGTGGGGCAGGGGGCGATCGGCGGGACGTTGAGGGGTTGGGCCGCTAGCGTTCGCGGGATGGCGAAGGACGCGTTCGGGGCACCGGTCATCCGGGAGGTGGACGGGCACGGGATCCGGGTGAGCAATCCGGAGAAGCCGTACTTCCCGCAGGCCTCCGGCGGTCCGATCACCAAGCTCGAGGTGATCGACTACTACACCGCCGTGGGCGACGTGATGCTCCGGGCGCTGCGTGACCGGCCGACCACGCTGGAGCGCTGGCCAGGGGGAGTCGTGCCCGGTGCCCGGTTGAGCACCCGCGAGGGGTTCAAGGGGGAGGCGTTCTACCAGAAGCGCGTGCCGACCGGAGCGCCCGGATGGGTCCGGACGGCGCGGATCGCCTTCCCGTCCGGACGGACCGCCGACGAGGTCTGCCCGCACACGCCGGCGACGATCGTCTGGGCCGCGCAGCTCGGCACCATCACCTTCCATCCCTGGCCGGTCCGCTCCGGCGACGTCGAGCATCCCGACGAGCTGCGCATCGACCTCGACCCCCAGCCGGGGACCGACTTCGACGACTCGGTGACCGTCGCCCTCGAGCTGCGCGGGTTGCTCGACGAGCTCGGCTGGGTCGGCTACCCGAAGACCTCGGGCGGCAGAGGCGTCCACATCTACGTGCGGATCGCGCCCCGGTGGAACTTCACCGAGGTGCGGCACGCGGCCATTGCGATCGGTCGGGAGCTGGAACGCCGGATGCCGGGGCGGGTCACCACGAGGTGGTGGAAGGAGGAGCGCGGCCAGAGGGTGTTCGTCGACTACAACCAGAACGCCCGCGACCGCACGATCCGCTCGGCGTGGTCGTTGCGGGCGGTGGCGGAGGCGACGGTGTCCGCGCCGGTCACCTGGGACGAGCTGCCTGAGGTCGCGCCCCTGGACTTCACGCTGCGGACCGTCCCGCGCGATTGGCGCTCATGGGTGACCCGCATGCGGGAATCGACGACGTGGCTCATGACCTCACCCCTGTGCTCGAGTGGTACGAGCGTGACGTCCGCGATGAGGGACTCGAGGACATGCCCTACCCGCCGGACTATCCGAAGATGCCCGGCGAGCCCAAGCGGGTCCAACCGAGCCGGGCGCGGACGCCGGACACGGACGAGCCCTGAGTCGATCCCGTCCGGGAGCCGGGCGCCCGGCGGTCGCAGGCGTCAAGACGCCCCGGGATCGATCGGGCGCTTCCCATGAGAGGGATCGAAGCTGTGGTTCGCTAGCCTGCGGCAACGAGGAGGTGGACTGCGATGGTTGATGACCCCACGGACAACGACAGCGTTCTCGAGGACCTCGATGAGGTCGTCGACGTGGTTCTCGGCGAGGGCCTTGAGCCGCCTGAGCCCGAGAGCGCGTGGGAGCGCCGCCAACGGATCCTGGACTCCTGGACGGCCATCATCCTGGCGGTTGCGGCTGTGGCGACCGCCTGGGCTTCGTTCCAGGCCAGCAACTGGAGTGGCGAGGCGTCGGACGCCCAGTCCGCCTCGGCGATCGCGCGCGCTGACGCGGGACGTGCTGCCACCTCGGCCACCCAGGCGACCATCATCGACTCCCAGACATGGCTCGACTGGGTGAGCGCCGTGGCCGCGGAACAGAAGGGAAAGGCGGACTTCCTCGACAGTCGGTTCTCGCCGCAGCTCAAGGTCGCACAGTCGGACTGGCTCTCCGGGGCGAAGGTGGGACCGGACGGCGTGCCCGAGGTCATCCCACCGGGGACGCCGTTGGAGTTGCCCAGCTACGTCGTGCCGGAGCAGGTGGAGTCCAACGAGGACGCCGCACGGGCCGAAGCCCTGCTGGCTGATGCCGATCAGTACTCGGCGACGTCCACGAAGTTCGTGCTGATCGCGGTGCTGCTGGCGCTGGTCCTGTTCTTCGCGAGCGTGGCGACGAAGTTCGGCAACCCGAAGCTCCAGGTGCTGCTCACGGCCGTGGCCCTGGGGCTGCTGGTCTTCGGGATCCTCCGCGTGCTGTTCCTGCCGAACACCTTCTGACGGTCGGACCGCGACGGGTTTGTCAGTTGCCGATCAGGGAGTTGCCCGCGGGCCCGGCTTTGAGGTCGGTGTCCGAGTCCCGCAGATCCACCACGCGGTGCTGCAGCGGCGGCCAGGGCTCGTACACCTGCGGCTCAGTCTCGCGCGGAGCATCCGTGCGGGTGTCGATGTCGAAGTGCGCGTAGAACGGATCGCGACCCAGGGCAGCGGTCACGGTGAAGTACAGGCCCAGCACCACGAACACGATGCTGATCACGCTGGACTGGCCGGACATCACGACTGCGAAGCCCGCGAGGAGGAGGAAGCTCAGGGCGATGCAGCCGCGGACGAGCCGGTCCTCGCGACCGACCCGGCCGGCCCCATGGATGAACGGGATGCGCATGATTCCCCTCGATGTCTGGACGGTTCCCACCATCGTCACCCGGGGTTCGCGCAGGACGCGGGAGGCACGCCGGGGGAGGGGGAACGAGGGGATCAGTGTATCGGGAGGAGTGGGACAAACCCGGATCATGGTGCAGATCGGTCACAGTCCTGCGGGTCGGGATGCGGAACCGCACGGCGGACCCCAGGTGTGGGTCCACCGCGCGGATGTCCTACGGACTGGATGGTCTGCTCAACAGCATCAGGTCGCCCGGGCGCAGAACGAAGCTGATGCCGTGGGCGACGCCATTGCTGGCCTCGATGTCCAACTTGCTGCGCACGAGGAACGGGTTGGCATCGTTCGGGTCCTTGATCGGCGAGGATGGCGGTGCCGAGGCCGGGAAGCGGGTAGACCTTGATCACATCGCCCTGGAGGGTCGTCGAGCCCATAGCCCGTTCAGGGCATCCTCGGGAGTGCGAGCCTGCGTCGGCGATTTCGACCCTGGACCTCGACGTGGTACGTCAGTATCACGGTCGAGGCTTCTCGGGTGCTACCGGCCCCAACTTGGCCAGTTCGCGGAGGATCGCCCTCGTTCGCGAACCAGTACTCGGGCCAGTCAGGTCGTAGCGCGAGGGCCTGGAAGGCCCGGTCGTTGGGGATGAACACCGTGAGGTCGGCGTTCGGATCATGAGCGCACCCAGTTCAGGCCGGATCGGCTGCAGCAACCCCGGTGGCCAGGATGTCGAAGTCGTACCAGTTGCGGTCGGTCGCGGCACCGTCCGTTGCCGCCCAGAGCTGGCAGCAACGGCCTCGAACAGAGTCGAGATCGTGTCGGGCTCATCCGCCTGGGCGGGAGCGGCGAGGGCGAGGGGGGCGGCGAGGGCGGCGGCGGCGGTGAGTCCTGCGATGGTCTTGCGGATCATGGTGTCCTCCTGGGTGGTGGGTCCGACACCCCACTCTATCCCCAGGAGGGTGCGATCGGATGCACAAGTTCCGCACCACTTCGCTGGGTGTTCAGTCGTTCGCGGTGAGTACCCGCTCGATGTCCAACGGCTCGGGGGCGACGAGGCCGTCCATCGTGCAGTCCTCGGCTGCCTTGTCCGGGCGCCAGCGGACCAGCGACGCGAGGTGCCGCAACCGTCCTGACTCCACCTGGTTGTACGAGACCTCGGCGACCAGCTCCGGCCGCAGAGGGTTCCACGCGCTGCTGCGCCCCGAGGACCAGCGGCTGGGCATGCCCGGTGCCCGGCCCTCGGGCTCGAACCAGGGATGGTCCGATCCGGCGGCCAGATCGGCGAACCGAGCCGCCAACTCGACCCGTTGGGCCATCGGGAACGCTGACATCGCACCGATCATCTGGAGCACCCCGGCCTGGTCGTACAGGCCGATCAGCACCGAGCCCACGACCTCCCCACCGTCCGGACCGGGCTGCTTGTACGGCCGCCACCCCGCGCACACCACGTCAACGGTATGCGCTGGCTTGATCTTGAACAGCGTGCGCTTGCCGGGGGCGTAGACCCCGTCGAGCGGCCGGGCGATGAGCCCGTCGAGGCCGGCGCCCGGAAGCTCCGCGAACCACCGGGCAGCGACGTCGAGGTCGTCAGTCTGCGGGGTGAGGTGCAGGGGAGCCGCTTCCCCGGCCATCACCGTCGAGAGAGCAGCGCGGCGCTCGGCGAAGGGTGCCGACCGAAGGTCATGGCCGTCGACAGCCAGGATGTCGAACGCCACGAAGGACGTCGGGAAGTCCGCGGCAAGTTGGGCGATCTTCCATCCGCCCTCCTCCTTGCGCGGGCGCAATCGCCCCTGGAGGGCGTCGAACGCGAGCCTGCCCTCCCGGATCACCACGAGCTCGCCGTCGAGCACGACATCGTCGGCACGCATTCCGCGGATCCGCTCCACCATCTCCGGGAAGGCGTAGGAGAGGTCCCACGAGCCGGTCGCCGCGGCGTCGGCCGCCCGCATCCGGCCCTGGATCACCACGTCGTCACCACGGCGGTAGACGATCACCCGGAATCCGTCCCACTTCGGCTGGAACGCCAGCCCGTCGGCGGACTCCGGGAGCCCGGCGATCGGCTTGGCCAGCATCGGCTCGATCGGAGGGTCGACGCTGAAGCGCTCACCCACGTCGCCACCCCCGACCAGCGGTCTGTACACACTGCGAGGCGGCGCGCGTCGACTCCATCGCCGGTCGCGGTCGGTACCGGGCGGAGGCGGAGCGAGGAGGCAGCCCGGTGTCAGGTGCAACGGACCCCTCAGGGCCGGATGGCAGAGGCGGGGCGTCCGGGCGGTGCGGGGCGTCTGGGCCCTCCGAGCCGTGTAGCGCGTCTGGGCCTTCGAGGCCCTCCGGGCCTTCCAGGCCGTCCGGGCCCTCCGAGCCGTGTAGCTCGTCGGGGCCCTCGAGGCCGTGCGGGCCGTCCGTGCCGTCGGGGCCTTGCGGGGCATCTGGAGTCATCGCCCCATCATGGGGTCTGGCAGGCTTCCACCATGCCCCGACTGGTCGACCGCGTTCCCCATGTGGAGGCCGACCGCCTGATCGCCGAGCTGGTGCCCCCGCCCCGCTTCGCCGCCGAGTCGTTCGCGACCTACCTGCCGGACCCCGCCCAGCCGACGCAGGCCGCCGCGGTCGCCGGGCTGCACGCCTTCGCCGCGCAGATGAACGCCCCGGCCCCGACCACGCGTTCGTGGTTCCGCCGCCCGGCCCCTCCCGAGGGGCGCGCGGGCATCTACCTCGACGGCGGGTTCGGGGTCGGCAAGACCCACCTGCTGGCATCCCTGTGGCACGAGGCGCCGGGGCCGAAGGCGTTCGGCACGTTCGTCGGGTACACGCACCTGGTGGGCGCCCTGGGCTTCGCCCGCACCGTTGAGGCCCTCTCCGGGCACCGCCTGGTGTGCATCGACGAGTTCGAGCTCGACGACCCGGGCGACACCGTCCTGATGTCCACGCTGCTCAACCGGCTGGTCGACGCGGGTGTCCGGCTCTCGGCCACGTCCAACACACTGCCGGACCGCCTCGGCGAGGGTCGGTTCGCCGCTGACGACTTCCTCCGCGAGATCCAGGGCCTGTCCGCGCACTTCGACGTCTACCGGATCGACGGCGAGGACTACCGGCACCGGGGTCTCCCAGAGGCGCCCTCACCACTGGCTGAGGACGCAGTCGTCGCGGCCGCTGGCGCTGGCTGGCTCGACGCGTTTCCCGACCTCATGGCCCACCTCGCCCGGGTGCACCCCTCGCGCTACGGCGCGCTGCTGGACGGCATCGACCGGGTTCACCTCACCGGCGTGATCCAGCTGACCGACCAGGCGGCGGCCCTGCGACTGGTCGTGCTCGCCGACCGGCTCTACGACCGCGACATCCCGGTCGTGGCCTCCGGTGTGCCGCTCGACCGGGTCTTCGGCGAGGACATGCTGCGTGGTGGGTACCGCAAGAAGTACTTCCGGGCGATCTCCCGGTTGGTCGCCCTGGCCCGCGAGGGCGCCGGCCTGTCGGAGTGACCCCGCCGCCGCCCCGGGACGCCCCGCCGCCCCGGGGATGCCCCGACCCCGCAGCGAAACCCCCGAGCGCCCCAGCAGCTCACGAACTTGGGTGGAAGTTACCTCAAGATCAGCAACTCCGTCCCGAATGGATTCCGGGGAGCCTCCGGCGTGACCAGATGAGGCCAATGCGGCCTCCCGCCCCCACCGTCCCGAAGTTGCGCTGCACCTGCGTCGCTTGACAGCACCTGCGCTGCATCTCGGACGGCGAAACGGCCCAAACGCAGCGCAACTTCAGGCTGCTGCGGCCTCCGCCACTCCGTCCCGGACTTGCGCTGCGGTTGCGTCACCCGACACGGACCTGCGTTGCGCTTCAGACGGCGAAACGGCCCAAACGCAGCGCAACTGGAGTTCACTGGCCGGGGAACGCCTCCGGCTCGGCGCCCCACTCGACTGCTCGCACTGCGGCCGCTGACGAGTTCTCGACCGGCTCGCGGCGGGCGGCTGGCGCGCTGGCCGCGGCGACGTCCGCGTACGTGGCCGCCAGGGCGGTGTTCACGTGCGCCATGAGTCGCCGGCCACCGGAAGCACCCTCGACCGGGAACGGCTCCACGTACGCGACCGCCGCCTCGACAGGTTCCGCCCCCAGGGCCCGCACCTGGCGCCGCAGCTCGTCGCGTGCCCGACGGTGGGCATCCAGCTCGCGCCGGGCAGCGTCCCGTCGGCGTCCGCCCAGCTCTCCCGCCGCCCGGCCGCTGGCCCACACCGCCGCATGCTCGCCGGCCACCGCAGCTTGGAGCGCGTCGAGGTAGGGGGAGTCGCTCATGACCCGGCCCGCCGTTCGCCGAGGTCATCCAGCGCAGCGGCGTGCTGGGCCTCGCTGGCAGCGATCAGGCACAGGTCGCGGGCAAGCCCCGGATCCTGGGCGCCATCGCAAGCGGTCGCGCGCTGGGCCTGGGCGGCTGACTCCGCCGCCGCGAGTTCGGCAACGACGGATGAGGCGCCCGGTTTGGGGGATCCGGACGACGCGGTGCCCGCGCCGGGGGATCCGGTCGGTGAGGTGCCCGCGTCCGGGGGATCCGGAGCGGTCGAGGTGCCCGCGCCGGGGGATCCGGTCGGTGAGGTGCCCGCGTCGGGGGATCGGACGGTGAGGTGCCCGCGTCGATGGATCCGGACGATGCGGTGCCCGCGCCGCGGGATCCGGACGGTGAGGTGCCCGCGCCGAGGGAATCGGACGGTGAGGTGCCCGGATCCCCGGCGGCCGAGGGTTCCCCGATCGGAGGGCCGGAGGCCGACGGCGACGTCGATGCGACAGGCGTACCCACGTCCGAGACGAAGCCTGGAGCGACCCGGGCAAGGTGCGCCTCGTGCTGGGCGAGGAACGGCTCGAGGTCCGCGGCGAGGTCCGGGTTGGCCCCGATCGCCGACCGGTAGGCCGCGATCAGCGCCACCTCCGAGGCTGCGACCTCCTCGCGGATCCGGGCGTCGGGGTCGCTGGGGGCGGCAGTCGTGGCCTGTGCGCTGGGCGGACCCGGCTCCGACGTGTCCGAGGTGCATCCGGCCAGGCCGACAGCTGCGGCGCCGAGCACCAGGAACGTCCGCCTCTCCACCCGCGGAATCCTCGCATCCCGACCGGACATCGCCGCGCACGCCCACCGGTAGAATCATCCGCGCACACCACAACTGCTCGTCCCACAACAGGATCCCCACAACAGCATGAGGAGCACGCGATGTCGGCATCCCAGGCCAAGGCGCTGCGGTCCCTGGCCGAGCCCATCGTCGCGGGCCTGGACTGTGACCTCGAGGACGTCGTCATCCGCCAGGCCGGCAAGCGCCGCCTCGTGCGCATCGTGGTCGATCACCACACCGGCGGGCTGACCCTCGACCTGGTGGCCAGCATCAGCCGCGAGATCTCCCGGGTCCTCGAGGACTCGACGATCCTTGGCAATTCGCCCTACGTGCTCGAGGTCACCTCCCCGGGCGTCGACCGCCCCCTGACCCTCCCGCGGCACTGGACCCGCGCGGTGAGCCGGCTGGTCCGGGTCACACCGAAGTCCGGGGACACCATCGAGGGCCGGGTGCTCAGCGCGGATGAGGCGCAGGCGATCCTCGATGTGGACGGCGCCGAGACGGCCGTCGCCTACGCCGACGTGGCCCGCGCGGTCGTGCAGGTGGAGTTCACCCGGATCGAGGAGGCCGAGCTCGACGAGACCGACCTCGACGAGACCGACCTCGACGAGACGGACCCAGACGAGACCGACCCAGACGAGACGGACCCAGACGAGACCGACCTCGCCACGGACGACTCAGGGGACGACGCCCGCCCGGACGACGCCCGCCGACGACGCCCCCCGACCGACGCCCGCGACACCGATCCCCAGGAGGGCTGACATGGACATCGACATGTCCGCGCTGCGCGCCGTCGCAGTGGACAAGGAGATCTCGGTCGACCTGCTGGTCGACTCGATCGAGCAGGCCCTCCTGGTGGCCTACCACCACACGCCCGGGGCGACCGCCCAGGCGAGGGTCGAGCTGAACCGCGACACCGGTCACGTCACGGTGTGGGCCCTCGAGGACGTCCCCGAGGGCGCCGAGGAGGGGTTCATCCCGCGCGAGTTCGACGACACCCCCGATGGCTTCGGCCGGGTTGCCTCCACGACCGCGCGCCAGGTGCTGGTCCAGCGCCTGCGGGAGGCCGAGGACGACGTCACCCACGGCCACTTCGAGGGCAAGATCGGGGACCTCGTCTCCGGGGTGGTCCAGCAGGGCCAGGATCCCCGGTTGGTCTTCGTCGACCTGGGCAAGGTCGAGGGCGTGCTGCCCCCGCAGGAGGCCATCGCCACGGAGGCGCACCCCCACGGCTCCCGGATGAAGGCGCTCGTGGTGGGCACCAGGCGCAGCGCCAAGGGCACACAGGTCGTGCTCTCCCGCACGCACCCCGGGCTTGTGAAGGCCCTGTTCGCCCTCGAGGTACCGGAGATCGCCGAGGGATCGGTCGAGATCGTGGCCCTGGCGCGCGAGGCCGGGCACCGCACGAAGATGGCTGTCCGCTCGCACCGACCGGGGCTGAACCCGAAGGGCGCGTGCATCGGCCCGATGGGCTCCCGGGTGCGCAACGTGATGGCCGAGCTCGACGGCGAGAAGATCGACATCGTGGACTGGTCCGACGACCCGGCGACCATGGTCGGAAACGCCCTCTCGCCCGCCCGGGTGAGCTCGGTGGAGGTCGTGGATCTCGAGACCCGGTCGGCCCGGGTGATCGTCCCGGACTACCAGCTCTCGCTGGCGATCGGCAAGGAGGGCCAGAACGCCCGGCTGGCCGCACGTCTGACCGGATGGCGCATCGACATCCGGTCCGACACGGCGCCAGTGGACGCTGAGAGTGCGGATTCGGGCCTGCGGTGACTTCCGCGCTAGACTCTGGGGCGTCAGCCCAGCACGGCAAGCCGACTCGAACGTGCGTCGCCTGCCGGACACGGGCCGACAAGACCGACCTGCTTCGGGTCACCGCCCGGGATGGCCTGTGCCTCCCGGATCCCCGGTTCCGGCAACCCGGTCGAGGTGCGTACCTGCATCCGACCATCAGCTGCCTGGATCTGGCGGAGCGGCGCCGAGCGTTGCCACGGGCCCTCCGGGTCCAGGGAGCACTCGACACCGCGGCCGTGCGCGCGTGGATCGAGGCGGGGTCGGGCTAGGACGAAATGACCGCACTTCAACGGTTGAGGAGCGAAACGGAAATGAGCACTCAATGAGCTCGCTGCTATGAGCGCGCCCACCAGCAACCAGCGGTCCATGCCCTGACAGACACCAGGGGCTCGGACCAAGACGAGGAGAGAAGTGTCGAAGGTCCGGGTCAGCACACTGGCCAAGGAGTTGGGGATTCCCAGCAAGGACGCCGTTACGTGGCTCAACGCGAACGGTGAGTATGTGAAGTCGGCGGCCTCGACGATCGAGGCCCCTGTTGAGCGCAAGCTGCGTGAGGCCTTCCCGGCCAAGCCCGCGGCACCGAAGGCAACCGGGGGCGCGACCCCTGGGAAGCCCGCATCCAAGCCTGCCGCCGCTGAGGCGAGCACGGAGCCCCCGACTGCGCCGAGTGCGCCGGCTGTCGCGGCCACGCCCGCCGGGCCGGCCGCCGCTGCACCCGAGGCTCCGGCAGCCCCGGTGGCTCCCGCCGCGCCGGAGGCCCCGGCAGCGCCAACTGCCCCAGCCGCGGCCGCCGCAGCGGCGTCGACCGAGGCGCCGACGGACGGTGGCACGGCCGCCCGTCCGGCCCCGGGCCCGCGCCCGGGCAACAACCCCTACGGCAGCCCCGGCATGGGCCGCCCGTCCCCGGGCCCGCGCCCGGGCAACAACCCGTTCTCCGGTTCGGGCATGGGTCGCGCCGCTCCGGCCGCCGCTGCGGGGCCGGGCGTCGCCCCGCGTCCTGCGGCTCCGGCAGGTCCCGGTGGCCCCCGTCCCAACCCCGGCTCGATGCCCCCACGTCCCGCGGTCCGTCCGGGTGCCCCTGGGCGTCCCGGTGGACCGGGTGCACGTCCCGGTGGCCCCAGCGCTCGCCCCGGTGGTCCCGGTGGGGCGCCCAGTCGTCCGGGTGGTCCCGGTGCCGGTGGTTCACGTCCCGGTGGTCCCGGTGGTGCCGGTGGCTTCCGTCCCGGCGGTGCTGGAGGTGGAACCGGTGGTCCTGGTGGGTACCGCCCCGCCGGTCCGGGTGGTGGTCCTGGCGCAGGTGCGCCGGGTCGTCCCGGTGGTGGTGGCCGTCCCGGTGGCCCCGGTCGTGGTGGCACAGCGGGCGCCTTCGGACGCCCCGGCGGTCGGCCCGACGAAGGGTCGCAAGTCCAAGCGCGCCAAGCGCCAGGAGTACGAGAACATGCAGGCCCCCGCGATCGGTGGCGTGCGGCTCCCGCGCGGCAACGGCGCGGTCGTCCGGCTGCCCCGTGGCGCCTCGCTGACCGACTTCGCCGAGCGGATCAACTGCTCGGCGGCCGACCTGGTCACCGTGATGTTCAAGCTCGGCGAGATGCTCACCGCCACCCAGTCGGTCGATGACGACACGCTGCGCCTGCTGGGCCAGGAGCTGGACTTCGACGTCCAGGTCGTCTCGCCCGAGGACGAGGACCGCGAGCTGCTGGGCACCTTCGACCTCGAGTTCGGCGAGGACGAGGGCGACGAGTCCGACCTGGTCGTGCGACCCCCGGTCGTCACGGTCATGGGCCACGTCGACCACGGCAAGACCAAGCTGCTCGACGCGATCCGCTCCACGAAGGTGGTCGAGGGTGAGGCCGGAGGCATCACCCAGCACATCGGCGCCTACCAGGTGACCGTCCCGGTGGGCGGCGCCGACCGCACGCTGACCTTCATCGACACCCCGGGCCACGAGGCGTTCACCGCCATGCGTGCCCGTGGTGCCCAGGTCACCGACATCGCGGTGCTGGTCGTGGCGGCCGACGACGGCGTGAAGCCGCAGACGGTGGAGGCGCTGAACCACGCGCAGGCCGCCGGCGTGCCGATCGTCGTCGCGGTCAACAAGATCGACAAGGAGGGTGCTGACCCCGTCAAGGTGCGCGGACAGCTCACCGAGTACGGGCTGGTGGCCGAGGAGTTCGGCGGCGACACCATGTTCGTCGACGTGTCGGCCAAGGGACGTCTCAACATCGACGCCCTGCTCGAGGCTCTCGTGCTCACGGCGGACGCCACCCTGGACCTGCGGGCCAACCCCAAGCAGGACGCCCAGGGTGTGGCGATCGAGGCGCACCTGGACCGCGGTCGCGGCCCGGTGGCCACGGTGCTGGTCCAGCGCGGCACGCTGCGCCCTGGCGACTCGATCGTGGCCGGCGATGCCTTCGGGCGCGTCCGGGCCATGCTCGACGAGCACGGAGACCCGGTGGAGGAGGCCACACCGGCACGTCCGGTGCAGGTCCTCGGCCTGACCTCCGTGCCCGGTGCCGGTGACTCGTTCCTCGTCGTCGGCGAGGACCGGGTGGCACGCCAGATCGCCCAGACCCGTCAGGCCCGTGAGCGCAACGCGCAGCTGGCCAAGCGGCGGGGCAGGCGGACGCTCGAGGACTTCCTCAAGCAGCTGGAGACCGGCGAGGTCCAGGAGCTCAACCTGATCCTCAAGGGCGACGTGTCCGGCTCGGTCGAGGCCCTCGAGGACTCGCTGATGCAGATCGACGTCGGCGAGGAGGTCAACCTGCGGATCATCGACCGCGGTGTCGGTGCGATCACCGAGACCAACGTCATGCTCGCCGCGGCGTCGAAGGCCGTCATCATCGGCTTCAACGTCCGGCCGCAGGGCAAGGCCACCGAGCTCGCCGACCGCGAGGGTGTGGACATCCGGTACTACAACGTCATCTACTCGGCGATCGATGACATCGAGGCTGCCCTCAAGGGCATGCTCAAGCCGGAGTACGAGGAGGCCCAGCTGGGCACCGCCGAGGTGCGCGAGGTCTTCAAGTCCAGCAAGGTCGGCACCATCGCCGGCTCGCTGGTCCGCTCCGGGGTCATCAAGCGCAACAGCAAGGCGCGCCTGGTCCGCGACGGCGTCGTGGTGGCGGACAACCTCACGGTCGCCTCGCTGCGACGGTTCAAGGACGATGCCACGGAGGTGCGTGATGGCTTCGAGTGCGGCATCGGCCTGGGGTCGTTCGGCGACATCAAGGTCGATGACGTGATCGAGACGTTCGAGATGCGGGAGAAGTCCCGCGCCTAGTCGTGGGGGAGCAGCGGTGTTCGTCGGGATCCTCGATGTTGACCTGCTGCTCCCCAACGACGTCCGATCGTTGAAGGACAAGCGCAGCCACGTTCGTGGGCTGGTGGCCGAGTTGCGCCGCCGGTTCGAAGTGGCCGCGTCCGAGGCTGGCCATCTGGACCTCCACAGGCGCACACTTGTGGGGGTCGCCGTGGTCAGTCCCGACCTGGCGCACTGCCGGCAGGTGCTCGATGCGTGCGAGCGACTGGTGGCGCAGCGTCCGGAGTTCGAGGTGATCGGCGCCCGGCAGAGGTTCGTCGGAGACGACGACTGACAGCCGGGCACGACGCAGTACTGGTGACGGGGACTGACTAAGAGAGGTGGGCATCGTGGGAGCCCATGAGGCGCGGGTGCGCCGGTTGGCAGACAGGGTCAAGGTCATCGTGGCCGAGACCCTGGAGACCCGGGTCAAGGACCCGAGGCTCGGCTTCGTGACGATCACGGACGCGCGGGTCACCAACGACATGCGTGAGGCGACGGTGTTCTACACCGTCCTCGGCTCGCCGGACGAGCTGGCGGAGACCGCCACGGCGCTGGAGTCCGCGAAGGGCATCCTGCGCACGGAGGTCGGACGGCAGACCGGCGTGCGGCACACGCCCTCGCTGACGTTCATCGCCGACGGCGTCCCGGAGAACGCCCGGCACATCGACGACCTGCTGGCCCAGGCCGCGGCCACGGATGCGGCAGTCGCCGCCGTTCGGGAGGGTGCGGAGTACGCCGGCGAGGCCGACCCGTACAAGGCTCCGCGCGCAGACGAGGACGCCGACGACCTTGACGACGAGGCGCCCGCCCGCAATCCGCTCGCCGGAATCGACGACTGAGTTGTCCGAGACTGCCACTGAATCGGCGCCGGCTGCGAAGGCCAGCCCGCCTGAAGGAATCGTCATCGTCGACAAGCCCGCGGGCTGGACCTCCCACGACGTCGTCTCCCGGATGCGCCGGCTGGCCGGCACCCGCCGCGTCGGCCACGCAGGCACGCTGGATCCCATGGCCACCGGGGTGCTGGTGGTCGGGATCGGCCGAGCCACCCGGCTGCTCGGGCACATCAGCGGCTCGGACAAGACCTATGCGGCGACCATCCGGCTGGGTTGGGCCACCGTCACCGACGACGCCGAGGGGGAGCGCCTGGGCGGCGCACCGGCAGACGCGCTGAGCGCCGCCGATCTCGCACCCGTCATCGCCACCCTCACCGGGCCGATCATGCAGCGGCCGTCGTCGGTCTCGGCGATCAAGGTCGAGGGACGACGTTCCCATGATCGGGTGCGCGCCGGCGAGGACTTCGAGCTCGCGGAGCGGCCGGTGATCGTGGGGGCGTTCGACGTGCTCGATGTCCGGCCGCAGCCCGAGCTCGGCGCACTGGACGTGGACGTCGTGGTGACCTGCTCCTCAGGCACGTACGTCCGGGCCCTGGCGCGCGACCTCGGTGAGGCGCTCGGCGTAGGTGGGCACCTGACCGCGCTGCGCCGGACCCGGGTCGGGTGCTTCGACCTCGCCCGGGCCCGGACCCTGGAGCAGTTGGCGGAGGACGGACTTGAGGTCCTCGACATGGCCGCCGTCGCGCACGCGGCCTTCCCGTCGGTCACCCTGACCGCAGCGGATGCCAACGCCGTGCGCTACGGCCGCACGATCGAGTTGGGCATGGCCTGGGCTCGGGCGTCGAAGCCCGAGTGCCTCGAGGAGTCCGTGGCCGATCCCCACAGGGCCGCTCTGGAGGCTGCCCACACGCACACCCCCGACTGGGCCGAACGCACCGCACCCGCGCACGCGCTGTTCGCCTGCGACGGGGAGTTCCTCGCCCTGGCCCGTCCCCGCCCGGACGACACCGCCGAGTACCTCGCGGTCTTCTCCCAGCCGTAGGGCGTCAGAGCCCTTGGGCGCTTCTCGATCCTCCCGGGTGGCCACAGCGGCTCGTGGACACCAATTCGGGATGGAGTTGCTGCAAGAACGGCATTTCGATCCCGAATTGATGTCAGCGACCTCAGACGACGGGTGGCGTGGTCGGGGCCCTGCCAATCCACCCGGTGGGCGTATCCGGGTCGCTACCGTGCTCCCATGACCCCGATTGCCCGCCCCCGGCCGACCAACCGCATCGACGCTGCGGACGGTCCAATTGGAATTCACCTCGAGGTCCCGACCGGCGACGGACCGTGGCCGGCGGTCGTTGTCATCCATGACGCTGCCGGCCTGACGGCGGACACCGTCGCTCAGTGCCGCTGGTTGGCGGACTCCGGTTTCCTGGCGGTTGCGCCGGACCTGTTCGCCGGAGGCACCTTCGTCGGCTGCCTGCGTTCGGTGATCCGGGACTTCGCGACGTGGCAGGGGTCGGTGTTCGACCAGGTCGAGGGTGTGCGCTCGTGGGTCGCTGACCGGGACGACTGCACCGGCCGGGTCGGTGTCCTGGGGTTCTGCATGGGCGGGGGCTTCGCGCTCTCGCTCGCGCCCGGGCACGGGTTCGTGGCGGCGAGTGCCAACTACGGGATGATCCCGAAGGACGCCGAGCGGTACTTCGTGGGCGCCTGCCCGATCATCGCGTCGTATGGCGGGCGGGACCTCTCACTGCGGGGGGCTGGGCCGACGCTGGACGCGGCGTTGACGGCTGCGGGTGTGGAGCACGAGGTGGACGTCTACCCGCAGGCCGGTCACGGCTTCCTCAACGACCACGGACCCGGCGAGGTCCCGTTCCTGTTCCAGCTGATTGCACCGGTCATCAGGAACGGCTACCACCGGCCCAGCGCCGAACTCGCTCGAGAGCGAATCGAGGCCTTCCTGACGCGGCATCTGGTTGAGCCGATCGACGAGGCACCCGCCAGCTGAGCGTGGGTGCCCCTGCAAAGGAGCGGCGGCGCCAGCCCTGACGAGAATTTGGGATGAAGTTGCCGATAGAACAGCAACGAGTACCCAAGTTGATGGCCGACCGCCTCGGGCGGGGAGCGCGGGAGGCTACCGGACCGCCGTCGGGACGGGTCCCCGGGTGAATGCGGCGGCTCAGAACGCCAGGGGGGTGGCCCGGGCGTCGCGCATCCACGCGGTGATCGCGTCGGGGTCGCGGGGGAGGGCGCCCGAGAGGTTGACCGGGCCGTGGGGCGTCACCTGGATGTCGTCCTCGATGCGCACGCTGATCCCGCGGAACTCCGCCGGCACGGACAGGTCGTTGGGCTGGAAGTACAGGCCCGGCTCGACGGTCAGGACGTGGTTGGCTCCCAGCGGCCCGTGGGTGTAGGCCTCCTCGCGGGCCTGGGCGCAGTCGTGGACGTCGAGGCCGAGGCTGTGGGACACGCCATGCAGGGTCCAGCGGCGGTGGTGACCTGCGCCGGGCTGCTCGGGATCGTCGCTGCAGGAGACGTCCGGGGCCACGTCGAGGATGCCCCACGAGTGCAGGTGCTCGGCCAGCACGCGCATGCACGCGCGGTTGGCGGCGAGGAAGTCGTTGCCCACCCGGCACTCGGCGATGCCCGCCTCCTGCGCCTCGAGCACGGCCGCGTAGACCTTGCGCTGGGTCGCCGACCATTCGCCGGTGAGCGGGAAGGTGCGGGTGACGTCGGCGGTGTGGATCTCCTCGGTCTCCACACCCATGTCGGCGAGCAGGAGGTCACCGGACCGGAGCTGGCCGTTGTTGCGCCACCAGTGCAGGGTCGTGCCGTTCGCCCCGGATCCGACGATGGAGGTGTAGCCGACCTCGTTGCCCTCCAGGCGGGCGCGCCGCCAGAACGTGCCCTCGAGCCAGCGCTCGCCGCGAACGGGGCGGTCGAGGACCAGCGGGATCTCGCGCACGACGTCGGCGAATCCTCGGGCGGTGGCGTCGCAGGCGTGCTGCAGGCGTGAGATCTCCCAGTCGTCCTTGACCAGGCGCAGCTCGTCGATCACGGCGGCGAGCTTCTGGCCGGTGCCGCGGGGGAGCAGGGGATCGACGATGGGATCGTGCCCTGTGAGCAGGGCGCACTCCTCGTCGCGCCAGGCCGCCAGGGCGTGGGGGAGTTCAGCCAGCGGGCGGCAGTCGAGGGCCAGCAGCTCGCCGGTCTCGGCGGGGGTGGGGACGTTGCCCACCCAGATGGCGCCGAACTGGTGGTCGGTGAAGTACCCCTCGGATCCGGCGTGGTGGTACTCGCGGACGTACAGGGTGGAGTCGTGGCCGGACCGGTCGGCGCGTGGGCGCCATCACGAGGACCGCACCCTCGACCGTCTCGCCGGTCAGCCACACGAACGCTGACGACGCCCGGAACGGGTACTGCGTGTCGTTGGCGCGTGTCTTCAGCAGGCCCGACGGGACGACGATCAGCTGGCCCGCGAAGTGCTCGGACAGTGCCGACCTGCGCGCGGGCGTGTGGGCCGCGACGCCCGAGCCCTCGGCGGGGTGGGCCATCCGCGGGGCCGGCTCCCAGTCGTTGCCGAGCCAGTCGACCAGGTGCCGGCTCATCGCCGGGCGCTTGCGGACCGGCGGGGGCGTCAGGTCAGCCGCGTGCTCGGACTCGGTGTGCGGGGTCGTGACGTCATCAGAGGCCATGCCTGAGGAGTGTAGGCCTCGGCGGGATTCCGCGATGATTGAGCCGACATGGCAGGGTAGGGCCATGCATGTGTGGCGCGGGTGCGACGAGGTCCCCACCGACCTCCCGCCCACCTCCGTCACCATCGGAGCGTTCGACGGAGTTCACCGCGGGCACCGGATCCTGTTGGACCGCGCGGTGGCGGAGGCGACCGATGGACTGCTCCCGGTGGCGGTCACCTTCGACCCGCACCCGCTGTCGGTGATCCGGCCCGACATGGCCCCGCCCCTGCTCACGTCCATGGCCCACCGGTTCGAGATCTTCGAGGCGGAGGGGATCGGCGGCGTGCTGGTCATCCAGTTCACCCCCGAGCTGGCGTCCGAGTCGGCGGAGCGGTTCGCCTCACGGGTGCTGGCCGACACCCTGAACGCGCGGCATGTCGTGGTGGGGCGCAACTTCCGGTTCGGGCATCGGGCCGCCGGTGATGTCGCCCTCCTGACCGAGTTGGGCCGCGAGCTGGGGTTCGACGTCACGGTCGTCGACCTCGAGCCGCTGGGAGCCCCTGGGACGGCCTCCGAGGGGCCTGACGAGCCCGTGGCGGTCTCCTCGACCGAGATCCGGGCCCTGGTGGCAGCCGGCGACGTTGCGGGCGCAGCGGCGGCCCTGGGTCGGGCGCACCGTGTGTCCGGACTGGTCGTGCACGGCGACCATCGCGGTCGGGAGCTCGGCTACCCGACGGCGAACGTTGATGTGGCCGACTCGATGGCCGTGCCCGGGGACGGGGTGTACGCCGGACGCTTCCGGGTGGAGGGCGAGCCGGAGGTCTGGAGGCCGGCGGCCATCTCGGTGGGGACCAACCCCACGTTCGACGGCGAGACGCGGCGGGTCGAGGCGTTCGTCCTCGACGCCCCGGAGGGCTACGACGTGTACGGCCAATGGGCGGACATCGAGTTCGTGGAGCGGATCCGGGCCATGGCGCGCTTCGACTCGGTCGATGACCTCGTCGACCAGATGGCTGACGATGTGGAGCAGGCTCGCGCTATGCTCCTGCGCTGAGCCCCGGCACTGACGTCGTGGGCCGACAGGTCGGACCTACTTGTGGGTGCCGAAGTTCTGGGTCCAGTAGACGCCCCACTTGCCTGACCCCTCGACGCGTCCGACGCCGAGCTCCTTGTACTTGCCATTCATGATCACCCTGCAGTGCCCGGGGCTCTTGAGCCACGCACGCACCACCGCCGCCGGATCGGCGAGGCTGCGCCCGGCTGCGATGTTCTCACCGGCGGCGCGGTAGCTGTAGCCGGCGGCCCGCATCCGATCAAACGGCGAGGCGCCGGACGGCGTGTAGTGCGAGAAGTAGTCAGCGGTGGCCATGTCGGAGCTGTGCGCGTCGGCCGTGGCAGCCAGGACCTCGCTCCAGCCGAGGGGGCGCACCCGCTTCATCTTCTTCCCGCCGCACTTGCGCGACTTGCTGCGGGCGTCGTTGGTGAGCCGGAGCACCTCGGCCTCGAACCCGTCCTGTTCCGCTCCGGTGACGACGTGAACCGCACGCGTGCCAGCGGTCACGGGCGCAGCGGTGACCGCTGGCAACCCGGCGAGCGTCATGCATGCGGCGGCCAGCGCGGCCGCCAGACTCCTCGCGCACCGAGTCTCTCTGGTACTCATGAGACAAAGATCGGGGTAACGGGACCAGGAATGCAGTGCCTGGGACCGAGTTCGCCCATTCGGCGGGCCCTCGAACGGCGTAGCCGTACACACACGAGGTGCCCGGCCCCGGAGGTCCAGGGCCGGGCACCTGAGCCATGTCAGGCGCTGCAGGTCTCCACCCAGCAGCGTCCCGCCATCACTGCTCGCGCCGGCGGCGTCCGAGGGCCACGATGAACCCACCTGTCAGTATCGCCAGCAGCCCTGCAAACCCGACGCTACCCGAGTCAGCGGCTCCTGTGGCAGCCAACTCCGCGGTGGGGCTGGTGGTCCCGTCAGCCTGGTTGTCGACGGCCGCGTCGTCGTCGACAACCACGACGCTGGCTGGCGGATCGGCGCAGCCTGAGGCGGCCGGCGGGTAGAGCGCCGCCGTCTGGGCGGACGGATTCACAGTGACCACAGCGAACATGCCGGGCCGGACGCCGCCGCTGTCAACCTGCTTCCAGACGCCGGGCGACTTCAGGATCCAGCCGGGCCAGGCGGTCGCATGACCCTGAGCGTCCACCGCGGCACCCTTCCAGAGGGCCTGGATGCCGAAGGCGCCATTGGTGAGGCGATGGCTGTCGACATAGGGGGTCGCTGCAGGTGTTGCGGGATCGTAGGCGGGGACGTATTGGGCGGGGTCCGTCGTCGGCTGCCCGCTCGCGTTGATCGGCTGTCCCTGGGCATTGGCCTGGTACCACCGGACCTCGATCGCCGCGTTCCGGTCAACCAGGTTCTGGGAGTCAACGCGCAACGAGTAGTACGGGGCATCGTTGACACAGAAGGATGTGGCTGAGATCGAGATCGCCTTGAGCGGATGTTCGGTCTTGTCCGTGAGGTTCTTCTCCACCCATGTGGCGGTGTTCACCAGTTTGGCGAGCCGTAGCCTGCGGTCACTTTCGCCGTATAGGTGAAGCTGAGGGCTGAGAAGGCGCCCAGATCGAACTTCCAGGTGATCCTCCCCGGGGCCGAGGTGTCGCCTGCTCGGCTTGACCGTCGCCAGTTCCAGTGCGTACGCCGGCTGGCAGTACGTCGACCAGCGTCTGGTTGGTCAGTGGGAGCGCGCCCTCGTTCCTGACGGTGATCGTGTAGCTGATGGGCTGTCCGGTCTCGACTGCCTGGGGCTCGGCCAGGTTCCGACGTCTTGTCCAACGTCGGGATGTCGATCCGGTTGTTGACGCGTGTGACGGTCACGGACTTGCCCCGATCGATCACGTAGGGGCCCGTGAGCGTGTCCGCCCTTGGGGGTGTACCCGGCGGGGGATGAGACCTCCAACACCTTGTAGTCGGTGCCCCAGGGCAGGCCCCCCCATGTCAGGGGATTGCCGTCGCTGCCGGTCTTCTTCTGACCCAGTGACTCGCCCTTGTCGATCACGTTGTTCGCGTTCCTGTCGGCGAAGAGCTCGAACGTCACGCCAGCGAGCTTGGTGCCGACGTCGTCGACCTTCATGACCTTGATCTCGCCAGGGATGCGATCGTTTGTGAATGTCAGGGTCACCAACTGGTACTCGGGGTCCCCGCCGCTGCTCGACTGCTCGCCAAGATCTCGAATGCCTGTACCGCGGTTCCACTGAGCCTGTACCCGTCAGGCGGCGACACCTCCTCCACGAGGTAGGCGCCAGCCACCAACCCAGACCACGATGGCGGTGCCGGAGGGCGCGGTCGTCGTCGCTGCGTCGCCTTCCATCGGTGTCCTCCGGGCCAAGGGTCCCGAACGGGGCATGGTCCATCCAGAGCTGGAAGGTCGCGCCGGAGAGCGCGGAGCCATCAGTGGAGTCCACCTTGGTGACGACCAGCTCTCCGCACCCCATATCGTCCTGGAAGACCGAGGTATCCGGTGCACTGGACCGAATCACCCGCGGGCGCGATGGCCCGGCCGGCGTCTCGGCTTGGGGTCGGCCGCTCGGGGAGCCGGGGTCTGGATCTCGGGCTCACGGTGCGTATCACCCTCGACATCGGCGGACTCTGCCTCCAGCGCGTCACCGATCGCCACCAGCTTCGGTGTCGGTCGCGGCGGGTTGATCCTCCGCGGGGTCCGACGGCTGTTCCGCGGGTTCGCCCTGGGCGGCGGTATCGGCCGATGGATCGGCGGGCTGCACCTGGGCTTCGAGGTCCGACGGTGAACCCTGGTCTGCCGGGTCGACGAGGTCTGACACCGACGCCGGACAGCCGCAACCGATTGGTCGTTCGGGGCTGGTCTCCTCGGCCATAGCCGGCAGGGCGACGCCTGCCTACGAGTAGGGCCGCAGCCGTCAACGCGGCGAGCCGCCAGTCAGGGGTCGATGGACATGCGTGGATTGAATCAAAGCAGTCCGCCTCATGGTCTCAGTCCTCGATGGTTCCTACACGTCGCGTCCACAACGGATGGTACGCGCATCGCGGGCACGTGTTGCTCGCTGAACAGCGACGCTATGTGATGGCAGGCCCTGTTTCCTAGGTCCGATCGGGGGACACTGATGGGGACTCCGTCACGCGGTGTGAGTCAGTACTCGTACTCGCGGGATGGAGGCCACATGCCCCCTCTGGTACCCTGTGGGTGACGGCCATCGGGGCGGGCGCCCCGCTGACCGCGACTCGAACCAGCCAGGCATCAGGCCGCTGGTGATCCACGCGCCCGAGAGGAATGCACAGACACCCATGTCTCTTGACACGGACACCAAGAAGTCCATCATCGCCGAGTACGGAACCAAAGAGGGCGACACCGGCAGCCCCGAGGTCCAGATCGCACTGCTGAGCAAGCGCATCTCCGACCTGACCGAGCACCTGAAGACCCACAAGCACGACCACCACAGCCGGCGCGGCCTGCTGCTGCTGGTCGGCCAGCGTCGCCGCCTGCTCAAGTACCTGCAGGCCACCGACATCGAGCGGTACCGCGCGCTCATCGAGCGCCTCGGCATCCGGCGCTAGCACTCCCAGGAGCGGTACCCCCACGGGTGCCGCTCCTGGCGCTTGCGCCACCTGCTCGCGCCGTCGCGCCGGCCCTGCTGGGCCTCCTCGAGCCCGCCCCGGCGCGCGGCACCCCGCACTTCCCGCACGACACAACACAACACTGAGGGTCCGGCCCCACGCATGGTCTTGCGGTGGTGGTCCCCGGAACGAGCCGAGGGGCACGACACGACGTCGACCCCGCCCGCGTTGCCGCGGACTTCTATCCAAGACCCGCACCGGCGCCGACCCTCCCAACACACAAGGAGGGCACCCGTGGAGGGTCCCGAGATCCACTCGTCCGAGGCTGTCATCGACAACGGCGCCTACGGCACCCGCACCATCCGCTTCGAGACCGGGCGCCTCGCCCGCCAGGCCGCCGGCTCCGCCGTGGCCTACCTCGACGAGGACACCATGCTCCTGTCGGCCACCACGGCCGGCAAGCACCCCAAGGACCAGTTCGACTTCTTCCCCCTGACGATCGACGTCGAGGAGCGGATGTACGCCGCCGGGCGCATCCCCGGCTCGTTCTTCCGCCGCGAGGGCCGGCCCAGCGAGGACGCGATCCTCACCTGCCGCCTGATCGACCGCCCGCTGCGCCCCACGTTCGTCAAGGGCCTGCGCAACGAGGTCCAGGTCGTCATCACGGTGATGAGCCTGAACCCCGCGCACCTCTACGACGTCGTGGCGATCAACGCCGCGTCGATGTCGACCCAGCTCTCCGGCCTGCCGTTCTCCGGCCCGATCGGCGCCACCCGCGTCGCCCTCATCCGCGGCCAGTGGGTGGCCTTCCCGACCCACGAGCAGCTCGAGGGTGCGGTGTTCGACATGGTCGTCGCCGGGCGCATCGCCGGTGACGACGTCGCCGTCATGATGGTCGAGGCCGAGGCCACCGTCCAACACCGTCGAGCTCGTCGCCGGGGGAGCCAAGGCCCCGACCGAGCAGGTCGTCGCCGAGGGCCTCGAGGCCGCCAAGGGCTTCATCCGGATCCTCTGCGACGCGCAGTCCGCGCTGGCCGCCAAGGCCGCCAAGGAGACCGTGGAGTTCCCGGTGTTCCTCGACTACCAGCCCGACGCCTACGACGCCGTCGAGGCCGCGATCAGCGACGAGCTGGCCGCAGCCCTGGTCGATCGCCGACAAGCAGCAGCGCGAGGCCGAGACCGACCGGGTCAAGGGCCTGGCCGCCGAGCGCCTCGCCGAGCAGTTCGCCGGTCGCGACAAGGAGGTCAGCGCAGCGTTCCGCTCGGTGACCAAGAAGCTGGTCCGCCAGCGCATCCTGCGCGACCAGGTCCGCATCGACGGCCGTGGCCTGACGGACATCCGTCCGCTGTCGGCCGAGGTCGAGGTCGTCCCGCGGGCGCACGGCTCGGCGCTGTTCGAGCGTGGCGAGACCCAGATCATGGGCGTCACCACGCTGAACATGCTCAAGATGGAGCAGCAGCTCGACACGCTCTCGCCCGAGACGCGCAAGCGCTACATGCACAACTACAACTTCCCGCCCTACAGCACCGGCGAGACCGGCCGCGTGGGTTCGCCCAAGCGCCGCGAGATCGGCCACGGCGCGCTGGCCGAGCGGGCGCTGCTGCCCGTGCTGCCCAGCAAGGAGGAGTTCCCCTACGCCATCCGGCAGGTCTCCGAGGCCCTGGGCTCCAACGGCTCCACCTCGATGGGCTCGGTCTGCGCCTCGACGCTGTCGCTGCTCAACGCCGGTGTGCCGCTGAAGTTCCCGGTCGCGGGCATCGCGATGGGCCTGGTCTCCGACGAGGTCGACGGCGAGACCCGCTACGTGGCGCTCACCGACATCCTCGGCGCCGAGGACGCGTTCGGCGACATGGACTTCAAGGTCGCCGGCACCAAGGACTTCGTGACCGCCCTGCAGCTGGACACCAAGCTCGACGGCATCCCCGCCTCGGTGCTCGCCGGTGCCCTGACGCAGGCCCGCGACGCCCGCCTGGCGATCCTCGAGGTCATGGCCGAGGCCATCGACGTCCCCGACGAGATGAGCGTCCTGGCCCCGCGGATCATCACGGTCAACATCCCGGTCGACAAGATCGGCGAGGTGATCGGGCCCAAGGGCAAGATGATCAACACCATCCAGGACGAGACCGGCGCCGACATCACCATCACCGACGACGGCACCATCTACATCGGTGCCACCAACGGCGAGTCGGCCGAGGCCGCGCGCACGATGATCAACGCCATCGCCAACCCGCAGATGCCCGAGGTCGGCGAGCGCTACCTGGGCACCGTGGTCAAGACCACGACCTTCGGCGCGTTCATCTCGCTGCTGCCCGGCAAGGACGGCCTGCTGCACATCAGCGAGCTGAAGAAGCTGGCCCCCGAGAAGGGCCGCATCACCAACGTCGAGGACGTCGTCCAGGTCGGCCAGAAGCTCCTGGTCGAGATCAAGGAGGTCGACTCCCGCGGCAAGCTGTCGCTGCAGCCGGTCATCGAGGACCCCCGGGCGAGGTTCGGCTGACGCCCCCTCCGAGGGTTCCTCCGACGAGCAGGCCGCCGGCGAGGGCGAGGCCTGACCCGCATGACGGCAGCGATGCCCGGCTCCTGGTCGATCGACCCTGACCAGGAGCCGGGCTCCACCGTCACCCTGCTGACCCCCGACCAGGGGGGACTGGTCCGCCGGACCGTCCTGCCCGGGGGCCTGCGGATCATCACCGAGCACGTGCCGGGCGTCCGCTCGGCCGCGTTCGGGATCTGGGTGGGGGTCGGCTCGCGCGACGAGTCGCACGCCCAGATGGGCTCGGCGCACTACCTCGAGCACCTGCTGTTCAAGGGCACCCGCCGGCGTGAGGCCATCGAGATCTCCTCGCTGCTCGACGCCGTCGGCGGGGAGATGAACGCGTTCACCTCCAAGGAGCACACCTGCTTCTACGCCCGGGTGCTCGACCGCGACCTCCCGCTGGCCATCGACGTGATCAGCGACATCGTCACCTCCGCTCTGCTGCGCGCCGAGGACGTCGACGCCGAGCGCGGGGTGATCCTCGAGGAGATCGCCATGCGCGACGACGATCCCTCGGACCTCGTCCACGACGAGTTCATGCTCGGGATGTACGGCGACACCGACCTCGGACGCTCGATCCTGGGCACCCACGACACCATCGCCGGCATCACCCGGGACGCGATCGCCTCGTTCTACGGCGAGCGCTACAAGCCGCACGCGATGGTCGTCTCGGCTGCCGGTGCGGTGGACCACGACGAGGTCGTGCGCCTGGTCACCGAGGCGTTCCGGTCCGCCGGGGCGTTGGGGGATCCCTCCGTCCGGCCGCTGCCCGCACGCCGCGGCGGCCTGGAGGTGGCGACCACCGCCGGCGTGCGGGTCGTCTCCCGCCCGACCGAGCAGGCCCACCTGGTCGTCGGCGTGCCCGGCGTGGCCCGCGCCGACAGCCGCCGCTACACCCTGAACATCCTGAGCACGGCCCTCGGCGGGGGCATGTCCTCGCGGCTGTTCCAGGAGATCCGCGAGCGCCGCGGCCTGGCGTACTCGGTGTACGCGTTCAGCACCGGCTACTCCGACGCCGGCCTCTTCGGGGCCTACGCCGGCTGCCTGCCGGCCAAGGTCGACCAGGTCCTCGAGCTCACCATCGCCGGCCTCGACGAGGTGGCCCGCAACGGCCTCACGCCCGAGGAGCTTGAGCGCGGCAAGGGCCAGACCAAGGGCTCCATCGTGCTCGGCCTCGAGGACTCGGGCTCCCGGATGAGCCGCATCGGCAGCGCCGACCTGTCCACCGGGGACCTGCCCAGCATCGACGGCCTGCTGGCCCGCATCGACGCCGTCACCCTCGAGGACATCGCGCGGGAGGCCGCCGCGATCCTGTCGGCCCCCAAGTCCCTGACCGTGATCGGCCCCTTCGAGGAGTCCCGCCAGTTCTCCCTGGGCTGATCCGGGCGGCGCCGGCGCACTCGACTCCGCGCACAGAACCGCCCGTCACGTGCCAGCGCAATCGCGCCGACGCACACGAAACCTCCCGTTAGCGGCCTGCCAGGGCGGCTAACGGAGTTTCGAGTGCGTGCCTCGTGAGAGGGGATCTGACCCGCCTCAAAGGGCGATTTCGCGTGCGCCGATACCGGCTGCACGTCCGGACCGGCGTGGGTGCCCGGTTCGCGCCGAGTGTCCCGCCCACGATGCTACGGTGTTCGGCGGTGACCTGCATCCGACACCGATGCGCCGCAGCAGGAGCGGGATCACCACGCGGCACTGCGCGGCCGGGACTGCGGGGTGGGCGGCGTCGCGCGTCCCTGGTGGGACAATCCTGGGGTGACGATTCGAGTGGGTGTGCTGGGTGCGCGGGGGCGCATGGGGTCCGAGGTGGTCAGGGCGGTCGACGACGCCCCCGACCTCGAGCTGGTGGCCAGCCTCGACGTCGGCGACGACCTCCAGGAGTTGGTCACGGCCGGGTGCCCAGGTGGCCGTCGACTTCACGCATCCCGAGTCGGTGATGGGCAACCTCGAGTTCCTGATCGGTGCGGGGATCCATCCGGTCGTGGGCACCACCGGATTCGACGCAACGCGGCTGGACCAGGTTCGGGCCTGGCTGGACGCGTCCCCGGGCACGGGTGCGGTGATCGCGCCGAACTTCGGGATCGCTGCCGTGCTGATGATGCGCTTCGCCGCCGCGGCTGCGCCGCACTTCGAGTCCGTCGAGATCGTGGAGCTGCACCACCCACGCAAGGCGGATGCGCCCTCGGGCACCGCGGCCCGCACCGCGCAACTGGTGGCCGCTGCCCGAGCCGAGGCCGGCAGCCCGGACATGCCCGACGCCAC
>CAVPNW010000015.1:0-252985 GCA_963706875.1 uncultured Actinomycetes bacterium | reverse complement strand
CGTGGAACTCAAGGAGGTCGTTGTCGCCCCAGAGGGGGTGGGCACCATACACCGCTGGGTGATGAAGGTCGCCGGTATCCCCTACGAGCTGACCGGGCGCTTCACGGAGTTCACCAAGGACCGGCGCATCGTCGATGAGTACGAGGGGCACCTGATGGGGAAGTTCATCTACAGATTCGCCCCGGAGGGCTCCGGGATGAAGTTCACGATCGAGCACGATCCGGGCCCGATCGCCGCGGTCCCCGTCCTCGGGGTCTACCTGGAGGACCAGGAACTCAAGACCCACATCAAGGCCCTCGAACTTCTCAAGGCCCACCTGGAGGCCTGAGCCTCGTGCCGCCGGACCCCTGCGGCGTGGCGAGGCTCACCTGTGCTGCCGGGCAGGGTCGCGGCGACGCGAGTTGGGCCGTAGGCCGCGGTGAGGTCTCCGTCTGCTGGCCTTCCTCGCCGCGGCGAGCACCCTGACCCCTTGTCGCCGCGATCGAGCCTCAATCAGCGCGTTTCGCGGCGCAGGTCGCAGGTTCGCCGGGGTTTCGCACGGTCAGTTGGTTCGTTGGCCCCAATCACCTTGGAGGCGCGAGCCGGCTGCGGATCTCGCGGACGGTTCCAACCGGATCGACCCCGTGGTCGTGTGATTCCGGGACAACCACAAGTTCCGCGTGCGGCATCAGACTCGGCCAACCGGTCGGTCGCCGCGACAAGCATCGGGAACGTCGGTTCACCGCGCAGGATCGTGACAGGAACCTCCACACCGATCATTGCCGCCGTCGGAGTCGAGACGGCCCTGGTGAGCACGGCGTCGTACACCGTTGACTGGGCCAGCGGGACGAGGGCAGCGAACATGGGACTGGACCGGATCTGCTCGATCACCGGGTCCGGCAGCCCCACCGCTTCCCGCTGGAACAGGACCACAGCCTCGTCCGCGTGTCCTTCGTCGATCAGCGACTGGAGGCGCTCGGGCAGGTCCGCAGACGGCTCGCCCTCACCGAAGTGGAACGGCGGCTCCGAGAGGAACACGTGCGTCATGGGCACGCCCTCCGCGGCAGCGAACAAGGCAAGCACCGCACCCGAAGAGTGGCCGATCACTGCCGCCTCGCCGCCGACCGCGTTGATCACCGCCGCGAGGTCCTCCGCTTCCCGGGCCGGCAGGTAGGGGGCGGTGTCTCCACTGTTCCCGCGGGCACGGCGATCCACCGTGACACCCCGAAATCCGGCCGCCGCCAGTTCCGCAGCTAGCGGAGCACCCGCCTCCGCGGTCGAGAACGCCCCCCCGACGATCACGACCGGAGTCCCGCTCCCCACCTCATGGAAAGCGATCAGAGTGCCGTCACCCGACGTCGCGTGCTGCATACCCGGATCCCACCACGCGAAGCCCGCTCCGACAAGCACGGCTCTCGGACTCCCGCACAGTGCGCGCGATAGGCGGCGGTAGGGGGCGGTCCGCGAGTGGCCGTCGGACGAGGGATGGCGCAGCTTCCAACCCTTCGGGACGCCGTGAACGGGCGCGGTCGCTAGTCCAGGGTCTCGATGTCGGGAGGTCCAGCTGGCAGTGAGTACGCCTGTCTGGTCTGGGCGAGTCTCACCAGTGGTTGGGTGGCGAGCAGGGCGATGCCCAGCGGCAGGGCGGTGAGGCCGACGACGCGGGCGAGGACTTCGACGATCAGGATGCCGGCGTTGGCGGTGGCCCCGAGGAAGTCGGTGATGGCGGCAAGGATCTGGGGCCCGTAGGTCATTTGGAGAAGGCCCACAGCGAGTAGGGCGATGCCGACGACGAGTTGGGCGCGGGGCGTCGGTCTGCTGAAGGGTCGAGTCAGGGCGCGGATGGCCAGCGATGCGGCGATCAGCATGGCCCCGGCAGGCGCCAGGACGCGGGCCGCCAGGTCGTAGCCCTCGAAGAGTTCTACCCGGGGGGAACGGCTGAACAGCAGATCGGTGAGGTAGACGGTGAGGACCGCGCTCACGAGCAGCAGCCCACCAGCGAGTCGGGTGGATCGTTCGACTCGCCCACCGGGTTCGCTGAAGCTGTCGTCGCCGTTCATGTCCTCCCCGTCCGGCTCGGTGCATCCTGCGAGAGAAGCATTCCACCCAGGTGGAGGATCCCGTCGCTGCAGCAGGAGTACGTCCGCACGCGGCGAATGGACGCACGAGGTCGCCAGAGCCCACTCAGGCGCGCGCTCTGTCTCATGAACGCCCAGCCGTGCGGGTGTGCCTGGGCCGTCTGCGACCTGGTCGGGGGTTCAGAGCTCAGGCCCGGAGCTGCTGCCAGTGCCCTTCGGAGACGAAGTCGACGTTGCCGTCGACCACCGTGATGGCGGTCTGGTCGTCGATCGCGTATGCGGGGTTCGAGATGCCGGCTGCCCACTGCTCTGCCTCGGCCATGGAATTGCCTGGCTCGCCTTCGGCAGCCAGGTGAGGACAGATCGAGAAGTCCACGACGCCCAATGTGGTCTCGTCACCGTTGGGGGGTCGCCACTGGATGAAGTCGTCCCCCACCGCGGGGGTCATCACCATGCTCCCGGCGCTGAGCCCCACCCACACGGTCTCGCTCAACGAGGCCAGCAGGTCCGCCAGCCCGGACTCGCGCATCCAGTGGCACAGGTAGAGGACGTCGCCGCCCGCGACGAGCAGGGCATCAGCCTGCCGGACCAGCGGAACCCACGACTCCCTGCCGAGGCTGGGCAGCGCGGTCAGCTCCAGCACGCCGACAGACTCCCAGCCCAGGTCGACCATGGGGTTTGGGGAGTTGCCGCTGATGAACTGCCACGCCTTGACCCCCGGGCCGACCATCGGATGCCCGTACATGGCGGTGGGGATGCACAGCGCGGTGGACTCGGCGATCGGCTTGCCCAGGAGTTCGACAAGCGCATCGCGGATACTGGCATTCGTCACGCCCGCGGAGGTGAGCAGAAGCTTCACGCTGCCTCCTTGAAGTGAGGTGCCGGCGACCGCTGCGGTCGCCCACCCGAACCACGCACGGTCTCGCCCCGAGCAGGTCACATCTGACCAGATCGCTGCCGAGGGCGTCCACCCCCGGCACCACTTCTGCTCTCCCGGTGGGCTGCTGATCGCTGGTGACTGCGACCTGGCCTTCCCCAAGGAGGTCATCGAGGAGACCGCCCGGCTGGACCCACGGCATGCCCGGCCCGCGCGACATGCTGGTGACCCTCGACGCGGAGGACGTCTTCGACGTCGGTGACCAACTGCACCGAATCACCGCACCCACACTGGTCATCGGCGGAGCCAGGGACGTGTTCTACACCCGCGAGCTGTTCGAGCAGACCGCAGCCGGGGTCCAGGACGGCCGGGCGCACATTTACCCGGCCTGGGGACACGGGCGAACCAGCACGTCGTCGACCACCGCACTCCTCTCGCTCGGGTTCTTCCTGGCGGCCAGCCGCAAGGACCGGCGGCCACGGCCATGACTGAGAAGATCCTGATCGCCTACGCCACCAAGTGCGGCTCAACCGCAGAGGTCGCAGAGGCAGTAGGCGAGGCAATGGCCGGCCACGGGCTGGACGTGCACGTGCGACCCGCCGCGCAGGTCGACCACATCGCCGAGTACAACGCCGTCGTGGTGGGCTGCCCCATCCTCTACGCCTCGCCGCACAGCGATGCCGTCGGGCTGCTACACCGGCATCGGGCGTTACTCGCCAGACTCCCGGTGGCCTACTTCCTGACCTGCCTGGAGCTGACCAGGATTCCTGCGGCCAACCATCGCGGGGTGCCTATCGTGGTGGATCCCGACCTGGGGGCCCTGCCGCGGAATCCGGGGAAGCTCAGCTACTGGGAGCGCTCACACCTGGTCTCGGCTCTGGTCGACCAGATGCTGGATGCAGCACCGGACGTCACGCCGGTCAGCGTCGGTGTCTTCCGCGGCAGGATGCGGTACTCGGACCTGAACCCCGCCGACTGGCTGTTGATGCGGGCCGGACGCCTGTTGTTCTCAGTGCCCGCTGGGGACTTCCGCAACTGGCCGGCGATTCGCTCCTGGGCAGCCGACCTGCCCACGGCCTTGCTGCCCGCCGGACGCACCGGGAACTGAGGCCGACACAAACCGACCAGACCTCTCAGCGGGCGCCCCTCACGCCCAGCGAGGACACCAAGCAGCTCACACCGATTGCCCCGCATCGCGAAGCGCGCGCAGATGGAGGGTCAGTGCGCCGTGCCCCTCTTCGTCTTGGACTCCTCGCCGGACAGGGGCTTCGGTGTCGCTGGAACCGATCGGCCTCAGAACAAGTCGCGGCGCATGATGATCCGTGGCATCTTGCTCGCGACGGCGTTCGTCGTCCCGATGACCCGGAAGCCTGCCTTCTGGAACATCGACCGGGTCCCGACGAAGGCCATGGTCGTGTCCATCCGACCAGGCGGATCCACGGGATACGCCTCGACAGCCGGGGCGCCGTTGGCCCTGGCGTACTCGACCGCGCCCTCGAGCAGCGGGCCGGTGACACCACGCTTGCGGTAACCGCCGCGCACGACAACGCACACGATGCTCCACACGGGCAGGGCGTCGACTGGCCGGATCAGGGAGGAGTTGACCAGCCGCGGGATCTCAGACCGCGGACCGATGTTGCACCAGCCGACCGGGACGCCATCAAGGTACGTGACCACCCCCGGGGGGTTCGACCGCTCGCACAGGGCGCGCATCGCCTTCTCGCGGTTCCCCTCGCCGAGTTCCGCGATGTCCTGGGCCCGCAGTCGATGCGACAGGCACCAGCAGTGCAACGCACGCCGGTTGGGATTGATGATGTCGGCGAAGTCCTCGAAACGGTCGGACGTCACAGGATGAGTAAGCCACGACACACCCCGCAATGTAGGCGCTCCCGATCATCGAGGAGATCACGGGCTGTCCCACCAACCGAAGATGTTCCGGAAGTTGCGTGCGCGCATGGCCGAACCAACCGAGATCAGCATCGAAGCGACTGACCCTGGCCCCCAAGGCGGAGCGTCTATCCGCCGCGTGTCGCTCGCCTTCCGGGCAATGTTATCGGGAGGCGACGGGGCCGCCGCTGGATGGCGCGAGCGTCCCCTGGTGGTACAGGGCTACCCACCGCTCACCCTCGCGGCGCCACACGGTCAGGCGTCGGGTCTCCCGTTCGTCCTGGAACAAGCGGTAGGTGGTCAGCCACACGTTGTTGCCCAGCGGCCGCGCCTCGAACTGATCGACAGTCATCCCGAGCAGCGGGTCGTAGGCCCGGTCCGCGTAGCGCTTGGCGAGCTCATCGAGGCACCACCCCCGGCCATAGACCCTCCCCGACGCGCCGACTTCCCAGAAGCCGTCGCCGAGCAGGTCCTCGAAGTGCGCGCGCGTGGACCCCGGGGGTGAGCGGTGGCCAAGGGGCTCCAGGGCGCACAGTCGCGAGACCACGTCGTCACGAGCCGGGGCCGGCTCGGCCAGCCGCGCACCGGCCTCCCCAGCGCAAGCCTCCAGCTCGCTGCGGGTGATCCGGAGGCCGACGAAGTGCCGCATGCTGCCCTTGAGTTCCCACGAGTCAACCGGTGCATCCCCGGGGACGTACCCGACCGACCGGACGACGGCCATAGACCGGGGGTTGTCCAACTCGACCTCCAGGACCACGACGTCGAAGCCACCGTCACCCAGCGCCCACCCAGTGGCCAGCCGAAGAGCCCGGCGGGTCAACCCCCGGGACCGTGCCCACGGCGCGGTCCAGTAGCCCGCCCCGATCCGGCCGCGGTCGCGGTCGGCCTCCAGCAGCCCCATGCACCCCAGCAACTGCCCAGTGGTCGGGTCGGTGACGGCGAACTGGGCGCCCGTGCCGTCGGCCCACTGCCGCGGCGCGTCAGCCACGAAACCCACCGCATGCTCGAGCAGGTAGGGCACCGGGACCTGCGTGAAGTGCTGCACGTCCGGGTCCTGGCAGGCGCGGAACACCTCCTCGGCGTCCTCCGGTCGCCACGGCCGCAGCAGCACCACACCATCGCTCAGAGTGGGCTGCTCGGCCGGCCACGTCCCCCTCATGAGCCGCGAGGATAGCCCGCTGGCGCTCCGGGAGGGTCGCAAGTGAGCCGCTCCGGCTCCATCACCGCACCCAGCGCCAGCGCCCGGTCGAGAGGCTGCCTACATGGGTGGTGTGCTCGCGCCAGGGTTCCTGGAGTTCGGCATGTCGGGACGGCGCTACGACAAGGCATCAGGCCCACCTTGCCGCACTTCCCGCGGTGTGCGGGACCACGTGTTGTCGATCGTGTGGCAGACGCCGTGCGGGCTGGCTACTGCGATCAGCGCGATCTGGCTTCTGGGGTCAGCGCGTTTCGGGAGGTCTCGGTGGGCCGGTCCGCGAAGAGGACCTGCACGGCACGGCGTGTCGACCGCGGGATCGCTGGGCCGCGACGGCCGTCAGGAGGCCCCTCCCACTTGGGTCAGGAAGGCGGTCAGCCAGGTGGTGTAGTCGTCGCGGTAGCTGTTCCAGATCCCCACGTGCTCGGCGTCCTCGACGACGCGGATCTCGATCCCGGGGTTTCCGGCCATCTGGTCGTACACAGGAGCGACTGCCTTGTACGGGATCGTGCCGTCGTCCTTGGAGTGCAGCATGAGGGTGGGCATTGTGATGTTGTCGATGGCCGACGCGTAGTCCATGGCGTCCCAGTCCAGGTCGAACCGCTGCTGGGCCAGCCACTTGCCCAGACCGAGCACGATCCCGGGATAGCCCATCTCCGCACCTCGAGTGGACACCACCGAGCCCATGGCCAGCGCGGGCGAGTCGAAGAACAGGGCGCGCACCCGGTCGGAAAGCGCCGAGTTCTCCAGCAGCGCCAGGCTGATGGCGCCGCCGGTGCTGGCCCCGGTGAGGATCACGTCGGTGGCACCGTTGTCCAGGGCGTACTGCACGGCCGCCTCGAGGTCGGGCCACTCCTCCTGGCCGAACCGGACCAGCCCATCGGTGCCCGGTGCGCCCTCGTCGTTGCGGTAGCTGATCATCAGGGTCGGGTAGCCCACCGACTCGGTGACCGACAGCTGGCGCAGCCCCTCGCGGGCCTCAGCCCCCCGGCCGTGCGTGAATATGATCCACGTCTTACCCGAGCCCGGGATGTACCAGGCCGGGTAGTCCCCGAGCGGGCCGGGCACCATCACGTCGGTGAACTCGATGCCCAAGCTGCTCGGGTCCTGGGGGTAGTACCACGAGTCCAGGCGGGCCGGGTCCCCGGCGGCGGGCGCCTTCCCGACAGTCTGCTCGACCGTGCGGCTGCTCACCTCCCCGTCGGTCCGGACCTCGGGTCCGGCGAGGACGAAGGTGCCATCCTCGGTGCGCACCGACTGCCAGCCGGAGTCCTCCGGCGGGTCCTCTCCCTCGGCAACCCGGTAGGAGATGCTGCGCTGGTCCGCGGACACGACCGTCAGCGAGTTCGGCGACTCCGGCCGGTCGGCCCGGTACCCGTCGGCGATCAGGCCCGAGGCGTACCAGCTCACCCCCACGACCGCCAGCAGGAGCAGGAGGACGAGGGTAAGCGGGACCCAGAGCCACCAGCGGCGCCGGCGACGAGGGGCGGTCTCGGCAGGATGGGCGGTCATGCCCTGATCATGCACCGCTGGACCTTCGCTGATCGGACTGGCCCCATGGGTTCGCGGGAAGGGCTTGCTGCCTTTCTGCCCCGGTCTCCGTTGGGGCTCCTCCCTATGCTGACTCGATCGCCGTCGCTGCGCCATCGCTCTTGGGAGCTGGGCTCGATCGTGAGGTCTGCAGATCGCGGCAGTGGCTCGATCTGCGCCCCATCGGATGTATGCAACGTGGGAGCCCCGGCGACCTGGCCGGTTGCCCACTGAAGACCCAGTGCTTGACGGTCCTTCGCGGCAAGATTGGGCAGCCTGCCGTTGGAGGGCACGGCACCGAAACCCGGCGGCGGCGCGAAGAGCCATCATTCCTTGATAGCGGTGGTCGGGCAGGGTGTAGAACGCACGGCAGGCACCAACCGGCACCTCGACGGACCGCTTGGCTCTGCGGATCAGTAGGAGGCTTCCCCCGAGCCCCGGATGAGCGCCACCCGGTCCTCCAGCACGGACTTCTGGCTCTCGCTGAAGTTCGCGTAGCTTCCGAGAACGGACGGTAGGTCCTCGACCAGTGTCGGCTCGAGGACGACGGCCGCCGCGAACTCTTGGTGGGCCTGCTCGAGGTATCCCAGCCCTGCGAGCGCCAGAGCACGGTAGAACGGGCCCCAGTACGCGTCAGGGGCATGGATGAGGCTGGCCTCGGCCAGGGCCGCCGCGTCGTCGCCCACCAGGATGCGGTCCAGCGCGAGCAACACGTGCATGTATCCCGGGTGGCTGGGATTCAGGCGCAGGGCGTCTCGCAGCACCTGCACGCCTTCGGCCCACGCTCCGGCCAGTGCCAGCAGGGTGCCGGCCGTGGCCAGCATGGTCGGGTGCCCCGCGCCAAGGAGGGCACCCTGTTGAGCGCGCTGGATCACCACCTCCCACTGCCCCCGCGCGAGCGCGACCGTGCCGAGGTCGAGGTGCGCGTGGGCGTTGCGAGGATCCACCGCGAGGGCCTCCCGGGCTGTCACCTCGGCCTCGGCGAGGTCTGCCTCAGGGCTCTCGGACAGCCCGTAGGCCACGGACACCGCCAGGGTGTTGGCGTACATGGCCAGCACTGCCGGGGATCCGGTCCCGGCCTGACGCGCCAGTGTGAGCGCCTGGCGGGCGTCCAGCAGCGCGGCGTGGGTGCCCTGGGCGATGTAGGTGTAGAAGGCCAGACGTGCGGCGGTCTCAAGCCTCGCAGCGTCCGGGTCGTCGGCCGGAACCGTGCGCGGCAGGAGCACGCCCGCGTAGTCACCCAACTCGCCGGCTACCGCCGCAACCCACCCATCCATGAGCGCCCACAGCTGCTGCGGTTCCTGGGCCAGAGTCTCGGCCACGGCCCACACGCACTCCCCGGACTCCGCGTCGGTCACTCGGACGCTCAGGCGCAGCCCATCCCCGGTCCCCAACGCACTGCCCTGGAGAACGTACCGCGCCCCGAGTTGGCGACCGATGGTGCGGGCATCCCCGATATATGAGGATGCGGGGCCGAGTACTCGCAGCCCGGGGAAGCGCGCCAACTGTCCCACAAGCGCCTCGCACACCGCCGTCGCAGCAACGGAGGCCCCCTCTCCCGCCGCGTCGAACAGCATCACCAGGACGGCCGGCTCAACCATGGGACCGGCCAGGGCCGGTACTGATGCCCGCGAGAACGTCGGCGCGTAGCTACCCGGCGGCAGGTCGATCCGCACGAGGTCCGCAGCGCCGTGGCCCTCGCTGTAGGCGCGCAGAGCCTTGCGCACCCGGGTGGCCCGTACCCGTACCGAGGCGTCCCGCTGGCCGTCGAAGTCCTCGCCCTGGTCCAGCGCGCGGCGTCCGACTGTGCGCTCTGAGAGCCGATCCCCACGCCCCGCCAGGGTCTCGGTCACCACATAGGCCAGGAATGCCCTCGAGCGCTCCGAGCCGGAGAAGGCCTCGCTGGCCAGGACACGGGTGAGAGTCTCAGCGATCGCGCCGTTCCAGTCCTCCGCCGACATGTCATTCCCGGACAGGGCGGAGGGATCACGGGTCATGAGGTGGCCGTCCTCGATTCAGGGCCACAGGGTAGCAGCGGGCGTGAGACAGTTCCGGGCCGCTCTCGCGGTAACCGTCGCGGGCGGCTGACGGGATCGCCCGCTGGAGCCACGGCCCGTGACGGGGCGCGGTGAAACTGTTACAGCGCCGGAATCGCCAGCAGGAACAGTTGGGTGGGGTTACCCTCTCCCTCGACCGGTGTCCTCAACACCACCTTGGATGGGAGTTCCCCATGACCGCCAGCGCCGCGGACCCAACCACGCTCGAACCGTCCCCGACCTGGCGGATCGCACCTTCCGTGCCGGTCGCCGCCGGTGTCTTCGTCGCCTACGTCGTGGTGTTCATCGGCCTGGCGTTCAGCGCGGGGATCGACTACGACCAGTGGTTCGACTCCGGCGGGAATGCCTTCCGGACGGCGGTGATCCCGCTGATCGGCGGGAGCTTGGTGCTCATCGGCTTCATGCTCTGGGCCCGCTGGGACTGGGTGTTCAAGGACCCCGCTCGCCTGCCCATGTACGGCTTCCTGTGGGTTCCGGTGGCGATCTTCGTGGTGGGGATCGTCGTGCACGTCGCGATCGCCGACTGGGCCAACACCCCCACCGATCTGCTCCTGGCGATTGTGGCTGCTGGCGTCCTGGTGGGCTTCGCCGAGGAGACCCTGTTCCGTGGCATCATCCTGCGCAGCCTCCGCACGAACCTGCGTCCCGAGGCGTGGGTGATGCTGATCTCGTCGGTGTGGTTCGGCTTCTTCCACCTGACCAACCTCGTCGTCGGATCACCGGCCGGTGGCGTTCTGTTCCAGTGCGTCCAGGCCTCCGCCGCGGGGGTCGTGCTGTACCTGTTCCGACGGGTGCGCGGCCTCCTGGTGCTGGGCATGATCGCCCACGGCCTGTGGGACATGTCGGTGTTCCTGCCTCCTCCGTCGGGCACCCTCGCGGCTGTGAACTTGGGCGTCCAGATCCTGGTCTTCGTCACGGCCGTGATCGCCGCGATCATCATGGTGCGGCGTGACCGCACGATCGCCGCGACCCGCACCGGACTGCAGACGCTCTAGTGGCGTCGTGCCCGCCGCCCGCCTTCGTGCCAACTCAACACCGGTGGCCACGGCGCAGCAGATCACGGGCCTTGGCCAGGCAGTCCGGTACGGGATCCTTGTGCCGCGCGTTTCTGCTAGCCCATCCATCCGACGGAGAAGGCCATGAGTGACCCAGACGCACGCGTAGAGGATGGCTGGAACAGGTTCTACGTGAAGAGCTCGGGAGCCCTCCAACGCGATCTGTCGGTCTATCGCGACGAATCCTTCGAGGACCAGGTCTTCACCATTGTCGGGGACAAGCATGGTGCCGAGATCGTGGACGCCAGCGGAACCGTGGTCATGACAGCCGTTGTCAAGAAGGCAATCCCTGCGAAGATTGAGTACACGAATCCCGACGGCAGTCTGGCCGGGAACCTGAAGACCAACTCGATACTCAGCAAGAAGCGTTTGGAGTTCACCCTCGCCGGTGGGACTGAGTGGACTGTTGTCCAGTCCGGTGCGCTGAAGCAGATCTACTCCGTGCTTGAAGACGATGTACCCATAGCGACGTTGGATCTGACGGATCTGGCCCTGAAGAAGCAGTATCCAGTCGATATCGCCGAGAGTGCGGATCTCCCACTGGTCCTCGGTCTTGTCTGGGCGATCAACTTCGCCTACCTGCAGAGGGTCGGTGCGGCGGGCGGGGTAGCGGCTACCTAGGGGCTCGTCCACGGGGTGCAGCCGGGCGGATCTCGTCCATCATCGTCCTGGTCCTTGTCGTGCTCATCGTTCGGGAGAACCGGCGCGGTGCGAAGGTGGTCAAGTCCGACCCGAGCATCCAGCTGCAGAGCAGCCAGCGCTTCCGTACCCTGACGATGCAGATGCTGGAGCCGGTGCTTGCTCTCGTGGTCGTCGGGTCGCCTGGTGGCGACCTGAGCCCGCCCCGTTCCACGCGAGCGTCGCGGCCGTCGGGGATGCGACGGTCGCGTTGACGCCTGCTCGGGCAGCGCACGACGCAACATCGCCGCGGTGCCGGCGCAAGGGTCGGATCCTCCCTACGGAACCGTTCAGCCGACTGACCTGCTGTCATCAGCTTGGCGAGTACCTGGGTGCCCGAGGGCGACATCTTCCGCACCATCGTCGCCACACTCCTCGGCCTCCTCCTCGTCGAGACCTTTGCCCGCGTGATCACCCTGCTGCGCTACTACCGCCGCGACGAGGCCGTGCCGCCACGGTCACCCAACCCGCGAGGCCCTGAACTGGCCTCAACGGACCGGTCACCAGGCTGTCAACGTCCGGCGCATGAAGCTGCTAGTGAAGCATCCCAGGTTTGATGCCGCAGATTTCTGGTGATGGCGGGCGTCGTCTACGGCCGTGGAACTGCCTGTTCCGCGCGAGCGTGGGGGGATCCCCTTGGCGCGCAGCAGTGACACAGGCGTGTGACGGGCCGCATGCAAGGTGAGAACCCGGACACCGGCCTTCTTGCACAAGCGCTTCCAGTGGTCGGAGTAGTGCCGCCAGGGGAGCCTGAGATCCCATGTAAAAGACTCTTGACATGGCGTCATGTTCGCTTTACATTGGTCATGTCAAGAACGTTTGACATCGGATGCACCCCAAGGAGGTCGCCATGCCACTGGAGGAGAAGTTCACCTGGGTCAGCCTCGTGGTCGGGATCCTGGTGCCGATCGTCTATTTCGCGACCGTTCTCGGCCAGCTGGGCGAGACCCCGGTCGAGGCGATCGCCTACCAGCGACCGCTTCTGATCGCCATCGGCGCGTCGATCGCGCTGATCATCGCGGGCAGCATCGCCACGGCGATCGGGACGGCCGTCGTGACGGCCATCGGCGCCGAGATCACTGGGAACGGATCGGCGGAGGAGTCCCTGGAAGGGTTCGACCGTTCCGACGAGCGCGACGCCAGCATCAGCCGCCGCGGTGACCTGATCGGCTTCTACGCCTCATCGGTCGTCCTGGTCGGCGTGCTGGCCATCACGATGCTCGAGTACGACTACTTCTGGATCGCGAACGGGCTGTACCTGGCGTTCGTGATCTCGACGGTGGTCGCGGGGATCGTCAAGGTCCTTGCCTACCGCCGGGGGTTCTGATGGTCCGGCCCACCCGCGTCAGCAACCGGATCCGCGCCCTGCGGTTCGCGGCCGCAGAGATGACCCAGGCCGAGCTCGCCGACCGGGTCGGCGTCACCCGTCAGACCATCATCGCGATCGAGCAGGGCAGGTACTCCCCCTCGTTGGAGGTGGCGTTCCGGATCGCCCACGCGCTTCGGCACCCCTCTCGACGAGGTCTTCGACTACCCCAAGGAGGAGTCATGAACGAGATCCGCACCGAGCGGCCGACTGCCGTGACTGTCGGCGTGCTCTACATCCTTGCCACAGCCGCGGGTGGGGTCGCCGCCGCAGTGGCCAGCGCCCCAGTCTCGGTGGACGAGCTGGCCGCTGACCAGGCCACCACGCTCGTCGGCGCCCTGGCATTGGCGGTCATGGCCGTGGCCTGCATGGGCGTGGCCGCTGCCGACCACCGGCGACCCCAACTCCCCGGCCTCGACCCTGCCCTACCTCCCGATGGGGGTGCAGGAGATGGTCCTGGCCATCTGGCTGATCGGCTGGGGTTCACGGCCGACGACTGCTGACACCCTGACCCTTGAGAGGAGCTCCTCATGGATGCCCACCCCCGTGTCCTGATCCTTGGCGCGACCGGCCGGACCGGTGGCCGCGCGCTCACCCAACTGCTCGAGCGAGGCGTGCCGGTCCGGGCGATCGTCCGCTCAGCCGACCGACTACCCGCGGGCTCCGCCGGCAATCCGCTGCTCGACGTGGTCGAGGCCGACCTGCTCGCGCTGCCGCCCGAAGTGCTCGCCGAGCACCTCAAGGGCTGCGACACAGTCATCTCGTGCCTGGGTCACACGATCAGCGCGCGCGGCATCCTCGGTCCGCCCCATGACCTGGTCCGGCAAGCCGTGGGCCTCGTACGCGAGGCGGTCGAGACCGGCCAGCGCGTGCAGAGCGCGTCGGGGCAGCCGACCGCACCGGTCCGCCTGATCCTGATGAGCAGCGTTTCGGTGAACCAGCCCGGGCACGCCGACGTGCGCCGGGGTCGCGGCGAGCGCACCTACATGTGGGGGATGCGTGCCGTCGTGCCGCCAGCGCGCGACAACCAGCGTGCCGCGGACCTCCTCACCCACGACGTCGGGCCCGCCGACCCCCACCTGCAGTGGGTGATCGTGCGGCCGGACACCCTGACCGACGGCGACGTCGCCGAGTACCGAGTGCACGAGGCACTCGTCTCCAGCCTGTTCAAGCCGGACAGCACCCGCATGTCCGAGGTGGCCCACTTCATGTGCGAGCTGGCCACCGACGACGCGACCTGGCAGCACTGGCGCGGCAAGATGCCGGTGATCGTCGACGCCGAGCCGATCGCCTGACCCAGGGACACAACGGGCAGGTGAACGAACGCAGCCTGAGTGGGGCCCAACGACCCCGGCGCGCGGTTCAGCGCAGGGCCCGGCGGAAGAAGCGGTCCCGGTCGATATCGGCCCGTGAGCGGAGGTGGGCCAACCGCAGCGCAGCCTCACGTGTACCTGTGCCGTTCGAGCTGTCGTAGCTGTAGCGATCAAGCTCCACGCTGTACTGGGCTTCAGCCGACCACCACACGTCGAACTGGTCAGCCAGCGGGTCGCCACCGTGCTCCGGGCCGATCACATCGTCTCCTTGCACGGGGCGAGCGTAGCCCGCGGACCCGCTCCAGTGGAGGCTGGCGACCCATCGCCGGCGATGGGCCTCCACAACGGCGGTGTGCATCGAGGGCCCGACCCGCTCACCTTGCTGCGCGGCGAGCAAGGCCGCTCCCACCCGGGCCATCGCAGCCCGCAACTGGCCGGCACGGGTGCCCTCGACCCGGTCGTCGTGCCGCCGGGCGATATCGGCCAACCGGCGCTGCACCGGGATGATCTGCCCATCTGGGGCCGAGTGCATGTCGGCGTAGGCCAACGCATCCGCCAACAGCCCCTCCTCCCGGGGGAATTGCTCGACCAGATCGTGGATGCCGTGCTCGTCGGCTGTCAGGACCGCCAATGAGTGGTTCGCCACCAGCCGGGCCAGCCGATCCGGGTACCCCTCTGCGCGCAGGAACACCCCCCCGTCCAGGGGATGGAACCCGGTGTGGGCGATTCGCTGCGAGTAGCCGATGTCATGCAGGGTCGCCGCGGCGACCAGCAACGCGGCCTGCTCCGGGTCGAACAGGACCGCCAACCGCGACGCCACGAACCCCGCGGTCCGCACGTGCGCCAGCCGCGTCCCCTCAGCCGCCAGCAGCTCCCGGGACAGCGCCTCCACCTCCGTCAACAGAGGGAGAACCTCCAGCGGCAGCCGAGGCTGCACCGGATCACCGGGCTTCGCCATATCCGGTATTGTCTCGCGGCCAGATCGCCCACCACAAGGGAGATCCGGCCTCTGATGCCCACGCCCGAATCGCCCCTTTCGGCGGCATCAGCACAACTGGTCGTCCTCGCGGGGACTCATGGTGACCGACACCCCTGGCCGCCCCGCGCGGCCATGCCCGCGCGCGAGCGTTCACAGTCAGGACACAGGGATCGCTCGCCTGACTGCGGCGGGGTGCGACAGGGGTTGGTGGTGCTACATGTCCGGCGTCGCACCCCAGATGCGGCTCAGGTAGTCGCGCATGGATCGGTCGGAGGAGAAGAACCCGCTGCGGGCAACGTTCAGGATCGCGGACTTCGTCCAGGCCGTGGAGTCGGCGTACTTCTGCTCCACCGCGGCCTGGGCATCCAGGTAGGCGCGGTAGTCGGCCAGTGCCATGAACCGGTCCTGGTACAGCAGGTTGGAGACGACCAACTCGAATGCGTGCCGATCGCCGCCGGAGAACGCGCCGGAGGAGATCAGGTCGATCGCGCCCTTCAGGTCGGGATCGGACTCGTAGTACTTGGTCGGCTGATAGCCCTCGGCCTGCAGCGCAGCGACCTCCGGTTCGATCATTCCGAACAGGAAGAAGTGTTCGTCGCCCACCAGTTGGCGGATCTCCACGTTCGCGCCATCGTCGGTGCCGATGGTCAGCGCACCGTTGAGTGCGAACTTCATGTTGCCTGTGCCCGAGGCCTCCATGCCGGCCAGCGAGATCTGCTCGGAGAGGTCGGCTGCCGGGATCAGCTTCTCGGCCAGGGTCACGTTGTAGTTCGCCGGGAAGGCCACGCTGATTCGCCCCGCCACCCGCGGGTCGGCGTTGATGGTGGCACCCACCTGGTTGATCAGGTAGATCGTCTCCTTGGCCATCCGGTAGCCGGGGGCCGCCTTGGCTCCGAACACGACCGTGCGCGGGGTGATCGTCGCGGGGTCTACCCGCCCGGAGATGATCTGGTCGTAGAGCGTGACCAGGTGCAGCAGCTTCAACGACTGGCGCTTGTACTCGTGCAGGCGCTTGACCATGACGTCGAGCAGGTGGTCGTCGGGCAGGTCGATGCCGTCCCGGCGCCGAAGCAGGTCGTACAGCCGGGCCTTGTTCTTCTCCTTGGCCTCGCGGAACTCGCGGCGGAAGTCCTCGTCCTCGGCGTAGGGTTCGAGCTCGGCCAGCCGTTCGAGGTCGGTGACCCAGCCCGGCCCGAGGGTGTCGGTGATCAGGCTCGACAGCCAGGGGTTGGCCATCCGCAGGAAGCGCCGCGGCGTGACACCGTTGGTGACGTTGGTGAACTTCGCCGGCCAGAAGCTGGAGAAGTCTGGCAGCACCTTGTCGGCCAGCAGTTGGGAGTGCAGGGCGGCCACGCCGTTGACCTTGGTACCGGCCACGGTGGCCAGGTGGGCCATCCGCACCGACCGGTCGGGGTAGTCGGCGATGATCGACATGCGCCGGGCCCGCAGCTCGTCATCGGGGTAGGCCGTGCGCACCTCGGCGAGGAAGTCGTCGTTGATCCGGTAGATGATCTCCAGGTGCCGAGGCAGCAGCCGTCCCAGCAGATCGGTCGACCAGGTCTCCAGCGCCTCGGGCAGCAGCGTGTGGCAGGTGTAGGCGAAGCACTTCTGGGTGATCGCCCACGCCTCATCCCACTCGAATCCCCTCTCGTCGACCAGGACCCGCATCAGCTCCGGCACCGCGATCACCGGGTGGGTGTCGTTGAGTTGGAAGATGATCCGCTCGGGAAGGTCGTGCAGGTCGAAGTCCGCTCCGAGGACATGCTCAAGGAAGTCACGGATCGAGCACGCGACGAAGAAGTACTGCTGCTGCAGGCGCAGCTCCTTGCCCTGAGGGGTGGAGTCCTCGGGGTAGAGCACCTTGGTGATGTTCTCGGCGAAGGTCTGGGCCCGGACCGCCTCGGCGTAGTCCCCAGCATTGAAGATGCCCAGGTCGAAGGCCTTGGTGGCCTGCGCGCTCCACAACCGCAGTGTGTTCACCCGACCGTTCTGGTAGCCCGGGACCATGTAGTTGTACGGGATGCCCAGCACGTTCCATGACGGCACCCAGCGGGTGCGCTCCGTGCCGTTGTCGTCGTAGGTCTCGGTGAAGCCACCGAAGTCGACGCGAACGGCGGCCTCCGGGTGCGGGAACTCCCACGGGCCGCCCAGGGCCAGCCAGGTGTCGGGCTTCTCGACCTGCCGACCGTCGACGAAGGTCTGGCGGAAGATCCCGTACTCGTAGCGGATGCCGTACCCGATGCACGGCACGCTCATGGTGGCCAGCGAATCGATGAAGCACGCCGCAAGCCGACCCAGGCCGCCGTTGCCCAGGCCGGGCTCGACCTCCTGGGCGCGCAGGGTCGCCAGGTCCAGCCCGCAGCTGGCCAGCGCCTTCTCGGCCACGTCGTTCAGGTCGGTGGCCATCAGGGCGTTGCCCAACTGCCGGCCCAGCAGGTACTCCGCGGACAGGTAGCCGACGAACTTCGACCCCGACATCCGGTTGTGTCGCATCGTCTCCAACCACCGGGCCATCAGGTAATGGCGCACCGTCCGGGCCAGGGCCAGGTACTGGTCATTGATGGTCGACTGGGCCAGCGCCACACCCTGACCCGTGTTCAACTCCCGCAGGAACTCCCGGACGAAACCGTCCACCGAATGCGGCGGGGAGGTCACCGGGGCGACGGCCAGGGGATGGGTGGGCTCGAACATCGGGCCAACCCTGTGGGCGCCAGTTGTGGGACTCTCATCAGCCGGAATCGGGGAAGCAGCACCAGTCGATCCCACCGGGTAGCCATCGCTCATCGCGCCACCGTAGCGGCCCACTGTTACATACGTGCAAACTCGCGCCCCCAGTCCTCTGGCGTGACAGTGTCCTGCGCGTGCCGCGGGCTCGGCTGGCTGATGTCGTCGACGCCGCCTGCGTCCTCGTCGTGGCCGTCGCGAACTGCCGGGACATCGACCAGCACTGCCCGGTCCGACCTCGCTCCGAGGGCCAAGATGGATGCAGCATGGTTGAATGCCGGCAACGGGCTTGGCAGTGGAGTTGTCAGGGGTTGGACTTGACACCTCCGCGATTGTGACGCCGCACTGATTGGACCTGCTCCGCTCGGCTTAAGGAGATCGACGCCATGGATCGCACCGTTCTGCCCATCCCGGACAAGCCGTACGCGGGTCCGGTGTACGAGGACGCGAAGGACCCGCGCGCGGTGTACGAGCCGATCCGGCCGGTCGGGCCGCCACCGGGCGCCCCGAACGTCCTGGTGATCCTGCTCGACGATGTCGGCTTCGGTGCGGCGAGCGTGTTCGGTGGGCCGTGTCGGACCCCCACGGCCGAGCGGTTGGCCGGCAATGGGCTGTCCTACTCCCGGTTCCACACGGCGGCGCTGTGCGCGCCGACCCGGCAGGCACTGCTCACCGGCCGCAACCATCATGCGGTCGGGATGGGTGCGATCACCGAGGTCGCCACGTCGATCCCGGGCTACACCTCGGTGCGTCCCCAGTCGGCGGCACCCCTGGCGGAGGTGTTGCGCCTGAACGGGTATGCGACCTCCCAGTTCGGCAAGTGCCACGAGGTCCCGATGTGGCAGACCAGCCCGGTGGGACCGTTCGATGCGTGGCCCACGGGTGGGGGTGGCTTCGAGCACTTCTTCGGGTTCCTCGGTGGTGAGACCAACCAGTTCGCGCCCGCCCTGTACAACGGGACGACCCCCATCGAACCGGACCGCAACGCCGACGAGGAGTACCACTTCACCGAGGACATGACCGACCGCGCGATCGCCTGGGTGCGCCAGCAGACGGCCCTGGCCCCGGATCGACCGTTCTTCATGTACTTCGCGCCCGGCGCGACCCACGCCCCGCACCACGTCCCCCTGGAGTGGGCTGACAAGTACCGCGGGCAGTTCGACGACGGCTGGGACGCGTTGCGCGAGCGGACGCTCGCCGAGCAGCAGCGCCGCGGCATCGTGCCCCCGGACGCCGAGCTCACCGCCCGTCATGACGAGATCCCCGCGTGGGAGGACATGCCCGACGAGCTCAAGGCGGTGCTGGCCCGCCAGATGGAGGTCTACGCCGGGTTCCTGGAGCACACCGACCACCACATCGGACGCCTGGTCGATGCCCTCGACGCGATCCACGCCCTGGACAACACGCTGGTGTTCTACATCCTGGGCGACAACGGCGCGTCGGCTGAGGGACACATCAACGGCAGCTTCAACGAGTACCTGTTCTTCAACGGTGCCGCCGCGCTGGAGACCCCGGAGTTCCTGGCCTCCCGGATCGACCTGTTGGGCACGCCGCAGGCGTACAACCACTTCTCGGTCGGCTGGGCACACGCGATGGACACCCCCTACCAGTGGACCAAGCAGGTGGCCTCCCACTGGGGCGGGACACGCAACGCGACCGTCGTCCACTGGCCGGCGGGGATCAGCGAACCCGGGCAGGTCCGCCACCAGTTCCACCACGTGATCGACATCGCACCGACCGTCCTCGACGTCGCGGGGCTGCCCCACCCAGCCGCGGTGCACGGGGTCGCGCAGGACCCGCTGCACGGGGTGTCCATGCGCTACTCGTTCGACGAGCAGCACGCCGACGACCGGCACACCACCCAGTACTTCGAGATCGGGGGCAACCGCGGGATCTACCACCAGGGGTGGACCGCGGTCACCAAGCACGCGACCCCGTGGATCGCGATGGCCGAGCTGCCCGCCTTCACCGACGACGTGTGGGAGCTCTACGCCCCCGGCGACTGGACTCAGGCCAACGACCTCGCGGGCACCATGCCCGAGAAGCTCGCGGAGCTCCAGGAGCTGTTCCTGTCCGAGGCCCGCACGTACAACGTGCTGCCCCTCGACGATCGCCGCGTCGAACGGTTCGACGCAAAGATCTCCGGCCGCCCGGAGCTGATCTCCGGGCGATCCCAGATCCTGTACGGCGGGATGGGCCGGCTCACCGAATCCTCCGTGCTCAACCTCAAGAACGTCTCCCACGCCGTGGCCGCCGACGTCGACATCCCGGACGGTGGCGCTTCCGGGGTGATCGTGTCCCAAGGAGGCGCCTTCGGGGGATGGAGCCTCTACCTGCGCGCCGACGGCACCCCCGCCTACTGCTACAACCTGATGGGCATGAGGTCCACCACGGTCGTCGGGTCCCAACCATTGGCAGCGGGCCGGCGACGCGTCGTCATGGTGTTCGACTACGACGGCGGCGGGCCCGGCCGCGGCGGCACCGTCACGCTCAAGGTCGATGGCCAGAGCGTCGCCGAAGGCAGGCTCGAGGCAACCGTGCCACTGGTGTTCTCCCTCGACGAGACCTGCGACGTCGGACACGACACCGGCTCGCCGGTCAGCGACGACTACCGCGCCGAGGACAGCGAGTTCACCGGCACCGTCGACTCCGTGCTGCTCGAGATCGCTGAAGGGGCAACCGACTTCAGCCACCTGGTCGACCCGCAACTGCGCCTGTCGATGGCGTTGGCCCGCCAGTAGCGCCGGTACTGCGCTTGTCCGCAGCGGTCTGCGGCCGGTCCCTGACGGAGCAGTGCCAGGGGTCAGGGGTCGAACCGGTACCCGAGGCCTCTGATCGTGATCAGGTGCCTGGGGTGGGCGTGGTCGGGTTCGATCTTGGCGCGCAGTCTCTTGATGTGGACATCGAGGGTCTTGTTGTCCCAGGCTCGCTCGGTACCCCAGATGCGGTCATACAACTGGCCCCGGGTCATCACCCGCCCGGAGTTGCGGACCAGCGTCTCCAGCAACTCGAACTCCTTGAGCGCCATCGGCACTGTCCTGCCGTTGACCGTGACCGTGTGGCGGTCGGTGTCGATGCAGACGGGTCCCTCGGTGATCACGCGGGGGGTCAGTTGGGCCGGCGCTGGGCTTGCGCGTCGGATGACCGCGCGGATCCGGGCCAGCAGTTCGGCGTGGGAGTACGGCTTGGTGATGTAGTCGTCGGCGCCCATCTCCAGGCCCAAGACCTTGTCGGTCTCGGTGTCCCGGGCGGTCACCATGATGATCGGCACATCCGAGGCCCTCCGGATCGTGGCGCACACGTCCAGTCCGGACATGCCGGGCAGCATCACGTCGAGCAGGATCACGTCGGGCGAGATCCGGTGGAACGTGCGGATCGCATCCTGCCCCGTCGTCACGACCACCACGTCGAACCCGTCGCGGCGCAGCAGGTAGGACAAAGCATCGGAGAACGCCGGCTCGTCCTCGACGAGGAGGACCTGCATCAGCCCACCTCCCCGTTCACCCAGGACCACATCAACGTAGGGACCGCACCCGTGGAAGTCCCGGGGGAGGCATGAACACGGCATGAACGCTCGATGATCACTGGAGCCAGTCACTGACCGGCCCACGCCAGGCGCACGATCTGCGAAGCGGCCCGGGACGCCATCAGCGCCACCGGGTCTGGGACGCGGTGTCAGCTCGTGGTGGCGGTCCGGCGCAGGAGCGCGTGGATCCTGGCGCGCAGTTCGGCGATGGAGAACGGCTTGGTGAGGTAGTCGTCGGCGCCGGCCTCGAGGCCGACGACCTTCTCGAGCTCGGAGGCCCGGGCGGTGACCATGATGATCGGCACGTTCGAGGTGCGGCGGATGGTGCGGCAGACCTCGAGCCCGTTGAGGCCGGGGAGCATGAGGTCCAGCAGGATCAGGTCCGGTGCCCGGGTCTGGAACGCGTCCAGCCCGCCCGGGCCGGTGTCGGCCAGGGCGACCTGGAACCCGTCGTCGCGCAGCAGGTAGGCGATCGCCTCCGCGATCGCCGGTTCGTCCTCCACGATGAGCACGGTCGCGGGGCCCGTGGTTCGGGTCCACCGCGCCTGGCTGCCGGGGCTTCCCGGTTGGGGCGTGGGCACCTGGTCACATCCCGTCGGAGGTATCGCTGTCCGCCGTCTGGGGGCCCGTGGGCTGGGCGTGGTTCGCGGTGAGGATGATCTCCACGGCCTCACGTGGGTCGTCGGTCAGGTGCACCAGGTCCAGGTCGCGCATTGTGATCCGCCCGGAGGTTGCCATGGTCGACCACAGCCAGGCCAGCAGACCTGACCAGTACTCGCGGCCCATCAGGACCACGGGGAAGCGGGTGACCTTGGAGGTCTGGACCAGGGTGAGTGCCTCGAACAGCTCGTCGAGCGTGCCGAACCCGCCGGGCAGGACCACGAACCCCTGGGAGTACTTCACGAACATGGTCTTGCGGGCGAAGAAGTAGCGGAAGTTGATGCCCAGGTCGACCCACTCGTTGAGGCCCTGCTCGAAGGGCAGCTCGATGCCGAGCCCGACCGACACCCCACCGGCCTGGCAGGCGCCCTTGTTCCCGGCCTCCATGATCCCCGGCCCGCCGCCGGTGATCACCGCGTAGCCGGCGTCGGCGAGCCCGGCGGCGACCTGCTCCGCGAGGGCGTAGTGCGGGTCGGAGGGGTCGGTGCGGGCGGACCCGAAGATGCTCACGGCCGGTCCGATGTTGGCCAGTGCCCCGAAGCCCTCGACGAACTCGGCCTGGATGCGCAGCACCCGCCAGGGATCGGTGTGCACCCATTCCCCGTTGTCCAGGGTGTCGAGCAGGCGTTGGTCGGTCGTGGTCGCCTGCACCTGGCCCCGACGCAGCAGCACCGGCCCCTTGTGCTTGGTCGCTGCGGCGGGTGCTGGCTCGTTGGGGTCATCGACCCATGGGTCCCACGGGTCCTGTTCGATCAGCTCTGTTGTCATGTCCGGCACGGTAGGGCCGCCGGGCGGTCCTACAGGGGGCCGCGCGGGGTCGTGTCGGCCAACCCTGGGCGAAGTCCCAGCGACCTACATCCCCGGTGAACCCTGGCCTGGTGGGTCGGACGGTGGGCTGGCAGTTCCGGTCTGGGAGAAGGGTGTGCCGGTCACCAGCTGGATCACGCGCCGGGCGATCGCCACGGCATGGTCGGCGTAGCGCTCGTAGTAGCGCGACATCAGGGTCGTGTCGATCGCCGCCTCGACCCCATGGGTCCACGTCGGGGCCAGGACCGCGGTGAACAGGTCACGATGGACCCTGTCCATCTGGTCATCCATCGCCAGGATCTCCGATGCCTCCGCGAGGTCCCAACTCTCCAGCAGTGACGCGGTCCTGGTCGCCATCTGGTCGGCCACAGCCCCCATCTGGGCGAACATCGGGCGTACGTCCTCCGGGACACTCGAGCGTGGGTGGCGCATCCTGGTCAGTTTCGCCACATGGTCTGCCAGGTCACCCATCCGTTCCAGGGATGAGGAGACCTGCATCGAGGAGACCACCAGTCGCAGGTCCCGGGCCACCGGTTGCTGGCGGGCCACGGCGTTGTAGCAGGCCCGCTCAATCCGCCCGGTCAGGTCATCGAGCTCATCATCGCCGGCGATCACGGATTCTGCCGCGACCAGATCGGCGTTGAGCACTGCCTGCGTGGCTGTGTTCATCGCCGCGCCCGCCCTGACGGCCAACTCGGCGAGCAGGTCCCGGATCTCGACCAGCTCATGCTCGAACGCCTCACGCATGTCCGCACCTCTCCATCGTCTCTGGCGGGCCTGCCTCAGTGGGGGACTCTACCCACCGCAGACCTCCCCTGGCGGGCCGCACCGGACCGTTGGGCGCCAGCTGAGTCTGGCGTGGAAGTGCTGTGCTGCCGGGCGTCCTCAACCGTTCATCTTCGGCCCTTATGGTGCGCGCCATGGCAGAGCAAGCGGGCAAGACAGAGAAGAAGCTGTACACCGACTGGCGCGACGCCGAGGCCCGGTACGCCGAGGTCCTGGCCGCATTCGGTGGCGACGGCCCGCCGGCGAAGGTCAGGAAGGACTCCGCCCTGGCGTTGTCCAAGGCGCGCAACAAGGCCGACCAGGCGCGCGACAAGTTCTTCAAGCAGGCCCTGAAGTAGCCGCACGCACGGCTACAGCCAGTCGCGTCGCTTGAACACCACGTAGAGGCCCAGGCAGGTGGCGACCATGAGGGCCATCGCGATTGCGAACCCGTGCGGGGAGTCCAGGCCGGGCATGCTGGCGAAGTTCATCCCGTAGGCGGTCCCGATCAGGGTGGGCGCGAACAGGATCGCCGCCCACGCCGAGATCTTCTTCACCTCGATGCCCTGGGCGTGGCTGGCCTCGGTCAGGGCGCGCATCTCCTCGTTCTGCTTCTGGGCGACCAGGGTCGCGTTCACGGTCAGCATGTCGCGCAGGATCTGGCTGAACCCATCCACCCGGTCGGAGGCCTGCAGGTTGTGGTCGGCCACGTCGCGCAGGTAGCGGCGCATCTCCTCGTGGACCTCGTACTTGTCGAACCCGTCCTGCAGCCCCTGCAGCATCGTGTTCAGCGGGTGGGTGGCCCGACGGAACTCGATCACCTCGCGGGACAGCTCGTAGATCCGTCGGGAGACCGCGGCGTCCCCGGAGAAGATCTCGGTCTCGATCTCGTCGATGTCGTTCTCCAGCCCGGCGACCACTGGGCCGTACCCGTCGACGACACGGTCCATGATCGAGTAGAGGATCGCCTCAGGCCCCAGGGCCAGCAGGTCCGGCTCGCTCTCCATCCGCTCGCGCACACCGGTGAGGTCCGGGGACTCGCTGTGCCGCATGCTGATCACGAAGTCCAGGCCCACGAACACGTGCAGCTCGCCGAACTCGACCTCCTCGACGTCGTCGAGGTAGCGGGCGGCGTGCAGCACCACGAACAGCGTGTCGCCGTACCGCTCGAGCTTCGGGCGCTGATGGGCGGTGATCGCGTCCTCGACCGCCAGCTCGTGCAGCCCGAACTCGCGAGCAAGCAGTGCCACGTCGTCATGGGACGGCCGGTACAGCCCCACCCAGGCAGTCGCACCGGGGTGCTTGCGCCGCGCGTCGAAGAGCTGCTGCAGCGTCGAGCACGAGACCAGCCGCCGCCCATCGCGGTAGAGGGACAGGTTCACCACCGAGGGCGGCCTGCCCCCGACGGGGTTGGCCGACGTGGCCGGAGTGCCGGGAGCTGCCGCATGGGCTGCCCGCCCGCCCCGGTGCAGCAGCCCGGGTCGTAGCAGACCGGCGTGGATGTTCGGGGGTCGGGTCGGTCCGACCATCGCCATCTTCGCTCCCTTCAACGCCGCACCGGATAGCTGCGAGAGCGATGCCCAGCGGCCGCTGGATCAGAGCAGCTCGGCATGCACGCCGAGCTGCTGGTCATGTGTCCCGCCGAGCACTCCCTGCTCCCACGCGTAGACCGCCTGGGTGATTGTGGAGTGGACGCCTGCGTCCTCCGGGTCCTCGTCGGGCCACCATCGCCCCAGCCAGTCGAGCAGCTCATCAGGCGAGCCGATGAGCGTGCGGCCGGTGGCCAGGTGGGTCACGCGCAGCCGGGGCATGGCCGGCACCCTAGGCCGGGTCGGTGGCGGCAACGTTGACTCCAGGTGAACGGTCGACGACTTCGGCGTCTGGCTCGTCGGGCGGAGGTCGGCACGGCTCGGCCCAGAGCGCCATCGGTGGGTGATCGATCGCCGATCAAGCGTTCATCCGACCTTTGCCCAGGGATCGCCCCAGCGCCCCGGTGAGTCCATGCCGGGGGTGGACGGTGCCTTCATGTCGATGACTGTCTCAACCCACGACGGCGGGGCGCTCGTGCGTGGACACTCGCGTGCTGAACCTCCCGCGATACACCTCGTTCCTGACGGCCCTCCCGGAGCGACCGGTTCCCCCCCGGCTCGGCGAGAGGCCGTGATCTGCTCGTTCCACACCACGGACGACTACTACGCCGGGCACGCCGCAGAGCTGCGGGGTCAGCTGGACACCCTCGGCCTGGCCTACGAGCTGCTCGAGGTCGAGCGGCGCGATGGGGAGGATTGGGCGGATGTCACGCGCCGCAAGATCGGCTTCATCCGCGACGCCTGCCAGGAGCACCCCGACGCGATGGTGTTCTGGATCGACGTCGACTGCCGCATCACCCATCTGCCCGACTACGTTCGCGACTCCACCGCCGACATCATTGGCTTCCAGCGCAGCTTCCGCTCGCCCCTGCAGATCGGATACCACAACCGCACCCGGTTCTGGGAGCCGTCGTTCTGGGGTGTCAACGCCACCGCGCAGGGCCGCAAGCTGATCGACGATGCGTTCGCCCTCGAGCAGCGCTCGGACATCAAGGCGACCGATGACTACTTCCTCGAGGAGGCCTGGCGTGCCAACGCGGCCCACCTCACGTTCCAGATGCTTCCCTCGAGCGCGGTCGTGCGGCGCAGCACCAGCTCCGGGCCGCCCTCGCCCGAGGGCTTCTTCGTGTTCGGGTCCAGCGGGAACGTGGCGCACTACAAGGACAGGGTCGCCCAGCATGCCGGCCAGGCCCCTGCGGGCTCGCGGAAGAAGGCACTGCGGCAGGCCAAGAAGCTCGAACAGGCACTGCCCGAGGCCGCACGCCGCCCGATGCGTCGGATGGTCGACACACTGGGCGTCACAGGCGCCCTGACGGCCGACTCCCAGACGGGCGTCGACCCGGCCCGTGCCAGCACGGTCGGTGCGATCCTCGGCGCGGGCATGGGTGGCGACCCGCAGGAAGTCGACCGTGCCCGCCGGGACTTCGACAACCGGTACATCGCCACCGATGGCGACCAGGTCACGCTCGAGGTCGCCGAGGCCTTCCTGGAGCACTCAGCGCGCGGCAGCGAGCAGACGATCCGCCTGGCGTGGTGGGCCAAGCCGTTCCCCGGCAACTTCGGGGACTGGCTCAGCCCGCTGGCGGTCGGGCACTACACGGAGGCCAACATCAGGCTGCAGCCGGTGACCAAGGCCACGAAGAAGCCACACCTGGTCGCATTGGGATCGATCGGCCGCTTCATCCGCCCGAGCTCGATCGTCGTCGGCACCGGCATCTCCCGCGACGACCTCGAGCTGGCGAGGAAGGCCCGCTACATCTCCGTGCGCGGGCCGATCACCGCGCGTGTCCTGCGCGAGTCCGGTGGGCCGAAGGTCGCCGCGTTCGGTGACCCCGGGGTGCTGCTGTCCCGCATCTTCCCGATCGAGCGCGGCGCTACCAACGGGCGAATCGCCTTAGTCCGCCACCACTCGCACCGCGACGCCCCGATCGACCTGCCCGACCACGTCGACGAGCTGTCCGTCCTGATGAGCCGCACCGCCGACATCGAAGCCTTCCTGCGCACCCTGGCCGAGTACGACGCGGTGCTGACCAGCGCCATGCACGTGATGACCGCCTGCCAGTCCTACGGCATCCCCTGCGGGCTGATCACCTTCGAGGAGTTCGAGGAGCGCGTTCACGGCTCCGGGATCAAGTACGAGGACTACGCCCTCGGGGCCGGGGTCGAAGTCGTGAACCCGCAGGTCGTGGGCCTGGACCTGCGCCGCTGGGACCTCGTGGGCCCGATCCGGGACATCCGGGTCAGCGAGGAGGTCAAGGACGAGGTGGAGAGGCACATGCGCGTCGCCGTGGCCCATGTCCTGGACGCGGGCCGGACGAACAGCAAGAAGGCCGCGGGTAAGAAGTCCGACAAGGCGAAGCAGTAGTCGATGCGGGAGCTGGCCAGGGCCCTGGCACGCACGTGCTGCACCCTCATCCCCGGGGGACGGCAGCGCTGGCGACTGCTCGCCCTGGTGATGGTCGGCGCCGCGATCCCGCTGACTGAGCTGATGGTCGCCAAGATCTTCACCGAGATCATCACCAGGGAGCGCTCGTCGTCGCTGAACCACCTGGCCCCACAGCTTGCGGTCTTCGTGCTGCTGTTCCTGGCCACCCGGGTGGCGCACTACGCGCAGAGGACCTACCGGGTCACGTTCTTCGAAGGGGTCTTCCGGTCAGCGGACCGCACGCATCCGGCCCACATCGAGAGCTGGCAGTGGGCGCTGGGCCTCGAGCTGGTCACCGTGTTGACGTCCCTGACCCAGATGCTGCTGATGGCCGCCTACTTCGTGGTTCTCGCACCCGTGTTCGGGGCGATCAACCTGCTGCTGATCGTCCTGCTGGCCGAGGCCCTCGGGCGCCTGTTCACCCGCCAGCTGGCAGAGCAGCGCGGGTACGTGGAGCTCGGGCGGGCCAAGGCTCAGGTGGCCACGCACGTGCGGGTGCGCTCCCGGATCGTGTCCGCCGAGATCGGGGGACTCATCTCCTCGGTCGGCGCCCTGTTGCTGCTGATCGCGCTGCTGGCCATGAGCATCAATGACCTGATCAGCGCCTCGAGCACCATCGTGCTCTTCCTGGGGCTGCGCCTGCAGAACAGCACCTTCGCGACCCTGTCCGGCAGTGTCATGCGCTTCGCACGCGCGCAGGCCAACAGCTACTGAGACACCGCCCACGGGAGGACACCGGGCGAGGTGCCCGATGGCGTTGCGAGATGTCATGCCCTCGTCACCGGGTCGCCGGGTCCCGGCCACCTTGGCCCTTCATCGTTGAGGTCATGGACCGACCGTTGACTGTGGCCCTCGTGGCCCACGACCACTGCAAGGACGACCTACTGGCCTGGGCCACCTTCAACCGCGACACCCTGGCCCGCTTCCGCCTCGTCGCCACCGGAACCACCGGCCAGCTGCTCAGCCAGGCGCTGGACCTGCCCGTGCAGCGCATGCGCAGCGGACCGCTGGGTGGTGATCTCCAGATCGGGGCCGCCATCGTCGAGGGCCGGATCGACATGCTCATCTTCTTCTGGGATCCGCTGACCGCCCAGCCCCATGAGCCCGACGTCAAGGCGCTGCTGCGGATCGCGGTCCTGCGCGACATCCCCACCGCCAGCAATCGCGCGACGGCAGACCACCTCATCTCCTCGCATCACATGCTGTTCGCCCGATCGGCTGGGACCGGGCGCCTGGATGGCGCCCATCACGCCGCGGGTGGTGGCGGCAGGGGATCGGCCAACACGGGCCTGATCGACGCAGCCACCGGCTGGTTGGGCGCCGCGGAGACGTGCTGAGGCATCTGGTCGACCACGTTGGGCAGGACGCCGCCCAGTCCGTCCCGGCCGAGCGCGTGACCGACGCGTTCGAGATCTGCGACGCCGACGCGGGGGACGAGCCGCCGGCGCTGGTGAGGGTGGCCGGTGCGTCCGCGGACCCGGTCAAGGACTACCTGCAGCTGGTCGGGCGGGTGCCGCTGCTCACCGCGGAGCAGGAGGTCGACTTGGCCATCCGGATCGAGGCGGGTGTGTTCGCCGTCCAGCGACTGGGCTCCGACGTGGTCCTGGACCCGCTGATGCGCCGGGACCTCGAGCGGGTCGCCGAGGACGGAAGCCGGGCCAAGGACCAGATGATGGAGGCGAACCTTCGGCTCGTGGTGTCGTTGGCCAAGCGGTACACCGGCGCAGGCATGCCGTTCCTGGACCTGATCCAGGAGGGCAACCTGGGGCTGATCCGGGCGGTGGAGAAGTTCGACTACACCAAGGGCTACAAGTTCTCCACGTACGCGACCTGGTGGATCCGCCAGGCGATCCACAGGGCCCTGGCCGACCAGTCGCACACGATCCGCATCCCGGTGCAGGTCGTCGAGGAGATCAACAAGGTGGCCCGCCTGCAGCGCCAGATGGGCGTTGAACTGGGCCGCCAACCCACGCCACACGAGTTGGCACGGGAGCTCGACGTCACGCCGCAGAGGATTCTCGAGCTCCAGGCGTGCGCCCGGGAGCCCCTCTCGCTGCACACCCCGACGGGTGAGGACGCCGACTCGGAGTTCGGGGACCTGATCGAGGACTCCGAGGCGATCGCTCCGCCCGACGCGATCACCGCAGCCGAGCTGCGCCAGCAGTTCGAGGTCGCGCTTGCCATGCTGTCCGAGCGGGAGGGTGCCGTGATGCGGATGCGGTTCGGACTGGCCGACGGACAACCCAGGACCCTTGAGGAGATCGGCAAGGTCCATGGGATCACCCGCGAGCGGATCCGCCAGATCGAGGCCAAGGCCCTGTCGAAGCTGCGGCACCCCACCCGCCAGATCGGGCTGCGCGCGTACCTCTGAGAGAACCGCGGGGAGTGGTCATGGCATCGGGGCGAGCGCCCCGGCGGTCTCGTCAGGGAGCTCCGACCCCTCGAGGGACAGCCGGGAGCGCACGATCCGAGTCGAGGCCCCGAACACCCTGCGGTACTGCTCCAGCACGTCGTCGACCACGGCGTACTCCGGCACGTCGGTCGCGCCGCTGGCCAGCCGCTCACGCAGCTCGCCTGCCGTCGCCGCGAGTCTGCGCTCGACCTCCGCGCTGGTCCGGGCGGCGGTGAGCGCAGCGCCGCTGCGCGGGTCGACCACCCCCCTGATGGCCTGGTGCAGGTGCTCGAGCGCGACCTCGGCAACCGGCTCGAGCAGCGCGACGTCGGCAGGGCCCAAGGGGCGGCCAGCCTGGTGCAACTCCCGCGCGGTGGCGGCGATCGTGAGGTCCATGGTGTCTGCGATCCCCTCGAGCTCGTCGGACACGTCGAGCAGGGCAGCAGCGTGCCGCGACGTCTCGGGCCCAGTGCTGCCGGCCGCAACGGCCCGCAGGAATCGGACGATGTGGTGATAGCGGGCGTCGACCGTGGCCTCACCGGCCGCGATCGCATCCACCCGGGCCAGGCCGTCGGTGGACAGGGCGGGCAGCGCCGATCGGGCCATCGCCTCGACCTCCTCCCCGAGGACGCCGATCTCCTCCCGCGCGGCTTCGAGCGCTGCCCACGGGGTGGACAGCAGGGCGTCGTCGAGGTGGCGCGGGGAACCGGGCGGTGCCGGGGTCGCCCGGTCGGGGATGAACCGCTCGAGCAGGCGCGCGATCGGACCCAGGAACCACACCAGGACCAGGGCTGTCGACAGGTTGAAGACTGTGTGGGCCATTGCGAACTGCCGCGGGGTCTCCGCGGCGCGACGATCGATCCCGGTCAGCTCGGGGTAGCTCGGCGACAGGGCGACGGCGATGTCCACGAGTTGGTCGATGAAGAACAGCCAGGCCAGCGCGCCGACGACGTTGATCAGGATGTGGAACGCCGCGGTGCGGACCGCTTCCGGGGGCTTGCCGACCGCGGCGAGACCAGCGGTCACGCACGTGCCGATGTTGGAGCCGAGGATGATCGCGACCCCGGCCTCCAGCGGGATCAGGCCCTCGGTGGCCATCGCGATCGCCACCCCGGTCGCCGCTGTCGAGGACTGCACCGCTGCGGTGAAGGCCGCGCCGGCCAGCATCCCGAGCAACGGGTTGGTCAGCGACGACATGAGGTCCAGGAACGCCTGCGAGCTGCGCAGCGGGCGTACCGCGTCGCCCATCAGGTCCATGCCCAGGAACACCAGGCCGAGGCCGAACACGACCGTCGCGGCCAACGTGGTGCGCTGGCCGCGGACCAGCTTCATGGCCAGGAAGCCACCCACCAGCAGCACCATGCCGAGCGTGCTGGTGTCGAACGCGATGGCCTGGGCGGTCATCGTGGTGCCGATGTTCGCCCCGAGGATGATCCCCAGTGACTGGATGAACGTCAGCATCCCCCCGCTGACCAGGCCCACCGCCAGCACCGTCGTGATCGTCGAGGACTGCAGCAGGATCGTGACGACCGTGCCGGTCAGCATCCCGGCGAACCTGTTCGGCGTCAGCCGCGTGATCAACCGGCGCATCCCCTCCCCGGACTGCGCCTTCAGGGCTCCGGTGAGGATGTCCAGGCCGAGCAGGAACACGACCAGGCCTGCGAGCAGGGCAATGGCGACCGACACATGAAGCAGGGTATGGACACCCGCGGCGGCGGGTCCCGACGCGCGTCAGAACGTAGGGTGAACTCCTCGCGACGCTCGCCATCGACGGTGGTCACGGCCCGAGGGATGTGCCATCAGGCCACAGAAGGGCATCGTGTGCAGGTGGTCCTCGCCGATCCCGGTCTCGCACCCCGCCCTCCCGGCCGGCGCTGCGATCCACACCGGATATCGTTCCGCCATGAGGGCCCTGGTGATCTACGAGTCGATGTTCGGCGACAACCAGCAGGTGGCCCGCGCCATCGTCGCGGGGCTGACCGATGCGGGGGTGGCGGCCGAGGCGGTCGAGGTGGGTGTCGCACCGACCGTGATCGACCTTGACGTTGACCTGCTCGTGGTGGGGTCGCCCAACCACGCCTGGAGCCTGCCGCGGCCCAGCACCCGACAGGACGCCGCGGAGAAGGCGGACGGCCCGCTGGTCAGCCAGGGGATCGGGGTGCGTGAGTGGCTCGGCAGCGCCACCCTCCCGACCGGGCTGCGGACGGTGGCCTACGACACCCGCGGCTCGCATCCCAAGGCCGTCGTGGCGATGGACCACGCCTCGACGAGCATCGAGAAGGGTCTGGCGAAACTCGGTGGGACGCGCCTGGTCCCTGCCGAGCACTTCCGGGTGGCGGACATGAAGGGGCCACTGGAGCCCGGCGAACCTGAGCGCGCACGCGCCTGGGGCGCGGCGCTGGCACACCTGCTGGGGACGTAGGGCCTGACGGCCTCGTCCGCCGGTCACCACGAGGCCCCGCGAACCATCACGCACGCCACGGCACTTAGCAACGTCGTGCCACTCCCGGGCACCATGGGTTCATGACACCGCCTCCCGGTCCGGGCCGGCTGACCGTGACGGATCGCGCGCTCGGTGGGCAGGCCGATGCGCTGCGGCTGCGCCAGTTCCTGATCGACAGCTACGCACTGGCGGGTGGGGAGTTCAACTGGGAGCCGCGGCGGTGGGAGGGCATGTTCTGGACGGTGGCTGAGGCGCAGCTCGCTGACCCCGGTTGGGGAGCCGGTGCACATGTGTGGCAGGCCACGGATGGCTCGTTCGTGGCTGTTGCGATCCCCGATGGTCCCGGTGACCTGGCGCTGCAGGTCGATCCGCGGCACCGCTGGCTGGAGGATGACGTCCTGGACTGGGCCGAGCATCACATGGCCCGTGTTGGCGATGCCGGCTCGCAGGTGTTGGACACCTGGGCCTTCGACTGGGACACCGACCGCCGGGACCGGCTCATCGGCCGCGGGTACGTCCCGGTGCCCGGATGGTCCTGGCAGAACAGGCGGCGTCGCACGTCCCGGGCCGTCGAGCCGCGCTCGCTGGCCGCCGGCTACGGCCTGCGCAGCGTGGACGACTCGCTCGCTGACGCGCGTCGATGGGTGGACGCCACGAACGCGGTCTTCGGCCACTCCACCCCGGTCGACAGCTACTGCTCGTTCCTGCGCTCGCCGTCCTACGACCCGCAGCTGCACATCGTCGTCGAGGCTCCCGACGGAGCGGTGGCGGCCTTCGCCGGGTTCACGATCGACAACGCGAACAAGGTAGCGACGCTCGAGCCGGTCGGCACCAGGGACGGGCACCGCCGGCTCGGCCTTGCCCAGGCAGCGATCAACGAGGGGCTGCTGCGGGTTGCCCGTCGGGGGGTGGACGTGGTCCACGTCGCCAACTGGGGGTCAGCCGACGCCGGCCACCTCTACGGCTCCCTGGGCTTCGAGCACTACGCCACCCAGGCAGCGTGGCGCAAGGCACTTGCGCCCTGACGCCACCACGACCACCCCGGATCGATCGTCGCACTCTCTCGATCGTGCTCATCTTCGTGATCAGCGCCGAGAAAGTCCCCGGCTTCGACTTCGTCCCCCTCACGGTTCATCGGCGCCGCGTCTTCTTCGGCCTGATGAACCTCGACACCTTCATCGAGGGCGCGAGCGCCTGGGACAGACCACAGGTGCCTGGGAGCTCAGACCCCGCCCGGGGCGGCCGCGGGCGGGGTCTGAGCGGCTCAAGCTCTCACTGGACTCTCAACCGAATCAGATGGCCCGCTCACCCGGCGTCGCTACTGTCCGAGTGACCGCTCAGCCACCCCACCAGGAGCCCACGATGCCTCGCCCGACAGCCTTCGTCACGTCGACCGTCCCGACCAGATCAAGGACGGTGGCCGCCCTGTGTGCCACTGGCGTGCTGGCCCTCGCAGCGTGCAGCAGCGGGTCAACGTCGGCGGAGTCGACCCCCGCGCCGGCGCCCTCGAGTGCGGCGTCGAGCACCGCCGACAGCGGTGCCCCGACAACTGAGCCAGGGTCCTCAGCCGGTGTCGCACGGGATTCCGTGGAGACGCAGACTGCCGTGGCCTACGCCGCGACCTCACCATCCCAGACCCTGGACCTGTACCTGCCCGCGTCGGACGGCAGCACCGCCGCGCCGGTCGTCGTGCTCATCCACGGGGGAGCGTTCGCGATGGGCGACTCCGGCATGGAGGCCGGGCTGGCCCAGGCACTGGTCCAGCAGGGATTCGCCGTCGCCGCGGTGAACTACCGACTCTCCGGTGAGGCGCTGTACCCCGCAGGCGCGCAGGACGTGAAGGCCGCCGTGCGCTGGCTACGTGCGAACGCCGCCCAGTACGGCCTCGACCCCGCCAAGTTCGCCGCATGGGGCCAGAGCGCCGGCGGATGGATGGCCAACATGCTCGGCGTGACTGGCGATCAGGCGACCATCTTCGACGACGACAGCCTGGGCAACCCCGACCAATCCGATGTCGTTCAGGCGGTCGTCTCGTGGTACGGCCCGGTCGACTTCGCCACGATGGACGAGCAAGCCGCCGACGTCACCGCGTGCGCAGGGCAGTCCCAGGCCCACGGAACCGCCGACTCGCCGGAGTCGCAGTGGCTCGGCGAGGCGGTCGACTCCTCCGACCAGGCCGCCTCCACCGACCTCACCTCCTACCTTCCGACAGCTTCAGCGGTCCCTGCGTTCTCGCTGGCGCACGGCGACGCCGACTGCAACGTGCCCGCGGGCCAGTCCCAGCAGCTCAAGGACGCCCTCGACACGGCCGGCGCCACCTCTACCCTGACCATCCTGCCCGGCGCTCGGCACGCCGACCCCTCGTTCGACCAGACCCAGACCGAGCCGACGATCGCGTTCCTCCAGGAGACGTTCGGCATGTGACCAGCGCTACGATCCCGACGCCGACGCACGACGCCACGACGCCGGGGGGATCACCGCACCAAGGTGAGCCGCGGGTCGGCTTCCAGGGGGCCCAGGCCGGGGCCGAGCACCCCGATGAAGAACACGGCGACGACCAGCCCGACCGCCAGCCAGGCGTTCGAGCGGGGCAGCCGGATGCTGTCCATCGGCGCGGTCGAGCGCGGCACCGGTATCAGGTTCACCAGGGCCAGCCACACCCCGAAGAAGAGGGTGAGGGCCCACGAGGAGACCAGGGCGTTGGTGCCCGAGTCCCTCGGCACGGCGGTGAACGGGCTGCCCAGCACCGACAGGGTCTGGACGACGAGCAGGACCAGGACGGGAATGGCGGTGATCTTCAGCTGCAGCCAGCGGCGCCCGCGCAGGTCGGGCAGCCACAACTTCAACGGGAGCACGTGGTTGACGATCGCGACGAGGATGCCCGCTGCGAGGACCCCGGCGCGCCACAGACCCGCCGGCTCCATGCCCTCGATGACCACGGACCAGTCTCCTGACGTCGCGCCCACGGTGAGGTTGAGCGTGACGATCAGCAGGCTGATGGTGGCGAAGACCCACAGGAAGTAGCGGGTTGCCGGTCTGGTCACCCGCGGCGAGCGCAGTGCCAGGAGGGCCAGCCCTGCGGTCACGAGATTGAGCACCGTCGCCGATGCGTGTATGGCCCTGACCTCCGCCATGGACTGGATCTGGTCCCAGTCGGCGAAGATGGTCGTCGTCGACACCGCCCTGACCGGGATGCCGAGCAGCACGGCGGCACCACCGTGCCCGACGATCTCGTGCAGGACGTCGGCCAGGGCCCAGGCCACCGTCGACACCGCGATCATCGTCAGCACGTCCATCTCGATCCCACGATCGGGGTTCCCGACCTCGGCAGGGCGGGGAGTCGTCTGTTCGGCCTCGGAAGGACCAAGTTGCGCCTGCGTCGAGTCGGCGTGGTGACCGAGGAGCCGCTCGAAGTGGTGTCCCTTCCATCGGGTGCCCACAGCGGTGCCGTCCCTGGTCACGGTGTTCATGACCCCTCCTTCGGGCCCCGGCGACGAAATCGTGCCCGGGACCCCGGTCCCAACTCCACGGTAGCCCGGCGACGCGTCGCCGGGCTACCGCCGAACGTCCCGCGGCCGCCGAGCCGGAACGGCAAGCCCATCTCGACGCACAGCGTAGCGTTATTGACAGTGTTGTGTGACACACACTATTCTGAAGGCATGGCACCGGACGATGTGCTGGCCACCCACCAGCAGGAGCTGCGTCGGGGAACGACCGTCCTGGCCTGTCTTCAGCTGCTGCGCACCCCCGGCTACGGGTACGCGCTGCTGGAGCACCTGGAGACCGCCGGATTCGACGTGGATGCCAACACCCTCTACCCACTGCTGCGGCGCCTCGAGCGCCAGGGCCTGCTGCGCAGCGAGTGGAACACGGACGAGACCCGGCCGCGCAAGTACTACGTGACCAGTCCCGCGGGGCACGACCTGGCTCGGGCACTGCGGGCGGACTGGGAGCACCTGGATCGGGCCCTGCGGGCCCTTGAGGATGGTGGATGATGTCGACACTGACTGATCGGTATGTGAGCCAGGTGCTGCGCGGCGTCCCGGCGTCGATGCGGGCCGACGTGGAGCAGGAGCTGCGAGCCTCGATCGCCGACGCCACCGAGGCGTCCGGTGCGGGAGCCGACGTCAGGGGCGCCGCTGACCCATCGGGGGCGGACGCCGAGGTGCGTGCCCTGACCGAGCTGGGGGACCCGGCGCGGCTGGCGGCCGCGCTCACCGACGGCCCGCAGTACCTGATCGGGCCCGGGCTCTACTGGGACTACCGGCGGATCCTGCGCACCCTGCTGATGATCGTGCCGCCGGTCGTGGCGCTGACGGTCAGCACCGTCCAGGCATTCACCGGCACCGCCCCGCTGGAGGTGCTCTTCGACGGACTGGGGCTGATACTCGTCGTCGCGTTCCAAGTGGTGCTCTGGACCACGCTGGGGTTCGCCATCGCCGAGCACACCGGCGCCCGGGAGATCCCCGGTCGCAGGCCGTGGAGCGTGGCTGACCTGCCGGAGCGGGCCGCCCCGCGGGTGACGCTGGGGGAGACCGTCGGCACCGTGCTGGGGCTGCTGGTCGGCATCGCCGTCCTGGTCTGGCAGCAGTCCGGGGCCAGGGTCTCTGCCTCCGGTGCGGGCGTTCCGCTGCTGGATCCCGACCTGTGGTCGTTCTGGCTGCCGGCCCTGCTGGTGCTGATGTCCGCGGGCGTGGTGCTGCAGCTGCTGGCCTACGCCAGGGGGCGCTGGACCCCGCTTCTGGCCGGGCTGCGCATCGCCGGCGACGTCGTGTTCGGGGTCGTGGGCATCGCCCTGCTGCTGACCCAGCAGGTGCTCAACCCTGCGTTCTTCGCCGAGCTCGGCCAGGTCGACTGGGCCGACCCCGGATCCCCGCTGGCCCAGGGGATCGCGTGGGTGGTCGGCGTGGGTGTGGTCGTCGACATCGTCGACATCGCCCGCAAGGCCCGCGCCACGACCAGCACGCCCTGACCAGGCCCCGGAAACGGCCCGTGCGGTTCGTCGCCCCATCGCTGGTGTCTCCTGGGGGTCGGTTGGGATCGTCCAGCGAGTTGGCTTCGAGGAGGGGAGCCGCGATCGCCGGCGTCCCGTTGGGGCGGACCAACGGCTCTGGTCCTCGCCCTGACCGGGCCCCGGAAGGAAGGCGGTCGTCCCGCGGGACGGCGAGCGGGTCCGACTTCCGCTGATCAGCCACCTACCCCCGGTGTGGTCATGTCTGATCAGCGGAATGGGGTGCGCGCTCAGCCTGTGTTCTGCAGGCCTGCGGCCGCCCCGTTCACGGTCAGCAGCAGCAGGCGGCGCCATTGCTCGGTGGCTCCCGGGGCGGGGCTGCCGGAGTCCTGGGGGGTGTGGAGTTCAGTCAGGGCCCGCAGCTGCAGTCGTGACAGCGCGTCGACGTAGGGTGCCCGCAGTTCGACCGCCGAGCGCAGCACGTTCTTGTGCTGCAGCAGCGTGGACTGGTCCAGGGCGCCCAGCACGGCCTGCTGGGTGAGGTCCAGCTCGGCCAGGACGCGGTCAGTGATGTCGGGGCGCCCGCCGAGGCGCAGGAAGCTGTGTGCAAGGTCTCGGTTGGTCTTGGCCAGGCTCATCTCGGCGACGTCGATCAGGGCAGCGAACAGGGGCCATTGCTGGTAGGCGGCGCGCAGCAGGTCCGCGTCACCGACGGCCGCGAGCCCGGAGCCCAGGCCGTACCAGCCCGGGATGTTGGCCCGGGACTGGGCCCAGGCGAATACCCAGGGGATGGCCCGCAGGTCAGCCAGGTCACGACCGCTGGAGGCGCCGCTCCGGCGCACCGGACGCGAGCCCATGCGCAGGTCCCCGATCTCCTCCAGCGGGCTGGCGGCGGCCAGCACATCGGCGAATCCGGGGATCTCCACCAGGGCGCGGTAGGCCGCCTGGGAGGCATCGGCCACGGTGGCCGCCAGGTCGGCGAACCGGGCAGCCGCCGCGGTGTTGAGTGCGGCGTTGTCGGGGGTGTCAGCCAGCAGCACGGCCGTGGTGAGGCGTTCGAGGTGGCGCTGGGCCAGGGTCGTGTCGGCGTAGCGGGCGAACACGACCTCACCCTGTTCGGTGACCTTCAACCGACCGGCGACGGATCCGGGCGGTTGGGCGACGATGGCCCGGTGCAGGGGACCACCTCCACGCCCCAGGGAGCCGCCACGGCCGTGGAACAGGGTGAGCGTCAGGTCATGGCGAGCCGCCCAGGTCACGAGGTCTCCCTGGGTGCGCGCGAGGTTCAGGGTGGCGCTGGCCGGGCCGACGTCCTTGGCGGAGTCCGAGTAGCCGAGCATGACCTCCACGCTGCGTCCCCGGGCCGCCACCCACTGCTGGGTGCCCCGGAGCTCCAGCCACCCGTCCAGCGTGGGCACGGCAGCGCGCAGGTCGGCGCCGGTCTCGAGCAGGGGCACGACATCCAGGTGTAACGGGGAGTCGCCCACCGCCAACCGGGCCAGGGCGCGGACCGCGGCCAGGTGCGCCGGCGACTGGGTGAACGACACGACGTAGCGCCCGCAACAGCGCTCACCCCAGCGCTGCTGAAGCCAGCTCATCACCCGGAAGGTGTCCAGCGCCTCCCCGGTGGCCTCCTCGCGAGGGTGCACGTAGGCCGGCCATCCGTCCACCGCCAGGTCATCGAGGAACCCTGCGTCGTCGACCAGCGCCCCCGGGTCGGTGACCCCCGGGAGCTGGCCGACCAGGTCGACCAGTGCTGCCCGATGGACCCGGGAGTGCTGGCGCACCTCCAGCTCGACGAGGTGGAACCCGAACGTCTGCACCGACCAGATGAGGTGCTGCAGCTCGCCGTGCGCCGCACGGTGTGCGCCGGCCTGGTGCAGGGAGCGTTGGACGAGCAGCAGGTCGGCCAGCAGCTCGTCGGGTGAGGCATAGGACGACTCCCTGCGACCGTCGCGGGTGGCTCGGACCCGCTCGGCGATGACGAGCATCTTCTGCCGGTGCGGCTCGTTCGGAGAGCGGAGGGCCAGCTCGTCGAAGAACGCGGGGGCGGCCACCGCATCGGCGGCCAGGGCCGTCATCAGCTCGCGTGAACCGGGCGTGTCCCCGGCGTCCAGGGTCAGAGTGCGCCCGACCCGCAGCACGGCTGCGTACAGCCAACGCAGGGCGTGCTCGGCATGGGTGGCCACAGCCTGACGGGTCACCTCAGCAGTCACGAACGGGTTGCCATCCCGATCACCCCCGACCCAGGACCCGAAGCGCACGAACGCGGGCACCGGGGTGGGGACCGACCCGCTGTCATCACCGACCAGCGTCGCCTCCGTCGCCCGGTACAGGCGCGGAACAGCCCGGAAGAGGGTCTCATCGAAGACGGTCATGATGGTCTGGACCTCGTCCAGCGGCCCCGGCCGGGTGGCGCGCAGCACGGAGGTCCGGAACAGCAGGTCGACCTCCTCCAGCAGCCGTCGGCGGGCCACGAAGCGCTCGTCGTCGCCCACCCGTGGGTCGCTGTAGCGGGTCAACTGCTCCGCGATGCGACGCAGCGCCGTGGCGACCGCCCGGCGACGGGCCTCGGTCGGATGCGCGGTCAGCACGGGGTGGATCCGCAGATGATCGAGGACCGGCCGGACCTCGTCGACGGCGGCAGACACGGCCGGCCACAGGGCATCGGCGTTCCCGGAGTCGAGCTGGTGCTGCAGCAGCCGGGCCCGGTGTCGCTCGTCGGCCAGGTTGACCAGGTGCAGGTGCACGGTCAGCGCCCGCGCGACGAGCTCGGCGTCAGCGGGATCGACGACCTCGGCGATGCCACCGCCGGAGGTGGGGTCCGAGCGGAGCCGGTCCACGCGGTCCGCCACGTCGATCTTCCCCGCCTCCCGAAGCACCTGCCCGAGGATCTCGCCGAGCAGGGCGACCTCACGTCGCCGGGTCGCGTCGAGATCCGCGTGGGTGCGCGAGCGGGCCTCGGTCACAGTCATGGTTCTCCGATGTTCTGCACGGGGACCTCGAGGTCCGGTTGGGTGGTGTGCTGGCTTCGTGCGTTGAGCAGGGGTAGGTGTGGCGCCAAGCGGGCGCGCGGGACGGTCCGGAACAGCGGATCTCCGGCCGTCTGTGCGGCGTTGGCCGGAATCATCCGGGCGCCAGTGGTGAGGCTGGAGTCGAGGGGCCGGTGAAGATGGCGATGAGCTCCTGTACCTGGTGCGCGGCTGCCGTGGGGTGGCGAAACGGCCTGCTGCTGTGGACCGTGTAGTGGGTTACCCGGCCGATCCGCTGACGGTGGACGTAGCCGGCTTCCTCGAGGTCGCGCAGGATGAGCAGGGCGTGGCGGGTGGTGATTCCCACGGTCAGGGCCAACTCCTTGACCCGGATGTCGGGGTTCATCGCCACGGCGAGCAGCACGTGCCCGTGATTGGTGAGGAAGGTCCACGAGCTGGTGCTGCTCGGTGGCGACGCGGGGTGGGGCGCCGGTGGGGTGTCGGGGGTGCTCATCAGGCGGTGCGGTTCAACGGGGGTCAGCTACCTTCAGCGAAGTCCCGTCATCGATGTTGCCGTCGTCCACCGACACCCGGGTGACTGGAACATCCTCGCCCACGGCAGGGTCCAGAACGCCCGCTCGGCGTGCGGCCCGCCGTCGACGACAGAACGCCACAGCCACCGGAACCACCTCCCTGAAAGATGAAGCGTATCTCATCTGTCTACCGGGAATCGGGGCCATTGGTCCCGACCGGCGAGGGCCCGAGGTCTAGGGATCTGGCCTCGACGCGCTGCACAGTTGCTGCTGGCCATCGGCGTGGGAGTCCTGTCCCTGCTCCTGATCCTTCCCGGCCGATGGGAGTCGCGGGGTTCGGCAGCCCAGGAATCTGATCAGCCGGCCGCACCCACGGTGACCATGACCAGGACCACGGGGATCGTCGCTGCCGCTGCGAGGAGAACACCCTGCTTGCGGCGATCGCGCGGCAGCATCAGGAGCGGCAGCGCGAGCCCGATGAGTAGGAGCAGGACCATCGTGGTTGGCGCGAAGCTGCGGTCACCGATGATCTGCCATCCGATCGCCTCGCTCATCACCACGGCGGCCAGGACCCCAACGGCGAGCGTGGCGCCGGCGCTGGTCCGTGAGCGCCCCCAGGCGGCACCACCGATGCCGAAGGCAACACCAACGATGACACCGATCACAGTCCAGGTCTGGGCGAATTCGTCAGCGAGCGGATTGAGGACGCCGTAGTAGATGCCGTTGGCCAGGGTGAGGCAGGCGACGGCTGCCAGCGCCGCCGCGATGGCCGCTGCCCGTCCGGTCCACGTGCGGGTCTGACGTCCGACGAGGGCCCCGACGGCGAACGCGGCGGCGACCCACGGGGTCCCCGTTCGTACGAGATTCCCCTGGTCCTCCTGCCGGGAGAGAACCCCGACCACAGAGCCGAGGAGCACGGCCGCGACGGCTGCCGTGACAGCCACCTTGAGCGCGGGGACACGAGGGACAGGCGTTGGCACGGACCGGCCCGTAGCGGCGTCCCCTTCCATCCAGCCGAGGATAGGTGGTCCTCGAACTCAACGGGCCTGACGGTGGCGAGTTGGTCCCAGTCGCGGGGCGGGAGGGCGCGGGGAGTGTCCGCCGCCCTGCGGGTGGCTAAGCCAGGGACTTCCGGTGGTGGGCAAGGCGAGGCTCGTCGGCCAGCCAGCCCCGGGCCCCGGCCGCGGTGCACGAGTCCGCGGCGATCCGCGCTGCCCAGACCAGCCCACGGTGGAGGTCGCCGGTCCCGCGCACGGCCAACCACGCCGACAGCGCCCCGTGCAGGACGTCTCCGGCGCCCAGGGTGTCGACGACCTCGACGTTCGGCACCGCGACCTCGGCGCGGCCGGCGCCGGTGAGCACGTCGATCGGCTGAGGGCCACGCGACCGCGCGACCACCCGCGGGCCCAGGGCGCGGACCGTGGCCAGCACGTCGTCCCCGGGGTGCCCGGTGCTGCCGCCCAGGTGGGCAGGAACTCGAAGGACATCGGAGATCAGGGCGATGTCGACGAGGGCGAGCAGTTGCTCAAGGCCCGGTTTCCACGACCCGCCGTCGAGCAGGACGGGGAGACCAGCAGCCCGGGCCGCTTCGGCCAGCGGGAGCGCGAGGTCCATGTGGTGGCCGTCGACGAGGACCGCATCCGCGCCGTCCACGAGCGCCGGCGCCCAGTCCGCTGCCTCCCGGCCGCCGTCAGGAAGGGTGGCCCCGTGTGTGCCGCGTTGACCGAGACGACCGCGCGCTGCCCGGAGCCGCGCGTGACCAGCACGGTGGAGACGGCGGGCTGGTCCAGCGGACCGGCGCGATCAACAACGTCGACCCCATGCGCCGCCAGGTCGGCGCGGATCAGGGTGCCCAGGGGTGAGTCGCCGATCCGGGTGACCAGCCGCGCACCGACCCCGAGTGCTGCCGCGGTCACCGCGGCGTTGGCAGCTGGCCCGCCCGAGGCGACCAGCAGGTCGCTGGCCACCAGCTTCTCATCGGGACCCGGGAGGCGATCAACGGTCTGCTGCACGTCGAGCACCGCGACACCGCACGCCAGCACCATGGCCACACCGGGGAGGCTAGCGCAGCTGCTTGGGCGGGTCTCTGACGATGGACCCCACTCGGTGAGCTGCTCGACTGTGGGGTAGGCCCGCCAGTGAGCACGGCCCACCTGTGGGCGCTCAATTGAGGAGTCGAGGCCGAGGTCGAAGTCGTTCACCAGTCCCCGAGCCCACCAGACCACCGGGCCTCGACCAGCTCACAGACAGGGAGATCGAGGTCGTGAGCCCCCGGACGGCGCACGCAGCGGTCGTCCTGTGGTGCTGGGCCTCGTGCACCGGCTGCGACCTCACGCTCGCAGGATCCTGTCCATGGCCTTGCCCTTCGCGAGCTCGTCGACCAGCTTGTCCAGGTAGCGGATCTTCTGCATCAGGGGATCGTCGACGTCCTGGACGCGCACCCCACACACGACTCCGGTGATCAGCGAGGCGTTCGGGTTGAGTCGTGCGTCGGCGAAGAAGCCCTCGAAGGTCGTGCCCGAGGCGAGGTGGCCCTCCAGCTCCGATTCGTCGAAGCCGGTCAGCCAGCGGGTCACCTGGTCCAGCTCGGCCCGCGTTCGTCCCTTCCTCTCCACCTTCGTGACGTAGTGGGGATAGACCGAGGCGACGCTGGTGGTGAAGATCCGGTGCACGTCGGCAAGCGTAGTGACCAGCGCGCATTCGGGGCCGCCAACTCCCGGCACTCGGACACCTCGGTCGACGGGCTCCTGGTCAGCCCGACGCGGCCGCCCTGGCCTCGGCCTTCTTCAGCTGCTTGTACGCGCGCACCTTGAGCAGCGAGTCGGCGTCCACGACGTCGGCAACCGACCGGTACCCGTCCAGCGCGTAGTCCCCCGCGGCCTCCTCCCAGCCCTTGGGCTGGACGCCGAGCTGCTTCGCGAGCAGGGCGACGAAGATCTGGGCCTTCTGCCGGCCGAAGCCCGGAAGCCCCTCGACCCGGGTGCGCAGCTCCCGGCCGGTGGTCGCCTCGGACCACAGTCGGGAGGCGTCGCCGGCATAGTCGGACGCCACGATTGCGGCGAGCTCCTGAAGGCGCGCGGCCATCGACTTGGGGAACCGGTGGATCGCCGGGGGCTGGCTGCACAGGGTCGTGAACGCCTGCGGATCCGCTGCGGCGATGGCCCCCGGATCGAGCGTGCCGAACCGGTCGAGGACCTTCCACCCGCCGCGGAACGCATGCTCCATTCCGTACTGCTGATCGAGCATCATCCCGACGAGCACAGCGAACGGGTAGTCGTCGAGGACCCGGTCAGCTTCAGGCTCGCCGGTCAGGTGGAACGCCATTCGTCGATGGTCTCACGACCCCGCCCGGCGCACCCGGCCATCGTCGAAGGGCCCGTCCATCGCGCGGTTCGGCCCGGCGGCGCCCCCGAGCACCTTCGGCTACTGTCGCGCTGTGGTCACCGCAGCCTGGATCGTCAGCCTCACCGCAACTGCCGAGGAGGAGGCGGTGGGCGATCTGCGGGCCCGGCTCGCGGCCGCCGGGATCCTGGACTGCGGTCAGCCCGACGGCCCTGCTGCACTCGCTGGCGCCGATGTCGTTGTCGTGTGGGCGGACCGTCCCCTGGAACCCGACCTCGCCGAGGCCCTGGCTGACCCGGCGGTGTGCGTCCTGCTGGCCGGCCCGACCCTCGCGCAGGCCGATCCGGCCGGCACCCTGAGCGAAGCTGCCGGACTCCACCTCGGCCCCAGCTCGCCGATGCACGACGTGCGGTTGCGGATGGGCCCCGATGGCCAGCGGCTCTACTCGGCCTTCCACGTCCACGGTGACCACGCCCACCACGACGAGCACGAGCACCTCAGCGGTCAGGTGGCGACCGTGGAGGAGATCGCAGTTGACGTGCGCGTGCTGCGCACGGCCCGCCTCGGGCTCACCGACCACCCGGTGCTGACATGGCGGCCCTCAACGGCCACTGCCGCCTGGACCATGGGGACGACGCCCGCGGCGATCGCTGATCGCGACGCGGCCCGGCTCCTGGTGCAGATGCTGCGCGAGATGGCCAAGGAGCCGCCGCCCGCCCCCGTCCGCGTGGGCCTGCTCGGCTACGGGGCCATCGGACACGAGCACAGCCGCGCGGTGCGCGCGGTTGACGGGCTGGCGCTGTCTGCCGTCTGTGACACCTCCCAGGAACGCCTCGACCTCGCGGAGGCGGCCGCCCCCGGCGTCGCGACGACGACCTCGGCCGAGGTCCTTCTCGCCCGCGACGACGTCGACCTCGTCGTGGTCTCCACGCCGCCGAGCTCGCACGCCAGCTGGGCGCTTCGCGCACTCGCCGCCGGCAAGCACGTGGTCCTCGAGAAGCCGTTCGCCATCCGCACCGCTGAGGCCGACGAGGTCCTGGCCGCCGCGCGCGACGCCGGCCTGCTCGCCGTGGTGTACCAGAACCGGCGGTTCGACCCCGACCACCTCGCGGTCCGTCGGATCATCGACCGCGGCGACATCGGCGAGGTGTTCCACGTGGAGACGTTCGTCGGCGGGTACGGGCACCCATGCAACCTGTGGCACTCCGACGAGGGGGTGTCGGGTGGGGCGTTCTACGACTGGGGCTCGCACCTGCTCGACCAGGTGCTCGACCTGATCCCCACCCCGATCGACCACGTCACCGCGGCCGCCCACAAGCGCCTGTGGTTCGACGTGACCAACGCCGACCACTCGCGGGTGACGATCCGCTTCACTGACGGGGTCGAGGCCGAGTTCACGCACTCGGATCTGGCCGCGGCCCTCAAGCCCCGGTGGTACGTCCTGGGGACGCGCGGCGCCCTGGTGGGCCATTGGCGCTCCGAGAAGATCGTGGCCCGCAGCGACATCGGGACCCTCGTCGAGGACCGGCTGGCTCCCGCGGACTCCCCGCCTGCGCTCGAGCTGCACGCGGCGGACGGCAGCGTCACCCATGTGGCCACGCCGGCAGGTCCTGCCTACCCCTTCCACCGCGAACTGGCCGACAGGCTCCTGTTCGGGCTGCCCATGACCGTCACGGCCGAGCAGTCGCGCCGCGTCCTGTCGGTCATGGAGGCGGCCTCCGCATCGGCGGCCGATCACGGCCGTCCGGTGGTCCCACGGTGAACGGCCCTCGCCCAGTCCGGTGGGGGTTCCTCGGCGCCGGGTTCGTCGCGTCCAAGGGGATGGCGCCGGCCCTGCATACGGCCGACGGCGCGGTGCTCCAGGCGGTCGGCGCCCGGGACGCCCTCCGCGCAGCGGCGCTTGAGCCCGTGGGCCCGGTCGGGTCCTACGCGGAGATCTGTGCCCGCGACGACGTGGACGCGGTGTACGTGTCCCTGCCCAACGACGACCACCTGCACTGGGTGCTGGTCGCCCTCGATGCCGGCAAGCACGTCCTGTGCGAGAAGCCGCTCGGCCTCGATGCCGACGAGGTCGCCCGCATGCGCTCCGCGGCTGATGCTGCCGGCCTGCTGCTCGTCGAGGCGGCGTGGAACCGCTGGCACCCCCGAACCCAGCGGATCGAGGCGCTGGTCGCCCCGATCACCGGGCCGCGGGACGTCCGGGCGTGGTTCACCTTCCCTGGTGTCCCGGCCGACAACTACCGCCTGGACCCGGGGCGTGGTGGTGGGGCGCTGATGGACGTGGGCTGCTACACGGTGTCAGCGGCGCTGTCGGCACTCAGTGCGCAGGCGGTCGACATCGCCAGCGTCGCGCGTCATGTCGGTCCGACCGGCGTTGACCTGACCACGTCCGCCGTGCTGACCCACGTGAACGGGTCGGCGACGATCACGGCCTCCTTCGAGCGCCCCGAGGCCCAGGGCCTCACGATCGAGGCGCCGGGGCTGAGCGTGGAGTTCGGAGGCCAGGCGTTCACCACCTGGCGCGAGCCCTGCGGCCTTCGCGTCGTGGAGGACGGGGAGGCGCGCCAGGAGGAGTTCGCCGCCTGCGACCCCTACCAGCTCATGATCGAGGCGGTCTCGGCGCGGGTCCGAGGTGAGGACGCGTGGGTCCTGCCGCTGGACACCTCCGCTGACGTCGCTGCCGCGTTGGACGCGATCGCCGCGACGACCCCCACCCCTGGATGAGACATCACCCAGTTCGACATGGCAGCACGCGAACTGGATCCACAGGTGTTGCGCCGCGTCAAGGCCCATCTCGACCAGGTGTGCGAACTCGACGACCCACGCTCACGCGGTAAGGGCCTTACCCGTAGTGGTAGCGGCATGCAGCGATGCGTACCTCGTCGCCAGCGATCTTGTACACCAGGCGGTGCTCATCGGTGATGCGTCGCGACCAGTACCCGGCGAAATCGTGCTTGAGCGCCTCAGGCTTGCCGATCCCGTCGTTGCCGTTGCGCTGGATGTCCGCCAGGAGGGTGTTGATGCGTTTGAGGACCCTGCGGTCCTGGGCCTGCCACCACAGGTAGTCCTCCCAGGCGTTCTCGTCCCAGACGAGCAGCACGTCAGTCGGTCTCGACCAGGTCGTGGGCCTCGCCCCGGCCGGCTTCCAGCCGTTCCATCGCGTCGAGCAGGCGGCGGGCATTGGCTGGCGAACGCATCAGGTAGGCCGTCTCCTTGAGGGACTCGTAGTCCTCGAGGGAGACCACGACCACGGGCTCGTGACCGGCGCGGGTTATGACAACCTCTTCGCGGTCGTTGATCACGCCATCGAGCATCTCGGCATACCGGGCTCGCGACTCCGTGTAGCTCATCGTCTTCATCACCGGACCTCCTGTACGGAAAACTGTACGCCCTGGTGTGAACGAAGGCAACCAGTGGCCTCGGTGGCGCCGAACCGGTCGGTCAGGGGTGTCGGCGTTGTGGTTGAGGAACCGTTCGAAGCGCCGCGCCTTCCCCCGGGTGGCCAAGTCGATGGGGGCGGCGCTCGTGGCGGTCATGGCAACCTCCCAGGGGCCCATGGCGACCCGGTCGTGTCGCCCCATCCCGCGTCTCTCGGCAGCCCCAGAGTGGGCTGCCGAAGTACCGCCGAACGGCCCGGTATCGCGCACTGCGCGGCGGCCGGGACGTTGCGCCCTTCCGTGGCGCCGGACCGGGTGCCACGCTCGAATCGGGACCCGCGGAGGTGAGAGTGATGATGGATTCTGTGCTGTGGGTGGTCGAGCGCCCGCGGGCAGGCGGTCCGGAACGGTCGCCCGATCGGCGGCTTCCTGCGGCTGGCCCGCGGGATCAAGCCCGAGCACGCCTGAGGTACGGGACGGGAGGCTAGCGATGAGCGCGCCGATGCGCCGGGGCCGGTTCGGCAACGGGATCGAGTACCTCGCGGCCGGCAACGGGCCGCGTGCGCTGGTTTGGTTGCAGGGCGGCCCGGGTAGCGGGTTCCCTCCGAGGTGGATGATGCGCGTCTTCAGCGGCAGTTGGGCGCCCCTGGTGGACGCCGGGTTCACGGTGTGGATGCTCACCAGGCGCCGCGGCATGCCCGTCGGTCACACGATCGCCGACATGGCCGACGAGGTCGCCGAGGCCATCGACGCGGAGCTGGGTGGCTGGGTCGATGTGGTGGTGGGCGAGTCCTACGGCGGGATGATCGCGCAGTACCTGGCGGCCAACCACCCGGACCGGCTCGGCCGGCTGGTGCTGTCCAGCTCCGCGGGCCGGTTCGACCATCGGGCGGACGAGGCAGACCTGCATGGGGTCGAGGCCATCCGCGACGGGTCCCGGCTGCGCGCCGGTGCGGCGTTGGCCGACGCGATGGTGCCCGGGTCGCGCTACCGGCTGGTCCGACCGGTGATGGCGCCGCTGTTCGGGTGGTTCGTCACCGGGTTCGGCACCGGGGACGACCCGCTGGTTGAGTACCACGCGGAACTCACGTTCGACGCGCGACCGGTGCTGCCTCGGATCAGCGTGCCGGTGCTGATGGTGGCCGGAGACCGCGACGTCATCTTCCCGAAGCCCTTCGTGGCGGAGACCGCCGCGCTGATCCCAGACTGCACACTGGTCTGGTACGACGGGCTGGGCCACATGCGGGCCAGCTCGAGCAGTCGCCTGCCCCACGACATCGTCGCGTTCGCCACCGGAGCCCAGCCAGCCGCCGCCCACCCACCCGTCCCGGGTCCTGCGGTCATGGCTGGGTGCGCCGCTGGACTGGGTGGGCGCCAAGCTGATGCCCCTCAGCCACGCGGGTGTCTACCAAGGGGTCGCTGACGTGCTCGGGCTCGGTCCTGACGACGACCTGCTGGACATCGGCTGCGGGCCGGGCGCGTTCCTGGCCCAGTACGCCGGGATCGTTGCCCGGGTCACCGGTCTGGACACTTCGCAGGTCATGATCCATGAGGCCCGCGCGCGGCTGGCCGACCGGGTCGACGCTGGGACCGCCCGACTCGTCCACGCCGACTCCGCCCAGCTCCCCTTCGGCGACGGCGAGTTCACCGCCGTGACTGCGATCACCGCTCCGGTGAACCTGGCCGAGGTGATGCGGGTGCTGCGCCCCGGCGGACGGTTCGTGGTCGTCGACGAGCTCCCGGCCGATCCGCGGAAGACATCCGCCCAGCGCACCGGAACCCTGTGGAAGCTGGTCGAGGCCGACACCTGCGCCGTGGTGCGCGACGCCGGCTTCATCGACCTGGCGGTGTCCTACCGCGGCGCCGCGCGCATCACCGACAACCGGATCATCAGTTGCCGCAAGCCAACCTGACCGAGGTGCGCCGATGACAGGCTCGCCCGGCTGGCCGAGCCGGGAACCGCGCTGGCGGGGGCGATTTCGACGCCCCCCACGCATTCCATGACCCTTGCCAACGCATGCCCTGGAGGAGAGTGCTACCAACCGCCCTGCCGTCGACAGCCATTCTCAGGCAAGGCTATCCGCCGCCGATGGGCGTTGACCCGTCTCAAGCGGTGTGCGTGTGCAGCCGATGGATCAACCATGGTTGTCGCGACCAAGCCTCAGCGACGCGTGCCTGCACTGTGGGTGGTGCAGCTCTGCGTGGGGATGGCGGCCGTGGCGGCGTACTACTTCCTCGTGCCGGAGCAACTGGTCGACCCGGTGGGTGTGCTCATCGGCGTGTTCGGGGTCGTCTCCATCCTGTGGGGAGTGCACGTGTGGCGTCCCGAGTCGCGGGCGCCGTGGTACCTGCTGGCCGCGGGTGTGGGGTTCTACGTCCTCGGCGACTTCATCTACATGAAGCTGACCGAGCAGTACGGGTCCGAGCCCCCGTTCCCGTCTGTGGCCGACCTGTCCTACTACCTGCTCTACCCCCTGCTCGGGGCCTCGCTGTTCCTCACACTGAGGCGGCAGATGCCGGGGCGTGACCGGGCCGGGCTCGTCGACGCTGCCCTCATCACGGTCGCCGCCGCAGTACTGCTGTGGACCTTCCTTATGGCCCCCTACGCCAGCGATCCCACCCTGCAGCTGTCCGAGAAGCTCGCCTCGATCGGGTACCCGCTCGGAGACCTGCTGCTGATCGCGCTGCTCGTCCGCCTGCTCCTCACCCCCGGCGCGCGGGTGGTCACCTTCCGCCTGCTGGTGGCAGCGCTCGTGGTGAACCTCGTCGCCGACATCGTCTACTTCTCCCAGTTGCTGGCCGGCACCTTCCAGTCGGGCGGCCTCGTCGATGTCGGATGGCTCACGGCCTACGTGCTGTTCGGCACCGCAGCGCTGCACCCCTCCATGCGCCGCTACGGGCAGCGGGCCGAGTCTGCGCCACCGCCGTCCAACCGGCGGCTGGCAGTCATGGCTGCCGCGGCCCTGACCGCCCCCGCGCTCATCGCGGTCCGGGCCTCGCGCGGCAACTACGACGAGATCGTCATCATGGCTGTGGGCTGCATGGTGATGTTCGTGCTCGTGCTGGTTCGGATGAGTGGCCTGCTGGACGAGGTCGAGTCCCAGCACGACCAGCTGCAGACAGCCTTCTCGGACCTGGAACAGGCGCAGTCGGAACGCAAGCTCCTGCTCGACCGGACCGTTCATGCCGCAGAGGAGGAGCGGATCCGTCTCGCGGCCAACCTGCACGACGGTCCGATCCAGCGATTGGCCTCGGTGTCCCTGACCCTGGATCGCGCGATGCTGCGCCTCGATCGCGGTGATCCGATCGTTGCGGGGGACCTGCTCGAGCGGGGTCAGGACGAGCTTCAGGCCGAGGTCGATGCCCTGCGCCGGATGATGACCGAGCTTCGTCCCCCGATCCTGGACGAGGCCGGGTTCGAGGCCGGCGTCCGGGACCTGGTGGACGACTTCGCCCAACGCACCGGCGTGCGTGGGCAGGTCGGTGGGGCCCTGCTGACGTCGCTGCCGGCCGACACTGAGACGGCGCTGTACCGCGTCGTCCAGGAGGCGCTGTGGAACGTGGCCAAGCATGCGGGCGCCACGGCGGTGGAGGTCGAGCTGCGGGACCTCGGTGGCACCGTCGAGCTCACGGTGACCGATGACGGGACGGGCTTCCACCCGGCGTCGTCGACGTCGCTGCTGCGGGCCGGGCACTTCGGGCTGGTGGGCATGCGCGAGCGTCTCGAGTCGACCGGCGGGCTGCTCGTGGTCGAGTCGGTGCCCGGTGCGGGCACGCGACTCACCGCGAGGGTTCCGCGGACAGCCGACCAGGGCCGACTGGCCAGGACCTTGGAGGGGGCCGCATGATCGCGACACTTCAGCAGCGTCCCGCAGCGACGACCTCGCGGGGGATTCACCGACCGGTTGCGGTGCCCGCGATGGCAGGCCCGGGGGTCTCCGAGGACCGGCACCCCCTGCCCGCCCACTCGGCCGCGCCACGGCCCTCGCGCACGGCCAGGATCGTCCTGGTCGATGACGACCGCGCCCTGCGGCTCGCCCTGCACGAGCTGCTGGTGGATGCGGGGTACGACGTTGTCGGCGAGGCCGGGAACGGCGCCGACGGGCTCGCCGTGATCTCCGAGGTCCGGCCCGACGTGGTCCTGCTGGACCTGAGGATGCCCGGAGTCGGCGGTGTCGAGGTGGCGCGCGAGCTGCGGCAACGCTCCCCGAACATCCGGGTCATCATGTTCTCGGCCTACGCCGATCTCGGTCTTCAGAGCATCCTGTCCGACCTGGGCGTCTCGGCCTACCTGACCAAGGGCTGCCCGTACCGGCGGATCGTGGCGGCGATCGAGTCTGCCCTGGCCGAGGATCGGAGGGCCTCGTGACTGGCCCCACTCGCATCCTCGTGGTCGACGACGATGCCGGGCTGCGCAAGGAGCTCAGGCAGCTTCTCGAGGACGCGGGGTACGACGTGGTCGCAGAGGCCGCCAGCGGCTTCCAGGGGGTCGCGCTCGCGCGGCTCGCCCTTCCCGATGTCGTAATCAGCGACCTGCGGATGCCGGGGGACATCGGTGGCCTCGACCTCGCCGTCGAGCTCCAGGGCGAGATCCCCGTGATCATCCTGTCCGCCTACGACGATCCGGGCCTGCAGGCCCGCGTCCGTGAGGCCGGAGCCACCTTCCTGGTCAAGGGCTGCCGCTCGCGAATGATCTTCGCCGCGGTCGAGCAGGCCGTGATCGCGGGCGAGGGTGTCCCCGCATGAACCGCGCTGGGTTGCCCCCCGTGGTCCCCTTCGCGGCCGGTGCGTTCGCAGCACTGATCGGGTCGGGGATGGCCAGGTCCCGCGCATCCTCCCGGCAGGGGGTCCAGCGGGCTGAGCGTCTGCAGGGATCAGTCGGTGCCCCAGCTCCGGACGGGGTGGTGCCCGCGCCGCGCGAGGCCGTCGAACGCCGCAGCCTGGAGAAGCAGCTGCATCTCCTGGAGCACACCGACAGCCTCACCGGCGCGGCCAACCGGGTCCGGCTCCGTGACCGGCTCGCCGAGATGCTCGATGCCGATGCCGAGGCCGCCGGTGCCCTGCTGATCCTGGACCTCGATGACTTCAGGCTGGTCAACGAGCTGTACGGCCACACCCATGGCGACGTCCTGCTCGTCGAGGCCACCCGCCGGCTGGAGATCGTGGCCCGCCAGTTCGAGGGTGCCTGCCTCTCGCGGCTCGGCGGCGACGAGTTCGCCCTCCTGTTGCCCGATGTCTCGCTGGCGGAGATGCGCTGGGTGTGCGCCGGCCTGCTCAACCGGCTCCGCCAGCCGGTGTCCCTCGGGTCCGCAGAGATCGAGGTGGGAACCAGCATCGGCCTGGTCATGCTGGACAACGATCGGCGCGATGTCGACGACGCCCTGCGTGACGGGGACCTGGCCATGTATGCCGCGAAGGCGGCCGGGAAGAACCGGTGGAAGCAGTTCGCTCCCGCCATGCACGAGGATCTCGTCGCGCGCCTCACGTTGGAGGGGGAGCTCGCGGTCGCCATCGACAAGGACCAACTCGATGTGCACTACCAGCCGCTGGTCCGCCTCGACGACCAGCGGATCGTGGGCGTGGAGGCCCTGGTCCGCTGGAACCATCCGACCCGGGGACCCCTTCCCCCGGAGGTGTTCCTCGTCGCCGCCGAGCGTGGTCCGCTGATCCGCCGGCTGGGGGCCTGGATCCTGCGGGCGGCGTGCCAGCAGTTGGTGGACTGGTCCGAGGAGCTGGGCCCGGACGCGCTGCAAGAGGTCGCCGTCAACGTCAGCCCACGCCAGCTCCTCGACCCGCATTTCTCCGAGACGGTCGCCGAGGCCCTGGCCGTGACGGGCCTGGACCCCGGACGCCTCGTCCTGGAGATCACCGAGAGCACCGCGATGGCCCCGAACAGCCAGGAGCAGCTGCTGGCACTGCGGGCGACGGGCGTGCGCCTGGCCATCGACGACTTCGGCACCGGGCACTCGTCGCTGTCCAGGCTCGCGGTGCTCCCGGTCGACACGCTGAAGGTCGACCGATCCTTCGTCCGGGACATCCCCGACGTCGGGGATGCCCCGCTGGTACGCGCCATGGTCGCAATGGCGCACAGCCTGGGACTGAGCGTCGTGGCGGAGGGCATCGAGACCGAGCGCCAGAGGACCTACCTGACCGACCTCGGCTGCGCGCACGGCCAGGGCTACCTCTTCTCGCGCCCGGTCCCGGCCGCAGGAATAGCAGCACTCCTGGTACGCGCAGTCGCGTGAGTCAGGGTGCCTCCCGATCAGTGGCCGCGGTCCTCGGACTCGCGCTGCTCGGGGGATGCGGTGTCGGCGCAGGGAGCTCCGCCCCGTCGAGTGTCGCGGTGCCCGTTGTGTCGGCGGTGCCCACGACCGGGCCGGAGAGGTGGGATGCCGCCGAGTCCGGGACCGTCACACGCGTCGTGGACGGTGACACTGTGGACGTCGAGGGCGTCGGGCGGATCCGGGTCATCGGGATCGACACCCCGGAACGGGGTGCCTGCGGGTACGACTCGGCGACCCAGGCCATGTCCGTCCTGGTCCTGGGCCGGCAGGTGTCGCTCGTGCCGGGTGCGACCGAGGATGCCGACCGCTACGGGCGGCTCCTGCGCTATGTGGACATCGGGTCCGAGGACGTCGGCCTGTCGCTGATCGAGGACGGCTGGGCGATCGCGCGCTACGACAGCCGCGACGGCTACGGGCGGCACCCGCGGGAGGACGCCTACGTGAGCGCGGACATGGAGTCCGAGGATCTCGGCTGCTACCCCGACGACGAGCCCTGATCGCCCACGGTCACAGGTTCGGCGGGACGTCTGCTTGCGTCGGCCGGGCAACCACCTCGAGCAGTTGCGAGGCGGGCCCCTCGGCCAACTCGTTCACGGCAGTGACCCGCAGGTAGTAGGTCCGTGCCTGGGTCAGGCCGCTCCAGACGTGGGCGTTGGTGTCCGGGGACAGCTCGACCGGGCTGCCCGGGAGCGGCTCGTCCCCGGCGGGGTCCGCGTAGATGTGCGCGCGGTAGGCGGTGATGGGCTTGCCCCCGTCATCTGCCGGTGCCTGCCAGCTCAGGCTGACGGCACCCGGGGCCGGGCTTGCGGCGATGGCCTCCTGGGGGACCGAGGGCGGTCCCTGCGGGGTGACGGCGAAGGTGGACCATTCGCCTGTCGGGCTCTCCCCGACCCGGTTCACCGCCGCGACCGTGACCAGGTGCCCGGTCCCGTTGGCCAGGCCGGTGACCACGGACTCGATCGCGTCCGCAGGGGCATCGATGATCTGGACGGGGTCCTCGCCGGGTGCGGTGCGCACACGGATCCGGTAGCTGGTGATCGGGGCGTCCTGCGCGGCCAGGGCCGGCGTCCAGCGCGCAGTCACCTGCCGATCGCCGGCCACCACGGATTCGACGAGTGGCTGGGAGGGAACCCCGGCCGGTGGGGTCGGGGAGTCGTCGAACCCCACGCCACCCTGGCCGGGGACGCCCACGGCAGCGTTGCCGAGGCCCGGGCCCTCGAGGTTCGACTGCAGCGCGGCGACGTTCTCACCGGTCACCTGGTTCGCCGCCGTCGTGCCGTTCTCGCCACGGCAGGTGCGGAAGACCACGGCGGCGGCGGAGTCGTCGAACGTGTTGCCCCGGATCGTCGGGTTCGTGGTCCCGCACGCGCGGATGCCGACCGAGCCGGCGCTCGAACTGATCGTGTTCCCGGTGAACACCGGGTTGGCCCAGTTCATGATGTGGATGGCGTCGTCGGAGTTGCTCGTGATCGTGTTCCCGGTGACCACGATGTCGGTGTGGTACTCCCCGGCCGTGAAGTTGTGCGTGCCGAGCGCGCGCTCCATCCCGTCGAACCGGTTGGCCGAGATCGTGACCCGCTCGTTCGCGGTTCCGTCCTGCTTGCTCCACACCGACCCGAACCCGCGGGTCCTGCGGTCGGGGGTGTCGAGGTTGATCGCCTCGGCAGTGTCCCGTGAACCGTCGGCTGCATCGAGGAACTCGTTGCCGCTGATCGTGCAGTCGGCGCAGGCGTCCATCTCGATGAAGTGGTTGTTGTTCATCTGCCGGAACGTGATGCCCGAGATCGTGACGTCCCGGTTGTGCCCCGAGATGATGGCCAGGGAGTTGCGCACGTTGGCCAGGTCGATCACCGAACGCCCCGCTCCGGCGCCGGCGATCGTGATGCCCGAGGCCCCGTCGTGGCCGCCGACCGCGCCCTTCTTCTTGCCCCGGGAGGGTTCGATCAGCATGAACATCGAGTTCGACGCGGAGAACTTCTTCGTCCCGGTCCTGCTGCCCTTCACCAGGCTCGTGCCCTCGGACAGCCGGATCGTGGTGTTGCTGGGGACATAGATGGTCGAGGAGATCACGTAGCGCCCCGGACCCAGGATGAGCGTTCCCCCGCCCTCGGCCTCGAACTTCTGCATGTAGGAGCGGATGAGGTAGTAGTCCCTCGTGTACTTGTTCACCGACTTGTACCGGGCCAGCTTGCCCAGGATCTTCGACGACTTGGACACCCAGTGGGTCGCTCCTGGGGACGGGACCGGATCAGGTGCAGGGGATACCTCGACCCATGGGCTTCGCGACAGCTTCGACGTGGCTCGCGCCCGCACCCGGATCGAGGACGACCCGGGTGGCAACGACGCCCGCGCCTGACCCTCGCGGACCTTCTGCGTGGCCCTCTGCTTCGCGTTGCTGGCATCCCGGTAGGTGATCTGGATGGACTTCGCGTTCGAGGTGGCCACCAGTGTCACAGCCCCGGATTCCGAAGCCGCCGACGTCACTGACAGCGTGGCCGTCGGTCGTGTGGTCGATGCCGGAGCACCTGCTGCGGCAGCCGTACCCGTCGCGGTGGCAGCGGGAGGGACGGTGAGCGGTCCGGCCGAGGTGGGACCCGAGGTCGCGGCTGCGGCGGGCAGTCCGGACAGCACGAGCGCGCCCGTCAGCGCGATCGCCGCCGACACCAGCCTCGAACGCACCGCAACCTCCCCGTTGGCACGACAGATAGCCGCTTCCGCGGCATCCTGTCCACACCCACTGTACGCCGGGCGACCCGGTTGGGCCATGCCCAGTTCGGGGTGGTTGGGCACGTGCGGGAGGTACCAGCGGCGACCCATCCGGTCGGCCGCGGGACCACATCGCGTGGTCCTTGCCGACAGGCTTGCGTCAGGCTGTGGCGTCGATGCGGTGGACGACGGCGAACGGGCCGGGCCATCGCAGGCGGCTGGAGGTGATCACCTCGAAACCCCCGGCTGTTGCGACCTCGACGAGGGCGGGAGCATGGGTCTCGAACCTGCCCCACCAGTCCGGGAGGTCGTAGATGATCGCCCGACCACCGGGGCGCAGGACGCGGCGCACCTCGCTGAACCCCGCCACTGCTTCTGGCCAGTGGTGCACCGAGAAGGAGCTGGTCACCAGGTCGACCGAGTGATCCGGGAGGGGCAGGGCAGCCACGTCACCGAGGCTGACGCGCACCCGCTCGTCGATGCCCTCGCGGGCCATCCGAGCTGCAGCCAGTGACGCCATGTCCGCGTCGATGTCGACGGTGGTGATCCGGGCATCGGGGAACACCTCGGCAAGTGCCGCCGCCAGGCCGCCCGGGCCGGCCCCGATGTCCACGATGTGCAGGCCCGACTGCCCGGTGAGGGTGGTGGCCAGATCGCTCGCGATCGCGCGGTACAGCCCGGTCAGGAGCCGGCCGAAGGTGGCCTCGTACGCCCGGGCGCCCGGCGCCGAGCAGGTCGCCCATCCGGTGTCGGGGCGCGCGCCGGATGGTTCGTCCGCCGGCGGACGCCCACCTATCGCTCGAGCTGCCCCCGCCACCACTGCCGATCCGGACACACCCCCGAGGATCCACCATCGCGCCTGCATTCCCCCAGCATGCTCCACCCCCGACAACGAGGTCCACGGGGTCGGACCACCGGTGTGCCACACTCGGCCCGGGGTGGCGAGGAGGGCGTGTGGAGGGCGGGATCGTGAGTCGGGCGGGGGCCCGGGCGGAGGACCGCTATGGGCTGGTGATCGTCCTGGTGGTCCTGTCGTACGGGATCGCCGCGGCGTACGGGGGCAGTGACGTCGGACGGATGGTCATGATCCTCGTCCAGCTGGTCACGGTGTGGCTCGTGTTCACGGTCAGTGAGGCACGTCGCGCCCAGCGCATCGCCGGTGGGATGGTCCTGCTGGTCCTGGCCCTGATCGCGGTGGCGGTCCTCGGCTCCCTGTCGGTCCAGGAGGCACGGTGGGCCACCGCCCTGGCCGAGGGGCCGCTGCTTCTCGTCCTGGTCGCCCTCTACGCGCTGACCCCTGCCGTGATCGTGGCGCATGTGATCAGGCGCCCCGGTGTCGACCGAGCGGCCTTCCTCGGTGCGGTTGCGGCCTACCTGCTCATCGGCATGACCTATGCGTTCGCCTACGTGGCACTCGGGGAGTACCCGGGCTCGCCCCCGTTCTTCGGCGCCGAGGGCGACGGCACCACGGCGCAGTGCCTGTTCTTCAGCTTCACGACGCTCACGACCACCGGGTACGGCGACCTCGTGCCAGCAGGCAATCCCGGCCAGTCGCTGGCCATCTCCGAAGCCGTGCTCGGGCAGTTGTTCCTGGTGGCGGCCCTGGGCAAGATCGTGTCGAACCTCAGGCCCAGCGCCCGAGTTGAGGAGGCCCGGTCCGCTGCGAAGTGAGGTCGCCCGGGCCGCGATCAGCAACCTCGGCGACTTGCCTGGCGTCAGCCGAGATCCACACCCCAGTCGAGGATCACCTTCCCTGAGTTCCCGCTGGCAGTCACCGTGAACGCCTCGGCGAACTCATCGATGCCGAACCTGTGCGTGATCACCGGGGAGAGGTCCATCCCTGCCTGGAGCAGCGAGGCCATCTTGTACCAGGTCTCGAACATCTCCCTGCCGTAGATCCCCTTGATCCGCAGCCCCTTGAAGATGACCTGGTCCCAGTCGATCGCCACCTCGTCGGTGAAGATGCCGAGCATCGCGATCCGTCCCCCGTGGGCCATCGTGTCGAGCATCTGGCGGAACGCCGTCGGGTTGCCGCTCATCTCCAGGCCCACGTCGAAGCCCTCGGTCATGCCCTGCTCGGCCATGACCTGGCGCAGGTCCTCCCGGGAGACGTCCACGATGCGAGTGGCGCCCATGACCCGGGCGAGCTCCAGGCGGTACGGGTTGACGTCGGTCACGATGACGTTGCGTGCCCCGACGTGACCGGCGATCGCCACCGCCATCACGCCGATCGGGCCGGCGCCGGTGATCAGGACGTCCTCGCCGACCATGTCGAAGCTCAGGGCGGTGTGCGTGGCGTTGCCGTACGGGTCGAAGATCGTGGCGATCTCGTCGGAGACGGCCGCCGGCACCCGGAACAGGTTGCTCGCGGGCAGCGACAGGTACTCGGCGAAGGAACCGGGACGGTTGACGCCCACGCCGATGGTCTCCTTGCACAGGTGCCGCTGCCCGGCCCGGCAGCGCCGGCAGTGCCCGCAGACGATGTGCCCCTCGCCGGTGACCCGCTCGCCGAGCGCGTAGCCGGTGACCGCCGAGCCGAGGGCGGCGATCCGCCCGACGTACTCGTGGCCCACGTGCATGCCCAGGGCGATGTGCTGCTGCGCCCAGTGGTCCCAGTTCCAGATGTGCACGTCGGTGCCGCAGATCGACGATTTCACGATCCGGATGAGCACGTCATTGGGCCCGATCTCGGGGACCGGGACGTCCTGCATCCACAGCCCCACCTCGGGCCGGGCCTTGACGAGCGCACGCATGGTGGCCGGGATCTGATCGGTCATGCGATCACCCCGAGCGCGCGCCCGACGCGCGCGAAGGCGGCCATCGCCGTGTCCAGGTCCTCGGTGGTGTGGGCGGCCGACATCTGGGTCCGGATCCGGGCCTGGCCGCGCGGCACCACCGGGAAGGAGAATGCGGTCACGTAGACGCCCTCGTCGAGCAGGCCGGCGGCGAGCTCGCCGGCCACCCGGGCGTCGCCGAGCATCACCGGGATGATCGGGTGCTCGCCGGGGAGCAGGTCGAAGCCGAGGGCCTGCATGCCCGAGCGGAAGTGCGCGGCGTTGGCCCGAAGCTGCGCGCGCAGGTCCTCTCCGTCGGCGAGCATGTCCAGCACCCGGAGGCTGGCCGTCACGACAGCGGGGGAGACGGAGTTGGAGAACAGGTAGGGCCGCGAGCGCTGGCGCAGCAGGTCGATGACCTCCTGGCGCGACGAGACGTAGCCTCCGCTGGCGCCGCCGAGGGCCTTGCCGAGCGTGCCGGTCAGGATGTCGATGCGGTCCATCACGCCGTGGTGCTCGGGAGTCCCGCGGCCGTGCTCCCCGACGAACCCCACGGCGTGGCTGTCGTCGACCATCACCATCGCCTCGTGGACGTCGGCGAGCTCGCAGATCGCGGGCAGGTTGGCGATGTGTCCGTCCATGCTGAACACCCCGTCGGTGACGACCAGGACGAAGCGCGCACCCCCCTCGCGGGCCGCCACCAGCTGGCGCTCGAGGTCGGCCATGTCGTTGTTCGCGTAGCGGAACCGGCGTGCCTTGCACAGCCGTACCCCGTCGATGATCGAGGCGTGGTTCAGGGCGTCGGAGATGATCGCGTCCTCCTCGCCGAGGAGCGGCTCGAAGACGCCGCCGTTCGCGTCGAAGCAGGAGGAGTAGAGCTGTGTGGCCTCGGTGCCCAGGAACCCGCTGATCCGGGCCTCGAGCTCGGTGTGGATGTCCTGGGTGCCGCAGATGAAGCGCACGCTGGACAGGCCGAACCCGCGGGTGCGCAGGCCCTCGGCGGCGGCCCCGACCACATCCGGGTGATCGGACAGGCCCAGGTAGTTGTTGGCGCAGAGGTTGATCACCCGGCGACCGTCGGCGTCCACCCATGCGCCCTGCGGCGTGGTGATCACCCGCTCGCGCTTGTAGAGGCCCTGCTCGGTGATCTCGGCGAGCTGGCCACGGACATGGTCGAGGAAGGTGGCGTCCACGAGGCACCATCCTGCTGCATCACGCGTGTGCGGCGCCGTGCGGCGCGGGTGGCGGGGCGGCGCATCGGCCGGCGGGGCACAATCAGCCCCGTGACGCGTCGGTTCGTGGGCTGGTGGGTGGCCGCCCTGGTGTTCGTGCTGGCCGGCGTCGTGGTGATGCTCGGCGGGAGCGGGGACGTGGGGCGCAGCAGCGCCATGGCCGGGGCGACGCCGATCCGTGTCATCGAGCCCGCCGGTGAGGTCCGCTCGCCTGCCGTGGTGCTGGCCCATGGGTTCTCCGGCAGCGCGGCGATGATGGATCCGATGGCCAGCGCGCTGGCCCGGGCGGGTTACGTGGTCGTGATGCCGGACCTTCCAGGGCACGGCCGCAACGCCGCACCGCTGGCCGACGGTGTCCTGGACGCCGCAGTCGGCGACGCGGTGGAGGTCGCGGGCCAGTTGACCGGCCTTCCGGTGGCGGTGGTCGGTCATTCGATGGGCGCAGGGGCAGTGACGTCGTGGGCCGCCGAGAACCCGACCGAGGCGACCGTGGCGATCAGCCTGCCCAGCGCCGAGGACCTCCCCGATGATCCGGCCAGTCCGCGCAACCTGCTGATCCTGTGGGGGTCTGCGGAGACGTCCCGGTTCTCCGAGGCGGCGCTGGATGCGCTGCAGGCGGGCTACCCGGAGGGACGGCCGGGACAGACGTACGGCGATCCGAGTCAGGGCACGGCGCGGCGGGCGGTCGAGATCGCAGGCGCCGAGCACATCTCGGTGATCTACCGGCAGCAGTCGTTCGAGGAGGTGGCTGCGTGGCTCGGTGGTGGCCAGCCGCGCGGCGACGCCCGGATCGTCGGCGTGCTGCTGATCCTGGTCGGCGGCGTGCTGGCCGCCCGCCCACTGCTGGCGCTGGCGGGTGCGGGCGTCGAGGCAGACGGGGGTGCGCCGGACGGCGCAGGTGCAGCGGCGGCAGGCCCTGGTGCAGCGGCGCTGGGTCCTGCCGGGTCGGCGCGGATCGGCCGTTCCCTCGTGGTCCTCGTCGGCGCCGCCGCCCTCGCCGGTCTGGGGGCCGCCGCCGTGCAGGGGCTGACCGATCGCCTCCCCGTGGCAGTGACGGGCTACCTGCTGGGCTGGTTCGCGGTCGGAGCCCTGGTGCTGGCCCTCGTCGCGGGGCGCCGGGGCGCCGCGCTGGGCAGCCTGCGGGCTCTGGGCTGGGGTGCGGTGGCGGGTGCGGTCCTCGCCCTGGCGATGGCACTTCCCGCCCGGCTGACCTGGGCGGGCTACGCACTGGTCGGCGCGCGCCCGTGGGTCCTGGTCGTGCTGCTGGTGGTGCTCGGGGCGTGGTTCTGGGCCGAGTCCCGGGTCATCGCCGGGACCCGGGGATGGCGTCGTGCACTCGTGCTCGTCGCGAGCCGGCTCATCGTCGTGATCGCCCTTCTCGCAGCCGTCGTCCTCCTCGGTGCGCCTGGCTTCCTGACACTGACGGTGCCCCTGGTGGTGCCGATCCTCCTGCTCCTGGCGATCCTCGGCGGGTGGGCCCGGGACCCCGCCGCGGCAGCAGCGTCCCAGGCGGTCCCGCTGGCGCTGGCGATGGCAACGGTCTTCCCGCTCATCGGTTGAATCACCGGCTTTCCGGGCTTTCCGGGCATGCGTTCACGACACGCCCAGCCCGACCTTTCGGTCGATGTCGGGGCCCTCGCCTACACTCGAGGCAGTTCGCAGGATGGTGTTCACCGAGTTGTTCGGGGGTGTGGAGGCAATGGTCATGGAGTCTGGCGTCGACGTCGCAGCGGCCTCATCGCTGCCCCTCGGCGAGGGTTCCGGCCTCAGCGACCGCGACCTTCGGATACTGGAGTTCGAGCGTCAATGGTGGCGCTACGCCGGGGCCAAGGAGCAGGCGATCCGCGAGCTCTTCGAGTGCTCGACCACCCGGTACTACCAGATGCTCAACACCCTCATCGACGACCCGGCCGCTCTCAAGGCCGACCCGATGCTCGTCAAGAGGCTGCGCCGGATGCGCTCGACCCGCCAGCGCGCCCGCTCAGCCCGCCGCCTCGGTATCGACCTCTGACCCAGTCCGTGCAGGCGCCCGGGTGAGTCAGCCGCCGGCCACTGCGGGGATGATCGAGACCTGAGCGCCGTCAGGGGTGGCAGCGTCGAGGCCGCCCTCGAAGCGGACGTCCTCGTCGTTGACGTACACGTTGACGAACCGGCGCAGCGCGCCCTGGTCGTCGAGGACGCGCGCCGACAGGCCCGGGTAGGCGCTCTCGAGTGCGGTGATCGTCGCCGACAGGGTGGGCTCGCTGGGCTCGACGCTGACCTCGGCGACCCCGGCGGTGTAGCTGCGCAGGATGGTGGGGATTCGGACTGCAACGGACATCGGGGGCTCCTCGTCGTGCGGGGCGGGGGAGTCTTGGTGGGGGAGTCGGATCGGGGGTTCCTCAGCCGCCGAGGGCGGCACGGAACTCGTCGATGCTTGGGGGAATGGTAGCCGTCGGACCGACCTGCGCGGCCACGGCGTCGAGCGTCTTGAGTCCATCACCGGTGTTGTAGACGACGGTCTCGGCGTCGGGATCCAGTTGGCCGGAGGCCAGGAGCTGGCGCAGGGTGGCGACCGTCACGCCGCCGGCGGTCTCGGCGAAGATCCCCTCGGTCTGGGCCAGCAGCCGGATCCCGGCCACGATCTCCTCGTCGGACACGTCGGCGATCGCGCCGCCGGTGCGGCGGGCCACGTCCAGGGCGTACGGGCCGTCAGCCGGGTTCCCGATCGCCAGGGACTTGGCGATCGTGTTGGGCTTGACCGGCCGGATCACGTCGATCCCTGCCCGGTACGCCTGCGCCACCGGCGAGCACCCGGTGGCCTGCGCACCGAAGACCCGGTACGGGGTCGGCTCGATCAGCCCGAGCCTGCCGAGCTCGCCGAACGCCTTGTCGACCTTCGTCAGCAGCGAGCCGGACGCGACCGGGATGACGACCTGTTCGGGCAGCCGCCAGCCGAGCTGCTCGGCCACCTCGTAGCCCAGCGACTTCGAGCCCTCGGCGTAGTACGGCCGCAGGTTGACGTTGACGAATCCCCAGGTGGAGGTCAGCGGGTCGCCGACCAGCTCAGAGCAGAGGCGGTTCACGTCGTCGTAGTTGCCGTCGACGGCGATGAGCGTCCCGCCGTACACGGCGGTTGTGATGACCTTTCCGGCCTCGAGGTTCGCCGGGATCACCACGACGTGCCCCATGCCGGCCCGCGCTGCGGCGGCGGCGACCGCGTTGGCGAGGTTGCCGGTGGACGCGCACGACAGCGTCTGCAGGCCGAGCTCCCGGGCGGCCGAGAGCGCCACGGCGACGACGCGGTCCTTGAACGAGTGGGTCGGGTTGCCGGTGTCGTCCTTGACCCAGAGCCGGCGCATGCCCAGGGCGCGGGCGAGGTTGTCGGCCCGGACCAGCTTGGTGAAGCCAGGGCTCAGGCCGGGGAGGTCGGCGATGTTCGCGGGCACGGGCAGCAGCGCGCTGTAGCGCCAGATGTTCTCCGGCCCCGCGGCGATGTCCTCGCGGGTGGGCGCGACGATCTCGTAGCCGACCTCCAGGGGGCCGAAGCACTCGATGCACGCATAGGCTGCCCCCAGTGGGTACCTCTCGCCGCAGGCACGGCAGGTCAGGTGGGTGGCCGGCCCGAAGTCCAGCGCGGTGGCGGTCGTCACAGCAACTCCTCGTTCGCTCATCTTCCCCCGGCCGTGCGGCCTGCGGGACGGACGTGGCACCTGGGCCGACTTGGCCTGGTTGCCGGGGGCTTCGGCGGGCCGGGTCCCTCCACGCCTCTCCGATGAGTGCATCCTTGCCTTGCGCGGCCAACTGTAGCGGCTCACCGGAAGAGGGCAGGAGTGGTCAGGTGCGTGCAGCTCACCGCGTGAGGGCGATCGCGAACTGGGTGAACCTGTCCACCCCTGCCGGGCTCCTCGTGGCCCGCGTGGGCGCCGGACGGCCGCGGCGTGCCCGCAACGGCATGTGGCTTGCCCACGACTACCGCCTGCCCGTGCCACCTGCCCCGGCGTTCACCCTCGGAAGCGTGGTGTTCCTGCGGGCCGGCCTGCCCGGGGTCGGCCGCGACCCGGTCGGCTCGGTCCCTAGGCGGTTGCTCGACCACGAGGAGCGCCACGTCACCCAGTACGCGTGGTTCGGCGGGGTCCTCATGCCGGGGGCCTACGTTGCGGCGGCCGGCTGGTCCTGGCTGCGGACCGGTGACTTCGCGTCGCGCAACGTCTTCGAACGACGGGCGGGCCTGGCCGACGGCGGCTATCGGGAACGACCGGTACGTCCGCTGCCGACGACCGCGCTGGGTCGGTGGCGGAGTCCCGTCGAGGTGCGCAACGTGAGTGACACATGAGCACGAACGCCTGATTCCGGCTGAATCCTGGCGTACGCTGCGGGCCAGCGGGGTCGGCGAGGTCCCGTTCGCTACTCACCGAGGGAGTTGGACACATGGACGACAGCGGCAACGGCTGGCTCGGAGGGGTCTTCTGGGTCTTCTGGCTGATCTGGCTGGTCCTCATCCTGGTCGCCGGCTGGAAGATGTACGTCAAGGCCGGCCAGAAGGGCTGGGTCAGCCTGATCCCGATCCTCAACATCCTTGGGCTGCTCAAGATCGTCCACCGGCCCTGGTGGTGGATCCTGCTCCTGCTCATCCCGTTCGTGAACGTCGTGGTCGGGATCATCCTCATGCTCGACCTGGCGAAGGCCTTCGGTCATGGCGTCGGGATGGCGCTGGTCCTGGTCTTCCTGACCGTGGTCGGCTACTTGGTGCTGGGCTTCGGCGGCTCGCAGTACCAGCTGGAGAAGGATCCCCTGTTCGGCTGAGGAAGCTGCACGCACGACGAAATCGATGAGGGGGCGGTCCCGGTGGCCGCCCCCTCATCGTTGTCCGCTCCGCGGCCCGACGGGCCCCAGCGCCCTCGCGGGTGGGAGAGTAGGGCGCCATGGACGTCGCAGAGCTCCGCGAGGCGTACGACACCCAACTGCGTGAGGACGCCGAGGTGGGGCGGGCGGTGTCCGTCGTTCGGCACCCCCCGCTGCTCTGGGCGGTATTCGGCGAGGGCGGCATGATCACCTACCGGTCGCTGGGCGGGGCCGACGGGGAGGCTCTGGACGCGCTGATCGCCGCGAGCCTCGCCCACTTCCGCGACGGGACGGACGTCGGCAGCGCCGAGTGGAAGACACGCGGTCACGATGCACCCGACGACCTCGGGGCGCGCCTGACGGCGCACGGCTTCGTCGCGCAGGACGTGGAGACCGTGATGGTGGGGCCGGCCGCGGAGCTGGCGGTCGAGGTCGCCATCCCGTCCGACGTGGCGATCCGCCGGGTCGAGGTCGGGCCCCGCCTGCTCGAGGACGTTGCGCGCGCCCACGTCATGCAGTCCGAGGTGTTCGGTGCAGGCGCCGGGCGGGACCCGGAGAGGGTCGCCGACCAGATGGCAGCCGACCCTGACCACCTCCAGCTGTGGGTGGCCGAGTCCGGTGGCGAGGTGGTCGCAGCCGGAACGCTCGACGTCGTCCGGGGTACGGAGTTCGCGGGGTTGTGGGGTGGTGCCGTGCAGGCACCCTGGCGCGGCCGGGGCATCTACCGGGCTCTCGTCGCTGCCAGGGCCCGTGCCGCGATGGAGCTGGGTGTCAGGTTCATGCACAGCGACTGCAGCGCGATGTCGCGGCCGATCCTCGAGCGCAGCGGGCTGATCGCCGTGACCACCACGACGCCCTATGTCTGGCGGCGCCCCGATACTGGGGGCGATCTGCCGGCTGCCTGAGAGCCAGCCGGGCCCGGTCACTCCGGCGTCGGGGTCCCGTGGCCACTGTGATCCTGATGGCGCAGGTGGTAGGACAGCCACCCCAGGCGCCGGTACTCGTGGTTGACCAGAACGGCTACGACGACGGTCACCGCAACGAGCAGCGCCATGGTCGGGACGAACGGCGCGGCCACCGCGAGCCCTGCGCACACCGCCGCCGCGACAGCCCGTGGCCGGGACCACGAGTGGTCCATGCGTGCGCGGAACAGCATGTGCCCCAGGAGGTACAGGGCAACGCCCCCGGCCAGTGAGATGGCGGCAAGCGGCTTGATGTGGCCCGCGAGGTCGAACGGCTCGGTGCCGACCATCGTCACCGTCTTCTTCACCCCGAGCGCGAGCAGGACGATGCCGGCGATCATCGGCCAGTGCATGACGCTGTAGGCGTCCCGGGCGGCCCGGTTGCGGGCGGCTCCGGTCAGGGCGCTCAGGTTCCGCTCTGCAGCAAGTGCGGTGATGTCGAAGTAGACCCACCACAGGCACGCAGCGATCGTGAGCCCCAGCAGGGCGGTCACGCTGATGGCCAGGGAGAGAGGCAGGGCCGACGCGCCGGCGCCGATGGCGACGATGGACTCACCGAGGGCGATGATGACGATGAGGCCGTGCCGCTCGGCGAAGTGCGAGGGGTTCAGGGCCCACCCGGCGCCACCGCCCCAGTACGCTCCGGCGATGTCCATGACGACGGCCACTGCGTAGAGCACGATCTGGGCCCAGCCGCCGAGGTAGGAGCCGACGAGCAGGAGGGTCATCGCCAGGACCACCGGCCCGCCGAACCTGCGGACCGCGCCGGCCATCTCCGGGCTCTCACGCCCGGCGAGGGCGAACAGGCCCAGGTGCAGGAATCGGACGATCGCATAGGCGATGACCACCACGGTCGGGGTCGAGAGCCCACCGTCGAAGCCTCCTGGCGCATCCCCGAACGCCTCCGGCAGGCCTATGGAGATGATCAGCATCATGCCCATGGCCGTGAACAGCAGGACCCGCACGAGGCCCTCGTCGAAGCGGATCGTCGTGCTCAGCCAGGCATAGGCGACCCACGCCCACCAGATGAGCGCGAGCAGGATCAGCCCCTCGAGCATGCCCACCGGCGTGAGGTGCTCGGCGATGTACCCGGTTACCTGTGTGATGGCGAACACGAACACGAGGTCGAAGAACAGCTCGAGGGTGGTGACCCTGTGACCCTCGGAGGCCACCTCCAGGACAGGCCGGTGGTTGTGGCCGTCAGACGTGTTGCTGGACATGGCCGGAGGCTACCGGTGATCAGCACGTCGAGCATCGGACGTGCGAGAGGGCGGCCCCGGCTGGGACCGCCCTCTCGTGGTGTGCGTGTGCCTCTGGGCGCTTCCGCGATCAGAAGGCTGTTCGTCTGGGACTTCTGAGCTGCGGTGCTCGGCTTCGGCGAGTGCCGACCCCTTCGGGGCCGACCCTCACCTCAACCTGTGCTCCTCGCTCAGAAGTCCATGTCCCCGCCGCCCGGCATCGCCGGTCCCGCGCCCTTGGGCTCGGGCTTGTCGGCGATGACGGCCTCGGTGGTCAGGAACAGCGCCGCGATGGAGGCCGCGTTCTGCAGCGCAGAGCGGGTCACCTTCGCCGGGTCGATGATGCCGGCCTTGATCAGGTCGACGTACTCGCCCGTGGCGGCGTTGAGGCCCCAGCCCGGTGCGAGGTTGCGCACCTTCTCGACCACGACGCCGCCCTCGAGGCCCGCGTTGATCGCGATCTGCTTGAGGGGCCACTCGACGGCGACCTTGACGATGTTGGCACCAGTGGCCTCGTCGCCCTCGAGCTCCAGCTTCTCGAACGCCAGGTCGGTCGCGTGGATCAGCGCCACACCGCCACCGGCGATGATGCCCTCCTCGACAGCAGCCTTCGCGTTGCGCACGGCATCCTCGATGCGGTGCTTGCGCTCCTTGAGCTCGACCTCGGTCGCCGCCCCGGCCTTGATGACCGCAACGCCGCCGGCCAGCTTGGCCAGGCGCTCCTGCAGCTTCTCGCGGTCGTAGTCGGAGTCCGACTTCTCGATCTCGGCACGGATCTGCGAGACGCGACCGGCGATCTGGTCGGCGTCGCCGGCACCGTCGACGATGGTCGTCTCGTCCTTGGTGATGACGACCTTGCGGGCCTTGCCCAGAAGATCCACCGTGGTCGTGTCGAGCTTGAGGCCGACCTCCTCGGAGATGACCTGGCCACCGGTCAGGATCGCGATGTCCTGCAGCATGGCCTTGCGGCGGTCGCCGAAGCCGGGAGCCTTGACGGCCACCGAGCGGAAGGTGCCACGGATCTTGTTCACCACGAGGGTGGACAGCGCCTCGCCGTCGACGTCCTCGGCGATGATGACCAGCGGCTTGCCCGACTGCATGACCTTCTCGAGGACCGGCAGCAGGTCCTTGACCGCTGAGATCTTCGAGTTGGCGATCAGGATGTAGGCGTCCTCGTAGACGGCCTCCATGCGCTCGGGGTCGGTCACGAAGTAGCCCGAGATGTAGCCCTTGTCGAAGCGCATGCCCTCAGTCAGCTCGAGCTCGAGGCCGAAGGTGTTGGACTCCTCGACCGTGATCACGCCCTCCTTGCCGACCTTGTCCATGGCCTCGGCGATGACCTTGCCGATCTGCTCGTCGGCAGCGGAGATGGACGCCGTGGAGGCGATCTCCTCGGTGGTCTCAACCTCCTTGGCCATCTCGAGCAGCTGGGTGACGATCTCCTCGACGGCCTTCTCGATGCCGCGCTTGAGGGCCATCGGGTTGGCACCGGCAGCAACGTTGCGCAGGCCCTCGCGGACCAGCGCCTGGGCCAGGACGGTCGCCGTCGTGGTGCCGTCGCCGGCCACGTCGTCGGTCTTCTTGGCGACTTCCTTGACCAGCTCGGCGCCGATCTTCTCGAACGGCTCGTCGAGCTCGATCTCCTTGGCGATCGAGACGCCGTCGTTGGTGATGGTGGGAGCGCCCCACTTCTTCTCGAGGACGACGTTGCGTCCCCGCGGCCCGAGGGTCACCTTGACCGCATCGGCCAGGGTGTTCATGCCACGCTCGAGAGCGCGGCGGGCTTCCTCGTCGAAAGCGATGATCTTCGCCATATGTATGTGGTTCCTTCGCACGTGGTGCTGGGATGCCGGTGCGCCTGCCCGCGACGGACGGTCCACGGAACCGGTTCACATCTCCGGTTCCGGACGGACCTCAGCCGCACCGACCTGACGGTGACTCGGCGGGGGGAGTGGCCCGGGGTCCGGGTTGTCACTCGACCCCTCCGAGTGCTAACCCGATTCTGGCACTCGACCCCCACGAGTGCAAGTGACCCGGGCGGGCTGCAGGGACGGCCAGAGGCGTCTGACGCCACACCAGCGCCAATTGACCCTGTCATGTCACAACCGCCTGATCTAGGCTAGCGATCAGGACACATCCACCGGGTCGGCGCGAGTCGGCCCCGATCGCGGAAGGAGCGAGGCGATGACCGAGTACGAACGATCGCCGGGCCAGCAGTGGAAGGACGATCCTGCCGCGGATCTGATCGACGCCTACCACCACCACGTCTCCGAGGAGCTCGGCACCGACGGTCCGGAGGAGACCTTCGGCCACCCGGACGAGGCACGGGTCGGTCACCTGGTCGGCGAGGACGAGGGCGTGCGCGCCGATGTGACGCCGGAGTCGATCGCCCATGACTCGCACGACCTCGAGGACCTGGCCGCCGAGGAGCTCGCGATGCACTACGTCGAGGAGGACGGCGAGGTGGGCTTCGACAACGACGACCTCCCAGAGGACCTGCGCGCCGCCCTGGCCGAGTAGGCGCACCCCCCGGCGGATCTGGGGGACAATCATCGGATGACTGACGGGCCCCTGATCGTCCAGAGCGACAAGACCCTCCTGCTGGAGGTCGGCCATGCCGACGCAGACCAGGCCCGCCGCGACATCGCGGTCTTCGCCGAGCTCGAGCGGGCCCCGGAGCACATCCACACCTACCGGATCACGCCGCTGGGCCTGTGGAACGCCCGCGCGGCCGGCCACGATGCCGAGAGCGTGGTCGACACCCTGATCCGCTACTCCCGGTTCCCCGTCCCGCACGCCCTGCTGGTCGATGTCGCCGAGACGATGGACCGCTACGGCCGGCTGCGGCTGCTCAAGCACCCCGTCCACGGGCTGGTGCTCGAGTCGACCGACCGCGCGGTCCTCACCGAGGTGCTGCGCAGCCGGAAGGTGACCCCGATGGTCGGCGCCCGGATCGACGACGACACGGTCGCGGTCCACCCCAGCGAGCGCGGTGCCATCAAGGCGGTGCTGCTGCGCCTGGGCTGGCCGGCCGAGGACCTCGCGGGGTACGTCGACGGTGAGGCCCACCCGATCGAGCTGCGCGAGGACGGCTGGGCCCTGCGCGACTACCAGCGCCAGGCTGCCGAGGGCTTCTGGCACGGGGGGTCCGGGGTCGTCGTGCTGCCGTGCGGCGCGGGCAAGACCCTGGTGGGCGCAGCCGCGATGGACCTGGCCAAGGCCACGACGCTGATCCTCGTGACCAACACTGTCTCGGCGCGCCAGTGGCGCGACGAGCTGCTCAGGCGCACGAACCTCACCGAGGACGAGATCGGCGAGTACTCAGGTGCGCGCAAGGAGGTCCGGCCGGTCACGATCGCGACCTACCAGGTGATGACCACCAAGCGGAAGGGGACCTACGCCCACCTCGACCTGTTCGACGCCCGCGACTGGGGCCTGATCATCTACGACGAGGTGCACCTGCTGCCGGCCCCGATCTTCCGGTTCACCGCCGACATCCAGGCCCGCCGCCGACTGGGGCTGACCGCCACGCTGGTGCGCGAGGACGGCCGCGAGGGCGACGTGTTCTCGCTGATCGGGCCCAAGCGCTACGACGTGCCCTGGCGCGAGATCGAGGCCCAGGGCTGGATCGCGCCAGCCGACTGCGTCGAGGTGCGCGTGACGCTGCCCGACGCCCAGCGGATGGCCTACGCGATGGCCGAGCCCGACGAGCGCTACCGGATGGCGGCGACGGCGCGCGAGAAGCAGGGGATCGTGTCCACCCTGGTGGCCCGGCATCCCGACGACCAGGTGCTGGTGATCGGGCAGTACCTCGACCAGCTCCACGAGCTCGGCGAGATGCTCGGCGTCCCGGTGATCACCGGCGAGATGCCGGTCAACGAGCGCCAGGAGCTGTTCGCGATGTTCCGCGCTGGGGAGATCTCCACCCTGGTGGTCTCGAAGGTGGCCAACTTCAGCCTCGACCTGCCCGAGGCGTCGGTGGCGATCCAGGTCTCGGGGTCGTTCGGGTCCCGCCAGGAGGAGGCCCAGCGCCTGGGGCGGATCCTGCGCCCCAAGGCCGACGGCCGCGGCGCGCGCTTCTACACGGTAGTGACCCGCGACACCGTCGACGCCGACTTCGCCGCACACCGCCAGCGGTTCCTCGCCGAGCAGGGCTACGCCTACCGGATCGTCGACGCCGACGACGTGATCAGCGGCATGGTCGACTGAGGGACGACGTCCGCGGCGGACCTCCCACCCGCAAACCCTCCCGGAGAGTCAAGAACCTCCGCGCCGACAGGGAGGATCTGTGCGCTCGCGGAGGGTTTGCGGGGGAAGGGGTGGGGCTAGGCCCGCTCGACCCCGGTGATCCGGGCCAGGGCGAACGACTGGATCGCCTCCGTGCGCAGGTCCAGGGCGGTCAGGTAGCCACCGGCCAGGCGCAGCGGCTCGACCCGGCGGTCGCCGGCCACTCCCGTGGGGTCGGCGTACCCGATCCATACCGGTGAGTCGGTGGCGATGGCTGAGCGGAGGACGGCCATCACGTCCTGCGGTGCCATGGTGGGCACCGGATGCAGCCCGCGCTCAGCGTCCCGGGGCGGGGAGGTGCCCCGCGCAGCGCTCAAGGGCCCGGGGTTGCGCCGCGCAGTGTCGCGGGAGGGCGCTACGTCGTGCTCCTTGGCCTCCGCCCGGTCGTTGGCCCGGATCGCGCGGACGGCGGCTGCAGCAAGCGCCGGGGTGACCGTCGATGTGCCCGCCATCGCGCTGCTCGCCTCCGGGGCGGCACCCCGCCCGCGCGCCCGACGAGGGGCCTCGGCCGCCGGCCCACGCCCCGGCTCGGGGAGCAGGGCATGGCCCAGCTGGCGCAGGCCGTCCAGCACATGCTCGGGGGGCTGCTCGGAGGCCACGACGGTGTCGGAGAGGACGAACAGCCCGAGAGCCGCGGCGCCCGGGTCGGCCATGATCCCGGCGAGCACCACGGGATCGTCGCAGCGCAGGAAGGTGGCCGCGGAACCGATCCGCAGGACCGCGTGCCGTCGGGCGACGTCCTCGATCAGGTAGGCCAGCGACTGGGGCACGGCTGCGCGTCGGCTGAGCTCCCCGAGCAGCTCGCCGGCTGTGCGGCCGCTGTCCAGCGCCCTGCGGATGCTGTCGGTGGAGAAGCGGTAGGTGCTGGCCGCCCCGGTGGACTCCGCGTCGGCCATGGCGCGCATCAGCTCGGCCAGCGCCGGCGTGGGCAGGCCCGGCACGATGGCGGTGAGATCGGCCTGGAGGATCAGCTGGTCGACCTGGCCGGGCAGCGACTGCGCAAGGACCGCGCCCAGCGAACCGTCACCGGCCAACAGCGCGCGTCCCGCGCTGGTCAGCGTCCCGTCGACGACCACGCCGAGCTCGCGGGCCTGGTCGAGCACGGCACGGACCCGCGCGTCACGGGTCGCGTCGTGCCGGCGCGGCGCCCACCAGTCGAGGGCGGCGGTGACCTCCTCGTCGCCCCAGGAGCCCTCCGCCGAGGCGAGCACGCGGAGGGTGTCCCGGCGCAGGTCGGGCAGCGTGGGGGCTGCGAGCTCGGGCGACAGCGGGCGCTGTTCGGTCGTGGCGACGGCCCGGGGCATCGCGGCCCACGCGACCAGCAGGGCGGCGTGCTGCTCGTGGGGTGGTTGTGCCAGCCACGCGTCGAACGCGGGTGTCGGCAGGATGCTCACCTGGTCGCGGGAGTCCGCCGCGACCAGGCCGGCGGCGGACGCGACCTCGATCAGCAGGGCGGTGGCGGCCTCGGTGGCCCCCACCGCGCGGGCGGTCCGGGTCAGGTCCCGGGCCGGGATGCCGCCGGTTCGCAGGCGGGTCGGCGGGGCCGCGGCCCACGCGCGCCCGAGGTCGCCGGTCCGGTGCAGCACGTCGAGGACCGCCCCGACGGCTCCGGGGTCCACGCGCGACGGGTCGGGTGCGGGACGCCGCGGGCTGGGGACGGCCAGGTCGATCACGGTCCGCGGCGGGTCGTGCGGGTCGGCCTGGCGCAGGATCGCGACGACCTCGGCGGGCAGGACCGCCCGGTCGGCGCCGAGAGGGACGAGCAGGTGGTGTGCGAGCAGCCAGTCGACGGGGCTGCGGCTCGGGTCGGGCTCCCGGCGGGCGTCGGCGACCGTCCCGATGACAGGCCCGGCGAGCAGCCGCTCGAGTGCCGAGGTCGCGCCCGGGGGTGCGAGGGCCAGCAGCGCCCGCAGGGACTCGGGATCCCGGGTGTACCCCGCCACGATGGGGTCCAGGGCAGCCAGGCGCGGTCCACGGTCGGCCGGGACCATGAGGTCGCGCGCAGGTCCGACGACGTGCAGCGACCTGTCCGGACCCCACAGCAGCCCCTCGGCCCGCATTCGCTGCACGACGGTGCGGACCCGCTCGGCAGCCGCCCGGCCGCCACCCACAGCGCCACCGACCTCGGACGCCAGGGCCGCGGGGCGCACGGGATCAGGTGCCATCGCGGCCGCCAGCACCACGTGCAGCGCGAACTGGTCGTAGCCCCGCAGGCAGGCGGCCACGCTGGCCGGGGAGCCGGCCCGTTGCGCGAGGGCGGTGATGTCCGCTGGAACGGGGTGCAGCAGGTCCGGGCGGGCGGCCACGAGCGTGGCCAGCTGCTCGTCTGTCCGGGCGCGCAGGTCGTCGGCAAGGCTGCGCATAGGCGTCAGTCCGGTGTGGAGCGGGCAGCCGTCTGCGACCGGGAGCGGCGCCGACCATTGCGGGCCAGGCCGACCAGGACCATCCCCATGCCGACGCCGACCAGCATCGACAGCCACCAGAAGGCGCTGGGCAGCTCGACATCGGTCACCAGGGGCAGCATGGCCACCAGGGTCAACAGCATCCCGACGACGGTGACGACCAACCCGGCACGGATCAGCCGGTCACCGCCGGGTGCAGCAGGCTCAGGCATCGAGGTCGTCGGCCACCGCGCGCAGCACGGCGGCAACCTTGGCTCCCTTGGCGTCGGCCGGGTAGCGACCCTTGCGCAGGTCGTTGCCCACGCCGTCGAGGAGGTTGATCAGGGTCTCGACGATGATCGCCATCTCCTCGGCCGGCTTGCGCTTGGCCTTGACCACCGATGCCGTGGGCTCGAGCACCTTCAGCGACAGCGCGGTCTTGCCCTTCTTGCCGTCCACGACGCCGAACTCGACGCGTGTTCCGCCCTTGAGGCTGGTGACCCCGGCGGGCAGGGAGTTCCCGTGGAGGAAGACGTCCTCGCCCTCGTCGGAGGTGAGGAAGCCGAAGCCCTTCTCCGTGTCGTACCACTTGACCTTGCCGGTGGGCACTGTGAACTCCTGGGTGTGCGTGGGGACTGCAACGCTCCAGAGTAACCCGGGCGTGCGGTGCAGCGGGTCTCGCGTGAACGCGAGGGGCCTCAGCGGGGGACGAGCTGGAAGAACCAGTAGCCCCGGGCGCCGTTGGGCCGGGCGGCGGCGATCACCTGCAGCGTGTAGCCGGGGCCCTCGGCAGCGACCTGCTCGGGGAACGTGAACCGGTAGTAGGTCTCGGTCAGGCCGGTGGCCAGTGTCTGGCCCGCGATCTGCAGTGACCAGCCGCCCTCAGCGACGATCGGGTCGACGGAGACGCCGACCGTGGCCCCGGGCGCGACCTCCAGCGCGGTGATGCCCTGTCCGGAGCCGGCCGTCTCCAGGATGTCGTTGGCGCACTCCTTGGCCGTCAGCCCGCCCTGCTCCTCGGGCTGCCAGCAGAGCGCCTGCGTGTGCTCGCTCGAGGTCCCGGACCACACGGTGACACCCGGGTAGGGCTTCTCGCATCCGGCGAGCACGAGTGGGGACAGGGCGACCAGGGCGATCGCCAGGGACCGGCGCGGCGACTTCATGGGGGTAGCCTATCTGCGTGGTGGCCAGCCCGCCCCACCCGGCCGGTGGCCGGACCGCGCGACCCGGGAAGTCCCATGACCGAGACCATGACCAGCCGTCCCCGCAAGGCGGCCCCGGTCGATGCCGTGTGCCGCGATGCGGTGGACGAGGCCCGTGCCGCAATCCTGGAGCTCGTCCCCGCGGACCATGTAGGCGAGCACCTCGGCGTGGTGGCCGAGGACGACCGTGTGGTGACCCACCGCTTCGTCTCCGCCGCTCCCGGGTACCGCGGGTGGCAGTGGGCCGTGACAGTCGCGCGGGCCCCGCGCGCTCGGGTCGTGACGATCGATGAGATCGCGATGCTGCCCGGGTCGGACGCACTGGTCGCCCCCGCGTGGGTGCCGTGGAGCCAGCGGGTGGAGCCCGGCGACCTCGGGGTCGGCGACGTCCTGCCCACGACCGACGACGATCCGCGCCTGTCCCCCGGATGGTCGGGTCTCGACGACCTGGCAGCCGCCTCCGATGAGCCCGGCCTGCGCCCCTCGGGGTGGGAGCTGGGCATCGGCCGGCGTCGCGTGCTGTCGCCCGAGGGCCGCGACGACGCCACGAGCCGCTGGCTCGAGGGCGACACCGGCCCGAGCACCCCGATGGCTCGCTCGGCGCCCGGGTCGTGCAGCACCTGCGGGTTCCTGATGCCGATCGGTGGCCCGACGGGCTCGGCGTTCGGGGTGTGCGCCAATGGGATGTCACCGGCCGATGGTCGCGTCGTCGCCCTGACCTTCGGGTGCGGCGCCCATTCCGAGGCTGTCCCGGAACAGCCCCGGTCCTGACGCGATGGATCCGCGGGCCCGTCGGTTCCTCACCCTGGCCGTGCTGCTGGGGCTGATCGCCATCACCGCCGTGGCGGCCCTTCGCTGACCCGGGGCCCCGTGGGGTCGGGTTAGGGTTGTGGTCATGTCCACGCCCGATCCGCCGCAGCTGGAACCGGTGCGCAACGACGGCATCCGGGCTATCCAGGTCGGGTTGGGACTGTGGGTGCTGTCCGGACTGGTGCTGGTCGTGCAGCGCGACGAGCTCGCGGACCGTGGCACGCAGTGGTGGCTGGCCGTCTGCGGGGCGGGGCTGCTGATAGGCATCGTCACCTTGGGCATCCTCGTCAAGCGCCGGTCGCTGATACGGGCACGGGAGCGCGACGCCCGGCCCACCGGCGCGGGGTCGACCGGCTGAGGATGGGTGCTGTGTTCGGGCGTGTGCTGCTCGCATCAGGAGCTGCCGCCCTGCTCGGGGCGATGGCCCTGCCCCCGGGCCTGGTGCCGGATGCGCTGCGGATGACCGGCGCGTCGACGGCGCTGCCGGCGATCCTCGGGTCGGCCGACGAGGTGCTGTGCACGTTCGACACCGGAGAGCTCGGTGAGGTCAGCGGGATCGCACTGTCCCGCCAGCACGAGGACACCATCTGGATGACCAACGACTCCGGGGGCGGTCCGTTCCTCTACGCCGTGGACACCACCGACTGCTCGATCCGCGCGACCCTGACCCTCCTGGACACCCCGGCGCGGGACCATGAGGCACTGGCGATCGGGCGCGACGCCCAGGGCAGGGACGTGATCTGGGTCGCCGACATCGGTGACAACCGCGACTCCTGGCCGTATGCCCGGATCCACAAGGTGATCGAGCCAGCCCGGCTCGTCGATGCGGATGTGCCCGTGACGACCTACCGGTTCACCTACCCGGACGGCCCAGTCAACGCCGAGGCCCTGATGGCCGACCCGAAGCGCGAACGGCTCTGGGTGATCAGCAAGGAGGACGGCGTCGGGGGCATCTACGCCCTGCCCAGCCCGATGACTGACTCGCGCACGCCGATGAAGGCCGAGGAGATCGGCACGGCGCGCTCGCAGGTGACCGATGCGGCGATGGCCCCCGGGGGCAAGCGCTTCGTGGTGCGCGACTACCTCTCGGCCGAGGTGTTCACGGGCAAGCCTCCGGGGGAGGCGCAGGCGCGGTTCGGCCTCCCGCTGCAGCCCCAGGGCGAGGCGATCACCTGGACCGCCGATGGCAAGGGCCTGATCGTGGCGTCGGAGCGGTCCGGCGACCTGATCCGGGTGGACATCCCGCGCACGGCACTGGGAACCGACGGCGGGATCGCCGGAGTGCTGCCGCGGGTGGCCGGGTTCGACATCTACCCCTACGTGCGCATCGCGGCCGTGGCGCTGGCCGCCCTCATCGCGCTGGTCGTCCTGCGTCGCGTCGCGCGTCGAGGCAGCCGGTCGGGCCGCAAGGCGTGACCGCAGGCTCCTCCCACCTGCGCGGAATCTGGCGTACCGCGCGGAGGTTCCGCGCACGCCGGGGATCGCGTGGCGGGTCAGGCCAGTGCGGCGACCACGTGGTCGATCGAACGGGTCAGCGCGGACACGTCGGCCGGGTCCACTGACGGGAACATCGCCACGCGCAGCTGGTTGCGCCCGAGCTTGCGGTAGGGCTCGGTGTCCAGGATCCCGTTGGCGCGCAGGGCCTTGGCCACGGCGGCTGCGTCGATGGAGTCGTCGAAGTCGATGGTCCCCACCACGTTGCTGCGCAGCGCCGGATCGGTCACGTAGGGGGTGGCGTACTGCGAGGCCTCGGCCCAGCCGTAGAGGTTCCCGGCGGACTGCGCGGTGCGGGCCGTCGTCCAGGCCATCCCACCCTGGCTGTTGAACCAGTCGACCTGCTCGGCCATCATCAGGATCGTTGCCAGCGCGGGGGTGTTGTAGGTCTGCTCCAGGCGCGAGTTGTCCAGGGCGATCTTCAGGTCCAGGAACGCCGGCACCCAGCGCCCGGACGCAGCGATCGACTCGATCCGCTCCACCGCCGCCGGGGACAGCAGTGCGAACCACAGCCCGCCGTCGGAGGCGAAGCACTTCTGCGGGGCGAAGTAGTAGACGTCGAACTGCGTGGGGTCCACGGCCAGGCCACCGGCCGCCGACGTGGCGTCGAAGGCCATCAGGGCCCCGGCATCCGCGCCGGCCACCCGGGTGGGGGTGATCGCCACACCGGTGGACGTCTCGTTGTGCGGGGTGCCGTACAGGTCGATCCCCGCCTCGGCGGCGAACACCGGCGCGCTGCCCGGGTCCGAGGTGATCACCGTCGGGGCGCCCAGGTGCGGGGCGGTCTTCGCGGCCTTGGCGAACTTCGAGCCGAACTCCCCGAAGGTCAGGAACTGCGCGCGGTCGTTGATCAGGCCGAACGTGGCGGCGTCCCAGAACGCGGTGGACCCGCCGTTGCCGAGGATCACCTCGTAGCCGTCAGGCAGGGCGAACAGCTCCGCGAGGCCGGACCGGACCCGACCGACCTGGGACTTCACCGTCTTCTGCCGGTGCGAGGTGCCCAGGATCGTGGTGGCCGCACCGCGCAGGGCGTCCACCTGCTCGACCCGGACCTTGGACGGGCCGCAGCCGAAGCGTCCGTCCGCGGGGAGCAGGTCGGCGGGGATCGTGATGGTGGTCGGGTCGAGGGCGGTGCTCACCGTGGTGTCCTTCGGGTTGGTCGGTGCGTTGATCGGTGGGTGGGTGGCTGGGCTGTTGGGATCAGAACGGGGGAAGGGGCTGGGTCTTCTCGTACAGCGGACCGAGGTCGCCGTCGTACGGGAACAGCATCGAGTCCTTCCAGCCGGGCACGTCCTGCGGGACGCGGGGGCCGGGCCCCAGGTAGCGGGCAGAGGGGCGCACGAGGCGACCGGTGCGCTTCTGCTCGTAGATGTGCGCGCTCCAGCCGGCCAGCCGTGCGCAGGTGAACATCGCCGGGAACATGGTGGGCGGGATGTCGGCGAAGTCCAGGATGATCGCTGCCCAGAACTCCACGTTCGTCTCGATCACGCGGTCGGGGCGGCGCTCGCGCAGCTCCTTGAGGGCGGCGGCCTCAAGGGCCTCGGCGACCTCGTAGCGCGGGGCATCGAGCTCCTGGCAGGTCCGCCGGAGCACGCGGGCTCGCGGGTCCTCCGCGCGGTAGACGCGGTGCCCGAAGCCCATCAGTCGCTCGCCGCGGTCCAGGACGCCCTTGATGTAGCCCTGCGCGTCACCGGTGCGCTCGACCTCCTCGAGCATGTGCAGCACGCGACTGGGCGCACCGCCGTGCAGGGGCCCGGACATGGCGCCGATGGCCCCGGAGATCGCCGCGGCGACATCGGCGCCGGTGGAGGCGATCACGCGCGAGGTGAACGTGGAGGCGTTCATCCCGTGCTCCGCGGCTGAGACGAAGTAGGCATCGACCGCGCGGATGTGCACCGGGTCGGGCTCGCCGTGCCAGCGGATCATCATGCGCTCGACGACCGTGCGACCCTCGTCGATCAGCGCCGTGGGCACCATCGGCACGCCGACCCCACGGGCGGCCTGCGCGGCGAAGGACATCGCCATGACCGACACGCGTGCCAGGTCGTCGCGGGCCTGGTCGTCATCGATGTCCAGCAGGGGCTGCAGGCCCCAGGCGGGGGCCAGCATGGCGATCGCCGACTGCATGTCCACCCGCACGTTGCCCGAGTGCACCGGGATCGGGTACGGCTCTGCCGGGGGCAGCCCCGGGTTGAACTCGTTGTCGACCAGCAGGCCCCAGACCTGGCCGAACGTCACGCGGCCGACAAGGTCCTCGATGTCCACGCCGCGATAGCGCAGCGCCGAGCCTTCCTTGTCCGGCTCGGCGATCTCGGTCTCGAACGCGATGACACCCTCAAGGCCGGGTACGAAGTCGGACATGGATCACTCCTGCGCGGTTGGCGGACCGGGACGCGCCCCATTCTTCCCGATGCGCGAGATCCTGCTGCCTGCGCCCCCGGTCCAGCCCCGACCGGCGCCCCGAGGGTCGATACTGGGGTCATGGTCGACCCGGTCCCGGTACAGCGCATCGAGTATCTGAGGGCCCCCATCGAGGGGTTCGAGGTGGACAGCGTTCCCGGGGCGCCGCTCGACCTGTTCAGGACCTGGCTGGGCGAGGCTGTCGAGTTCGGGCTGCCCGAGCCGAACGCGGCGACTCTGGCCACCGTGGACGGTCGGGGTCATCCCTCGGTCCGGTTGATGCTGGTCAAGGTCGTCGACGCCCGCGGGTTCTGCTTCTTCACCAACCACGGATCGCGCAAGGGCCGCGACCTCGAGCAGACCGGGAACGCCGCCCTGCTGTTCCCATGGCACGGGATGCACCGGCAGGTGGCGGTGCGGGGGCGCGCCGACCGCATGCCGCGCGCGGAGTCCGAGTCGTACTTCGCGTCCCGGCCGCGCGCTGCCCAGGTCGGGGCGTGGGCCAGCCGGCAGAGCCAGGAGGTCACCCGCGCGGAGCTCGACGCGCGGGTCGTGGCGCTGACGGAGCACTTCGGCGCTGACGAGCCGATCCCGATGCCCGACCACTGGGGCGGGTACGTGCTGGTGCCCGAGGTGGTGGAGTTCTGGGTGGGTCGCTTCTCCCGGCTGCACGACCGGATCGAGTACCGCCGGGCAGCTCCCGGTGGCCTCGACGACGCCGCAGCCTGGACCCGCCGCCGCCTGTCGCCGTAGCCCCCGCGGGCTACATCCGGTCGAGCAGCTCGGCCTTCTTCGCCTCGAACTCCTCGGCCGTGATGGCGCCGCTGTCACGCAGCTGCGCCAGACGCTCGATGGAGTCGGCGATCTCCTGTGCGGAGCTGGTCGGTACCGCGGCCACCGCTGGTGGGGCTGCTGCGCCACGGACCGCTTCGGCGATGTCCCGGGAGTCCTGCTTCTCCCACAGCAGCTTCGCGTCGAGGATGGCCTTGCGGAACTCCAGGGGCTTGCGCATGAACGTGTAGTGCAGGTTGGACTCGTCGGCCGCGGTGAGGACGCGAACCGTGCCATAGCCCAGCCACCGGCCGAGCAACGGCTCCTCCATGGTGATGTCGTTGATCTTCTCCAGGGCCGACCCGCTGGTCGACTTGCGCAGGACGCCCTCGACCTTCATCACCTTCTGGTTGGTGACGAAGTAGAACTGCGCCCACCACTTCACGGCCGCGTTGGCCAGCAGGCCGAGCCCGATCAGCAGGGCTCCGAGACCGCCCCAGAGGAGCACGCCGTTGAGGAACCTGTTGTCGGTGAAGAACTGGCCGAACAGCGCGGCCAGGCCGCCGAGGGTCAGCAGGGTGCCCGTGATGGTCGCGAACGCCGGGGCGATCCAGTGCTTCTTCGTCTTGTAGACGATCTCCTCGCCGTTGGCGAGCAGGGAATCGACGTAGCTGCTCACGGGAGCCTCCTGTGCAATGCATGGGCCGTACCAGACCGGACGGTGGCAGGGTAGCGCGTACGGGGTCCGGAATCGGGCGCTTGGGCCGGGATCGCCCGAGGACGGGCCGCTGCCCCGCCGCGGTGCCAGACTGTGCCCGTGGCGGCGAGCGAACTGGTGGTGGAGGGGCTGGAGAAGTCCTTCGGCGACCTCGTCGTCCTCCGCGGGCTGAGCCTGCAGGTGCAGCCCGGGCGGATCCTGGGCTTCCTGGGGCGCAACGGCGCGGGCAAGACCACCACCATGCGCTGCATCTTCGGCCTGCTCGACCAGGACGCCGGGTGGATCCACTACGGCGGGCAGGAGCTGACCCGGCCGATCCGTCGGCAGTTCGGCTACATGCCCGAGGAGCGCGGCCTGTACCCGAAGATGTCGATCATCACGCAGTTGGTCCACTTCGGGCGGCTTGCCGGGATGGGACGTCGGGAGGCCCGCGACGCGGCCATGTCCTGGCTGGACCAGCTGGGCCTGGCCGACCGGGCCAAGGACCGCCTGGACACCCTGTCGCACGGAAACCAGCAGCGGGTCCAGCTGGCTGCGGCGCTTGTGCACGGTCCGCAGGTCCTGGTCCTCGACGAGCCGTTCTCGGGGCTGGACCCCGTGGGTGTCGGGGAGATGGGCGCGGTGCTGCGCGAAGCCGCGGCGCGCGGGGCGACGATCCTGTTCTCCTCCCACCAGCTCGAGCTGGTGGAGGACCTGTGCGTCGACGTCGCGATCATCAACGACGGGGTCACGGTGGCCCACGGCGACCTGGCCACGATCCGCTCCCAGGCCGGGGTACGGCGCGTGGAGGTGACCGTTGCCGGTGCTCCCTGGGTGCCCGAGATCACGGGGGCGGTCCGGGTGGGCGGTGAGCGACCGCACGTGATGGTCCCGGCCACGGTGACGGCGCAGGAGCTGCTCGCGGCCGCCGGTTCGGCCGGTCCGATCACGTCGTTCCGCTATGAGGCCCCGTCCCTGGCAGACCTGTTCCACGAGGCGGTGCAGGCCGGACCAGCAGGCGCATCCCTGAGCGCGCCGGTCGACGAACCGGCGGCGGGCTCCCCCGTCGAGGTCGCCGCACCGGGCGGGGCCGCCCATGTCTAGCGGGGTGAGCCTGATCGCGCGCCGCGAGTTCGTGGAGCGCGGCCGGAGCCGGGTGTTCATCGGGGTCCTGGTCGGTTCGATGCTGCTGATCCTGGCGGGGATGTTCGCGGTCTCCCTCGTGGGCCGTCCGGTGCCCTCCGCGTCGGTCACCCTCGCGGGGGACTACCCGCCGGGGCTCGGCGCGGAGGTGGAGCGCGTGGCCACCTCCCTGGGCGTGGACGTCGTCGTACTGGACACGCCCTCCCCGGCGCAGGCGAGGGCGGCAGTCGTGGGCGGATCGGTCGATGCCGCTCTCATCGACGGCACCACGATCGTGGCCGTGGGTGCACCGTCGCCGCCCGTGGACGCGGTCCTGCGCGGAGCGGCGACCGCCACCGCCCGGGCGGAGGCAGCGCGCGAGCTGGGACTCTCGCAGGATGCCGTCGACACGGTCATGGAGCCGGTCGTCATCGAGGTGGAGGACCTCAGCGCTGCCGGGCCCGTCGATGACCTGGCCGTCGCACGCGGGGCTGCGGCGTTCTTCAGCGTGGTGATCCTGTTCATCCTGGTCATGGCCTTCGGCCAGTTCGTCGGCTCGGCCGTGGTCGAGGAGAAGCAGACCCGCGTGGCCGAGCTGGTGCTGGCCAAGGTGTCGACGGCCGCGATGCTGGTGGGCAAGGTGCTGGGGGTCGGCGGCCTCGGACTCGTGCAGCTGGTGATCCTCGGGATGACCTACGCGTTCGGGCTCTGGGCGTTCGGGGATGGATCCGCGGGGCTGGACCTGTTCCGTCTCGGCTTCGGGTCGTTGGCGTGGATGACCCTGTGGTTCGTCATCGGGTACGCGATGTACAGCTTCGTGTTCGCGACGATGGGGGCCACGGTGTCACGCCTCGAGGATCTCCAGTCGTTGACCTATGTCCCCTCGGTGCTGCTGCTCCCGGCGTACGCCGTCGCGGCCGCATCGTTGACGGGCACGGTCAGCCCGCTGCTCGCCCCCATGTCGATGGTCCCGATCTGGTCACCGCTGCTCATGCCCTTCCGGATCGTGACCGGTGACGCGGTCTGGTGGGAGGTGGTGGCCGCGTTGCTGGGGTCGGCCGCGTTCATCGCGTTCCTCGTGTGGTTCGGCGCCCGGGTCTACCGGGGAGCAGCCCTGCGCACGGGCGGTCGGGTCAGCCTGCGCGAGGCGTACCGGGCGGGGTGACCCGGCTGGGGCGCGCCGCCGCAGCGCGAGGCGGCTCCACGCGAGGACCTGTTCCAGGTCGTGAGGACCGGGGGCAGGTCGACTGGAGCTTCAGGCGACCGGTCGGCGTTGCCGCAGCATCGAGCGGATGCCCACGGCCGCGAGCCCGATGATCACCGCGGCCAGCAGGTGGCCCGTGGCCCCCACGATGCCGACACCCAGGGCAACGGTCCAGGCGAACCGCCCCCGGAGGTCGGTGAGCAGCCGGATGTGGGTGATCCCCGCAACCAGCAGGAGGGCGGCCAGGATCGCCAGGGGGAATGCCCCCAGGACCTGCGCGAGGTCCTGACCCAGACCCAGGGCCAGCACCACGAGGGTCGAGCCGATGATCGCCGGCGCACGCCAGCTGCGGGCACCGAACGCGTGGTGGGCGCTCATGCCCCCGGCTCCGTGGCACAGCGGCATCCCGCTGATCGCCCCCACGGCGAGGTTCGCCCCGCCGAGGGTCCGGGCCAGACGGCTCGGAGTGACCCGCGGCGCATCGCCCGGGAAGTACACGGGGGCGGCGTCGGCCGGCGCGAGGCACGAGTTCGCGATCGTCAGCGGGATCTGCGGGAGGACCAGGAGCGTGGCGGCCACGAGCAGGTCGGCAGTCGTGATCGAGGGCAGGACGATGGGGGTCGGGCCCAGGGTCATCGGTCCGGTGCCCCACGTGCTGGCCACCGCCATGCCCAGCCCCAGGACGACCACGATCAGGGCGCTGGCCCGCCGCCAGCGCAGCAGGACGATCGTGAGCGCGAGGCAGGCCGCCGCCGTGAGCCCCGGGTGCCACAGCGCGGTGAACGTCGCGGGTGGGGCGCTGACCATGCCCCAGGCGATCTTCGCGAACAGCAGGCCGACTGCGAGTTGGACCCCCCTGATCACCTCCCGTGGGAACACGGCGCCGAGGCGGTCCAGCCACCCCGTGGCGCCCAGGGCCATGAAGACCGCCCCCATGAGCAGGGCCCCGGCGGCGATCACATCGGCCCCAGCGCCGGCGGCAATCGCAGCGGCTCCGAATGCCTTGAGCGGCTGGACGGCGACCGGCACCCGGTAGGTCCATGCGACCAGGAGGTACAGCAGGCCCGCCGGCAGCAGGACCGCAGTGGTGGACAGGCCGTTGCTCACGATGAGGGCGATCGCGATGGGCACCAGGACCCCGAGGTCGGCGACCGCGCCGGAGGCCTCGCGCCACCAGGAGGTGCCGGGGAGCGTGGCGGTGCGGGTGACCAGGGCAGTCACGTCAGCCTCCCGCGAACGGGGGCAGGACCTCGACGGTCGTGCCCCCGGGGATCCGAGCCGTGGAGATGGGGTCCAGGCGGACGCCGTCGGCGAGCAGGGAGCTGGACGCCAGGACGTCGGCGAACCGGGGCGGCAACCCGGTCGCCAGGGCGGCCACGACGTGGTTGGCGGGGCCCGGCGCGACGTGCACCTCCGCGGTTCCTGCGGCAGCCCGGGCGGAGGCGAACATCCGGAACGTCACGGCCCCGGGGCCGGGGCCGGTCGGGTGGGAGCCGGTCGCGTGGAGACCCGTGGGGCGGGGGCCGGTCGGGTGGGGGCCGGTCGGGCCTGGGGCGGTGGGGTTTGGGGCGGTGGGGCCGGGGGTGGTGGGGCCTGGGGTGGTGGGGCCGGGCTCGGTGGGGCCGGGCTCGTCGACCCGACCGGGAGCCTCGTCGCGGGTGGGGGTGTCGTCGATGGTGGTCATCGCTCAGCCGCCGATCGCCGACATGGGCCGGTCGGGCTGGATGAACGCTGGCTCATCGATGCCGTGCCCCCGTTGCTTCAGGGCCACCTCGCCCACCATCACCGTGGCGATGGCCTCGTCATCGGCACCGCCGCGCAGCAGGGTGCGCAGGTCGGCCTCGCGGCCGGCGAACAGGCAGGAGCGCCAATGACCGTCGGCGGTCAGGCGGACGCGGTCGCAGGCGTCGCAGAACGGGTTGGTGACCGATCCGACGATGCCGATTGTGGCCGGCCCACCGTCGATCGCGAACTCCTCGGCCGGCGCCGAGCCACGCCCGGGCACCGCGGTGAGGTGGAAGCCCGCACGCTCAAGGGAGTCGATGATCTCCTCCCGCGTCACCATCATCGCCCGGTTCCAGCCGTGCTGGGGATCCAGGGGCATCTGCTCGATGAACCGGAGGCTGAGCCCCTCGTCGAGCGCCCAGCGCACCAGCGTGGCGGCCTCGTGGTCGTTGACCCCGCGCATCAGGACGGTGTTGATCTTGATGGGGGACAGCCCTGCTGCTCGCGCGGCTGCGATCCCGGCCAGGACGTCGTCGAGGCGGCTGCGCAGGGCCAGCCGGCCGAACGTCTCGGGGCTGAGCGTGTCGCAGGAGATGTTGACCCGCGACAGCCCCGCGTCCGCGAGCGGCGCTGCGAGGCTGGCCAGGCGCAGGCCGTTGGTGGTCACCGACAGGTGCGGTGCCCGCGGCAGGTCGGCCAGGCGGGCCACGATGTCGACGACGTCGGGCCGGATGAGCGGCTCCCCGCCGGTGAGCCGCACCTCCGTGATTCCCAGGTCGGTCGCGACCCGCACGACCCGGAGGATCTCGTCGGCGGTCAGCAGGTCGGGGGTGGCCATCCAGTCCAGGCCCTCGGCCGGCATGCAGTACGTGCACCGCAGGTTGCAGCGGTCGGTGAGCGAGACCCGCAGGTCGTGGTGCGTGCGCCCGAAGCGGTCGACGAGGCGGCCGGGTGCGGCAGTCGGGTCGGTGCCGGGGGTGGCGGGGAGGCTTGGGGCAGTGGCGAGGCCTGCGACGGGGAGGCCTGGGGCGGTGGCGAGGGCGGGTGCGGCGGCGGTGGTGACGGCGGTGGCGGTGGGGGGTGCGGCGGCCGCGGCTGCGACGGTGGAGGTGGGGGGTGCGGCTGCCGAGCGGCTGGGGGCCTCGGCGGTGGGGGTGAGGGTGCTGGGCGTCTCGGGCGTGCTCATGGGCTGTTCACCCACTCGTCCGTTCCGTCGGCGAAGTGCTGGTGCTTCCAGATGGGCAGCCGAGCCTTGGCCTCGTCGACCAGCCAGGCGCACGCGGCGAAGGCCTGCCCCCGGTGGGCGGCGCTGACCGCGGCGACGAAGGCGAGCTCGCCGATCGCGAGGTCGCCGGTCCGGTGCCGGGCGGCAGCAGCCAGGACCCCGGGCCGTTCGAGTGCCTCAGCGACCACCTCGGCCAGGATGCGCCCAGCGTCGGGGTGTCCCTCGTAGTGCAGGGCGGTCACCGTTCGACCGCGGTCGTGGTCGCGGACCACCCCGGCGAAGGTCACGACCGCCCCCGCTGCCGCGCGCGAGACCTCCGCGGCCACCTCCGCCTCGCTGATCACGTTGGCGGTGACCACGTCCGCGGCAACGGCGGTGATCCCGGTTCGTGTGTCATGGATCTGGTCCACTGAACGGCCCGAATCCATGACACCAGGCGGATCGCGGCGGATGTCATGCCCGCCGCCCGCGGCCACCTGGGCCGCGTGCTCCAGCAGCCCGCCGACGGCGGCCAGTCCATCGCGGACTGCGCCGGGGCTGCCGGGGAGGGCCAGGACCACCGCATCCTCGAGGATCCCGCCGACGGTGCGGGACAGGTCAGCGGCCGGGATCCGCTCCCGGGAGGCGGCGCGGATTGCCTCGCCGAGGCCGGGCAGCTCACGCAGGCCGGCCGAGCGCAGCGCCTCGGGAGTGACGTCTCGCGGTCCCGCGCCGGTGCCGCCTGTGGTGACCACGACGCGGGCGCCCTCGGCGATGGCTGCACGCACGGCGCGCGCGATCGTGCCGGCATCATCGGGGACGACCGTCACCCTGGCGACCTCGTGGCCAAGGGCTGCGAGCAGTTGCGCGGCCAGCGGACCCGAGGTGTCCGCAGCGACGCCCGCAGCTGCCGAGTCCGAGCAGGTGATCACGACAGCGCGAGACAGGGCGGTCACGGCGGGGGTGGGAATGCCTGGGCTGGGAACCTCGGGGCTGGGAATGCTCGGGGTGGTGATGCCCGGGCTGGGGACGTCCGGGGTGGGCGCTGTCAGGGGCGGCGGGGCCTCATCGGGCGTCGGGCTCATCGGCGCCAGGCCCCGTTCCGGCCGCCGTCCTTGGCCTCCACCTGGACGTCGCGGAGCGCCGCGTGCGGGTCGACTGCCTTCACCATGTCGATGACCGCCAGCCCGGCGACCGCTACGGCGGTCAGGGCCTCCATCTCCACGCCGGTCCGGTCCGCGGTGCGCACGGTGGCACGGATCAGGACCTCGTCGGCGGACTCCGCCATCTCCACGTCCACGTCGACGCCGTGCAACGCGATCGGGTGGCACAGGGGGATGAGGTCGGGGGTCCGCTTGGTGGCCATGATCCCGGCGATCCGCGCCACGGTCAGGACGTCGCCCTTGGGCACCTCGCCGGATCGGATGAGCGGGGCGGCCGAGGTCGTGACCCGTCCGCTGGCCGTTGCCGTCCGCGTGGTCACCTCGCGGCCGGCGACGTCGACCATCCGGGCGTGGCCCGCGGCGTCGAGGTGGGTCAGGTCACTCATGACGGCCCTTCCGGTAGGCGCCTATTGTGCATTCGTGGAGCAGGTGCGGGCGACCCGGTGGCCGACCGGGTGCTCGCTGCTCGTCCTCACCGGCGGGGCCAGCCTCCGGCTGGGTCAGGACAAGGCCACCACGCACGTGGGCGGCCGACGGATGATCGACCGGCTGCTGGCGGGACTGCCGGCGGATGTGCCCGTGGTGGTCGTCGGGCCGCCGCCGGACGGGCTGGCTCGCCGAGTCGCGGTCGTCCGCGAGGATCCCCCGGGCTCGGGCCCGTTGGCCGGGATCGGTGCGGGCCTGGCCGCTGTGAGCACGCCGAGCGTGGGCGTGATCGCCGCCGACATGCCATTCGGGCTGCCCGTCGTCGCTGAGGCACTGGCCCAGCTGACCGGGGTGGCTCCCCACATCGGTGTGCACGGAATCGACCATCGGATGGACGGTTCCGTGCACACGGTGGATCCGCTGCCCGCAGCGCAGGCAGTCGTCCCCATCGATCCCGAGGGCTACCGGCAGTGGCTGTGCGCCGCCTACCGGACCGACGCCCTGCGCGTAGCGCTGGCCGCCCTCGGTCCGCTGGCCGGGCTTCCCGTCCGGGCCCTGCGCGGAGCGCTGGACGTGATGGAATGGGCGGTGCCCGCAGCCGCCCTGGCTGACGTCGACACCGCGGAGCAGCTGGCAGTCGCGCGCACCCGCGCGGCGGAGGAGGACAGGGACATGCAGGAGTGGGTCGACGCGGTACGCGCGGCGCTGGGCGTGGACGTGGCCCTGGACATCGATGCGATCCTCGACGTCGCTCGCGACGCGGCGCACACCGTGGATCGCCCGGCTGCCCCGGTGACGACCTACCTGCTCGGTGCCGCGGTGGCCGCGGGTGCGGACCCCGCCCATGCGACCGCCACGGTGGCTGAGCTGGCCCGGGGCTGGGCCGCGCGGGAGAAGTGACGATGCCGACCCGGCGAGCAGGCAGCACCCGATGACACTGCTGGAGCCGCGCTGGGACGACGCGCGAGCCGAGTTGGCGGCCGCGGTGGCGCCCCTGGCCCCCGTCCGCCACGTCCTGGGCGCCTGCGACGGGCTGGTGCTGGCCGAGGACCTGGTGGCCCTGTGCGACCTGCCCTCGTTCGACACCTCGGCGATGGATGGCTGGGCCGTCTGCGGTCCCGGGCCGTGGACCGTCGTCGGCCAGTCGTTGGCCGGGCGGGCGGTCCCCGGTCCGCTGACCCCGGGGCAGGCGGTCGTGATCGCCACCGGCGGCGTCGTGCCGCCCGGAGCAGGGGCGGTGATCCGCAGCGAGGACGGCGAGGTCCAGGTCCACGGTGGGGCTGAGGTGCTCAATGCCCCCGCCCCCGATGGCCCCACGCACGTCCGCCCCGCGGGGGAGGAATGCGTCGACGGTGAGCTCCTGGCGCCGACCGGGACGGTGCTCAACCCCGCCCTGATCGGCCTGGCGGCCGCCGCGGGGCACGACCACCTCCTGGTGGTCCCGGCCCCGCAGGTGGCGCTGGTCCTGTTCGGCGACGAGCTGGCCACGGTCGGCATCCCGGCACTGGGACTCGTGCGGGACTCGCTCGGCCCGCAGGTGCCCGCCTGGGTCGCCCGGATGGGGGCCGACGTCGTCCTGATCGAACGGTGCGAGGACACGTTGGCGGCCCACGTCGAGGCGATCCGTCGCGCCGCCGCGGCCGCTGATGTGGTGCTGACCACCGGTGGAACAGCGGCGGGGCCGGTCGACCACCTGCATGCCGCGATCGCCCAGTGCGAGGGCGAAGTGGTCCTCGACAGCGTGGCCGTCCGTCCGGGCCACCCGATGCTGGCCGCGACGCTGGATCGCGGGCGATCGTGGCTCGTCGGGCTGCCGGGGAACCCGCAGAGCGCGATCGTGACGCTCATGACCCTGGGGGCGCCGCTCCTGGCTGGCTTGGCCGGCCGGCCCGCGGTCCCGGAGCTGGCCGTGGTGCCCAGTGCGGAGGCGGTCGGAGCGCCCGCGTACGAGGACCGGCTGGTCCTCGGCCGCCTGGTCGATGGGGCGTTCGTCCCGGGCACCCACCTGGGCTCCGGGATGTTGCGCGGGCTTGCGGCGGCTAGCGGGTTCGGCGTGCTGCCACCCGGCGGTGTCGGCCCCGGGGATCCGGTGCGGTGGCTCCCGCTGCCACTCTGAGCCAACTGCCCCTCCTGGTGGTCGATCCGGTCGATGCACAGCTCGGAATCGACCACCAGATCAACCCGAAGGAGATCCGCATGGAGCACATCGAGGAGGTGGGCGCGCTGATCGAGGTGGCGCCGGACTCCACCGTCTCGCGGACGGTGCTCAAGGCCGAGGGCGCACGGGTCGTGCTGTTCGCCTTCGACGCCGGCCAGGAGCTCAGCGAGCACACGGCCGCCGTCCCGATCCTGCTGCAGGTGCTCGACGGCCGGCTGCGGGTGGGCGCGGGCGGCGAGCGGGTGGAGCTGGCCCCCGGCGGCCTCGTCCATATCGGGTCCCGCGTGCCGCACGATGTGCTGGCGCTGGAGCCCTCTCGGATGGTCCTGACGATGCTCGATCCCCGGAGCAGCTGACCCGACGGCCTCCTAGACTCGGCCCATGGGCAGCGTCGTCAGCGAGTCGATCGACATCCAGGCCTTGCCCGAGGTGGTCTATGACCTCATCGCCGACGTGTCCTCCGTCGGGCAGTTCTCCCCGGAGGCGACCGGCGCGCTGGGTGCAGGCAAGCGGCTCCGCGTGGGCGACACGTTCTGGGGCACGAACCGGCGGGGCCCATGGATCTGGGCCACCCGCTGCCGGGTGACCAGCGCGGACCGGGGCCGGGCGTTCGCGTTCGACGTCAGCTTCGGGCCGCTGCCGGTGTCCTCCTGGTCCTACGAGATCCTCGTCACCGACGACGGCTGCAGCGTCACCGAGACCTGGGTCGATCGACGCGAGGGGAAGCGCGGGCGGGCGTTCGCAAAGGCGGGGTCGGTGATCATTCCCGGACCACGTGACGAGCACAACCTGCGCAACATCCGCCAGACGCTCGCGGCCCTCAAGGCGGCTGCCGAGTCCGGCATCACCACCTGATCGGCGGGCGTGGCAGGATCGTGCCGTGCTGCGGTATGCGGTGGTCGGTTCCGGCGCGGTCGGCTGCTTCTACGGGATCCGCCTGGCCCACGCGGGGGCCGACGTGCAGTTCCTCATGCGGACCGGTGCCGAAGATGTTCGCGAGCACGGGCTGGACCTGACCTCCCCCGAGGGGGACATCCACCTCGACGACGTCGTCGTCGCCCCCGACTGGTCGGCGCTCGAGCCGTGCGACGTCCTGATCGTGGCCGTGAAGGCCACGGCCAACTCCGACGTCCTGGCGCACCTGGCCGAGCACGCCGACCGGCTGCTGGCCCCCGGGTCGGGGATCCTGCTCGCGCAGAACGGGATCGGGGCGGAACCTGCCTACGCCACCGCTGCACCCGGGCGCGAGGTCCTCGGTGGGCTGGCGTTCCTGTGCGCCCAGCGCACAGGCCGCGCCGTGTGGCGCACCTCGACTTCGGCGCCCTCACGATCGCCGCGCACGCCCCGGATGACGTCGCCGGCGGGGTCACGCCGCTGATGCGGGCCATCGCCGACGACCTCGCCGCCGCCCGCACACCGGCCCTGCTCGACGAGGACCTCGTCCGGGCGCGCTGGCGCAAGCTGCTGTGGAACATCGGGTTCAACCCGCTCTCGGTGATCCTCGACGCGACCACCGACCAGCTGATGGCCAACCAGGAGACCGTCACGCTGATCCGGACGCTGATGACCGAGGTCTCCCTGGCGGCGGCGGCCGAGGGTCGGACGTTCCCGGAGGCGTTGGTCGAGGACCTGCTGGCGACCACCGCCCGGATGGCCCCGTACGCCACCTCGATGAAGCTCGACGCCGACGCCGGGCGGCCGATGGAGGTGGAGGCGATGCTCGCCGAGCCGCTGCGCCGGGCGCAGCGGGCCGGGGTGGCGATGCCCAGCGTGTCCGTCCTGCACCACCAGCTGGCGTTCCTCGACCAGCGCACGGCGAGGTCCCGATGACCAGCCGGATCCGTCGAGTCACCGCGGTGCTGGCCGGGTTCGTCGGGGTGACGGCGGTGCTCGGCGGGGTCGAGCTGATCACCGGATTCCCGATCCGCCAGCCGGTCGAGTGGCTGGCCGGGACCCCCTTCGACTCGTACCTGGTCCCCGGGCTCCTGCTGGCTGCGATCGTCGGGGGATCCGCGGCGCTGGCCTTCATCGCCGCGCTCCGAGCCGATCCCCGGTGGCCGCGGGCAGCGATCGTCGCCGGTGTTGTGCTGTGCGGGTGGATCGTGGCCGAGATGGTCCTGCTCGACCAGCCGACGACTCCCACTGTGGCGGAGGTCGCCTATCTGGTCATCGGGGCCTGCCTGGTGGTGCTCGGGTGGCGGGCAACCGCGGCCGCCCAGGAGCCGGCCGAGGAGCCGGGATGACTGCGGGCTGCGGTGGCCACCCAGGCACCCGGCCCGCCCGAGGCTCCCAGGCAGGACGGCCGTGATCCGGCTGGTCGCGATCGACGTCGACGGCACCCTGCTGAACGTCCAGCACGAGATCACCCCGGGCACGGCGGCCGCGATCGAGCGGGCCCGGGGCGCCGGTGTGGAGGTGGTGCTCACCACGTCGCGCCCGCCCCGCGCGCTCTGGCCGGTCCTCCGCGCACTGGGGCTCACCGAACCGGCTGTCTTCGTCGCCTCCCAGGGCGCGCTGACCGGCAGCTACAGCGCCGAGGGGGAGCTCCGGGTCCTCGACCGGCAGCCGATGCCCGTGGACCTGGCCCAGCGGGTCGCCTCCGCAGGGGACGTCGTGGGCATGTCGGTCAACTGGTTCGCCGCCGAGCGGTGGCTCGTCCCGCGCGTCGATGACCTGATCCGCGAGGAGTCGGCGATCGTGGGGTGCGCCCCGGAGGTCGCCGACCTGTCCGCCGAGCGGGAGGGTCCCGACAAGATCCTCCTACTGGCGGGCCCGGCAGGCCGTGACATCGCCGGCGCCGTGACGATCCCGGAGGGGCTGGTCGCCATGGCCTCGACCCCGACCCATCTGGAGGTCACCCGCGCAGGCGTGGACAAGGGTGCCGCGCTGCGCCGGATCTGCACCATGTGGGGGATCGCACCGGGCGACGTCGTGGCCATCGGCGACGGTCGCAACGACCTGGGGATGCTGGCGTTCGCCGGTTTCGCCGTCGCGCCCGCGAACGCCCATCCCGAGGTCCTGGCCGCCGCCGACCTGATCACGTCCAGCAACGACGAGGACGGCGTCGCACAGGCGCTTGACCGGCTGGTGCCCTGAGCGGCCGGGCGGCCGGGCCGCCCAGCACGGGGTGGGCACCGGGTCCTGCTCGCGAGTCACGCCCTCCCATCGAGCTGCGCCAACGTCGCGTCGAAGAGCGCGGCCGCCCGGCCCCGGAACGTCTCGACCTCGGCCAGCGATCCCGGCAGGGCCAGCGCCTCCACCTCGGCCCGCACCGCAGCCGGCAGGTCGCGGTCGAGGTAGCGGGCGCCGAAGTCGAACCGATCCGGACAGTGCCGGATCCGCAGCAGCTCGATCAGCGGGCGGTAGGTGTAGTCCTGGTAGGCAACCGCTGCCTCGGCGACGAACCCGCGGCGCACCGCCCGGGTGACCAGGGTCTGGAACAGCGGGAAGCGCTCGCGCAGGATCGCCAGACGGGCGTCGATCCGGGCCTGGAGGGCCACTCGATCCAGCGGTGCCGGGGCGAGGAGCCCGGCGCGGTCGAACAGCACGATCGCGGTTCCGTGACGCTCGACCTCGAGGAAGCGCTCGCCGCCCGAGGGCTCGAGGACGACGAGGTCGATGAAGTGCGCGGGATCGGCGTCCCGCAGTGACAGGAACTCCTGGGCGTTGCCGTGCCAGGTCGGCTCCGCGAGCCGCCACCGGTGGGCGATCGGCGACAGGTCCTCCAGGGCGCAGTGCACAGCTTCGAGAGTGGCCTCGACGGCACCCTCTGCCACGACGACGACCAGGTCCACGTCGGAGAACTCGTCGGTGCGCCCGGTTGCGTCGCTGCCACCCAGAGACGCCGCCAGCACCTCGGGCGCCGCCTCGAGCGCGGCGTGCAGTGCGGTGATGATCTGGGCGCGGGTGACGGGTGCGCAGTTCGGATCCATCCGGTGACGGTACCGCCCGGCGGACCCCGGGAGGGCGGGCGAGCCGCCCGGGCCCTCCCCGCCCGTGGGGGCTCAGGCCTGGGAGTGGGCGGCTGCCAGCGCCACCCGCTCGGTCGACGCCCCGGTCACCAGTCCGATACCAGCAGGGATCAACTGGGTGACGCACAACGAGACCATGATCCCTGCCACGAACGCCAGCAGCATGGCCGCGCCGGTGGGGCTCAGCGTGCTGCCCACGGCGAGGATGATCACCGCGCCGATGATCTCGCCGACGACTGAGACGCCGGTGTAGGCAAGTGCCCGCCGGCGGGTGCCGCCCATCGCAATGACGGCCGTGGAGACGGCCATGCCCTCGGGGATGTTGTGCAGCCCGATCGCCACGGCGGTGATGAGTCCTGTCTGCAGGCTGATCATCGTCGCGGCGATGGGGACGGCCCCCTCGGGAACGTTGTGCAGGGCGATCGCGACCGTCACGAGCAGGGCGGTGCTCTGGGCAGCGCCGAGCGAGGGCAGAAGCCGACCCAGCACCCAGCGCAGGACTGGCACCGCGAGGAATCCGGCGGCAAGGAGAAGGATGGTCGCCTGACGTGTCGCGGGGTCGCGCAGGCCGGGTGGCAGCAGCTCGACGACGCTGATGGTGAGCATCGCAGCCGCCGACAGGAGCAGGGCGAACCCGACATTGCGGTCGGTCCAGGTGCGCTTGGCGGCGACCGCGACCCAGCCCAGCAGCGCCGCCGACGCGGCGGCCGCCGAGAGCAGGAACCCTGTCGCCTCAGGTGTCACCTGAATCAGTGTAGGCAGCCCGTTGTGCCCATGTCATCGGGGTTCGGGTCAGCGGGCGAGTCGATGGGCGAGCCACTCCAGGGCCAGCGGGTAGCGGTGGTCGATCCCCCCGTGCCCGGCGTCGAACAGCTCGAAGTGGATCCGCTCGTCGGGGACGCCCGCTGACGCCAGCTCCGCCCGGAACGCCTGGGCCCCCACATCGAGGTTGTACTCGTCGCGGGTGCCCGCGTCGATCCAGATCGCCCGCAGCGAGCGAAGCGCGTCGGCGTGACCGCGCGCCATCCGGACCGGGTCGAGGTCCAGCCAGCGCTGCCAGACCTCGGGTCGAAGGACGCCGGTGACCGGGTCGAACGGAAGCACGGGGGTGCCATCAGGCTCGGCCGAGAAGCAGGCCGCGACCCCGTAGATGCCCAGGACGAGGTCGTCCTCGGGCTTGGTGAAGGCGGTGCGGGAGGTGAAGTCCGCCCACCAGCGCGCGGGATCACCCTCGTAGGCCCGCAGGGCGCGGACCACGGCGGCGAACTCCGGGACGTAGCAGAGCTCGTAGAGCGTGTCTCCGGCGTGCGTGGCCAGGGCGCCGAACACGTCCGGTCGCAGCATCGGGGTGATCATCGCCCCGTAGCCGCCGCTGGACTTGCCGGTGATGGCCCGGGACTCGCGGTCGGGGATGCTGCGGTAGCGGGCGTCCACGAACGGCACGACCTCGTCGCACAGGTGGGTGTGGTAGTTGCCCGTGCCCGGGGAGTCGACGAACTGCGAGCCGCCGTAGGCCGTCCAGGCGTCGACGAACACCACGATGCAGGGCGGCGCCCCGCCGGCGAACACGGCGTCTGCGGTCTCCGGGAACGGCTGCCGGAAGGGCTGGCGGTTGGCCCACATCGCCACGTGGCCCGTGTAGCCCTGGATGACGTACACCACCGGGTAATGGGCCGTCGGGTCGTCGTCGTAACCGGGTGGGACGTACACCCACAGCGGCCGCTCGTGCGGGTCGCCCAGGGGGTTCCCGCGCAGGACGGCCGAGTCGATCACCAGTTCATCGAGGCGACCCGCGAGGGCGCCGGACCAGGGGAGCATGGCTGGGACTCTAGACCGGATCGGGTCAGGGCTGGGGCCCCGCCGGGCGGTCGCGGCCCGGACTCCCGCCCTATCCTCGGGCGATGGATCCCCCTCTCGGCTGGCTGACGGACATTGCCGTGCTCCGTCTGAGCGGCGCCTCGATCGAGGACCGTGGCGACCATCTGGTCGTCACCTCCCCGGACAACCCCGGGTACCACTGGGGCAACTTCCTCCTGGTCACCGACCCGCAGGCCCGCAACGACGCGTCGCGGTGGGTCGATCTCTTCCGGGCCACCTTTCCCGACGCCCGGCACGTGAGCATCGGCCTGCCGGCCGAGCCGGAGCCGGAGCCGTGGGCGGCCCTCGACCTACCGGTGACCTCCGACCAGGTGATGTCGACGACCGCGTTGCCGGTCCAGCGCCAGGAGCCCGACGGATACTCGATCCAGCGGCTCGTGACCCCGGCCCAGTGGGCTGCCGCGGCCGCGGCGGACATCGCGGAGAACGCCCGCACTGGGGAGGAGCCCAATGATGCGTCCTACCGGGACTTCACGATGGCGCGCATGCGCAGCCGCGCCGAGCTGTCCGAGCGGGGGGAAGCGGCGTTCCTCGGGGCCTTCGTGGGGGATGAGTGCGTCTCGAACCTGGGGATCGTCCTGTGCGGGCAGGACGCCCAGGGCCGGGTCGTTGCGCGATACCAGAGCGTGCAGACGGCGGTCGACCACCGGCGACGGGGCCTGGCTGGGCATCTGGTGGGGGTTGCGGCGCGTTGGGCTGCGGACCGCGGCGCCCAGCGATGGGTCATCGCCACGGAGTCGGACAACCCCGCGGGGCGGCTCTACCGCAGCCTCGGGTTCGCCCCGGACTCACGAAGTTGGCAGGTCGAGCGCTCGTAGTCCCCGACCGGTCGATGCGCGAAAGGTCGTGGTCAGCCTCACGCCGGGGGGTCGGGCGCTGGTCAATGGATCGCGCTCGTTCCGTATGGGTCACCTGGCGCAGTTGACCGCCACCTGGAGCCTCCAGGATCAGGGCAACTTCGCCACGCTGCTGGCGCGGTTCGCCGACGCGGCCCGCGGCCAGCCGCCAGCATCGGCCGAGAAGAGAGGAACACCACAATGAGGATCGCCGTCCTTGGAGCCACCGGCCGCGCCGGCCAGTTGCTCGTCGCTGAGCTCCTCCGTCGAGGGCATGAGCTGACCGTCCTGGTCCGCGCCCCTGAGAAGCTCGGGGCCACGCAGGGAGCCGTGCGGGTCGTGACCGGCTCCAGCACTGACGCAGATGCTCTCGCGTCCCTGCTCGAGGAAGCGGAGGCCGTGGTCTCCACGCTCGGGCCGACGAGCCGGGACTCCACGGTCATGTCGGACACCGCGCGGGTCCTCGTGCCGGCCATGGAGCAGCGCGGGATCCGCCGCTTCGTCGGCGTCAGCGGGACGGGCGTGGACGTGGAGGGAGACCTCAAGGGGCGCAAGGACCGGGTGATCTCCTCGATGGTCCGGCGGGTCGGTGGGGTCATGGCCACGGACAAGGCGCAGGAGTATCGGATCCTGGCCGCGTCCGACCTCGAGTGGACGCTGGCCAGGCCACCCCGGCTCGTGGACGGGCCTGCGACCGGGCGGGTGGTGCACGACGCGCACACGCCAGGTCGCTCGAGCTCGATCCGGCGTGCCGACCTGGCGGTGTTCCTCGCCGACGTCGTCGAACAGGGCCTGTACGTCCGCCAGTCCCCGTTCGTCAGCAAGGGGTGATCGACCAGGACGATTCGCGAGTTGTTGCGCCGCAGGGATGGGTGCCCGCAGACTCAGCCCCCCGCAGACTCAGCCCGCGGCCAGCCTTCGCTGGCGGCGCTCAAGGGTCCGGATCCGTTGCGGGTTCCGCTCGTCGGGGACCGCCCTGTTGGCCTTGATGAACGCCTCGGGCGCCACGAGGAGCAGCTCGTCGTCGAGCATCCGGACGGTGTCCACGGTGGCGCGGCCCTCGACCAGGGCAAGGATCCGCGCGTCCGGTGTCTGGGGCAGGACCGACATCAGGGCCGCAGCCGAGTCCAGGTGCATCTCCCGGAGCAGCTCCAGCATCCAGCCCAGGCGCCGCGGGGTGCTCGGAGCGGCCGCGTAGCGCGCCCCGAGGAACTCGGCCAGCGCGGCTTCGTCCAGGGGTGCGGCGGCCTCGCGGGACGGCGCAGCGGCCGCGCCGGTGGAATGGGCCTGGGTGTCCACCTGCCAGGCCCGCAGGTCCTCCAGCTCGCGCTCGGCCAGCTCGAGAAGGCTGGCCGCCAGGACGAACTGGCGGCTGCGCACCGCGGGCAGCTCGGCGCCGCCCTTGTACCGCAGCTCGTGCTCCAGCGAGGCCCACAGGTCAGCGGCCCGGGTCCGGACCTGGATCTCCGCACGTTGGATCGTGAGCAGCTCGGGCAGCTCGCTGTCGGGCCGGGCGCGCACATCGAAGTGCCGGCCGCGATACCCCGGGGTCTCCTCACGGGAACGCTCGTTGCGGGCGTCGACGTCCTTGTCGACGACCAGCAGCCTGTGCAGTTCCTCGGCGACGATCGCGATCTCGCTCTCGAGCCGGACGACCACGCGCACGCCGATCAGGTCGGGCAGGTCTGCGTAGGAGCTGTCGCGCCCCGGCTGCAGCCGATCCCGGTTGCGCAGCTTCTGCTCGACCGAGCGGACCTCCTTGGCGCGCCCGGAGACGAACGCCTCGATCTCGTCGACGTCCTCCAGCCGGCCCTGCAGCCACGCCACGAGCGCGTTGGTGGCCGCCACGTACTCGCGGCGGCGGCGCCGGTACACCTGGGCCTCCCGGTGCGCCCAGCTGCGCGGCCGGGGTGAGGGTGCCGGGTCGACAGCGTCAGCCGGTGCGCTGGCGGGGGCCGAGCCGGAGGTGCGGGGCATGCTCAGCAGTGTACGGAGCGCCGGCGCCCGGACGGCATCCATCGATACGGCTCGCGGCGGCAACGGCGGCGGGATTGGCGCGATCCGGACAACCCGGGGTGGCGATCCGGACACCTGTGTCCGAATCGAGCCGGAGTACCCGTGGAGCGGGTGGTGCGGCTCAGCCGACCGTGACCCTGACGACCTTGTCGGCCTCGACCTCGGCGTTGATCCGGTCCTCGCGGTAGTCCATCGTGACCGGCTTCGGCTTGCCGTCCACGGACGTGACCCGGAACGTGAGCCCCGCGTCGGTCGTGGCCTTCTCCGCATCGGCCACGCTCAGGCCCACGAGGGTCGGGGCCAGGGCGTTGATGTCCTGCCCGCCGGTGGCGCCCTGGACGTCGGTGGACGAGCCGGCCTGGTCGGCGGGGACGTACCCGAGGACCTCCTGCGCGCCGGCCTTGAGGGTCAGCTTCTCCGGGGTGAGCTCGAAGGTGGTGACGCTGCCCAGCAGCTCGAAGTACGCGCTCTCGGCCGTCATCAGCTTCGGGTCCCCGGCCATCAGGGTCGACCCGATCGGGCCGAACTCGATCGTCTCGCCCTCGGTGGTGTAGTCGGCGAAGTAGCTGTTGACGGGGGCCTGCCCGGACATCTGCTCCTTGAAGAAGTCGGCGGTGATCCCCAGGCTCCCGAGGTCCTGGGAGCTGAGGCTGGACTCGGTCAGCGCCCACGAGGTGGCCTCGAGCGGGTGCCCCTCCTCCATCTTCACCTCCTCGTTGACGGCCTCCTCGCCGGAGGGCACACCTGTGGTCGTGTACTCGGCACAGGCGCCGAGCGAGCCCACCATGAGCAGCGCGGCCAGTGCGGTGGTGGTCCGGTGAAGCCTCATCGTGTCTCCTTGGTCCTCGATCAGGTGGCGCGTGGCGGTGCGGCGTCCTTGCGCGATTGTGTCAGGTTCCCAGCCATGTCCTGAGCAGGGCGGTCACGACCGCGTCGGGATCCTTCTTGTCGGCCTTCACCGCAGCGCGGAAGTCCTTGCGCAACGACTTGGGCACCTTCACCCCGAGGTCGACCGGCTTCTCGTCGGCCTTCCCGGACGGGCGGGTCCGCGCCTTCTTGGCAGCGGCGCGCAGGCTGTCGCTGGTCGTGCCGCGCAGGGGGCCGGACAGGCGGTGCTGCGCGGGATCGGCTGACTTCGCGGCGGGCTTGGACAGCGGTGTGGCGGCCGCGCTCGGCTCGGGATCCTGACGGGGCCCGGGTAGCGGGGCAGCAGTGTCCGCGGCCGGGCGCAGCGTGTGCAGGGAGTGACCCGGCGCAGCCGGGTGGATGTGGGCGTCGGCAGCCTTCTTCAGCGCCGGGCGCGGTGCCGGTGTGCTCATGACAGGCCCTCCTCGATGGTGGCGGCCAGCTCGGTGAACAGGGCGACCAGGTCCTTCGCGCTCTTCGAACGCAGGGCAGTGATGGGGACGGCGGCCCCTTGGGCTGCGCCCATGGCCGTCCGGTCGGGGATCGGCGGGTCGAGCACCAGCGTGGGGTAGGCCCGACGCAGCTCGTCGACCCGGTAGGCGTGCTCCGCGCTGTGACGCACGCGGTTGACCACGATGCCGGCCGGGCGCAGGCCGAGGTTGGTCGCCGCGCGAGCGATGTCGACGGCCTCCAGCGCCTGCTCGGCCCCCTGCAGGGCGAAGTACGACGGCTCCGTGACGATCAGCGCGGCGGGCGCGGCCGCCAGGGCGTTGCGGGTCAGCTCGCCCAGTGATGGGGGGCAGTCGATCAGGATCGTGTGGTAGCGATCGAGCGCGCCGACAAGCGTCGTGCGCAGGCGCAGCGCGGAGTCCGGTCCCTCGGCGTGCGCACGGTGCTCGAGGGCCCGCTCGCCGGCGATCAGGTCGATCCCGGGACCCCACCCGCTGGCAACGATCGCATCCGCGGCGATCCCCTCGCGGCCGTCGGCCAGGACGTCGTTGGTGGTGAACTCGTACGGGTGCGGATCCAGCGCGGCGGTCGCGTTGGCCTGCGGGTCGAGGTCGATGACCAGCGTCCGGTGGCCGGCCGCCCATGCGCTGGCAGCCAACCCCAGGACGACCGACGTCTTTCCGACGCCGCCCTTGAGTGAGATCGCTGCGAGCATGGCCACGTGGTCAGTCTGCCACGCACAGGCCCCTCAACCCATGGGCCGCACCGGGTGGGTCGGCCGCACGCCGATCAGCGGATCGCCTCGTACCGGCGCAGGGCCTCGTCGCGCTCCTCGAAGTGGTCGACGATGGGCTCGGGATACCCGTGGGCGTACCCGTCGAGCACCTTCCACGGCTCATGGGTGGCGGCCCCGGCCAGGTGGGCCAGTTCCGGGACGTAGCGGCGCACGTAGGCCCCGTCGGGGTCGAACTTCAGGCCCTGCAGGATCGGGTTGAAGACCCGGAAGTAGGGGGCGGCATCCGTGCCGGACCCGGCGACCCACTGCCACCCGTGGGCGTTGGAGGCGGGATCGCCGTCCACGAGCCAGCGCATGAACTCCCGCTCCCCGCGCCACCACGGCAGGTGCAGGTCCTTGACCAGGAAGGAGGCGACCACCATCCGCACGCGGTTGTGCATCCATCCCTCGGCCCGCAGCTGGCGCATCCCGGCGTCGACGAAGGGGAACCCGGTGCGCCCGTGCGCCCACGCCTCGAAGGCGTCGTCGGCCCCCGGGCCGGAGTCGTGCACCATCCGGTCGAACGCCGGATTCAGGTTCGCGGTGAGCGTGGTGGGGTTGTGGAACAGCACGTCGGCGTAGAACTCGCGCCAGCCGAGCTCGGCGACGAACCGGCGGTCACGCTCGGGGTCCAGCGCGGCCAGCAGGGTCCGGGGGTGGATCTCGCCCCAGCGCAGCGGCAGGGAGAGCCTGCTCGTGCCCGGGAGGTCTGCCCGGTCGCGCAGCTCGCCGTACTCGGCCAGGTGGGCGTCGGCGAAGTCGGCCCACCTGGCCGTGGCGGCCTCCTCGCCGGCAGCGGGCAGGGACGTCCCGGGCGGGGGTTCGGCGCTGGGCAGTGGTTCGCCGGGAAGGTCCAGGACCTCGATCCGCGCAGGGCGCCGGGTGGGCGCGGCCCAGCCTGCCTCCAGCCACGCTCGATGGAACGGCGTGAACACGCGGTAGGGCGTGCCATCGCCCTTGAGGACGGATCCCGGAGGCACCGCGTAGTTGCTCCCGGTGGCGACCAGGCGGGAGCCGTGGGCCGCCAGCGCCCCGGCGACCCGGGCGTCACGCTCGCGCCCCCGGGGCGTGTGCGCCTCGGTCACGTGCACGGTGATCGGTCCGAGCTCCTCGGCCAGGTCGGTGAACACCTCCGCGGGGTCGCCCGTGCGCACGTGCAGCGCGCCGAGGTCCGCTCGCAGTGCCGCCAACGAGTCGGCCACATACGCGCGGGGTGGCGCCCCCAGTCGCTGCCACGGCCCGGGAACGACGACGAAGACGGGCAGGATGGCCCCGCCGGCGGACTCGGTGACAGCCCGGCCCAGCGCCGGGTGGTCCCCGGTCCGCAGGTCCCGGCGGAACCACATCACGTGCTGCACCTCGCTGACCCTAGGCCGCAGCAGGCGGCCGCGCATCCGCCCGGGTCGCCCCCGGTGCGGCTCCTGACGGTGGACCCGGGCGATATGCCCCGGGGGGCTCTGCATGCCAGTCCCGCGTATCCCAGGGCCGTGGGGGACAATGACGGGGTGAGCGACCTCATCGATACCACCGAGATGTACCTGCGGACGATCTATGAGCTGTCGGAGGAGGGAATCCTGCCGATGCGCGCGCGCATCACCGAGCGACTCGGGCAGAGCGGGCCCACGGTGTCGCAGACGGTGGCGCGCATGCAGCGCGATGGTCTCGTGGAGCTCGACGAGGACGATCGCCACCTCGTGCTGACCGACACCGGCTCGGCGCTGGCGACCAAGGTGATGCGCAAGCACCGGCTGGCCGAGTGCCTGCTCGTCGAGGTGATCGGCCTGCCCTGGGAGGCGGTCCACACGGAGGCGTGCCGCTGGGAGCACGTGATGAGCGAGTCCGTGGAGCGACGCCTGGTCGAGATCCTCGGCAATCCCACGACCTCCCCGTTCGGCAACCCGATCCCCGGACTGGGCGAGCTGGGTGGTGCGCCGGCCGGTCGGTCCACCCCGCAGCTTGCCGGCCAGTCCCTGGCCGTGGCTGCCAAGGAGGAGGCGCAGGAGGTGACGGTTGTGCGCATCGCGGAGACCCTGCAGGCCGACGAGGCCATGATGGGCGCGCTGCACGGGATCGGGGCGGTTCCCGGCAACCGCGTGCGGGCGGGTCTGGTGGCCGGTGGTTTCCGCCTGGAGAGCGCCGACGGTGCGGTGGAGCTGTCGCGCGTTCAGGCCAAGCAGGTCATCGTCGCCGCGTAGCGCAGGGAGATTGGCCCAGGGACTCCCGCGAACGCCGGAACACCGGTACCCTACGGGGTACTCACCAGGGGAGGATGCCATGCCCATCGACGAGACGTGCCGCAAGGACGTGGTCAACCGGTTGCGCAGGATCCAGGGCCAGGTCGCCGGGATCGTGACCATGATCGACGAGGGCCGGGACTGCAGCGACGTCATGGTCCAGGTCGCGGCGGTCTCCAGGGCGATCGATCGGGCCGGCTTCAAGATCATCTCCGCCGAGCTGCAGGCCTGTGCGGCCGCCAGCCAGAGCGGCGAGGAGCCCCCGATGTCCATGGAGAAGATCGAGAAGCTGTTCCTCACGCTGGCCTGACCCAGCTGGCCTGACCCGTTCGGCAGGCGGGGGACGTGCTCCGGCTGGGGCGGTTGCAGCAGGTGGTGACTACGTCACAGAGCGCGCTCTCCGCGTCCGGAATCGCCGGTTCCTCCTGTGTTGTGACTTCGGAACGAGAGATACATCACAACCGATGAGTTTGTGACATGCCTGCGACATTGGCTACCTTGAAGGAGTCCCGCCACCCGGTGGGATGGGGCAGACGGCGCCGAATCCCGTTCACGTCATGTCCTCCCGCGCCTGGCCACCGGCCAGCAACGCACTCAAGAACGGGAGCGGGGGACCCACGATTCGTGGTCCCACGTCGACAGGCGTGAGTCCTTGGGGTGAAGCCGCGAGAGCGGCCGGGTGCTCCCCACCCGAACCCGACAGCTCACCTCGCAGGCGCCTGGAGGAGACATCACCATGGCTCTACTGACCCGTGCCCGAGGCATCGCCCTGGCCGGCGCAACGGCCCTTGCCGTCGTGCTCCCGATCTCACCGATGGCCCCCGCGCCAGCAGCATCGGCCGTCCCCGCCCCCCGGGTGTCGATCGAGAACGGCGTCTCCGCGGCCGTGGTGGCCGCGGACCGCAAGAAGAAGAAGACCTCCCGCAGCTCGCGCTCGTTCTCGGCCCGCGCGTCGCGGGTCATGGCCACCGGGAACTCGCTCAAGGGCGTGCCCTACCGCCGCGGCGGCTCGACGCCCCGTGGCTTCGACTGCTCCGGGTTCACGTCGTACGTGTACCGCAAGGCGGGCGTGAGCCTGCCGCACTCGGCCACGGGCCAGATGCGCAAGGCCAAGCGGATCTCGCGCAGCGCGGCGCGCCCCGGAGACCTCGTGTTCTTCCACGGGGGCCGCGGCGCCTACCACGTGGGCATCTACGCCGGTGGCAACCGCACCCTGCACTCCCCGCGTCCGGGTGGTCGCGTCAGCACGGTGAACATCTGGAGCCGCAACGTCTCATTCGGCCGGGTCCTGTGACCTGTCCCTGATCGTGCGGGTCCTCCCGCATCCGGTGCCCGAGTCGTCCGTCGGCTCGGGCACCGTCGTCTGTGCGCGACCTCAGGCCCCGGCGGACTCCGTGGCGCCGTTGGCCTGCAAGGCCTCGGCGAACAGGTCGGTCATCTCGTCGTTGAAGGCAGCCACGAGGTTGCCCACGTCAGGGATGACGTTGGCGTCGGTCTTGAAGCCGACGCGGATCATCCCGTTGTAGCTGAAGATGCACGCCCCCAGGGTCTGGTGCGAGGCGCCGGGGACCCACCCGAGGATGCCGACCATCTCCTGGCCGGCGAAGTAGCGAACCTCGGTCGGTCCGGGCACGTTGGTCGTGACGCCGATCGCCTTGTTGCTGAAGAACTGGGTCATCCGCCGGGAGAGGGTCTCGGTCACCGAGCCCATCGCGCCGATCGCGTGCGACAGCCCGAATGTCAGCAGCGCCTCGGGCCCGTACTTGATGACATCCATCCGGGCCTTGGAGGCAGCCAGGCGGGCCATCGGCGTGGGCTCGGACAGCGGGAGCTCGATGGCCACCAGGGCGAACTTGTTCCCCAGGTGGATCGGCAGTGGCTCGTCGATGGCGCGCAGGTTCACCGGGATCATCGTCACCACGTCGCGGGGGACCTCGCCCCGGGCCATGACGTAGCGGCGCAGCGCGCCGGCCAGGGCGGCCATCATCACGTCGTTGACGGTCGCACCGCGCGCCTTCGCGACGCGCTTGACCTCGTTGAGGTCGTACGTCGGCGCCCAGTCGGCGCGCTTGTCGAGGCCCGGCTGGCCGAACAGCAGGACGTCCTCGTGGGTCCCGAGGAGCAGCTTGTCGACCGCGTCGGCGGTCCCGGCGACCTGGTCGGCGAGCTTCCAGGTGAAGCTGCCGCGGTTGTCGGGGTCGAGCATGTGCACGAGGCTGACCGCGGAGTTGGTCGCAGCGACCCCGGCAGCCACCGGGAAGGTGGCCAGCTGGAAGAGTCGGCGCCCTGCTCGGTCGCGAAGGCCCGGGTGATCCCGATCCGTGGGGGCCGGCCCCATGCTCGGGGAGGGCTCGACCGGATGGTTGCGCGGATCGGATCCGGTCAGGGCCGCCACGGCGTCCTCGGGCTCCGCGTCGCCGCTGGGGGTGTCGGTCGTGAGGTCCAGCAGGACGCGCACCAGGGCCGTCCCGTCGGCGATCGCGTGGTGGAAGCGCAGCATGACCGCGCCGAAATCCCGGCCTGTCAGGACGTAGGCCTGCCACAGCGGCCGGTCGCGGGGCAGCGGCTCGGACATCCGGGCCTGCAGGAACTTCCGCATGGCCTCGCGCCCGCCGTCGCCCTTGAGTCGATGGTGGGTGATGTGCCGGTCGATGTCGAAGTCCGGGTCCTCGACCCAGTGGTCCAGGCCGACGTTGGCGTGCTCCGGGCGCCAGGTGAACACCGGGTAGCGCTCGACCATGCGCTCGCGCAGCGCGCGGGTCACCTCCTCGGCCTCGAGCGGCTCGTCGAACCACATCACCCCCTCGATCACCATCAGGTTCTCGGGGCTGTCCATGTTCAGCCAGAGGGAGTCGTTGGGGGAGAGGGCGACGCGTTCGGACATGGCCCCATCGTGCCCCCTTCCGATGGCGGAGTCACACCGTGGCCACGCAGGCGGTGAGCAGCTACTCGGCGAGGTCCAACGCCAGCAGTTGCTCCATCTCGGCGGTGTAGGCCGCGACGAGGTTGGCGATGTCGGGCACCACGTTCACGTCGGTCTTGAACCCGACCCGGATCTGGCCGTCGTAGCTGAAGATGCACACGCCCAGGGTCTGGTTCGCGGCCCCGGGCACCCACCCGAGGATGCCGACGAGCTCCTGCCCGGCGAAGTAGCGGGTGCTCTGCGGCCCCGGGACGTTGGTCGTGACCCCGATCGCCTTGTTCCCGAAGTACTCCTGGATGGTGCGCGACACCCGGGACGTGTAGGTGCCGACCATGCCCAGGGCGTTCGAGATGCCGAACGTGAGCAGCGCCTCAGGCCCGGACTTGATCACCTCCATTCGCTCGTGGGCGGTGTCCAGCCGGTCGACGGGGGTGGCGGGCTCCAGGGGCAGGTCGAGGGCCACCAGGGCGAACTTGTTGCCCAGGTGGGCCGGCAGCGGCTCATCGACGGGGCGCAGGTTCACCGGGATCATCGTCATCGCGTCGGCGAACGGTTCGCCGCGAGCCTGCAGGTAGCGGCGCAGGCCCCCGGCCACGCCGGCGAGCATGAGGTCGTTGACCGTCGCCCCCCGCGTCCGGGCCGCGCGCTTGACCTGCGCCAGGTCGTGGGCCGGTGCCCAGTCTGCACGCTTGGCGACGCCGGCCTTGCCGAAGATGGCGATGTCCGGTGGGGTGCCCACCAGCAGCTTGTCGAGCGTTCCGGCCGTGCCGACCGAGTGGTCCGCGGCCGTTGCCACGAGGCTGCCCTCGCGGTCGAGGTCGAGCATCTCGAGCAGCTTGGCGGCACCGGTCGTTGCCCGCACCCCGACGGCCAGCGGGATGGTGGCCACCTGCGTGGCTGCGTTGAGTGCCTTGACCCGCTTGCGGCGGGCCTGGCGACTGTCGGGGGACTCCTCAGGCGCCGGCGGCTCGTCAGCCGGATGCAGCCGGTCCTCGGCGACCTCCGGGTAGTCGAACCCCTCCTCGGGGCTGTCGGTCGTCATCTCGATGAGCACCCGGGCCAGGGCCGTGCCGTCGGCGATCGCGTGGTGGAAGCGGATCATCACCGCGCCGAAGTCCCTGCCCTCCAGGACGTACGCGCGCCACAGCGGGTGGGCCCGGTCGATCGGCTCGCTGAAGCGCTGCTCGAGGAAGGCCTGGAGCTCCGCGCGGCCCCCGGCGCCGCCCAACTCGTGGACAGAGACGTGCCGGTGGATGTCGAAGTCCTCGTCGTCGACCCATTCATCGCGGCCCCCGATCCCCTGCGCGAGCCGCGGCCGCCAGCGGAACACGGGGTAGCGCGCGATCATGCGCTCCTGCATGGCACGGATCACGGCGTCCGGGTCGAGCCTGTGGTGGAACCACATCACGCTCTCGATGACCATGAGGTTCTCGGGGGTGTCCATGTTCAGCCAGAGCGAGTCGTTGGCCGACAGCTCCATCTCGGCGGGTGCCTCGGGCGGTGTCGTCATGGGCACATGCTGCCGCGTCCTGCGTGGCGAAGGTGATCTGAGCAGTTCTGCGACCCGTTCCGCGGGCTCAACGGGCAGTCCAGGTGGCGAGTTGGTCCAGCGGGACGGGTGGCCCCAGCAGGTGGCCCTGTGCCAGCGTGATGCCGGTCGCGACCACCACGGCCCGCTCAGCGGCCGTCTCGACCCCCTCGGCGATGACCGGGCAGTGCAGGCTCTCGGCGACGCTGCGGGCAGCGGCGAGGAATGCTGCGCCTCCTTCCTCCCCGCTGCCGGCGCGTGCCACGAGCGCGCGATCGATCTTCAGAAGGTCCGGTCGCATCGCCTCGAGCCGGGTGAAGTTGGAGAAGCCCGCCCCGAAGTCGTCGACGGCCAGTCGGTACCCGGCTTCGCGCAGGCGTACCAGTCGGTGCGTGATGTCGGACTTCTCCAGGAGCTCGGAGGACTCCGTCACCTCCAGCACGACTCGCCCGGCCGAGGCCTGCAGTGGTCCGGCGAGGAGCCGATCCAGGTGGATGTCGTCGGACAGCTCGCGCGCGGAGAGGTTGACCGCGAGGAAGCCGTCGGGTGGCAGGGCGGCGAGCACCTGGTCGACGTCACGCTCCACCACTTCGAGGACCAGCCGTCCGATCGCCACGATCTGGCCGGTCTTCTCCGCGAACGCCATGAACCGGGCGGCCGGGACCAGCTGCCCGAGGTGCACCCATCGGGCCAGGGCCTCCGCGCCTGCCACGGCACCGGACTCCAGTGCCACGATCGGCTGGTAGGCCAGCTCGAAGTCGCCGCTGAGCACCGCACGTGCCAGGTCGTGGCGCAGCTGCGCGATGTCCATTGCCTCCGAGCCGAGTTCCGCGCTGAACTGCAGGCACCGGTCCCCACCGGCGTTCTTGGCCGCGTACATCGCCAGGTCCGCCCGGGTGATCAGTTCCTCGGGCCGATCGCCGTCGGTCGGGAACGTGGCGATCCCGATGGAGCCCGTGATGTGGATCAAGAGCTCATCGACGTGCATGGGCTCGCGCAGGGCGGCCAGGATCCGCCCGGCCACGGGCGTCACGGGCGCCCCAGGCGGGCCCTCGCAGAGCAGGACCCCGATCTCGTCGCCCCCGAGCCGACCGACATGATCGGAGGCCCTGACCTGTCCGAGGATCCGGTTGACGGTCACGCGCAGCACTTCGTCGCCCACCTGGTGACCGAACTGGTCGTTCACGCCCTTGAACCCGTCGAGGTCGACCCAGAGCAGCGCGACGGACCGTCCCTGCAACCGGGCAGCGGCGATCTCCAGGTCCATCGACTGGGTGAAGCTGGCGCGGCTCTCGCTGCGTGTGAGGGAGTCGGAGCTGGCAACGATGCTGGTGGCCTGGCCGGCGCGTGCGAGGCTGAAGACGAGGAACACCAGCAAGCTGGTCAGCGCGACCATGCCGAACAACCGATCGAAGTACCAGCCGAATGACCAGCTGTTGGTGTTCAGGTTCACGATTGCTGCACCGAGCTGCAGCAACAGCACAGCGCACAGCCATCGCTGGATGAGGGCGCCCCCGCGCTGGCACCACAGGGCCAGGCCCGCGCCGGCCAGCGACAACCCCAGCAGGAGCCAGTCCAGGGCTTCGCCGAACGACGTCAGGCCCGCTTCCGGGGACACCAGCGTGGGCCTCAACGGGGTGTCCGGCACCGCGACGAACGCCACGGAGAGCAGCGCAGCGATCGAGACGCCCACCACCGACGGCCGCATCTCCACGGTCAGGTCGGGACGCCGATGCGTGACCCGGTCGACGTGGAACACCCACACGGCCACCCCAAGGCCACCGACGAATGCGAAGTGCCAGATGAAGTACATCCAGGGGGCCGACTGCTGCCCTCCCAGCAGCGGCTCCTGCCCACCGAAGCCGCCCGGGAAGAACAGGGGGAAGGACAGCAGGAGGACCGCCACGTACAGGTAGGTGCCGCCCAGCCACAGGTAGCCGCGGCGCCTGGTGGCGCTCGCCTGGCCGTAGAGCAACAGCGAGGTCAGCCCGCACACCACGAACAGGACCAGCGCGTGCGCGATTGGGACCCACGTCAGGGCGGGCCATGGGTCGCTGCCCTGGGAGAACACGCCCAGCGAGGCGCCCAGGTACAGCACCCCGCCGACCCCGGCGGCCAGCCGCCCGGCCCGGGACATCGGCCGAGCCTCATCCAGCGAGTAGAGCGCGGCGGCCACGGGCAACTCCCCACGGTCGAGGGCGAGCCCCAAGGCTAGCCCTCCCAGGGCCGGTCGACCAGACCCGTGGAGACCACGATTGCTACTCGCATGGGTACACTTGGTTGAAGTGACAACTGATCGGAGGCGTTCATGGCACTGCACCCGTATGCCGCGCATGTGCGCAACGCGTCGGCCGCAGGTCCGCATCGTTCCTGGCGGCCCGAGGACGGCCCCCTGCCAGCCCTGTACCTGAGCCACGGCGCCCCGCCCCTGTTCGAGGACGCCGACTGGATGGCCCGGCTGTTCGCGTGGGCGCGCGAGCTGCCCCGGCCGCGCGCCATCCTGATCGCCTCGGCGCACTGGGAGTCCGCGCCGCTGGCCCTGTCCTCGGCGTCGGCCGGTACCCCGCTGGTCTACGACTTCGCCGGGTTCGACCCCGTGTACTACCGATTCCGCTACCCGACCCCGGACGCCACCGAGCTCGCGAGGCTCGTTGCCGGCGTGCTGCCGGACGGCAACGGCCTGGTGCAGCACACCGCGCGCGGCCTCGACCACGGTGCCTGGGTGCCCCTGATGGTGATGTATCCCGAGGCCGACATCCCAGTGCTGCAGCTGAGCATCCCGACGAACGTCTCAGCGGACCTGGTCGAGCTCGGCAGGCGGTTGCGCCCGCTGCGCGAGCAGGGTGTTCTGGTCATCGGGTCGGGGTTCATGACGCACGGACTGCCGTTCATCGACTGGGGGCGGCCCGAGTCGGTCCCGGGGTGGTCGCGGGAGTTCGATGCCTGGGCCACCGAGGCCCTGGCGCGCGGTGACCTCGACGAGCTCGCGGCGTTCCGCACCCGAGCCCCCGGCATGCCCTACGCGCACCCCACGATCGAGCACTTCATCCCGATGTTCATCACCCTGGGGGCGGCCTCCGACCTGCTCGTCGCGCCGGAGACCATCATCGACGGCTGGATGTACGGCCTGTCGCGGCGGTCACTGCAGGTGGCCTGAGCGGCGCAGATGCGTCGCGGGGGTGGGCCCCTGGGGCGGCGTCCGGCTCAGGCCTCACCCAGCAGGGCTTCAGCCTCGGCGACATCCAGGCGCCCAGCGGCGAGATCCGCCAGGATCGCCGCGGGGTCGAGTGCGTGCGCCGTTGCGGGGCTGGCCGCCGGCGGTGGCTCGGGGGGCTCTCCCAGGCCCATGCGGTCGAGCACCTCCATGAGCCGGGCCCGCGCGGTGGGGTAGGACACCTCGAGATGCGCCTGCACATCGCGGACATTGCCTCGGCTGCGCAGGAACACCTCCAGGATCTCCAGGTCGGCCGCGCCCAGCCGGCAGAACCGGCAGGACTCGAAGTGCCCGGACAGCTCCGTCCCGCACGATGGGCACCCCAGGCGCAGGGTGATCAGCGACTCGGAGCACACCGGGCACGTGGTTGGCGGCCGATGAGTGCGCATCCGGGGCTTCAGAAGACCGAGACGACGAGGGATCCGAGCCGGGTCGTGGCCGACAGGCTGCCGCTTCCCGCGCCGGCCGTCACGGGCGGGTGCCCCTCCGGCGTGGCCTTGATCGTGGTGCCGTCGGCCAGCCGGATGGTGGCCAGGCCCAGGGTCGCCTCGGCCTTGACCTCCACGTCCGAGCCGGGCAGCAGGGTCAGTCGGGCCGAGCCCAGGTCGGTGCTCACCGAGCACTCGCCCTGGAACTGCCACTCCACGTCCGCACTGCCGCTGGCCACCGACAGGGTCAGCTGCCCGGCGCCGTCGTGCAGCCTGGCGGAGCCCGCCTCGACGCCGACTGAGGTCGCGCTGCGCATCCCGCTGAGCTCCAGCGAGCCGGCCACGTTGAGGACGTCGAGCGGCAGGTCGGGGTTGACCCGCACCCGCAGCGTCGAGCCAGCCCGGTTGACGTTGCTCAGCCACGTGGCGAACGTGGACTTCGGCGCCTCCGCCTCGTACTCACCGACCCGCAGGTCGGAGTGGATCGTGAGCCGGTCGCCGACGTGGGACACGCGGTGCGGGCCCTCGGCGATCGCGGTGTCCACGGATGGGTCGGCCACGATCACCAGGCGCACGGCGCTGCCGCGGACGCTGACCCGGCGGACCGGCTCGGGCGCGGGCTGCTCCACAGTGGTCTCGTGGCTCTCGTTCGCGGCGCCCGCCTTCGCGGCGTTCATCAGGATCTCGGCCTCCTCGGGGCTGATCTCGCCGGAGGCAACTCGGTTCAGAAGGTCACGCAGTTCATCGTTCATATGGCAATAGTAGATCCGAGGTTCCCACTAGTGCAAGGCCCGGTTTCCATTAGTTGCATAGTCCGGGGTGTGCGTGGAGCCGACGTGCCGGACGAGAAGCCCACCGAGGGCCATCAGCCCGATCGCCGCCAGGGCGTTGAGCGGGACCCCGGCGAACGACGTCATACGGGTCGGGAAGCCGGCCAGTCCGATCGCGGCGAGCATCAACGTCCCGATCCCGATCAGAGCCGCCCCGAGCCCGGCCGCGGCGGATCGACCGGGCTCGCCCGGGAGCGTCCGGCCGTCTGCGGCGGCCGTCCGGGCCGGCCGGTCCCAGCCGGGTAGGCGACCGACCTCGGCGGGCCACATCAGCCGCACGACGCCGGCCACGCAGGCCAGGTACACCGCCAGGAAGCCGATCGTCCACAGCCAGAAGCCGGGGCCGGGGATGGGGTAGCCGTCGGCGGCCCACTGCACCGGCCGGTCCAGCCCCAGGGCGTGCAGCCCGGCGTACAGCGCGATCAGGACGGGCAGGTGCCACAGGTAGAGGGTCATCGCCGTGAGGTTGACCGCCGTGGTGCCGGTCCAGACCCGGCGACCGGCGGCCAATCGGGCCAGTGCCGGGCGCGCTGCGCCGACGAGCCCGGCGAGGGCGACGGTGTGCAGGGCCAGCACCAGGCTCGGTGGGGCCATGTTGCTGAACGGCTCGCCGCGCATGCCGACCATGGAGCGGGGATAGGGCCCGTAGGTCACGAGCAGCAGGTTCACCGAGATGGCCACGGCCGCGAGGCCGGCCCCGCGCCACCGGCGGAGCAGGCCGTCGTCGAAGAGCAGGCCCAGTTGTGCGGCCAGTGCCCAGACGAGGACGAAGTTGAGCAGCCCGAGGGGGGCCACGCCCACGCCCAGCCGCAACCAGTCGAACAGGACCACCCCGGCCAGCAGGACCGCCGGGCCGAGCAGCGGGCTGACCGCGTGCGCCCGGACGGTCAGCGGGGTCAGGGCGCACACCATGACGTACACGCCGATGAACCACAGCAGCTGGGTGGCCAGGCCGAGCAGCGGCTCGGCGTACCCCTCGGGCGCCACCAGCGACACGAGCCCGCTGATCGGGGCCATGATCATCAGGTAGACCCACACCGGCCGCATCAGCCGGGCGACCCGACGCCACAACCACGACGCGTACGGGTCACGGTTGGTGCGCCACGAGCGGGCGTTCACCGCGCCGCCGGCGACGAAGAACAGCGGCATGATCTGCAGGATCCACGTGGCCCACGGGGCCCACCAGTACACGGTCAGCGCGGTGCTGATCACGGGTCCGGAGTCGGTCCAGCCGACGATCCCCATGCTGCTGTGGCCGAGCACGACCAGGGCCAGGGCGCTGGCGCGCAGCAGGTCGAGCACCCGGTCGCGATCCGGTGGCGTGGCAGCCACTGCCCGGGCAACGGGTGGTGCTGGCGGGAGCCTCACACCCCCGACGGTACGCCGATGGCCCCGCCCGTGGTGTGCACGTGGGCGGGGCCATCGGTGGGTGCCTCAGATGAACAGCAGCTGCGCGCCGTCGGTCATCTCGATGAAGTCGGTGGCGTTGATGATGTCCTCGACGCCCTCGTAGAGGTCGTCCATCTCCACCTTGTTCATGTCCGCGCTCATGCGGCAGGCCCACAGGTGCCCACCGGAGGCCACGATCTGGTCGAGGAAGTCGCGGACCGGCGGGATGCCGAGGTCCTCGATCTGCTCCTTGAGCATCTTCGTGGCCATCCCTGTCATGCCGGGCAGGGGCATGACGGCCTGCGGGATGCGCAGGTCCTTGCCCTTCACGGGGAAGTGCATCGCAGTGTTGCCCGCGGGCGAGAACTGCAGGTCGTCCATGCGGGAGTCGATGATCATGTCGAAGCCCCAGAACGTGAAGAACAGGTGCGTCTCGATGCCCTCACCGAGCGCGGCGTTGGCCAGGACGAGGGCCGGGTAGGCCATGTCCAGGTTGCCCTTGGAGCAGATGATGACGAACTTGCGGTCGGTGTCGTCCGAGTCGAAGTTCGGGATGACTGTCATGTCGGTCTCTTTCTGTCGTGGTGTCGAGCGCGGGATCAGACGCAGCCCTTGGGCTTCGGGACGCCGGCGATGTAGGCCATCTTCTTGGCCGGCTTCTTCGGGAAGAGCTCGAACTGCTTCTTCGTGGGCACGCCCCCGACGGTCTGCACGCGGCGGGTCGTGGCGGTCTCGCCCTTCTCCTTGTAGTCCTCGCGCAGCCACTTGATCAGTGACCAGTGCTCGTCGGTCATCTCGACCTCGATGTTCTTCGCGAGCTCGGCGCCGATCTCCTCGCTCCACTCGTCGTACTCGGTCAGGAAGCCCTCCTCGTTGACGTGGACTTCCTTGCCGGCGATCGTGGCCATGGCCATGGTCGTAGTTCCTCTCTGCTATCTACTTGGTGGGTGAGGTCGGCTGGGTGTCCTCACCGACCGTGTGGAGCATGGACAGGACGCGGGCGAGCCCACGCCTGGTCTGGGGGTCGCGCATCGACTTCAGCAGCGCGAAGGCCGAGGGCGGCTCGATATGGGAGTCCTCGACCTCCTGGATCGTCAGGGCGGTCCGGTTGAGCAGGGCCATCACCTCGGGCTGGGTCAGCTCCTTGACCGCGTTGAGGATCGTGACGACGTTGTCGCCGAGTGCGCGGACGTCCTGCTCGTCGAACGAGGTGACGACCTTGTCGGCGATCGCCGCCCCCTCGCGGGCGAACATGAAGTAGCCCTTGTCCTCGGCGACCTGCAGGACCTCGGTGAGCTTGGCCATGCCCGCGCCGCCCAGGGAGCTCACCTCGTGGCCCAGCTCGGACAGGCTGCCGATCTGGCCGACGAGGACCTCCATGTCGGGGATCGCCCGGGCGGTGGTGCGGGCGAACCGGGTGACGTCGTCGATCGTGACGTCGGCCTCGAGCTCGGAGAGCTCGCGCGTGGCCACGTCCATCGCGCCCCGTGACACCGGGATCAGGGTCTCCACGAGCTCGCTCCACTGCTCGCGGGCTGCGGCCGCCTCGGCGACCTGCTCGGCCATGACGGCCATCTGGGCGCTCATGGCGTCCAGCCGGGCCAGGATGGCGGCGTTCGAGTCGGCGGTCGCAGCCGCCGGGCTCAGGGCGCCGATGGGGTCGGTGCCCGTGTGGATGGTCTCGGTCATCAGAGGTCCTTCGTGTCCTTGCCGGCCATCGACATGAGCGCGGGCAGCGGCAGCTCCTTGCCGGGGAGCAGGATGTTCCAGTACATCCACCGGAACATGACCTTGCCCCAGTGGTTCATCTCGGTCTCCTTCAACAGGGAGAACGGGCCCACGCCGGGCAGCGGGTACTTGCCGGTCAGCGGCTCGGTGTCGTAGTTGAAGTCGATGAGCAGGCCCTTGCCGTGGCCGGTCTCGATGAAGCAGTTGGCGTGGCCGTCGAACAGCTCGGTCATCTTCAGGCCCTGGATGTGGCGCAGGAAGTTCGCCGGGAACAGGTCCATCGCGAAGTGGGCGACGGATCCGGCCTTGGACGCGGGGATGTTGGAGGCGTCGCCGACGACGAAGATGTTGTCGTAGTCGTCGGACAGCAGGGTCTGCTTGTCGACCGGGACGTAGTTCAGGTCGTCGCCGAGGCCTGAGCGCGCGATGTAGTCCGCGCCCATGTTCAGCGGGATGGTGACCAGCAGGTCGTAGGGCACCTCGCGCTCGTCGAAGCTGATCAGCTTCTTCGCCTCGGCGTCGATGCTCTCGATCATGAAGTCACCCTCGAGGGCGATGCCGCGGGTCTCGAGCATGTCACCGAGGTGCTTGCTGGCGACGGGCTTGGTGAAGGCGCCCTCCAGGGGGGTCACGTAGACGATCTCGACCTTGTCGCGCATCCCCTGCTCGGTGAAGAACGCGTCGGCCAGGAAGGTGAACTCCAGGGGCGCCACCGGGCACTTGATCGGCATCTCGGTGATGTGCACCACGAGCCGGCCACCCTCCCAGGTGCGCAGCTTCTCGGCCAGGGCGGTCGCGCCGGCGAAGGTGTAGAACTCGTGGACGCTGCCCCCGAGGTCGTCGGCCATGCCCGGGGTCTCCTCGGGGCGCGGCGTGGTGCCGGTGGCGATGATCAGGTAGTCGTAGCCCAGCTCGGTGCCGTCGAGCAGCAGGACCTTGTTCTCCTCGGGCACGACCTTGTCGATCTCGCCCATCACCAGGTCGACGCCGGTCGGGATGAAGCGCTTCTTGGGCTTCACGATCTCGTCGGGCCGGTAGATGCCGAAGGGAACGAACAGGTACCCGGGCTGGTAGTAGTGGGTGTCGTCGGAGTCGACGACCGTGATGCTCCACTCGTCGCGGGGCAGCTGGGGGCGCAGCTTGTTCACGGCCATGGTCCCGGCGGTGCCGGCTCCCAGGACGAGCAGCCTCTTCATCAGTTCTCCTTCGTGGTGGCCGCAGGATGCGGAACCGGGGTGGGTCGCCGCGCTGCGCGGCGGTGTGGTGGAGATCGCCGCAGCGATCCGGGGCAGGGCATCGAGCACCCGACGGCGCGCGGTGTCATCGAGGTGGTACAGGTCGGGGTCGACGTTCACGTCGGTCGAGGGGCTGACCCCTCCGGCCAGGACCATCCCGACCAGCGTGCTGCCGTGGCGGATGAACGCCCGCGCGCACTGGAACCCCAGCGCGCCCTCGTGGAACCGGGGCGTGAAGTCGGGGTGGTCGGCGAGGTCGCGCCACTCGGTGACGCAGGCGTCGAGGACGTCGGGGGAGTCTGCGTGCGCCGAGAACCAGGTGCTGGGGTTGGCCACGTCGGTGACGGGGCGGCCGTGCATGTCGGTGACGACCATCATCACGCCGAGCAGGTCGGCGGCCACCTCGACGGCAGCACTCGCGGCAGTCGGTGTTCAGCGTCGGGTCCGGTGTCGCGGTGGCGTCGAGGTCGAAGGGGTCGGCTCCCGGCTCGAGGGCGGCTGCCGGGACCACCGACAGGTCCGGGGCGCCAGTGCCCAGCGACTGGGTCGGCGTCGGCGTGGGCGTCGGCGTGGGACTCCCGGACGCTGCGTCGGCCTGGCCGGCGTCGAGCAGGCCCTCGATCCGGTCGGCGGGGAAGCGCCAGGAGCGCCCGACGCGGATCGCGGGCAGTCGGCCATCCTCGGCCATCCGGTAGACGGTGGAGCGATCGATGTGCAGCAGCTCCTGGACCTCCAGGGCGGTGAGCAGTGGCCGTGCGGGGCCCTGCGACATCTGCATGTTCTGCACACTATGCCGAGCCTGCATATGCATCCGTAGGTCGAAGGTCCCAAACGCGGTGGGCCCACCGACCCGACTCCCGGCTCCTCCCGCAGAACCCTCCCCGAAGGGCAGGAACCTCCCCGTCGACGCGGAGGTTCCTGCCCTTCGCGGAGGATCTGCGGGTTTGGTGGGGGTTTGGGGGGCAGCTGCTGCAGGCCCGCGGGGCAGCCGTAACACGTCGGTAACCTGACGTCATGAAACGGCCACAGGGCTATGTCCATGATTCGGCCATGCTGCCCTGGGACGAGATGTACGACGCCGACGGCGAGGTCCGCCCAGGCCGTGACGGGCTGGCGGGGGCGCTCGAGGACCTCGGGTCCGACGAGCTGCTGCGCAGGGCGCGCCTGCGCGACGCGCACCTGAGCGCCCAGGGCATCACGTTCACGCTCTCGGGTCGCGAGCGCCCACTTCCGATGGACCTCGTGCCGCGGATCGTCGACGCCGCCGAGTGGCAGGTCATCGAGGCCGGAGTCGCCCAGCGGATCCGGGCACTGGAGATGTTCCTGGCCGACGTCTACGGGGCCGGGGAGATCCTGCGCGACCAGGTGATCCCCCGCAAGCTCGTCACCAGCTCGGCGCACTTCCACCGCGAGGCGCACGGGGTGCGGCCCGCCAACGGCGTGCGGATCCACGTCGCCGGCGTCGACCTGGTCCGCGACGACGAGGGCACGTTCCGGGTGCTGGAGGACAACCTGCGCAGCCCGTCGGGGGTCTCCTACGTCCTGGAGAACCGGCGCACGCTGTCGCACGTGGTGCCCGAGATCTTCACCGGCTACCGGTTGCGCAGCGTCGAGGAGTACCCGGCGCGGCTGCTGGGCGCCCTGCTCGCGGCCGCACCCCTCGGTGTCGCCGAGCCCACGGTCGTGGTCCTGACGCCCGGCGTGCACAACTCGGCGCACTTCGAGCACGCGTTCCTCGCCCGGCGGATGGGCGTCGAGCTGGTCGAGGGTCGTGACCTGTTCTGCCGCGACGGGGTCGTGCGGATGCGCACCACCCGCGGCAGCGAGCCGGTGCACGTCATCTACCGGCGCATCGACGACGACTTCCTGGACCCCGTGCACTTCCGCCCCGACTCGGTGCTGGGCGTCCCCGGGATCCTGAACGCGGCACGCGCGGGTGCGGTCACGATCGCCAACGGGGTCGGCAACGGCGTGGCCGACGACAAGGCGGTGTACCCCTACGTCCCGACGATCGTGCGCTACTACCTCGGCGAGGAGCCGCTGCTGCCGAACGTGCGCACCTACGACCTGATTGACCCCGAGCAGCGTGCCCACGTCCTTCCCCGCCTGGACCGGATGGTCGTCAAGCCGGTGGACGGCTCAGGCGGCTACGGCATCGTCGTGGGGTCCCAGGCCAGCGACGCCGAGCTGGCCACCGCAGCGGCCAACATCGAGTCCGACCCGCGCGGCTGGATCGCGCAGCCGATCGTCAACCTGTCGACGAGCCCGACGCTCGTCGAGGGCGGCAGGCTCGCCCCGCGGCACCTGGACCTGCGGCCCTTCGCCGTCAACGACGGGGAGAAGGTCTGGGTGCTCCCCGGGGGCCTGACCCGGGTGGCGCTGGTCGAGGGCAGCCTCGTGGTGAACTCCAGCCAGGGCGGCGGCTCGAAGGACACCTGGGTGCTCGACCTCGGCGAGGACGAGCCACTTCCCCCGCTCGAGCCCGAGCTCGTGGTCGAGTCCGACGAGCCCACGTTCTCCGCCGCGCAGCGCCGAGCGGCGATCGAGGCCCGCGCTCGGGTCGACCAGCCCACCGTGCACTCCGAGCGGCTGCGCCAGCAGGAGATGCAGCAGCAGCAGTCCGCCGGGGCGCCGACCCAGGAGGTGGGCACGTGCTGAGCCGGATCGCCGAGGCGATGTTCTGGATCGGGCGCTACGTGGAGCGTGCCGAGGCCACCACCCGACTGCTCGTCGAGCACCACCAGCTGCTCGTCGAGGACACGCGCCTCGATCCGGGCGTGGGTGTCGAGGCCATGCTCGAGCCGTCTGTCGCTGATGCCCGAGGATCCCGATCACGGCCCGTTGACGCCGGCGACACTGGTGCGGATCGTGGTGGGGGACTCCAACGACCCGAAGACGATCCTCGGCAGCGTCTCGGCGGCCCGCGAGAACGCCCGGACGATCCGCGAGGCCCTCCCCGGGGACATGTTCGAGCGGATGAACGCCACGCACCTGCGGCTGCAGGCCGGCATCTCCACGGTCATCCCCGGGATCCCCCTGCGCGGCCTGCTCGACGAGCTGTCGGTCGTGGCCGGGATCATCGACTGGCAGATGCCCCGCGACGAGGGCCTGGTGTTCCTGCGGCTCGGGGGCGCGCTGGAACGCCTGGACATGACCTCGCGCCTGCTGGCCATCGACCACGAGGCCCTGTGGCCGCAGGTCGGCGCCGCGACTGCGCTGCGCGCGGCCGGTGGGTTCAACCCGTTCCTGCGCACGCAGCGCGCCCTGACCGGCGAGCAGGTCCGGGCGTTCCTGCTGCTCGACCCGACGTTCCCGCGCTCGACCCTCCAGGCGGCGATCCGGGCCGAGCGTGCTGTGCGCCAGATGGGCACCTACGTCAGCCCGCAGCAGACCTCGACGCTGCTGCGCACGGTGGGCATCCTGCGCGCCGAGCTCGAGTTCGCCTCGGTCAACCCGACCCCGGCCGACCTGGAGCTGCTCAGCGAGCGCGCGAGCGAGGCGGCCTTCGTCGCCAGCGACGCGGTAGCCGGGGCGTTCTTCCGGCAGGCCGGCACGATCGTGTGGAGCCACTGATGACCCAGCGACTGTCCGTGATGCACTCCACGAGCCTGGCCTACGCCGGTGAGGTGCTGGCCTCGTTCAACGAGGCCCGCATGACGCCGCTGAGCACGTCGGGCCAGCTGATGCTCCGCCACGACCTGTCGGTCAGCCCGATGGCCCGCCTGCATCGCTACACCGACTACTGGGGCACTGCCGTCGAGGCCTTCGACGTGCACATCCCGCACCACGCCCTGACCGTCGTGAGCACGTCGGTCGTCGACACCGTCGAGAGGTGGCGCCAGGCCCCGGGGGTCACGTGGTCGGAGATGGGGTCCGAGGAGGTCACCGATCGCTGGTGCGAGTTCCTCGAGCTCGGCAGGTTCGTCGACGACGCGGCCGCGGACCCGGCGCGCGCCGACGTGCTGGCCACCCTTCGCGCCGCGCCCACCCCGAAGGCCGCGATCAACCTCGCGGTCGAGCTGGTCCGCGACCACATCAGCTACACGCCGGGCGCCACGCACGTCCACACGTCGGCCGGCGAGGCCTGGTCCGACGGAGTTGGCGTGTGCCAGGACTTCAGCCACGCCACGTTGTCGCTGCTGCGCGCGCTGGGGATCCCTGGGCGCTACGTCAGCGGGTACGTCCACACCGAGGACGCGGAGATCGGTGTGCCGGTGATCGGCGAGAGCCATGCGTGGATCGAGGCGTGGAACGGCGGATGGGAGGCCCACGACCCCACCAACGGCCGCGCGGTGGCCGCAGCGCACGTGCTGGTCGCCCGGGGCCGTGACTACAAGGACGTGTCCCCCCTGACCGGCATCTACGCCGGGCCGCTGAGCGCGGACCCCGTGGTCACGGTCGAGATGACCCGGCTGGTGCGCTGACGGGCCCAGCCGCGTCGTCGGGGCAACCTACGCGCGCGTAGGATCCTCGTCCATGAACAAGCGGACGATTGGTGCCAGGGCACTGGCGATGCGCGGGTGGTCGATCGTCGGCGAGCCGCCGCCGGATCCGGTCGTCGTGATGGTCGCGGCGCCGCACACCTCCGCCTGGGATTTCCCGCTGATGCTCTGGCTGTCGTGGGCATGCGGTGTCGAGCCGCTCTTCCTGGCCAAGGATGAGCTGTTCCGCGGACCGATGGGACCCTTCATGCGCAGCGTGGGCGGGCTCAAGGTGGACCGCAGCAACCCGCAGGGCGTGGTCGAGGACCTCGCCGCCCGGGCGTCGACGGCCGAGCACTTCCAGCTGGTGATCGCCGTGGAGGGCACCAGGGCGAAGAAGACGTACTGGAAGTCGGGGTTCTACCGGATCGCCCAGCAGGCCGGGGTGCCGATGTGCCTCGGGTTCTGCGACGGCCCGACGATGACGGTGGGCTACGGCCCCACGATCCGGCCCTCGGGCGACATCCGCGCCGACATGGACCTCATCCGGGCCTTCTACGCCGACAAGCACGGGGTGAACCCGGAGCGGCGCACGGAGCCGCGCCTGCGCGAGGAGGACGACCCCAAGGCGACCTGAGTCGCCGCACCACCGCCGCAACGAACACTGCCGCCGCACCCCGCAGACCCTCCGCAAAGGTTCAGACCCTCCGAGTCGATGCGGAGGGTCTGAACGGATGCGGAGGGTCTGCGCCGTGGGCTGGTGGGGCGTCAGTCGTTGCGGGGCTCGGCCTTGGACTCGGTGCGCTCGACCTTCGGCTCCGGAAGGGGCAGGGTCGGCTGCTCGCTGAGGAACCCGCCGCCGCGTCGGACGTGGATCCCGGGGCTGGGCAGGAAGCGGGTCGAGAGCTCGCGGGCCTTCTCGGTGAGTCCGGCGGCGAGGTAGAGCGCGACGGCGTGGGCGAGGTCGCGCTCGGCCGCCGCGACCCGTGGGCCGCTGCGTGACGTGAGCCGCGCGAGCCCGCGCATCTCGTAGAGCTCAGCACGCTCGGCGACCATCTCGGCGTCGGCGGCCAGGCGCAGCCCGTCCTCGGCGGCCCGCGCGGCCATCGCCCGCCGGCCGGTGGCGAGCAGGGCCTTGGCCCGCAGGGCGGCCGCCTGGACCGCCGCTGGCTTCTCGATCAGCTCCGGGTCCTGGGCGTCGAGGACGTCGATCGCGTCGGTCGGCCGGTCGAGCTCGATCAGGTTGCGGGCCAGGTGGTTGCTGATGTCCCCGAGCAGCCACGTGATGTCGGCCTCCCCGGCCTGGGCGACCAGGCGGGTGTTGAGCTCCGCGGCCTCAGCGAGCTTCCCGGTGCGGGCCAGCAGGACGGCGCGGTTGGCGTCGCTGAGCAGCACCTGCGAGTCGTGGCCGAGGGCGTCGAACACCGCGCGGACCCGGCGGTAGAGCTCGTCGGCCTCGTCGAACTGGCCCAGTGAGGTCAGCGCGTTGGCCGCCTCGAGGTCGCAGCGCGCGCGGCCCTCGAGCTCGTCGAGCTCGTCGAACAGCTCGGCAGCGATGCTCAGGTGCGACAGCGCCTCCTCGAACTGCCCGACCAGGCGCAGCGTCCAGCCCAGGCGGTAGTGCGCGTAGGCGATCCGGGGCACGTCGCGCTGCGCCTCGCGGACGTTGAGGGCGGCCCGCAGCCGCTCGAGGGCCTCCTCGGCCCGGCCCAGGTCGATCAGTGCGGCGGCGGCGCGGTCGTCGGCCCACGGGACGGCGCCCGGCTCGTCTCCGGTGCGGAACAGCGCACGGGCGTGGTCGAAGGTCTCGAGGGCCTCGGCATGGCGGTTCAGCCGGCCCAGGGCCTCGCCGAGGGACATCCACATCCGCCCGGCCTCGTTGGGGGAGTCCTCGCTCTCGAAGAGCCGGGCGGCGCTGGTCCAGTGCTCCAGCGAGGCGACGTCGTCGCCGAGGTCGCAGAATGCTCCGGCAACCATCCCGTGGCACTCGGCGATCTCCTCCGGCTCGCCGTTGGCGCGCAGCAGGTCGGCGGCCTCCATGGCCACCTCGATGAGCTCCTTGGTCCGGCCCAGCCGGCGCAGGCCGGCCGCTTGCCCGAACAGGCTGCGGGCGGTCAACAGCTCGTCGCCGACCTCGCGGGCCTGGACGGCCGCGCTCTCGGCGAGCGCGACGGACTGCTCGAACTCCTGGTCGGAGAAGGCCCGCCCGCCGAGCTCGTGCAGGATCCGGGCACGATCGACCCCGGAGGCCTCGTCCAGCATCTCCCAGAGCTCGTCCTCGGTGGCGTCATCGGGCGTCAGGTCGTCGTCATCCATCGGGGCAAGCATCCCCCACGTGCGGCGTCCATGCGCCCACGGGGGCAGAATCGGGTGCGTGACCGAGCAGCCTGCAGCGACGCCGACCCCCGCTTCCGTCAATGGGAGGTCCCCGGCGCAGTCGCTCACGCCCGAGGATCGCCTGGCCAGGATCCGGACCTTGATGCGCGACGTCCCGGACTTCCCCAAGCGCGGGATCATGTTCCGCGACGTCACGACCGTGCTGCGCGACCCCGTGGCGTGGCGGGCCACGGTGGACCAGATGTGCGATGCGGTGGATGCCTGGGACTTCGACGTGGTCGTCGGCGTGGAGTCCCGCGGGTTCATCCTCGGCTCGGCGATGGCCTACCAGCTGGGCGTCGGGTTCGTGCCGGTGCGCAAGCCGGGCAAGCTGCCGGCGGCGGTGCATGCCGTGGACTACGAGCTGGAGTACGGGCTGGACTCCCTGGAGATCCACCAGGATGCGCTCGACGCGGGGCACCGGGTGCTGGTGGTCGACGACCTGCTGGCCACCGGCGGGACGGCCGCGGCGACGATCGCCCTGATCGAGGCCGCCGGGGGCACCGTGGCCGGTACGTGCGTCCTGGTGGAGCTGGTCGACCTCGGCGGGCGGGCGCTGCTGGCCCAGGCGGCCCCGGAGGCGACGTTCGCCGCGCTGCTGACGTACTGATCAGGTGACCAGCGCCCGGAGCGCTGGATCCGCTGCTCGTCGACTGGTGCGTGCGGCACCTCGGAAGCCCGCCGGTCGAGCAGTTCTTCGGGGTCCAGCGGCTCTCGGCGGTGCACGGCCTGCGACTGGCCGACGGGCGGGAGGTGGTGCTGAAGGTGCGGGGTGCGCTGGACCGGCAGGCCGCGTGCACGGTGGTGCACGAGGCGATGTGGCGGGCGGGGATCCCGTGCCCGCGGCCGTTGGCCGGCCCGGCCCCGCTGGCCGAGGGCGACGTCGCGGTGCTTGCGGCCGGGGGTGAGGGCAACGAGACCGTGGACGCTCGCATGCTGGCGGTGAACGCCGAGACGTGGGAGGGCGAGGGTGTGGCCGCGGTGGGTGCCCTCGGCGCTGCTGGGTACGCCGTCCTGCTCGCCCGGATGGTCGCGGCCGCACCCGCCGTCGAGGAACTGACGACTCTGGAGCCGCCCGTTCCCTGGCTGAACTGGGACCACGGCGTCCCGAGCCGGGTCTGGCCGCCGCCGGCCTCCGACCGCTGGGACCCGCACCGGATCGACGACGAGATCGACCCGCTCGTCCACGAGGTGGCCCGCCGCGCGCGGGCGCGGCTCCTGGCCCCCGACGTTGCGACGCTGCCGCTGGTGGCGGCCCACGGGGACTTCGAGGCGCAGAACTGTCGCTGGGTGGCGGGTCCAGACGGCGCGGACCCGACTGGTGATCCACGACTGGGACTCCGTGGTGGCCATGCCCGAGGCCGTCCTGGCCGGGAACTCCGCGTTCACCTACGTCTCGGTCCTGGACTGCGAGATCTCCTCGATGGCCCAGAACGACGAGTTCCTGGCGGCCTACGCGGCCGAGCGTGGCCGGGCGTGGACCGAGCTGGAATGGCAGGTCGCGCATGCGGCCGGCGCCTGGGTGGGGGCGTACAACGCCGCGTTCGAGCACCTCAAGGGCGGCCCGGGTCCGGTGACAGCAGGCTTGCACGAGCAGGCGCAGTGGCGGCTGGCGCGCGCCGGGGCCTGAGGCGGGGGTCGAGAGCTTCCGTTGGCGTCGGCCACGATCCATGACGGGCGGAATCGGCCGATATGGGGCAATCGCCCGGTGGCAACCGTCCCTCCTCTCCCCTAGGGTGGAGCAGTCGCCCCTCGAGGGCTTACTTGTTGTGCTCATTGGGTGGGGAGTCTGTTCTCGTGCGCGTGTTCCATTTCCAGGGTGTACCTGGCCGACTGCTGTCGTCCTTGCTGTCCGTGGCGCTGGTGCTGCCGGCGGTCATGGCGGTCGGGGTCGTGGCGGCACCGCCGGCCCAGGCCGCGGACCCACAGATCCAGCTCACCAAGGACGGCCCGGCGCAGGTGCTGGTCGGCTCGACGGCGACCTACCAGCTGACCGCCCGAAACCCCACCGGCGCCGACCAGGTCACGCAGTACAACCTCTCCTTCCGCGACGTCCTCGCGCCCGGCGTGGTCTACACCGGGCCCACGACCCCGGCGAGCGCGGGGGAGCCGACGGTCACCACTGGTCCGTGCGTCCCGGTGGTGGTGGGTACTCAGTGCCAGACGCTGGTCTGGCGGAATGTCGCCGACCTGCAGCTGAACAGCTCGGCCTCGATCAGCTTCGTGGTGAGGGCAGAGAAGGACCCGCTGCCAGTCGCCTCGACTTTCGTCAACACCGCCGACGCCTACACGAACGCAGACGCGCGGTATGTGCCGAAGTTCGACGCGGCGGGTGTGGTCGTGCCGGGTCCCACCAGCTACACCGCGTCGGCCACCGTGACGACTGGCAACACCGGCGTCACCGCGTTCACCATCGACAAGTCCAGCAGCCCGAACCCGGAGGGGGAGCTGCTGCGCGGCGTGCACGATCACGTCGCGACCTACACGCTGAGGGTCACGAACAACCCCTCGTTCGCGACCGACGACATCGAGATCCGCGACTACCTGCCCGCCGGCCTGGAGTTTCTCGGCTGCGGCACGGTCGACAATTCCAGCAACACGACCCTGTACCCGAACGCTCGGGAGTACCTGACCGCGCCGAGCCTGTCAGCGACGCCAGCGGTCCCTGGCTGCCTCGTGCCGACGTCGGTGGAGACGGTCGTGGGCCCGTTGACCGATGAGGGGCGCGTCATCCCCGCGGGAGTCTTCACCAAGGTGACGTGGCAGCTCGGTGACCTGAGCGCCTCGGGAGCCGGCCGCGTCAAGTCCATCACGTACAGGGCGGGGATCCCGCAGCGTGCCAACACGACGGACTGGCAGGCGACCCTCCCCGCAACCGGGACGGTCGCTGCGCCCCCGATCCTCGGCGGCGGGACGGTCGGGACCCAGCCGCGGCAGACCGCGAACCTGGACAACAACACCGGCCCCTCGACCCGTGAGACCGGCACTGAGCAGGCGCTGACCAACGTCGCAGTGGGGGACGGTCTCTACGCGGGTCCAGTCACGGGCCAGCCGGGTGCTGGTCCGTATCCCGTCGCCAGCAGCACGGACCACAGTGTGTCGGCTGAGGACCTGGACATGCAGAAGGCGGTGGAGCCCGAGTCGTTCGTCACCGGCGAGATCGCGACGTACACGCTCACCCTGAGGACCAGCGAGTACGTGACCGCCACGGGCATCGAGGTCACGGACGTCATGCCCAATGGGGTCTGCCCGCTGTGGTCGACCGCGACGCCCACGATCCTTGGTTCGCTGCCGCTTCCGTTGGACTGCGGCACGTCGCCGCCTGCAGGGGCGAATCCGACTGGCGCGACGCTCGCCTCGGTGGAGCGCAAGGCAGATGGCACGTTCGCGCTGGTCTTCGCGCCCGTGTCCGCCGGGGCCAACGGCACGATCACCATCACCTACCAGGGGCGGATGCGCACCGAGTACACAGGCGGATCGCTGGAGGGCCAGCCGACCAGTTCCGGGGACACCTTCACCAACAACGTCCGGCTGGTGGGACTGACAGCCTCACGACCCGGTGTGAACGCGCCGCCCAACCCCGGAGGCCTATCTGATCCGATCGCGGTGGCAGACAACTCGTCTGCCACCCAGTCCTCCACCCAGCCGGTGATCGACAAGCGGATCAAGCCGAATGTCTCCGGGGCATTGGGGTACCAATGCGCGGCGGGGACCACTGCGTCCAACCCCAGGAATCGCCCCCGGGCTCGCCGGTCACGGTCGCGGGTGCCGCCGAGTACGTCAACCCCCCAGCGCCCCCCCTGACCGGGGCGGACATCGACAAGTTCACCTTCCGCAACGGGTCCATCGCGTGCTTCCTGCTGCGGGTGGAGTTCCCCGGCCAGTCGCAGACCAAGAACCCGGTCGTCACGGACTTCCTCCCGACGGGAACCACCTACTACCCCGGCAGCGCCGTCGTGACTGAGAACTCGACCTTGTCCGGTGCCGATGTGGGCTTCGCTCCCCCGGCAGATCCGACCGGGCCGCTGGTCTGGAACGTCGGTGTGACCTCAGGAACCAACCGGTTCGCGCCCAAGGGTGCGGTCTTCGAAGTCGTGTTCGCCGTCTCGATCGACGGCGCTGCGGCCGGGAGCACCCCGGACATCGTGGGCAACCTGATGAAGTTCCGTTCCGAGAACAGCGCGGGGCAGGCCATCTCCCTGCGCGACCAGCTTGACTTCCAGGTCGCCCCACTCCCGCCGGTGTCGCTGGTCAAGGGCATCGCGTCCATCACGTCGGCCGTCGGAGGTGCTGTCCAGTCCATCAACAACCCGCCCGCCGCACCCACCAACGTGGACGGCCGCACGGTCCGCGACGGCGATGTCGTGCGGTTCCGCATCGATGTGACCAACACGAGCAACACCCTGGGTCCGGCCTTCGCGTCGTCGGTCCGCACTGTGGACGTGTGGGACCTCCTGCCCGCTGGGGTGCCGTGCTCCAACGTCAGCAACCCGGTACCGCCGAACGGCCCACCGGCTGTCGTGTTCGGGTGCCTGAACCCGGGGGAGGTCGGCTACCCGGCCTCCATCACCACCAACCGGTCGCTTCTTCGCTGGCAGTTCGACAACTCCGACGCCCAGTCCATCGCGGCCGGTGCGCGCAAGACGATCACCTACGACTTCACTGTCCCGGACGGCGTGTCCGTCGCCGCAATCCTCACCGACGACGCCGGTGTGCGCAGCTACCAGGCGTTCACGAACCTGCCCAACGGGACGGCGACCTACTACCCGATCGACAACATCGACCCCTCGGTGCCGTTGGCAGACCGCGATGCGCCCAAGGCCTCCGACCCGTCCAACGTGGTTGTCCAGAACGTCGTGCTCGGCAAGACGGGCACGACGTCGGTCACCGAGGACAACAACAACACGAACGGCACAACCACGCCGCCGCCCCCGGTCCCTCCCCAGGCCACCATCGGCGAGGTGGTCACCTACACGGTCACCGCGACCGTGCGCTACGGGACCTCGGTCTATCAGGGAGTGCTCACCGACACCCTCCCACCAGGTCTGGCTTACCTCTCGGGCGCCACCGAGATCTCGACGGACGGCGGGACCACGTGGAGTTCGGCCCTGCCCACTGGCACGGTGCTGGCGAACTCGGGCCAACTGGTCACCCTCACGCTGCCCACCTCCTACACCGACGCCGCGAACGCGACCCGGGACCACATCTTCCGGGTCAGCATCTCGACCCGGGTCACCAAGGATCCGGGCAACGCGCACGGCGTCACGCGCAACAACATCGTGCGCTTCCAGAGCAAGTCGTCAGCGGCTCCGGGTGCACCGAACGTGACCACGCCGCCCCAGAGGAACTGGGCCGTGACGATCGTGGAGCCGTCCCCGACCATCGTCAAGTCGACGACCGGGGACCTCTCCGGCACCGTGGTGGGGGGCCAGAAGGTCGGGTTCACCCTCACCCTGTCCAATCTCGCTGGCCGCCCGCCGCTGCACGACTCCTGGGTCATCGACTGCGTTCCTGCGGGACTGAACGCGCCGACCTACACCACGACGACTCCGGCAGGGCTGGCCACCCTGCCCCCGGAGCCCGGCACCGGCATCCCGGGGGTTCCCGGGAACGGATGCCCCACCGGAACCACCCGGCTGGCCTGGAACGCCGGCCTGCTCCTGACAGGGACGCCGATCCTGCTGGGGTATGAGGTGACCGTCGACGTCAGCGCCACCGGCGGCCAGACCTACACCAACGTCGCCACCGTGTCGGGCAACTCGCTGGCCGGTCCGCGCATCGATCCGACCGTGCCGGGCAATGCGGTCGGCCGCACCTATGGCGCGACCGACGACCTGACGCTGACCGTCGTCGGTGCCGGATCGTTGAAGTCCGTGGACAAGCCCAACGCGACCATCGGTGAGATCGTGACCTACACGATCAGGGCCGAGCTCCCGCCAAACGTGAACTTCTACAATCTCGCGCTCATCGACAGCCTCCCGGTCGGGGTTGCTCCCGAGGCTACTGGCGGGCGACCAACGCCTGTGGTCTCCACGCAGTGCACGACCCTGCCATCGAACGCCGCTTGCAGCCCGGACATCGTCCCCACGGTCCTGGACCCATCCCCGAACCCGATCGCCCCGGCGGGGAACAACACGATCGGGCTGGGCCTGGGTGATCTCGGCCCGTCGACGAGCCTCCGCCAGGTCACCGTCACCTACACGGCGCGCGTGGTCGACGTCTCCACGAACACAACCGGCAAGGACCTGGTCAACAGCGTCGTGGTGAGGTGGGACCTGGCCAACGCGAACCCGGGCAACCCGTCCGCAGACGACCCCACGTCCGTGAACCGGCCGGGCGGCTGGAGCCAGACCAGCCAGCCGCGCACAGCCACTGTCAACGTCACCCAGCCGTCCCTGACGCCGACCAAGACCGTCTCGGACTCCACCGTCGAGCCGGGCCAGGTGTGGACCTACACCGTGGCCGTGACCAACGCGTCCGGCCTGGATGCCAGCGCCGCCTATGACGCGACGATCACGGATTCGGTGCCCAGCGGCGTGGTGGTCGATCCCGCCTCGCTGACCGCGTCCGGTGGCGTGCTCACCGGGGCGGAGGTAGCAGATGGTTCCGGCGGCACGATCACCTGGACCGTGCCCGGGCCGATCGCTCCCGGGGGTTCTGTGACGTTCACGTACTCCGCAAGGCTGGCGCCCTCGCCCACGATCGACGCGACGCCACAGACGAACACCGCGGACATCGGCACCTACTACTCGCTGCCCAAGGACTACCCGCCCGGCTTCCCGGACGCCACGAATGGCGGCCCGCGCGACCGGCGCGAGTACAACGGCCCATCCACGACGAGCACCGTGAGCCCGCTGTTCCCCGCCCTGACTGCGGTCAAGACCACGCCGAGCGGCGAGATCGCCTACATCGGCTCCGAGTTCCCGTGGCGCTTCGAGGTGACCAACAGCGGGGGTGCAGGGGCGTTCGATGTCGATCTCATCGACACGCTCCCGCCGAGCTGGCGCTTCGTGCCGGGGTCCGCGTCGGTGGCGTTCCCCGGCGTGCCGGTCAGCACGAGTGATCCGGCGCTTTCCCTCGTCGGCGACGTCCAGACCCTGACCTGGACGGACAAGGGCGACCTCGCCGCCGGCCAGAAGGTGATCGTGACGTTCCGCGCCACGCCGCTTGAGGCTGCGGTCGGACCGCCTCCGACCCCGAATCCGATCGGCTCAGCGAAGGCCCATACCAACTCGGTGCGGGCAACTGCCGACGACGCCACCGGGGCACCGCGCAACCTGACTGGTCCGTACGAGTCGAACCCGGCGACAGCCACGGCCCGGATCCACGCGGCCGACGTCGCGATCGACAAGACCGCCGGCGACTTCCTGGCCGGCTCGACCGGCTCGTTCACCCTGACCGTTCGCAACCTCGGTCCCGACCCCGCTGTGGGTCCGTTCGTAGTGACCGACCCGCTGCCGGCTACCCCGGCGGGTCTGGCGTTCGTCTCCGCCACCGGCACCGGCTGGACGTGCTCGCTGCTGCCCGCTGCCGGCACGCCGGGCACGGTGCGCTGCGTGCGCACGAACGCCGCCGACACGCTCGCGACCAGCGGCCAGGCCGCGCAGTTCCCGCCGATCGTGATCACGGTCGCAGTGGACGCCGATGTGCCGAACGAGACCGAGTACCCGAACACGGCCGAGGTGGACGCCGTGACGTTCGACCCGAACCTGGGCAACAACCGCGACGACGCCACGGGCGTCGTGCGGACGGAGGCCGACCTTGAGATCGTCAAGGCACTCTCCGGCCTGCTCGTGGCCGGACGTGACGCGACCTATACCCTCGATGTGAAGAACCTCGGGCCCAGCGTGAGCCGCGCGGACATAGTTGTCCGCGACACCCTGCCGCTGGGTGCGACGTACCGCTCGGCCGTGGGGGAGGGCTGGGACTGCGCCCTGGGGACCGGCGCCAACGCCCGCATCGTCACCTGCAGCCGCGACACCGACCTCGCCGTCGGGCAGGCGGCGGGCCAGATCACCCTGGTGATCGGCATCCCGAGCAGCCAGACCGCGGACGTGACCAACGTCGCGACTGTCGAGAGCACGACAACCCCGGAGTTGACGACCTCGAACAACACCTCGACCGTCAGCACCAAGGTGACCCGCGAGGCCGACTTGGCCATCGAGAAGCGCCACGTCGGGCCCTTCGTCGCTGGGGCGAAGGGGACCTACGAGTTCCAGGTCGTCAACAAGGGGCCGTCGGACGCGGCCGCCGACGTGAAGATCACCGACACGCTGCCCTCTGGCCTGACCTACGACTCAGTGACGTCCACCGCGGGCGGCTGGGGCTGCACTGCGGCGGGGCAGGTGCTCACGTGCGTCCGCGGCGGGGCGAACCCGACCACGATGCCCACCGGCGCGAACGAGACCCTGACCGTGCTGGTGAACATCGCCTCGGACCTCCCCATCGGCCCGATCAGCAACACCGCCACGGTGTCCAGTCCAACGACTGACCCGAATTCCGACAACAACACCGACCCTGACGAGACCGGCACCGACACGCGGGCCGACCTGCAATCGTCAAGACGGTGAAGGACGCCCGGTCACCGCGGGCAGACCGTCACGTACACCCTGGCCGTCACGAACAACGGCCCCTCCGTGGCGCGCCAGTTGATCACAGTGACCGACGTCATCCCGACCGGGCTCAGCTGGCCCGGCCCCGGCAGCGCGACCGGCACGGACTGGTTGTGCAGCTACGCCGACCCGACGCGAAGATCACCTGCACCCGCTCAGCGACCTCGCGCCTCCCGTCATCGCCGACCCCCCCCCGGGGCGGCCCCGCCCATCTCGCTGGTCCTCGACGTCGACCCCGACGCCGGCCCCGCGACGATCGTGAACTGCGGGAGTGAAGTCCCCCACCAACGATCCGAACATCGGGAACAACACGCAGCGAGGTCCGTGAAGGTCGTCGACGCCGCGGAGATCTCACTGGTCAAGACCCGCGTGGGGTCCGGGAAGGTGACCGCCGGGACTGATGTCGAGTTCATCGTCACTGTCACCAACGAGGGTCCGTCGGATGCCGACAACGTGATCGTGGTCGACACCCTCGAGGCTGGCTTGGTGCCGGTCCGGGCCACGGGCGATGGCTGGGACCTGCTCGGTCAGTGGGCTGACCTACCTGTGTACCCGTCCGACCGCCACCGCCAACGCTGATGGCACCCCTAAGCATGCCCCGCCGATCACTGTCACGGCCGCTGTTGGCCCGAGCGTCCCGAACGGCACCACCCTGGTGAACACCGCCACCGTCAGAACCAGCACTCCCGGCGACAGCCTGGCGAACAACACCGGCACCGCCGACGTGCCGGTCGTCGCGATCGCCGACCTCGTGCTGACGAAGACGGTCCGGCCCCTGCCGGACGGGGAGACCCTGGATGCCGGCGAGCAGCTCACCTACGACCTGCTCGTGACCAACGCGTGGAAGTCCGACGCCGTCGCGCCGATCAAGGTGGTCGACACCCTCCCCGCCGGGTTCACCTACGCAGGCAACGCAGGCACGGGCTGGTACTGCGATCACGTCCCCGGGGCGGGCAGCCCCGCCGGGGACGTCGTGACCTGCATCCTGGGCGAGGACCTTGATCCCGACCCGAGGCAGGATCCTCTGCCCGCAGGTGCGACGGCCCCCTTGCTGTCACTGCTGGTGAGCATCGACCCGACGGTGACCGAGGGCACGTACTCGAACAACGCGGAGGTCAGCACCCGCACCTCCGAGGTCACGTTGGCGAACAACACCGACTCGGTCCCGGTCGACGTCGGGGAGCAGGCGGACCTCCGATCACTAAGGAGCACACAGGCGTGGCGCGGGTCGGCGACCAGCTGACGTTCACCCTCGCCGTGTTAAACGCGGGCCCGTCGGTGGCCCGAAACGTGGTCGTCACCGACGAGCTCCCGAAGGGCCTGACCTTCGTGTCGGCCGAGGGAGCGACTACCGACGACTGGACCTGCTCGGAGGACGCCTCCGTGGTGACCTGCGAGCTGGCCGGCGAGCTGGCAATTCAGCCCCTCGATAATCCGGAGCCCCTTGCCGATCGGATCACCCTGCTGGTGAAGGTGGGCCCGCAGGCGTACCCCTCCGTGGTCAACCCGGCCGAGGTCGACTCCGCCACGTTCGACCCGAACAGGGCCAATAACAAGGCCACCGACACCGTCGACGTCCCCGCCCTGGTTGACCTCGCGGTCACCAAGTCCCACACCGGGACCTTCCAGGTGGGCCAGAGGGCCACCTACGCAGTCGTCGTCACGAACAACGGCCCGACGCCGGCACCCGGGGTGGTCATCACCGACACGCTCCCGGCGGGCCTTACCTATGTGTCGGCGACCGGGTCGGGCGTCACCTGCGCGGCGGTCGGTCAGGTGGTCACCTGCACCGCCGCCGACCCGCTGGGGGTCGACAAGTCCCTGACCATCAGCCTGTCGGTCAACGTCCTGCCGACTGCCTACCCGGGCGTGACCAACACCGTGTCGGTCAGCAGCCCTTCGGAGGAGACCCGGACGGACAACAACACGGCGACCGACCCTGCGATCGTGTCGCCGCTTGTCGACCTGGACATCGTCAAGGAGCTCATCGACCAGGACGACGACCGCGCGGTCTTCGAGATCACGGTGACCAACAACGGGCCGAACGCGACATCGGCCCCGATCGTCGTGGTCGATGACCTTCCAGTCGGACTGGAGCTCGTCGGGGCGCAGGGCAGCGGGTGGCAGTGCGGCGTCACCGAGCCGGTGACCTGCACCTACGCGGCATCTCTTCCGGTCGGTGGGCAGGCCTCGTTCGGCGTAGTGGCGACCATCACGGCGCCGGCCGAGGCCACCGTGACCAATGTCGCCACCATCACCGCCGGTTGCTCGCCAGCGCCCTCTGGCATCCAGGCTGCGTCGCTGAGTTCGTCCGCGGTCGACTGCGGCTCGGCCGAGGCCGAGCTCACCGTCCTCCCCTCGACGGGGACACCGGTGGCTCCGGGGACACGGGCGGCGCCGGGGATGACGACGGTGACTCGCAGGGCTTGGCGGACACTGGCGCCCGCGTGGGATCCGTGGGCGCTGCTGGCCCTCGCCCTGCTCGTCCTGGGGGGGCGGCAGTGCTCAGCTCCCGATCGCGCCGTCAGTACTGACCTGCCCGCCCCCTCAGCCGCCGAACATCGCGCGGATGCGCTCCCAGAACGAGCGCGGCGCGGGGACCTCGGCGAGGTCGAACACGTACGCGACGTTGCCCTCGGCGCCCACCGGGGGCCCGTAGGGCAGGGCGTCGGACGCCCGGGCAGCGGTCGCCTCGAGCCACGCCTGGGCGAGGGCGGCGTCGGTGGAGGCGTCGAGCACGCCCTGTGCGGCCGGTGCGGTGCCGTCCTGCTCCAGCGCCGTGGCGCCGCCGGCGAGCTCCTGGCCCGCCGACGCTGCCGAGTCCGCCCCGTCGGCCAGGCCGGACAGCCCGGTGGAGAGCTGGTCGGCGCCGGTGGCGGCCCCCTGGGCTCCCGCCGCCAACTGCTGCTGCCCGTCGGCCAACTCCTGCGCGCCGCTGGCCGCACCCTCGGCACCCTCGGCCAGCAGCTCCGATCCCGCCGCGAGCTCATCAGCCCCGGTGGCTGCGCCGTCGATGCCCGTGGCCAGGGCCTCGGACCCGCCGGCCACCGACGTCAATGCCTTGTTGAGCTCGGCCTGGCTGGTGGTCAGCTGGGCTGCCAACTGTCGCAGCCCGGCGTTGAGGGCGGCCATCGCGGTCGCCAGGCCTGGTTGGGTGGGCGTCCCAGAGCCGACCGCGAGCCCGACCGCCTCGACCCCGAGCAGCAGGCGTTCGGTGGAGGCCAGCGCGTAGTCGAGGGTCGCGGACAACGCCTTGGCCTGCGCCTCCAGCGCGGCGATCGCCGCGAGGAGGTCCTTGATGTCCGGAAGCGCCCCGCCAGCGGTGCCGAGCGCGGACTCGGCCGCGTCGATGACGGCTTGGATCTGGTCGCATGAGGCCTGGTCGAGCGTCGGGTCGGTCGCGGGCAGCACGGCCACGCACAGCGAGTCGTACAGGTCCTGCGCGCCCTGCGCCGCGTCGGTCACGTCGTCCTTGATGGAGCCGAGGGCGCCTACGAGCGCGGCGAACGCATCGCGGGCCTCATCGACCCGCCCCTCGAGCTTCCCCACCACCTCATCGACGGCCCTGAGCCCATCGCGCAGCGCGCGGACGCCCTGGTAGATCGTCACGCAGTCGTCGTCCGGCGGTGCGGTGCCCCCGGCTGGGCAGGCCTCGTCACCGTCGGGGGTCAGGGGCCTGGTGATGTCCAGCACGGGGTCGGACGGCCCGCCGATCCGCGCGGCGGCGGTGAGCAGCCCTGCCTCGATCTGCGCACCGCCGGTGATCAGCGGGGCGACCTGGTCGGCCGGGGAGCCCGAGGTCGCCCTGGCCAGGGCGGCCGTCGCGTCGGCCAGGTCCTGGGCCCCGGTCGCCGCCTCGCCCAGGGCTCCGGCCAGCTCCTCCGACCCGGCTGAGACGTCGTCCGCGCCGTCGGCAAGCCGGCCCACGCCCTTGGCCAGCGAGGTGGAGGCGTCGGCGGCGGTCTCGGCCCCGGCGGCCAGGCCCTCCACCCCCTCGGCCAGCACCTCGGAGGCGTCGGCCGCGGAGCTCGCCCCGCCAGCGAGGCCAGCCAGCCCTGTCGCCAGCTGGTCCGAACCCTGGGCCAGCTGCCCAGCTGCCGCGTCCAGCGCGTCGAGCCCCTCGTAGAGCTGGCCGTTGCCCTCGTTGGCCCCGGTGAGCAGGTCGGAGGAGAACCCGGTCGCCGGGTCCTGGTCGGTGCCCGCGGGGGTGAGCACGACCGTGGCCCCTGGCACCCCGGCCCGCTCGCTGCGCATCGTCAGGCCGACCCTCTGGATGGGCGTGCTGATCGGCGGGAACAGCGAGATGTTCCACCGCGTCACCGTGCGTCCCTGCTCGTCGGTGGCCAGCATCGCGTCCCGGGCCTCGACCAGTTGGGAGCCCTCGGGCAGCGTCACCGTCAGAGTGCCTTGGAACGGGATGAAGACCGGCTCCTCGGACTGCTGCTCCTGGCCCGCCGCGTCGGTGTAGGTCAGGTCCGTCTGCTCGGCGGTCGTGTTGGTCAGCGTGTAGGTGACCGCGATCTCGCCGGAGGCGCCGGGCACTGTCGCGGCCGGCACGACAGCCCCGCCGACGGCGTACTCCGCGTGGACGGCGACCGGGAGGGGCTTGTCGAAGCGCGCCTCCGTCAGCGCTGACGGACGCTCGCCCCCGACCACCAGGACGACGCCGTCAGGCCCCACCTCGGGCCGGCCAAGGCGGTCCAGGTAGCGGACGTTCGTCCCGCTCGCCGGGTCGACCACCTCACGTTCAGGGCCCTCGACCGTGACCCGGCTGATCAGGACAGCGCGCTCCGGGAGCCCGGTGGCATCCAGCTCGGCCAGGACCACCTCGTCGTTGACGATCTCAGCCGGCTGGGTCGTTGCCGTGGGCAGGACGCGGCTGAGGACCGGACGCGTGGTGTCCGGCCCGGTCACGCTCGTTGCCGGGCCGGCCACCGTGAGCAGGACGAGGCCGGCGGTGCCGATCGCGAGGGCGGTGCGGATCATGGCGTCCCCGATCCGAGGGGGGCGGCCGGGACCAGCGCGGGGTCGGCAACGTCGGGTGCAGGCAGCTCAGTGGCCGACCCTGCTGGCGCTTGGGGGGATGCTGCCGGCGCCGGTTCGGTGGACGGCGCGGCGGGCGTGCCCCCGGCGCTCCCCGGCTCCCGGTCGCGACCCACCGCCCGCCCCAGCGAGCCGAGCACCCGGGTCGCGGCGGCCGCGAGGATCGCCGTCAGGAGCACGTCGGGCACCGACGAGGCCGCGGTGCTGAGGGCGCTGACCGCCACGACGGAGCCGAGCAGCACGGGGAGCGCACCCCGGCGCATCGGCGTGAGGGCTGTGAGCAGCGCTGGGACCAGGATCGCGACCGCCGCCTGCACCGCGGTGTTGCTGCGGGTGGCGGGGGTGAGCCCACCGACCAGGCTGAACGCGGCGGCGCTGATGGCGGCTCCCGACAGGAGCAGGATCAGGCGCATGAGCAGCGTCCCGCCGGCACCCCGAGTCGCCCTCGGGAGGTAGGCCAGCGCACCGCCACCTGCCGCCGCCAGCGCGAGCGCGGCCCCCGGCGCCGCCGCCGGCTGGGAGATCATGGCCGTCCCGAGCACCCACGCCACCAGGACGCCGACGATCAGCGCCAGTGCGCCGGTCGCGGGCCGCTGGTCCGATGGCTGGGGCGTGCGCACCGTGCCCACGCTCTCCAGCTGGGCGGGGTCCCCCTCGATGTGCAGCTGTGGCAGCACCCGGTCCAGCCAGCCCGGCAGCCACCAGGTCCACTTGGCGGCCAGGACCATCAGGCTGGGCACGAGGATGCAGCGCACGATCGTCGCATCCACGAGCACCGCGGTTGCCAGCCCCACCCCGAACATCTTGACCACGGCGTTGTCCGGGATCACGAAGGAGGTGAACACCGCGACCATGATCAGCGCCGCCGCCGTGATCAGCTGGCCGGTGTCGGCCAGCCCGCGGCGGACCGCGGTCACGATGTCGCCGGTGCGCTGGTAGTGCTCGTTGAACGCGGTGAGCAGGAAGATCTCGTAGTCCATCGACAGCCCGAACAGGACGGCGAACATCATCATCGGCACGTAGGACTCGATCGGCACGGGACCGTCCAGCCCGATCAGCTGGGCCCCCCACCCCCACTGGAACACCGCGACGACGACGCCGTAGGCCGCCGAGATCGACAGCAGGTTCATCGCCGCAGCCTTCGCGGGGATGACCAGCGAGCGGTAGGCGACCATGAGCAGCAGGAAGCTCAGGGTCGCGACCCCGAGGATGAACGGGATGAGCCGTTCGGCGATCCGCAGCGACAGGTCGGTGCGCGCGGCCGTCACGCCGCCCACGTAGGCCGTCATGTCGGCACCGGCCGTCGCGGCCGGCAGGACATCTGCACGCATCCGGGTCACGAGTGCCTCGGTGTCCTTGTCGGACGGGCCGGTGCTCGGGATGGCCCGCCAGATCACGACGCCCCCGTCGGTGCTGACGATCGGGTCCGAGACCTCGTTGATCCCCTCAGTCGCCCCGAGCGCCTCGGTGATCGCGACCAGCCGCGGGTCGCGCGCGCGAGGGTCGCCGGTGGCCCCGTCCTCGTCGTCCTCGGGGATGGCCGCAGCACGGTGCAGCTGGGCGACGATGGCCAGCGGGCCGGAGTAGCCGGGCCCGAACGACTCGCGGATGATGTCGCCGGCCTGGTGCGCGGTGGTCTCGTCGGGCAGGGCGGAGGAGTCCACCTGCTGGAACTGCATCGACAGCATCGGTGTGGCCAGGGCCAGGAGCAGTGCCGTCGCGGCGATCGCGAAGGGCCATGGGTGCCCTGTGACCACGTTGGCCATGCGGGCCCATCCGCCGCGGTCGAGCTCCTCATCGGAATGCTCGGCGATGAGGTCCCCACCAGCGACCACCCGCTGCTCGGCCTTCGGAAGCACCCGCAGGCCCATGAGGCCCATCAGCGCCGGGACCAGGGTCAGTGCGGCCAGAAGCGCCAGGGCCACCACGATCGCGGCCGAGTAGCCCAACCAGGCCAGGAACGAGATGCCAGTGAGGGCCAGTCCACAAACGGCGGCGAGCAGCGTGGCCCCCGCGAAGACCATCCCGGCCCCGGCCGTCCCTGCGGTGCGCCCGACGGCATCCGGCACGGAGAATCCCCGTCGGAGCAGGTTGCGGTGCCGCATCACCAGGAACAGCGCGTAGTCGATGCCCACGCCCAGGCCGAGCATCGTGCCCAGCGTGGGCGCCTCCTCGGGGATGTAGACCAGGCGCCCGAGGAGGCCGATGATCGCCAGGCCCATCCCGACCGCGACGACGGCGGTCGCCAGCGGGATCGCAACCGGCCATCCACGGCGCAGCGTGAACAGCAGGACGATCACGGCGAGGAACAGCCCGAGGGCCTCGGAGGTCCGGGTGTCGGTGCGCGAGATCTGGGCGCCCAGGTAGCCGCCGAGGGCCACGCGCGCCGTGGGGGATGCCTGCTGTGCCGCCTGGCCCGCCACCAGCAGGATCTCGTTCCCGACGGCGACGTCCCCGGCAGCCTGCTCGGCGAGCGTCAGCTGGAGGATGGCGGCCCCGCCGTCGTCGGCCAGCAGGTCCGGATTGTCGTCGGGCCCGCGCACCGCGTTGACCCCTGGGATCGCCGCCACGGCGTCGGCGACCTCAGCCAGGGTCCCGGCCCCGGGCCCGGACCGGAGGTCCACCTCGTCGGCCAGCACCAGGGGAACCGGCTCGGTCGCAGCTCCGGGGAAGGCCCGGTTGAGCAGGGTCTGCGCCGAGGCGCTGTCGGTGCCGGCCAGGACGAACGGGTCCAGCGCTGGAGGTGGGAGCGCCCGGTCGGCGAACCGCACCCCGCCCAGGAGTGCCAGCCAGAGGACGAGGACGAGGACGCCGCGCTCAGCGCACCAGCGCCCGAGTGCGTACAACGTCCGCGTCACACGTCAAGTGTCGCCCTCCAGCGGTACGCCAGCCACGCGGGGCGGGGTTGGTGCCCGGATCGCGTTGCCGGAAACCTGACACGATCCCGTGTTGGGGCCTGCAACCCAGACACGATCGGTACGGTTTGGGGCGCCCGTCACGGCGGTGGTTCAATGGCGCCCCCATGAGTAGATCGCAGCCGGCCCCAGGAGGGGCCATGCCCGAACGCCGCGTTCCCGGTGTGGCCGCACCCGGGACCGGCGCGCCGCGGGGGCCGGCCTATGCCCTCACCTCCGGGCACTACGCCACGGTGGTGGCGGTCTTCGTGGGCCTGCTGCTCATCTCCAACATCGGCGCGACGAAGCTGATCGCGGTCGGTCCGCTGATCACCGACGGCGGGGCGTTCCTGTTCCCGCTGGTGTACGTGGTCGGCGACGTCCTGTCCGAGGTCTACGGCTGGCGGGCGACCCGCCGCGCGATCTGGTTGGCCTTCGGGATGTCGGCCCTGGCAGCGGGGACTTTCTGGCTCGTCCAGCAGGCGCCGCCTGCTGCCGACTGGCAGAACCAGGAGGCGTTCGAGGCGGTCCTGGGGTTCGTGCCCCGCATCGTGCTGGCCAGCCTGTGCGGGTTCCTGGTCGGGCAGATGCTCAACGCCTGGGTGCTGGTCCGGGTCAAGGCCCGCACGCTGGAGTCCAAGCTGTGGGCCCGGCTGCTCGGGTCGACCGCCGTCGGGCAGTTCGCCGACACGTTGGTCTTCTGCACGATCGCGTTCTACGGGGTGATCACGGGCTGGACGTTCGTGAACTACGTGATCACCGGATACCTCTACAAGGTGGCCGTCGAGGTCCTGGTCATGCCGATCACATACCGGGTGATCGCCGCGGTCAAGCGCCGCGAACCGACCTACGGGGTCCGCGCCGAGCCTGTGGCTGCTCGGGTATAGCGGGACCGCTCCCCTCTCAGGTCGCGGATCCCTTGAACTGGGCAGACAGGTCCAGGGACGGGATGTCCCTCTGCGAGGCCAGCGAGACGTAGCGGCACGCCAGTTCGTCCTTGGCCACCCCGAAGACGGTGCTCACCAGGCCGATCGACTCCGGCAGGTCCGCCGGTTCCTCCGCGGCCAGCACCCGACGCCACATGGCCGTCTCGAGCGCGTTGAAGGCCGTCTGGACCTCGGCGATGTCGAAGCCGGAGCTGAAGCGCTGTTCAGCGATGTCATCGGCGAATGCGATGACGCCTTCCAGGTCCCGATGCTCGATCGCGCGTGCCACCAGGTCGAACAGGTCCTTGAGGGCGGTGTGGGTGAATTCCGCCCCGGCCTGCTCGTAGTGCGCGATGTGCGAGTGCTGCAAGGTGGAGAGCGCCTCTTTGACGATCTCCGATTCTGACCTCTTGAGGGTGGTCACGAGTTCCATCCCGGTGCCTCCTGACATCACCCCAATCCTTCCATTCGGCGCGGCCGCGATGCGCAGGACCCCCCGCAATGCCCGTCACGCGGTCGGTTCCCCGCCCGGCCGCCCACCGGTTCACCGCCCGGCGGCCCCCCTGCGCGCGTAGTACCTGCCGAGGTACTCGATCCGGAAGGCGTCGAAGTCGCCGTCCTCCAGGGCCGAGCGCATCCGATCGACCAGTTCCACGAGGAAGTGCACGTTGTGGATCGTGGCCAGGGTGTGCCCGGCCATCTCATCGGCCTTCGACATGTGATGCAGGTAGGCGCGCGTGTAGTTCGTGCACGTGTAGCAGGGGCACTCGGCGTCCAAGGGCTCGAACGCGCGCCGGTTGGCCGCGGTGACGACGTTGTACCGGCCGTCGCGGGACAGGATCGCCCCGTTGCGCGCGACCCGTGAGGGCATCACGCAGTCGAACGTGTCGGCCCCGGCGGCTACGCCGGCGAAGAGGTCGTCCGGCTCGCCGATTCCCAGCAGGTGCCGCGGCCGAGCCTCGGGCAGCTCCTCGCACACCCAGCGGACGATGGTCTCGAGCTTGTCCTTCTCCAGCGCTCCGCCGATCCCGAACCCGTCGAACTCGAGCCCGCCCAGATCGCTGGCGGCCGCGCGGCGCAGGTCCTCGAACTGCGCCCCCTGCACGACCCCGAACAGCGCCTGGTAGGGCCGGTGCACGCGCTCGTCGGTCAGCTGCTGGTGCGCTGTGACGCACCGACGGGCCCACGCCGCAGTCCTGTCCACCGAGCGTTCCTGGTAGCCCCGGGTGTTCATCAGCGTCGTGCACTCGTCGAAGGCGAACATGATGTCGGCACCGAGCTGGTGCTGCACGAGCATGCTCGACTCGGGCGTGAACCGGTGCCGGGAGCCGTTGATGTGGGAGACGAACGACACGCCCTCGTCGTCGACGTGGGCCAGCCGGTCCTTCCCGGGGGCGATCACGTCGTCGGCGGGGGTGTCCACCTGCATCGCCAGCACCTTCTTGAAGCCCACCCCGAGGCTCATCACCTGGAAGCCGCCGGAGTCGGTGAACGTGGGTCCGGGCCAGTTCATGAAGGCCCCGAGGCCGCCAGCGGCATCGACGAGGTCGGCCCCGGGCTGCAGGTACAGGTGGTAGGCGTTGGCAAGGACGGCCTGCGCGCCCAGCGCGCTCATCGACTCCGGGAGCACCGCCTTGACGGTGGCCTTGGTCCCGACCGGGATGAACGCCGGGGTGCGGATCTGGCCGTGCGGCGTCGTGATCACCCCGGTGCGGGCCATCCCATGGCGCGCACCCACCTGGAAGTGGAAGGGGGCCGGCGTCATGGGGGCCATTCAACACCGCGCGCTGACCAGAGCCGTAGGCTGAGAGCAGCCGACCAAGGAGGTCCCGATGTCCAACCCGTACGCCCAGCAGCCCGGCCTGCCCGCCGACGTGAACTCCAAGAAGATCCTGTGCGGTGTCATGGGGATCCTCTTCGGCGGACTGGGGATCCACCGGTTCATCCTCGGTGACACCTCCGGTGGCATCATCCGGATCATCATCACCTTCGTGACCTGCGGGATCGGCTCGATCATCGGCCTGATCGAGGGGATCATCTACCTCACCAAGTCGGACCCTGAGTTCTACCAGACCTACATGGTGGAGCAGAAGGCCTGGTTCTGACGTAGGTGCCGCTGTGGCGCCATCGGCGCCGGGTCCGCGCCGCGCCACGGTTCGGGTGAAGTTCACCTGACCGATGTCCGTGCGATGTGCCGGGGCCGGGGTCCGGCAACCCCGGAGGCGCACGCTGGGGTCATGCCGATCCCCTGGCCCACACGCACCACCCCAACTGACGGGCCCCTCGCCGGGGCCGACCTCTCCGGTCACCGCCTTGTCCGCGCAGACCTCACCGGTGTGGACCTGACCGGGACGCGCTTCGACGCGGCCAACCTCCGCCAGGCCGCCCTGGGTGGCGCCCGTGCCACCCGAGCATCCTTCGTCGGGACCCGCATGGTCCGAGCCGACCTCCAAGCAGCGTTCCTGCGCGGCGCCGACCTGAGTTCCGCCGACCTGTCCGGTGCCTGCCTGCGCCGGGCCGACCTCACGGGCGCGGTCCTCGTGGGCGCCAACATGTTCGGCGTCGACCTACGCGACGCCGACCTCACCGGGGCCGACCTGCGTCGCGTGACGCTTGAGGCAGCCACCCTGCGGGGAGCCGTGCTGTGCGGGGCGGACCTGACCGGGGCTCGGATGGCAACTGCCGACCTGCGCTCGGTCGACTCCGACGAGGACACCCTGTGGCCGGACGGCGTCCTGCGGCCCCGCGCCACGGATCCGGTGCGCATGGCGCTGTGGCGTCGCCAGGAGGTCTGACCGCCCGCCGGGGTCCGACGGGCGGTCCGCACCCACTGTGAGCCCCGGCCGACCAGCGAGACCCCGGGGCGGGATGCCACGATGGCGCCCATGGCCATCGCAACCCAGAACCCCGCAACCGGCGAGACCCTGAAGACCTTCGAGGCGCACACCAGCGCCCAGGTGCAGGACGCCATCGCAACCGCCCACGCCACGTTCCAGACCTGGCGCACCACCTCGTTCGCCGAGCGCAGCGCGCTCATGCACCGCGCCGCGGACCTGCTCGACGAGGACAACGAGTCGATCGCCCGGATCATGACCGTCGAGATGGGCAAGACGCTGAAGTCCGCCCGCGCTGAGGCCGCCAAGTGCGCGAAGGGGATGCGCTGGTACGCCGACAACGCCGAGCGGCTGCTGGCCGACGAGCCGGTGGATCCCGCCGCCGTGGGAGCCTCGCAGGCCTACGCCCGCTACGCCCCGCTCGGCGTGGTGCTGGCGGTGATGCCGTGGAACTTCCCCCTGTGGCAGGTGGTCCGCTTCGCGGCGCCGGCGCTCATGGCCGGCAACGTCGGGCTGCTCAAGCACGCCTCCAACGTGCCGCAGTGCGCGGTTTACCTCGAGGACCTGTACCGGCGCGCGGGCTTCCCCGAGGGCTGCTTCACCACCCTGCTGATCGGTGCCCGCGAGGTCGAGCCTGTCCTTCGCGACCCACGCGTGCGCGCGGCCACCCTCACGGGATCGGAGCCCGCCGGTCAGTCGGTGGCCGCGATCTGCGGTGACGAGATCAAGAAGACCGTGATGGAGCTCGGCGGGTCCGACCCGTTCATCGTGATGCCCTCGGCCGACGTGGAGCGTGCCGCGGAGGTGGCGGTGACCGCGCGCTGCCAGAACAACGGCCAGTCCTGCATCGCCGCCAAGCGCTTCATCGTGCACACGGACGTGTACGACCAGTTCGCGCAGGCGTTCGTCGCGCGGATGGCAGCGTTGGTCGTCGGCGATCCGATGGACGACGCGACCGACGTCGGCCCGTTGGCGACCGAGTCCGGGCGGACCGATGTCGAGGTGATGGTCTCCGACGCCCGGGCGAAGGGGGCTTCGATCCTGTGCGGTGGCCGGGCGCTCGACGGTCCGGGCTGGTTCTACGAGCCCACCGTCGTGGCCGACATGACCCCGGACATGGCCATGTACGCCGAGGAGGTGTTCGGCCCGGTCGCCGGGCTCTACCGCGTGGACTCGATCGACGAGGCCATCGAGCTGGGCAACGGCACCAACTACGGGCTCGGGTCGAATGCCTGGACGACCGACGCCGACGAGCAGGAGCGGTTCATCCGCGACCTGGACTCCGGGGTGGTCACGATCAACGGGATGACCATCTCCTACAACGACATGCCGTTCGGCGGGACCAAGCGCTCAGGGTACGGCCGGGAGCTCAGCGGCCACGGGATCAGGGAGTTCACCAACATCAAAGCGGTGTGGATCGGGTGATTCCGGGCGCTTCGGTGGCCCCTTCAGAACTTCTGCGAAGATTCTTCTGAACTTGTGCATCCGTCCCGGGGGCTCCGGGCGAAGTAGGGGATGAGAGCTCGAACAGGTCGGGCCCCACCCCCCATCAGGAGAACATCATGCGCAAGATCGCCGCTGGAATCGCCACCGCCTCCGCCGTCGCCCTGGCCGCCGGGGCCCTCGCCGCCCCCGCCGCCACCGCTGCGGACGGCACCAAGTCCCTGGCCGCCGTGCTCGATGTCAGCAACGCCAAGTTCGACAAGAACAGCAAGGACTTCGACATCCTGACGGCCGCCGTGCTCGCGGTCCTGGACGCCAAGCCCACCTCCCCGGTCGGCCTGCTGACAGATGGCTCGGTTGCCCTGACTGCCTTCGCGCCCACCGACAAGGCCTTCCGCATCCTCGCGGAGGACCTCACCGGCAAGACGATCAGCTCTGAGAAGAAGGTCTTCTCGGCGGTGGCGGGCCTCGGGATCGACACCGTGGAGACGGTCCTTCTGTACCACGTCTTTGCCGGCGCCACGATCGACTCGAAGGCCGCGGTTGCCGCTGATGGTGCGTGGATCCCGATGGCCCAGAAGGGTGCTCTGGGTGTGAAGGTGGTCGACGGCCAGATCCGCCTGCGGGACCGTGACGGCAACTCCCGCAACGCTCGGGTGATCGTCGCCGACATCAACAAGGGCAACAAGCAGATCGCCCACGGCATCGATCGCGTCCTGCGTCCGCTGGACCTGCCCCCGACCGAGAAGTGACCTGACCGGCCTAGGAGCCCCGTTCCGATCCCACGATCGGAACGGGGCTCCTTCGTGTCGTGTGCCCGGCGGCTACAGCCCCGGGCCGAACGCTCGCGGGTGCGCCAGGAACTCGCGGATCGCCTCCCGGCCAGTGCCCCGGATCTCGGGGCCGTGCGTGAACGCCGCCGTCGTGTAGTCGAGCTCGCCCAGGGTGGTCGCGGTCTGCTCGGTCAGGGCCGCGTTGGTGCAGAACGCCAGGACCGGCCACGTGCGCCGTGAGCGCATGTTCCAGATCGCATCGCCCGTGATGAGCGTCCCCGAAGGCTCGTGCAGCAGGGAGCAGTGCCCCGGCGTGTGACCCGGGGTGTGGTGCACGCGCAGTCCGCTGCCGTCGAGCAGCTCGCCGTCGGACATCGTCCGCGCCACGGGCGCCGGATCCGCGCCGGGCGTGCGCATGATCAGCCGACCCAGGCGGAACGACGCGTCGCGCGAGGGTGAGCTGCCGGTGCGCACATACTCGGCGTCGTCGGGGTGCACCGTGATCCCCCGGCCGGTGCGGCGTGACAGGTCGGCGGCGCCCCCGGCGTGGTCCGGGTGCGCGTGGGTCAGCGCGATGGTGGTCACATCGCTCGGGTCCGAGCCGATCTCGGCCAGCGCTGCGACGATGCGCGCTGGTGCGGTCTTCAGCCCGGTGTCGACCAGGGTCACCGACCCGTCCTCGGCACGGACGAGGAATGAGTTGATGAGGTCCCATGGGACGGTGGGAACGCGCCAGAGACCTGGGGCGAGAGGGAGAGCAGCGGGCATGTCCCGAAGCGTATGCCCGTCACCGGCCCCACTGGCCGGCGGCGTGGGGTCAAGCCTGGAGCTCGCCCCGCATCAGGGAGTTCTTCGAATGGCTCGGGTCGCCGTCGTAGCTCTCCAGGGAGATGTCGATCAGCGGGAAGTCGGCGATCGAGAGCCCGGGCGGGACCGTGAACGTGCCGATCGAGCCGGCAGGAAGGGCGCCGAGGGCGACGAGCTTCGTGGCGTCGGCGTCGAGCAGCCAGACCTCGTAGAACCCGTCGTTGGCCGGCAGCGAACGGGCGTCGACCCGGACCACCTTGCCATCGGCGCTGTCAAGGACTGTCGCCTCCCCCGGGGCGGACACCGTATCGGTCAGCGGGGCAAGGACCGCCTGGGCCACGAACTGCTCGTTCGAGCCGGTGCCGCCGGTGCCGCGGTCCACGGCCGACCACACAACGGCTCCGCCCACGATCGCTCCCGCGGCGGCCGCGACGGCGGCGACGCCCCAGAGCGGTCCACGGCTGCGCCGTCGATCGAGCGGGATGACGTTGCTGTCGCCAGCACCCGCATCGGGTGCCGAGTGCAGCAGATCCGGCTGCGGGAGCGTGCGCACGTTCGACTGGGAGTCGGATCCGTCGGGTGCCGAGGTCAGCGCCAGTTCCTGGCGAATACCGGCCCAGACATGGTCGGGAACCGCCGGGAGCTCCTCGGGGGCCTCGCGGCCCAGGGTCACGACCTCGATCAGTTCGGCGAGGTCCGCGGTGCACTGCGCACACGAGCTGAGGTGCGCGGACTCGTCGGCGGGGATGTCCTCACCGAGAGCAGCAAGTGCCAGGGTCGTCTCATCACAGTGCGACATCTTCCACCTCCATCCTTGCGCGCAGCCGTTCCAGCGACCGGCGTATGTGGCTCTTCACGGTTCCGATCGGCATCTGCAGCCGGTCGGCGATCTGGGTATGGGTCAGGTCCTCGTAGAACGCCATCCGGACGATCCGACCTGCGGGATCGCCCAGCCGCTCGATCTCGTCAGCGACGAACATCTGCGCGGCGACGCGCTCGGTGTCTGGGGGGGCGAGATCGACCGCCGGCTCGACGGATTCGACCGCGGATCGCACCTTGGCGTCACGGGTCCGGGACTCCCAGTGATCGGCGATGCGCCGTCGGGTGATCGTCATCAACCATCCCGGCAGGGATCCTGCATCGGGCCGGTAGGTCTCGCGACCACGCCAGGCGTTGACGAACACCATCTGCGTGATGTCCGCGGCGTCCTCGGCGTTCCCGGTGGAGCGCAGGGCGGTGGCATGCACCAGACGTGACCACCGGCGGTACGCCTCGGCCAGGGAGTCCTCATGGCCGGAGCGGAAGCCGTGGGCGACCTCCATGTCGGTCATCTCGGACAGCATGGGATCGATAATGCCAAACATACGCACCGGATGATGTGACCGCATCGCGGGAATGCGCATCGGAGGTGCCATCACGCTCATCGTGGGCGCCTCCTCACGCGATCTCGAGCCCGGTTCCAGCCATGTCATTGACCTTTCACCCAGGTATTCGGGTCACGGGGTCGTTTCGGATGCACCTCGGGGCAGGCAGTTCGCCGGGGATCACGCCCGTGGGGGAACGGCGCTCGGGACGAGTGCGGGCCCGAAGTTCGCCCCCAGAACGGGACTGCGGGAGGATGCGGCCGTGCCCACCAACATCACCAGGTCGCAGGCAGCCGTCCGGGAAGGACTCCTGCGCGTCCACTCGTACCTGATCGCCCTGGACCTGCGCGAGGTGCAGTCGTCATCCACTTTCGTCTCGACCAGCACCGTGCGGTTCGCCGCCCGGGAGCCGGGGGTGTCCACGTGGATCGACCTGCTCGCCGAGGAGGTGGTGTCTGCCGAGCTCAACGGTCGCCCGCTGGACTTCAGCGGCTACGACGGGGGACGCCTGGAACTGCCGGACCTCGCAGCCGACAACGAGCTCGTGGTGAGCGCCCGCTGCCGGTACATGAACACCGGGGAGGGCCTGCACCGCTCCGTGGACCCGACCGACGGGCAGACCTACCTCTACACGCAGTGTGCCGCCGCCGATGCCCGACGGGTGTTCGCGTGCTTCGAGCAACCCGACCTGAAGGCCCGGTTCACCTGGGAGGTGATCGCCCCGGCGGGCTGGCAGGTGGTCTCCAACAGTCCCACGCCCCAGCCGGTCGACGTGGAGCCGGGCCTGGCGCAGTGGGTCTTCGCCCCTACTCCGCCGCTGCCGACGTATCTCGCCGCCCTGTGCGCCGGGCCGTTCCACGCGGTGCGGTCGGAGTACTCCGGCCCGCACGGCACCTACCCGCTCGGGGTCTTCGTCCGCGCGTCGATGGCCGAGCACCTCGACGCCGAGGAGATCCTCGAGGTCACCCGCGCCGGATTGGCCCACTACGAGCGCGAGTTCGTCGTGCCCTACCCGTTCGGCAAGTACGACCAGGTGTTCGTCCCGGAGTTCAGCTTCGGGGCGATGGAGAACCCCGGGGTCGTCACGTTCCGCGAGGACGCCTACGTCTACCGCTCCCGGGTGACCGAGGCCGCCCGCGAATCCCGGGCCATGGTGATCATGCACGAGATGGCCCACATGTGGTTCGGCGACCTCGTCACGATGCGCTGGTGGGACGACCTCTGGCTCAACGAGTCCTTCGCGAACTGGGCGGGCTTCGGGGTGGCCGCGTCGGCGACCCGGTTCACGCACGCGTGGACGACCTTCGCCCTGGCCCAGAAGGCCTGGGCGTACGTGCAGGACCAACTGCCCTCGACCCATCCCGTGGTCTCGGACATCGTGGACCTGGACTCGATCTTCCAGAGCTTCGATGGCATCACCTACGCGAAGGGCGCCTCGGTGCTCAAGCAGCTGGTCGCCTACGTCGGGTACGACGCCTTCCTGGCGGGGGTGAACCGCTACTTCGAGCGCCATGCGTGGGGGAACGCGACGCTGTCCGACCTGCTGGTCGAGCTCGAGGCGTCCAGCGGTCGCAGCCTCGGGCCCTGGGCCCGGGTGTGGCTGCAGGAACCCGGGGTGACCACGCTGCAGGCGCACGTGGAGCTCGACGCCGACGGTCGCTATGCATCCGTGCGGATCCAGCAGCTGCCGGCCACCAGGCCGGTGGGTGTCTCCCAGGTGCTGCGCCCGCACCGCATCGCGATCGGCGCCTACCGGTGGGTGGAAGTCGACGGCCGCCGGCGGCTGGTCCGCGACTCCCGGGTCGAGGTGGACGTGCTGGGGGCCGACGCGGAGGTCCTCGAGCTCGTCGGGGTTCCGGCCGCGGACCTCCTGCTGGTCAACGACGACGACCTCACCTACGCCAAGGTGCGCCTGGACCCCGCGAGCATGGTGACCGCGCGGGCCGGGGTCGGCGACCTGTCTGAGTCCCTGCCCCGGGCGCTGGTCTGGGGCGTGCTGTGGGAGCAGGTCCGCGACCTGGCGTGGCCGGCACAGGAGTTCATCGACGTCGCGCTGACCGGGCTGGCTCACGAGGACCTGCCCGCGATCATCGACACCGTGCGGGGCCTGGTGGCGCAGGCCCGTTCCCGCTTCGTCGCCCCGGAGCTGCGTGCCGACGTGGCGCGGCGCACGTGCGCCAGGACCGCCGCACTGCTGGAGTCCGCCGATCCGGGGTCGGACCGGCAGCTCGCCCTGGCCAGGCTGCACATCGAGTCGGCCACAGGGCCCGAGCAGCTCGCGCGGATCGGTGACATCCTCGCGGGACGCACCGAGATCCCGGGCCTTGCCCTCGAGGGCGACCTCCGCTGGGCTGCCGTGATCCGGTGTGCGTCCCAGGGTGTTGCCGGCCATGAGCTGATCGACGCCGAGCTCGCCGCCGATCCGACGACCCGCGGGGCCCAGTTCGCGGCCCAGGCGCGGGCCGTGATCCCGACGCCCCAGGCCAAGCAGGCCGCCTGGGAGGCGGCGGTGGCCGGAGGGCTGTCCAACATGGCCCTGGCCGCCACCCTCGCCGGGTTCGCCCACCCGGACACCCCAGCGGGGCTGCTCGACGCCTACCGGGAGCCCTACGTGCAGCAGATCTCGGGCCTGTTCGTCACCCGCTCGCCGGGGGAGGGACTCGCCCTTGCCGGTGGCCTGTTCCCATCGATCGACCCGGCGACCGTACAGGCCGCCGACCGGCTCCTCGCCGACGAGGACCTGCCTGCGGGGCTGCGCCGGGTCGTGTCCGAGCGTCGTGACGACGTGCTGCTCGCCCTGGCCTGCCAGGAGGTGTCCCGCACGGCGAGGTGACCGGCGGGAATGCATCCCAGGGTGACGGTGTTGGGATAGTAGATGAGGCTTCAACTATCATCTCCCCGACGACCTCCTGGAGGACCCCGTGAATCCCCTGCGCGATGACATCGAGACCAGCTCCACCCCGTACGGCTCCAGTGGCCCGGTCACGTCGCACCTCACCGCCGTCCCGGACGTCGCCGCGCTGGCCCTCGACGATCGGGCCGCCGACCTGCTGTTCCGCGAGGCGCACACCGCCTACCGCTTCACCGACGATCCGGTGACCGAGGCGCAGATGCGCGCGGTCCATGAGCTGGTGAAGTGGGCGCCCACAGCGATGAACGGACAGCCGATGCGCGTCACCCTCGTGCGCTCGGCCGAGGGCCGTGAGCGGCTGATCGCCCGGCTGGCGCCGGGGAACCGCGCGAAGGCGCAGTCGGCGCCGCTCGTGGCGATCCTGAGCTACGACGTGGACTTCCATGAGACGCTGCCCGAGGTCCTGCCGAGCTCGCCGAAGGCGCGCGACGGGTTCGCCGACGAGTCGGCCCGACACGCATTCGGCTCGTTCAACGGGGCCCTGCAGGCGGCCTACTTCATGATCGGCGTGCGCGCCGCGGGGCTGGCCGCCGGCCCGATGGGCGGCTTCGACAAGGCGGGCGTGGACGCCGACTTCTTCCCCGAGGGCCGGCAGCGCTCGTTCCTGGTCGTGAACATCGGGCATCCTGCGGCCGACGGCCAGTTCCCGCGCAGCCCGCGCCTGGCCTACGAGCGAGTGGTGTCGGTGGCCTGACTCACCACCGGTGGGGGCGTCTCGAAGGGCGGGATCGGCGCAGTGGCCGTGCGCCCCGGTCAGAGGTCGCGCAGGAGGGTGCGTGCCTCGTCGACCCCGGAGCGCACGGCGTCCAGGGAGTTGGTGAGGTCCTCCACGATGCGGGCTGCCTCCTGCGTGTCGTGACCGGCTGGGCCCAGGGCCACCAGCTCACCGCTGCGGGCGGCCAGGCCCTCGAGGCCGACTGCCGAGGCCTGCATCTGGGCCAGGGCTGAGTCGCGGCGTCGCAGCAGCCGGTCCACGGAATCGGCCTGACCGTCCAGGGCAGCCAGCGCCTTCTCCTGCTCACGGCGCACGTCGGGGTCGATCGTGTGCTGCATCTGCCCCTGCAGGGCGGCGATCTCCTGCGCGAGGGCGTTCGGCCGGGCGGCGACGATGCTGGATTCCAGGAGGGTGATCCGGCCCGCCATCTCCTCGATGGCGTCCACGACGGGCCGGCTGTCGGTCAGGACGCCGCGGACCTCACCGGCGATCCACGGGTCCGACGGGCGGCCCACGAGGTCCTCGAGCCGGTCCACGGCCGCGTGCGAGCGGGCGAGCAGCTCGGCCTGGATGGTGCCCCGCGGCGCCGCGGGGAGGCGGTCCCGCGGACGCTCGAGGGCGCGGGGCTGCGCCCCCCGGTCGCGGATCGCACCCACGGCGACCTTCGTTCCGAGGACCACGCTGCCGATGAGCAGGCCCATGAGCACCGCGGCGGCTCCCATCTGGCCGGCCAGGACCGCCCATGCGAGCCCGCCGCACACCGCGGCGACCAGCCACCCCCAGGGGTCACGGATCTCGTCGCGCGCGGACATGGGCCCAGTGTGCCGGGTGCGGGCTCAGAAGTTCGACAGAACGCTGGCCAGGACCTTCTGGATGCTGGCCGGGTCGTTGGCCTCGTAGTACTTCCCGCGAGAGGCCTGTGCGATGGCTCCCAGGGACTCGGGGTCCGCGCCCTCTCCGTACCCGATCGGGAAGACGCGCACGCTGGTGTCGAGGCTCTCGCCCTCCAGCTGCTCGAGCAGGCTGTCGAGGTCGTTGTCGGGCGGGTACTCGTTCACTCCGTCGGAGAGCAGGACGATGGCGTTGATCCGCTTCGTGTCGAGGTCGGCCAGCATCCGCTCCTGGGCCTTGCGCAGGGTCGCGTACAGGGCAGTCCCGCCGTCGGGGACCATGGCGGCCACATCGGCCTGCATCGCCGGGACCGACGTGCTGGCCGGGCCGACCGGCTCCATCTCCAGCCATGGCTCCAGGTTCGGCCCACGTTCGGTCGAGAACTGCCAGAGGCCGACCTCGTCGTCCTTGGCGAAGCCGTTGAACGCCGAGATGGCCGCCTGCTGGGCCAGCGCAAGCTTCGTCTGGCCCGAGGAGGTCACCAACTCGCCCATCGACCCGGACACGTCCATCACGAACAGCACGTGTGCGCGCTTGCGCAGCTCGTCCCAGGACTTCTGGACATCGGCCAGGACCGCGGGGGAGGGCGGGGAGATGATGTTCGCGGGCCCGGCCGGCAGCATCCCGTTGGCCTGCGTGATCGGCGCGCCCGGCTCGCCCTCGAAGGTCCGGAAGCCGGCATCGGTGAAGGCCTCCTGCTGCTCGGGCTCGTGCAACCACCCGAGGAAGTCACCTGCCGCCTGCCGCTTCGCGTCGTCGACCCACTCGGCGTCCAGGGTGATCCACGGGTTGTCCGAGACCAGGGTGCCGTCGGAGGGGTACACCGCTGCCAGGGGGACCGTCGGCGGCGGCTTCTGGCCCAGTGTCGCGGGGTCCCCGGTCGGGTTGCCCAGGTTGTAGTCAAGGACGGACTTCTCCTCGACCGTGACCGCCGACACGTAGGTCAGGCCCTGCCCCGCTGCGGCCTCCCGGCTCATGTTCTCCAGGAAGGTCAACGTCGTGTCGCCGTAGTGGACGACTGAGGACTCCAGCTGCTTGACGAACGCCCGGGTCTCCGGGTCCGCGACCTGCGCGGAGGTGAGGTCGCTGGAGACGCCGGTCGCGGCGAAGTAGGACGCAATCGTCGCGTTCAGCCCGGAGGTGGAGAAGTACGGGTTGGTCTTTCCGAGCTTGAAGCGGCCCCACTCGGGGTGCTCCTTGCTGGCCCACCCCTTCGGCGACTTCGCGATCGCGGCGAGGTCCTTCCAGCCGATCTGCGCGTCAGGCCAACCCAGTGCCTGGGCCATGGGCAGCGGCATGGCGATCACCAGCGGGGTCTGCACCAGGGATGGGCGCTCCTTGGGCATGGGGCTGGGGCGGTCCAGATCGGTGGACCCCTGGTCGACGAGCACGGCCCACGAGCTCGACGCCGGGCTCCAGACGTCGGGAGTCGGCCCGTCGACCTTCTCGTCCCAGCCGCGGGCCAGCGCTGTGGCCGCGGCACCGCTGGCCTTGGTGGACACGGCCATCCACATGCATTCCCCGTCGACCTGCGGGCTCGAGCCGTTGTACTCCTCGGCCAGAGTGCCCAGCAGGGCTGCCTTCTCGCTGGAGGCGACGATCGAGACCGTCGTGCACCCCTCGGGAGCCTGGGCTGCCTGCGTCGAGGACCCGGTGGGCTCCCCACCGGCCTGCGGATCGTCGTCCCCGCCGCCCACCCACTGGCGGACGACCAGGACCAGCACGAGGCCCAGCAGCCCCGCGATGATCAGCGGGATGATCGAACCGCGTCGAGCGGCCATGGGGGCCTCCTGGGTGAGCCGATGTCCCCATCATCGGTCACAGGGATCATCGAACTACAGGGGGCTGACATTGCCGTGGTCGTGTCGCGCTCCTTCTCACCCAGTGAGTCGGGCCGACCAGAGGTCCTCGGCCGGCCAGCGTCGGGCCCAGGCCAGGTCGGCGATGCCGTAGAAGTCCACGGCCGCCCGGCCGGGGTCGTGGTCGGGCGGGGCGTGCAGCTCACGCAGGCCCTCGACCACGAAGCCATGGGCTCCCAGGACCCGGATCCACTCGCCATGGCCAGGGTGGTGCTCCACGCCACCGCCGGGCCAGCGGATCTCCCGGAGCTCGGCGGGACCCCGCAGCAGCTGCTCGCCGGCCGGGCCGCCCTCGGCCGGCACGCACATGGCCGACAGTGGGCTGTTGGTGAGGAACACCAGTCGACCTCCGGGGCGCAGGATCCGGGCCGCCTCGCCGATCCACGCGTCGGGCTCGCACCACGCCGGCGCCCCATGTTCGCTGATCACCAGGTCGGCGCACCCGTCGGCCAGCGGCACGTGCTCGGCGTCGGCCTGCAGCAGCGTGAATCCCAACCCGTGCTCGGCCTGCGCGGCGCGTGCTGAGGCCAGCTGGGCGCCGGACTGGTCGATGGCGACCGGCCGTGCGCCGAGCCGTGCCAGCCAGGCCGAGACGTGCGCGGTGCCGCACCCGAGCTCCACGACATCGAGGCCCGCCACGTCCCCGAGCACGCCCACCTCGGACTCCGGCGTGGCGAACAGTCCCCACACGATGTCCGTCCGCCGCCAGAGCTCCAGGCCGTCTGCCCCGGAGAACTGGTCGTTGACCAGGTCCCACAGCTCTCGGTTGTGCCGCAGGTCCTCGGGTCGGGTCATGGCAGCCATCCTCCCCGGTCGTGCAAGCCAGGGCTGCCCGTGGCGCCGGAGGCCCTCGAGATGTCGCCAGCTGCCCGCCAGCCAGCAGTTGTCCGCCCGGCCCCCTACCCTCGGGGAATGGACTCCACGCAGGTGATCAGGGGGCTGCAGCCACTGCGTGGCGTCCCACTGGCGGCCATCGTGGAGCACTTCTCCCTCGAGGTGGTCACTGACGCCGGCGTCGACATGGCCGGACGCCTGGTCACCACGGCCGACCTGAACCGCCCCGGCCTGCAGTGGGCTGGCTACTCCGAGCAGTTCCCCAGCTCGCAGATCCAGATCGTGGGTCGCGCCGAGGTCGGCTACCTGCTGACGCTGCCGCAGGAGGAGCGCTGGGAGCGGCTGGCGCAGTTCGCCCGCGTCGGGGTACCGGCCGCGATCCTCACCAACGACCTGCCGGTCACCGAGGGCTCGGTCGAACTCGCCGAGACGTACGGCATCCCGCTGCTGCGGACCCCGCAGGCCACGACGGAGTTCGCGGCCCAGCTCACGTGGTTCCTGGCCCTCGAGCTGGCACCGCGGGAGGTGCTGCATGCGGGCCTGCTCGACGTCGCCGGTGAGGGTGTCCTGATCCTGGGCCGCAGCGGGATCGGCAAGTCCGAGACGGCCCTCGAGCTGATCCGCCGCGGGCACCGCCTGGTCGCCGACGACACGGTCGAGGTCCGCCGCCCGTCCGACCGCGACCTCGTCGGCCGGGCCCCGGGACTCGTGCGCCACTTCATGGAGATCAAGGGCATCGGGATCGTCAACCTGCGGCTGATGTTCGGCATCGGGTCGGTGAAGGCGACCAGCGAGATCAGCATGGTGGTCAGCCTTGTGCCTCTCGATCCCGATCATGACTACTCCCTCGAGCCCGACCGGATGGAGATCCTCGGGGTCCAGCTTCCGCTGGTGACGATCCCCGTCCGCCCTGGGCGCAACACCGCGATCCTCATCGAGACGGCTGCGATGGACCAACGTGCCCACCGGCTGCTGCGGCCGAGCCGCAACGATCCGAGGGGCCCGTCCTCCGAGGTGTTCGGGAGGCTGGCGTGACCGGGCGTCTGGAGGTCGACGGGACCCACAACTTCCGCGACGTCGGTGGCTACCCCGCATCCGGGGGCACCACCCGCTGCGGTCAGCTGTTCCGCTCCGACTCGCTCGCGGGGGTGACCGCCACCGGCGCCGCCGACCTCGCCGCGCTGCGCATCGGCGTGGTCATCGACCTGCGCTCCCCGCTGGAGCGGTCCCAGGACCATTCGCGGTCCGTGCTCCCCGGTGCCGTGCACGTCTGGCTGCCGATCCACGGCGGCTCGCGAACGTCCCTCGTCGACGCCGACGGCGTCTTCAGCCTCGAGGCGCTGTACGGCCAGGTCCTGGCCGAATCGGGGTGGACCATCGCCACGGCCGTGTCGGTCATCGCCGACAGTGGCCCGCTGCCCGTGCTCGTGCACTGCACCGCCGGCAAGGACCGGACGGGACTGGTCGTGGCGCTGGCACTCGAGGCGGCCGGAGTCGATCGGACGGCTGTCGTTGCTGACTACACCCAGAGTGCCCTCAACCTCGACGGGGCCTGGATGAACCAGGCGATGAGCGCCCTGGTGTCCGGTGGCATCCCGGTGTCCCCGAGCCTGTTCGAGGCGCTCGGTGGGTCGCCGGACCATGCCATGAGCGGGCTGTTGGCCGGACTCGATGCGCAGTACGGCTCTGTGGTCGGATACCTGATGGCCCACGGGTTCCTTGCGGACTCCGTGGCGATGTTGCGTGAGAAGTTGGTGGTCTGAGGTGCCTGGACGGATGGGACGCGGCGACGCGGGGGCCGCGGGACGTGGCGGGGCGGACGCAGGGCCGCCGAGCGGGCCGGGCGGTCTCGGGCCGGGGGGCAGCGGCCCGGGCGGAGGCGGGCCGGGAGGCGAGCCCTCGGGGTACTCGATCCCGCTGACCGAGATCATCGATCGACTGGGCCTCATGCGGGTCGCCGGTGGCCACCTGGACCTCTCGCCCGTCCAGATCACCACCTCCGAGGTCAACCGCCCGGGGCTGCAGCTGACCGGCTACCTCGAGGCGTTCAGCTCCGAGAGGCTGCAGATCATCGGCTGGATCGAGACCGCCTACCTGTCGAGCCTGGAGCCGGGCATCCGGGCCAAGCGCCTCGACGACTACTTCTCCCTGGGGTTCCCCGCGCTGATCGTGGCCCGCGGGCTGCACGTGATGCCCGACATGGTGGCCGCTGCCGACCACCACGACGTCCCGGTGTTCGTGACCGAGATGGAGACCAGCCCGTTCGCCAGTGCCCTGACGTGGCTGCTCGTCCACGCCCTGGCCCCGCGCCAGGTGATCGAGGCCGGGCTCGTGGACGTGCATGGCGAGGGGGTGCTGATCCTCGGCGACGCGGGGATCGGGCAGTCCGAGACCACCCTGGAACTCGTCCGGCGCGGTCACCGCCTGATCGCCGACGATGTCGTCGAGATCCGCCGGATCTCCGGTGACCACCTGCGCGGCCGGGCCCTGCCCGATGCCGGCTTCGTGATCAGCATCCCCGGCGTGGGGTCGGTCGACGTCGAGGAGCTGTTCGGGATCGGCTCGATCCGCAGTGATGGGCGGATCACCGTCGTGGTGGTTCTCGAGTCCCGCGACATGGACAAGGAGTACGAGCGCATCGGCATCAACGAGCAGGTCCAGGAGGTCTTCGGCGTGCCGCTGGCGCGCGTGCTCATCCCGGTCCAGCCCGGACGCAACCTGGCGGTCATCATCGAGGCGGTGGCCCTGACCCATCGCCAGCGGGTCCTCGGCTACGTCGCGGCCGCAGAGCTGACCGGGCGCGGGTAGCTCCCATCGCCGGCGTTGCCGCGCGCTCGCGGAGTGCCACGCGCACGGCATGGGCCGCAGGGAGTGCTGTCGGCGGTTCGCCCTGCCCGCAGGGGCGTGGCCCGTACCCTGTGGTCCATGCAGGATCCGCAGTCCGACAACGGCGCGTTCTACGAGCCGTGGCTCGACCCGGACCGCGACTATGCGGCGGGGGAGCCCCCCACCTCGCACACCGGTGTGGCTGGGTCCGTCGAGAAGCGGGTGCTGGGTACGAGCCGGATGATCGACCGGCTGCAGGCCAGCCACGGGCTGATCGCGTTCACCTACGCGGCGTTCAAGAAGTACGCCGACGACGAGGGCAGCCGCCTGGCCGCGCTCCTGGCGTACTACAGCTTCATGAGCCTCTTCCCGCTCGCGATCGCCGGGTTCGCCCTGCTGAACGCGCTGCTCGTCGGCCGCCAGGACCTTGTCGACCAGCTCGTGGCCGACATCGTGCCCCCGGAGTACCAGGACCAGGTCATCAATGCCTACGAGGCGCTTCCCTCCGGTGGGCCGGCGTTCGCCGTTGCGCTCGTCGGACTGGTCCTGGCCGGGACTGCCGGGGTCTTCTCGATGTACGCGATGGTCAACCAGGTCTTCTGCGTCCCCTACCGCTTCCGCTACGGGTTCGGTCCCCGCTACATCCGGGTGCTGCTGATGGTGGTCCTGATGGGGCTCGGGGTCCTGGTCGTGACCGTCGGCTCGGCCCTGGTGGTGAACCTGACCGGCTACGCGTTCGCCCAGCGCGCGGCCGCGTCCCTGCTGCTCTGGCTCGTGGCATCAGCGCTGCTCTACGCGTCGGCGACCTTCCTGACCCGCCGGCCGTTGCGGTTCGGCGAGGTCGGCCTCGGCGCCGCACTCGGCGGGCTGGCCATGACGACCCTCATCGGACTGGGCAGCGCCCTGGTGGGGCAGTTCATCACGTCGTCGTCGGCCGTCTACGGGGTCTTCGGGACCGTGGTCGGGATCTTCTCGGTGCTGTTCCTGGTCTCGAACGCCATCGTGTTCTGCTTCGAGATCTCGGTCGTGCGCGCCTGGCAGCTGTGGCCACGCGGTGTGGACATCAACCTCCTGTTCCCCGCGGACGAGAGGGCCTACGCGCTGCTGACCCTGATGGACGAGCGGATGCCCTCGCAGCGCAACGGGGTCGCGTTCGACGCGACTGGCCACGACGATCCGCGGCGGGCAGACCTGGCCACGTTGATGCGCCGTCCCGACGGGGTGCCGGTGCATCCCTACGCCGTGGGCAGCGCGCAGGCCGATGACTCGGCGGCGCCGGAGGCGCACCAGCGGGGCGACGTCCTGGTCGGCCCCGAGAGTCCCGGCGACGTGGAGCCGGGCCCGGCAGGCTGACGGCGCGCTGGACACGACGCCGGCGCTGCGGATCGCGGGGTCGGCCCCTCGGCTTGGCTACAGTCCCGGTGGGGGTGGGGTCCCCACCGGGTCCTGGTAGTCGGGGTGCAGCCCGGTCGTGACGGAGGAGGTCGGCACATGTCGGCTCTGGACATCGTCGGCTGGATCAGTTCGATCCTGGTCGTCTGGTCGCTCATGCAGGCCCGCGTCCTGCGCTTCCGGGTGATGAACCTGGCCGGAGCATCCCTGGCCACGGTGGTCAACGCGATGCTCGGGATCTGGCCGTTCGCAGCGATGAACGGCGTCATCGCGGTCATCGATGTGTACTGGATCTGGCGGCTGACCCGCGAGCGCCACGACGAGGCTGCCTACGAGGTGGTGGAGGTGGGCGTGGACGACGCCTACCTGCGTCATGTCCTGGGCGTGCATGCCGACGACGTGGCTGCGACCCACCCGACGTTCTCGATGGCAGCCGTCGCCGGGCCGTCGGACGCCGAGGCTCCCGGGGCTGGCGCGCAGCGGTCCGCGTTCCTGGTGCTGCGCGGGGATGAGACCGTTGGGATGGTGCTGGTCCGCGACGCCGGCTCGGGCGTCGGCGAGGTCGAGCTGGACTACGTCACCGAGCGGTTCCGGGACTTCACCCCAGGCGAGTTCGTCTACCGGAAGTCCGGGGTCTTCGCCGACAAGGGCTTCACGACGCTGGTCGCGGACGCCGGTCCGGGCACCAGCGAGCACTACGGCCGCGTGGGGTTCCAGCGCGTCGGCGACCGCTGGGAGCGCCCGGTGCAGGCGGCGGCGTAGAAGGCGCGGCAGGAGCCGGCCGGAGGAGGGTATGGCCCAACCAGCGGGGTCAGCACCCGATCAGCCGATCCAACCTCCAGCCGCCAGGGCACGTCGGGCGCGACCCACGACCGCGTCGGGAGTGCCGAAGCCCTCGCGCCCCGTCCACCGGAACACCGACCACCCCAGGTCCCGGAACGCCGACTCCCGCTCCTTCTCCCGAGCGAACGCCGACTGGTCGGTGTACTTGCCCTCACCGTCTGCCTCCCCGATGACCATGAACTCCTCCCACGTGCAGTCCGGGTACATGTCACCCAGGGGGGTTCGCAGGCGCTTCTGCAGCGTCGGCTCTGGCAGCCCCGCGAGGTGGAAGTGCCCGCACGACCACGATTCCAGGGGCGACTCGCGCAGCGGGCTGGCGATCGCCAGCACCGCCTGCACGTGCGCGCGCCGCGCCCGCCCCTTCACGCCCATCGCAGCCTCCTGGAGGGCGCCCATCGCCGCTGTCACGGCGCGGGTGTTCCGGTAGGCGCGGCGGTCGACGCGACCCACGAGGTTGCCCAACTCCAGGCGCAGCGCCGCGTCCACGACCATGAGCGCCTCGGGCAGCTCCATCTCGGCGGCCAGGTCCAGAGCGGTCCTGGCCGGCGTGGTCACCACCAGTCCCGACGGCAGCGTCATGAGGTGATGGGTCGGGAGTTCTCCCAGATCGAACTCCATCCCGGGTCGGCGCCGACCGCGTGCGTGGGCGCCGTCCTGCGGCTGGGTCAGGTGGACGGGACCGGCAGCGGCCAGATCGCTGCGCAGCAGCGGAAGTCCGAGCGCGATTGCCGCGGTCCTGCCGCTTCCGATCCGCGTGGGGGCGGCCACCTGCTCTGCGAGCGCGCGCAACTCATGCATCCCCCGCGGGTCGCTCGGCAGCGTGGAGGTGCTGACGTACACGCCCTGACGCAATCGTGTGATGGCACCGCGCGCGAGCGCGCCCGCAAGGTGATGGCGCGTGACGCCGCGCGGGGCCACCTGGCCCAAGGTGAACGGGGTGGTCGGGATGGCCCAGGGGTCGGGTGTGCGCATGGGGGGATCGTCATCGAAGGGAGGGCCACCGTGAAGGGGTCGCGGCGAATCTGTGGATCCGCCCCGTGGACGGCGGCGCCCACCTCGGATCCGCAGCGGAGAACGGTGCTCGGATTGCCGCGTCTGCACTGCCTCAGGAGGTGCCAGTGCGAGTGCGTGCCTTGACTGCCGCGTAAGAGCCCCCAGTTCCCGCGTCTGTCGCGGCATTCGGGGCACCTCGCGACGAATGAGGCCCGCAAGGCCGATCTAACGCGGCGATCGGTGCACGTAGTGCCGCTGGGCTCGTGCATCGGGCTCAGCCAAGGCCGGGGACCCAGGTTAGGGACCGAGTCGGTCGGGTCAGGACGAGCGAGTGCGCCCGCACTGGAGGATTCCCCAGGGTGGGCGCACTCGAACGTGTGGGTCAGCCGAAGTGGACTGCCGCGGGGGCGTCCTCGTCCTCCTCGGCGGCGGCCGACGGTCCGATCCGGATCATGACGAGCACGACCACCGCGGCGATCAGCAGCAGGATGCCACCCACCATGAACGCCTGGGTGTAGCCAGCCGTGAGTGCGTCGGGAAGCGCGGCGTCGCCGAGGGCGGCGTTGGTCGCCAGGTAGGCCGAGGTGGCGGTGACGGCGACGGTGTTCATCAGTGCGGTGCCCAACGACCCACCCACCTGCTGCGAGGTGTTGATGACCGCGGAGGCGACGCCGGCGTCGTGGTTGCCGACCGCGTGCAGGGCGACCGTGGCCGTCGGGATGAACACGAACGCCATGCCCACGCTCATGATGATCATGGGCGGCAGGATCGCCGTCATGTAGTTGGACTCCGGCGTCAGCCGGGTCAGCCAGAACATGCCGAGTGCGGCCACGAGCAGGCCCGGGGCCATGAGTGGGCGGGGCCCGACCTTGGGCATGAGGTTGGCGGCGATGCCGGCGGCGAGGATGATGCCGAGGCTGAACGGCAGGAAGGCGAAGCCGGCCTGCACCGGCGTGTACTCCTTGATGACCTGCAGGTAGAGACCGAGGAACAGGAACATCGCGAAGAGCCCGGCGCCGGTGATCAGCGAGGACAGGTAGGCGCCACCGCGGTTGCGCTCGCGGACGATCCGAAGTGGAAGCAGCGGGTTCGACGTGCGCGCCTCGATCACGAGGAACGAGCCGAGGAGGATCGCTGCGGCGATGAACCAGATGAAGGTGCTCGGCTCGGTCCAGTTCGCCGAGTCGGAGTAGCCCTCGGGGGCTGCCTTGGTGAACCCGTAGACGAGCGCGACCAGCCCAAGCGTGGAGGTGATGGCTCCCGGGATGTCGTAGCTGGTGTTCCCGCCAGCGCGGGACTCCTGGACCAGGTTGCGCGCGAACAGCATCGTGAGGATGGCGATTGGGGTGTTCACCGCCAGGCACCAGCGCCAGGAGAAGTACTCGGTCAGCACGCCGCCGAGCAGCAGGCCGATGGCCGCACCGGCACCGGAGATCGCGCCGATGACCCCGAAGGCCTTGGCGCGCTCCTTCGGGTCGTGGAAGCTCACGCTGATCAGGGCCAGTGCAGCGGGGGCGAGGAGCGCGGCGAAACCGCCCTGCAGGGCGCGGGCGGTCACGAGCAGGCCGAAGGTCGGGGCCAGGCCGCCGATCAGGGATGCCAGTGCGAACCCGGCGAGGCCCACCTGGAACGTGCGCTTGCGGCCCCAGTAGTCGGCGATGCGACCGCCGAGCAGGAGGAAGCCGCCGAACGTCAGGGTGTAGGCAGTGACGATCCACTGGACGTTCGCCGGGGCGATCTGCAGGTCGGCCGATGCGCTCGGGATCGCCAGGTTCACGATCGAGGCGTCAAGGACGATCATCAGCTGGGCGATGGCGATGACCGCCAGCGCCTTGAACCGCCTCGGGTCTGCCGGGGGGACCTCGTGGGCTGAGCCCTGTGGCATCAGGTCGGCGGGTGGGGCCTCAGCCGAGGCGCTCGGCGGATCGATCGTGGGCATGGGAACTCCTGGGGCTTGGGGACGCGGCTCTGGGGCGGCGCAGGCATCGGACCGAAATGGTCGCGCGTTCAATCAACTCGACAAGGGTAGTTGTTGTTCCCCATCTCGGCATCCAGTTGGGAAGAGACATCCGTCACGCGACCGATCAACGTCGAAGCCGGTTCCGGTCGGGGGCAGGAGGCTGGTCGCTCAGCCCAGGATGCACCCGGCCAGGGCCTCGGCGACCGCGTCCGCGTCATCCGGGCCGTTGACCAGGTGGAACGACAGCCGGAGGCGCCCGGCGCGCACGCTGGCGACGACGTTCGCCGCGGCGAGCCGGGCCGCGGCGTCGGGGGTCACCCTCAGGCTCACGATGGCCGAGTCCCCGGGCGGTAGGCCGGCGCCCAGCCGGAACCGGTTCGCCAGCCCGACGCAGTGCGCCTGCAGGGCGCCTGGGTCGAGGGATGCGAGCAGGCCCAGGGACTCCGCCTGCCCCACCCACGAGTGCCACGCCGGCGAGATGTCGAAGCGGCGGGCGTCGCCGGCCAGCCGCAACGGGGTGCCGTAGATGCTGTCCCAGCGATCGGCACCCGCATACCAGCCGGCGCCGTGCGGAACCAGCTGCGCTGCCGCCTCCTGCGAGACGACCATGAACGCGGTCCCGCGCGGGGCCAGCAGCCACTTGTAGCCCCCGCACACCGTGATGTCGAAGCGCCCGGCGTCCACAGGCAGCCAGCCGGCGGCCTGGGTGACGTCCACGAGCAACTGGGCGCCGTGGTCGGTGGTCGCGGCCCTGATCGCCTCCAGGTCAGCGAGGGTCCCGTCGGATGACTGGACGGCCGACACCGCGACCAGCGTGGTACCGGCCCGGACGGCCTCGGCCAGCCGGTCCAGGGGAGCCTCACGCACCCGGACGCCCCGGTCCGCCTGGGCCAGGAACGGGAAGCTGACGGACGTGAACTCGCCCTCGGCGACGAGGACCTCACTGCCCGGTGGCAGGGCGGCGGCCGCGAGCCCGACGAACGGGCTGACGACACTGCCGATTGCCACGGAATGCGCGTCGACGCCCACCAGGCCGGCGAACGCAGTACGCGCCCGCTCGACGGAGTCGTCGAACCCGACTGCGTCGGAACGGCCACTGCGCCAGTCCGCCAGCGTGGACGCCAGCGCTTCGACCGTCCGCCGTGGGGGGAGGCCGAGCGTGGCCGTGTTGCAGTAGACGACCTCGGGGTCGAACTCGCCGCGGGCCTCGTCCGGGGTCATGCGCCACGTCCCTTCCCGAGCAGCCGATCGGCGACCTCGTCGCCTGCGGCCCGGCGGATCTGGGCGATGTCGCCGCAGACGATCAGCAGGTCGCGGGCGCGCGACAGCCCGACGTAGAGGATCTCGGCGGCAGTGGCGGGATCACGGAATCCGTCGACGGCAAGGACCACGGCTGGGCGCTCGAGGCCCTTGAACGCGGCGACGGTGGAGAAGAACAGGTCGGTGCCGTCCCAGAACGAGTCCCAGTACCCGTCGCGGCCGTCCAGCTCGACCCGGTTGGCCTGCTCCGGGTGCCGGTGGTGGGTGGTGAGCAGCGCCACGTCCTGCGGGTCCCAGCCCTGGTCGAGAAGCTCCACCGCGGCGTCGTCCGCGGTCTCCATCGCCTCGGCCGCGCTGCACTGGATGAACCTGACCGGAGGTCCCTCGCCACCCAGCAGTTCGGGGGCATCGCTGGCCAGGGGTGCGAACACGGCACCGATCTGGCGGCTGTTGCGCAGGTTGGCGTCCAGCGTCAGCGGGACCAGGCCAAGGTCAGGGCGGTCGTCGCGGTCGAAGATGCGCTGCTGCTCGTCGGCGAACACAGCGATCCGGGCCCGCTGCGGGTCGCGCAACGACGCCATCAGCGACGGCCACCACGCGTCGGGGCAGTCCTGGGCCTCGTCGACGATCAGGGCGTCGAAGCGCTGCTCGTCTGGCAGCGCGCGGGCCAGCTCGGTCATCTGGGCGGGCATCGTGACGTCCCAGTACTCCTGGTCCCGGGCGTTGCCGATCTCCACGCCCCACTCGACGCCGAGTGCGTGGTAGGTGCGCACCCGGACGTTGCGGCGCAGGGCCTTGGGCCAGTGGGACACCCGGCGCGCGATCCACGTCGAGAGCCCGCGGGAGTAGCAGATGACGGCCACCCGCTGCCCGTCGGCAGCCCAGCGCCGGGCCTGCTCGATGGCCAGCCACGTCTTGCCGGTGCCGGGTCCGCCGATCACCTCGACGCGCGGGACCCGCCGGGCGACGTCCAGGACGTTGTACTGGGCCTCGGTGAGCCGGTCCACGTGGTCGGCGCGCACGGCCAGCATCCCGGCCAGTTCCTTCTGCCTGTCACCACGTCCGCCCAGGATCTGGGCTGCGTCCTCCACCACGTCGATCCCCGGGAGTGCGTGCGGCTCGTTGCGCAGCGGGCCCGTGAGCAGGTCGAACACCCGGCCTGCGGCATCGGCGAGCTCGGTGCGATCGATGATCCACGTCCGGGGCAGGCCGGGGGAGGGATCCTCGGGGCCGAGCTCGGTGTCCGGCAGGATCACCATGTGGATCATCCGCAGCTCGCCGTGCGTCCAGTCGGGGTGCTTCTTCACGTACCGGCGCAGGAGGTACTTGCCTGAGGTCGCCTGGTCCTCGAGGTCGATCGCCCGCTTGCCCTGCGGGGTCTGCTGCCACCACGATCCGGCCTCACGCCAGACGTGCCCGCCCTTGACCTCGATCGCGGCGAACCCGGCGTCGGGCATGCCGACCACGAGGTCGACCTCCCAGTCGCCGTCCAGGCCGGTGAACCGGACGTTGGCCAGGAGCACGTCCACGTCGCGCAGCTTGCTGGCCAGCGCGTGGAAGGCCACCTTCTCCGCTCGGGACTTGAACCTCGGGCGCTCCGGGAGGCAACGTGCGGGCATCGGTGACCTCCTGTCCTCGTGGTCGGGCCACCGGTCCTGCGCCGGGGGCCCTCTGGCTCGGCAGGCTACCGGTGCCGCAGGGCAGAATCTCTGCCATGGCACGCCCCGACCCGTCCCCCGAGCCCACTCCGGATCCGGCGCCGGACGAGAGCCACGATGCAGGGACCGGCTACGACACCCTGCTGGCTGAGGCGCGCACGCTGTACCCGGGTGTGCGGATCGGTCGTCCCGGACGCTCGCGCACCTACTGGGCCACGATCGCGGCCATGCGCCTGCTGCGCGTGCGGTGGGCGGTCGACATCGACGGTGCGGACAAGGTGGCTCCGGGGCCGGCGGTCCTGATCGGCAACCACGTGCACTTCATGGACCCCGTCTGCGTGGTGATGGCCACGTGGTGGCGGTGCAGCGCATTCACGAAGGTCGAGTGGTTCGAGCACCGCGGGGCGCTGTTCTTCCGCCTGATGGGGCAGATCCCGCTGCGCCGGGGCGATGCCGCCTCGACCGAGTGGGCGATGCAGATGTCTCGGTACGCGCTGGGCAGCAGCGGTGGCGTCGGGCGGATCGCCCTGTTCCCGGAGGGCACGCGCTCGCCGGACCCGCGCGTGCTGCACAAGCTGCACAAGCGGATCATGATCCCGCTGCTGCAGGCCAACCCGGACGTCCCGGTCCACGTGGTGACGACGCAGTACGAGAACCGTTCCTTCCCGCGTCGTATCGGGGTCCAGATCCGCGTCTCCGAGCAGCTCCCCCTCGACTCGCGGACGATGAGCGCCGACGAGCTGGCCACGATCGTCCGCGACGCGCTGCTGGCCCTCGGTGGGCAGACGTACGTGGACACCTACGCCCAGGACGTTAAGGCCGAGAAGCGCGCCGGCCGGGGGCGGGGGGCAGGGCCTGACGGTCGCGCGTCCTGACGCCCGTCACTCCCCGCGTCGGACCCGCTCGGTCACCTCGTCGACCTTGGCCCAGATCCGCGAGCGCACCTCCGGGGAGCTCATCTCGCCCAGGTGCGTGACCCGGCCGGGGATGTGGTCATCGGCCTCGAGCTCGGGGAACGCACGCAGGTGGCGGCGGTACTCGTCCTCGGTGGCGATCAGGACGTTCTCCACCCCGGGCACGTCCATGTGGGCGTTGATGTATGGCTGGATGAACAGCTCGTGCGTGCTGTAGATGTTCGTGACCCGGTCGGCGATCTCGGGGACGTCGGCGTGCAGGGCGGTCAGGAACGGCGATCCCTCGGCCATGTCGCTCAGGGCAGGGGTCAGGTTGCGGCCGGTCCACGAGAACAGCCGCGAGATCCGCTGGGCGCTGATCGGACCCCCGCCACGGGGCACCGACGCTGATCACGTGCTTGACCTGGTCCTGGTGGTCGACGGCGTACCGCAAGCAGGCCAGGCCGCCCTGGGAGTGGCCGACGAGGACGACCGGCGAGCCGGGGTCCCGGCCCTGGGCCTCGAGCCCTGCCTCGATGTCGGAGTAGATGTGCTCCTGGGATCGATCCAGCGACATGGCGACGCCGAAATGGGCGAGGGTGATCAGGAACGCGTTGGGGTGCCGCTCGAGCACGCCGCGCATCATGACGGTGGCCGCCACACCCCGGATGGCGGTCCCGGCGACGATGGGGACGGCAACGGGCACGGGGTCGAAACTACCGCACACGATGGGATGGCCGGGCGGTGCCAGGCCATGACCTGACGCGCCCCGACCTGATCGTCAACTCAGTACCGGGCGCCCTGCCGGAGCCCGTCACCGGGGAAGCGCGCGCTCCTCGGCGATGCCCGCTGCCCCGTCCACGACGAGCAGCTGCCCGCTGCAGTACGACGCCTCCGGCGAGGCGAACCACGCCACCGCCGCGGCCACCTCCTCGGGTCGGCCGCTGCGCCCGACTGGGGTGTGTTCCCCCTCGCGCACCTCGTGGGGCAGCTGCGAGCCGGTCGCGATCCAGCCCGGGGCCACGGCGTTGGCGGTGATGCCGTCGCGTGCCAGATCCACGGCCAGGGCGCGCATGAGCCCGACCATGCCGGCCTTCGCGGTCGCGTACACGGGTTCCGAGCGCATGGCCATCACCGGGCCGGTCACGGAGGCCACCATCACGATCCGGCCCCATCCCACAGCCCGCATGTGCGGGATGGCGGCCCGGGTGACGAGGAAGGCCGTGTCCAGGTTCCGGGCGATCCCGTCGTGCCAGGACCCCAGCGACATGGCCGCGAGGTCCCCGGCCTCCGCGGTGGGATCGGCCATCCCGACGCTGGCCATCCCGGCGTTGTTGACCACGATGTGCAGTCCGTTGGCGCTGGCAGCGGCCTGAACCGTGGCGGCGGCCTCCTCTGGGTCGGTGAGGTCTGCCACGAGCGACTGGACGGTCAGTCCGTCGGCCTGCAGCTCGGCGGCCCTCTCGTGGACGCGATCCGTGGTCGCGGTCAGCCACACGTGCGCGCCCATCGTGGCCAGGAGTCGGGCAGTCGCAATCCCGATCCCGGTCGGGCTTCCCGCCCCGGTGACCAGCGCTGTGCGACCGGACAATGAAGACGACCCCACGTGCGCCACCGTAGCGCTGGGCGTCGTCGCCGGCGAGGGCTGGTGGCCGGTGGCTGGTCGGATCGCGGTGGCGGTCACGGCCAGGTGGCGTCGCCGGGGGTGAGGTCGAGGGTGCCGCCCGGGCGGCACTCGGGCGAGCGGTACTCGTCGGACATCCTCGGGTAGACCTCCGTGGCGATCCGCTGCGCGAGCGCCGATCCCTGCTCCGCGGTGCCCCCGAGCAGGACGACGGTCCGTGCGTCATGCTGCAGGGCCCGGCACTCCGTCGTCGCCTCGGTGCGGTCCCCGGCGACGTGCATCGCCTCGTGGGTGAGGACGTGGACGGCGATGGCCTCGTCCAGGGTGGGGGCCGAGCGGTCCGAGCGGTACCAGCTGCCGAGGTGCTGGCAGGTCTCCAGCGTGAGCCAGGCCCGGTCCGGCTCGTCCCACTCGACCCGTCCGAGGTCCGCCCCCGCCCAGAGGAACGTGCCCAGGGCGCGCTGGCACTGGACCCGGGCCGCGGGGTTGCCGGTCAACTGCTGGACGGCCGTGGTGGCCGCCGCCTGGACGCGCAGCCAGCGGATCTCGGTCCACAGCGCCGGCATCAGCAGGGCCAGGACGACGGCGAGCGTGACGTACGGGCGTGTGCCCACGGCCCATGCACGGAACGCCAGCCAGCCGAGCCACACGAGCAGGCCCAGCACGAGCCAGGTCCGTGCGCCGATGGCATGGCCAGCGACTGCAGTCATCGCGACAGCCGCATCTGCCGTCCCGACCATGATGGCGCCCTCCAGCCGGCACCACCCCTGAGGTGCCCTGAGGGCTCTATCGGCGCCCGGGCCGCACGACGTGAGCCGACGCGGATCGGACCTCGACGAGGGTCAGACGACGTCGCCCTCGATGACCCGGCCATCGCGGCCGTTCTGCTCGGCCAGGACAGCAGGGATGTACTCAGCCAGGGTTGCCATCAGCCGCGCTGAGGCCTGCGGCTCCTTGAGCATCGCCACCTGCTCACCCCGCAGCACCTCGGCGGTCTCGAGGTCCCCGGCGGCGATCGCCTCGTCGAGGGCGTGCTGCAGCGCGTTGACGCGCACCTGGAGCGCCACGACGTCGACGACCATCCCGACGGCGGCCATGGAGGCGTTCACCAGCATGCTCAGCTTGAGGCTGTCGATCCGGCGCCGCTGGAGCTGGGCGTCGAGCCGGGTGCGGTAGGTCTCGACGGCCCGGTCGGCCAGCCCGGAGGCCCGGCCGGCAACGCCGGCGACTGACGGTATGCCCATGGGATCCCCTCGAGAACGGGTGGTGGCGGGAGGTCTCCATTGTGACCGCCCGCGGCCCGCCCGACGAATCCGCCCCGGAGGTCCCGGTCGTGGTCAGCCCAGGCCGTGGGCCGCCCGGCTCGCTGCCTCCTGCGCGCGGAACTGGCCGAACCGCGGCAGGAACTTGTCCCAGTCGATGATGTGCGAGTCGATCTCCGGGCCGTCGATGCAGGCGTGCTTGCGGATCATCTTCCCGTCGATGACGACCGGCACCATGCACGCACCGCACATGCCGGTGGCGTCGACCATGATCGAGTTCAAGCTCGCCACGCAGGGCGTGCCGAACCGCATGCTCAGGTCGCTGACCGCGCGCATCATCATCGGCGGGCCGATCGTGACGACCTCGGCGACGGTGCGCCCCTCGCCTCGCTGGTTGGCCTCGAGCATCTCCTGCAGTGGTCCGGTCACGAACCCGGGGACGCCGAACGAGCCGTCGTTGGTCGTGTAGATGACGTCCAGCTGCTCACCGAACTCCGCCTGCAGCCGCCCCACCCGCTCGTCGGGGCCGGTCCAGAACATCAGGTCCGCGCTGCGGAATCCGGAGATGAGGGTGACGTGGTTCCCGCGCCGAAGGTGCTCGCGCATGATCGGGTACACGGGCGGCAGCCCGAGGCCACCGGCCGTGAACACCACAGTCTCGGTCGTGCCGTAGGAATGGATGTCACTGGGGCGCCCGAGCGGACCGGCGATGCCGGTGAACGCGTCCCCGACCTCCATGGCGTTGATCTCGATACTGCTGGTCCCGACCCCCTGGACGACCAGGCAGATGGTGCCGGCCTCGACGTCCCAGTCAGCCAGCGTCAGCGGGATGAGTTCGCCGTCGGAGCGGGGGAGCAGCCGGACGAACTGCCCGGCCTGGGCCGCCGCCGCGATGAGCGGTGAACTGACCGTGAACTCCTCGATGCCGTCGGACAGGTGCGACCGCTCGAGGATCCGCTGCGCGGTGGTCCCCAGCTCGGTGTACTCCAGGGCGCGGGCGACCATGTCTCTCACGACATCAGCCGGCAGGGCGGCCTCGCCGAGGATCTCGTTGGCCGCGGCCCGGCCGTCGCCGGCTGCTGCGATCGCCGTGGAGCCGCCGCGCGCCGCGTCGCCGCCGGTGAAGACGCCCTCGAGCGTCGTCTCCTGCGAGCCCGCGTGGTCGAGCACGATCGTGCCCCACTTCGAGGTGTTCAGCCGTGGCTCGGAGTCCTTGATGATGGGGTTGGCGGCGTTGCCCAGGGCCATGATCACCAGGTCGGCGTGCATGGTCTCGGTGCGGCCCGTGGAGATGGGGCGCCGGCGTCCGGACTCGTCGGGCTCGCCGAGCTCCATGATCTCCAGGGTGGCGGCGGTGACGAAGCCGGTCTTGTCGTCGCCGAGGAACTCCGACGGCGCGCACAGCTCACGCAGGGCGATGCCCTCCTCGAGGGCATGGTGCAGCTCCTCGACGCGCGCGGGCATCTCCGAGCGCGTCCGGCGGTAGACGATGGTGACGTTGCCGCCGAGGCGCTGGGCGGTGCGTGCGGCGTCCATGGCGGTGTTCCCCCCGCCGATGACCAGCACCTCCTTGCCCTTGGTCTCGGGCAGCGGGGTCTCGTAGTCCGCGCGCAGGCCCTGCATGAGGTTCACGCGGGTCAGGAACTCGTTGGCGCTCATCACGTTGAGCAGGTGCTCACCCGGGACGTTCATGAACCTCGGGAGTCCGGCACCGGTGCCGACGAAGATCCGGTGGAACCCGGCGTCGCGCAGGTCCTGCAGGGTGGCCGTCTTGCCGACCACGAAGTTCTGGACGAACCGGCCGCCGAGCAGGCGGATCTTGCCGACCACGTCGTCGATCAGCTCGTTGGGCAGCCGGAACTCGGGGATGCCGTAGCGCAGGACCCCGCCGAGGGCGTGGAACGCCTCGAACACCGTGACCGGGAAGCCCTCGGATGCCAGCAGGTAGGCATTGATCAGCCCGGACGGCCCGGAGCCGACGATCGCCACCGGCGGCTTGGTCGCAGACCGCCAGGGGTCGGGGCGCCCGGAGAGTGCCGCAGCTGCGCCACCCGGGTTGACCAGCTTCTCGCGCTGGGGAAGGAACCACTCCAGCTGGCCGATCGCGATCGGCAGCTTGTTCTGCACGCACACGCCCTGGCACTGCAGCTCCTGCGGGCAGACCCGGCCGGTGACGTCGGGCAGGGGGTTGCACGACTCGATGAGCTGCAGGGCCTCGCGGAACCGGCCGTTGCCGACCAGCTCGATCATCTCCGGGATGTGGATCTGCACCGGGCAGCCGCCCGTGGGCTCCTTGCAGTCGTTGAGGAAGATGCCCAGCTCGCACGGCTTGTCCGAGCACTGCTTGTCGCGCATGGCCTCCAGCCACACCAACAGGTCGATGTCGCGGGCGGTGTAGCCCAGGTTCATGTAGCCCAGGTACCCCTGGTTGACCAGCCCGAAGTCGTGGGCGCGGTCCTCGGGGCCGCGGACGTACGGCGGGATGCTGTTACCCGCGGGCCAGTCCCTGGACAGCCCGTCGAACATCGGGTAGCGGTCCGACAGGTGCGCGTCGATCGCCCGGATGAACATGCGCTTCTTGCCCAGTGGCAGGTTCCAGAGGAACCGCATCAGCAGGGTGCCGGCGTCGTCCTCGCGCAGCAGCATCGACCACAGGGTGCGGGTGAACTCCGGGCCCAGCTCGGGCTGCTGGAACTCCCAGGCGATGGCCTGCATGCCCTCGGAGATGAACAGCTCGCGGAACGCGCGCGGCTCGGTGAGCAGCCGGCGCTTGAGAAGGTCCATCTGGTGGGTGAACGTCTCCACCGACTCCGAGTGCTCGAGCACCTCGACCTGCGTGCGGCTGTCCTCCAGCGTGCTGCTGGCCTCGACGTAGCGGTGGAGGTCGTCGGAGCCGGCCGGCTGCTCAGTGCTCATCGGATGATCTCCGCGTCGCACGTGGCCTTGACGCGCTCGATCCGCTTGGCGATCTCCGGGGTGACCTCGACCCGTTCGGCCGCCCCCGGGATCATCCGGGCGATCTGCCGAGCCGTGCCGTCGATGACCACGGTGACCTTCTCGAAGAACTGCGGGAGCTCCTGGTAGCAGGTGCCGCAGTCGTTGCACAGGTGCTCGTCGGCCGGGTCGAGATGGACCGGCCCGCTCATGACGCCGACGGCCGCCCCGGCCGCGGGGGCAGGCGCGCTGGCCGCGCCCGCGGCGGATCCGAGGCCGCCGCCGAACCCACCGGCCATGCCCGCGCCGCTGGGTGCGCGGCTGGAGGTCGCCAGGTCCGACATCGCGCGGGCGATGTCGTCCAGCGACGTCTCCCGGGCTGAGGTCGCCTGCTCGTACTTCGCCTTGAGCTCCTCGAAGTCAGAGCGGTGCAGTGCGGTCAGCTGCGCCTCGTGGACACCGGAGAGGTACTGCAGCGTCTGCCAGTAGCGGCGCCGGTCCTCGACGAGGTGGACGACCGAGTCCGAGCACGCGACCTTGATCAGGCGCCGGTCGCCGTCGGTGGCGTGGATGTAGGGGATCCGATCGCCGCGCTGGGCCGGCGTCATCTCGACGTAGTCCTCGATGAGGACGCACGACTCCTCGTCCTCTGGCGCCAGGCGGGAGAACTGCTTGGAGAAGCGGACCTCGCCGAGGGCGAACACGGCCGGGGTCATTGCAGTGGTCAGCAGCTGGACCTGGCCCGACTCGTCGACGTACTCCAGGGTCGAGCTCGTCCACGTCTTGTCGATGTCCGGGTTGCCGTCGAGGGAGAACCAGTCGTGCAGGGTCGATCCGCGGCGCGGGTCGTGCACGAACAGCGGATGCATCCGGCTCTCGACAGCCAGGCGCGCCCGGGCGTTCGAGGAGGCCTCGGGGATCCCGTGCTCGGAGCCGCAGGGCGTGTAGACGTCCATGACGGCTGCCGCGGGGTAGTCGAGCAGCTGCATGGTCGCGGACATGAAGTGCGCGTGCATCGCGGTGGAGGTCGCGCAGGCGAACACGTTCGGGTGGAACGAGGCCAGCAGGCCGAGCTCCTTGCGCGACTCGTGCTTGCCATGGTGCGCGCCGCCGAAGCGGGCGAGGTCGGAGTCCTGGCCGGTGAAGCTCGACGTGGATGCCTGGCCGCCGGTGTTGGAGTAGGCCCCGGAGTTCAGGACCAGCGCCTTGATCGGGGTGTCGCTGGCGAGCACCCGCGACAGCGCGCCGAAGCCGATGTCGTAGGTCGCGCCGTCGCCGCCGATCGTCATGACCGTGGGGAGCAGGTTCAGCTCCTCGGGGGTGAACTGCTCCCAGGACAGCATCCGCAGTTCCAGCTCGTGGTCGGCCGGGTCGTAGGCGTCGGCGAGCTCCATCTCGGCCAGGCGCATGGCGCGCACGTCGGGCACGGTCTGGGCGCTGATGCCCTCGAAGATGCCCTTGGCCAGCGGCGAGGAGTCCTGGAACAGGCTGTTGACCCACGGGTCGAGGTAGGAGTTGTACGGCATCGTGGAGGCGTAGACGCTGCTGCACCCGGTCGCGTTGGCGATGACGATCGGCGCCGGGCCGTTGCCGGTGGGCCCCCCCTCGTACAGGTAGAGGCGCTTGTCCAGCGTGGCGATGATCGACTCGATCCGGGCCCGACGCTCGGACTCGGAGGGGTCGAGCGATTCGAGCTTGTCCTGCAACCGCGTCGAGAGGGCCTCGAGCTGGCGCAGGTGCGTCCGGCGGCGCTCGTCGCCGACGGCATGGCTGGTGGCCATCACCAGCCGGATCGCGGTGACCTCGCCGCACCCGCGGCAGGCGCCGTGCCCACCGGCGGTGGAGTAGAAGTTGGGGCGCTCGAGCATGAGACGCTTGAGCTCGCCGTCCTCGCCGATCGCGCCCTCGGAGAAGCGCTTCGGGGTCGCAGGCAGGGCGGTGGAGAACTCGAAGCGCTCCTGCAGGGTGGTCAGCACGTCGGCGTCCTGGTCCAGCGGGGTCAGGGCGCTCGGGCCGCACACCTCGATGCACTCCAGGCAGCCGGTGCACTTCCACGGGTCGATGGTCGCGGAGAACAGCCCGCCGGTGCCGGGCGTGGTCTTCTCCATCGCGTCGAAGAACGGGCGGGTCCGGGCGACCGGGTAGATCGCGAGGGCGGCCACCATCTGGTCCAGGGTGCGCCTCAGGGACGGCTGGTCGACATCGAGGGTGGCGACAGCTGCCGCCACGACGTCGGTGAACGCACGGTCGGACTTGTCGGCACGGTAGGACTCGCGGACCTTCTCCGCGACGGGGTACACGAGGCCGCGCAGGGCCTCGCGCTGGGGCTCGGTGACGTCGAGGTCCTTGATCGCGGTCAGCAGCAGGTCGTGGATCTCGTGCACGGTGTTGGGGATCGCGGCGTCCGGGCATACCAGGGCGCACTCCATGCAGCCGGTGCACAGGTCGGCATGGAACTCGGGGACGGTGCGCCGGAACAGGCCCTTGTCCTTGCCCGCCGACGTGCCGGCCGGCATGAACAGGCCGATGCCCGGAAGGACCGGAGCCTCGCCGATCGTTCCCTCGCGGAACGGCCGTGCGATCAGGTCCTCGTAGTAGGCGGGGTCGAACAGCGCGCTGGCGCCCGACGAACTGCCGCACATGTCCGACGACGTCGTGATGGTGTGCAGCGTCAAGGCTGGCGGGAGTTCGTCGATCGCGATGAACTCGGGCGTCTCGTAGTCGACGACCTGCGCCGCCTCGATCCCCTCGCGGATCACAGCCATGTTGCCCTCGACGACCTTGGTTCCCTTGCCGCCGAACTTCTTGACGATCTGGGCCTGGACCTTCTCGAGGATGGCCTCCCGGGTCGCGCCCTGCGACACCCGGTCGACGTGGGCGGCGACGGCACCGATGAAGGCGATGCCCATCATGCGGGTCTCGAGGTCCGGGGTCGGGGCGTGCCTCTTGGCCACGTCGAACGCATCGACGACGTAGAAGCTGATGTGGCGCTCGCGGATGGCCCGACGGGCGTAGCGGGGCAGCTCGCGCCAGACGTCCTCGGGTGCCAGGTCGGACTGCAGCATGAAGGTGCCGCCCTCGACCAGGCCCTTGAGCGGGTTCGTGTGGATGAACGCCTTGTGGTCCGGCGAGATGACGACCTCGACCTCCTCGAGCTCGGCATTGGTGATCAGCACCGGCTCGGGGCTCAGGGTGATGTAGTAGTTGGTCGGCGCGCCGCTCTTCTCCGAGCCGTACTTGGGTGCGGACTTGGAGTGCATGCCCAGCACGCCGGCGAGGATGTCGGTGAGCAGCTTGCCGGTGGCGATGGTGCCGTAGCCGCCGACGGAGTGGAACCGGATGCGCATCGCTGACTCGGGGAGCAGGCGCGGGTTGGGCTTGGTCTCCAGGGCCATCAGCTCGGTCTCGGGGTAGGCCGCCCGCATGCGCGACTGCACCTCGGCCATGGCCGTTGAGGCATCCGTGCTGAAGAACTGGGAGCCGAGGTAGATCAGCGGAGCGGTGCTGCCGTCCACCATGTTCTGGAACGCCGCGATGATGTGACGCGGCTGCACGTCGTGCCCGCCGAGGCCGAAGATCGCGGTGGTCAGCCGAGGCGTGGCCGCCAGGGCCGGGATGCCGTCGTACTGCGGGCCGCCGTCGGGGGCGGGATCGGAGTTGGCCCGGGCCTTGAACAGGGCGGAGGTCACCAGGCTGGTCAGGGCGGTCTGGTCGGAGCGCTCCAGCACGGTCACGGCCTTGGCGCCGGCGAGTGCTTCGACCAGCTCGGCCTCGGGGAACGGCTGGAGCATCTTGACCGACACGACGCCGACCTTCATCCCCTGGGAGCGCAGGTAGGGCACCACGGCGCGGACGTCGTCGGTGATCGACCCGAGGCCGACCATGATGTAGTCGGCGTCCTCGCAGCCATAGGTCAGCACGGGGGCGTACTCGCGCCCAGTCAGTTCGGAGTACTCGGTCATCGCCTGGCGGACCAGGGAGGGCACGGCGTTCGCGAAGTGGGTGCGGTGGTCGACCGCGCCGGCCTGGAAGTCGGGCTGGTTCTGGACCGGGCCGGTGAGTCCGGGGTTGTTGACGTCCACCAGTGCGGGCACCATCTGCCGGGTGCCCTTCTCCAGCGAGTTGCGCCACTGCCGGCGCCACTGCCCGTGCAGCTCCTCGGGTACCCACGCCAGCGTCTCGGCCACGTGGTCGCCGGCGTTGTCGGACTCGACCTGCTCCGCGTTGTCGGCGAGGTAGGCCTGCAGGGCGGTGAGGTCCGCTGGCCGGAGGTCATCGCGGTGGCGCTCGAGGTACTGGTTGAGCTGGAAGACACGACCCTTGGCGCCGAAGAGCATCTCCTGGGCGACCGTGGGGCACTTCACTCGCCCCGCAGGGTCGCCGAGGTACTCGCGCAGCAGCTCGGGCTCGGGCATGAGCGCCTCGCTGAGCATGTGGCTCGTCGAGAAGCCGTCCATGGCGTTGGCCACCGGGATCAGCGAGAGCGCGGCCGACCGGTAGGAGATCGCGGCCAGGTCGGCGGCCTCCTGCGGGTTCGACCCGAACAGGATCGTGTACCCGGCCGACAGGAGTGCGTAGACGTCGTCATGGCCGGCCATGACGTTCAGGGAGTGCTTGGAGACCACGCGTGCTGCGACCTGGAGCACGAAGCCACCGGTCTTCTTGCCGACGGTCACGTAGTGCGACTCCATCGCGTAGAGGATCCCCTGGCTGGAGGAGGCGTTGGAGATGAACTGCCCGCCGGTCAGTGCGGCGCCCAGGGCTCCGCTCTGGGCTGAGTGCTCACCCTCGGGCTCGAAGAAGAACGGGTGCTTGCCCCAGACGTTCACGCCTCCCTCGGCGCGCGCCGCCTCGAAGAGCTCGGAGATCTCGGTGGAGGGGGTGATCGGGTAGCCGATGACGCCGCCGCAGACGTGGCGCATGACGTGGGCGAGGGCGCCGTTGCCGTTGATGACGCTGGGGAGTCCGGGGAAGCGGGGCTGCTGATCAGACATGAGGCCAATCCAGGGCTGCGAGGGAGGGATGGGATGAGGTCATCGATGGGGATGTCCGGGCACCGCGGAGGGGTGAGCGGGACGCGTGCTTGCTCATGGCGCACCTCACATCTGGCGGGTTGCGGCCAGAGTAGACCCGGGTTCCGCCTCGATCGTGTGACGATCGTCCCGTCCTCAACCATCCAAGGACCCGCTTGAGTCCCTCCTGCGGCATCGGTCGCGAGAGTCCGGCAGGATCAGCGGATGGTCGCTCTCGCGCAGGATCGAACGGCATGGATGGTTGCACGGGGGCGCCACCTCGTGGCACGGATCGGGCAGCTGGAGCTGCTCGATCGGGCCTACACCCTGGCTGCACAGTCGTTCGTCACGCTGCTGCCACTGATCCTCGCCCTGGCGGCGGCCCTCGCCTCGCCGGGGTCCAACATCGTCGCTGAGGAGTTCATCCAGCGCTTCGGGCTGGTAGGCGCAGCGGCGCGATCCGTCGAGGAGCTGATCCAGGTCCGCAGCGAGGGGATCTACTGGCTCGGCCTGGCCCTGACCCTGTACGCGGCATTCACCCTGTCCAAGCGGGCCTCGCGGGCGTACAACGCCGTCTGGCAGACCCCCCAGCTGCCCATCCGCGACCAGTGGCGCTCGGTGGTCTGGATCCTGGCGCAGCTGGTCCTGGTCATCGTGGTCACCGAGCTGCGGGGGTTCGCCAGGGACTCCGGTCCCGTCCTGGCGGTGCTTGCTGTGGCGGCGGTCATCGTGGCGTGGGCGGCAGCGGAGGTGCTGACCCAGACGCTGCTCACCCGGGGTCAGGTCCTGCGCAGCAGGATCCTGGTTGCCGCGGCGTTCGCGACGGTCGGCCGGCTCGGGATCGGCGTCTGGTCGTCGCTGTTCCTGACGAGGTCGATGGTCCGGCAGGCCGAGGCCTACGGACCCATCGGGGTGGTCTTCGCGCTGTTCACCGGGCTGTTGGTGTACTGGGTCGTCCTGCTCGGGTCGACGCTGTTGGCGGCAGTGCTCACCGACCCGGACGTGGGCGCGGGGCCGGAGTCCCTGGTGGTGGACATCGACGTCGCCCAGGGCGACTTCTGAGCGTGTTGACATCGCCCCCGGGGGTCCGAAGACTGGGCGCATCGCAGCGATCGTCACTGCGGGGACGATCTGGGGAGGCTGGCCAGTGGAGGATCGTGCGGCCCAGGGTCGCGTCCGGGTCGGCTTCCGGCCGCCGCTGACGTCGGTGCTGCCGGTGCTGGCCCTGATGTCGCTCTGGGCGCTGCTCTTCCCGTCCGAGGACAAGTGGGCCTTCGTCCTGGTCTTCACCGCGCTGTACGCAGTCACCCGCATGCGGCAGCTGCTGGTACTGACCGACGAGCATCTCGAGGTCACAGTGTTCCGAACCCGGCGGATCCCGTGGGCCCAGGTGCAGGGGTTCGAGGCCGGTTCGAAGTTCCAGGGCGGGACCCGTATCCAGACCTCCTCAGGCGCGGTCTACTCGTTCTCTCCCTGCTCCTGGTGGGGAGGGCCCGCGGACGAGGCTGACATCGAGGTGCTCCGGCGAGAGGCTCGCGCGCGGCGTTGAACGGCGCTGTCCACAGCCGGATCCATGAGCGTGGATTCGCACTCCGGTGGTCCTCGGATGGCCGGCGGATCCAGACGCTGAGACCGGACGGCAGCGTGATCGAGCTCGGTGTCGCCAGACCGGCGCTGGTCCCTCAGTAGGTGGGTTCCCGAACCAGGGCCTCGGCCCAGCGCTCCACCATGGCCGGGGTGCCTGCCGCGATCAGCACCTCGTGCACTGTGGTGGGGGTTGACCGCAGGACTGTGAGGGCGATGCGGGTCACCTCATCCATCGGCCACGGCCCGCGCGCGAGGATCGCCGGAAGCGCCATGGTGCGTGCCTGCCGGGCGTTGGCAGCTGCCACCGCATCCCGGTACGCCTGGGCCAGCAGGTGCTCCGTCCCGCGGGGTGGCTGCCACCGGGGTGCGCTCACCGTGACCACGCGACCGTCCTCGGCGGGACGCGCCCCGGCGCGCACGATGATGTCGGCCGACGAGTCCTCGGGGTGCCCGAGTACCACCCTGATCCGAGGACTGCGCATGGCCCAACGGTCGCACCCAAGGGCAGTGACGGCAAGGAGGGGTCGAAGGACTCTGTGAAGGCTCGCGCCGTCGGCCTACCCTCGGGACCCATGGGCACACATCACATGTCAGCGGTCGACAGCGCGTGGTTGCGAATGGACTCACCAGGCAACCTCCTGGTCGTCAATGCCATCTTCTGGACCGACGAGCCCGCCGACTTCGATCAGTTCCGCACCGTCATCGGGCAGCGGATGATCGACCGGTTCCCGCGGTTCCGCCAGCACCCCGGATCCTCGCGGATCCCGCTCGGTCGCGCTGAGTGGGTGGACGACGAGGACTTCGATGCCAACCGGCACTACCGCCACGTGACCCTCGACGCGCCGGGTGACGAGGCGGCGCTGCAGGCGTACGTGAGCAGCCAGACCGGCATCCCTCTGGACCCCACGCACCCGCTCTGGGAGATCCACTTCATCTCCGGCTTCGGCAACGGCTCAGCCGCCTTCTTCCGGATCCACCACGCGATCGCCGACGGCATCGCCCTGACACGCGTGATGCTCTCGCTCACCGATGACGGCCCGGTGGACTCCTTCAAGGAGGTGCGGGACCCGAGTTCGACGCAGAGCCTGGTTGATGCCGCCGGTTGGGTCATCTCCAGCAGCCTCGGGCTCGTCCGGCACCCCACGCGGCTCGCCGGCCTGGCGCGAACGGTCCTGCACGACACCACTCGACTGGTGCACCTCGCGACCCTGCCGACCAAGCCGAAGTCGGTCCTCAGCGGGAAGGTGGTGGAGACCAAGCTCGTCACCTGGACCCCGCCGATCCCCCTGGCCGACATCAAGGCGATCTCCCGGCACGCCGGGACGACGGTGAACGATGTGCTCCTCGCGGCCCTGGCCGGAGCCATGGGCGACTACCTGGTGGAGCGGGGTACTCCGCTGCCCGAGGTGCGTGTCATGGTCCCGGTGAACCTGCGTCCCCTGGATGCGCCCCTTCCCCCAGAGCTCGGCAACGAGTTCGGCTTCTACTTCGTGGACCTGCCCACAGGCCCCATGCCGCCACGCGAGCGGCTTGACGAGATGCACCGGCGGGTTGAGGAGATCAAGGGGTCGCCCGAGGCCCTGGTCGCCTTCGGCGTCCTCGCCGGGCTCGGGGCCTCGCCGAAGCTGGTCGAGGACATCGGGATCGCGTTCTTCGGCAGCAAGGCCGCCGGAGTCGTGACCAACGTGCCCGGGCCCCGCGCGCCGGTCTACCTCGCAGGGGCCAGGGTCGCCGGCCTCATCGGCTGGGTCCCGCGCGCCGGCGACATGGGGTTCGGGGTGTCGATCTCCTCGTACGCGGGGCAGGTGACGGTCGGGTTCTCGACCGACGCCGAGCTCATGCCCGACCCCGACCGCCTGCAGCAGCTTGTCCTGGACCAGGTCGAGCTGATGCTGAAGGTCGGCCGGCGCGCAGCCAAGCCCCGTGCAGCCAAGCCCCGTGCAGCCAAGCCCCGCGCAGCCAAGCCCCCGGACCAGACCGCTACGGCCTGATCCGGATCCGCAGCCGGCGGAAGCCCTTACCCTTGTTCTCCACCTTCACGACCTCGATCTCGCCGATCTGCCGGGTGGAGGCCACATGCGTGCCGCCGTCGGCCTGGGTGTCGAGCCCGACGATGTCCACGATCCGCACGATCTCGAGATCCGCAGGCAGCAGGTTGGTGGCGGTCCGGATGATGTCCGGGATCGCGAAGGCTTGATCGCGGGGCAGGGTGCTGACCTCGATCGCCCGGTCCGCGGCCACCTCGACGGCGCACGCCGAGGCCACGGCCTCCTTGAAACCCTCGGGGACCTCGGGCAGGTTGAAGTCCATCCGGGCCTCGAAGGGCTCCATGTTCCCCCCGGTCACCAGGGCGCCGAAATCGCGGAAGACCACGCCGCTGAGCAGGTGCAGGCCGGAGTGGGTGCGCATCAGTGCGGTGCGGCGCTCATCCTCGATCGCTCCGCGGACCGGCGTGCCGGCAGGCGGCACCGGGTCGCCCTCGTGCGGAACGAGCCTCAGGTCGTCACCCCGGAGGGACCCGACGATGCGGGTCTGGACGCCGCCCCACAGCAGGACGCCATGGTCCGGTGGCTGGCCGCCGCCGCCGGGGTAGAAGGCCGAGCGGTCCAGGACGATGCCGTCCGGATCGACGTCGAGGACGGTCGCGTCCCATTCGCGAACGGTCGCGTCGGCGAGGTCGAGACGTTCGGTCCTGCCTTCGAGATCTGCACCCATGGCCGCGACCCTAGCCGGGAGCGACCACGCAGTGCGAGGAGCCTGACCCGCAGGAGTAGCGTGATCCGGGGCGATCGGAGGCGAGGTGGACAGGCAGGGGCTGGGGTCCCAGATCGGTGATGTCATCGTCGGCGGCGCCCAGGTGCTGGGCACCACGATCGGCGCGCCGGTCCTGCGCCGCCGGTACAACTCCTGGGGCGCCACCGCGGCCGAGGTCGCCTCGGCGATGCCCGGTGACGAGCTCGTGCCGAGCCCGCGGATGGGCTACACCCGCGCGATCACGATCGCGGCTTCCGCGGAGATCGTCTGGTCGTGGCTGGTGCAGATCGGCCAGGGTCGTGGCGGGCTCTACAGCTTCGACGGGCTGGAGAACCTGGCGCGCTGTGACATCCACAGCACCGAGCGGATCCACCCCGAGCTCCAGACGCTGGGCGCGGGCGACCTGATCCGCCTGGGCGCCCCTGCGGGGTATCCCTGCTTCCGGGTGGCCAGCGTGCAGCCGGACGAGTTCCTCGTGCTTGTGGCCGCCGACCCGACGCCACCCCACGAGGTCGCCACCGCGGACTCGCCCGGCGGGGTGGCCACCTGGCAGTGGCAGCTCCGGAGTACCGCCGAGGGCCGCGGCACGCGCCTGCTCGCCCGGCAGCGCCTGACCTACCCGGACAACATGAGGGTGATGTGGCACGTCGTCGAGCCGATCAGCTTCGTGATGGAGCGCCGGATGCTCCGCGGCATCAAGCAGCGCGCCGAGCGCCTTGCCTGAGTGGGAGCCCGGGCTCAGAAGCGGTGATGGGGGTGCTCCCCGGAGCGGCCCTGGAACGACAGGATCTTCGGGTTGGCGACCACCCCGTCGCGGATCTCGATCGCCCTGCTGAGCGTGGTGTCGCGCCTCCCAGGCCGCCGCGCCCTCCATGACCGGGCGCAGGAACGGGATGAGCGCCTCGCTGATGCCCCACGTGGCGCTGTTCCACAGGTAGCTGGGGCTGTGGTCCACGCCGTAGTAGGCCACACCGTCGCCGACGTGAGCATCGGCTCCTCGAACGTGGTGGGCCGGGCGAAGTCGAACCCCATCCCCAGGTCGCAGGAGACGTCGACCAGCAGGCTGCCCGGGGCCAACGCGTCCAGCTCGTTCTCGGAGACGAACATCAGTGGGGCGTCGGTGTCCTGCAGGACGCAGTTGACGACGATGTCGTGCTGGGCCAGGAACGCGGCCGCTGGCATGGGGCCCTCGGGTGTGAGGACCGCGGTCCGGGTGGGGTCCTGCTCGGTGCGGTCCAGGTGCTCGATCACGACGGATGGGATCGGGGAGGCCACCGCCGTGACGTCGCGCATGGTCAGCACCGTGATGTCGTGCACGCCCAGGGCCTGCAGGCCGGTGATCGCGCCGCGGGCGGTGTTTCCGAACCCGATGACGACGGCCCGCAGGTGGCGGCCGTAGTGCCCCGTTGACCCGATCAGGGTCATCGCATGGAGCACCGAGCAGTAGCCGGCCATCTCGTTGTTCATGTGGAAGACGTGGACCATGAAGTCCCCCGAGGGCGTCCAGTGGTTCATTGCCTCCCAGGCGATCAGGGTCAGGCGCTTGTCGATGGCGATCTGGGTGAGGTCGGGGTCCTGCACCGCATGCGGCCATCCCCAGAGCACCTGGCCGTCGTGCAGCTCCCTGCAGGTCGTGCAGCGTCGGCTTGGGCAGCAGCACGATGTCGGTGCCGGCGATGACGTCATCACGGGGAGCCAACCCGGCGACCAGGGTCGCGAGATGCTCGTCGGAGACGCCGAAACGCAGGCCGTAGCCACGCTCGAGGACCATGCGGGCCCGCAGGTCCGCGTCGATCCGCTCGAAGTGATGTGGGTGGATCGGCAGTCGGAACTCGTTCTCCTTGCTGGACGTCGACAGCACCCCGAGCCTGAGCTGATCCATGGTTGTCTCCCTCGTGTTGCGTGAGTCCCGCTATCAGGACAATGCCACTCCCGCCCTCGCGTGGCCAGACGCCCCCTCTTCCCCGGCCCGCCGGCGGTAATGTCGTGGCGTGACCCCTGCTGGATCTCCCGACGAGCTCAGGAATCTGCTGGCCGAGCGACTCGCCTCGGACCCCGATGCCGGGCAGGTGCTGGCCCGGTGGGATCGGTGGGGTGCGGACATGCTGGCCGGGTTGGCTGAGGTGTATCCGCAGCCCGGGGTGGCTGAGCAGGTGGTGGGGTTGATCGCCGATGGGCATGCGGCCCGGTCGGCGGCGCTGCGTGCTCGGGATCGTGACCGGACCCTGGGTCCGGACTGGTTCCAGCGCCCCGACGCGCTGGGCTACGCGGCCTACGCGGATCGGTTCGCCGGCACCCTGAACGGGGTGGCGCAGCGGGTCGACTACCTGCGGGAGCTGGGGGTCACCTACCTGCACCTGATGCCGCTGCTGGCCCCGCGCCCGGGGGAGAACGACGGCGGGTACGCGGTGATGGACTACGCGCGGGTCCGTGAGGACCTGGGGACGATGGCCGACCTGGCGGCGCTGGCCCACACGTTGCACGGGGCCGGAATCTCGCTGACGCTGGACCTGGTTCTCAACCATGTGGCCGCCGAGCACGCCTGGGCTGAGGCTGCGCGGGCCGGTGACCCGAGGTACCGGGACTACTTCCACGTCTACCCCGACCGCACGCAGCCCGATGCCTACGAGAAGTCCCTTCCGGAGGTGTTCCCCGACTTCGCCCCGGGGAACTTCACCTGGGACCCCGACCTGCAGAGCTGGGTGTGGACCACGTTCAACTCCTGGCAGTGGGACCTGAACTGGGCGAACCCGGATGTGGTGTGCGAGTTCATCTCGATCATCCTCAACCTGGCCAACGAGGGCGTGGACTGCCTGCGCCTGGACGCGATCGCGTTCATCTGGAAGCGGCTGGGCACCGACTGCCAGAACCAGCCTGAGGTGCACGCCATCACGGCGGTGATGCGCGCCGCGGCCCGGATCGCGGCCCCGAGCCTGATCTTCAAGGCCGAGGCGATCGTCGCCCCGAACCAGCTGGTGGCCTACCTCGGTCGCGGCCGGCACGCGGGGCGGGTGTCGGACATCGCGTACCACAACTCGTTGATGGTCCAGATCTGGTCCGCGCTGGCAGCCCGCGACGCCCGTTTGATGGTGGTGGCGATGTCGCGGTTCCCCGACATCCCGACCACCACCGGGTGGGCCACCTACCTGCGCTGCCACGACGACATCGGCTGGGCCATCGACGACGGGGACTGCGCGCAGATCGGCTGGAACGGCTTCGCGCACCGCGGGTTCCTGTCCGACTTCTACATCGGCGCCCACCCGGCGTCCTTCGCGGAGGGGGCGGCGTTCCAGGAGAACCCAGCCACCGGGGATCGGCGGATCTCCGGGAGTGCGGCAAGCCTCGCCGGGCTGGGCACCGCCCGGACCGCTGGCCAGCGGAAGATGGCCATCGACCGCGTCCTGCTCGGCTACGCGATGGTCCTCGGGTTCGGGGGGATCCCGCTGATCTACATGGGCGACGAGCTCGCCCTGCGCAACGACGACGACTACATCACCGTGCCCGAGCACGCCGACGACAACCGCTGGATGCACCGCCCGGTGATGCCCTGGGACCTCGCCGATACCCGCCACGACTCCTCAACCGACGCCGGGCGGATGTGGGCCGGGCTGCGTCGGCTCATCGACGTCCGCAAGGGCCTGGACTCCCTGCACGCCTCCGCCCCCACTCGCGTGCACCCGACCAGCCACCCCGCCGTCGTGCTGTTCGTCCGCACCCACCCCGCCGGGGACATGGTCCAGGTCTACAACGTGTCCGACTGGAACGTCACCATCCCCGAGTCCGACATCCGGGCCCACGCCCACGGGCTGACGTTCGACCGGCTCGCCGGCCGCGACGTCCACCCCCACGACGGCCTGTACTCGCTGCGCCCCTACACCACCTGGTGGCTGACCAACCCGGCTGGCTGAGCCCCCAGGTCGGCTGACCAACGCGGCTGGCTGAGCCTCAGGAGCTGGAGTCCTCGGGGGCGTTGTACTCGGGCTGGGCGTCCAGGATGGTCACCAGCTGGTCGGTCCTGGCCGTGGTCCATCCCTCGGGCTGGGTGACCTGTACCCAGGACTCCAGGTTGGAGCGGTAGGAGTACATGTGGCCGAAGCCCCACGGCACGTTGCCAGCGCCCGGCAGGTCCAGGGCGACCTGCCACATGGTCACCAGCGGGAACCATCCCATCTCCGGGGAGATGTCGGGCCCGCGCTGGCCCGGGACCAGCCAGTCCGGAGCCTGGAAGGCCAGCTCCGGGGAGAAGAACACCACCGGGTCGGAGTTGTGCTGCAGGTACACCAGCCGCGTGGGCCCCCACGGCCCCGGCGTCTTGGCGAACCCGTTCTCCTCCGCGGTGAAGCGCACCGTGCGCCCCTCGCGGTAGATCGGCTGCCAGGGCGGGGTGCCGGGATCCCGCGTGGCGACGATCTCCTTGTGCAGCTCGTTGACGAACGGCGGGCCGGACATCAACGCCCCGTCGATCGGCTCGTTGACGATGCTGATCGAGTTCAGCACGCTGCCCACGCCGTAGGAGCCCAGCGACAGGCCGTACAGGTAGAGCTTGGGCCGGGACTCCTCGGGAAGGGTCGACCAGTAGCCATGCACCGTGTCGAACACCACCCGCGAGGTCTCCCTGCACCGCCTGCTTGTCGGCCAGCAGCGACAGCCAGCTGGGCAGGTAGGAGTACTGCACCCCGGCGATCGCGGTGTCCCCGTTGAACGCGTACTCCACCGGGTCCACGCCGCGCGGGTCCAGGAACCCGGTGCCGGTGGTGGTCGCCACGACCAGCACCTCCCGGTCGAACGCGCCGGTGCGCTTGCAGCTCCGCGAGCAGCAGGTCCGCGCGCTCCTGCAGCGTCCCGGCCGACTTCAGCCCCACGTAGGCCCGGATCGGCTCCTTGGCCCCTCCGCCGGAGAACGTGTTGATCTGCTCCGCACGCGGGCCCCACCCGGTGAAGATCCGCCCCTGCCGCCCCAGGGTGTCCCACGACGCCAACGACGCCGCGCTGCCGGAGCGCTCCGGCTCCACCGGCTGCGACACCGTCGGCGGGGTGTCGGTGTCGCGCACCGAGAACATGACGTTGGCCCCGGCGAAGAACCCCTTGACCAGCACACCGGTCAGCAGCACCCAGAAGAGCAGCAGCAGCCCGGTGACCCCCAGGACCCACGCGAGGCGTCGGGGCAGGTGCCGTCCCAACCAGTGGGCCACCTTTCCGAACAGCACCCGCAGCGACCGCGACACGATGAGGATCAGTGCAGCCACGGCGAGGGTCGTCAGCAGGATCACCGGCCAGGTCGTCGGGCCGACCGACTCCATCCCGAACAGCTGGCGGATGTCGTTCTGCCAGCCGACCTGCTTCCACACCCCCTGGACCGTCATCCACGCGATGAGTGCCACGAGGACCCCCAGCACGATCGTGCGGGCCCGGCCGCGCAGCTTGGGGATCTCCAGGTAGTCCCACACGGCCTGGCCCCCAGCGCCCAGGCCGTAGCCGATCATCAGCGTGACGCCCGAGACGACTCCCTGGACGTAGGGCGCCCGGGGCAGCAGCGAGGGAAGCAGTGACAGGGCGAAGAAGAACGCCCCGATGACGACACCCGTTCGGGAGAAGCGCAGGTTGAAGATGCGCCTCTCGCGGCGTGGGGCCTCGGCCACCGCCTCCGGGTCACCCTGTGAGGGGGCGGAGATTGCGCTGCTCATGGTCGTTCCCCTCATCGTCATGCCCAGGGCACGGGTACGGCGGCAAGGGTAAGGCCGGGGAGGGCGCTGATCCGAATCCGCTCGCACATGGTGCCCCGATGAGGGCCCGGATGCCCCTAGCCTGTGCCAATGATCGATCTGGGCAGGAACGTGACCGTGGCCGACGTGGACCGGATGGAGGACCGGCTCTACATCACGGCCAGCCGGGACAGCGCCAGGAAGATGTCGGCGTTCTGGGTCCTGCTGGTCCTCGCCGCCATCATCGCCTCCGCCGGCGTGGTGGGCGACTCCACCGCCACGGTGATCGGCGCCATGATCGTTGCTCCCCTGATGACCCCGATCCTGGGCACCGCGCTGGCGCTGGTGCTGGCCGACCGGAAGCACCTGCTGCACAACATGGGCCTCGTGCTCGCCGGCGCCCTGGTCGTCGTCGCGATCGGCTTCCTGATCGGCTGGCTGCATGCCAATGACGTGGTGGCGGCCACCAACACGCAGGTCGCCGGCCGGGTCAGCCCCAAGCTCATCGACCTGACGGCGGCGCTGGCCACAGGGGTGGTGGGGGCGTTCGCCCTGGTCCGCTCCGACGTGTCCGACACGCTTCCGGGCGTTGCGATCGCGATCTCGCTGGTCCCACCGCTGGCGGTCGTGGGACTGACCCTCGAGTCGGACGCGCCCGGCGAGGCGCTTGGGGCACTGTTGCTGTTCTCGACCAATGTGGCCGCGATCATCGCGACCGGGACGATCGTGCTGCTGTTCTTCCGGGTCCGCCACGCGATCGCTGAGTCGGGTCGGCCGATTGCTGCGTTCTCCAAGCGCACCCTGGCTGTGGTCGTCGGTGCCGTCCTGGTGATCGCCCTGCCACTGGCCTGGGGCACTCTGCTGGCGGCCTACGAGCAGCAGGTGGTGACCAGGGCGCAACCGGTGGCCGAGCAGTGGGCCGAGGAACAGGGCTGGATCGTGGCGAGGGTCGCCTACCAGCAGGGTGCCCTGGTGATCCAGGCCATCGGCTCCCCGCCGGAGGCCGACGCGGACGCCCTTCGCGCTGACCTGGACGCGGCCGGTCTGGCATCCGTCGACACCAGGGTGACCCTCGTCATCGGCGGGACGAAGGAGCTCCCGGGAAAGTGACCGGTCGGCCGAGTGTCGGGGTCGCTCGACTCAGGTGGCCAGGCTCCACAGCCCCTTGAGGACGAGGACGCCCGCGACGACCGCGCCCATCCCGTAGGTCACCGCCCGGTTGTTCGCCAGGATCCAGGTCCGCCACCCGGCATACACGGCGGGTGCCTGGTCGCGCCGGGCCACGAGCACGGCCAGGGGGGCAGCGACGCCCAGGGACGCCACGAGTACGAAGACGACTCCCACCACGGCCAGGGAGGCCCCGGTCAGGCCGATCTGGAGCATCTCCGTCGCGGCTGCCACGACGATGAAGTAGTTCGGCAGGAAGGCCCCGAGGACCAGAGCGAGGATCCAGGGCATCGTGTCCAGGCGACCCATCCACGAGGGCGTCGCGGCGGTGGTCCCCCTGGTCCTGCGCCACCGGACCGCGAGGAAGCCGGCAAGCAGCAGTCCCAGGACGATCTCAGCAGAGGCCGTGGCCGTCGAGCCCGACGTGCTTGGTGTGTCCGGGGCCATGGCCACGGTGATGGCCATCACCGTGGTGAGAGCCGCGATCCATCCCACGACGTAGGCGATCTCCTTGGCCAGCCCACCCCGCGTGGCCACGAGGATGATGCCGGCCAGCACCGACCAGGGCTGTGCGGCGAGTGCGAGCGCCATGAGAAGGAGGGCCGCCATCGACGCTGCATCCATGGGGGGCCACACTACGGTCAGGGCCGAGCGCCCCGACGTCGACGCGACGCAACCGGACGTTCCTTGTAGGGTTTCCAGCGTTGCCGAACACGCCGTCCGGGAGGGTCCCGGTCGGACACACGGGAAAGGGTCACGCTGTGACTGAAGGTCAGATCGAAAGTGCCGGGGAGATTGAAGTCGGCCCCGTCGACTATGTGGTGATCGAGTTCGCGGACGCGAAATTCACCGGCGAGGGTCTGCCGATCCTGCTGGACCTGGTGGCCAAGGGAGTCATCCGCATCATCGACGCCGTGGTCGTCAAGGCCAATGACGACGGCAGTTTCGTGAGTCTGTCGGTGGCAGATCTTCACGCCGAGGGCGGCGCCTGGGAACTGATCAGCGGATGGGGCACCGACGTCCTCTCCCAGGACGACTTCGACGCGGTCGGAGCGATCCTCAAGCCCGGTGCCGCGGCGGCCATCATCATGTACGAGAACACGTGGGCCGCGCCGTTCGCCGCCGCCATGCTGCGCGCCGGGGGCCAGGTCGTGGCCTTCGACCGCATCCCCGTCACTGAGGTCATCGCCGCCATGGAGGCTGCGGACGCCACCGAGATCGAGAGCTGAGAGGTACCGACATGCCAGGACTTGTTAGAGGGGTTGCCCGCACCGCCGCCATCGTGGGGACCGCCAACGCCGTCACCCACAAGCAGCAGCAGAAGTACGCGGCCAAGGACCAGCAGGCCGCACAGGCTGCCGCCTACCAGCAGCAGCAGTACGCGCCCCCGCCGCAGCAGCAGTACGCACCGCCGCCGCAGCAGTACGCCGAACCGGCCCCCGCACCGGCTGTTGACCCGACCATCGAGAAGATCAACCAGCTGGCAGCGCTGCACGCGCAGGGGATCCTCAGCGACGAGGAGTTCGCCTCGGCCAAGGCCAAGGCACTGGGCCTCTAGGACACGCACGGCCAGCACAGCACGCAGGGGTGGCGCTTCTCCGGGGGCGCCACCCCTTGCTCAACCCGCGATCGCTCGCGGTGGCGTCGAGGGCAGGGACCCTCGCCGGCAGGAACCTCGCCGGCAGGGCCGGATCATTCGAGAACGAAGGACGAGTTCATGGCGGGTGTGGTGGGACGCGTTTTCGAGGCACGCGCAGGTCTGGGCGTGCCGGAGCGGGCAGGGATCCTTGCCGGGTCGACAGTCGTGGGCCGGTCGTTCAGCCGGGGCCTGATGCCGCGGACGACCTCGGACCAGGCGATCATCACCGGTGTCTCCTCGGTCCTGAACTACGGCTTGACGGCGACGTCCCAGTCGCTGATCGAGTCGGTGGCGCTGCGGGTGGCCGGCCGGGGCCCGGACTCGGCGGATCGTCGGATGACCCAGCGGGGCGTGATCCTGGCCGGGGACGTGGCGGCGATGGGCATCGGTGTGGCCGCACAGAAGCTTCTGGCGCAGCGCAAGGACGAGCCGATCGCCCGGGCGTGGGGACGCACGTTCAGCTGGCGGCTGGCCGTCGGCGGGATGGCCGGGGCGATCATCGTCACCGGCGACATGCTGTTCGAGGGCATCGGCGGCGACCAGCGCTCCTGGACGCGCAACGCGCCCATCGCCCTGCCCCTGGGCGCCGGGCTCGCGGCGTGGCAGTACCACCGGCTGCGCACGAAGATGGTGGAGGAGGGTGTCACCCACGACGCCGAGGGCGAGGCGCTCGACGACTCGCAGGGCATCGCCGTGGGCAAGGCCGTGGGCATCGGCGCGGGCGTCTCGGCGGCGCTCTACGTGGCGGCCAGGGGCGAGAAGCTGTTCGCGGGCGGGGTGGGTTCGGTGCTGACCTCGATGAACCCGCGCGCGGAGCTGATCGGCCGGCCAGTCGGGCATGCGGTCGCGTTCGGCCTGCTCGGCCTCGCCGGCTTCAAGGGCATGCAACGCGTGTTCCATTCCGCGGAGACCACCGGAGACGCGGTGGAGGCCGCCTACTCGATGGCCCCCACCTCGGAGTTCGTCAGCGCCGGTCCGCGCAGCGCAGTCCCGCTCGAGACGATCGGCCGCGAGGGCCGCCGGTTCGTGAACATGGCGCTCACGACCGACGAGATCGAGGCCGTGATGGGTGGCCCGGCCAAGGCGCCGATCCGCGTCTTCGTGGGCCTGGAGACGAAGGCCACCACCAGCGAGCGGGCCGACATGGCCATGCGCGAACTCGAGGCCCTTGGCGCGTTCGAGCGCAAGCACATCGTGTTCATGTCGCCGACCGGCACCGGGTACCTGAACTACGTGACCGCCGAGTCCCTGGAGTTCCTGACCCGCGGGGACATCGCGTGCGTGGCGATGCAGTACTCGCTGCGCCCGTCACCGTTGTCGTTGTTCCGGGTCGGGATCGGCATCGACCAGAACAACGCGTTCCTGCACGCCCTGAAGTGGCGGCTGGCGGCGATCCCGGAGGAGAAGCGCCCCAGGCTGCACATCTTCGGCGAATCCCTGGGCGCGCAGACCTCGGAGGACATCTTCGCCGAGGAGGGCACCGAGGGCCTGCACCGGGTGGGCATCGACCGGGGCCTGTTCCTGGGCACCCCGGCGGCCACCAAGTTCCGGCAGAAGTGGCTGTCGGACCCGGCATCCATGGACCCCGATGGCGAGATCATCGAGGTCGACAACTACCAGGAGTACCTCGCCCTGCCCGAGGACGTCCGCGCTCGCGGCCGGTACTTCTTCCTGACCCACCACAACGACTCCATGCCCAAGTTCTGGTTCCCGCTGGCAGTCCAGGCACCCGCATGGATGGGCCCGGCGGAGACCCGCGAGCCCGGGGTGCCCAAGGAGACCGCGTGGCGGCCGTACACCACGTTCCTGATCACGTTCATCGATGTCAAGAACGCCATGAACGTCATCCCCGGTCAGTTCGTCGCCAACGGTCACGACTACCGGGCCAGCCTGGCCCGGTTCACCTCCCTGGCCTACGACCTGCCCGCCGACGACGACACCATCGCCGAGCTGAACCGGGTCCTCGCCGCCCGCGAGCTGAAGTGGGCCGAGATGCGGGTCATCGACCAGCAGTACGCCGACGCCCAGGCCGCAGTCGAGTCCACGCTGGCCAAGTGGGGGGTCGACGCCAACGCACCAGTCCCCGCACCGACCGTCGCGAGCGAATAGGAGCTTCATGGGCTCGGACGACGGGCGTGGTTGACCGCCTACCCTGACACCCATGGGCACTGACGAGGCGAAGCGGGCCCGGATCGTGACCGCAGCCTCCGAGTTGTTCACTGCCCAGGGCTTCGGGGCAACGACGATCGACATGGTCGCCAAGCGCGCCGGTGTCGGCGTCCGTGCTGTCGGCCGTCTGGTCGGGGACCGCAACGACCTGCTGCTCGAGGTGCTTGCCGAGCGGGGTGAGTCCGTCGTGGCCGACCTTGTCGAGCGGGCCGCGGAGACACCCGATCGGACGCCGCCCCTGTCCGCCCTGATCGAGGCGGCGCACCGGCTGCAGCAGGCCCCCGAGGCGAGCTGGGACTCCCTGGAGCTCGAGGTCCTGGCCCGGGCCCGTGACGACGCGCAGATGCGGACCATCGGGACCGAGCGGGTCGCCCATCGCAGCGCCAACGTGAAGGCGATCTCAGCCAGTTCCCGTGCGGCCGGGGGTCTGGACCCCGAGCTCTCCGACAACGCGGTGGTGCACCTGTCGATGGCCCTGTCGATCGGGCTTGCGATGCTCGACCCGGTGGCCACGCACCGCCCGACGCCGCTGGAATGGGACGCGATGATCGCGCGCATCGGTGCGGCCGTGGCTCCCTCCGAGCTGCTGCTGCAACCCGCATACGAGGTCAGCGAGCGGTGGCGGGTCCGGGTCGACATCCCAGACCGGCCCGGGGGGATGTCGCGGATCATCCGGGCGCTCGGCGCCCTGCACGTGTACACCGTGTCGCTCGGGGTGGTCGGCTATGGTCCAGGAACCCGAACCGTCGACCTGGCGCTCATCGCCCCACAGCACGTGTCGGCCGACGTCATCCTCGCCGCCGCTGAGTCGGCCGGGGAGCACGCCCACATCACGGTCGGTTCGCCCGATGCCGGCCGGGACCTGCCGACGCGGATGCTGGATGCTGCCACGTTCCTGGTGAAGCACCCTGAGGCTGCGCCCACCGTGGCCGCTGGGGTGGTCGAGGCGGACAACGTCGAGGTGATCGCCGCAGCCGAGGGAGCCGACGATCGCGCCGACGTCCTGCGGCTGCAGTGGACTGCCGATCGGCACGTGCTGCTCCAGCGGGACTGGGCGCCCTTCGCCGGGGCGGAGCAGGCCCGAGCATCCGCGCTGCTGCGTCTCTCCTCAGCCATCGCCCGGATCTCCGGCGAAGGGGATGCGACGGGCTGGATCGACCCGGTCCGGGACGGCACGGTGTGGATCCGCCTGGCTCGGCCCGAGGATGCCCACGCTGTGGCCGCGATGCACGAGCGCTGCTCGGAGCGCAGTCGGTACCAGCGGTACTTCTCGCTGACCGAGTGGCGCGACATCCAACTCAGACGGCTTGCTGGCGGGCATCGCGGCGCAACGCTGGTGGCCATGAGCAGGGACGGTGACATCGTCGCGCTGGGCAACGTGTTCCCCGAGGCCCCGGACGAGGGTCGCGCCGCCGAGATCGCCCTCATCGTCGAGGACGCCCACCAGGGGACCGGGGTGGGGACGGCCCTCCTGCGACGGATGCTGCAGGTGGCGCCCACGATGGGGTTCACAGACGTCGTCGCCCATGTCCTGGCCGACAACGCGGGCATGAAGCACCTGCTCGAGACGACCGGTCTGGTGTGGACCACGACCGTGGAATCGGGCGTGTCGAGCATGTCAGCGCCCCTGACGGCCGGCGACATGGCGCAGGTGGACCCAACGAGGTGAGCTGAGCCGCGGATGAGTCAGTCGAGGTCGCCGCTCACCTCTTCGCGGTCCTTCGAGTCCTCACCCTGATCGTCCTGGTCCCCACCCTGATCATCGTCCACGTCGACGGAGTCAGGTCCGTTGTGGCCCTCGGAGGTGTCCTCGCGGTCGTCATCGCGGTCATCCTGGTCGGCGTCGACCTGGTCGTCGCCCCGGTCACCGAAGCACCGATCCTCGCCGTCCTCGCCATCGAGGTCGTCGTCGCCGTTGCCGCCGCGCAGCAGATCCGTGCCAAGGCCGCCGCGCAGCTTGTCGTTGCCGGCCCCGCCGAACTCGCGGTCGTCGCCGTCGTCGCCGTGCATCTCGTCCTTGCCACGGCCGCCGCGCAGCTGATCGTCGCCCCGGCCGCCGGTCAGGTTGTCGTCACCGGCCCCGCCGGACTCGCGGTCGTCGCCGTCGTCGCCGCTGAGCTCGTCGTCACCAGCGCCGCCGTGCAGTCGGTCCCTGCCCGCGTTGCCGAACAGCCGGTCGTTGCCCGCCCCGCCGTAGATGATGTCCACACCATCGGAGCCGCAGACCAGGTCATTGCCGCCGCGGGTATGCACCACGTGTCTGCCGACTCCGGTCACGACGATGACATCGTCGCCCCGGGTGCCCCAGATGTGCCGGGCGCCGGAGGCCTTCGTCGCCGCAACCCCTGCACATGTCGGCGGCGGAGAGACGTCATCGGCGGTGCGCAGTGTCGAGGCGGTGGCAGCGCCCCCGAGACCCATGGCAAGCAGGCTGAAGAGCACGACGGCCGAGCCGACGCGCGTTCTGGCGTTGGACATTGTTCCTCCTGGGTCATGGGTCCAGCCACAGACCTGACTTCAGGGGGTATCGGCGCTCGGATGTGGTCAGTGCAGGCCATTCACCCGCTCGCCGCATCACCCGGGCGCCGGTGAGGACCTGGCCCTGGCGGAGGCGGTAGAAGCGCCAGAATCCTGCGTCGATCGGCAGGATCTCGACGTCGGAGAACCCGGGGGCATCCGTACAGGTCTACCCTGAAACCCATGCGTGAGCCGAGCGCGTGGGTAGCGATGTCAGCCTCGCCGTCGCTCCGGTCTGGGAGCGACGCCTCTCGGACTTGTCCGTGGTGCTCCACGTGACTGAGCACCACTTCACCGCTGAGCTGTGGCTGTGGGACGCGCGCCGGCCGGACACTTGGACGTTCGTGACCCTGCCGCCGGACGTGAGCGCGGCGGTCGAGGACGAGGCAGACGGCCAAGGTCCCCGGGCTGGGTTCGGCTCGGTGCGAGTGGAGGTGCGGATCGGCCCGAGCACCTGGCGCACGTCCCTGTTCCCCGACAAGGCCTCCGGGTGCTTCGTGCTGCCGGTCAAGAGGGCTGTCCGGGAGGCCAATGACCTCGAGGAGGGCGACCCGGTCGAGGTCGAACTCCGGCTCCTCTGAGGCGCGGGGCGAGGGTGAGGCGTCGGCCGGAAGAAGTCATCGCTCGGAGATCCTCGGCCAGGTCCAGGCGTAGTAGGCGATCGCCGCCAGGAGCGCGACCTCGATGGCGCTGCCGAGGACGTAGTAGTTCCACTCGCCGATGGCCCCGCCGATGATCGTCACCGCGTAGAGCAGGCTCAGGGTGATGTTCCCGATGCGGTTGACCCGGGGTCGCAGGATCAGCGAGCCGACGATCATCAGGATGGGGAGGACCACGTACGGGGTGGTCGCCAGCAGGAACGTCTGGCCGACCGCGAACCCGTTGACCATGCCCGCCTCGACGTCGGCGTTGAGAACCCCACCTGACAGCCCACCGCGCCGCCCCCTGACCAAGGATCGGATCGTTCGCGCCGCGGTGGACCTGGCCGATCGTGACGGAGTCGGGGCCATGACGATGCGGGCCCTGGGCGCGGAACTCGGCGTGGAGGCGATGCCGCTGTACAAGCACGTCGCCAACAAGGACGAGGTCCAGCGGGCACGTCGGACCGGCTGCGGCGTTCGGGGGAATGCCCTCAACACCGACCCGGGTGCTGTCGATCGGTTCAGAGGGCAGAGGGTTCCGTCGGAATGCTCGGGCTGGTCGTCCGGACCAGCCGGGCTCGTGGGACCGCCGGCCCCGCGGCGCCCTCGTCGGGCGCCCGCGGTCGTGGAGGAGGTGCCCGTGATGCGGCTCCAGTCGATCGCCACGTGTGCTGTCGTCGCGGGCCTGCTGCTGGCCCCGGGCGGCACGGTCAGCTCCCCGGCGCGAGGTTCCGGGCTCTCGGTCGTCGCGGGAGCTTCGGTGTCGGCATCGAGCCCGGCGATGACCCCACTGGCCTCGCGCAAGCCGAGCGCGGGCCTGTCTGTCGACAGCAGGATGCTCCCGTCGGGCCAGGTGCGCCTGACGGTGAGGTCGCTGGCCAAGTCGGTGAAGGTGTCGTACCGGACGCCGACGGGCAAGGCGCGCATCGTGACCAGGAGGACCAAGCGCGGTGCGGTGCGCATCACGCTCCCCGAGGGTTCCCACTCGATCCGGGTCCGCGCACGGTCGACTTCCCGCATGTCCGCGTCCCCCTGGCTCAGCGTCACCCCTGTCCCGACTCCGGCCCCCGTGCCTGTCGCCTCCCCGACCGGGTCAGAGCCAGCCACGTCGCCCCCGACCGGCTCCGAGCCAGCCACGTCGCCACCGCCAGCCACGCCGCCGCCCACGCCGCCAGCGCCCACGCCGCCGCCGCCCACGGGGGCGAACGCCGTCGAGGTCGAGGTGGTGGGCCTGGTCAACCAGGCGCGCTCAGGGGCCAGGACCTGTGGCACCACCGCGTACCCAGCGGTCCCGGCCCTGGCGATGAACGACCTGTTGGTCCGCTCTGCTCGGGAGCACAGCCAGGACATGGCCACCAACGGCTACTTCTCGCACACTGGTCTGGACGGGTCGGAACCCTGGGACCGGATGACCTCTGTCGGCTACACCTGGTCAGCGGCCGGCGAGAACATCGCCGCGGGTCAGACGACCGCCCAGCAGGTGGTCACGGCCTGGCTGACCAGCCCCGGTCATTGCTCGAACATCATGAGCGGCTCCTTCACCGAGATCGGCGTGGGGCACGCCTACTCCGCGACCGCCCGGTACGGGCACTACTGGACCCAGAACTTCGGCCGCCGCTGACACGGGCATCACCATGCCTCGGCGCGTCGGCCCGGGACGTGGTACCCAAGGGGGGTGGATCGGGATGGCAACGGTTGGGCCCGGTGCTCCCGCGGGCATCGGCACTGGGGGCGGCACGGCGCGGCCGGGCTCCTGCTGCACGCCGTCGACGACAAGGGCATGGTTCGGGTCCTGCTTCAGCATCGAGCCCCGTGGACCCACCACGGCGACACCTGGGGCCTGCCCGGCGGTGCCCGCGACAGCCATGAGGACGGCGTCTCCGCCGCGCTGCGCGAAGCGGTCGAGGAGGCAGGGCTCGATCCGGGCCACATCCGCACGCGGCATCTGTTCGTCGATGATCACGGCGGATGGTCGTACACAACGGTCTATGCCGACGTCCCCCGGCCGGTGATCACCGCGGCCAACCGCGAGAGCGCGGCGCTGGACTGGGTGCCCCTCGACCAGGTGGATGGGCTCCCGCTGCATCCGGGGTTCGCGCTGACGTGGCCGCAGGTTCGAGTGCGTCCAGCTGTGCTGCTCGTGGATGCCGCCAACGTGGTCGGCGCTCGGCCCGACGGGTGGTGGCGCGACCGGGCGGGCGCCACGTCCCGGCTGCTCGAGGCTCTGGACACGCTGCGGGCCTCCACTGTGCGCGGTCCGGGAGGTGATCCCCGGGTGATCGGGGCGGTGGTTGCGGTCTTGGAGGGCGCGGCTGTGGCAGCCGCCGACCCGGACTGGGTCGTGGTGCACAGAGCCCAGCGCGGCTCCAGCGGCGACGACGTCCTGGTGGAGGTCGCTGGCCGACTCCTCGCCGCTGGGAACGAAGTACTGGCGGTCTCGGCTGACCGCGGGCTGCGGGACCGATGGGAGTCCCTGACCGGTCCGGGCGGAGGGCTGACCACCCAGGTGGTGGGTCCTCGATGGTTGCTCGACGTGCTCGAGGGGACCGCCCTGTCCGGGCCCCGAGACACGGGTGGTTCGATGCGTCCATGAACGAGTCCATCCCCAGCCCTGATCCGTTCGCCGCATCAGTGGCCGCTGCCCTCGGCGATGCGGCCGACCACCTGGCGGTGACGCTCGACGACGGGGTGGCCACAGTTGAGCTGAGCCGTCCGGACAAGCACAACGCGATCTCGTACGCGATGTGGCAGGCGTTCGGCCGGCTGATGCCGGTGCTCGCCGCGGACGACGACGTCGAGGTCGTCCTGCTGCGCGGCACGCCCGGCGGGCCGTTCAGCGCCGGGGCGGACATCGCCGAGTTCCGCACGTTGCGTGCCGACCCCGAGGGAGCCCGCCGCTACGGCGAGGCGGTCGAGGCCGGCGAGCAGGCGATCATCGCGTTCCCGAAGCCGACCGTCGCCCTCATCGAGGGCTTCGCGATCGGCGGGGGCACGCAGATCGCCGTGGCGTGCGACCTGCGGGTATGCGGGGAGGGCTCCCGGTTCGGCGTCACGCCGGCGAAGCTCGGGATCGTCTATGCCCTGCCGTCCACCGAGCGGCTGGTCGAGACGGTCGGTGCGGCGTGGGCGCGCTGGATCCTGCTCACCGGGGACCTGCTGGACGCCGCTACGGCGCTGCGGATCGGCCTCGTGCACGAGGTGGTCCCCGACGACCAGGTCGCGGCGCGCGCCCACTCGGTCGCACGCACGGTGGCGTCCCGGGCCCAGGTCTCGCTCCGCGGGGGCAAGGCGATGGTGCACCGGGTCGTCACCGGCCAGCTCGACGAGGACGACGAGGTGCACGCGATCTACGAGCACTCGTGGGCCAGCGCCGAGTACGCCGAGGGTGTGGCCGCGTTCCTGTCCAAGCGTGCGCCCGACTTCCCGGCGGCGCGGGGGCGGTGACCCGCGGGTCGGCCAACCTCAGGTCGGCCACTCGGTCGGCCAGAGTCCAATCAGTTCCCTGGGTGCACGGAGAACCGGGCGACCACATCGTGCTGTGCGCCGGCAGGGATCGTGTACTGCGGCAGGAGTGCCGCCACCCCCGGCAGGTCCCCGCCCACGCCGCGCTGCCGGCGGTCGATGTTCAGGGTGACCTCGGATCCGGCGACCAGGTCATGGTCGTCCTCGACGGCGTCCAGGTGCTCCTGGGTCCACGGCCAGGCGGTGAACCCCAGCCGCTCGCCGGTGACGTCGGCCACCCGTACCACCAGGTCCGGGGCGAGGGTCTCCAGCCACCGGACCTCCGTGCGGTTGCCGTTCTCCTGGGGTCGGACGTAGTGGTGGGTCAGGTCCTTGATCGCCAGCTCGTGCACCGCGGTGATGGCCCCGCGGTTGCGGTCGATGTAGTTCTCGTGCGGGCCCTTGCCGTACCAGCGCACGCGCTGGACGTCGGGCAGCCGTAGGGTCAGCCCGACCCGGTACATGTCGCGCACGGGCACCAGGCTGTGATGGACCTCGACCGACCCGTCCTCCGCGACGTCGTAGCGCAGCAGCCCGGAGCCGAACAGAGGGCTGGCCAGGGCCAGGGAGATCGTGACCCCGAGCCGGCCGTGCTGGGCGCTGGCCCGCACGACCCGCACGTCGACGTCCCGCCACGCCGGGTCCACGAGCACGTGCTGCAGGCGAGCGTCGATGTTGCCGTAGCCGCGGTCGTTGTCGGTCAGCGCCCGCCAGTAGTTGGGCCGGATGGGCGCAGCGAGCACCTCCCGGCCGTCGACGACCCACGACACCAGGTGCCCGGTGGGCCGGTCCACCCGGACGGTCGAGCGCTGGGTGCGCACCTCCCAGCCCCGGGGATCCTCGCGGAGCCGCAGGGTCGCCGCCGTTCCCGGGTCAGCGCGCCGGACGCCCGGGTCCACCAGCTCTGCGACCGGCAGGCCCGCCGCGGCCAGCCGGTTCAGGCCACCGCCGACCGACCGGAGGGCCCGACCCCCGAGCCGTCCCGGCCGACCCGCCAGCTCGGCGGACCGCCCCACCAGCTCGACGCCGCCGGCAACCGAGCGACCGGCGGTGCGCGCGGTGCGGATCGTCCGCGCCTCCGGTACCGCCGTGGCATCCAGCCCGGGGCCGGGCGGGTGCGCGGGCTGTGGGGTCAGCACGAACTCGTCGAAGGCGATCGGGCTTCCCGGTGCTGCCCACGGCGTCGCTGTGCGCTGGCAGAACACGAGGCGCACGACCAGCTCCCCGGGCCCGCTGTCCTGCACGAGGCTGGCCACCTGGGGGATGTCCCAGGCGACTCGGTTGCCTGCGGGGACGTGCACCGGGTCCAGGGCGTGGGTGGCCACGAGGGCGCCGTCGCGACGGGCCTCGAGCACGGGGTCCAACTCGTCGGCGTCCAGGAACGCGAACCGGTTGACCAGCGTGAACCGCCCCTCCCGGGGTGCGACCGCCTCGACCACCAGGGGCCGGTAGCCCCAGAACACCTCTCGGGCGCTGGGGTGCTCCTCGCGGTCCGGACCGAGGATTCCGTTGTTGCAGAAGTACCGATGGTTCGGCCGTTCGCCGAACTGCCCCCCGTAGTGCCAGCGTGGCCGCCCGTCCAGCCCGGGCCGCCGGATGGACTGGTCCGCGAAGTCCCAGATGAAGCCGCCGAGCTGGTTGCGGTGGGCGTGGAACACCTCGATGTACTCGGCGAAGTTGCCCAGGCTGTTCTCCATCGCATGGGCGAACTCGCAGAGCATGACCGGCCGGTCGCCGATCCACTCGGTGGTGATCGGCTTGTCGTCGGTGAAGAGCTGGTTGGTGACCCGCGTGGCCAGGCCGAAGGACAGCGGCTCGTGGCGGCCGAGGGCGGCCATCTGCTCGGCCGTGGAGTACATCCGGGACACGACGTCGCTGACCCCGGGCTGGTGGTCGCCCTCGTAGTGGTAGGGCCGCGTGCCGTCGAGTGAGTCAGCTGCCGCGCGCATCCGGGCGAAGTTGCCCCCCCCGGGACCGCCGAGCCCGGCCTCGTTGCCCAGCGACCACATCACGATGCTCGGATGGTTGCGGTCGGCCAGGACCATCCGCTCCATGCGGTCCACCACGGCTGCCGTCCACAGCGGGTTGTCCCCGGGCACGTTGCGGCGGCGGACCCCGTGGGTCTCCAGGTCGCACTCGTCGATCACGTAGAGGCCCAGCTCGTCGCACAGGTCGTACAGCAGCTGGGGGTTCGGGTAGTGCGCGCACCGGATCGCGTTGATGTTCAGCCCCTTGGCAGCCAGCAGGTCCTCCAGGTAGCGATGCTCCGGGACTGCCCAGCCGTGGTCGGGGTCGAAGTCGTGCCGGTTGATCCCGTGGAACGTGATCGGCGAGCCGTTGACGAGCAGCTGGCCGTCGGCGATCCGCAGGGTCCGGATCCCGGTGCGGACCCGCAGCACCTGGCTGGGCTCGGCAGGGGGCTGGCCGCCCGGCGACGTCTCCCGCAGCAGCACCACCACCTCGTAGAGGTTCGGGGTCTCGGCAGTCCAGGTGGCCGCCTCGGGGACCGGGACCTCGATGCGGGCCATCGCCTCGCCGCCCGCCGGCACCCGGGCGACTGCGCTGCCGGCCGTCCTGCGGGCCGCACCGCCGGGCTCGCGCAGCAGCAGGTCGACGTGGGCATCGACCGGCTGGTCCCCGGCGTTGCCCACGGCCACCTCGGCGACGAGGGTGCCGTCACCGGATGCCTCATCCAGGTCGGTGCGCACGTGCACGTCGGCCATGGTCACCACCGGCTCGGCCAGCAGGTATACCGGTCGGAAGATCCCACTGAGGAACCACATGTCCTGGTCCTCGAGGTAGGTGCCGTCCGTGTAGCGCCAGACCACTGCGGTGAGCCGGTTCGGCCCCGGCCGCAGCCCATCGGTCACGTCGAACTCGGCGGGGGTGAACGAACCCTGCGAGTAGCCCACCTCGCGGCCGTTCAGGTACAGCAGGAGCCCGGCCTTCACCCCCTCGAAGACCACTGAGATCCGCCGACCCGCCCAGGCCTGCGGGACCTCGAACGAGCGCCCGTACACCCCGGCCTCGTTGCGTGACTGGTCGATGTGCGGGATGTGCCGCTTGTCGATGGCCGGCGGGTAGGTGTTGGCCAGGTAGATCGGCACGCCGTGGCCGTGCAGCTGCCACAGGCTCGGGACGGGCAGGCGACCGCCGCCCTGGGGACCGGACTCGGCTGCCGCATGCCCGTCGAACCCGACCAGATCGTCGACGAACTCGAAGTCCCACTCGCCGGCCAGGTCCAGTCGGTTGCCTCGATGCGCCCGGTCGAGGTCGTCGAGCGAGTCGAACCGGTCCATCAGCGCACGACCACGACGCTGCCCCACTGCGAAGGCCCCTGGGTCGGTCCAGTACTCGGTGTTCGAACCGCTCACGGCACCGACTTGATCTTCAGGACCAGGAACGCGCCGACCACCGTGACTGCCGCCCCCGCCAGGTACAGCACCTGGTACGCGGTCGCGTAGCCCTGTGACTTCAGCGTCGCGATGACCACGCCGGCGACGACCGGGGCCAGCACCTGCGGCAGGGCGTTGGCGATGTTGACCACGCCGAGGTCCTTGGCGCGGTCCTCGGGTCGGGGCAGCACCCGGCTGATCAGGGCCAGGTCGACGGCCGTGTAGGCACCGAAGCCGGCCCCCATCACGACGGCGGCGACGGTGACCATGCCGGTGTCCCGGGCGAAGGCCAGGATCACCAGGGAGGTGGCGATCACCAGTGACGCACCCACGACGAACACCCGGATCCGCCCGGTCCGGTCCGACAGCGGGCCGATCGCAAGGGCGAAGATCAACAGGGCGATGATGTAGTAAGTGAGGATGCCGGCAACCGTCCGGTCTGCTTCGGTGGGGGCCAGGTCGAGCACGTCGCGGGCGAAGAAGAGCAGGTAGGTCGTCACGAACGCGTTGCCCAGGACCACCAGGAACCGGGTGATCCAGACCCATCCGAAGTCCGGGTACGTGCGGGGGTCGATCCAGAACGAGCGGACGAACTCCCCCCAGCGCAATGTGGGGACACGCGCCGGGTCGAGCTGGGCCTCGCGCATCCCCCAGACGAACAGCAGTGAGGTCAGCAGGAGGACGACCGCGACGGCGACGTAGCGCGGCTCCTGGCCACCCACCTCGTCCGAGCCGACAGCGACCCCCGTCTGCGGGATGAAGCCGACCAGCGCCGCGCCCAGGACCACGCCGAGCGGCTGGCAGGCCCCGACGACCGCCGAGACCGTGCCACGCTGGCTGATCGGGACCTGGTCGGGGAGCATGGCGGTCACTGCCGCGTAGGAGGCGTTCAGGGTCAGCTGCGCCAGGGCCCAACCGAGCATCAGCGCACCCACCATCGGGGCCATCGGGATCAGCACGAGCACCGCGACTGCGGCCAACGTCGGCCAGAGGACCCACGGCCTGCGTCGCCCCAGGCGGGACGTCGTCCGGTCGCTGAAGGCCCCCGCGATCGGGCTGGCGACCAGCGAGATCAGGGCCCCGGCGGTGAGCACGAGGCTGAGGTTGGTCTCCTTGGAATCCGAACCCACCAGCCCTTCGACCTGCAGCGGCAGCAGGAACTGGATCGGGGTGAAGAACGCCGTCCAGATGCCCAGGTTCGCCAGGGCCAGGATGATGATGAACTTCCAGCGCACCCGCTCGACGGGTTCGGCCAGCGGATTGATGAGGATGCTGGTCGACCCCGGGTCACGGGTCGGTCCGGTCGTGGCCATCGGTGGTTGCCCTCTGATCGTCGGTCCTCGGCGGCGGGCGGTCGCGCGCCACTGCTGGAGAAGGATGTCAGCGACCGGCCGCGGTCGCGCGCCCGCCGGACCGTCCGCGGGGTCCGGATCCGGTTGGTGACCCGCGTGTGGCGGGTTCGGCGCCGATGGCGGTGGCGATGGCCATCGCGATGCTGCCGAGGATGGTCAGGGACCACCGGCCTCGGCTCGTCGCTAGCCCTCGCGCAGGAACTCCACGGCGTCGATGTCGATCTCCTCGCCGAACTGCCGGGCAGCCCGATGCCCGGAGAACACGGCCTGCGCGATCAGCCCCGGGGCCTGCGCATCACCTATGAGGCGTACGGAGTCCAGAGCGATGTCGGCGCCGGCGACGGGAAGATGGCCGAGGAGCTCGTCGTGGAGCGCGGTGTTCGGGGCCCGGTCGGCGACCAGGAGCACGGCGTTGCACGGGAACTCGGCCGGGGCGTCATCGATGACGGCCTGCCCATCCACGTGGTCGGGTCGGATCTGCTCCAGGACGGTCCGGGGCACGATCCGCACGCCCAAGGTTCGCAGCCGCCGCTCTATTCGCTCCTGCTCGAGGGTGAACTGGCTCCAGTAGGACACGAGTGGTGCGGGGGTCAGCAGCGTCACCTGGTGGCCCCGCACGGCGAGCAGCTCGGCCAGCAGCCCGCCCATGACGTAGTGGTCGTCGTCGTAGATGACGACCTCCCCCGGGGGCAGCCGCCAGGAACCGGACTCGAGGTCGTCGAGGATGTCATCGGGAGTGTGGACGTGGTCCTGGTCGTGCCCTGCGACGGGCAGGCCGGTCGAGCGCCCGCGACCGTCCCGGCGCCAGGTCGCGCCAGTGGCGACCACGACGTCGCGGACTCCCGCCGCGAGGACGTCGGTCGCGGTCATGGGGGAGGCGGGGAACACCTCGACCGTGCTGAGCCCGGCGATCTCCCCGCGGCGCCAGTCGACGACCCGCCGCCACGCCGCCAGCCCGGGGAGGATGGCCTCGCGGGCCACCCGGCCGCCCACCTCGGGCCGGGCGTCGAGCAGCTGGACCTGGTGCCCGCGCTGGCCCAGGGCCCGCGCCGCCTCCAGCCCGGCGGGCCCTGCGCCGATCACCATGACCGGCGCTGAGGTGCGCCGCACCGGGATCCGCTCCGGATGCCAGGCGCGCCGCCACTCCTCGCCCATCGTCGGGTTCTGCGTGCACCGGATCGGCAGCCCCTTGGGATCGGTGGACACGCAGATGTTGCAGCCGATGCACTCCCGGATCGAGGCCGCCCGGCCGTCGCGGATCTTGGCGGGCAGGAACGGGTCGGCGATCGAGGGTCGTGCTGCCCCGATCAGGTCGAGCACGCCACGGCGCACCGCGGAGACCATCGCATCCGGGCTGGTGTATCGCCCGACCCCGACCACGGGCTTGGTCGTCAGCGCCTTGACGAACGCGATGTAGGGCTCCTGGTGGCCCTCGGGCGCGAACCGGGAGGTGGCCGAGTCGTTGCTCCAGTCCGACACGTTGACGTCCCACAGGTCCGGGAGCTCGGCGAGCATGCCCACGATCTCGGTCGCCTCCCCGTCGTGGGTGATCCCGTCGGGCCCGGCCAGCTCGTCGACGGCCAGGCGCACGGCCACCGCGCAGTCGTCACCGACGGCATCACGGGTGTCCTCGATCAGCTCGCGCAGGAACCGCACGCGGTTGGCCAGGCTCCCGCCGTACTCGTCGGTCCGGTCGTTGTGCCGGCGTGACAGCAGCTGCATGGGCAGCGTGAGCCCGTGCGCCGCGTAGCAGTAGATGATGTCGAAGCCTGCGTCCCGCGCCCGCAGCGCCGCCTTGCGATGCCAGCGCCGGACGTCGGCGAAGTCCGCACGGGTCATCGCGCGGGTCTGGACCGGCTCGTACCCGGTGCCCCCGAGCACGCCCTCGCTGCGCGGGCCGAGGGGAGTCAGGTGCGAGTAGTGGTTGGGCGCATCCAACCCGGCGTGGGTCAGCTCGATGCCGGCGAGAGATCCGTGCGCGTGCACGGCCTCGGTCATGAGGCGCAGTCCATCGACATCGTGGTCGTCCCAGATCCGCCCCTCGATGCACGGTGCGATGTCACTGGTGGGGTGGATCTCGACCTCCTCCGTGCAGACCACGCCCCACCCACCCTCGGCCTTCATCCCACGCATGGCCGCGTGCGACTGTGGCCTCAGGTAGCCCAGACCGTTGCAGTGCGGCACCTGGTAGAAGCGGTTGCGTGCGACCTTGGGCCCGATCTGCACCGGCTCGAAGAGGATGTCGTAGTCGCCCATGCCCTGTCCCATCGTCGGCCCGGTGCGGCCCGGTGCGGCCCGGGCAGCCACCGGCAGCATGTCCGGGCGGCCTCGCGGGATGCAACCGCGCGGGGTGTGGGGGTCGAGGGTCGGGGCGGGCGATGGCGTGGTGATGTGCCTACGCCGCCGCGTGCGCTGTCGTCGGGATCGGGATCGTCCCGTCGAGGGTGACCAGGTGCACGCCGATCACGGGCAGTCGCCCGCTGAAGGCCCTGCCCACGCACTGGGCCCACTGTCGGTCGGTCTTCGTCACCTGGGTACGACCCGGCCGCGCGACGGCGCAGAGGACGGTGGCGTCGGGCTGGAACTCGGCGATGGCGTCGGCGATGCGGGCAAGGGGCACGTGCGCGTCCCGTGGTGCTCCGGCCCCGATGTCGTTCATGATCATCGGCTGCACCGGACGGCGCTGGTCGTCGCAGACCAGGATGAGCAGGGATCCGACCGTTCGATCGCGAACGCCCACGACTATGTCGAGGACGTCGGCGATGTGGTCGGGGTCGGTCAGCGGAATGCTCGGCCAATCGGCAGGCAGGTTCTCGAAGTTCATGGCCCGCAGCCTCCCCGGCCCTCGTGGATCGGGCAATGGGCTGGCAGGGATCTGTGGATGGGCGTGCGGGACTTCGTGAGGCAAGCCAACCACGTTGTGCGACTGGAGGTGTCCCGGAGGGATTCGAGCCCCGCCAACCAGCTGGGTCCATGCAGGCGGTTCTGGGGTGCTCGTTGAGGGTCGCGCTGAGCACGAATCGGGGGTCGGCGGGTCGGTGTACGGGTTGGTGAACGGGCTAGCTCAGGCGGGGTCGTTGGGGAACGGGCCGTCCCGGTGGGCTGATGGCCGTGTCGGCATCTGGGCTGGCCAGCATGCGCTCGAAGCCGTGGAAGGCTTCGAACAAGCCGACAGCTTCGAAGGCCCGGTTCCGACGGCCCAGCGTGACCTGTCGCACGACGTCGGCATCGCGCAGCCGCTCCACGGCGTCGCTGGTCGATTTGAAGGTTCGGTCGATGTGCGTGGCCGCCGTGGTGATCGAGAACACTGGGAGGGACGGGAGGGCGTCCAGGAGCAGGAGCGCCGCCGAATCTGCGCGCACCTTCCCGAGCCGGGTGCGGGCATCCTGCCGCCAGGTGGCCAGTTGGGCTACGAACTGCTCGGTGTCGGCGCAGGCGCGGCCGGTCGCGGACAGGAACAGTTCGACCCAGTCGAGAAGACCTGCGGTGCCTGGGTCGTCGGACCGGGTGCCGTCGAGGGCTCGGACGTAGGCATCGGCCCGCGTGGCCAGGACGAGGCTGACGGGAGGCTGCACGCGGGTGGCGACGCCCCGACGGCGCAGGACCAGCTGGATCAACGCCCTGCCGGTGCGCCCGTTGCCGTCAGCGAACGGGTGGATCGTCTCGAACTGGCTGTGCGCCAGGGCGGCCTGCAGCAGGGCTGGGTGCTCGTCACCTGATAGGTATGCGGCCAGGTCGTCCAGCAGACCCGGGACTTCACTCGCGGGTGGGGGGACGAACGCTGCGGCGCAGGGGTTCCGACCACCGATCCAGTTCTGCTGGTCCCTGACGATTCCCGCCCAGGGTTGGTCGCGTGTCCCGGCAAGCAGCGCTGCATGGATCGCCCTTATGGCCTCGACCGTCACCGGCCGGGTCGGGTCGGTGGCCGGGGAAAGGGCCTCGTCGAGGGCTCGGACGTTCCCCAGGACGGCCCTGGCAGTCTCGTCGGTGACCGGCCGGCCTTCGCGCTCGACGGCCTCGCTGCGTGCGAGCCGTCGCATGTTGATGGTCAGGCCCTCGATGTTGGAGCTTGCCACGGCTTCGGCGCGCAGCAGGAACCGCGCGAGCGGCTCGAGGTTGGCAAGGCCGGGGTGATCGGCGTTGAGGGCGCGAACACGCTGCTCCACCTCGGCCAAGTCGGCCGCAGCCGAGGCGGGAACGCTCAGCTCCGAAGCCACGAGCGGGTCGGGCACGTAGGCTCGATAGCCGCAGGAGGTACGTTCAGCCCGGGTGGACCCGGACGCATTCCCGGGCCAGATTGCCTTCACGTAAGGTCAAGTCCTGGGGAGTGGTGTGTCGGGGTCGGCGTGATTCCTTCGGTCTGGGGTCAGGCTGACAGGGCTGTAATGGTGGCGGGTTCCTCCTCTGGGTCGGTGATCAGGGTGAGGCGCGCTTTGGCCAGTGCCTCGAGCCCGAGGTAGCGCCGGGCTTCGGCCCATTCGTCGTGCTGCTCGGCCAGGACCGCGCCGACGAGGCGGATGATCGAGGTGCGGTCGGGGAAGATGCCGACGACATCGGTGCGGCGGCGGATCTCGCGGTTCAACCGCTCGTTGGGGTTGTTCGACCAGATCTGTCGCCAGATCTCCTTCGGGAACACGGTGAACGCCAACACGTCGCCGCGGGCCCCGTCGAGGTGCTCGGCGACGCTCGGGAGCTTGTCGGTCAGGGCGTCGAGGATCCGGTCGAACTGCTCATGCACCGAGCCGGCATCGGGCTGGTCATAGACGCTGTGCAGCAGCGCTTTGACCCACGGCCACGAGCTCTTCGGGGTGGCCGACATCAGGTTGGCCGAGTAGTGCGTGCGGCATCTTTGCCAGCTGGCCCCGGGCAGGGTCGCGGCGATCGCCTCGACCAGGCCGGCGTGCGCGTCGGAGGTGACCAGGGCGACCCCGGACAGACCGCGGGCGACCAGGTCGCGGAAGAACGCCAACCACCCGGCCCCGGTCTCACCGGTGTTCACCTGGACCCCGAGGATCTCCCGGTGCCCGTCAGCGTTCACCCCGGTGGCCACGAGCACGGCGACGTTGATCACCCGACCGCCCTCACGGACCTTCATCATCAACGCGTCCGCCGCGACGAACGTGTACGGCCCGGCGTCCAATGGACGGGTGCGGAAGTCCTCGACGTGGGCGTCGAGGTCCTTGGCCATCTCCGAGACCTGCGACCGGGACAGCCCGGTGATCCCCAACGACTGCACCAGCCGGTCCATCCGCCGCGTGGACACCCCGAGCAGGTAGCACGTCGCGACCACGCTAGTCAGGGCTGCTTCGGCCCGACGGCGGCGTTGCAGCAACCAGTCCGGGAAGTACGTGCCCGAGCGCAGCTTCGGGATGGCCACGTCGATCGTGCCCACCCGGGTGTCCAGATCGCGGTGCCGGTAGCCGTTGCGGGTGTTCGTTCGTTCCGGGCTGGGTAGCCCGTACCCGGCACCACACACCGCGTCAGCGTCGGCGGACAACAACGTCTGGATGAACGTGGACAGCAGCTCACGCATCAGATCAGGACTGGCCTGGGCCAGGTGCTCGTTCAGGAACCGGGCAGGGTCAATACTGGGAACAGCGGTCATCGTGGAAGTCCTCTTCGAGTCGGTTGTGAGAGATCACTCGAAGGATCACGCGATGACCGCGCTCACGTTTGCAGCGACACGATCACCGAGCTACCCGAACACCACTCTGCCGGACGCAACTTCACGTAACGTCCCACAGCGACCTCCTTTATTGGAGGATATTGGATAATCTCCAATACAGGGTGCCTCCAGTACGCTGTTGCCCTGCGTCGATCCCCTGAGTCGCGAGGCCCCGGAGTCCCCAGTTGGTGTACGGGTTGGTGCACGGGATCCGGTCGGTCGAGGTCGCGACCAGAACCGAGCGACGGCGTACCATGACGGCATGGAGTTCACGCGGATCACAGTCGATCCGGAGGTCATGGCCGGCGTGCCGACCATCCGCGGAATGCGCATCCCGGTCGCCACGGTCGTCCTCATGGTCGCCGACGGAATGACTGTCGAGCAGATCTGCGGTGACCTTCCGGACCTTGAGCCCGGGGACGTTGCAGAGGCACTTCGCTACGCGGCGGTCGCGGTTCGTGACCGCGACCTGCCGCTCTTGTCGGCATGAGGCTGCTGCTCGACGAGAACCTTCCCATCTCCCTGGGGCCGTTGTTGGCAGAGCGGGCTGGGTACGTGGGGCGAGTGCTTCGCGCCAGGCCCGGCAAGGAAGTCGCGGAGGTCCATGACTATGTCGACGTGGGGGTCCCCGTGCTGGCGGCGTCCGTGGGCAAGCGCGCACGTGGCTACCTCAGCCTCGGGTTCCCCGACCCACGGGGCGCGGTGGGGAGGCGTTCGTGACCGAAAGCAGCATCCCATGGCGCGGGTCTCCCGTCGGTCGAGACGGCGCCACGGCCGTCGCCGCGCTCCACCGGCGCCGGTGAGGGCCGCTGCGAACGTGAGCGGCCCCGGGCGACCCGGGGCCGCTGGTTGGTGCATGGTTGGGTGTACGCGTCCGCACAAGTGGCCGAAGGGCCGAGAGCAAACCGTCTCCTGACCTGCGTCGTTGTGCGCCCGGAGGTGTGCGCCCGGAGGGACTCGAACCCCCAACCAGCCGGGTAGAAACCGGCTGCTCTATCCGTTGAGCTACGGGCGCAGGCGCCGGCACAGGAACCGCCTGGCCTGCCCGGTCGGATGGGCCGACGGAGCCGGATCCAAGGTGCTCTGAAGCGGCGTCGAGCACGAGTCTAGTGCCGGGACTGGCCGTGGACGGGCAGTCCGCAGGGCGATCTCCACGGATTCTGCGACCCGCGCCTGACTTGCCATTGAGGGCTCGAAGTCCATCCACATCCGGCTGTTGCAGGGGGTTTGTCCAGCGGGCGGACATGATAGGATTCGAACACCAGTTCGAGCAGGGGGTGAGGATGCAGTCCACAGCAGGGTCGGCCGACGAGGCCCTTGACCGAGAGCTTCCTGCTCCTGCTGACCCGGAGGACCATGCGGTCCGGGAGGTGCGGTTCCAAGCGCTCATGCGCGCATGGTGGCTCGACGAGCGCCCGGGATGGACTGAGGCCGACTGGTGGGACGTATCCCTGCGCGACGACGTGCGCGGTCTGCTGTGGCTGCAGGCAGGGCCACTTCTGGCCGAGGCGCTCAGCGGCATTGGGCGCCTCCAGCGCTGCCTCGGGGCGCACCCGGACGAGGCCTGCGGCCCGACACCCGTTCCGGGCGAGAGTCCGGGGTGGCCCTGCGCCTGCATGGTGGTGCTCGCCGCAGCGTGGGAGGCCTGCGGTGCCTGGGCTGCGGCGGGAGCAGCGTGCGCCCTGGTCGATTGCGCCGGATCGACGACCGTCACATTCAGCATCCCCGAGGTCGGGCTGCGGGTGAGCGACCCGGCGCGCGAGGAACTCGCAACCGCTCTGCGCACCTCCCCGGGCTCGATGGCCAACCGGATCGACGGGGCGCGCGCTCTGGTGGCCCACCCGGGGTTGGTGGAGTTGGTGGCCTCAGCCACAGTCTCGGCCTGGGCGGCACGCCTCGTGGTGCGTGAGGTGGAGGACCTCAGCGACGAACAGGCAGCTGAGGTCGTCGAGCACGTGTGCGGCCAGGTCCGCCAGCGCCGTGACTCGGGGCGGCGCTCCTGGAACTCGGCAGAGGTCGGCCGGGCTGCGCGCAGGGCCCGGCTGCGCGTGTGCCCCGACGCCGACCAGCAGGCCCGGCAGCGAGCGTTCGCGAACCGGCGAGTCCAGGTCCTGCCTGATCGACACGGTATGGCCACCCTCATCGCTGACCTGGCTGCCACGGATGCCCATCGCATCCACCGCCGGCTCTCGGCGATCGCAGCAGGGTTGGCCGACCCCGCCGACACCCGTACCCGCGACCAGCTGCGCGCCGACGTCCTCGTGGACATCCTCCTCGGGGGTGACACTTCTCCCTCAGCAGGCACGCGCCCGGAGATCTCGGTCGTCATGTCCCTGGCCGACGTGCTCGGGGTGACCGACCAACCCGCGCACATCCCGGGACACGGCCTGATCCCCGCCGACCTGGCCAGGACGCTCGCGGCAGACGCGACGTGGCGCGCGTGGATCACCGACGCCACGGGTGCCGTCGTGGCCACCGGGGTCAGCGGGTACGCGCCGTCGGCCGCGATTGCGCGCCTCGTGCGTGCGCGCGAGCCTGAGTGCAGGATGCCCGGTTGCAGACAGCCCGCGAACCGCTGCGACCTGGACCACGCCATTGCCTACCCGGCTGGTCCCACCTCGCCCACGAACCTCGGTCCGCTGTGCCGTCGCCATCATGTGCTCAAGACCCACATGGGCTGGACCCTTGAACCGCAGCCGGCCGGGTCCGTCGTGTCAGACGAATCCTTCGAACCAGCACCACGAACGGGCGCTCCGCCAGGCGTCGACCCTCCGGGCGTGGACCCTCCGGGCGTGGGCCCTCCGGGCGTGGGCCCTCCGGGCGTCGACCCTCCGGGCGTGGACCCTCCGGGACCAGTGGCCTGGAGGTGGCGCACCCCAGCCGGGTTCTCGGTATGGGATCACCCCGACCCACCCCTCGAAGCCGAGTCCTGACCGGACCCCCTGACCAACCTCCCTGGCCAACACTCAGGTGGTCGCCAGGATCCGGGCGAGGAGGTCGCGGTCGACGAGGTCGTCGTAGTCGGGGTTCTTCTCCAGCCATGCCGCGACGTACTCACACAGTGGGACGATTCGACCCTGCTGTGCGCGTACGTCGTCGAGAGTCGCGCGGACGAGCTTCGACGCCAGGCCCTGGCCGGCGAACTGCTCCTTGATCACCGTGTGGTCGAAGACAAGCGACCCCTCGGTGGGCTGGTAGTGGGTGAACCCCGCGAAGGTTCCATCCACGAGGATCTCGTAGCGGCTGCGCTCGGGGGCATCGAGGACCTCGATCACCTCAGGGTTCCTCCGTCCACTGGCTCGGCCAGCCGTCGGTAGTTGTGGGGTTGCATGGACGATTCTGCCGCGGCTGAGAGCCAACGGCGACAGCAGGTAGATGCCCGGGCAAGGCAACTTCCCGCGCTGTGCCAATGCGGGCTGTGGCTACTACCCTTCGTGGACAGCCGGGAATCGCCCGGTCGGATGCGGAGGTAGCAGTCATGGGTCTGGGTGACCGTCGCGAGCAGCGCAGGGAGGACCGACAGGAGTTCGGCCGTCGGGGTTCTGCGACGACGTACAAGATGCGCGAGAAGATGGCGTCGTTCGGCGATGACTTCTGGATCGAGGATGACGGCGGGCAGCGGCACTTCAAGGTGGACGGCAAGATGCTGCGGGTCCGCGACACCCTCATCTTCGAGGACCTCAACGGCAAGGAGCTGGCCAAGATCCAGTCCAAGGCAGTCTCAATCCGGGACAAGATCAAGATCGAGCGTGACGGTGCCCCCAGTGGGGTGCTCACCAAGGACCTGGTCAACGTCCTGGGCGACGACTTCAAGCTCAAGCTCGATGACGGCAGGGAGCTGGAGCTCAAGGGCAACTTCCTGGACCACGAGTACTCGTTCTTCGAGGGACGCAACAAGGTCGGGGAGGTGTCGAAGAAGTGGTTCCGCCTGCGCGACACCTACGGGGTGCAGATCGAGCCGGGCTACGACGACATCCTGCTCCTGGCTGCCACCGTGGCCATGGACCAGTCGAGCCACGACATCGGCTGATCCGGCACAGCGCACAAGGGCCCACCCCGCCCAGCAGCGGGTGTGGGCTCTTCGCGTCCCCCGGCGGAGCGCGAACCGACCAGCCTGCTCGCGCAGCATCCGCCCCGCGCGACGCGACAGGATGGGAGCGCCGGGTTGCTGGCATGAGGAGGTGTCGAGGACGCCGCCAGCCTGCCGCGGCTGACCAGCCCCACGAACACCTATCAGCGGAAGCCCGACTGGCAGGGGACCTGATCGTCAAGACCCGGGCCGCGGGAAGGTGCAGCCATGGCCGACATGAGCACCACGACCCAGGAGACTCAGTCACTCCGGGCGCGGATCACAGCCGTCGCCCCGATCCTTTCGTGGTTCCCGCAGTACAACCGGGGCTGGTGGTCCAAGGATGCCATCGCCGGGTTGACCCTGTGGGGCCTGTTGGTGCCCCAGGGCATGGCGTACGCCGGGATCGCCGACCTCCCCCCGCAGGCAGGCATGTACACGCTGGTCGTCTCCCTGCTCATCTACGCGCTGATGGGAACCTCGCGACACCTGTCGGTGGGTCCGACGTCAGCCACCTCCGCCCTGCTCGCCTCGTCCGTGGCGGCTGCCGTGATCACCGCCACGGTCGTGGACGGCGCCACCGACGACCAGACCTACCAGGCCCACGCAGCGGCCTTCGTCCTCGTCACCGGCGTCGTGTTCCTCGTGGCCGGGATGTTCAAGCTCGGCTTCATCACGCAGTTCCTGTCCAAGCCCGTGATGGACGGATTCGTGATGGGGCTGGCGGTCTTCGTCGCCGTCGGCCAGCTGAACAAGCTCTTCGGCGTCCCGAAGCCCGAGGGCAACACCGTCCGGAAGTTCTTCGGGATCATCCAGGAGCTCCCCGAGACCAATTGGGCCGCGTTCGCCGTCGGCCTGGCCGCCCTGCTCGTGCTGATCGGCCTGCCCAAGGTGAACCCGAGGATCCCGGCAGGACTCATCGCGCTGTTCGGGGCGATCCTCGTGAGCTACTGGCTGGATCTCGCCGGCAATCGCGATGTCGCCGTGATCGGGACCCTGCCCCAGGGGCTCCCGTCGCTGGACTTCACCGCGGTCCCGTTCCGGACCTACGTGGCGATGGTCCTTCCGGCAATCGGGGTCTTCCTGGTGGCCTTCAGCGAGGCGCTCGGGGCGGCGCGTGAGTTCGCCGACCGGCACGGCTACGAGGTCGACGCCGACCAGGAGCTCAACGCCCACGGTGCCACCAACGTCGTCAGCTCGCTGTTCGGCGGGATGATCGCGTCCGGCGGCATGTCCGGCTCTGCGGTGAAGGAGGGTGCCGGCGCCCAGACCCAGGTCTCGAACCTCGTCGCCTGGGTGGCGACAGTCATCACGCTGCTGTTCCTGACGCCCCTGTTCGCGACCCTTCCCGAGTCGGTCCTGGCGGCGCTGATCATCCACGCCGTCTGGCACATCATCGCCTCGCGCAAGCTGCGGCGGCTGCGCCGTGATTCCAAGGTCGAGTTCTGGTTCGGTCTTCTGGCCATGCTCGGCGTGCTGTTCATCGGGGTCCTCGAAGGCATGATCATCGGCCTGGTGTCGTCGCTGGTGTTCCTCGTGTATCGGTCCAGTCGGCCGTACGTGGCCTCGGTCGGGCGCGTTCCCGGCTCGCCGGGTGCCTACTCGGACCTCACGCGGCACCCGGAGAACACCGCGGTGCCGGGCATCCTGATCCTGCGCCTGCACTCAGCGTTCTACTACGCCAACGCCCTGACGGTCCGCGACCGGATCCGGATGCTGGTCGCACGCGCGGACCCCAAGCCCGTCGCGGTCATCCTGGACATCGGTTCCCAGGACTCCCTGGACCTGACAGCGGCCGAGGTCCTGAAGGCCCTGGGTGTCGAGCTGCGCGCCGCGGGCATCGAGGCTTACCTGGCCGACGTGCACACCCCGGCCCTTACCTTCAGCCGCGCGGTCGGGGTGCTCGAGGTCATCGGCGAGGACCATGTGTTCCCGACGATCGAATTGGCGGTGCAGCACGTCGAGGGGGCATCCGGGGCCACCCCGGGTTAGTGGGCCTACGCCTGGTCGCTCAGGATCCTCGGGGTCTCGGCCAGGTGGAAGCCCTCGAACGCCTGGTTCGGTCCGCTGCCCACCATCGGCCAGACCCGCTTGGCGTTGGGCGCGGCGCCGTCGACGCGCAGGCACGCACCGGAGACGAACGCCGCCGCCGGGGAGAGCAGGAAGACGATCGCCGCCGACACCTCGCTCTCGGTGCCGAACCGGTTCAACGGCACGCTCTTGGGCAGGCCGGTGATCATGGCCTTCATCTCCGGCGGGTAGTGGTCCATGCCACTGGACGCGATCCACCCGGGGGCCACGGCGTTGACCCGCACCGGCGCCCACTCCAGGGACGCTGTCTCGGTGAAGTTGAGCATCCCGGCGCGGGCGGCACCGGAGTGGCCCATGCCCGGCATGCCGTTCCACATGTCGGCGATGATGTTGACGATCGCGCCACCGTGGCCGAGCATCCACTGCGTGTAGCACTCTCGCGCCACCAGGAATCCGCCGGTGAGGTTCGTGCGCACGACTGCGTCCCAGCCCTTGGCGCTGATCGCGGCCAGGGGCGCGGGGAACTGCCCGCCCGCGTTGTTGACCAGCCCGTCGATGCGTCCGTGCGCGGCCAGCACGTCAGCGACAGTGGCCTTCACCACGGCCTCGTCACGGATGTCGCACTCGTGGATGCTGGCCGTGCCCCCGGAGTCCTCGATCTCGGCACGGACCGTCTCGAGCTTGTCGCGCGCCCGGCCGACCAGTGCGACGGTGGCCCCGAGGCTGGCCAGCTCGTGGGCCGTGCACCGACCGATCCCCGAGCCTGCGCCCGTGACGACCACGACCTGGTCGGCGAAGAGATCCTCGCGGTAGATCGACCCGTACCCCATGTGTCCTCCTGCGCCGCCGGATGCCTCAGCCGGATCGTAGCGGTGCGGGTGTCGCTCAGCTGCCGACGGCTGAGGTGGGAGCCTCGCCGGCCAACCGGCGCTCGCCGGCCAGCCGGGCAGGGGATGCCACCAGCGCCAGGCGCAGGACGCGCAGGGAGGCGTCGGATGCAGCGACATCCAGGGCGCCGAGTCGGGGTGTCGAGCCGAGCATCTCCAGCGCCCACTCGGGCTGCGTCGCCCACGCCGCGCGCGCCAGCACCCGGTACCCGGGTCGCAGGGCCAGCGGCAGCGGGGCGTTGGTCACGAAGGCATGGGTCCGGTGCACGAGGTCATCCACCCGCAGCTCGGGGCGGAACCCCGCGAAGCACTCGGCGAGCTCCGCCTGCGAGCGCGGCGGGTCGACGACGCCCATCGCCTCGCCGACCAGCGCCATGTCGGCCACGTAGGCATCGGCATCGATCGTCCCCTCCCGGCCCAGGTGCAGGTACGCCGAGAGCATGGAGTCGACCAGGGCGATGTGCACCCACTCCAGCAGCCGCGGGTCCTGCGCGGAGTAGGGACGACCATCCGAGGCGGTGCCCTGCACCCGCCGGTGCATGACCCGCACGGCGTCCACCGTCTGCTGGGCCAGCTCCGCGGAGCCGTACGTCGTCGCCGCGAGGTACGCCCCCGTGCGCTGCAACCGACCGAAGGGGTCCTCGCGGTAGGTGGAGTGGCGGTCCACCCCGGCCATGGCCAGCGGGTGCAGGGCCTGCAGGTAGAGGCTGCGGATACCGCCGACGAACGTCGCCACCGACCCATGGACCGTCCAGATCGCATCCCCGGGGGCGAACCACCCAGGCGCACCGGGGGGCCTGGCGATCGCCCGGGCGATCTCGGACTGGCCGTCGGTGCGCCCGGACAGGATCTCGCGCACTGACGCGGCCAGAGGGGCCAGGAGGGTGCTCGATGCCATGGGTCAAGGGTGCGGCAGGTGGTCGTGGCGCGCATCCGGGGCGACCGCCGCGGGTTGGTGGCATGGCCGCGCGCCGCGCCGGTCGCCGTGGAACGATGGAGCCATGAGCCAGCCCGATGACATCGACAGGTTGCTCCGCGAGATCGACGCGATGAACGCCGGCTCCGGTCAGGGTGCGGCGCTCCCGGCGCCGGCACAGAACAAGGCGATCGAGCCGGCGGCGAAGCCCTCCGGGGGTTCCGGCCGGGTCGCATGGACGGGAGCCAGCGCGGTTGGGGGGCTGCTGGCCGGCGGGGTCGTGGGGACCGTGCTGACCTTCCTGCCCTACGTGAGCACCGCCTCGACGGCGGTCGGTGCGGCGCTCGGTGCGGCCCTCGCCGGGTTCGTCAGCGGCCCGCCCGCCTGGTTCCACAAGGACTGACCCAGAAGCGGCGTGGCCCGACTTCGCCACAACCGTCACCAATGGAGGCCCAGGATCGTGTCGGGTTCTCTGGGCCTGTCGGCTGATCCGGTCGGGTCTCGACGAACGTGATCTGCTCGAACCCGACGTGATCCGGCTGGCCGATCACTCAGCCCTCGTGGCGGTCCCGCCACGACGGGAGCCACAGGTCCTCGAGGCGCAGCCCGTCGGCGGCGCGGATCGCGCGCAGGACCGCCTGCGCGGTGACGTCGGTCGCCATCACCGACAGGAGCACGGCAAGCCCGTCGGCCGGCAGCGCCTCCTGCGCCCTGGGGTCGACGGTTCCGGTGGCTGCCGCGAAGAGGGTGTCTCCGTCCATCGGGGTGTGCACCGGGCGGATCGTGCGAGCCAGGCCGTCGTGGGCGACCTGGGCCAGGCGAGTGGCCTGGGACTTGGCCAATCGCGCGTCGGTGATCACGACCCCGATCGTCGTGCTGGCCGCCGCTCCCGGGCCGTCGCCCTGGTCGCCGGCGAGGATCTGGCCGACTGCACCCGCCTGTTCCAGCGAGTCCGGGGACACCCTCGCCCCCGCAAGGACCGCGCCCGTCGCGGGATCCACGACATCGCCCACCGCGTTGACCACCACGACCGCGGACATGGTGATCCCGTGCGCCCGGAGGGTGGCGATCCCCACCCCGCCGCGCATGGCCCGATCCGGGCCGAGGAGCTTGCCCACCGATGCCCCGGCGCCGGCCCCGACGCTGCCCTCGGAGGCCTCGGCCACCGGAACCGCCGTGCTACATGCCCGGGCGCCGCACCCGGCATCCGGGCGGATCGTGGGGTCGCCGACGCCGAGGTCGAAGATCACCGCAGCCGGCACGAGCGGCACGCGCACCGGTCCCACCTCGATCCCGCGACCCTGGGACTCCAGCCAGCTCATCACCCCGCCCGCGGCGTCGAGCCCGAACGCGCTGCCGCCGCACAGGGCGATCGCATGCACCCCCTGCACGGTGTTGACCGGGTCCAGCAGGTCGGTCTCCCGGGTGCCGGGAGCCGCGCCACGCACGTCCACCCCCGCAGTCGTCCCCTCGGGCAGCAGCACGACCGTGACCCCCGTGGGGCGCCGATCGTCGGTGTCGTGCCCGATCAGGACACCGGGGAGCGTGGCTGGGCCAGGGGTCGAGTTCTGCATGGGGTCATCCAACTCCGGTCACCGTCGGGTGTCGGGCTGGGCGCGCCCCGCGGCTCGACCCTAGGCTCGGGGCCATGGGAACTGAAGACGCCAGCCGGGCCCCGCACGCACTGCTCGTGGGCGTGGGCCCCGGCCTCGGGGCCAGCCTCGCCCGGACATTCGCTGCGGCCGGCTACGACCTCACCCTCGTCGCACGGACTGCGGGCAGCCTGGAGCCGGTGGCCGACGAGGTGCGCGCGACCGGGTGCACCGTGCGCGCGGAGCTGCTCGACGTCAGCGACCTCGAGGCCGTCGGGGACGCCGTCCGTCGGGCCAGCGACTGGCGGGAGATCTCCCTGCTGCACCACAACGCGTCGATGAACGCCGGTGGGTTGCTCGCTGCCGACCTCGACACGTTGCGCTCGAGCGTCGAGGTCAACGCCCTGGCTGCGGTCGTGGCCGTCCAGGCGGCCCTGCCGGGCCTCGTGGCCACGCGCGGCCGGGTGACCTGGACCGGCGGAGGTGTGGCCCTGAGCCCGAGCGGGCGACTACGGCGTCCTCGCGCTGGGCAAGGCCGCCATGCGGGCCGCCGGGTTCGCCCTGGCCCAGGAGCTGGCCCCCCAGGGCGTGGCGCTGCGGATGCTGACGATCAAGGGCTTCATCCGACCGGGTGGCCGCTTCGATCCCGACCGGATCGCCGAGGCGTTCTGGGCGTTCGCGCAGGAGCCCGACGCGGATGTCGAGCGCCTCTACGACGGGAGGGACTGATGGCCCAGGCCCCCCTGCGTGAGGTCCCCGCGCACTTCCTGCGCGGCATGGCCATGGGCAGCGCCGACGTCGTACCCGGGGTGTCGGGGGGCACGGTCGCGCTGGTCCTGGCCATCTACCACCGGCTCATCACGGCGATCCGCACCGGGTCCTCGGCCCTCGGGCACTTCCTGAAGCTCGACGTCCGCGGGGGCGTTGCGCTGCTGCGGCAGGTGGACTGGATGTTCCTGATCCCGCTGCTGCTGGGCATCCTCACCGCGGTCCTGCTCCTGGCCGGGGCGATCGAGCACCAGCTCGAGGTGCACCCGGTCCAGATGTCGGGGCTGTTCCTGGGACTCGTGGCCGGGTCCACCGTGGTGGCCACCGGACTGCTGACCCGTCGCGACCTGCGTGAGTGGGCCCTGATCCTCGGGGCGGGTGTGGCCTTCTTCATCGCACTGGGCTTCACCTCCGGGTCCTCCGAGGAGGGGGTTTCCGGGGACATCCCGCTGTGGGCGTTCTTCCTGTCCGGGGCGATCGCCATCTGCGCGATGATCCTGCCCGGCATCAGCGGGTCGTTCCTGCTGGTCGTGATGGGCATGTACTCCGCGGTCCTCTCGGCGGTCAACGAGCGCGACTTCCTGACTGTCGGGGTGTTCGTTCTGGGGTGCGTCGTCGGGCTCGCGCTGTTCAGCCAGTTGCTGCACTGGGCCCTCAACGAGCACTACGACACCGTCATGGCCGTGATGATCGGCCTGATGCTCGGGTCGCTGCGGGTGCTGTGGCCCTGGCCCGACGGCGCGGAGAGCGTGGCACTCGGGGCTCCGGACGAGGCTGTCGCGGTGACCATCGGGCTGGCCCTCTTCGGCCTGGTGCTGGTGCTGGTCATCGACCGGATCGCCCACCGGATCGAGCACCGCAAGACCAGCGACGAGATCGAGGAGCTCCAGGCGAGCTAGTTGGCGCGGTCGTCTGCCCGACCATGAAGGCCGACCCGGGGCCTGTCGGGTCGAGTCGTCGCGGAGTAACGTGGAGGACAACTCGGAATGGCGGGACCCAAGCGTCCCGACGGCGGGTTCGCAGGTGAGGAGTAGCGATGAGCGGCAGGCGCGGCAGGGCTGCGACAACATCGGCGGCGGTGGCGTTGGCCTTCCTCGGATTCGGGCTCGCGGGGTGCGGTGGTGGGGATGGGGATGCGACCATCGTCACCGACGACGGAACCGTCAAGGTCGACGTCGACCCCGACAGCGACGAGGGCACGATCAAGATCGAGTCCAGCGAAGGGTCGATGACGATCACCGGAGAAGGTGGCGGCGAGCTCCCCGAGGGCTGGCCGTCGGAGATCCAGGTGCCCGAGGGTGGAACGGTCACCTCTGCGCTCGCCCTCACCGGAGAGGACCAGGGATGGACGGCGTCGCTGACCTACGCGGACAAGTCGACGGAGGACCTCGCTGCTGAGGTCAAGTCGAACCTGGAGTCCGCGGGCTTCACCCTCGAGGGGGAGTTCACCTCCGGCGAGGGCGCGATGGGCACCTACTCCGGCAACGGGTACGCGGTGACGGCCATGGTGGGGCAGGAGGACGAGGGTGCCACCCTGCTGATGACGGTGGCCAAGGAGGGCTGACCCGGGGCGCAGTCGGCCGATGCCCGGATCCTGAGGTCGATCCGGCGACGGGTGGCGCAGGCGAGGCTATCCTCATCGCATGCCCGAGAACGAGACCCTCCCGAGCGAGCCGCGCCACGACTCGTCCCCCGGCGACCGGCATCGCGTCGTGGTCATCGGCTCGGGATTCGGTGGGCTCTTCGCCACCCAGAAGCTCAAGCGCGCCGAATGCGACGTGACCCTGATCTCGCGCACCACGACCCACCTGTTCCAGCCGTTGCTCTACCAGGTGGCCACGGGGATCCTGTCCATGGGTGAGATCGCCCCCGCGACCCGTGAGATCCTGCGGCGGCAGAAGAACGCCACCGTGCTTCTGGGCGAGGTCACCGACATCGATCTCGAGGCACGCACCGTCACCTCACAGGCTGCCCCCGGGCCGCTGGTCACCCCGTACGACAGCCTGATCGTCGCGGCAGGCGCCGGCCAGTCCTACTTCGGCAACGACCAGTTCGCCGAGTTCGCGCCGGGGATGAAGTCCATCGACGACGCGCTCGAGCTCCGGGGCCGCATCTTCGGATCGTTCGAGCTCGCCGAGCGGGCCACCGACCCCCAGGAGGTCCGGCGCTTCCTGACGTTCGTGGTCATCGGGGCCGGCCCCACGGGTGTGGAGATGGCCGGCCAGATCTCCGAGCTCTGCAACCGGGCGCTCAAGCGGGACTTCCGCCGGATCGACACGACCTCGGCCCGGATCGTGCTGCTGGATGCCGCCCCCGCCGTCCTGGCGCCCGTTCGGCCCGAGGCTGTCGGCGGAGGCCGAGCGGATCCTCACCGACGTGGGCGTCGAGGTGCTGCTCAACGCGAAGGTCGTGGGTATGGACGCCGATGGCGTCACCTACGAGACCGCCGATGGTGGGCGGACGTTCATCCCGGCCGCGTGCAAGGTCTGGGCCGCCGGGGTGTCCGCCTCGCCGCTCGGCGCCCTGCTGGCCGAGCGCTCGGGTGCCGAGGTCGACCGGGCCGGGCGGGTCCTCGTCGAACCGAACCTGACCCTCCCGGGGCACCCCGAGGTGTTCATCGTCGGCGACATGATCGCCCTGGACAACCTCCCCGGGGTGGCGCAGGTCGCGATCCAGGGCGGGCGGCATGCCGCCTCGACCATCCGGTCGCGGATCCAGGGCAAGCCGGAACCTGGCCCCTTCGAGTACCACGACAAGGGAAGCATGGCGACCATCACGCGGTTCAGCGCCGTAGCCAGTGTGGGTCGGATAAGGACAGCGGGGTTCATTGCGTGGGTGCTCTGGCTGGTCGTGCACCTGATGTACATCGTGGGGTTCAAGAGCCGCCTGACGACGCTGGTGAACTGGTCGGTGAGCTTCGTCGGGCGCAACCGCTCGGAGCGCACGACCTCGGCCCAGCAGGTGGTCGCCCGCAACCGGCTGCGCAGGGATCCGGACGCCCCACCCGTGTGGCCCGGAGCGGTGGGGGAGGGCCTGACGCCGATGTCGGGCACCCCGACGCCTCGAGTGAACGGGGAATGAACGGGACATGTCCGGCACCTGACTCCGCAGTGACGTGTCGTCGGACATGGGACCCCTGCGCGGGGCTAGCCTTCAAGGGTCATGGCTCCCCGTGTGCAGAAGCCCGCGCACCTCGGCGAGCAGCCGCGTGAATGGCTGCCCGTCCGCAAGTGGCTGCCCACGTACCAGCGCAGGTGGCTCAAGGGCGACCTGATCGCCGGCTCGGTCGTCGCCGCCCTGGCCATCCCGCAGTCCCTGGGTTACGCCAGCATCGCCGGGCTGCCGGTCCAGGTCGGCCTGTACTCGCTGCCGACCGTCCTCATCGTCTACGCCATCCTGGGCACCTCGCGCAAGCTGATCGTCGGACCGGTGTCCACCGTTGCCCTGCTCACCGGCTCCCTGCTCGTCGGGTTCCAGCCCGCCAGCGAGGGGGAGGCCGTGGCCCTGGCAGCGGGCATGGCGATCGCCGCGGGGCTCGTCCTGATGCTGGCCAGCGTGCTGCACATCGGCTGGGTGGCGGAGTTCCTGTCCAAGCCCATCGTGACCGGATTCGTCCTCGGTCTCACGATCCTGGTGATCCTCGGTGAGCTGCCCAACATCCTGGGGATCCCCGGGCCTCCCACCCCGGACGTGACCGCGCGGATCACCAACCTGTTCACGGGCCTGGACAACATCCACCCGACGACCGTCGCTGTCGGCGCCACCTCGTTGGCGCTCATGTTCGGTGGCACCAAGCTGGCCCCCAAGGTTCCGTGGGCGCTGGTCACGCTGATGGTCGGCCTGTTCGCCTCGAACGTACTGGACCTCGCGGCCGATGGCGTGAAGGTCGTCGGTACCGTGCCCCAGGGGCTGCCGACGCCGTCGCTGCCGGGGATCGACCTCGCCGACTGGGGGCAGGTGCTCCTGGCCGGGGCAGCCGTGGCCTTCGTGGGACTCGCGGAGGGGCTGAGCGCGGCCCGGCTGTACGCGACCGAGGACGCCCGGGTCGATGCGAGCCAGGAGCTGCTCGCCGTGGGCGTCGGGAACGTCAGCTCGGGGATCTTCGGGGGGTTCGGGGTCGCCGGGAGCCTGTCCAAGACCGCGACCGTGGACCGGGCCGGAGGGCGCACGCAGATCGCCGGGCTGACCACCGCCTTCCTCGCCCTGGCCACGATCCTCGTCCTGGCCCCGGCGCTGTCGGCGCTGCCCAAGGCGACCCTGTCGGCCATCGTCATCCACGCCGTCTGGGGGCTGCTGGACTTCAAGTCGATGCGCCGGTACGCCTTCCTGCGCCGCAACGACATCGTCGCGGCCAGCGTGGCGACCGTCGGCGTCCTGGTCTTCGGCCCGCTGCAGGGCCTGCTCCTGGCCATCGCGCTGTCGGTGTTCGGGCTGGTCTACCGGTCCAGCCGGGTGGATGTCGAGGTCATGGGTCGGATTCCCGGGGAGAAGGCCGGGTGGGGCGGCATGCGCAACCACCCCGAGCGCCATCCGGTCAAGGGGATCCTCGTCCTGCGGGTGGACGTGCCGCTGTTCTGGGTCAACTCGGCCTCGATCAAGGACGCGATCCTGACGCGGGTCGACGGTGCCCGGGAGTTCGTGGACGACGAGATCGTCGCCGTCGTCCTCGACATCGAGGGCACCAACCAGCTCGACACCACCACCGTCGACATGCTCGAGGCCCTCCTGGCGGCACTGCGGGTGCGGTCCGTTGACCTGTACCTCGTGCGGGTGATGTACCCGGTCCGGGTCATCCTGCGCCGGGCGGGCTTCGTGGCCAAGATCGGCGAGGACCACATGTGGCACACGATCAGCCAGGGCGTGCGTGAGGCCCGGATCCACTACGGGCTCAAGGAGGGCGTGGTCGACGCCTCCGGTGGCTACGACAGCGAGGCCGAGGAGCACGAGCCGCGGATCGTTCCCACCTACTTCACCACGGCCCGGCAGTACGCCGAGGCGGCAACCGCAGACGGCGGTGACGGCGATGACGACGAGGGCGTGACCACCGAGCTGGAGGAGTCGGAGGCCGGTGACGACTCCACCGCGGATGGCGCCTTCAGTGCCGATGAAGCCCCCACCTCGCTGGACGTGCTCGCTGCCGCGCGAGGACTGGACGCCGACGCAATCGGCGACGGGGCGCCGGACGGGTCGGATCCGGGCCACGGCGCATCACACAAGCCGAACGGGAAGCCACGCAAGAACGGCAAGGTGCACAGGGCCTGAGGCGCCCTCTGGGGCCGCGGCGCAGTGCGGGGAACCACGCCGGCGCGCACCGATTGGGCCGCACGTCACCGGTCGTGCTTCGATGGAGTCCTGTGCGCGGGCCGGGGGCCCGCACCCCCCGTCCGTACCTCCTCAGGAGTCCCGCTCGTGCTGCCCGCCGTGTCCACCGCCCCCGCCGCGATCGATGTCGCGGAACGCTACATCCGGCCCCTTGCCGGTCGCGAGATCCGTGGGCTGGCCTGGGTGGGTGAGGACCTGCTCGTGCTCGACGCGCGCACCGGGCGACTGGCCCTGGTGGACCCGGCGACCGACGCAACGCGCGTGGTCAACGACCAGATGGCGGACGTGTTCCTCGGTGCAGGCGGGCTCGCGCTCGCCGCGGGGGCGCTGTGGTTCACCACGGCTGAAGGCCTGCATCGCGCCCGCTGGTTGGGGGACGCTGGTCGGGCGGCCACGGACCCTCGGCTGACCCATCCCGAGCTCGTCCTGCCGATCGAGGGGGCATCGGCGGTGGCCGTCCTCGGCAGCCGGGTCCACCTCGTGCGCGGCCCCACGCTCGAGGTCCGGGAGGTCGCGGCCCTGGACGTTGTCGTCGCTCAGGTCGAGCTGCACGGCATCGGCAGGAAGGGCATCGCCGCGACCGCGGATGCACTCTGGCTCTCCGACGACCTCGAGCAGACCGTCTACTGCCTGGACCCGGACACCCTGGCGACGCGGTTCATGGTTGTCACACCCCTCGAACGGCCCACCGCGATCACCGCGCGGCGCGAGCCCGGTGCCGCGGTCGACACCCTGCACGTGGCCTACTACGAGAACGAGCCCTACCTCAAGGACAACCCGTGGATCGACCCGTCCTGGGAGGTCCGCTACCGAGACCGGGCCCTGATCCACCAGCTGCGCGTGCACCACGACCCGGAGGCCCGGCGTGCCTGGTCGACCGGGCACCGGATCCAGATGCACTACTACGTCGACCTCGAGCCCGACGCCGACCTCGAGGCGCTGCATGACGTCCAGTGGCGGATGAGCCTGCCGATCGAGAGCCCACGCCAGCGCGATGGTGGCAGTCGAGCCCATCGGGCTGCCGTTCGAGCTCGTCGAGGAGGACGGCCAACCGGTCGCGGTGTTCACGATCCCGCGCGTCGATGCCGGCACGCGGCTGATCCTGGGCTGGCGGGCGACCCTCGAGGTCTTCGGCATCAAGCACCTGCTCACCGCAGCTGACCTCGCCGAGGCGCCGGCGCTGAGCCCCGAGATGGCCGAGCGCTACCTGGTCGACGACGAGGACCTCGACCTGGACTCCCCGGAGATCGCGCAGGCCACGGCCATCGCCCTGGGCGAGGAGACCAACGTCCTGGAGCAGGCGCGCCGCCTGCGCAGCTACGTCTACGACCGGCTGGAGTACGAGATGGGCAACGCCGACTCCCCGATCGGCGTCCTGGCCCGGGGCAGCGGCTCCTGCGGCGAGCACGTCGGCACGATCATGGCGCTGTACCGCCGTGCCGGCCTGGCCTGCCGTGTCGCCGGGCGGTACAAGAGCCCGTACCACCCGTGGAGCGGGGGGCCGCTCTACCCGGACTTCAACCACGTGTGGGTCGACCTGTACCTGCCCGGGTACGGCTGGGTCCCGGTCGAGAGCAACCCCGACGGCGACGTCGTGGACGTGGGCCCCTACCCGGACCGGTTCTTCCTCGGCCTGCCCTGGCGCCACGTCGAGGTCGGCAAGGACATCTCGTTCGAGAAGGTCACCTACGACGAGGGCACCCGTCGTCGGCGGATCGGGGCGCGGCGACTGAGCGGCAACCACATCCGGTTCGACATCCTGGCCGAGATCGCCCCGGGGGCCTGAGCTCGTCAGGCTCAGCGGGAGTCGCGCTTCGCCTGGCGCTTGGCGCCCTGGGCCCGACTCGATGCGTTGCGCTTCTCCCGCCCCGGGCCCTTGGGCGTCCGGTCCGTGACCTGCGCCTCCCCGTCGGGTTGCCCGCTGTCGGTGGCGGCATCGCTGCCCGGCCATGTCCCCGTCGAGGTCGCTGCGGCCAGACGCGCGGCCTTGAGCTCCTCAGCCGAGGCAGCGGCCACCGTGGCCAGCTGTGCGCTCACCCGGGCCAGGGCATCCTCGAAGGCCTCGGCGCGCCCCGCGTTGCGCGAGTTGCGCTGCTTGGCCATCCCGCGGCCGCCCTTCTTCGGCACCTTCGCGCTGCCCTCACGCCGGTAGATGCCCACGTACTTGTTGCGGGCCTTGCGGATCCGCCGGTGCAGGTCGACCAGCGCGTCCTCGTCGAGCGTGGCCATGCGCTCGGCCTCGGTCTCGCGCAGGAGGTCCTGCTCCTTGCTGCCCAGCGAGTTGACCAGTGCGTCCATGTTTGATGCCTCCGCGTCTCGATCCGGTGATCTCGTGACCCTACCGGCTGGCGCTCCGGGCGGCTCGCCGATCCGGGACCGGTCACGAGCCAGGACGCGCCCGCTGCCCGGAGCGTCGTCAGGCAGGGGCCAGTGGCCAGGCGGTGAGGTCGAGGGTCACCTGGGCGCCGGTGGCGTCGAAGCCGACCAGCGAGTCGCCGTCCACCGGGTAGATCCGCGCGCTCATCGCCAGCCGGCCTCCGTCGACGAACACCTCGATGGAGGAGTGGTCGAGCAGGATCCGGGCATCCACGTCCGGGCCGGGGCGGAAGCTTCCGGTGAACACCCCGCCCTCGCCGGTGCCCAGCTGCGTCCGGTCCAGGGTCGCGGTGCCCGCATGGGGGTCGAGGGTGAGCACGACCGGCCGTCCGGCCCCACCGTCGCGCAGGCGGACGGCCAGGGTCGCGCCAGGTGCGCAGGCCGCCGTCAGCTCGAGGTCCAGGGCATTCCCGGACACCCCGGCCACGCCCATCGACGTGCCGGCCTCCAGCAGCGCGCCGGCCACGGCCGTGGGCTCGCCGCGCAGCTGCTCGAGCTCGGCGACCGGCCACTGGAGCAGCGTGTCCTCCTCGAGGTGCACCTGTCTGGGGACGGTGAGGCAGTGGACCCACCCGTTGGCCACCGTCGGATGCTTCACCGCGAGCTCGGGCTGCCCCTCGTGGTCGGGCATGCCCATCCAGCCGACCATGATGGTGCGTCCAGTGGCGTCGGTGAGGGTCTGCGGGGCGTAGAAGTCCGGGCCGGCATCCACCCGCCGGTACTCGCCCTCGCGGGTGAAGGCAGGCGTGCCGACGTCCAGCGTGCCCACCGCGTACACCGACACGTCCTCCCAGCGCCCGGCACCCGCGGTCTCGACGTGGTCGAGCTGCGGGGAGATCACCAGGACGTCGCGGCCGTCGAGGTGCAGCAGGTCGGGGCACTCCCACATGTAGCCGTACGGGTCGTCGGCCCCGCCGGCGACCTGCCCGAGGTACTGCCATTCGACGAGGTCGTCGGAGCGCAGCAGCAGCGCCGTGCCGTGCAGGTCCTCGGTCTGCGCGCCGAGCACCATCCAGTAACGGCCCTCCCGGGACCACACCTTCGGGTCGCGCACGTGCGCGCTGCAGCCCGGGATCGCCCCGACGAGAGGATTCGAGTGGTGCTTGATGACCCGGCCGGCCGGGTCCACGGTCGCCAGCAGCTGGAAGGGTGTGCGGCCACCGTCGGGGGTGCGCACGTTCCCGGTGTAGAGGAACCGCACCGCACCCTCGTGCACGATGCCGCTGCCCGAGTAGCAGCCGTGGCTCTCGTAGTCATGGCTCGGTGCGAGCGCGATCGGCTGCTCGGTCCAGTGCACGAGGTCCGTGCTGGTCAGGTGCGCCCAGAACTTCAGGGCGTGCTTGGCGGCGAACGGGTGCCACTGGTAGCACAGGTGGTAGGTGCCGCGATGCTGGACCAGCCCGTTGGGGTCGTTGAGCAGCCCGACCGGGGGCTGGATGTGGAAGGTCTGGCGCCACGGGTCCGCATCGACGGAGGCGGGCCGCTCCTCGACGGCACGGTGGGCAAACGCGCGAAGCTCCCCGTCCAGGGCGAAGGCGTCGATGGTGGCGGGGGCGCCCACCGTCTCGGCTCCCGAGCCCGGCCATGGGGCGCCCGGGGGGCGAGCGGGGTCGGTGGTCATGTCGCGCCGGCCAGGGCCAGCTGGCCGAGTGCGACGCAGCCCGAGACTCCGGCCTTGTTGCCGAGCCCGGGCGGGACGATGAACTCGTCGATCCGCTCGAGGATCTCGGGTGCGTGGATGTAGCCGTTGAGCAGGGACTGCGTCTCAGTGCGGATCCTGGGGAACAGGTGCAGCTGCTCCATGACCCCACCGCCGAGAACGATGCGCTCCGGGGACAGCGTGCAGATGAGGTTGGCGCAGGCCAGAGCGAGGTAGTGGGCCTCGAGGTCCCACGCAGGATGGTCCGGTCCGAGCTCGGCGGCGGCGACCTTCCAGCGAGCGCCGATGGCTGGTCCGGCGGCCAGCCCCTCCAGGCAGTCGCCGTGGTAGGGGCAGACGCCGGGGAAGGGATCGACCCCTGGGTCACGAGGCATCGCGACGTGACCGGCTTCGGGGTGGATCAGCCCATGCAGGATCCGCCCGTTCACGATGATGCCGGCACCGATGCCGGTGCCGATCGTCAGGTAGACGAAGGTGTCGACGTCCTGGGCGGCTCCCCACAGGTGCTCGCCGAGGGCGGCGCCGTTGACATCGGTGTCGAAGCCGATCGGGACCCCCAGCCCGGCAGTCAGGAGCCCCACGACATCGGTGTCCGACCACCCGGGCTTCGGGGTGGTGGTCACCCATCCGTAGGTGGGGGAGTCCGGTCGCGGGTCGCACGGCCCGAACGTCCCGTACCCGATGGCCGCGACCGTCTCGCCGTGCTCGGCCTGCCAGGTCGTGAAGTAGTCGATGACCTGCGGCAGGCACTCGTCTGGCGAGGTCGTGGGGAAACGGACCTCGTCGCGAAGGTCGTCGGGTCCCGTGCCCACCGCGCAGACCATCTTCGTCCCGCCGGCCTCGACGGCTCCGATCAGTGGCTTCATGTGTCGGTCCCTTCGGTCTCGTGTTGCTGTACCCATCCAACTCGGGTGCGGGTCGCGAGGCCCGCCCACGGGGGCACCGGATCAGATCAACCGTGCCCCGATGGGAAGGGTGGTGCACCCCCGACTCGGCAAGGGCCGGGGGTGCACCGGTCTGGCGGTTCCGGACGATGGTCCGGTCCGGTAGGGCTCAGGCGAGCGCGTCGAGCTCCTTGGCCCTGGGCAGGGCCACGGCCTCGATCTCCTCCTCGGTCATCTCCTCCTCGGCCTCCTTGGCGAAGCCGCGGGCCTTGGTGATCGCGAACGTCGCGGCCATCGCGACGCTGATCGAGATGGCCATCCCGACGAAGTACATCGGGATCTTCTCCGGTGTGACCAGGGCCGTGCCTGGTACGCCCGTGGCACCGATGCTGGTCATTGTGACGTCCGTGGCCACCACGAAGGCACCCGCGCACCCACCGCCGAGCAACGCGCCCAGGAAGGGTGTCAGCAACCTCAGGTTCACGCCGAAGATGGCCGGTTCGGTGATGCCGAGGAAGGCCGACACAGCCGACGGGATCGCGATGTCCTTGATCTTCGTCGCACGGTGACGGATGAGGAAGTAGGCCGCAAGGGCGGCACCACCCTGGGCCACGTTGGACATCGACCAGATCGGCAGCAGCGGGTTGGCGCCCGTATCGGTCAGCAGGCCCAGCTCGACCGCGTGGAACGAGTGGTGCACGCCGGTGATCACCAGCAGCGAGTAGGTCGCACCCATGATGAACCCCGCGACGGGCCCGCCGAAGTCGAGCAGGTTGACGAAGAAGTCCGAGATCAGCTCGCCCACCCAGCGCATGACCGGGCCGATGACCAGGATGGTGGCGAAGCCGGTGGCGATGACGGCGAACAGCGGGGTGAACAGCATGTCCAGCACCGTGGGCATCCGCTTGCGCAGCCACTTCTCCACGATCGCCAGGAAGTACACCGCGAACAGGACCGGGAGCACCGTGCCCTGATAGCCGATCTGCGCGACCTCCCAGCCGAACAGCGACCACGTCGGGATGGTGCCTTCAAGGGCAGCCTGGCCCTGGGCCCACGCGTTGACCAAGTCCGGGTGGACCATGATCATGCCGATGACCGCGCCGAGGTACTGGTTGGCGCCGAACACCTTGGCAGCGCTGAACGCGATCAGGACCGGCAGGAACACGAACGCGGCGTTGGCGAACAGGTTGATCATCGCAGCGAGGTCGGCGATCGCCGGCCACTGCCCGATCAAGTTCTCGTCATCGCCGAGCCACGGCCAGAGCCCGGGCTGGGCCAGCAGGTTGAACAGGCCCATCATCAGGCCCGATGCCACCAGAGCCGGGATCAGAGGGACGAAGATGTCCGACAGCGTCTTGACGAAGCGCTGAGCCGGGTTCATGTGCGCGGCGGCGGCCTTCTTGACCTCCTCCATGCTGGCTTCCTGGATGTTGGTCATCTTCGCCAGCTCGTCGTGCACCTTGTTGACTGTCCCGGGGCCCAGGATGATCTGGTACTGCCCGCCGGCCGTGAACGACCCGGCGACCGCCTCGATCTTCTCCACGGCCTTCTTGTCCGCCTTGGTCTCGTCGACCAGCACGAGCCGGAGGCGGGTTGCGCAGTGGGCGTAGCTGGCGATGTTCTCCGGCCCGCCCACGTCGTTCAGGATCTGTTCTGCGATCCCCTTGTAGTCCATCCCTGCACCTCTCTTGGGGTGTGGAGCCGCCCGCATCCTTGTGCGATCGTCACCGGCAGGTCGCCGGATCTCGTTGTGCGGCTCGTCATCAGTATGCTACGGACTAGAAACGGAATGCAAGCGCTTACAACGAGCATCTGCAAGAAGTGTGATCGAGGACACACTCGTGCAAGCGGTTGCGACGACACCAGGGTATTCACGCCATTGACCTGAACGCTTGCATGATAGCGTTTGCAGCGTGACGAGTGAGACAGCGCTTGCAGGGGTGTCGTTGTGTCAACTGACGGACAGGTGAACCGCACGCGGCCCGGTGCGGGCGCGGATATCGAGGCAGTGGCGCGGCTGGCCGGGGTGTCCACGGCGACGGTCTCCCGGGCGCTGCGCGGCCTGCCGAACGTGTCGCGCGGACACAGGGCCCGGGTGCTCAAGGCGGCTCAGCGACCTGGACTACGTCAGCTCGCCGAGCGCCTCGACGGCTTGCCAGCGGGCAGACCCACTCGATCGGGGTGGTCACTCCCTACCTGGGCCGCTGGTTCTTCGGCCAGGTGCTGTCCGGTGCCGAGGAGGTGCTGCGCGCGGCGGGGTACGACGTGCTGCTCTACGCGCTGCCCGACGAGGCCAGCCGGGCGGGCTTCTTCGCGCGGATGCCCCTTCGCCGCCGCGTCGATGGGGTGCTGGTCCTGACCCTGCCCATGGAGGGCGCCGAGATCGAGCAGCTGGGAGCCCTCGGGGTGCCCATCGGATCGGTGGGGGTCCCCGGACCGGGGGTCTCCTGCGTGTCCATCGACGATGCTGCCGCAGCCCGGCTCGCGGTCAACCACCTGGTCAACCTGGGCCACCAGCGGATCGCCCTGATCGGCGGTGGCCCGAGCGAGCCGATCCACTTCACGGTGCCGAACGACCGCCTCGCCGGGTACCGGGGGGCCATGGCCGACGCGGGCCTGCCCGTGCCCGCAGGGTTCGAGGCCGACGGGGCCTTCACCTTCGTCGGGGGGGAGTCGGCGATGGCCAGCCTGCTCTCGCTGCCGAACCCACCCACCGCTGTCTTCGCGGAGTCCGACGAGATGGCCATGGGAGCCCTGCGCACGATCCGGCACTCAGGGCTGCGCTGCCCCGACGACATCAGCGTCGTCGGCTTCGACGACCACGAGCTGGCCGAGATGGTGGACCTGACCACGATCGCCCAGCCGGTCCACGAGCAGGGCAGGGTTGCCGCTGACCTGCTGCTCGCCCGCATCGCCGGGGCCGAGGCCGCTGATAGCCAGCTGCCGACCCGGATCGTCCTGCGGTCGAGCACCAGCCCACCGCGGGAGCGGCGCAGCCGGTAGCAGGCCCAGCAGGCCCAGCAGCCCCGAACGATGCAGCTGGGCCGGGCCTGATCCGGCGCGTTGGCGGGCGCCGCGTTGCGGGGCTACCTTGACGGTGTGACGCTGCTCGGGAGCTGCCGATGAGCCGCCGGTACGTGCTCTTCGCCGCCGTGTACGGGTCCGATGCGCTGGCCATCGATGGCCTGCGTGTGCTCACCTGCGCGAGCCGGGCGGAGGTCGCCGGAACTGGCCTCATGCACCGTGACGAGAACGGCCGGACCACGCTCCAACGGACCGCGGGGTCCACGGTCCTGCGCGCGGCCCTGGTGGGGCTGGTGGTCGGCTTCGCTGCGGGACTGGGAACGAGGCTCATGTGGGCCACTGCCCTGATCGGGGCGGTGATCGGGTGCGTCGTCGGCTACAGCGATCGGACCACGGAGGACCGTGAGCTCGGCAGCCTCGTGGGCGAGCTCGTCCCGTCTGGCGGATGGGCGATCGTGGCTCTCGCTGAACAGGACCTGGCGGGGCGCCTGTCGCAGCAGTTCGACCTTGCCCAGGCGATCCGGATGATCCCCATCTCGGGCCGACGGATGTCGGAGCTCGCTCGCCGGATGGCCAGCGGGAACCCTGAGGTCCTGCGGGCCCTCGACGGTCCGGGGCGTTGACCTCAACGATCGAGGGTTGCCGGCGTCGGTCCCTGTGCGATGATCCAGCCAGCCAGCGTCGAGAGTGGGGGAGCGGATGTCGTCACCTGAGGACAACCCGCGCCGGGTGAGGTGGACGTGGCGGGCGATCGGTGCCCTGGTCGCGATCGCCGCATTCCTGCTGCTGCTGAACCTGGTGTATCGCTCCGGCAACCAGATCCTCGCGCTGGCGATCCTGGCCGTGGTGCTCGTGGCTCCCGGGGCCTGGCAGCTGCGCCGCAGCCGTACCAAGGACTGACGTCTGGCCAGCAGGGCCGTGCGCGGTCGACGGGCGACATGGGCGTTCGACCTTCAGCGCGCCACCCAGACCGACACCCCACGCCCCGGGCAGCGGAACTCGGCCGACCCATCGGCGTCGGTCGTGATCGCGTCCGGGATGGCCCCGGTCGCGTCGGTGAAGGCGGCTCCCGGCAGCGCCGGTGTCGAAGCGCTGGGCGCCGTCCCCGCCGTTGCTCATCAGGACCACCGACCGTGCGGCCGTCCCCGCGCCGCACCCACCCGATCACGTTCGAGTGGTCGAACGCGTCCGACTGATCGGCGTCCCCCAGATCGCGGCGCAGCGCCAGGCAGAGGTCCAGGAACTCCCGGTGCGAGGTCATCTCCACGTCGACGGGCTCCTCGCCCCAGCGCTGCTCGGTGTAGGCCGCGCCGTAGTAGTCGGCGTGGAACACGCACGGGAATCCCTCGCGGCGCAGCAGGATCAGCGCGTAGGCCAGCGGCTTGAACCAGTCGGCGACCGTTGACTCGAGGGCCTGCATCGGCTGCGAGTCGTGGTTGTCGACGAACGTCACGGCCATGTCATGACGTGCTGCCACCAGCGAGCCGTCGAAGATCGTGCGCAGGTCGAACGAGTTCCCCTCGATGCCTGCCCGGTGGAACGCGAAGTGCAGCGGCACGTCGAAGAGCATCATCCGATCGCCCACGGCGGTCAGGAACCACTCGAGAGCCCCGAGGTCAGCGCTCCAGTACTCGGCGACCACCGGGATCTCGCGACCGGAGTGCGCCCGCAGGGCGTCGAGGTAGATCGGCAGGACCCACGCGGGGATGTGCTTGACGGCGTCGAGTCGCAGCCCGTCGACCCCGGTCGTGTCCAGGTACCACGCGCCCCAGTCGATCGTCATCGCCTGGACCTCGGGGTTGGACTGGTCGACGTCGCAGCCCATCAGGTAGGCGTAGTTGCCGAACTCATCGGCCACGTGCTGGTCGAAGGTCTTGCCCTCGAACAGGTAGATCGTGTCCCACTCGTCGGGGCGCAGCTCGTCGAAGTCGACGGCGTCGAAGTGCCGGTGGTCCAGGGTGCGCTCGTCGTACGCCCCGCCCCTGCCGGCGAAGTCGAACCGCGTCCACACCTCCACCTCCCGGGTCGGCCCCGACGGTCGGCTGCGGTCGTGCGTGGAGTGCGGGGTCGCGCGGATCAGCTCGGACCCGTCGGCGCCGAGGCGGTGGTTCCACACGATGTCGGCGTACACCGCGATCCCTGCGGCCTGCAGCGCACGGATCGTCGCGAGGTACTCGTCCTTCGTGCCGTACTTGGTCGGGATGGTTCCCCGCTGGTCGAACTCCCCGAGGTCGTACATGTCGTAGACGCCGTAGCCCACGTCGTACCCGCCGACGTGCCCCTTGTAGGCCGGCGGCAGCCAGACGGCGGTGAACCCCGCCGTGGCCAGCTCGCTCGGACCGCGCTGCGACCTCGCGCCACAGGGTCCCGCCCTGGGGCAGGTACCAGTGGAAGGCCTGGAGCATCACCCCGGTCATGGCGGTCGTGCCCGGTCAGCTGCCGGCGGGCTGGGGGACCGAGGCGAGGAGCGGGCCGTGTGCCCCTGCGCGTGCGGGGCGGGAGCGATAGGCCCCCACGGCCAGGACGGCAACCGCCGACCCGACGCACGCCACTGCCACGAACGAGCCGACCGAGGCCACGGACAGGCAGGAGCCGACCGACCCGACGCTGAGCACCGATCCGACGGACCAGAGGCTCAACGCGGAGCCGACCGACCCGACGCTCAGCACCGACCCCACCGACCCGACGCTGAGCACTGAGCCGCGGCTACGGATGGACAGGACCGAATGCGACGACTCGGCGCCCCATCTCGCGGTCGCAGTCGACGGTGCCATGCTTGATGGTCGCACTGACGTGGCCGGAAGTCGCGGCCTGGCGGCTACCCTGACCAGATGCAGTGGCTCGCGCGTGGTGAGGGGCAGGTGCCGCCGGGGCAGCAGTGGTTGACCGGGGCCGAGGCCGCCCGGGCCGGGGCCATGCGATTCACCAAGCGCCGCAACGAGTACCTCGTGCGCAGATACGCCGGCAAGTGCGCCGTGGCGGCGGCCGTCGGGCTCCCCGCGGACCCCGCCAGCCTGGGCAGGATCGGGTACTCCTACGACGGAGCGGTCGGGTTCGGCGTGACCGGCGACGCTGACGCGCCGCTCGACGCGCGTGTCCTGTGCCGCGGGATCGGAGGGCGATGCAGGAGCTGGTGGCGACGAGCGGTGGTCGGACGGCGGCGGCGTCGCCGGCAGCGGCGGGTCGTGGCTGATGGCGCGTAGGATCCGCGCATGCGAGGCCGGTCTCCAAGGGGTTTCAGGCCACGTCTGACGTACTCGGGGGTGATGTCGACGGTCGCCGTCTTCATCGCCCTCGGCGGTACGTCGTTCGCGGCGGTCCAGTTGCGCAAGAACCAGGTTCGCGCGTCGAACGTCGCGTCCGGACAGATCCAGGCCAGGCATCACGCGGTCGGCGGCGTCACGTCGACGGCGATCCGCGACGGATCCATCCGCCGGGCGGACCTGGCGGCGGAGATCACCGGCGGAGCGGGCGCGCAGGGCCAGGCGGGGCTGGCGGGGCTTCAGGGACCGGCGGGACCGCCCGGTCCGGTCGGCGCGCCGGGAGCGCCCGGAGCCGCCGGCGCTGCGGGAGCCGCGCTCGTCGTGGACCAGGCGATCGGCACCACCGCGCTGGGCACCGGCGGGACCGGCACGATCATGACGGTCACCTGGACGCAGCCGCCCGGTGTCCTCGACGAGCTCTCAGGCGTCATGAACATCAGCTGGCCCGGAGGCTGCACGTACGACCAGAGCAGCGCCATCGACCTCAAGATCGTCCGCGAGGACAACGTCGTCATCTCGGCCGACGCCCCCACGACCGCGCGCAACGGAAACGCCGCGCTGGACTCCAACCCCGGGCTTCGGCTCACGCCGCCGTACCTCACGAGCGGGGCGACGAGGACCGACTGGATCGCGCTGCCGATCGAGCTGTTCCAGTTCCGGCCGACCGCCTCGACCACCGCGCGGTCGATCACGATCCGCGCGAAGTACATCGACTGTGCCGGGAGCGGCACCTCCACGGTTCCGGCGGGCGCCCCGTCGGTCTCGGTGCGCGCCTTCGTGAAGCGCTACGCGACGTAGTCGCGGGCAGAGCAGCAGCCGGGTGCGTAGGGTGCGAGAGATGAGCAGCCCCGGAACGACGTTTGCGATCGTCGCGGCATACCGTGACCTGGATGCTGCGCGCGAGGACTTCGCGGCCGTCGAGGATCTCGCGACGGCACACGAGGTGCATCTCGACGACGCTGCGCTGGTCCAGCACAAGGGCGACGGTCAGATCGAGGTGGTGCGACACGACGCGCGCGCTCTCTCGCGTGGCGCGGAGGGCGGGATCATCGTCGGCGCGCTCGTCGGGCTGCTGTTCCCGCCGGCGCTCATCGGGATGCTGGTCGGCGCCGCGGCCGCGGGTGTCATCGGAGCGGCCGCCGCGAACCTGTGGCACGGGCTGTCGCGACCGGAACTGGCAGCGCTCGGCGCCGCGATCGAAGAGGGCGAGGCGGCGATCGTCGCGATCGGCTCGGAGGCGTTCGCCGGCGAGGTCGAACAGGCCGTCGCGAACGCCACGCGGATCTTCCGCGCCAGAGCGTGGACGTCGACCGCGGCAAGCTGGCCGAGGCTGCGGTCGGCCCGGACTGAGCTGCCCTGGCGGACGACCAAACCGGTCGCGCTGCACGCCCGGGCTGAGCCTGCGGCCGATCCCGGATGCCCGCCATGGTGAGGGCGTGTTCAATCCCGCGTATGAGCGTCAGGAAGACCCCGGCCACTGTGCAGGTCGGTGATTGGCTTGAAGCGCGCGGGATCCACGGCGAACCGGCTCGCGTCGCTGAGATTCTGGAGATCCTCGGTGAGCCCGGGCGCGAGCACTACCGGGTGCGCTGGGACGAACAACACGAATCGATCGTGTACCCCGCCGACGGCATCACCATCCGCAAGAAGCATCGCTGACGACGACCCGAACGCCGACGAGTACGGGCGCAGACGATCCTGCCCGGCCGTTGGAGCGCGCTCCTGCTGTTTGTGGGCAGCGCGGTCGCGGGACCCCGTTCTAGGCTCGAGCGGTGCGCTTGGCTGCCGCCTTCTTGGCCGTCGGCTTCTTGGCTGCGGGCTTCTTGGCTGCGGCCTTCTTCTTCGCCGCGGGCTTCTTTGCGGCGGGCTTCGTGGTGACGGCCTGTCGCAGGTCCTTGCGTACGGCGCGATCGAGCTTCCCGGCGTCGCGGCGCAGATCGCGGACGAGGCGCTCGACGTCACGAGCGAGCGTCGCGCGCAGCGGCGAGCGCCCCAGATCGCTGCGAACGGCCTTCACTGCTGTCTGGGCCCGCGCGACCGCATCGGTGAGCGAGTCGAGTGCCTTCGTCACGTCAGCACTGTGAACGGGGGTGCGGCTGCGCGCTGAGGTCTTCTTGGAAGCGGCCATCTGATTGTCCTCCTGATCGTGTTCGGACCCAACGGGCACCACACTCGCGCACCGCAGCAGCGGGAAGCATCCGTACTCGGTACCGACCCACCCCGATACGAGCAGCACCCGCTGCAGCAGCAGGCGCCCATGCGCCTGCCGGCCACGCGAAGCAGGAGTCGGGGCACGGGCTCGCGATCCGTCAAGGCGAACTGTCCGTCGTTCGCGATCCCGATGGGACAGCCGGAGGGCCGATGCCAGACGCAGATGCTTTGACGTGCGTCGCCGCCTGACGCCCGCCGGCGCGAGCCGCTGAGCGCCCGCGGACCGCGGGAACTACGCACACGAAGACCAGGGGTTGGCGCGATGGTCGCGCGCCCCGCGTCTGCGACCGTAGGCGGAGATGAAGTCGGACGCCGTGACACCGCTGGGCCGCCTACTCGACCTGACCGGCCAGGTCGCGGTCGTCACGGGCGCGGCGAAGGGCATCGGACTGGCGATCTCGCAGCGTCTGCACGAGGCCGGCGCGGACCTGGTGCTGGTGGACGCCGACCCGAACGTCGCGTCCGCGGCCGCCGCCTTCGAGCGTGCGCGCCCGGGCAGCGCGCTCGACGCAGCCACCGACGTGAGCGACGAGGACGCCGTCGAGGCGATGGTGTCCGCGGCGGTCGGGCGCTTCGGGCACATCGACGTCCTCGTCAACAACGCCGGAATCTTCCCGATGGGGACGGTCCTGGACCTCGACACCGCGCTGATGCGCCGCGTCCTGGACGTGAACCTCGTCGGCCTGATCCTCTGCACGCGCGCCGTCGCCAGGCGGATGGTCGAGCGAGGCGAGGGCGGGCGCATCGTCAACATCACATCCATCGACGCGGTGCACCCCTCGTCCGTGGGCCTGGCCGTCTACGACGCGTCCAAGCACGGCGCGTGGGGATTCACGAAGAACGTCGCACTCGAACTCGCGCCACACCGCATCTGGGTGAACGCGATCGCGCCCGGGGGCATCCGGACGCCCGGGGTCGGGGACGTCGACCCGGCGACACTCGAGGCGTTCGAGCAGCTCATTCCCATGCATCGCATGGGCGAGCCGGACGACATCGCGCGCGCAGCGGTGTTCCTGGCGTCGGACCTTGCGAGCTACATGACGGGGTCGCAGGTCATCGTCGATGGCGGGAGGCTGCTCGGCTGACGCCGAGGGCTCCCGAGCCAGCCCATGTCGCCGACGCCGAACATCACGACGGACCCGTTCGGAAACCACCCCGACGCACTCGACCCGCGCGAGGTCGCCGAGCGGGCGCTTCAGGGGCATCTCCAGCTCGTCGACCTGCTCGAGCCGCACGAGAGGCCCGCACCGACCGTCGAGGGCGCGCGCAACGTGCCGCTCAGCGCGCTCGCCAACGACGCGATGACCCTCGATCACGAGCGGCCCATCGCCTTTCTGTCCGGACGCGGGCGCACGGCGGCTCTGGCGGCGCACGCGTGCCGGGACGTCGGCATGATCGCGCACCCCGTCGCCGGCGGCGTCGTCGCGTGGATCGAGGCCGGCCTCCCGATCCGCCGTCCGTCGAGCTGATGGCACGGCATCTCCACAGCGTCGAGAGCGAGCGCGACCTGCTCACCGCGGCCGCCGCGCTGCGCGCCGAGGCGCACCCGATCACGGGGGCTCCGGGCGACCACGACGCGCTGCTGGATCGCATCGGCGACGCGCGTGTCGTGCTGCTGGGCGAAGCCTCCCACGGCACGCACGAGTTCTACGCCGAGCGCGCACGGATCACGCAGCGACTGATCGAGGAGCGCGGCTTCACGGCCGTCGCGATCGAGGGCGACTGGCCCGACGCCCACCGCGTCAACCGCTATGTCCGGGGCGGCGGGAACGACAGCGATGCGGAAGCAGGCGCTGCGCGGATTCCGCCGCTTTCCCGACCTGGATGTGGCGCAACGCCGACGTCCTGGATCTCGTCGGCCGGCTGCGGGCGCACAACGACGGGCACCGCAGGACAGCCACCGCGTCGGCTTCTACGGCCTGGACCTCTACAGCCTCTACACATCGATCGAGGCGGTCCTCGCCTACCTCGACCGCGTGGATCCGCAGGCCGCCGCGCGGGCGCGTGAGCGCTACGCGTGCCTCGCCCCCCACGGCGGGGAGAGCCAGGCGTACGGGCGTGCCGTCACCCTCGGTGTCAGCGAGCCCTGCCGCAGGGAGGCGTCGCACAAGCTCGTCGAGCTGCGCCGCTGGCGGCCGACTACCTGCGGAACGACGGCTTCAGCGCCGAGGACGAGCAATTCTTTGCCGAGGAGAACGCGCGCGCCGTCGCCGACGCCGAGGAGTACTACCGCTCGATGTTCGGCGATCCCGGCGCCTCCTGGAACCTGCGCGACCGCCACATGGCCGACACGCTCGACCACCTCCTCGCGCACCTGGACCGCCACGTCGGCACGGGCCGCGTCGTCGTCTGGGCCCACAACTCGCACGTCGGCGACGCCCGGGCGACCGAGATGGGCGAGCGCGGCGACCTGACGCTCGGCCAGCTCGCGCGCGAGCGCCACGGCCGCGACGCGGTCCTCGTCGGCTTCACGACCTACGACGGGACCGTCACGGCCGCGACGACCTGGGGCGACGCGGCCCTGCGGCGGACGGTTGCGCCCGGCCCTGCCGGGCAGCCTCGAGGCGCTGCTTCACGAGGTGCCGCTGCCCGCTTCTCGCTTGTCCCGCGACCCGGAGGGGACGCCTGGCAGGCGCTCGACCGCGCCCGGATCGCCCGGGCGATCGGCGTCATCTACCGGCCCGAGACCGAACGCCAGAGCCACTACCTCGGATCGCGCGCTGCGGCGCAGTACGACGCCCTGATCCACATCGACCGCACGCGCGCCGTCGAGCCCCTCGAGCGCGAAGCCGCCTGGCTCGACGGAGAGCCTCCCGCGACCTACCCGACCGCGCTGTGAGCGACCCGGCGGCCGGCTCCCGCACGTTCCGTGACCGGAGGGACGCCGGCCTCGTGCTGGCCGATCTCCTGCGCCCGCTGAAGGCGCTCGACCCGGTCGTGCTCGCCCTGCCGCGCGGTGGTGTGCCGGTCGCCTTCGAGATCGCGCGCGCACTGGACGCGCCGCTCGACGTCCTCGTCGTCCGCAAGGTCGGCGCGCCGACCAACCCCGAACTCGGGCTCGGAGCGGTCGCCGAAGGCGGGATCCCGGTGCTCTCGTGCCATAGCCCGCTCCTGCGTTGAACGGGAAGCGGGAGCAGCACCGGCGGGTCCCCCCGTATCTCAGGTCCAGCGGTTCCGGGTACCCGGCCTCTTCCTACCTCGAGTCGTGGCGTTTCAGGCCATCGGGGAGGTGGACGGCGTCCAAGAGGGCGGGGACCTGGGCGTCCCAGTGCAGCTCGTCGCGAAGTCGGAGCCGGAACGCGTCGGTGGCGGCGACCTCGCCGTGCACGACGCTGGCTCCCCAGCGGGGCGCCGGGGTCTGTGAGAGCCAGGCGACGAGTTCGTCGCCGTCGGCGTGGGCGGACAGGCTGTCGATCTGCAGGACCTCGGCACGGATCGGGATGTACTGCCCCCAGATCTTGATACGGGTGGCCCCGTTGACCATGGCGTAGCCGCGGGTGCCCTCGGCTTGGTAGCCGGTGAACAGCACGGTGTTGCGCTGGTCCGGAAGGAGTTGCTCGAGGTGGTGGAGGACTCGTCCACCAGTCGCCATGCCGCTGGCGGCCAGGACGATCATCGGCCCGTGCAGCGTGTTGAGCTCCTTTGATTCCTCGACGGTGCGCACGAACGTGACGCCGTCGCGCATCTGGCGGCACTGCTCTTCAGAGAGCTTGTGTTCGTCGCGCAGCTCGAGGAACAGGTCGGTGGCCTCGACCGCCATGGGACTGTTGAGGTACATCGGGACGTCGGGGATGCGGCCCGCCAGCTTCAGGTCGGTCAGCAGGTGCAGGACCGCCTGGGCGCGCCCGACGGCAAACACCGGCAGCAGCAGGACGCCGCCCCTCTGCATGGTGCGGTTGACGGCGGCCTCAAGCTCGTCGGACGGATCAGCGTCGCCATGCGATCGGTTCGCGTAGGTTGACTCCGTGACGACGTGGTCGGCGGCCGGCAATGGCTCGGGCGGCCGCATGATCGGGTCGTCGGGGCGTCCCACGTCGCCGGTGAAGCTGACCGATGCCCGGCCGTCGTCGAGGCGAACCGACGCCGAGCCGAGGATGTGCCCGTTTGGCGTGAACAGCGCGTCGATGCCCGGCGCCGGCGTGAACGCGGCACCTGCCGGCGTGGGGTGCAGGTGCTTCAGGCACTGCTCGGCGTCGTAGGTGGTGTACAGCGGCAACGCCGGCTTGTGACGGCTCGACCTGCGCTTGTTGGCGATGCGTGCCCCCTCCTCGTGAAGATGAGCCGAGTCCAGCAGCAGCACGCGGGCGAGCGCGGCGGTGCCCGGTGTGCACCAGATGTCGCCGGCGAAGCCATCGCGGACCAGCGCCGGGAGGTACCCAGAGTGGTCGATGTGAGCGTGGGTGAGCACCACCGCGTCGATCGAGGCGGGATCGACGGGGAACGGGGACCAGTTCAGCTCACGCAGCCGCTTGATTCCCTGGAACAGCCCACAGTCCACGAGGACACGATGACCTCCGCTCTCACAGAGAAAGCGCGAGCCGGTCACCGTCTCGGCCGCACCCAAGAATGTGACGGTCATCCCCTCGGCGCTCATGAAGCCGCACTCTGGCAGATCAAGCTGAGGGCCCACGAGTGCCGAAACGCGCTTGCATCTGCTGTGTCCCAGCCCTCGCCAGCACTGGCGCGGGTCAGCGCGGCACCCAACGGCCACGCTCGCGCCGCCGGCGTCGTCGTTCGCAGCGATTCGCGCGGCAGGCCTCGTCGGCCAAGTTGCCAACCCGGTGCCCGAGGCGCCTACGACCCCTTCACGGGGTTGCTTCGACGGCCGGCGACCACCCGTCTGCCATGGCGCTCGGCCGGTTCGACGCCGATACGGTCCTCGACCTGGCGGTCGCCAACGAGGGCGAGGACAGCGTGTGCACCGGCACGCGTACGGAGATCTGCTGCGCCCAGCACGTCCCTCCCCTGGACGAAGGACTGTCTGCGGCAAACCACGGTTCGCTGCCACGAGCGGCGCGCCGATCAGTGGCGTGCACGCAAGGCTCATGACCTAGCTGGGGATGGGGCGCTTTCCGGTCCGGACCGAGGGCGCCCCATCTCGGTTCCCTGCCGTGAGGCCGCGGCTACGCTGGCCGCGATGTCATACACAGGCCCCTACTCGCATATCGCCATGGACAACGGCGAGACGCACCGCGTCCAAGGCGACCTCACCACCGTCCTCGCCGCGCTCAACGCCAGGGACGTGGTCATCGTTCGGTTCACCGACGTGTACGGCCACGGCGTCGGCATCAACCCGACCGAGGTCGTCAGCGTCATCGAGCCCGAGGAACCCTGGGACGGCCGCGCGCCGATCCCCGATCTGCTCCGGCCCCCGGAAGTGCCCTAGGTCCGGACGAGGAGCAGGAGCGGGCTCCGCGCGCTTGACCTGACGGAAGCGCAGGGCCTAGCGGTGAAGCGCCTCGCGCGACGGATCGCCGACCGCAGCTAGGTACTGCCGCAAGAGGCCGACGCCCGGCAGGACCACGGACCAAGCCTGGGCGCTCCCTTTGCATGGGAAGCGGGAGGCTGGACGCGTCCTTGTCGGCTGCGGCTGGTCCGTGCTGTTCCCGGGGCCCGTACGGATGTGCGCGAGTGCCAGCGGGGGCAGACTTCGGTGGGTGCCCGGTCTTCGCCTGTTCGCTGTCGCCGTTGCCGTGGGTGCAGCAGGCGATCGAGCTCGTCGAGCGGCGCGGTGAGGATGGGCTGCCGCTGGTGGGGTCGCGCTGGGTGATGTGATGATCGACGAGGACGGTGACTGTCAGGGCACCGCGGTCGTCGAGGCGGCCCGGTTGTGCGCGGCGGCGGCGCCGAGGCAAGTGCTGGCGACGGAGACGGTCCGCGCGGTCGTCGGCTCGCGCGGCGGTCATGCGTACACGTCGCTGCGACCGATCGAGCTGAAGGGCCTGCCGCAGCCGGTTGCGGTCACGGGGAGGTCGGCGGCGACCGTCGCGCAGCCGGGTGGTGTGGCGACCGCCGTGCCCGCGGCTCGGTGCGCCTGCGGGACGATCGTTCAGGAGTGGGTGCAGGCCGAGCGTCTCGGGCTGTGCGGGAGGCCGCCGATGGCGTGCGTGTGGCGCTGCTCGGTGGTGAGCCGGGGCGGGGAAGACGCGGCTGGCGCAGGAGACGTCGGTTCGCGCTCACGAGCGGGGCGCGCTGGTGCTGTTCGGCCGGGTGGATGAGGATCTGGCGGTCGCCTTCCAGCCGTTCGCCGAGGCGCTGGCTACCTGAGCGTCGTGGCCCGCGCGACGCGGGTGCCGCGCTGCGCCGGGTGTGCGCGTCTGGCACCGAGTGGAGAAGCCGCTCGACGGGGACATCGAGGCGCTGGCGATCTTCGAGGGACTGGTCGACTGGCTGTCGATGGAGGCTGCGCAGCGCCCCGTCGTGCTGGTGCTCGATGACGTCCATTGGGCGGCCAGGCCGACTCGCAGGCGCCGATGCAGCTGGTGCGCAGTTCGTCTGCCAGCGCTGCTGATCGTGGCGAACGAGGACCTCGATTCCCGGACCGTTCGCCGGGGTATCCGGACGATCAGCGTCACGCGGACCGGGTCGCGACGCCGTCCGCGGCTGGACGCTGATGGGGTCGCCGCGTTCGTGCAGGTGAGCTGTTCGTGCTTTCCCTGGCGGTCGCGACCGGCGAGCGTCCGGTGCGCAACGCCAACGACGGCACGCGCAACGACGTGGGACCGACGCTGTGGCGCGGGCGGATCGCCTGGACACGCGAGTCCCCGGCACGGGCAAGGACGCCAACCCCGTCGTCTACACCAAGACGCTGACCGCGCCACGCTCGCAACCCTCCACGCGACTCCCCGGCGTTCCGACGACGCGCTGTGCCCAGGAGGTGGGACTCGTGGACCCGCCGTGCGGGTCGACGACGAACCGCAGCGCTCCAGGCGCCTCCCCGGCGTTGCGAGCGGCTGTGGGGCGACACTACCCGCCTCGGGCTCGATCGTCCGCCTACGTCTTCAACGGTCTCACCGGCATCTCGCAGACCGAGACGCGGCTGGGCCGGATCAGCGACCGCTCCGCCCAGCAGATCAGCTTCCTGGTGACGGGCCTCAACTGCCCGCCAATACGCGGTCTCGTGGGAGCGTGCCGCGTCGTCGAGATGCGGACTCCGAGCGGCGACGCGCGCCGTTCTGCCGCTGCATGACACTCGTGGTAACCTCGACGCCGAGGCCTCAGCTCGCCGGCTCGAAGTGGGTCAGCGGTGAACTTCGCGTTCTTCAGTGCGGGCGCCTGGCGTGGTATCGGCCTGCCGGCTCGGCGGCGAAGCAAGCGGCTGCTGGGAGAACTCTGCTGTCAACGCAGCGGCGATCGCCGTGGCGCTACGGGCTCTCCACAGCGCCGCTACGAGCGAGGCCGCCGGGCTGCCCGGGCCGCGACAGCGTGCAGCGGCTCGGGCTCGCCGACACCGGAACGCGGCGTGTACGAGGTCGTCAGCTGTCCCGGTGAGGGCATCACCGAGGTCCCAGCGCCGCCGCCCACTCCGAACTGCGCGATCACCTCCACCGCCCCGCCCGCCTATGACCCGGTCCCCCCACCCAACCTGGCGTCCACACAACCCCCCACGCAGTAGGCGCCTGCTCCCGCAAGGGACGAGAAGCAGTAGCCGCGCTGCGAGCGTCGAGCCTGTCCGGGGGGCGGTCGCGCTCATGTCGGTAGGGCGCTACCGGTGGGTCAACGTGAGTTGCGCGTCGTAGTAGGACGTTGGTGTGCGGCGCGTGTCTCGTGATCCTGGTCTGCCGGCGCGAGCTGGTCCCGTGCCGAGGTAGCGTGTTGTTGAATGGTTTGGGCGTGTTTGGGATCCCGAACATGTTGTGTGCGACGCGGAGAGCCAGAGTGACGTGAAACGCGAGGTTGCTGTGGGCGTGATCGAGCGACGTCGGACCGGACGGTTCGTTGCTGGCACGTGGGTTTGGTGGCCTGGAGCGTGAGACGCGTCGGTCGCGTGTCGTTGGTGGTCGCGGTCGTCGGCGCCGTTGGGGTGCTCGCGCCGGTCGTGGCGGCGGCGTCGACGTCAGAAGTGCTGGTTGCGGCGCGTGATGGTGAGCGACTGCCGGCTGGCGCGCACCCGGTCGCGAGGATCGGCGGTCTCGGGTTCTTCACGCTTCCGGTTCCTCCGGGTGACTCGGCTGTTGGCTATTCGGAGCGCCTTTCGGGGCTTCGCGGCGTTGGGGGCGCGCAGCCGAACTCGCCGGTGCCGCGGGCGTCGATTGCTGGGACGTGCGTTGACACGCCGACGTCGCCGCTGCTGCAGGCGGCTGGCGCGGCGAACGCGCGCAGTCGCCCGTTGCCGGCCACGACGCGACCGGTCGCCGTGTTGGATACCGGGGTCGACCCGACGGTGCCGGAACTCGCAGGCCGTGTGCTGGAGGCGTCGAATGCGATCACGGAACGCTTGCCCGCGCTTCCCGACGATGACGGTCACGGTACGCAGGTTGCGGCAGCTGCTGCGGGCGCGGCCGGGCTGGTTGCCGGGATCTCCCCGACCAGTCCGGTCCTGCCCGTGCGGATCGCGACCGCGAGTCTGCTGGCGACGCCGGCGACGATCGTCAAGGGACTTGAGATCGCGGTTGCGCGCAACGCGCGCGTCGCGGTTCTGCCGTCCTCGCAGCCGCTGTCGCAGGTGTCTGAGGGCACCGTCACGTCCGTTGGGCTCGCCCTCAGCGCCGCATTCAGCGAAGGCGTGATCACGGTTGTGCCGGCCGGGAACGAGGGTGAGAACGAGACGGTGTTCCCCGGCACGCTCGCCCATGCCCTGACGGTGGGCTCGGCGGGCACCGCTGCAGCGCGCGATGAGTTCTCGAATACCGGGCCGTGGCTGGACCTGATGGCACCGGGCGCCGACCTCGTCCTACCGGCCCCACGGTCGATCTGCCTGAGTGGCTACGCCCGCGCGTCGGGCACCTCGTTCTCGGCTGCCGCCGTTGCGGGTGCCGTCGCGTTGATCGCGGCGGCCCGGCCACGCTTGACGACGGCAGGTCTGTACGACCTTGTCCGGCGCTCATCTTCGACGAACATGAGCACGAGCGGCTTCGACGTCGCCACCGGCTTTGGACTCCTTGATGTCGGCGCGGGGCTCACTGCGACAGCCGCCACAGCCGACCCGTACGAAGTCAACGACAACGTCTACTGGCTCAAGCGCCGGCCGACGTCCTTCCCGACCTACCTGCGACGAACCCGCCTCACCACGACCCGCGGTTCGGTGAGCCCCGGCAAAGACCCCCAGGACGCGTTCAAGGTGTACCTGCGACGCGGCGACCTGCTCCGCGCGAGCGTCAGCAACGCCAACGCCAGCGCTGTGCTCTACGCGTCGATCTGGAGCACCAGAACAGGCGACTTCGACATGCGACTGCCCTCGCCAAGTAGTGAACTTCGCAGTGCCGGTTTCACCCAGAACCCGCGCGTCAGCTACCGCGCGACCCGCACCGGCACCTACTACGTCGCAGTCTTCGCGCCAGCCTGGACCGTCGCCGGCGAACAGGGAACCGTCGGGAAAGACCTCGCGCCCCTCTCACCACCACGATCGACGTACCGCCTGACGCTGACACGACGCCGCTGAGGCCGACAGATCCTGCACGACCCGCTCTGCGGGCCTGAAGGGGTCGGGGGCCTCGAGTTCTGCGGTCGCCGATGGAAGGCAACGGGTTGGGATCGCCGTCGGTGGCACCGGGCTCTCCTTGGTCATGAGGCAAGAGCGAGCTCCAGACGGAATCAGCGCCTGGAGTTGGTAGCGGCCCCGTCCTCTCGGCGCCCATACGATCCGCTCGGTGGCTGTGTGACAGCTTCAGCGGCGTTGTTCGCCGCGGATCTGGCGGGTGGCGGCGTGCTCGGGTGGATGATGCGCCAGGACGTTCAGCTCGGCGAGTGCGTCGTCTCGGTATGAGCCCGTTCGCAGCTTCGAGGCGGCCTGGTGACAGCCAGTACGAGACAATCTGGGAGCCCAGGGGTCGGCCCGACCCAGTCGAAGTGAACCCCAAGCTCCGTCGGGTTGTGCACCACATTGTGGTGACGTTGTCCTCGATCTACAACGCGCGGAGCCTTGGTCTCCTCAGCGAAACTGAGGCCGACTATCTCGGCGTCCTCTTTTCCGACTGGCTTCGCGCAAAGCCGGAGGCGTACCGGGTTTGGCGCGAAGTCTTCGACACGAACGACCAGCGAGAGGGCTTGCCTCGCGGCTTCTCCGATTATGTCGCGAAGCTTGTTGGCCATGAGTCTGCTCCCGCCGGCCCGGACAGCCCAGCTGTTTGAAGACGCCCCAGCGGCGGTCGAGTGCAGCTCGCGCGACACGGCCTGCCCCGACCGAGACTCCTATCGCAGCAGCGGCAACGAACAGGAATTGCCGGGCGTGCTGTGTGGAGGTCGTCGTCCAGGATCAGGTGCCGTCGTACCGGGCGACCAGGTCAACGCAGTACGTGCACGGACTTCGACGCGCTTGCGGATGCTGGCATCCGTGTTTCCCGCGGTCGCAAACGGCCGCGAAAACCCGCAAGTGGCGTCCATCCCCCTTTTTCTGGTAGGTTCGGGGCTTAGTTCTCTAGGGCGTTGGAGGAGGAGCCCTTTGTCGGAGGTGCTTTGTGGGGATTCGGTCCAGCGCAGCTTGCGCTGCATTGCTCTGTTGGTTGCAGCGTTGATGTTGTGCGGTACGCCGCTTGTCGGCACCGCGGTTGACACGGCGTCCGCCGCGTCCGCAAAGAGCAAGCAGCGGGCCGCCGCGAAGAAGCGTGCGCGTGTGCGGCGGCAGTTGCGCGCAGCGGTGAAGCGCAACCCCGGCGTCGTGCGCAGGCGCTCGTTCCTGCGCAAGGCGGCGCTGGTGAACTTCAAGCTTCCGGTCACGATTCGCCTGCGCAACCCGTGCTCGGAGGAAACTGGGCAGAACCCGCGCCCGACGGTCGGCGGCACGCCGACGCAATCAGCGCTCAGTCAGAATTGCCTGGCACAGGGGACGGCGCTGAATCAGCGCTCGATTCCGTCGGCGAATGTGACTCGGTCCGTCGCTCGGGACGCGGCAGGTCGCGCTCGGCGGCGCGCTGGCGGCGGTCGTCGAGTTCAGCGACACCTATGACGGTGGCGCGCTGGGCAACGTGAACCTGAAGATTCTGCCGGGCAACAAGACGCTGACGACGTCGGCGGTGCCGCTGCTGTGGAACCCGGACATCACCGACCCGACCACGCGGTCTGATGCGAATGCGGCCAAGGCGGAGTACCGGCCAGGCGCGCCGCTCGCCGGGCTGCTCCAGCCCTGGGCGGACAGCCTCAAGCCGGGCTGCGGGGACTGGTCACGGGCGCGGGTTCAACTCCGGCGATCTCGGCGGCCGGTCCGGACTACAAGGCGCTGTATTACGGCTCGCCCGCGGATTACGGCTTCGGCGCAGGGAACGGGCCTCCGGCCTGGTCGTTTCCACGTCGGTGCGGTGCGGCAAGTGGCGTGAAGCGTGCCGATCCTTCCGGGCGTCGATTCGCCGAGCGCGATTCAGGCGGGCGGCATGATCGGCAACAACGACTGGATCGGTCCCAACCCGTATCGTCCCGTTCCCGACGGGGTCCGCGCCGACCGGCTCGAGTTCGTCGCCGGCGACACCGTCCTGGCACGAACGCGCTGAGTCTTGGCGTGGCACCGGGCGGCGTGTCGGTGAACATGAGCACCGGTACCGCGACGCGCTGGTGGTCTACGACCGCGCAGGGTTCCCAGGATGTGACGACCGGCTTCTCCGGCGGCCAGGCGAACCTGTTCGGGAACATCCCGGGGAAGAACGTCGGCATCGACGTCACCGTCAACCTCGCAACGAAGATCAACTCGATCCTGCGGGTCATCGACCAGGACATCTTCAAGCTGCCCGGGCTGATCGAGGGCGAGGACTTCCCCGCCGGGATCTTCACCTGTCGCCGACTCGTCAGCGGCGCGGTGCAGAACTACATCCCGGGGGTTCGGCTCACCGGCAGTCTGCGGATCGCGCCGGCGATCACGAAGGACGGGCGGGTGCGGATCGCCAAGGCGACTGTGCAGTCCGATGCCAACAACCCCGACCGCGTCGCGCTGTCGGCGTGCTCTTCCTCCGCCAAGCCGTACAACAAGTACACCGGCCCCTCGACCGACGCAGACGCCGTGAAGGTCCCGACGCCGGCGCAGGTGACCGGCGGCGGCCGTTCCAGGTGATCGGCGCGGAACGGTCATCAAGGACGGCAACACGCGTTCCCCTTCGAGGTCTCCGAGCGTTACCCCAACCTCAGTGAAGGCAACGCCCCGTCACGTTCCGTGCGGGACGACTCGCTCGCCGGGTCTTGCGGACCTGATCCGCCAGAGCGGCCTGACCGGCACGGTCGGCGGTCTGCCCGCCCCGACCGACCCCGCCTACGCCGGTCTCAGCTATCGCGGGGACCAGGCCAGCGTCGCCGGTGACATCACCGTCAACCCGCTCGACGTCGACGTCCTGCTCGGCGACGTCAACACGCCCGCGCCGACCTACTCTTCGCCGCTCCCGCCGGAGACGTACATCACATCCGCGCCGTCCGGCACCCACAACGCGGCGAGCACCGCCTTCCAGTTCTCGAGTCCGAGTCCCGGCGCGACCTTCGAGTGTCGGCTGGACGGCGGGCCTTGGGGCGTGTGCACCTCGCCGGACACGCGTGTCGGTCTCTCCAACGCGCCGCACACGTTCGACGTGCGCGCGAAGGACTTCTTGGTACCTACGACCCCTCGCCGGCGCCAGGCGAACTGGACGGTTGACACGGGCTACACCGGGCCGATCACCTGGGTCGGGAGCCCGTCCAACGGCGGCATCGATGACGAACAACCCACTCGGCGGGCCGCCGACCGGGCCGAACGTCAACGCCAACCTGACATCGCCGAACGGCGGCCCGGTGAGCATCACGTCGAACGGGCCGGGGCCGGCGCCTTCGGGCTATTCGTTCATGGGCCAGGCGCTCACCATCAGCGCGCCCCCGGGCAGCGTGAACGACCCGATCTCGCTGACGCTCTCGATGGATGTCAGCGGCAACCCGCTCATCCTCACCGCCAACGACGTCGTCATCTTCCGCAACAACGCCCCGATCCCGCTGTGTTCGCCGAACCTCGGGGACGCCACGCCCGGATCCGTGCGTCACATCGCGGACGCTGAACCTGGGGATCGCGACGATCACGGTGCTGACCTCGCAGGCGAGCGTCTGGAACCTGGGGACGAAGCAGGGCACGCCTGCGATCGGGGCTGCCCAGGAGTTCCCGGCGCTTACGTCTGCGAGCAACCCTGCCGACGTGACGCAGGGTGCCGACGGCAACGTCTGGTTCACCGAGTACGCCGGCAACAAGATCGGACGTTCGACGCCGTCCGGGACGATCACCGAGTACCCGATCCCAACCGCCAACAGCCACCCGCGCTGGATCACCTTGGGCTTCAGACGGGATGGTGGCTCGCCGAGCAGGACGGCAACAACATCGGGCGCGTGACCCCGTCCGGCTCGATCACCGAGTACCCCGTTGGAGCCGGGACCACGCCCTGGGGCATCGTCGGGGGTCCCGACGGGAACCTCTGGTTCACCGAGGTCACCGGCAACAAGATCGGTCGCATCACGCCGAGCGGAACGATCATAGG